>NZ_BDBB01000020.1 GCF_001612765.1 Nocardia arthritidis NBRC 100137
GTCCGGAGCGCTGCCGCGATCGGCGTCAGAGCTCGGCGACCAGACTTGCCGCCGCTTCGATCGCGGCGGCCTCGTGGTCGAGCAGGACGTCGCCGCCTTGCGTCGTGACGATGGGGGTGTACGGGTCGTCCACGAATTCTTCGCCGAGCAATTCGCGCAGCACCGCGAGACCGCAGAACGGAACGTAGTGCGGGCTGTAGCCGCCTTCTTGTACGAACGCGATCCGGCCCGCGCACGTTTCGGCGGCGATGTCCAGCATCCGCCGGGTCAGGTGCCGGAAACCGCCGCTGGTGACCATCTGCCGAGCCAGCGGATCGAGAATGCTCGCGTCGAATCCGGACGCCACGATGATCAGCTCGGGTGCGAAAGCACGTAGCGCAGGCTCGACGACCCGGTCGATCGCGTGCAGATAGGCGGCGTCACCGCTACCGGGTGGAAGCGGCACGTTGATCGCGTAACCGTATCCGGCTCCCGCGCCGCGCTCTTCGCGGTAGCCGGAATTCGGCGGAAAACACAGATGCTGATGGATCGAGAGGGTCAGTACCGACGGATCCTCGTACCAGATGTCCTGAGTACCGTTGCCGTGGTGGACGTCCCAATCGACGACGGCGATCCGCCCCACGCCGAGCACGTTTTTCGCATAGGCGGCGGCGATGGAGACGTTGTTGAAGATGCAGAAGCCCATGCCGGTGGCGCGGGTCGCGTGATGCCCGGGCGGATTGACCAGTGCGTAACCGTTGTCGACCGTCCCCGCGAGCACATGCTCGACGAGTGCGATCGCGCCGCCCGCCGAGAGCGCGGCGATCTCGTATCCGCCTTTTCCGAACGACGAGACGCCGTCGCCGGCGTCCCCGCCTTTCGGAAGCAGACTCTCGGCCTTGATCCGCTCCAGATGTTGCGCGGTATGCACCCGCAATATGTCGGCCTCATCGGCGGGCGCCGCTGCTATCGCATGCAGTTTGTCGAGCAAGCCCGATACCGAGACCAACTCGTGGAAACGCCGTTTGGTGTCGGGATGCGCGAGGTGATGACCGATCGGCTGAAGGCCGACCGTAGCGTCGGAGGGGAACAGGCTTCCGCTGCCGGTGTCGGCCCAGCCGTAGAGGGTGTTCCACACGTATCCAGTGGTCATGGTGAACTCCTAGCAGTCGGCGGACCGCCACACCGTCCACCTACATCCGACCCGTCTCAGTGGGTACTCGCGCTCATTACAAGCACAGCAGCCACCACGCCGCAACCGGAGAGCTCGCCATCTGTGGCGGCGTCGGCCACGGTGCTGGAACCGTGTCGGCGCCGCGGTCGAAGCGGATCGGA
Source organism: Nocardia arthritidis NBRC 100137 (assembly GCF_001612765.1). Taxonomy (GTDB): domain Bacteria; phylum Actinomycetota; class Actinomycetes; order Mycobacteriales; family Mycobacteriaceae; genus Nocardia; species Nocardia arthritidis. The sequence continues at coordinate 1,315 of NZ_BDBB01000020.1, forward strand.
GGGGCGAGGCATGCGTCCGATTCAGTGGAAGCGCCGAGGCCAGGCGGTGAACTTTGGATACAGTCGTGTCGTGGCATTCGAGATCACGGCCGAACAGATCGACATCATTCAGCACGACGCGATGCCCATGGCGGCGTATATCTCCCGCCCGGCTCGACCGGGCGACTACCCGCTGGTCCTCGTCGGAGCGGAGTTGTGGGGCCTGACGAATGAGGTTCGGGCCGTTGTCCGTGATGTGGCCGCGCTGGGGTATGTGGCGATCGCGCCGAATCTGTATCACCGATCCGGTCCCGAGACCTCAACCGGTATCGAGGAGAGCGATGCCAATCGGGCCTATGCGTTCGAACTGCTGGGCCGGTTGACCCGGGACGGGGTCGAGGCGGATCTGCGCGCCGCCGCCGACTATGCCCGAGAGCATGCCGGTGCCGGTGCCCGGACCGGCATGCTGGGTTTCAGCCTCGGGGGGCATGTCACCTATTTCGCGGCGACCCGGCTGCCGTTGCGCGCCGCGGCGATCTATTACCCGGGATGGCTGTCCGACCCCGGAACGGCGTTGAGCGTTCCGGACCCACTGTTGGCGGCGACCTCGCGGATCACCGCGCGCCTGGCGCTGTTCTTCGCCGAGCAGGACCACGTCATCGATGCCGAACAGCGGCGCCGGATCGGGGAAGCGCTGTCGGCGGCTTCCGTCCGGCACGAGGTAGTCGTGTATCCCGGCGCCCGCCACGCCTTCTTCTTCCCCGGCCGCGAGCCCTATGACAAGCAAGCCGCCGACGATTCCTGGCAGCGCGTGTGCGAGCTCTTCGCTGCCGAATTGAGCACTAGCTGATCCCTCGGTCCCTCGCCGGGTAGCGCGCGGCGGCACCGCCCATGCCCTATCGTCGAGTTTTCTGGCGATGCTCTCGCGCGGGTTCACCGGTGCGATCACCGATTTCGGCACGCCTCCGGCCACCTGGAGGCAATGCATCTTCTCCTGTGTTCCCGCCTCGGCCGTCCTCGGCGCCTGTGTCGGCGCCTGGGTCGCCCGGTGAACGAGTCGACGGCCCCCGCCGTACGTCTGGCAGGCCTGACCTTCGCCTATCCGGATGGGACCGGGGCGTTGCACGGGGTGGATCTCGACATCGCCCGCGGCGAACGGGTCGCGGTTCTGGGGCCCAACGGCGCGGGCAAATCGACACTGACGCTGCATCTCAACGGGGTACTCAGCACGACATCGGGCGAGGTGTACATCGGCGGCACCCGCGTGGACCGCACCACCGTCCGCACCATACGCCGGCGCGTCGGCGTCGTCTTCCAAGACCCCGACGACCAACTGTTCATGCCTACCGTCGAACAAGACGTCGCGTTCGGGCCCATCGACTTCGGCATGCGCGGCGAAGAACTCGCCGATACGGCCCTCCTCGCCGAACACCGCCTCAGCTGAACCGGCCGGAAAAACTTTCGCAATCTACGCATATTCGCTGATTTCGGTACGCAAATATCGGCATCTGCGAGGCATTTCGACCCGTTGTGGGCATGAGTAGCGTGCGAATCAGAAACCGGAAATCGACGTTCGGAGGCGCACCCCGTGATTCACCACCTCGTCCGCACACACCGCTCCGCCGAGCACTTCCCGCGCGAGGAGCATCTCGCGTGGCGGATCGCCGAGGTTGCCGCGGATCCGGTGGCGGTCGCGCCGGAGACCGAGGAGATGATCGTCAACCGGATCATCGACAACGCGGCGGTCGCGGCCGCGTCGGTGACCCGCCCTCCGGTGGCCAACGCCCGGGCGCAGGCGCTGGCGCATCCGTATCGACCGGGTGCGACGGTGTTCGGTGTGCCGGGACGGTTCTCGCCGGAATGGGCGGCCTGGGCGAACGGTGTCGCGGTGCGCGAGCTCGATTTCCACGACACCTTCCTGGCCGCGGAGTACTCCCACCCCGGCGACAACATCCCGGCGATCCTGGCGGTGGCCCAGCACGCCGGCCGCAGCGGCCGGGACCTGATCCGCGGGCTGGCGACGGGGTACGAGATCCAGGTGGATCTCGCACGTTCGATCTGTCTGCACGAGCACAAGATCGACCATGTGGCTCATCTCGGTCCCTCGGTGGCGGCCGGGATAGGCACGCTGCTGGCGCTGGACACCGAGATCATCTACCAGGCCATCGGCCAGGCATTGCACACCACCACCGCGACCCGCCAGTCCCGCAAGGGGGAGATCTCGAGCTGGAAGGCATACGCGCCCGCCTTCGCCGGAAAGATGGCGGTGGAGGCCGTGGACCGCGCCCTGCGGGGCGAGGGCGCCCCGGCCCCGATCTGGGAGGGCGAGGACGGTGTGATCGCCCGGCTCCTCGGCGGACCCGAGAAGGAGTATCCGGTGCCGCTTCCCGGACCGGGCGAGCCCAAACGCGCGATCCTCGACACCTACACGAAGGAGCATTCCGCCGAATACCAGAGCCAGGCGCCGATCGACCTGGCCCGCCGGATGCGCGTGCGGATCGGTGACCTGGACCGGATCGCCTCGATCGTGCTGCACACCAGCCACCACACCCACGTGGTGATCGGCACCGGATCGGGTGATCCGCAGAAGTTCGATCCGACCGCGTCGCGGGAGACCCTGGACCACTCGGTCATGTACATCTTCGCGGTCGCCCTGCAGGACGGCACCTGGCATCACGAGCGCTCCTACGCGCCCGAGCGCGCGCAGCGCCCCGACACGGTCGAGTTGTGGCGCAAGATCTCCACCGCCGAGGACCCGGAGTGGACCCGGCGCTATCACTCGACCGACCCGCGCGAGAAGGCGTTCGGTGCCCGCGCGGAGGTCACGTTGAACAGCGGCGAGGTGATCGTCGACGAGCTGGCGGTGGCCGACGCGCATCCGCTGGGCGCGCGCCCCTTCGCCCGCGACGAGTACATCGCCAAGTTCCGGACACTGGCGCAGGGCGTCATCGATCCCGCCGAACAGGACCGCTTCCTGGAAGTCGCGCAGCGCGCGGGTGAGTTGTCGGCCGACGAACTGCCGCAGTTGAACTTCTCGGTCTCCGACCAGGTGCTCGCACGGGCGCCGAAGCTGCCGAAAGGGCTTTTCCGATGACCGGCCTGCTGGCGGCGGCGACCTCGGCCGCCGATAAACGCGCCGCATTCCGCACGGGTCTGACCTGCGGAACGATCCAGCGTTTCCCCGGGGCGTTCAGCCCTCTGGTGGCCGGCCTGATCCAGGAGATCGGCTTCGAGGGCGTCTACGTCTCCGGGGCGGTCGTCTCCGCCGATCTCGCTCTGCCCGATATCGGGCTCACCACGCTGACCGAGGTCGCCGGACGCGGCCAGCAGATCGCGCGGGTCACCGACCTGCCGGTGCTCATCGACGCCGACACCGGCTTCGGCGAACCGATGAGTGCCGCACGCACCGTCTCGATTCTGGAAGACGCCGGAGTCGCGGGCTGTCACCTCGAGGACCAGGTGAATCCGAAACGGTGCGGTCACCTCGACGGCAAGGCCGTGGTGACGACCGAGGCGATGGTGCGCAGGCTCAAGGCAGCGGTGTCCGCGCGACGGGACCCGAACTTCGTGATCTGCGCGCGCACCGACGCCGCGGGAATCGAAGGCATCGACGCCGCGATCGAGCGGGCGAACGCCTACGGCGACGCCGGCGCCGACCTGATCTTCACCGAAGCGCTGCAGACCGTCGCCGAGTTCGAGAAGTTCCGGGCCGCCGTCTCGATTCCTTTGCTGGCCAACATGACCGAATTCGGCAAGTCGGAGCTGATCCCGGCTGCCACTCTGCAGTCCATCGGCTACAACGCGGTGATCTACCCGGTGTCGACGCTGCGTCTGGCGATGTTCGCAGCGGAAGCCGGATTGCGCGAAATCTTCGAGCGCGGCACACAGGCGGGCCTGCTGGATCGGATGCAGCACCGCAGCCGTCTCTACGAACTGCTGCGATACGAGGCCTACAACGAATTCGACTCCGACATCTTCGATTTCACTACGGAAAGGAACCCGTGATGGCGGACACCGCGATACCGGCCATCAGCAAAGGTCTGGCAGGGGTAGTGGTCGACACCACCGCCATCTCGAAGGTGGTGCCCGAAACCAACTCCTTGACCTACCGCGGCTACGCCGTCCAGGATCTGGCTGCCCACTGCGGCTTCGAGCAGGTGGCCTACCTGCTCTGGCACGGTGAACTGCCCACCGACGCCGAGCTGGAGAGGTTCTGCCAGCGGGAGCGGGCATGGCGGCGCGCCGACCGGTCGCTGCTGTCGCTAGTGGCCAAGATGCCGGACAACTGCCACCCGATGGATGTGGTCCGCACCGCCATCAGCTACCTCGGCGCCGAAGATCCGGCCGAGGACGACAATTCGGCGAGGGCCAATCGCGCCAAAGCGCTTCGCATGTTCGCGGTGCTGCCGACCATCGTCGCTGCCGACCATCGCCGCCGTCATGGTCTGGACCCGGTCGCGCCGCACTCCCACCTGGGGTATGCCGAAAACTTCCTGAACATGTGCTTCGGGACCGTCCCTTCGCGCGAACTGGTGAAGGCGTTCGAGGTGTCGTTGATCCTCTACGCCGAGCACAGTTTCAACGCCTCCACCTTCGCGGCTCGGGTGGTCACCTCGACGCTGTCGGATATCTACAGTGCCGTGACCGCCGCCATCGGCGCTTTGAAGGGGCCGCTGCACGGGGGTGCGAACGAGGCGGTCATGCACGACATGCTCGAGATCGACGATCCCGCGCTGGCCGAGAAGTGGCTGCGCGACAAGCTGGCCGAGAAGGAAAAGGTCATGGGCTTCGGCCACCGCGTCTACAAGAACGGTGACTCCCGGGTACCCACCATGAAGAAGGCATTCCTGGACATCGCCGCCGCGACCGACGGCGGGAAGTGGGTGCGGATGTACGAGATCCTCGAACGCGCGATGAACGAGGCCACCGGCCTCGCGCCGAATCTGGACTTCCCGACCGGACCCGCCTACTACCTGCTCGGCTTCGAGATCGAGGTCTTCACCCCGATCTTCGTGATGAGCCGCATCACCGGCTGGACCGCGCACATCATCGAACAAGCCGAGTCGAACGCACTGATCCGCCCGCTGAGCGCATACATCGGAGTACCACAGCGCTCGGTCGTCGCCTGAGCCTTTCGCGCGGTACCCACGGTTCGCGCGCCGACAAGGTGCCCGCCCCGGTTCGCCGAACACAGTCTCACCGGGCACGCCCGGCCCCCATGACGACTTGGCGGGCAGCGTAGGTCCGGGTGGCCGGGCGGTCGGTGACTCGGCTGGTGGTTGAGGCCCCTCGCAGCACTATGTAACTCTAAATTATCCAACGCAAGATGAACGTCGAAGGCGGAACCTGTACCCCGTGCCGTCGAGTCTTCGGGAGACCCAGACCCGGGTCGATGCCGCCTCGGGCAAGCACTTAGGCCGCAAGTCGGCTGGCTCGCCGACCTGAGCGTGGGAGGTTGAGATCGCTCCTGAACGCAACCGAGACAACGGCTAGAACGTGTGCTAAGTTAATAGCCATTCTGATCGCGAAGACGGCGGTGGCGCTCTCGCCGCCGCGTCCATGCGATCCCGTCCCGGCTCAATGAGGAGTGATGTTGTGATGGATGGTTTCAGTAGGCGTGAGGCGTTGCGGGCTGGTGGGGTGTTGGGGGCGGTGGGTGCGTTGTCGGCGGTGGTGGTGCCCGGGCGGGCGCAGCCGTGGTCGTGGTCGCCGCAGGGGTCGGTGGCCGGGGGCGGGGAGGGGGTTGATCCGTTGACGGTGTGGGATCCGGAGGCGGATGAGTTGGTGGCGTCCTTGCTGGATCGGGGGGAAGTGGCGCGGGTGAATGAGTTGTTGCGGACGTGGACGCGGAATGGTCAGCCGTTGCCGGAGGGGTTGCCGTCGGATCTGCGGGATTTCATGGAGTACGCGCGGCGGTTGCCGGTGTGGACGGATCCGCAGAAGTTGGCTACGGCGGTGGAGTTCAACAAGAAGCGGGGGTTGTATCTGGGGGTGTTGTATGGGTTGGCCAGCGGGATGATGTCCACGGTCATCCCGAAGGAGGCGCGGGCGGTGTATTACTCCAAGGGTGGTCACGATCTGAAGGATCGGATCACCAAGACCGCGAAGCTGGGTTATGACATCGGGACGGCGAACGCGTATGCCCCGGATGGGGAAATGGTGGTGACGTGTGTGAAAACGCGGTTGGTGCATGCCGCGGTGCGGCATTTGCTGCCGCGTTCGCCGCATTGGGTGGCCTCGGCCGATGAGCAGGTGCCGATCAGTCAGAACGACATGATGGTGACCTGGCACAGTCTGCCGACGACGGTGATGAAGCATTTGACGGCGTGGGGGGTGCCGATGCCGGTGGCGGAGTCGGAGGCGTTTTTGCATTCCTGGCAGGTGGGGGCGCATATGTTGGGGATTCGGGATGAGTACATTCCCAATTCGTGGGGTGAGGCGAACGCGCAGGCCGCGCAGGTGCTGGATCCAGTTCTGGCGCCGACGCCGGAGGGGGCGAAGCTGGCGGATCGGTTGTTGCGGTTGGGGGCGAATCTGGATTTGGCGGTGGTGAGTAAGCCGGTGTTGGGGGCGTTCACCCGGTTTTTGCTGGGGGATGAGATCGCTGATGGGTTGGCGATCGCGCGCGAGCCGGTGTGGGATCCGTTGTTGCGGGTGAGTTGGGGGCCGTTCATCGCGGTGCGGGAGGGTTTGTTGCCGGTGGTGCCGTTGGCGCCGGATGCCTACTGGTTGTTCGATGAGTTCCTGCGCCGGGCGGCGTTGGTGTATCTGGCCGAGTTGCGGATGCCGATCAGTATCGAACTGCCCACCATGAACCGGGACATGACCCAACCACACCGCTGACCCGAGTCCGCGACGCCGAGGTGGCGTGTGATCGATGCCGTGTCGCATCGCCGCCCTCCGGTGTGGATGCCGGAGAATGGTGCACGTTGCGCGCGTTCCGGCTGTACTGCGATTCCCGCCGTCCGCCGCAATCCATCTCGATCACGTGACCTCGGTGCTTTGAAACACGGAGAATTCGATGTTCACCCGATGGAAGACGATAGCCGCCGCGTGTGTGGCCGCAACGGTAACCGCTACTGTTCATCTCGGTGTCGCGCCTTTTGCCGATGGCGCACCGAGCCATTGCCCAGACTTGTATGTCGTAGCGATCCCCGGAACGTGGGAGACATCCAGTACCGATCCGGGCAAAGGAATGCTCGCATCGAGCCTGAACGGTTTACCCGGGGACGTCCAGGTGGACTATGTTCCTTACGCGGCGACGGCGTTCCCTTGGGAAAGCGAAGTGTACGGCCGCTCCAAGCAAGAGGCGATCGACAAAGCGCGCACGTTGGCCTCGGACATGGCGCAAGCGTGCGAAGCCACCCGGATCGCGTTGCTCGGCTACAGCCAAGGCGCGGATGCCGCAGGTGATCTCGCGGCCGAGATCGGCACCGGCCTGGGTGTGATGCCGCCGCACCGGGTGGTCCTGGTCGGGCTGATCTCCGATCCTCGGCGCTCACCCAGCGACACCCTGATCGGCCCGCCCGTCCCTGGCGCCGGAGCGGCCGGGCCTCGCCCGGGAGGTTTCGGCTGGCTCGCCCCGCGCACCTACACCTTCTGCGCCGCGGGTGACCTGTACTGCGCGATGCCCGAGGGTGACTTTGCCGGACGGATCGCCGGCTTCTTCGTCCAACTCTCGAATCCGGATCCGGGAAAAATCGGCAATTATCAGCAACAGGCGACCGAAATCATCGGCGACGCACTGGCCGCGGGCGGCCTGGGCCTTCTCTCCGACCAGATCAACACCTCCGCCTACGAACAGCGAAAGCAACAGATCGACGATTTCCTCAAATCCGGCATCCATCAGAGTTACCCCTCATACACCCTCGGCCCGGATGCGCTCACCCCTCTGACCTGGCTGCGGCAGCGCCTGATCGAGGAAGCCCGCCCCTGACCCTGCCCGGCTGTCCGGGCGGCCGAGGAGCATATCGGTGACCGGAGATGTCGCGTTGTCCGCGTTCGACGAGGCGTGCGCCGCCTGCTCCGAGCCCCATCCGCAGATTGACGGCGACTGCCTTCAGTTCTAAAGTGATGGCACTTGCCATCACTTCGAAAGGCGGCATCGCCATGGCTTTGTTCAACCCGAGAACCGAGACGTTCGAGGAATTCGACCCCGCCACTCGAGCTCGGCTGCGGTCGGTGGTCGACTTCTTCGAGAAGAAGGGCAAGCAGGCGCTCACCAGCGATGCGTTCCGGGCGGAGTGGTACGACGACTGGATGCGGTTCCTCGCCGAGAGCCGGATCATCGCCTACATGGCGACCCCGCGGGCACGCTCGGGCGCTGATCCGGAAAAGCGCTGGGACACCGCGTTCATCTCCCGGTTCAACGAGATCACCGGTTTCTACGGATCGCAGTACTGGTACGCGTGGGGCGTCTCCACGCTCGGTCTCGCCACCATCTGGCAGAGCGCAAACGGCAAGGCTCATCTGCGTGCCTCCGAGGAGCTCGACCGCGGCGGGATCATCGGCTTCGGGCTGTCGGAAAAGGATCACGGCGCCGACATCTACGCCACCGACATGCTGCTGACCCCCGACGGTGCGGGTGGGTTCACCGCCACCGGCGGCAAGTACTACATCGGCAACGGCAACGTGGCCCGGATCGTGCCGACCATCGGCAGACGCACCGACCTCGAAGGTCCCGACGCGTATGTCTGGTTCATCGCCGACAGCCAGCACCCGAACTACCGTCTGGTCAAGAACGTCATCCACGGCCAGAACTTCGTCTCCGCCTACGACTTGGTGAACTATCCCGTGTCGGCCGACGACGTATTGCACGTGGGCCGAAAGGCATTCGACGCCGCCCTCGCCGCGGTCAACTGTGGCAAATTCAATATCGGCATGGTCGCGCTGGGTATCGTGCAGCACTGCTTCTATGAGACGATCAACCACGCGAGCGCCAAGATCCTGTTCGGACATCCCGTCACCGATTTCGCGCAGGTTCGGCAAATCCTGTCCGACAGCTACGTTCGCATGAACGCCATGCGGCTCTACCACGAACGAGCGATCGATTACATGCGATGCTCGACCCCGGAGGATCGCCGGTTCGTGATGTTCAATTCCATCGGAAAGATGAAGGTTACGCGTGAGGCCGAGAGGGTGTTCCGGGAACTCTCGGATGTCATCTCCGCCAAGGGTTTCGAGAAAGACAGCTACTTCGCGACAGCCCGTGGCACGATCGACTCCATGCCACGGCTGGAAGGCACCGCCCATGTCAATATGGCACTTACGCTGAAATTCATGCCGAATTTCCTCTTCGATCCGGCGCAGTTGCCTCCGGTGCCTGTGCGACGGGATCCGGGCGACGACGAATCGCTGTTCCGGCAGCCGGGCGCCGCGGGATTGGGCAAGGTCCGATTCGCCGACTGGCGGTCGGCTTATGCGCACTACCGCCACCTGCCCAACGTGGCCCTGTTCATCGAGCAAGCCGAGCGATTCACCCGGTTCCCGGTAGAGGCGGCGCCGACGTCGGCCCAGTTGGAGGATCTGGACTACCAATTGGCGGTGGGGGAGTTGTTCACGCTGCTGCCCTACGGACAGCTCATCCTGGAGCAGGCCGCGATCGTCGGGACATCCGAAGACGTCGTCGATTCCATCTTCGAGGTATTCGTGCGCGACTTCTCGGCCTACGCGCTCGGGCTGTTCTCGAAGGCTTCTTCGACCTCCGCGCAGCAGGATTGGGCCTTGAATGTGCTGCGCAAACCGGTCGTCGACGAGCAGCGCACCGCCCGTCTGCACGGCGAGGTGATGAGCTACGCGGGCGCATTCGAGATGAACCCGTAGCTCGCTCCGGTCGAAATGCTGGAGCATGCGTAGCGCCGGCGAGAGGAAGTGCATCCACCCAGGTCAGAATGCGGGACATCGTTCCGGGAACCGCGCCGAGAAGCTGGTTTCGGCCGGACGCGCCGGATCGAACATCCCGCGCTTGGCCGGCACGACGGCCGCCGACGCCAGGTCGGCTATCGAGCGGACTGACGCGAGCGGCGATCGCAATGTCTTTGTTCGGACACCTCCAGTTGGGCCGAGCGACGATCGAACCCCGGGTCCGGGCTATACCGCCGATACCGGCCCTTCGCCTCGTGACCTATCGATTCGCAAGAACGCCGCCGGGCCCACCCGATGTGAAGCTCGGTCGCCGGTGCCGCTACATGGCCGGCCCTGCGGCGCTGCTGGGCGGCCCGGCGAACGTGGTCATGCCCTGGAAAATTGGGGCACGGACGCATCACGTCGGACCGCGTGTTGCGGCAGAATCATGCAGACCGAGGGCGGCAACGGATGGGTGGTGGCGACAATCCCTACTTGGAAACCGAACTCGACCCGTCGCGCACAGCGTCGAACCCGGATCGAAGTACAACGGCGCACTGCCCAGCTGCAACCGTTCACACTGACCGCGTTCGCCCCGATCCTGGCCTCCGCCAGTGGTATCCCGGTTCGCATCGCCGCCAGCTCCACTCTGCCACCATCGGTGGCGGGCAGGTGGCTGCGCACCGGCACGGGAGATCTCATCGAATTCGATGCCGACCTGCCCGAGATCGCCCGCATCAACACCGTGCTGCATGAAGCAGGTCACATCCTGTACGACCACGCCTCGGTCGAGCATCGGGTCGACGCGGGCCAAGCGCTGTGTTCCATACTCGGCCCCGCAGCCGTCGCGCGCTTCGCCCAGGTCAGATACCGATCGGCCTACGACACCAGGAGCGAACACGAAGCCGAGGACTTCGCCAGGCAAACCATGAGAACGATCCTGTGGAGTGATGCCGGCACCGGTGAGTCAGCCGAAATGATTGCGGCGCTGGGCTTTCCACGCACTAGGATCGAGTAGGCGAGTGGCGCAGTTCGCCGGAGCGGTCTCGGTTCTCCTCGGTATCGGTGTCGTCGCGCTGGCATGGCAGCTCGCACCGCAAGGGGCTCGGGGGCAATGGCGGCCCATCGTCATCCTCGGGTTGGTCGCGCTCAGCTACCTGTTGCTCTCTCCGCCCTTCGAGGGCATGTTCGCGCCGATCCGCGTCAACACCGCATACTTGTTGAGCAACCTGTGTGCTGTGACCGCGATAGTCCTGACCACCCTGTACTGGCGAAACCATCTGTCCGCCGATCCGCCGACGCGACAACGGGTACTTCTGACACGCGCGGCATACGGGTCTGTCGGAGTAGTTCTGGTATCGCTGTTCATGACTTCACCGCAGCAGCCGGATGGCCTGGGTTTCGCGCGGGAATTCGCCGGGAATCCGCGAATGCAACTGTACTGGGCTGTCCAGGCGATCGTGGTGATCCATGCGATGTCCACCTTGGCCGGGGTGGCGCTTCGCGCCAGTGTGCGCGAGCGACAGTGGCGGCGAATCCTTTTGAAGGTGCTGGCAGTCGTGGCCGTCCTGCTCGTCGGGTACGAGAGCTGGGTGCTCGTCGTCGTCGGTCTATGGCCGGACATGCCACCGCTGTGGGCGCAGCGCCTCACCATCGCGTTTCAGGTCGCGGTGAGCATTCTGCTGGTGGTCGGCACAACCGGTCCGGTCGTACTCGGGACGCTCCGGAGCACTCGACTGGCCCGCTCCTACATCGAACGACTCACACCCCTGCACTATTGGCTGACGCAACGCTACCCGCAGGTGCGATTCCGCTCCCGCGTGCGCAGGCGCGCCGAAACCCGAGTGACCGACATGTTGATCGAGATCAGTGACGCCCTACGACTGCTGCAACGCGAAGCGCCGGTGTTGGCCGCGGCCTACCGGCTGGACCACGATTCGATCCGCGCCGCAGCGCGCGACAGTCCTCGCCATGTGGCCTATGAACTCACTGCCGCAGAGCTTTTCGACGCCCGAACCCTTCGGGCCTGAGCGTAGACCGTGCGGACGGTTAGCCCGCCTCCGGTGCATCCCGCCCCGCGACGATCGGTCTGCGCGCCTGCGAAATCGATGAATAGCGCGCAGTTGCGCCTCCCGGCGCGCGTACAGTTCGTCCCCGGGCAGTCGATGCGGCCATGCCCCGGGATGCTCGCGGAGGAACTGCTGTCGAACGGGGCGGCCGAGCATCGTCGCGCGTCACGATGGGGGTTCAGGCAGATCCGGCGGGTCCGGGGGGAGCCCTTCTTGTACACGGAGGAACTTCAGGTAGTCGATCAACGAGGCCAACGACTGCTGGGACAGGTCCATCGCGCGGAAGGCCACGGCTTCGAGACCGGGCGCCGTGCTCAGCCGCAGGTATTCGATCTCTTGGCGGCCGCGCTGCCAGGCTTCCTCATCGGTGAAGAAGCGAATGTCCACGTCGAATGCCGCGGCCAGTCCGGTGGCATGTTTGAGCGAGGGGTTCTGCTTCAGCCCGGAACGCAATTGCGCGACGTATACCGCCGAAATCGGGTAGCCGAGGTCGGTGGCGCGGCGCGCTATCTCGTCGGCGGTATAGCGTCTGCCCGCGGGGTTCGGCATCGTTCGGAACAAGTATTCGAGTCGGTCGGAGAAGGCGCCATCGCCCATACCGCGCGCTCCTTCCCGACTCGGAACTCTTCTTCGATCGGCAGTTATGCTACAGCATAACTGCCGATCATGGGCTGGCAACCACTCGGTGCCTCGCTCTTGCGTCGTTGGTATCGAGCACGTCGAGTGGCTTGGATGGGTCGACTCTGCGACGGATCGGCGGGACGGTGCACGACTCCTCTAGGGAGCGTAGGGGTCACGGCTTGCGGGCGCCGGACGAGTAGATGCCAGCAGTGTGACTCGAGTCATATTTCGAGCCGTTGTACCGCATGTGCCGAAGCATAAATCTTGTACTGTAGTATAGTTATGAGGCTTCGACGACTGCGTTGATCGCTGGAACTTTACTAGGGAATAGGTAGAGGCATTGGCATACACAATCGCGATGCCATGCGCGACCGAATGCTTATCGATGAATTGCCGCGCGGACGGCAACTACATCGGCAATCGCGTGGCTTATATCCATTCAGATGAATGTGTCGACCGTGGTGCCCGTGAGTCGGTCTGCCCAGCCGACGCCACCTCGAATCGGATGTGCCTGAACGGTGGCATGTCGGTCGTGGTTTCGCCGATTGCCTCGGCGCGACTTATGGGCCGTCGTCGGTGCGGCGGTACCAGCCGGGTGGCCTGGGACGCCCACGGTGCCGCGCAGCGGATGGTGGGCTGAGATGGGAAGGACGAAGGACATCATGGGACTGCTGACGAAGGGGCCGTTCGAGATGGTCGGCCGGGCCGAGCGAACACTCGTCGACGTGGAATCGGTCTTGTGCCGGGTGGAGGACACCTTCGCCAGGACCGAGGCCACCCTCGACGTCGTCAGCACCACATTGACCACGGCAGCGCAGACAATGGTGGCGTCTCGAACCACCCTCGCGGCGGTGGACGAGCGACTCGCCGAAGTGACCACCATGACGCGTGAGGCCGTCGCGCTGATGGAGGGGACACGCGCCCTGCTGGACGACCTGCGTGCCGTGGTGGAGAAGCTGGCGGAACAACCGGTGATCGGGGGCATCCAGCGGTGAGGCATCGGGATCGCCCGCGCGACGACGGCAATCCCGATCCGTCGGCAAACCGCCCATTCCAGCCCGGCCCGAGTCGGCGCATGCGTCGGCGCCTGTCGGCGATGCGCAACCGGTGACCACCGCGAACCAAGCCAAGGTCGTCGCACTGCGCCGAGAATGTCAGTCGGCAATCCCTACCACCCGCGATCGGGCTGCGTACCATCACGGGCATGCAGCTATCCACCCGCAATCAACTCGACGGCACCGTCATCTCCATCACCCGCGGCGAAGCCATGGCTGTGGTCCGCGTCCGGCTCACCGGCGGTGACGAGATCACCTCCGCGATCACCCGTGACGCGGTCGGCGACCTGGAACTCGCCGAGGGCTCGGCCGTCAAAGTGCTCATCAAAGCGACAGAGGTGACGCTCGGCGTCGAATAGTCGCTGCTGTCGAATCGGCGAATCCGGCCTCACGGGCTCGCCCGGCTTCTCAGCTCGCCGCGTGCCGCCGACGCTCCACGATGACCTGGTAGGAATCGTCGTAGATGATCCGGCCCGGAGCATCGGAGTTCAGGCGGGTCCATTCGATGCCGTGAACCACGCTTCGGCCTCGAGCGACACGGCGTGGTTCGAGGTCGTCGATCCATCCGGCGACCGGCGGCTCCGCCGGGACTGAGTTCCATTGTTTTTGTGTCGGGGAATTCCGTTCCGAGGCACAGACTTCCGGTTCCTCGTCAGTGCTGGGCAAGGATTGTCCACACTCACTGACACCGCACTCCGTTGGGCTTCGTGCGGCCACCTGTCCACATCCACGGGAGACATCGTGACCGAATCCGTCAGCCAGCTGCCCACCGCCGGAGAGTCTGTCTTCGATACCTATGAGCGAATCCGCAGGCGCGGGCCAGTGGTTCCGATCGAGCTGCCCGGGAACGTCTCGGCCTGGCTGGCGGTGAGTCACCAGGCGGTGGGCGAAATCCTCGCCGGCGACGGCACGCTGTTCAGTAAGAACGCCCGCAACTGCCCCGCACTCCACGACGGCACCATTCCAGCGGACTGGCCGCTGCGCGCCTTGACCGACATCGACCATCTGCTCAACAAGGACGGCGACGACCACCGGAGAGTGCGCAGAACGATCGCCCAAGCGTTCACTCCCGGTCGAGTAGCCGCGCTCGAACCGCGAATCCAGCAGATCGCCGCCGAACTCGTCGACGACCTTCGCGGTCGCACCGGAGAAATCGACTTGGTCTCCGGTTTCACCACACCCCTTCCGGTACGGGTGATCTGTGAACTGTTCGGCGTGGCCGCCGATGAGCAACCGCAGATCCGGCGCTGGACCACGACGGTGGTTTCGCACACCAGCACAGGGGAGCAGACGCAGGCGGCAGTGCAGGAGATGCTCGCGTATCTCACCGAATTGCTGGGCCGCAAGCGGCGTACTCCCGGTGACGACCTGACTTCCGCCCTGTTGCAGGCCAACGACGAAAGCGGGTTGAGCGAAGACGAACTGGTCCAGACGTTGTGGCTGGTGATCATCGCCGGCCACGAGACGACGGTGCACTTGTTGGGCAACGCGGTCATCGCATTGTGTTCGCATCCCGCGCAACTGGCCGAGGCCAGAGCCGAGGAGCGGTGGTCGGACGTCGTGGAGGAGGTCCTGCGTTTTCGTTCGTCGGCGTGCGTCATGTTCAATCGGTACGCGCTGCGGGACGTCGCCATCGCCGGGGTCGATGTTCCCGCAGGCGCGATCGTAGGCTGGTACGCCGGGGTGGGACGAGATCTACGACGGCATCCGGACGCCGATGTCTTCGATATCGATCATGATCACCGAGACCAATTGGCTTTCGGGCGAGGACCGCACTTCTGTCTCGGCGCACCTCTGGCTCGCCTGGAAAGTCGTATCGCGTTGTCGACGCTGTTCGACAGCTTTCCCCGGCTGCGCTTGGCGTGCGAGCCCGACTCTATCCCGCTCAGTCCGCAGTTCATCACTTGCGGGCCGCTCGCTCTACCTGTGCTTCTCGAACCCCTTGCGAGGTGAACGGTTTCCCGGCCGGCAGTCGTCGAAGGCTGACGAGTAGGCCGGAATTCACGAGCGCAGTAACTGCCGCACCCGCGCTGCCTCGCGGGTGAGGTGGTCGCGCTCCGGCGCGCTGCCGGCCGCGTAGGAGGCCTCGGCGTACAGCTCGGCGGCCTGATCGAGGTCGCCGGCGCGTTCGAGGAGATAGGCGCGGACCGCGGTGTATCGGGGCAGGTCGGGATCCGCCTTGCTCAGCTCTGCCAAGCCCGCCTGCGGACCGTCGGCCTCGCCGACCGCGACTGCGCGGTTGAGTCGCACCACCGGGCTCCCCGTGAGGTTCAGGAGTTCGTCGTACCACTCCACGATCTGCACCCAGTCCGTCTCGGAGGCGCTCGGGGCATCCGCGTGCAGAGCGGCGATCGCGGCCTGCGCTTGATATTCGCCCAACCGGTCGCGAGCCAGTGCCGCTTGCAGAACCGTCACTCCTTCGGCGATGAGGCGGGTGTCCCACCGAGATCGGTCCTGTTCACCGAGCGGCACCAGGCGACCGCCCGGGCCGAGGCGAGACGCGCGGCGGGCATGGTGCAGCAGCATGAGCGCCAGCAGGCCCGCGACCTCGGGTTCGTCGGTGGAGCCGGCCAACTGGCGGGTGAGGCGGATCGCTTCGGCCGCCAGATCGACGTCCCCGGTGTAGCCCTCGTTGAAGACGAGGTAGAGAACGCGCAACACCGTCGCCAGATCGCCGGGTCGATCGAGCGGCAGCCCGGTGATACGCCGCTTGGCCCGGCTGATCCGTTGCGCCATGGTGGCTTCGGGCACGAGGTATGCCGTCGCGATCTGCCGCGTCGTCAGGCCGCCGACCGCGCGCAACGTCAAAGCGACGGCCGAACCGGGGGACAGCGACGGGTGCGCGCACAGGAAGTAGAGCCACAGGGAGTCGTCCGTGCCCGGCACCGGACCGGTCGGCGGCTCGACCTCCACGGCGAGTTCCCGTCCGCGCCGCGATGTTTCGGCTCGGGCGACGTCGAGGAATTTGTGCCAGGCGGCCGCGACGAGCCAGGCTTTCGCATCGCGCGGTGGATCGTCCGGCCACCTCTGCAGAGCGCGAATCAGGGCCTCCTGCACGGCGTCCTCGGCCGACGCGAAGTCGGCTCCGCGCCGGAGGAGGACGCCGATCACCGCGGGCACGAGCTCCCGCAGCAGCGACTCGTTCACTCGGTCACCGTGGGCATCGCGGTGAGGAACGGCCGCACCTCGAGCCACTCCTGCACCGGCTTCCCGCCCGCACCGGGCGCCGCGGACAGCTCGGCGGCCAGCTCGAGTGCGCGCTCGTAGGTCTCGACATCGATCACCATCCAGCCGGCGATCAGGTCTTTCGTCTCGGCGAACGGTCCGTCGGTGACCGGTGGGCGGCCCTCGTCGTCCGAGCGGACGAACGTGCCCTGCGGGGAGAGCGCTTGGCTGTCGACGAACTCTCCGGTGGCCTCGAGCCGCGCGGCGAAGTCCTGCATGTACTGCACATGGGCCGCCAGTTCCTCCGGGGTCCACTGATCCATCTGCACGTCGTTGACCGGTGCCGGTGCGCCGCGGTAGTGCTTGAGCAGCAGGTATTTGGCCATCATCTTCTCCTTGAAGTGGTAGGGCCCATTCTGGTCGCATCGATCTCAGGCGTGCCGGCGTTCGGCCCGTTGCCGGATCAGCTCCTCGACCGCGGTGGGCAGAGTGTCTTCGAAGTCGATGAGTTTTGCCCAGGTCGGGGTGACGACGATCCGCACCATGCCGTCGTAGAGCGAGCGGACCTCGGCCTCCCACTCGACACGCTGCTCGGGTGTCATCTCGTAGCTGCCGTTCATCCGCAGATACTCGTCCGGGATGCCGTCGACGACGTCCAGCTCGGCCCGCCCGCGGAGGAGCAGGATCTTCGGCGGGTGAACCTCGGTGTCGATGGTCAGGGCAACCATCGAGTTCTCGCGCAGGGCGGGCAGCTTGCGGGCGTTCTTCGTGGTGCACAGGACGATCTCCGAGCCGTTCCAGGTGAAGGCGATCGGGATGCTGCGCGGCGTGCCATCCGTCGCGACGTAGGCCAGGCGGGTCAGGTCGCGGGCCAGCAGCTCCTGGCTGATCGGTCGGTTCAGGATCTCGGTGATCTCGGTCGGTCGCATGGTGATCGCTCCTCCGTCGGCGTTGTCGAGCGGCATGTCCGTGGCCGCTCGTATCCCTGGGACGGAGCCGGCCGGAGGTTCTCGACATCCGAGGCGGGTGCGGACGGGACCGTAAACGCCGGATGAGCCGCCGCTACCGGAGCACCGCGCCATACCCGTCCGACTCGAGACCGTCGCGCCGCGTGGCGGCCGGCAGTTGGGAGCGGATCTGGATGTCGGTTTCAGCGCCATTCGCCGATAGCCTTCACCTCCATGCCATCTTCTGGTTCGCACTCGCACGACATCCGCGCCGTCGCCTTCGATTGGCGAGGCACTCTCGTCTCGGAACTTTCGCCGCAACGCTGGACTCAGGAAGCACTGCGACGGGCCGGTCGCCGACACGACGACGACGCCGCCGTCGCCCTCCTAGAGGACCTTCGAACAGCCGCAGGCCAGCCGAACCGCCTGCAATCACCGCAGGGAAACACGAGCGCTGCTCGTCACCGGGAGACCTACTACGCGGTGTTCGTGGATGCGGGACTCGACACCGAACTCTCCGACGCGCTCTTCGCAGTGGATTCCGACCCGACATACAACTATTTCGCCGCCGACGCTGCGGCCACTCTCACCAATCTGTTCGAGGAGGGCTACAAGATAGGGGTGCTCAGCAACATTCACTTCGACATCCGGCCCTTCTTCGCCGAGGCAGGGTTGTCCGATTTGATCGAAACTTTCGTCCTGTCGAACGAGCACGGGATCCAGAAGCCCGACCCTGCCATATTCCGCCTGACGTGCGGGCGGCTCGGCACTCGCCCCGAGGAAACCCTCATGGTCGGAGACCGGCCTTCCCGCGATGGCGCAGCCGTGGAGGTCGGGATGCCGACCCTGCTCGTCCCGTCTTTGACCGATCCTCAGCGGCGTCAACTCCACCTGGTCGGCAACGCCCTCGGTATCAATCATGTGGCGGGCGAATTCGATGTCCCAGGTTCGGAGGGGTTCGCCGACATCGCGGAGCGCCGGACCACCCGGCCGACCTCGGCGCGCAACACCGCGCGCGGCGTCCACCCTCCTCGAGGCCGGCGTCACGGCAGAATGATCGGATGATTGCGGGGATCGACGGCTCATGTTCAACTCGAGGCCAACTGATGATCAGGCTCGGACGGTACGCATCGCTGGTGAGAACGCACCACGGGACCCGAAGCCCACTGGTCGTGGTCGTCGTGTGCGCGACCGCCGCTCTGTCGGCTTGCTCGTCATCGAGTTCGGAGGCTGACTTCACCGCCACCAGAGATCAGCCCTTGGTGATCTCGCTGGACGACCTGCTGGCCGAGACCGGCGGCAGCGCCGCGGTCGGGATCGCCGATCCGCAGCACGGCGCGATTACCCGGCGCACCGACGGTGCGGTGGTGTACACGCCGGAGGCCGGGTACACCGGCTCCGACAGCATCACCGTGACCACCACCGACGCCGTGAAGTTGTTCACCCCCGATATTCCGCCGTTCGGTGAGTTCGGTGGCGTGAGCCTGCAGGGCAGCGGATACGGGTCGGCGTTCACGCCGGTGCCCGGATCGACCGACGAGTTCTATGGTCTCACCGACCGCGGGCCGAATGTGGACGGCAGAGGCAAGAACGAGAAGCTCGTTCCCGCACCGACATTCACGCCCAGCATCGCCAAGTTCAAGCTGGTCGGCACCAAGGCGGTGCTGGAAAGCGTCATCCCCTTGAAGAACTCGGCGGGCCGCCCGTTCAACGGCCTGGTCGACACCTCCGCCGGCACCGGCGAGACCATGCGCGACCTCAACGGCGCTGTCCTGCCGCCCACTGATCACGGCCTCGACACCGAGGGCCTGGTTGCCATGCCCGACGGCAGCTTCTGGGTGTCCGACGAGTACGGGCCGTTCCTTGTGCATTTCGACGCCGACGGCACCGAGCTGGAACGGCTGGCGCCGGGCCGAGGTCTGCCCAAGGAGCTTTCGTTGCGCGCTCCCAATCAGGGTATGGAGGGGCTCACCGTCACGCCGGACGGCGGCACCCTAATCGGCATCATGCAGAGCGCATTGAACGAGCCGGGTGTCGCGTCGACGCGCGAGGTGCCCATGACCCGGATCGTCACCGTGGATCTGAAGACCCGGGAGGTCGGAGAATTCGTCTATCCGCTGGAGGAGCCGAAGCAGAAGCTCGCGGTCTCCGAGATCACGGCGCTGAGCAACACCACCTTCCTGGTCGACGAGCGCGACGGAAACAAAACGCCCGAGGCGAACAAGAAGTTGTGGACCATCGACATCACCGGTGCCACCGATATCGGACCGCGGGCGAAGGTTGAGGGAACGCAATACGATCCGGAGCTGGGCCTGGTCGTGGACGGGAAGCCACTGGAACTCCTAGTCGGTGCCGTGTCCACCGCCGATGGCGTCGCCACGCTGCGGAAGGCGGGCATCACGCCTGTCGCCAAGAAGTCCGGCCTGGACCTCGGCGGCCTGCTGGACGGCCTGAACGCCGACGGCAAGTTCTTCGGCCACGACAAGATCGAGGGCGTTGCCACCCGTGACGGGGGCAAGACCCTTTACATCGCCGCCGACAGCGACTTCGGCGTCGAGGCCGCCACCGGCGATCGGCCGCCGTTCGGACTGAAGGCGAAACTCCTCGCCAACGGCATGCAGGACACCGGTGAGGTGCTGATGGTCGACACCGCCGCACTACCCGCCGAGACGCACGCGCGGACGATCACGATCACGGTGAAGTAGATCGCACCGGGCTCCACTTCGTTCCGGCAAGCTGCACGACACCTCCGAAGTTCGGATCACCACGCGCCCTGTCCCGCGGCGGGTAGCTCAGCAGTGGTTCTGCAGCTCGATCCTGGTTACGGCCTGAAATGCCTGTGGTGAAAAGGTTTTCTCGTCGTGGTGGTCTCTGTCCATATCCCAGTGGTATTGGACAGCCGAGGAAGGCAGGTTGATGACGAACTTGCCGATATCGCCGCCGGGTGGCTTGTCGTTGATGATGTTGCCGAGATAGACGTGGTTCGCGTCGAACAGGGCGGCGTGCATGAGCCAGGCATCGTTGTCGGAACCACTGGTGACGAGAGCATGGAATTCCGCGATGCCGTCGTTGTGCAAGATCCAGCGCGCGCCGTGGAACATCGTGCAGTCGCCGGCCTTGATGTCGTGGTCCCAGGTGAAGACCTTCTCTGAATCGGCATGGGCGGCGGGCATGGACGCGACGGCGGTTCCGGCGGCCAAGCCGACGCACACGGCGAGCCGGATCAAGACGTGGCGATACATTGCGGTCATCGTGGCGCTCCCCAGGAATAGTAAGTCTCCCTGACTAAATTATCGGCGCCCGTCCGGTGATCGTCAATAGCCGTCGAGTTGGCTTGCCCCCACCGGGCCGCTTGCTCCCGGGTCGATTCGGGCTCGGGCTGTCCATTCTGCGACATCCCTGGTCACCTCGATGGTTCCCCGGTCATTCGGACCGTAGAGCCGCCGCCAGATCTCCGGTAGATCGAAACCGAGTTCCAGTGCGGCGGCGTAGCTTCCGTGCACGGCGTAGAACTGGGCCAGGTTCCGCCGGGTCATGAGAGTGAACGGATGCTCTGTGCCGGAAACCTTCTCGCGCGTGGCCAGCACTTCGCGATACAAACGAGCGGCGCCACCCGGGTCACCGCAGACCGCGGTCCACCTGGCGAGATTGTCCTTGGCCCACATCGTGTCGGTGTGCTCGGGTCCGAGCACGCTTTCGCAGATCGGCACGAGTTCCAGCAACTGCCGGCGCGCTCGTTCCGGGTCACCGGCTTCGCCGACCCATCGGGCGTACTGGTCGCGGGAGCGCAGTACGTCGGGATGAGTCGAGCCGAGCAATCTTTCGAGTTCCGGCAGGAAGGCGGTGTACTGATCACGCGCACCGACGATGTCACCGGCTTGGCCGGTACTGAAGCCGAGATCGGCGCGGATCCGCAGCTTCTCCCGTTCGTCCCGCTCCAAGTCCAGCAGCTCGGTGAGCATTGTCACCGCCCCCTCGGGATCGCCCGTCTGGACGTGCCAGTTGGCCAGTTGCACGCGCGGCAGGAGAGTTCGCGGATGGTCGCGACCGAACATCGCTGTGCAATCCTCGACG
The DNA here is from genome assembly GCF_001612765.1 of Nocardia arthritidis NBRC 100137. GTDB lineage: Bacteria > Actinomycetota > Actinomycetes > Mycobacteriales > Mycobacteriaceae > Nocardia > Nocardia arthritidis. Next base: position 23,068 of record NZ_BDBB01000020.1, read on the forward strand.
AGCCCGGCGAACATCGCGCGCGCCGCGAATGGCTCACCGGCTTCGCCGGTCCATCGGGCCAAGCGGGCGCGGGCGGCCAACAGGTCCGGGTGTTCCGGCGGCAATGTGTCTTGGAAGGCCACCAGCCAGTTGGCCCAGGACGCTCGATTGTCGATCGGACGCCGGTGGGTGTCCGCGGCGTCCAGGAAAGCTACGGCGCCAGCGGAGTTTTCGCTGGCCAGATAGTGTCGGGGCGCCGCGGTGTGCGCGTAGGCATCGATCTCAGGACCGGTTACCGCGTCGAACGCGGCGGCGAGTGCGCTGTGCGCGTCGAACAGTGCGGTGGGCCATTGCGCGCACACGATCTGTCGCAGCGGGCCGGTGAACGCCGCGTGTGACAGTCCGACCCTCTCGTTATCCAGACCCGGATGGCCGCGTGCGACGAGCACGCCGAGGTCGACCACCACGTCGCGCAGTCGCGGCAACGGCACCGGCCACCCGAGCTGCTGGAGCGCTTCGCAGACCAGCGGCAGTGGCGCGGTCGGGCCGACGCCGACCGCGGCGAGCAGCGCGCCGACCGGCAGCGCGATCTCTTCGTGCACCCGACGCCGACGGGTCGCGTGGAACCTCGACGCCACCAGGGAACTCAGGTCCGCGCCGTCGATGTTCGTATCGCGCCGATCGATTTCGGTGATCAATCGCGGGATCAGCCATCCGCCGCGCACATCGTCGGGCAATTCGTGCAGCGTTCGGTCGAGCCGGTGGGGGATGGCGCCTTCGGTGAGGACCACCTCCGCCAGAACTTCTCGGACGGTGGGTGGTTGCAAGTGGACACGGCGGGCATGCGCGATATCCGGATGATCCACGACGTCGGTACCCGACCGGATGCCGACGATCACCCGGACGTGGCGCAGCCGCTCGTCGGTGGTCAACGTGGCGACGGCGGCGAGGACGCTGCTGCGGCATCCCTCTTCCGGCTGGTCGAGGCCGTCGATGAGGATGCGGATGCGTCGGCCCGCTTTCCGCATCCGATGCAGGGGCCGCACGATCTCGATTTCGAAGGCGCTGAACCGCTCCAGGTCGGTCAGCTCCGCCCGCACCGCGCGGCGGACCGCGTCGAATTCGGCGCCGAACCGTGCGCCGAGTTGGTCGCAGAGTTCCAGAAGCACCGACTCGATGGTGCTCGTGACGTCCAGGAAGACGGCCGCGGTGATGAATTCGGCGGTCAACGCATCCAACGTCTCCACCAGGCCCGGCCGGATGAGCAGCGACATCAGTGTCGATTTCCCGGCCCCGGCCGGTCCGATCAACGCCTGCAATCGATCGCCGCCTGCTTCGACGATGTCGGCGAGGGTCTCCTGCACATGCGAGGTCAAAGAGACGCTGCGCACCAGATGATCCACCAACCCCGCCGCGGGTCTGCCGGTCACCGCGTCTCTGGAACGGGACCGGTTGGGCACCAGCCACAGGCCCTGGTCCCCGCGGCGCACCTGAGTGCCGTTGAAGGACAAATGCCGTGCGGTCTGCCGTTGGCACGCGCTGCTCAGCTCCGGCGTGAGATCGGCGCACAGCAGATTCGTTCCGCTGCCGGGTAGGCCGGTATCGAAAGTGCGCAACAGTGTTCGACTGAAACATCCGTCGTATGCGTTGCCGTCGTCCGATGCGACGAGCAATTCCATCCGTCCCGCGGTCTTCTCCAGCATCCGCACCCAGCGGTTCCCCGCGCCGATCGCGCCGGTGCCGGCCTCACACGCATCGACGAGGACGATGAGCCCGTCCAGTGCCCGCGTATTGCCCAGTTGCTCGGCTACGGCATTGACCAGGTTGAAGCCGGAATCGGAATCCAGCGGCATTTCCGAGTCGGCGGCGAGTAGATAGAAGTCCTCGTCGTTGGCGGTGAACCCGTGACCGATGAAGGCGATCAACAGCGTCGCTCCCAGTTCGTCGGCCTGCTGGAACGCGGCTTTGACGCGCCGCTTGAGTTCGATGACCGTGGGGTCGACCAAGGGGCCGTCTCCGATCGGTAGCCAATGGCCGGCCGTGGTGAAGGCCGCGTAGAGCGCCGCGGCCAGCTCACCGGTGAACCCGAGTCACGGGAATGCCGCACACTCCGACGCGACAACCAGAGCCAGCCTCTCCGCCATGGAAGAACTATCGGGCAGGGCGACCCACGGGCACAACAGCGCTCGGCGGTAAGGACTGTGCCGAACATGCCGGATACCGCGTCCGGAGGAGGATCCGCTGCACGCGTCATGATCTTGTAGCCGGGACACCGCACTAGGTGCGGAGTGACTGCGACTTCACCCTGTACATCCACGAATAGAAACGTAGGTGACTGCCAATGCCGAAAATCGTGTTGTTCGGCGCCACCGGGTACACCGGCCGCCTGACCGCGGAAGCTTTGATCGCCCGCGGGGCCGCACCCGTGCTGGCTGCCCGCAATGCCGCCGCGCTCGAGAAACTGGCCGCCGAGCTCGGTGGCGCGGAGACCGCGGTCGCCGACGTGACCGAGCCCGACTCGGTACGGGCCCTGCTGGACCGGGGCGACGTGCTGGTGACGACGGTCGGACCGTTTCTGCGATACGGCGGACCCGCGCTGGCCGCGGCCGTTGCGGCGGGCGCGCACTACTTCGACTCCACCGGCGAAGGCCCGTTCATCAGCAAGGTGTTCGACCGCGACGACGAGGCACGCAAGGCGGGGGTGGGTCTGTTGACCGCGTTCGGGTTCGACTTCGTGCCCGGCAACCTGGCCGCCGGTCTCGCCTTACGCGAAGCGCCCGACGCCGTCCGCGCGGACATCGGCTACTTCATCGCAGGCCCCGGCGTCAGCGGTGGCACTCGCGCGTCCATGGCCGGGATGCTGTTCGAACGCGGCTTCGCCCTCCGCGGCGGCCGGATCGCGCCCGAGCGCACCGGCTCACGGATCCGCACCTTCGACGTCGCCGGCCGCCCGCGTACGGGAGTATCGATTCCGGGATCGGAACATCTCGCGCTGAGCCGCGCCTACCCGCAGCTACGTGAGGCCGACGTCTACCTCGGCCTGCCGCCCGCGGCCGCTCGCGCCCTGCGGGCCGGCTCCTTGCTCACCGGCGCGGTCGCGCGGGTGGAGCCGGTGAAGCGGCTGGCCGAAGGCGCGCTGGAACGCGTCGTGAAGGGCTCGACCGGCGGCCCGGGGCGCGAAGCGCGGGCCCGCACGCGCTCTTGGGCAGTCGCCGAGGCATTCGACGACACCGGCCGCGTCCTGGCGTCGGTGACCTTGGCCGGGGTGGATCCCTACGACTTCACCAGCGCGATCCTCGCCTGGGGTGCACAGGCCGCGCTGGAGGGCGGCCTGCTCGGCACCGGTGCGCTGGGCCCCGTCGACGCGTTCGGTCTGGAGGCGCTCACCGCCGGCGCGGCCGATGCGGGGTTCAGCCGGTAAAGGGGTTCGCCCGCGAACCGGCGTGACATTTTCGCGATCATTTCGTAATGTATCGGTGACCTATTCTCGACAGTAACCGGTAATCGACATAATGCCTGGCCAACACCGCAAACGGACCGCAGCCCGGAAGCTCACTGCTCTGGCTGTGTGCGGCGTCGCGGCCACCATCGCCGTCGTGCTGTGGGCGTCGATACGACCGGGCCCGGCCGCTCAACACGTCGCGGCGGCCGGTTCGCCGCCGTCGACCACTGTCGAAACCAGCGCGGTCCCGACCATCGTTCCGCCGCTGGTTCAGCCGGTGCCGGCCGCGGCGGCAGCCGAGCAATCGCCACCGTCAGCGAAGAGCGCCGAACCGCACCCGCCCCCACCACCCCCCTCCGTCCCGTGTTCGACGGAACTCGCCGGCACGAGGCCGCACGTGGCCAGGGTGGGCAACCTGCTCAAGATGACGTTCGGCGTCACCGACGTCGGTGGCGCGATCGGCCGTGCCGACGGCGACCACGGTGCCGGCCTGGCGCTCGATCTCATGACATCCGATTCCGCGCGCGGCGACGCGATCGCCGAATTCGTGCTCGCCAACAAGCAACGTTTCGGTGTGACGTACGTGATCTGGCGGCAGCGGTACAACGACGGCAGCGGTTGGTCGTACCTGGAAGACCGCGGGAGCCCGACCGCCAATCACTACGACCATGTGCATGTGTCGTTCGAGAAGGCTGCCCAAGTGGACGTAACCTGCTGAGTCGCACTGTATGCGTCAACGGGTTGCGAGCACTTCGACCGGCCTGTCCGCGCTTCGCGTAACCGCCCGCCTCGATCGACGTCACGACCTGGCGATCTCACCGGTGGGTATCCGATCGCGGTGATATCGCGGCCCTCACTAGCATCGATACGGCGAGAATATCGAGGAATCCGAGGACTGCGTTGACTACCGAACAACTTGACCGCTGGAACGCCCAGGAAGCCGCCGCCGAGGCGATGATTCCCATCATCGGCACGTTGTATCGGCGCAAAGGGGTGACGATCCTGCTGCACAGCCGGTCACTGGTGAACAAGTCGGTGATCAGCATCCTGCGGACGCACCGCTTCGCGAGGCAGATCGAAGGCGAAGAGTTGTCGGTGGACCAGACCCTTCCCTTCCTGCAAGTACTCAGCGAGCTGGATCTGGGCCCCTGCAAAATCGATCTCGGTCAGTTGGTCATGACCTATCGCACCGACGATCGCGGACTGTCGATCCGCGAGTTCACCGCGGCGGTGCTGGCCGAGGTGACCAACGGCAACAAGGCTCAGTCGCCAGGCCCCAGGGACGTCGTCCTCTACGGCTTCGGCCGCATCGGTCGTCTGGTCACGCGCCTGCTCATCGAGAAGGCCGGATCGGGCAACGGTTTGAACCTGCGTGCCGTGGTGGTTCGCAAGGGAGGCGACGACGATCTGGCCAAGCGCGCGTCGCTGCTTCGCAGGGATTCGGTGCACGGCCACTTCAACGGCACCATCAAGGTCGATACCGGCAATGACACGATCACCGCGAACGGGAACGTGATCAAGTTCATCTACAGTGATGATCCGGCCACGATCGACTACACCGCGTACGGGATAAACGATGCGATCCTGATCGACAACACCGGCAGGTGGCGTGATCGTGACGGGCTGTCGCAGCATCTGCGCCCCGGCATCGCGAAAGTCGTTCTCACCGCACCCGGCAAGGGCGACGTCCCGAATATCGTGCACGGCGTGAACCACCGCAGCCTGGACCTGTCGCAGCGGATCTTCTCGTGCGCCTCGTGCACGACCAACGCGATTGTTCCGCCGCTCAAGGCCATGGACGACGAGTACGGCATCATCCGCGGGCACGTGGAGACGGTGCACTCGTTCACCAACGACCAGAATCTCCTGGACAATTACCACAAGGCGGACCGTCGCGGCCGGTCCGCGCCGTTCAATCTCGTGCTCACCGAAACCGGCGCCGCGTCCGCGGTCGCGAAGGCGATGCCGGACTTCAAGGCCAAGATCACCGGCAACTCGATTCGTGTACCCACCCCCGACGTATCGGTCGCCATCTTGAACCTGCAGCTCGAGCGCAAGACGACGAAAAGCGATGTGCTCGAGTACTTGCGTCAGGTTTCGCTTGCCGGTCCGTTGAGCCGGAACCTCGATTACACCGCCGCCACGGACGTCGTCTCCAGCGACTTCATCGGATCGCGTGCAGCGTCGATCATCGATGCCAATGCCACGATCGTCGAGGACGACACCGCGATCCTGTATGTCTGGTACGACAACGAATTCGGCTACTCCTGCCAGGTGGTGCGGACGGTGCAGTACATCTCGGGCATCGAGTATCCGACCTACCCGCAGGTCAGCGCTCGGCTGGAGCACACCGACGACTCTCGGGTGCCGACTGCGACCGCCGCGCGGTGACTCCCGCGATGGATGTCGCCGACTCTGCTGCCGGGGAGTAACCGACCGGCCGCGGGAAGTATCACTGTGTCGCCGCGTGATGCTTCCCGCGGAGGTGGTTCCGACAACAGGTGGTGATGATCAGTCGGCCCGCACGGTATCCGGCGCGACCACAGCGGAGCGCATCGCTGCCACTTCGGCGCGCAGTGCTCGGATCTCGGCAACGAGTTCGGTGATCTCCCGATCGGTATTCTCCACATTCGCCTCGACACTCTTCAGCTGATCCATCACTCAGCTGGTGGTGGTGCCGATCGCGAAACTGATCAGGCCGATGCCGAGGGTCATCAGGATCAAGGAGATCAATCGGCCTTCGGTCGTCACCGGATACACGTCGCCGTACCCGACGGTGGTCACCGAGACCATCGACCACCACAGCGCGTCACCGAAATTGTGGATCTTGCTGTCGGCCGCCCGTACTCCGCGTCGAAGAAAGCCAGACTGCACAGCAGTAGGAGCAGTATCGAACTGGCGCCGACGAACACCGCGAGCCTGGCTCTGGTCGTCGTGTTCCGGTTCAACGTGCCGATCACGAGCATGGCTGCGCGCAGCAGCCGCAGCGGGCGAAGCGGCGGCAGCACCACGATCAACAAGTCGACCGGGTGGGCACGCAGGAACCGCAAGCGGCTCCCGGACAGCCACAACCGCACCGCGAAGTCCAGCGCGAACGCCGCCCAGATCATCACGTCGGCCCGGGTGAGCCAGGCGTCCAGACGAGGCGAGGCCTCGGTATCGAGCACCTGCCAGGCGTAGACGCCGAGGAATACGACGGCCAGCACCATCATGGGAATGCCGGTCGTCCGCTCCCAGGATTCCCTGCGTGTGAACTGGGACTGTGTTTCGGGCATCGAACTACCTGTGTCGCTCGGCTGCGGCGTCGGCGACACCGCAGGTTCGACCGGTGAGATTCCGAGAGAGTCCGGCTGTTTCTCACGCTGATTCTCACACGGAGCCCGAGACGCCGTGCCGACCCCGGTCGGCATTCCAGCGTGTTCGAAGGGGGAGCCCGACATTCGTCCGGCGTGTCGCTGGATGTTTGCGCGTGGGTTTGATTTGAATGCAGACTGGCTGGTCGACGAATGCCCGCGAACTACCCGTGGAGGTCGAGATCGTGATCGGGCGGTGGCTTTGTTTCCCCTGCGGCAGGTTCAGCGGTGTGGCACGGGCCCTCGGTGCCGTCGGCGCCGTGGCACTGGGGCTGATCCCGGCGACGATGGCGACCGCGGAGCCACTGTATCCGCGGCCCGATCCGGACCCGTTCTATGCCGCCCCGGCGGATCTGGCGGCATATCTGCCAGGTGATGTGCTCGGTGAACGGGCGCTGCCGCCGCTGGCGATCTTCCCCGGCTCCACCGTCACGCTGGTCAAATTCCGGTCCACCAATTCCCATGGAGCACCGATCGCGGCGACGACCACGGTTCTCACGCCGTCCGGCCGCCGGCCGGGTGGGCCACTGCTGTCCTATCAGCACTTCATCAATGCGCTCGGCACCGACTGCGCGCTTTCGCACAAACTGTACGGCGACGATCTGAACCTGACGGTGACCACGCCGATCTTGAACGTGGCGCTGGCGCAGGGCTGGAGCGTCGCGCTGCCGGATCACCTCGGACCGCAATTCGCTCTGGGGGCAGCGCGTTTGGGCGGTCAGATCGTGCTGGACGGCATCCGGGCGGTGAAGCGGCTGCCCGCACTCGCCGTGCCGTCCAGCCCAACGGTGATGGCCGGCTACTCAGGCGGCGGCCTGGCCACCGCATGGGCGGCCGCATTGCAGCCGACGTACGCACCGGAGCTGCAACTCGCGGGTGCGGCTATCGGCGGCGCACCGATGAATCTGCTGACGATGGCCGAGGCGCTGGGCTTGGACCCGCACCCTTCGTTCGGGTTGGCCATGGCAGCGGCGATCGGTCTGGAGCGGGAATACCCGGATCGGCTGCCGATCAGCGCGCATCTCAACCCGCGTGGCCTCGAAGTCGGCAGGGCCATGGCAAACAGCTGCAGCAACGAAATCTTGACTTTGGGCCTGGACGGCAGCGCCCGGGACTACATCACAGACACCTCGATCTTCGACAGTCGCGAAGCCCGCTCGGTGGTGGAGGAGAACAGCCTCGAATTGTATGCCGGCGTGCCGGAAACACCGATCTTCGAATGGCATTCGCCGGAGGACCAGCAGATTCCGGTCTATGCCATCGAGAACACCCTCCGCCGTTGGTGCTCGGCAGGGGTTCGGGTGCAGACGCTGCGGGTGCTCCCGGTCGAACCGGGGCCCGCGGTCGAACTGGGCGCCGCGGTCGAGCATTTGTCCCCCGCGGTACTGGGTGCGCCCGCGGTAATGCTGTGGCTCGACGCTCGGGTTCGCGGCGAGCCCGCCCCCACCAACTGCTGATACGCGGCTACGCGGGCACCGGCGGTGATCGCCGCAGACAAGTCGGACCACCCTGTTGTCATCCCGCAGGCCGGGTCAGCGCAACCAGCCGGCTCGACGGATGTCCGCGATTCGGTTGGTGCCACGCTCGAGCACCGCCTATACCGAGGGGTCGGCCCCCCATACCCGTGCATCGTGATCGGCTAACTGCTCCCGAGTGCGTTGGCAGGTGTGTAGATCAGGTGGCCCGTGGGCGGCCGCCGCAGCCTCGTCACTGGGCTGCCGTACGACGCGGCGGCCAGGATCGCGCACCCGCTGTGCCGTGCCGAGCGAATACCTCTGGTGGGTGGTGGCGCGGGGATCGCCAGGCGCTACGAGGCCACCCCCGCCCGGATGTCCTCGTCATCCTGACCGACGGCCAGACTCCCTGGCCGAGCAGACGGCCATCGTGCCGGACAGTGGTCCGTTTGTTCAGGGTTTCCGGTGGAAAGCGGACTCGTACCGCCGGCCGCTCGCCCGGCGAGTCACCACCGCTCGAGGTGGGGACTCGCCGGACGGTGACGAACCACGGCGATCGGATCACCCGGCCAGGCGCGCCTCGATGGCCTCGATGATGCGCGGGCGCAGTTCGGAGGCACGGATGACGGCGTCGACCGAACCGACCTCGACAGCGCGCCGGATATCGTGCACGCGGTCGAATTCCGCCGCCACATCGGCGAGCTTCTCGGTCCGGACCGACGACCGGATCTCGTCGAGTTCCGCGGTCAAGGACGCGCGCTCGGTGCCGGATGCGTTCGCGGCGCGCGCTTCCAGGTCCCGCACCCGCGGATCGGCCGCGGTGCGGGTGTCGACCTCACCGGCGAATACCACCGCGGCGGCCGGAGCGCCGCCGAGCACCGAGGCGAACGAGCCCTCCAGCGCGAGCACGGTCATGTTCGGGTTCAGCGCCTTCGAGAACACCACGAACGCGCCGCCGTGATACCGGGAGATCACGCAGAACACGATGGGGCCGCGGAAATTCACGATCGCTCGGCCGATCTCGGCACCGTACTCGAGCTGCAGCTTCCGCATCGATTCGGGCGAGCCGTCGAAGCCGGACAGGTTTGCCAGGACGACCAGCGGCCGATTGCCACTGGCCGCGTTGATCGCCCGCGCGGCCTTCTTCGACGACCGGGGGAACAGGGTTCCCGCGGTGTAGGTGTCCGGGCCGTCGGTGGACGGGAAGCCGCGTCGCGGCACACCCCGCGACTCGATGCCCAGCAGGCACACCGGGATGCCACCGACATGCGCGTCCTGCACCACCGCGGTCTCGGCGTCGGCCATGCCCGCCCACCGCTCCAGCACCGGGTGGTCCTGGTCGGACAGGGCCCGCATCACGGTCCGGATATCGAACGGCTTCTTGCGGTCCCGGTTCTTCGCGGCGGAGAAGATCTCCCCGACGGTCGTGAAGTCGCTGTCCGCCGCGACGTGCGGGAAGTCGGAGACATCACGATCGATGGGGTCGCTGGTCTGCGCTCGCCGCGGCGCCTGCTCGCCGGGCGCGACGTAGGTGTGGTCGTAGTGCGACATCAGCACGTCCCGCGCGGCGGTCAGGTTCGGCGCCCAGTACTGCGCCTGCCCGTTGGGGCCCATCACCCGGTCGTAGCCGCCGATGCCGAAGTTGTCCTCGGCCGACACACCGCCGGAGAAGTCGAGCGCCTGCTTGCCGGTGAGCACCATCGCGGAGTCCGGCGTCATCACCAGGATGCCCTTGGTGTGCATGAGCATCGTCGCCTCGGCGTTCCAGTACGGCTGCGCGCCGACGTTGATGCCCGCCACCACGATGTTGATCTCGCCGCCGTCCTGGGTGAACTCGACGATGCGCTTGAGCGCCGCCGCCACCCAGTCCATGTTCTCCGTGCCGGACCGCATCGAGATCCGCGCGCCGGAGGACAGCGCGTACCACTCCAACGGCACCTGCATCCGTTCTGCGAGGTCCAGCGCGGCGATCACGCGGCGGCACTCCGGCTCAGACAGCGCGCCCAGCGACTTCGTCGGATCACCGAGCAGCGCCACCCGGGTGACGCCCTGCGGATGCCGCTCGGTCGGCGTGGTGACCACGCCCGCGACGAGGGCCGCGGTGTTGCGTCCCTTGGGCCGGTCGACCGGTACCAGCGTGTGGTTCTCGTCGAGGTCGTACTCGGCGAAATCACCGAGCAGACCGGTCAGTTCGTAGGGGTACACGGTATTGCGGCTGCTCGCCCGCAGCACCTTCTGCCGATACTCGTCCAGCGGCTCGACCGGCTCGTCGGTGGGCTCGCCGACGGTCACCTCGGTGCTGCCGGTGGCGCCGAAGGAGATGCGGACGGCGATCTTGGTCAGCTCGCCGGTGCCCGGGTCCCGCTGACGCGCGATGAGCAGGATCTCCTCCAGCCCGGCGCCCGCGGCGGTGGGCAGCACGTGTCCGCCGATGGTCTGGAGTTCGGCCCGGGTGACGTCGATCGGCGGCCAGATGTACATCACGATGCGGTTGGTGTTGAAGCGTTTCGCCGACGGCCGCTGCGACTGTGCCCGGCGGATCGAGTCGACGCAGGTGGCGATGGTGCTCTCTGCCGTGGGCAGCGCGAGCAGCCTGCCGTCGTGCTCGCGCAGCGCCGCCAGGTCGCGCACCTGCGCGAACGCGATGAGCCGATCGTCGGCCGGGTTCTCCTTCGCGACGCACCGGAACAGGTAGATCTCGTCGTCGTCCGAGGACGGCAGCCTGGTGAGGTCGAACTTGCGCAGCCGCTCCAGCTGCATCCGCTGCGCGATGTAGGGATGCAGGCCGCGGATCAGCCGCTCCTCGGCCATGCCGGTGGCCGACGGGCGGAAGGTGAAGTGGTGGTGCATCACCGCACCGCCGCTGCCCGCGACCGTGGCGGTGATGCGGTGCACCTGGCTCGGCCACTGGTGGGTGCCGATGACCTCGTGCAGCGCCGCCGCCATCGCGTCGAAGTCGCCGGGCTGCTTCTCCCAGCTGAGGTAGATGTCGGCGTCGATGGACGCGGCGCCCGCGGCCAGTTCGGTCAGCCCGCGCAGCGCGGTGTCGAGCGCCTCGAAGCTCACCGCGGTGGACACCAGGCTCGAGCCCGCTCGCTCGGCGATCACGAATGTGCAGCCGCCCACCTCGTGGGTGTGCACGCCGGTGAGTCCCTTGTTGCCGTAGTACCGGCGGGTCAGCACCTCCAGCATGACGGTGTGGTCGGGGTAGCCGCGCTCCAGTCGCTGGCCCAGAAGTCGCACCAACGGTTCGGTGCTGCGCACCATGTCGGAGATGCGCTCGGCGCGGTCGGGGGAGTTCGGGTGCGCGTCCAGGTGGCGCAGGTGCCTGCGGACGTTGGTGTACACACGGGCGCGATTACGCCGCAGCAGCGGCTGGCCGTACCAGGCGAATACCAGGCCGCGGGTGAGATCGGCGATCACGGGGAAGCGCACCTGGGTCGTGGCCACGAGCCGCTCCAGCACCAGACCGACCGGCTCGCGCAACGCCCGGTCCGGAACCGGCTCCCGCAGCCACTTGCGCAGCAGTGTGGTGATGACCGCGGCGGTGTCGGACGGGCGTTGCTGGGCGAGGAAGATCCGGAAGACCGCGGCTTCGAGGTCGGGGGTGCGCTCCAGATCGGTGATCCCGTAGTGCCCGAGCGCCAGGGCGAGTTTGGCCTGGTAGGCCTCGGGCAACCCGGCCCGCTCCACGTCGAGGCTCTGCAGATAGGTGTGGAAGTATTCGCGGGCACTGTGGACATGGCCTTGGCCGCCGTCCTCGTCCCAGGACCGGTCGTGAGTCAGTTCGGCGAGGTCGGCGAAGACTTGCACGAGCTCGAGTTCCTCGGCCAGCGGCCTGCGGTTGTCCGCGATGGCAGCCCGGCGCGCGGTGAGGTATTCGTCGAGCACCCGGCGGTCATCATGCGGGTCGACGTCGAAGCCGAGCAGCAGACTGCGCAGGTCTTGCTGACCGCGGGTGGTGCGCTCATGCGGCTCGACCTGCTCGGGCTCGCCGGGCAGGTCCAGCTCCACGGACTCGGTCGCCGCGGGGGCCTCGGCCTCGTCGTCATCGGCGATCGGCTCCAGCCGCAGCAACGGCGCACCGGTCTCCACCTGGGTGCCGACGGAGACACCGCATTCCTTCAAGCGAGCGCGGAACGGCGCGCGCAGCACCGTTTCCATCTTCATGCTCTCCAGCACGAGCACCGGCGCGCCCGCCTCGACCTCGGCGCCGACCTCCAGCGGTGTGGCGACGACCAGCGCGGGCGCGGGGGAGCGGACGACGCCGCCTTCGTCGCGGCTGATCCGATGCGTCACACCGTCGACGTCGATCAGGTGGATCGGCCCGTGTGTGCCGATGGTCAAGCGGTAGCGGGCGCCGTTCACCACGATCTGCCCGGTGTGCCGATCGAAGCGCTCGAGGTCGACGTCGGCCGTGCGGATTTCGCCGCAGGCCTCGATGCCGATGCGGAACCGATGGGCACCGATGCGCGCGACGCGTACGCGGTAGCCCGCGCCGCGCAGTTTGAGGTCGAGCGGCCTGCCGCTCTCGTGCTGTACCTGAGGACGTCCACCGGACGCCGTGGACAGCAACCGGTGCTGCTGAACCCGCTCTTCCTCCTCGTAGGCCTCGATGGCGGCGGCCGCGAGCGCGACGGCCGAGTGGCGATGCGAGACGAGGCGGCCCTCACCGCGGACGCGGTCGATCCAGCCGGTGTCGGCGCTCGCGTCGATCACCTCGGGCTGGTTGAGCAGGTCGAGCACGAAGCTCTTGTTCGTCGCCCCGCCCTCGATGACCACCCGGGTCTGCGCCACCGCCCGGCGCAGCCTGCCCAGCGCTTCGTCACGGTCACGGCCGTAGGCGATGATCTTGGCGATCATCGAGTCGAAGTCGGCGGGAATCGTGTCACCCTCGCTGACGCCGGTGTCGACGCGGATGCCCGGTCCGGCAGGCAGGTTCAGGCGCGCGATGCGGCCCGGCGCGGGAGCGAAGTCGCGGTCGGGGTCTTCGGCGTTGAGCCGGGCTTCGATGGCGTGCCCACGCTCGGCCGGAGGTTCGCCCTCGAGCCGTCCTCCGGAGGCCACCAGCAGCTGCGCCCGGACGAGGTCGAAGCCGGTGGTGTATTCGGTGATCGGATGCTCGACCTGCAGGCGGGTGTTGACCTCGAGGAACGCGAAGAGATCGTCACCGGGGTGGTAGAGGAATTCGACGGTCGCTGCCCCGCGGTAACCCACCGCGATCGCCAGCCGCTCGGCCGAGGCCTTGAGTTCGGCTGCCTGGTCGGGACGCAGGACCGGCGACGCCGACTCCTCGATGATCTTCTGGTTGCGCCGCTGTACCGAGCAGTCGCGGACACCCAGCGCCCACGCGGTGCCCTGGCCGTCGGCGATCACCTGGACCTCGACATGCCGGGCGCCCGTGACGAGCCGCTCCAGGAAGACCACACCGCTGCCGAATGCCCGAGCGGCTTCCTGGCGGGTGCGCTCGTAGGCGTCGACGAGTTCGGCCTCATCGGTGATCACCCGGATACCGCGTCCACCGCCGCCGGCGGTCGCTTTCAGCATCAGTGGGTAGCCGATCTCGGCCGCCGACGCCAAGGCGGCGTCCACGGTTTCGACCGGACCGCGGCTCCAGGGCGCGACCGGCACGCCGACCTCCTCGGCGATCAGCTTCGCGCCGATCTTGTCGCCGAGCTTGCGCATCGCCTCCGGGCTGGGGCCGATGAAGGTGACACCGATCTGTTCGCACAGCTCCGCGAACGCCGGATCCTCCGCGACGAAACCCCAGCCGACCCAGGCGGCGTCGGCGCCGGTCTCCACCAGCGCACGCTCGAGCGCCTTGAGGTCCAGGTACGGGCGCTCGGACGCCGGGCCGAGGTCGTAGGCGATGTCGGCTTCTCGCACGAACGTCGCGTGGCGGTCGACGTCGGTGTGCAGGGCGACGGTTTCGATCGGCAGCGCGGTCTCCGCAGCCAGATCTCGGACGGCGTGGATGAGGCGCATGGCGGCCTCTCCCCGGTTCACGATGGCAATGCGGCTGAACACTTGCCGGTTCCTTCCTCTCCTAAGCGTTGGCCCGATCGGGCGAGGTTTGCGACCCCCGGTCTCGCGTAGTGTGCACCTTTATCCCAGATATATACACAGCGTGCGGGTGTTACCCGCACGTAGAGTTTCGAAGAGCCCGCTCGAGGCGCCCGGTGGGCGGCCGTCATATCCGGATGATCACAGCAATCAACGTTCCGCACCCGGCCTCGCCACCTCCGCGTAGCGTTCCTCCCGCAGTGTGCACGTTCTCTCCTGAGCAACCACGCAGTTTCTGCTCGCTACCGCTCGGACGGCCCGTCCGGGACGGTTACCGATTCAGATCGCACGGAACCAGGACAAGGAGATCGTCATGAAAGCCACACGCCTCGTTCGTCTGGGTCTTCCCCCGTTCTTGGCCGCGGCGGCGGCCCTGTTGTTCTGTCCGCCGACCGCCTCCGCGCAGGAGATGTGGAGCTACAACTGTTCGTCCCATTCGCCCGTGTGGGAGGGCAGGGTGACCGCTCTCGAGTGCACGGCGTCCGACGGTGCGCCGATGAGCGGAGAGATCACGCAGCCGTTCCGGGTGAACGGCGGCGAGATCGTGAACTGCGCGTCCGGATGGGCTCACTTGCCCGACGTGATGGGCAAGGAATGCGGACCGGCGCCGGCGCAATAGCTGATCGACTGCTCGGCCAGTGGGCCTTGCCGCTTCCGGCAAGGCCCATTCACTTTTATCCGGCTCGCGGGGGGCTGGCCCACTGACCACGACCGAGAGCCGATCCAAGGGGGACGAATTCCCACCCCGGCGTCCCAAGGCCGCACCGAAGCCCGAGCCGGGCTCACACCGTAGGTGTTCCGCACGGGCCGGTCGCGTCCACTCAGGCTGCTACGCCTGGCCGATGTACTCGACCTGGCCGTTCACAACGTCACCGTCGATGACGACGGGAGCCTCCACGGCGGCCCCCGTGTCGCCCAGCCGGATCAGGGCGGCGTGGGGCCTCGGGGTCGGCGATCGGGTCAAAGCCGAGCAGGGTTCGAGAGGCGTTGTGCCCTACCGGCACGCAGGGAGTTCGCTGTCGCGGTATTCCCAACAGTGGCGAAATTCTGGTTATCGATCCGCCTACGCTGCTCGATGACCGACGATTCGGGGTCGCGAGCGGGGGGCGGATGCCTCGCCCGTTGGTGAGGACTACGTGTTGGACAGGCGATGACGCGACTCGTGCACTTCGTGGGCAGCTTGCCCGCACCGTTGACGACCGACGACCGCGACGTGCTGGAATGGTTCGTCGCGCGCAGCCGAGGCCACCGGCTTACCGGCGTTCCACGGGATCTGGATCCCACATGGGTCGTGGAGTACCTGCGCGAGCGGGAGAAACACAACGACGTCTTCGAAGTGGTGCGCAGCGGTGACTTCGCCGACTACGCCGACATGCGCGTCTACGGCATTCGTCGGGGCGCCACCCTCGAACCCCGGCACGTGGCAATGAACCGGGTCGACCGCATCGCCGCGGCCGCCACCGCCTTCCGCGAACTGCGTGATCGGCACCCCGAACTGGCCGACACCAGATTGCAGATCAGTCAACCGAATCCGCTCGACCTGGCGCTGTTCGTGTTCGGCGGCGCCGCGGTGGCCGACGGACTTCCGCTCGGGCGCGCGCTGCGTCACCTTCGGACGGTGACGCCCGCGCTGCGTAACCTGCCGGTTTTCGTCGAGGCCGTGCTGGCCGAAATGGCCGCGGTCACGGCCGAACAAGGCGAATTGATCACCTGGCAGGTGGAGTCGCCGATCGCCCAGCTCGCACTGGTGAAGGCGGCGCGATTCGGTGCGCAAGCTCCGGTCGGCCGTCTGGTCGCGCGCCAGTTGGCGGAATTCCTCGCGCAGACGCACGCTATCGGCGCACAGACCGTCCTGCATCTTTGCTACGGCGACTACCGGCACAAGGAACTGCTCGCCCCGCGTAGTCTCGCGCCCGCGGTGCGACTGTTGAACACCGTCGCACAAGATCTGCGCGCTCGCGCGGTGCCCCTGCCGCCCGCGCACATCCCTTGTGCGTACGGTGCTCATCCAGCCCCGTTGGACCCGGCGTTCTACCGGCCGCTGCGCGGACTGGACAAGGACTGGCGCGTCATCGCAGGGGTCGTGTCGCCGGAGGGAGCGCAAAACAGCATTCGTAGCCTGGCCATGTTCGAAGCAGCCGCAGGCCGGACCGCATACGGCGTGGCAACGGCATGCGGTCTCGGCCGATGCACCGTCGAGGACGCCGAGCTGGCCGCTGCGGCAACCGTGGCCACCGCTGATGCCGCAGAGGTGGCGGTAGTCTGACTCGCCCGAGCGGACCCCGCCGGATACATCCGGTCGGGAACGGCGAACAGCTGCCATGTGCTCGGCGCACCTCGATCGGCGTCGGCCTGCACCATCCGCAGTGCGTCGTCGCTACGGGTTTCGTCCGATCGGTCGGTGATCGGCCAGGAGCCGGCCTCCGAGGAAATCCAGAACCTGGTGCAGCGCAGCCTGGGTGGGCTGGCCGGGTTCATCGATGAGATGTTCGGTCAGGACCGAATGCGGGCTCAGCACGGCATCGGGATTGGCGTCGGCGTCATCGAGTTCGATCGCTGTGAACGCGTCGCCGAGTTGGTCGCGCAGGAATTCGAATCGTTCGGCGGGCGAACGACGATCGCCGCGGAATCGCAACCCCATGACCGGCAATCCGTCCGCGCAGCGCTCTTTGACGCGGGCCAGGTCGGCGGGGGACAAGTCGATGGAGTACTTCTGCCGGGAGGTGAATCCGAGGGGCAGTCCGGGCTGGGATAGTACAGGTGCGAGCAATCGGTCGTCGACCGCCATCGCCAGTGCGAATCCGCCGGTGAAGCACATTCCGACCGAGCCGACGCCCGGTCCGCCGCAACGGTGGTGCTCGTGCTCGGCCAGCGCTCGCAGCCACTGCACGACCGGCGAGGTGCGACCGGTCGCTAGCACAACGAACTCTCGGCTGACGCAGACCGAGCCGAACTGCCCGACAACGTTCGCCAGCGCCGAGGCGAGTCCATGCGCGGCGGGACTCGGATCCCGGCCGGGATTGCCGTACAGATGCGGAACGACCGCCGTGCACCCGATAGCCGCGACTCGCCGCGCGAAGTCGAATACGTGCGGCGAGATACCGGGAAATTCCGCCATGACGATCACGGCGGGGCCGGAGCCCTTACGGAACAGGGTGCGGGTCTTGCCTTCGTAGGTGAAGGTATCGCGCTGGAAGTCGACGAGAGTGTCATCGGCCATGGTGGGGTCCTCCTCGAAAGTGGACCATCACTATCGACCGGCCGACGTCGCCGGTTATAGGACGAATGTTCCCCATGCTCGAGTGCGGCGCTGCGTCGACCGGGGCCTCAGGGCGAGCGGTTCGTCATCGACAGCTGCGGCGGGAGTGTGCCGGTGCTGAGCCTTTATCCGCCGTCAGGGCATTTGGTAGTGGCGATGGGGTAGCGGCCCGGTCCGGGTGTCAGTCGTGTTCCTGGTGCAATGCGGCGTTACGCTCCAGGGCTTCGGTGAGTTGGTCTTCGAGGATGATGATCCGGCAGGCTGCCTCGAGCGGTGTGCCCTGATCGACGAGTTCGCGGGCACGCGCGGCGATGCGCAGCTGATAGCGGGAGTAGCGCCGGTGCCCACCGGCGGATCGTTGCGGGGTGATCAGTTCCGCCTCGTCCAGGCTGCGCAGGAACGCCTGGGTGGTGCCGAGCAGGTCCGCGGCCCGGCCCATCGTGTAGGCGGGGTAGTCCTCGTCGTCGAACTTCTCGTTCGCGGTCGTGAGTTCAGAAATCGTGATGCCTCCACGCGACGAGTGCCCCGGTGCCTGATGGCACCGGGGCACTTAGGGGAATTACTAACCATCTTCCGACAAATATCCGAGCTTCGGTCGCCGCCCGAGCCACACACGCCGGTGGGCGACGCGACGGTAGGCAACTCCTCCTTCCTGTTCACGGGTACTTCAATTCTTCGTGCACTTCACCTTGCGTGCCCGGCGGGCGGCGGGGACCGTCGTACCTCATGGCCCCGCAGCCGCGCCCGCCGTCTTCAACCTCCACGGGCAGTTCGTCATCTCCCGTGCCACTCGAGACTTACTTCTTCGTTCGCCCCACAGAAGTTACCCGGACCTACGATGAATGTCTACTGTCGCCACAGTAGATTTCTGGGAGTGTCGTTATCAGCCGCCGCTGGACCGGCCGAGCCTGCAAGATCGACCACTGCCCTTGCGCCTCCGATGAGTTTCGAGCGCGTAGAACGTCTACCCGGTCATGAGGAAACTGATCTACGGGTTCGGCGTGTCCCTGGACGGCTACATCAACGACCGCGACGGCAGCATCGACTGGACCAACCCGGACGAGGAGCTGCACCAGTTCCACAACGACCGCTACCGCGATATCGAGGTCTCGCTGCACGGCCGTCGCCTGTATGAGTTGATGGCCGAGTACTGGCCGCGCGTGCCCGAGGACGCGCCGCGCATCGAGCGTGAGTTCGGCAGACTCTGGACGGAGAAGCCGAAGGTCGTCTTCTCCCGGACGCTCACCGAAGTCCAGTGGAACAGCACGCTGGTGAGTGAGAACGCGGTCGAGGAGGTCCGCAGGCTCAAGGGTGCAGGCGATGGCGTCATGGAGGTCGGCGGCGCGAGCCTGGCGGCCTCGCTGATGCCACACGGGCTCATCGACGAGTACCAGCTGTTCCTCTCGCCCGTGGCGCTCGGCGGTGGCACACCGCTGTTTCCCCCGCTGGACAAGCGCATACAGCTCCGATTGGCCGAGACAAGGCACTTCGACACCGTGGTGATGCTGCGCTACATCGCCGACTGAGGTCCGTTCAACCGCAGCGGGCCCCGCTACGGCAAGAACGGAGAACACGTCGCGAAGGCGCAGAGGAGGCGCTCATCTGGTTTCTCGGCGCGCGTCAGCCCGAGATGCGGGCTTGGATGCCGTCGAGGAGGAAGTCGAGGCCGATTCGGAAGGTTTGGTCGGCGTCCAGGTGGGCGCCATCGCGGACGACCGTGGCGAGCGCGGGGAAGCGGCCGGTTGCGAAGGTCCGCTCCAGATAAGGTCCGAAGGCGGCCTGCCACTGCTGCTGGTCCATTCCAGTGGCCCGCTCAGCGCGCCGCTCGGTGATCTCCCGGCGCACCGCGCCGATCACGTATGCATTGACCGCGGCGACCACCGGCATGACGGCATCCACGTCGACTTCGGTCATCGCGGCCACCACAGCCTCTCCTCTTGCGAGCGCGTGCGGCCCTAGCTGGGGCCGCCCACCGATCAAGTCGGCGAGCCATTCATGCTGGTGAACGGCCTGACGGGTGGTTTCGGCGAGGGAGCGCAGCACCTCTCGCCAACCGTCTCCGGCCGGGCGGATCTCGGCGTAGACCGCATCGACCATCAGGTCGAGCAACTCCTCCTTGGTAGCGATGTAGCTGTAGAGCCGCATCGGCCCCACATCCAGTGCGGCGGCGACCTTGCGTAGCGACACCGCCGCCAAGCCGTCCGCGTCGGCCAGCCGGATCGCTGCTCGTACGATCCGCTCCCGGCTCAGTGGTGCAGGCACCGGTCGATCCGGCGGCTCCGGCCTCTCCCAGACCAACATGCCGCTGACAATACATCGCCACCTTCCGATACAGTGTATCGGATCAATACAGTGAATTGGAGGCGGACATGACCGTAACCATCATCGGAGCCGGACTGGGCGGATTGGCCCTCGCTCGGGTGCTACACGTGAACGGCATCGACGCCGTCGTGTATGAGCGTGAATCGTCACGCGGCGCGCGTGGTCAGGGCGGCATGCTCGACATCCACTCCGGCCAGCGGGCGCTGCGCGAGGCCGGCCTGATCGACCAGTTCCACGCGATTGCTCGTGGTGAAGGCCAGGACATGCGTCTTCTCGAGCCGGATGGCACGCTGCTGCTCCAGGAGGACACTCCCGAAGACGCCCCGCTCGATCGACCCGAGGTCGACCGTGCCGATCTGCGCAAGCTGCTGCTGGATTCCCTTCCCGAAGACATGGTGCGCTGGGGGCGCGCGTTCGAATCCGCCGACCGCGGCCTGCTGCACTTCGCCGACGGCGGCAGTGCGACGTATGACCTGCTGGTCGGCGCCGACGGCGCGCAGTCCCGCGTCCGCGCGCTGGTCACCGATGCCCGCCCGGCGCATATCGGCCAGAACGTCGTCGAGATCGGCATTCCCGACATCGACCGCACGCACCCCGACCTCGCGGCGATGGTCGGGCGCGGCAACTACTGGGTGCTCGGCAACGGACTATCCCTCGCGGCACAGCGCAACGGCGACGGCCGCGTTCGTATCGGCCTCAGCTTCTATCACACCGCCGAGGACTGGTTCGCGACCAGCGGGATCCCGTTCGACGACCCGGCCGCCGCACGGGCGCGGCTGATCGACCTGCTCCCCGGCTGGGACGCACGGTTCACCGCCCTGATCGCGGCTTGCGACGACACGATCATGGCGCGGTCGATCACCGCTCTCCCGGTCGGCCTGACCTGGCCGTCGAGGCCGGACGTCACGCTGGTCGGCGATGCCGCGCACTTGATGCCGCCGGTGGGAGAGGGCGCCAACATGGCGCTGCTCGACGGCGCCCTGCTCGGTCTCGCGCTGGCCGCGCACCCGGACGACGTTCCCGTCGCCGTCGAGGAATACGAACGCGAGATGTTCGAGCGCACCAGCGCTGCCGCCCGGATGTCCGCGGACTTGCAGGAATTGCTGATGTCGCCGGACGCCGCACAGAAGATGCTCGCGTTCTTCCAACCTGGCTGAACTGTCACCGAATACGGCTGGTGAAGTCGACTGCCACAGGGGCGGCAGCACGAACTCGGCGCCTGGTGTGGGGCTGGTTGAGTTCAGCTGTCGGGGTCCGGTGCAGGTGGTTCTTGTCGGGAGAGTTCCGCGTTGAGTTCGAGGGCTTCGGCGAGCTGGTCTTCCAGGACGATGATCCGGCACGCCGCCTCCAGCGGTGTGCCCTGATCGACCAGTGCGCGGGCGCGGGCGGCGATACGCAGCTGGTAGCGGGAGTAGCGGCGGTGTCCGCCTTCGGAGCGCTGCGGTGTCAGCAGTTCGGCGGCGTCGAGGCCGCGCAAGAAGGCGGGGGTGACGCCGAGAATTTCCGCCGCTCTGCCCATGCTGTAGGCGGGATAGTCCTCGTCATCGAGCCTCTCAGCAGCACTGGAGGCATCAGTGGGGTCTGGGGGATCTGTGTTCGGTTGCTGCACAACACCTCTGGATTCATACGACTCGAGGCCCCGGCGCTCAGTGCGCCGGGGCCCGGGATATCGAGGGGGTTTTCACGTCAATTCCGTCGGTCGGCGATAGGGCCGACCTCGGGCGCCGCGCCCGGCAACGGGCCGGGACGCGGAATCTGGGAAGAGCTGTTCAGTGACCACCTCCTGCATTGCCGGTTGGTCTGCGGTAATTCGTCATCCCCTCCGGCGGTCCGGCCGACTGCACCGAATTCTCTTCTCCGCCGGAGGGGATGGGTCCATCTTGCTTCCGGTGCAGGTCACCTGCCCGGCCAACCAGACTTTCATCTCCAACGACAGCGACTGTACACCGGTTCTCTCAGCATGTCTACATCATGCGCTGTAGATTTTCTCCATCCAGATACGCGCGTCTTACTCCCCGGGCCCTCCTGGCCGGTGGGCCGGGGGGAGCGCAGTCCACGGTCAACACCCCGGCGATGCGGTCGGGGATTTGCGGTCGGTCGGGTGCCACGCGCGTACCGCCGTAGGAGCAGCCAAGGCGAAACGAATCAGCCGAGCGCGGGACAGACCGGAAGGCGCGCTCGCGGGCCCTCGGTCAGACCGAGACGCATCCGGGGCCGCCCGGGATGCGTCTCGCTGGAACCTGTGATGGATCGCAACTGCCCCCGCCGAGCTGTGGGATAGCCACGAGCCCGCGCGGGCCGTCAACGGGACCGCGGGTTCCTGTTGAGGGCGATCGCGCCGAGGGTGGCGGCGGCCAGCCCGACCGCTAGGGCCAGGAAGCCGCCGACGATCCCGTATCCGGTGCCGGGACCGCCTTTGGCCGCGGCCACGACCAGCCCGCCGATCAGCAGGCCGATCACTCCCGCAGCCAGCGCGGTCATCGCGGAGCGGCGTCCAGTGTGGTGGATGAGGACGCGGACGCCGGTGACGGCCCCGACAAGTCCCACCGCGACACCCACCAGGGACCAGAAACGCCCGGCGGTCAACCCGGAGGTGCCCGGCTGGGCAAGGATCTCCGAGGCGGCGAGCATATGAGAAACGGACATGACTTGCTCCTTCTCCAACGACTGGACGAGGCCCATCCTCTCTGCCGCATCCGCTTCCGGTCGTCCAGCGCACGCAGGCACTTCACGCTGCCGCCGAGGGCGTAGGAAAACCAGGGGAGTACTGCCTGCGCAGTAGACGGTGATCATTCCCGTGCACGACGTCCCAACGCGGATATGGGGTTAGGGTGCACCCATGGAACGGCTTCGGGACTGGGCGATCGCCGTGGGCATCGCGGTGTTCCAGCTCGTCTCGGGGTTGTCCGGGCCCGCGGTCGGGTGGGTGCTGCTGGTCGGCGGCGGGTTGTCGTTGGCCGCGAGCCGCCGGGCACCGGTCGTGGTGCTGGCGGTGACGGGGCTGACCGCGGCGGCGCACCAGGCCCTCGGGGTGGACGTGCCCGCGGTCGCATTCTTGTTCGCCGTGTACGCGGCGTTCCGTGCGGGGCGCCGGGTGGCGGCCGTGGCGTGGTCGGTGATCATGGTGCTCGTCATGCCCTTCGCGTTGCTGATCTCGCCGCGCGGACTGCTCATGGGCGAGGCGTTCGCCGAGACCCGGGGCGTGCTGCAACTGGCGTGGCTGGTCGCCGCGGGCGCGGCGGGTGAAGCGCTGCGGCAGGCCGAGCGGCGGGCCGAGGAGGCCGAGCGCACCCGCGAGGAGACCGCACGGCGGCGAGCCGACGAGGAACGGCTGCACATCGCGCGCGAGTTGCACGACTCACTGACCCATCAGATTTCGGTGATCAAGGTGCAGGCCGAGGTGGCCGTACACCTGGCCCGCAAGCGCGGCGAGCACGTGCCAGAGGCGCTGCTGGCGATCCTGGCGGCCGGTCGGGAGGCGTCCCGGGAACTGCGGGCCACCCTGGAGGCCCTGCGCGACGACCGCGCACCGTTGCACGGGCTCGATCACGTGCCGGAGCTGGTGGAAAGGGTCCGGGCGACCGGCCTGGACGCGAGGTTGACGGTCGAGGGGCAGCGTGAGGCCCTGCCTGCGGCGGTGGACCGGACCGCTTACCGGATCGTCCAGGAGTCGCTGACCAACATCACCCGGCACGCCGCCGCCGCCACCGCGTCGGTCCATATCGAACACCGCCCCGACGCCCTGGTGATCCGGGTGGACGACGACGGCCGAGCCACACCGGACACCATGCCGGAGCCGGGTGTAGGGCTGCTCGGGATGGGCGAGCGGGTCACCGCCCTCGGCGGCCGGTTACACACGGCGCCTCGCGGCGGGGGCGGTTTCACCGTCCGTGCCGAGCTGCCTGTGGAGCGGGCGCCTTGATCCGCGTCCTGCTGGTCGACGACCAGCCGCTGATCCGTAGCGGTTTCCGCGCACTGCTCGACGTGGAGGACGATATCGAAGTGGTGGCCGAGGCCGCCGACGGCGCGCGGGGCGTCGAGTTGGCCCGCGAACACCTGCCCGACATCGCATTGATGGACATCCAGATGCCTGTCGCGGACGGTATCGAGGCGACCCGGCGCATCGCCGCCGACCCGGCCCTGACCGGGGTGCACGTGGTGATACTGACCAACTACGGCCTGGATGAGCACGTCTTCGACGCCCTGCGCGCGGGTGCGGCCGGGTTCCTGGTCAAGGACATCCATCCGGAGGACTTCCTGCACGCCGTCCGGGTCGCGGCCCGGGGTGACGCACTGCTCGCGCCATCAATCACGCGCAAACTGATCAACCGGTACCTCAGCCGGCCGCTGGACTCCGACGCGGCTCCCGATCTGGCCGGGCTGACCAACCGCGAGCGGGAGGTCGTCACGCTTGTTGCCCGGGGCCTGTCGAACGACGAGATCGCCGAGCACTTGGTGATCAGCCCGCTGACCGCCAAGACCCACGTCAACCGGGCCATGACCAAGCTCCACGCCCGCGACCGCGCTCAACTGGTCGTCCTGGCTTACGAATCCGGCTTCGTCACCCCCCGCCGAGCCTGACCTCCACCCCACCTCGCTCGGCCGTCCGCTCAGCCCAGCGCGCGCCTCGAAGCCATCGCTGCTCGGGGGCTACATCCGGCCGGGCGTCGCGACCGCAGGCGTTCGGTTCAGCCGGCCGTCCAGGGCTGCAGTTTCTCCGGATTCCGGATCGCCCAGATGCGGGTGATCCGGCCGTCGGCGATGTCGAAAGCGTAGACCGAGACGATAGTGTCATCGAGCCGTGCCACCAGGCCGGGCTGGCCGTTCACCGTGCGCTCCAGCAGGCTCACCGCAGGGCCGCGGGCAGCGATCTCCATCCAGGTGCGGGCGATCTGCTCGCTGCCGTGGATCGGGTCGAGGAAGGCCGGTGCCAGGCCGCCGCTGTCGGCCGTCGCGGTCGCCTGCGGATCCAGCAGCCCGATCAGGGCCTCGATATTCCCTGTCTCCCATGCTCGTTTGAAATTCCGGACCACCTCGGCGCGCTCGGTGCTCGACGGGCCCCGCGAGGTATCGATGCGGCGGCGGGCGCTGGAGGCGAGCTGGCGGCAGGCTGCGGGAGTGCGCCCGACGATCTCGGCGACCTCGGCGAAGGAGTAGCGGAAGACGTCGTGCAGAACGAACGCCACCCGCTCGGCCGGAGTCATCGAATCCAGCACGACGAGGAAGGCCATGCTGATCGACTCGTCGAGGGTGACCCGGTCGGCGGGATCGACGGAGTCGAGACCATCGAGCCATTCGGACCGGCCGGGTACCGGCTCCGGAATCCATTCGCCCACATAGCTTTCTCGCCTGGCACGTGCCGAGCCGAGCAGGTCGAGGCAGATCCGGCTGGCGACCGTCGTCAGCCACGCGCCGGGCGCCTCCACCTTCCGTCGCTGCGACTCCGACAACGCGTACCAGCGCGCGTAGGTCTCCTGCACCACATCCTCCGCCTCGGCCAGGGAGCCGAGCAGGCGGTAGGCGAGGTTGATCAGCTGACGGCGTTCACTGATCACCGCGCACAGGTGCGGGTCGGTCATGGTCGTCTCCTTCGGTTGTGCGTCCTCACCGAATTCGACGAATCAGCGAGCCGATTTGTGAGGCGGCCTGACATTCCGGACGGCTGCGTCGTCGGAAGGTTGTGACAACTTCAGCAGAGCAGGAGTTCCGGAAATGACCAGAATCGGCATCATCCTCGGCAGTACCCGACCCAACCGTAACGGCTCGCAGGTCGCCCGGTGGGTCCTGGACACGGCATCGCAGCGTGGCGACGCCGAGTTCGATCTGATCGATCTGCGCGAGCACCCGCTTCCGCATCTGGACGAGCCGGTGGCGCCGATGTTCGGCCCGTCGGTCAACGCGCATACCCGCGCCTGGGCCGAGCGGATCGCCCCATTCGACGGCTTCGTGGTGGTGACCCCGGAGTACAACGGCGGGGTCCCCGGAGTGCTGAAGAACGCCTTCGACCACCTGTTCGTGGAGTGGGCCGACAAGGCGGTCGGATTCGTCTCCTACGGCGCGAACGGCGGCGCCCGCGCGGTGGTGCAGTTGCGGACGGTCTGCGGCACGCTGGGCATGGCCGATGTGGGCTATCAGGTCACGATCTCGGTGCTCACCGATTTCGAGAACTACACCACCTTCACACCGCGCGACCACCATGTCGCAGCTCTGGGCAAAACGCTGGATCAGCTCATCGCCTGGAGCGCCGCATTGGCACCGCTGCGGACCGGCGCCGAAACCACTCTGGTCAAGTCCTGAGGAGCCGATCATGGACGAAGCCAATGATTTCCAGACAGATGCCGACCGCGTCGAGGTCGATGAAGTCGAGATTCGCCGAACAATCGACAAGGTGGTCGAAGCACTGCGAGCCAAGGATCTCGAGGTCCTCGAACAGCTGTACACGACCGACGTCGTTTCCTTCGATGTCGAGCCACCGCTCCAGCATGTCGGGATAGCGGCGAAACTCGATAACTGGGCGAGGGTGTTCCTGTTCTTCGAGAGTGTGACCTACGAGGTCCGCGACCTGACGTTCACCGTAGGCGGGAATGTGGCATTCGGGCACGCCTTCGCTCGTCTCAGCGGCACGCTGAAGAGCGGAGAGGCAACGAGCGGCATGTGGGTCCGGGTCACGTACGGCATGCGGAAGATCGACAGCACCTGGCTGATCGCTCACGACCAGGTCTCGGTACCGCTCGATATCTCCACCGGTAAAGGCGTAGTCGACGTCGAGCCTTGACGGGTCGTAGGAACTTGTCGAGAGCCTTGCCGCATCGCTCGAAACGGTGCTTTGCCGGTATCCGGTCGCATCGAAACCCGGGGCCGCCCACCACAGCGGCCCCGGGCCTCGACCATCGGCCGACGCCTTGCCTCTTCCGGACGGCCACCCGCAGTCGACGGTGTCGATCGTCGAGTCTGCCCGCCGCGACCACCGCCGCGGCCGGGCCGGGCGCACCGCAGAATCCTGGCCGCGTGTTGCGGGCGAAGGCGCTCACGGGCATATCTCCCGGTGTGACTGCAGAGGACCATAACGCCCCCGCATCGGGGCTGCTCGATCGGCCGTCCGCGTGGCGCTCGCTCGATAGGCTCGCCCGTGGTATCGGCAGGCGATATCAGGAGGCGAGCGCCGATGGCGGGAACGGATCGCTGGTCATGGCCGCGTATTCTCGGTGCGGACGGCCCGGCGGCAGCGATCTGTATCCGGTTGGCGGTGGGGCTGGTGTTCCTCAGCGAGGGGATCCAGAAGTTCCTCTATCCGGCCGAGCTGGGCCCCGGCCGGTTCGAAAAGATCGGCATCCCGGCGGCGACCTTCTTCGCGAACCTCGACGGTGTCGTCGAAATCGCCTGCGGCCTCCTGATCGTCATCGGACTGCTGACCCGCTTTGCCACGCTGCCGTTGCTGGTCGATATCGTCCTGGCAATCGTGTTGACCAAGTTGCCTGAGCTGCGCCCGGGCGGGTTTCGAGGAGTGGAAGGCATCTGGGGGATGGCCCACGACGCGCGAACAGATGTCGCGATGCTGCTGGGGCTGATCTACCTGCTGTGGGCCGGGCCCGGCCGCTGGTCGCTGGATGCCCGGCTCACACGGCCGCAACCACCGGGCCGCCGACGATCGAACCGGTGACTCCGCTGACATAGTCCATCGCCAGGGCGATGATCGGTGAGAAGGCCAGGTGCAGCAGTCCCGAGCGACATACTGGGCGGCTGCGTGCAGGCGATTCGCAGCACCGGGGCGGTGAACGGGTCGGTGCCGTAAGGCTCGAACATGCTACGTCGGACAGGTCCCGCACTCTCGCCTCAACGAAGCAGGGTGATCATGACAGGATCTTGATCATGCCGATCTCCAGCAGTTCGTTCGACCATGTCCGCTTGACAGTGACCGACATCGATAGATCCCGGGCCTTCTACGACGCCGTTTTCGGCTGGCCGATAGCTTGGGAGTGTCCTGCGGACGCGGACGAAGCCACCCGTGCGCGATTCGGGTTCCTCTTCGGCGGTGTGATCTACCAGATGGGTGATGCCCTGCTCGGGCTTCGCCCTGTCGCCAGCGACGAGTTCGACGAAGATCGAGTAGGACTCGACCACCTCGCCTTCGCCCTCGCCACTCGGTCGGATCTCGATTCGGCGGCTGCCGTGCTCGACGAACTCGGCATCGCGCACGCGGGGGTGAAAGATCTCGGCGCCATGTACATTCTGGAATTCCGCGATCCGGACAACATCGCGCTGGAGTTGGTCGTACGCAAGCAGTGACCGCCCCTTTCCCGGAAAACCTCGGCCTGGGCATCCGCGGTGGCACATATGGCACATGGAAGTCGTCTCGGTCTGAGCCGTCTCAACAGGTGGCGGGGACCGTGTCGCCCGCGAGCCGGAACTCGAACCGGATCGCGCCCGGACTTTGCGCGGGCAGGACGATGGCCGCGCCGCGGCCGGGTCTCCAGGTTCGGGGGACCAGGATGTAGTGGTCACCGATGCGGCTCAGTGGCGCCAGCCCGTCGTAGCGGAACCGGTAGGCGGATCCGGTGGCGGGATCGGTGCCGCAGGACGCCATGCGGACATCTGGCCCGGAAAGGTAGAGCTCCTTCTCGCTGTAGATGATGACCTGGGAACTGGTGGGCAGTTGCGCGGCCCATTCCCGCGCCCGGGTCTGACCGACCGCGACCGAGTAGTCGGTGGCGATCCAGAACAAGTCGATGCCGACCATGAGGAACGGGATCACCCACTCCGCGACCGCTGCCGCCTGTGACGGCGGCGGCGCTGTCGCGGGGAGGCTTTCACGCAGACGCTGACGACGCAGCACGACCAGCAGCCAGAAGATCAACACTCCAGCGATGATCGACACCGGTGCCACGCACAAGCCCTTGTTGAGCGGTGTGACTACGTATATCCCTTCCGGCCGTCGTGGTCTTGACCAGTGGAGATATGGCTGAAAGTGCTGTGCTCGTGCTGATTCGGCGGTAGCATCCTGGCCTGGAGAGGCGACTCCGAAGAGACCGTGTCCGGGGAGGAACGTGGATCTTATGACGACCAGCGATTGGATACCCACTCCGCGTCGCAGGCTGCTGCGTATGGCAGTAGGCGTCGGAATAGCCGCTGCGGCCGGATGTCTGATCATGGAGAACGCTGCGCCGGCTTCGGCCACACAGCGCCTTTGGAAGAGATGTGCGCGTTGCAGTGGTCTCTGGTTCTCGGGCAACAATACCCGCGGTGGCTGCCCAGCCGGCGACATCTTCGACGGCGGCCACCACGATGATGGAACGGGCGACTTCATCTTGAAGGAAGACCCTGATGGTGGCCAGGGGCAGTCCGACTGGAGGTGGTGTCGGCAATGCCAAGGGCTCTGGTTCGAAGGGAATTTCGGCTTTCGCGGAATATGCCCTTCGCCTCAGTTCAGCGAACAACCCGGTCACGTGGCTTTCGGATCCGGCAATTACCGACTGGAAGACGTGACCAATCGGGACGGGGTAGGGGGCTCACCCAAGTGGCGCTGGTGTCGCAAGTGTTCGGGCTTGTTTTACGACGGCCATACTCCCGCAGCCTCGGGTGTTTGCCCGGCCGACCGTCAGCACCACGACATCATAGGCAGCGGTAACTACATTCTCCGCGCGGCGGAATCCACACGCCTACCGTCACCACCCTACTGATCTATCAGGCGAACGCGTGCGATGATGATGCTTTCCCGCACGGCGGAATCGCCACCTCTTCGTTTGCGGCCCGGTCCGGATTATTCCTCGAATGGGCTCGTCGCAGTGGCCTCCTGCGCGTAACCGGCACCGGCTACCAATTCCGGTACAAACCTACCGACTGTGGCTCCGACGACCCCGTAGGAGGCGCAGAGCGATTGCCTCCCTTCGGCCAAGACAGGTCGCACATCGGCATGCGCGCGCGTTCGGCATCCAGGCGCGCCCCATAGGGTGGTAGCCGACGGTCCGGTCCGTCGAGAGGAGTTGCCGATGGATGCCGAACACTTCCTGC
This sequence comes from Nocardia arthritidis NBRC 100137, assembly GCF_001612765.1. Classification (GTDB taxonomy): domain Bacteria; phylum Actinomycetota; class Actinomycetes; order Mycobacteriales; family Mycobacteriaceae; genus Nocardia; species Nocardia arthritidis. Next base: position 52,948 of record NZ_BDBB01000020.1, read on the forward strand.
CGCTCCGCAAGAGCGCGGTGATCTCTTTGTGCGCCGACGAGCTTCCCGACGCGGAACGCGAATCGTTCGCCGAGTTCGCGCGGCTGCTGGCGGCGGTGGTGCATCACGAGTTCCATGTGCGTGGCGAGACGGTGCTCGACGCCTATCACCTCGTCGACCCCGCGGAGGATGAGCGGGCCATCCGTGCCGCTACTCCCGAGGACCGGGCGGCGGCACGGGCACGGGTCGAAGCTGAGCTGGTCGCGCTGGCCGAGGCGGCGGACTTCACCCGCATCGATGCCGCTGAGATCGAGCGCGCGTTCGCCGAGCACTCCCTGGTGAAAGTGCGATTGGAACTCGACGAGGAGGACATCGATACCGCGATGTTCTTCCGGCGCGGGGTGTCACAGCGCACCGAACAAGTCGGGTGGCTGTTCGGGTTACGGCGGCGCAGCGTCGAATTCACCAGTTACGGCAAGGTTCTCGTATACATCGCGTTCGCCGAGCGTCCGGAGGCAGTCGCGGATCGCCCCAACGGCGGTGTGCTGCTGAAGCTGTTCGGGAACGTGCCGCGAAACGACCTCGAGATGCTGTATCCGATCGTTCGGATCCGGATGCGACCATTGGACAAGCTGCTGATCGGCGTGCCCGCGGTGGTCTCCGGAATCATCGTGGTCGTCACGAAGCTGGTGGCTTCGCTGGGGCCCCTGGTTCTCTTGCTGGCGTTCTGGCTCGGGCTGCGCGAGCAATCCGTGCGGTTGGATCAGGCCACGCTGCTCACCCTGGGCGCCGGAGTGGCAGCCTTCGTCGGTTACCTGGTGCGCCAGTTCTCCAAGTTCAAGAACCGCAAGATCAAGCTGATGAAGACGCTGTCGGAACACCTCTACTTCCGCAATCTCGACAACGACGCGGGAGTGTTCCACCATCTGCTCGGCGCTGCCGAGGAATCGGAGGTTAAGGAAGCCGTCCTCGCCTACCACTTCCTGCGCACCGCCGACCGGCCACTCACCGCAGTCGAACTCGATCAGCAGGTGGAGGAGTGGTTCGGTCGGCGGTGGGGGACAACCTTCGACTTCCGGATCCACGACGGGCTCAGCAGGCTTCGGAAGTGGGAACTGCTCGTCGAGGATGAGCACGGCGTAGTGGGCGCGGTGCCGCTGACCGAGGCAAGACATCGACTGGATCGCTACTGGAACAACCTGTTTCGGATCCAATCCGAGACAGGAGATAACACGACTGCGCGGCGAGTCGGAGTCGCCTCTAGCTGAGGCGCGTTGCCCAGGAATCGACTTCTCGGTAGCGAAGTGCGCTCGGGGCGGGCCTGTGTGTCACCGGTTCGCTCTGTTCACGGCCGGATGTCCCCGAACTGCAGCTCTCATAGCGCGACCCAGTCCGTCACGCCAGTGGGGAAGTGGCGTAAGGCCGCAGCCGATCCACGATGATTTCGACAGAACGGCATTCCGCGGCCGGGCTGCGGCATCTCGGAAATCCGATGTCCGGCAAGGCCGCAACAGGTCCGCATCGAGCCCTGCCGCTTCGATGATCGCCCGAGCGAATCGGTATTTGGATGCGGCGCCCCCTCCTGTCGCGTGGAGCAGGCGCGGTGGATTCGGGTGCGCGACGAGATCGAACAGTGCGGATACAAGATCATCGACGTAGGTTGGGGAAGCGATCTGGTCGGTGACGACCGCGACGTGCTCGCCCCGGGAGCATCTCCGCACGAGCGCGGCCGGGAAATCCCGATCGGTCCCCGAGTACAGCCACATGGTCCGGACGATCCGCGCATCGGGCAACGCTCTTCGGGCGGCCTGCTCACCTGCCAACTTGGATCTTCCGTACACGCTCAAAGGACCAGTGGGAGAACAGGTGTCCCATGGACGCGACGCCGCGCCGTCGAAGACGTACGCGGTCGAGATGTGCAGCAGTCGCGCTCCCTTGTTCGCGCAGGCTCGGGCCAGCAGCCCCGGACCGACCGCGTTGACCGCGAACGCCTTATCGGCTTCGGTCTCGGCGGCGTCTACGCCGGTGTATGCCGCGCAGTTGATGACCAGATCGCCGGGGCCGATGGTGTCGTTCACCGCCGTCTCATCGGTGATGTCGAGTTCTGCCGACCCGAACCCGAGCACCTGTCGATCGGCGCGACGAAATGGACTCGTCGCCCTCGTTATCCCGCTGCCGAGCAGTCCGTCGGCACCGGTGACCACCAGCCTGTTCACCGATTGTCCTCGAGGGAGGTCTGGACGAGCGGGGCCTGGGAGCGGCGGTGGCCGGAAACATACTCGCGGACCGAGGCGATCATGTAGTCGGTCATCTCGTCGGTTATACCCGGGTATACCCCGACCCAGAAGGTGTTGTCGGCGACGTAGTCGCTGGTCGCCAGGCTTCCGGATATACGGCACTCGATGTTCGAGTAAGCCGGATGGCGGAGGAGATTTCCGGCGAACAGGCCTCGGGTCGCGATTTTGCGGCCTTCGAGGAAGTTGACGATGTCGATGCGGCCGAAAGGCGCGTCCGGCAGCACCGTGAGGGCGAATCCGAACCAACTCGGATCGCTACCGGGGGTCGGTTCCGGCAGGCGGAGATGGTCGATCCCGTCCAGGCCTTCGCGAAGCCGACGCCAGTTGTGACGCCGACGGGCGCAGAAGTCATCCAGTCTGGCCAGCTGGGAGAGTCCGAGCGCAGCTTGGATATCTGTTGTCTTGAGGTTGTATCCGATATGCGAATAGATGTACTTGTGGTCGTATCCGTAGGGAAGCTCGCCCAGCTGTTGGGTGAACCTCTTCCCGCATCTGTTGCTTTCGCCCGGCTCGCACCAGCAGTCGCGTCCCCAATCGCGCAGAGACTTCACGACGCGAGCTGTGGTCAGGTCGTTGGTCAGCACACATCCGCCCTCACCCGTGGTCAAATGGTGTGCCGGGTAGAAGCTGACGGTGGCCAGATCGCCGAAGGTTCCGGTAGCGCGTGACTGGTATGTCGATCCGACTGCGTCGCAATTGTCTTCGATCAGGAACATGCCGCGCTCCGCGCACAACGCGGAGATTTCTGCCACCGGAAACGGGTTACCGAGCGTATGCGCCAGTACGACGGCACGGGTTCTAGGGCCGATCGCCGCTTCCACGACTTCCGGTGTCGTGTTGTATGTGGTGGAATCGATGTCCACGAATACCGGTTTCAACCCGTTTTGCAGTATCGGGTTCACTGTCGTCGGGAAGCCGGCGGCAGCCGTGATTACCTCGTCTCCGGGGCGCAGCCGGGTATCATCCAGCTCCGGTGAGGTCAACGCGCTGACCGCGAGCAGGTTCGCGGAAGATCCCGAGTTGGTGAGCCGCGCCTTGCGGAGTCCCATTTTTCGGGCGAATTCTTTTTCGAATCGATGTGCCAGGATTCCCGCCGCGATGCGCATATCCAGTGCGGCCTCGAGGACGGCGGCCCTGTCGTCGTGGTCCAGGCAGGCGCCGGATGATTGGATCTCGGTGACGCCCGCGACGAAGTGATGCTCGGTTTGCGAATTGTGGAATTGCCGGATTCTCGTGAGCAGTTCTTCTCTATCGTTCACTCTATTTCTCCCGGTACGAGCCCGAAATAAGATCTCTGAGGTCGTCGGTGAATGCGGATTGTGGCGGCAGTGCCCACATATGCCGCTTGAGTGCTCGTGTGGCCTGCCGGTAGGCGGGATCGTCGAGAATTCGCCGGCAGGCGGTGAGAACATCCGAGGCGGTGACGGTCATGGGATCGAGGTGGATGCCGGTGCCGAGAGCTTCGCAGCGTACTGCATTTCCGGGGTGATCAGCGAAGAACGGAAGTACCAGGTGCGGGACTCCGTAGGTTATCGTGTCGCGCATCGAATTCAATCCACCGTGCGTGATGAACAGGTCCACGTTCGCCAATACGAGGGATTGGGGGACGTACGGCAGAACATGGATGTGCGCTGGTAGCGACCGGAATATATCCTGGTACAGCGACGGCAGCGAGATGACCGCGGTGCACCTGAGCTCGGCCAGAGCCGCGAAAACCTCCCCGTAGATTTCGGCCATCCGATCCCGGAACCGCGGGGAGAAGGGGCCGATCGAGCCCAGCGAGAGGTAAACGATCGGCCTATCGCCAGGCATCGACGTGAACACGTCCGGGAGCAGTTGATCATTGTGGCGTACCGGTGGCTCGTGCCGGTAGCGGACCAATGGAGTGCCGAGATCGGCGTTATTGAATTCTTTCGGCGTCAGGGAGACCGTGAGATACCGGAGGATTCCCGGTACCGGCGGTTCTTCCGGAAGTCCGAGTTTGGCCCGCTGAGTGGTCAAAGCGGGCCGAATCAGGTATTCGTGGAGGTTTCGCACAAGCTGCAGCGGCCCGATATCCACCGTGACGTGGGGTATTTCGAGCGCCTCCGCGGCCAGGTAACCGCCGAATTCCGAGCACTCGTGCAGGACGACATCTGGCCGCCACCGTTCGGACAGGTTCAGTACGTCTTCCGCGACACGCAGGGCGATCCGGTCGCCGAGGAACTCCGTCATGTACATCCGGTCGAACGCGTCTATGTCCCGGTCGAGCAGACGTCCGAAGATCGCTGCGTCGAACTCGCGGTCGGCCCACCGTATTCCCACGTCCACGGTCTCGACGCCGTAGTTGCTGTACAGCCAGGCGCCCCACTTCTCGGGCGCCGCAACGCGGACGTCGTGGCCGTGCCTGCTCAGCGCGTCGGCCAGTGTGACCAGTCCACGGAAGTGTGATTCGAACTGGTTGACGGTCACCAGCACGCGCATGCGATCAACCCGCGAAGAAGCCATGTTCGCAGCGTGACACATTGGGGCACAAGGACGTACGCGTTTCTGCGCAAATAGCCGGCGACGGTTTCAGCTCGGGCGGGTCGAGTGAATCGCCCGGTGGAAGCCGGGCTGACACAGTGCGTCTCGGCACTTCCACGACCGGTGTCACGGGCCGGGGCGCGCTGAGGCGTTTTGCACTGCGCGACCCGCCCGACAACCGATACTGCGGAACACCCACGGTGGCAGCGTCGGACACTCGCTCATGCCGCGAGCCGGTCGTACAAGGGAGCGTAAGACGTTGGGCGACTATCAATTCGCCCCGCGGCCGCACCTACGAATAAGGTGCGCGGCCCGGCACTCCCCACTCATCGGCAGTTCGCTAGAACTTGCCGGTGTGGTGTTCGATTCGGTGCCCGAGTCGGGTGGCGAATTCGGTGATGAAGTCCTCGGTGAGGGGCGGCCAACCCCAGAAGTCGAAGGCGAGGGCGCCCAGGACGAAGTCGTCCGTCCATCGCCAGGTGGTGATGGGGCTCGGTGTGGTGCAGGAGGGGCAGATTGCCGAGCCGGTGCCGGTTCGCTTCCAGGTGTCGATCGCTTCCGAGAACGGCTGCCACACGACGGGATCGGCTTGCCATTGTTGCGGGTAGTCGATGATCACGGTGGTGGCCTGGCAGTGTGGGCATACCGCGGAGGACGGTTCGATGCCGCCCTGGCCGGGATAGTGGTCGTGGCGGCCGACGATGACGGCGACGGGGCCGGGGATCCAGTCGGCGCCCCATTCATGGGTGATCTGCGGCCAGTCGGGGCCTGGCACATGTCCTTCGTCGGCATGGAGGCTGTACATCGCGTCGCGCGAAGTCTCTCGAAGCAACCATCGCCGCGACACCATCCAGTCCACCATGTGCTCGGCCAGCGCGCTCGCGTCGGCCGAGGTCACATCGAGGTCGACGATACGTTCGAAATAATCACCCACACCCGCATCCTGCCACCGAGGACCGACGCCCGTGCCGAGCCCGGAAGCCTCGAGTACTGCGCGCGCTCGTCCACGACTATCTCGACTACCACCGGTCGCTGTGCGGCCGGGCGTTGAACCGGGCGGCGGTCTTCGGCGACAACACGACCACGGCGACTACTCCGGGTGAACCCTGTACATCGCAGTGGCACGTTTGCACAGATCGGGTGGGCCGGCACCGTCCGCGCGGACAAGATGCGCCAGTTCGACACCGCGGCCGCGGCGATGACCGACTTCCAGCGGGACTTGATCAGGGAGGTCATGCTGCGGAAGTGCGGGCGCGCCGCCAGGCGGCGGGAGGACCTCGACCACCTAAACGGGTTGCGCTGTTACCGAATTCCCGGGGTCGCCGGGTGCGGGCCGAGGCAGCCGAGGATGAAACAACCGACCGGCCAATTCGCGAACGGCGCGGACATGGGCTTGCCCAAGCAGGACAGCGGGTTGCAGCCGGGGTAGGCCATCGGGCCGATACCGAGTGCGGCGAGAGTCGCGTCCGGATTCGAGATCGTCGGATCGGACAGCTGGATATCCGATTGCTGTTCGTAGGGTGCAGCGGCGGGAATTCGGGGTTTCAAGAAGGCGGCGCCGATCGCACGCAGGACATCGTGCGGGAAGCTCAACGCGCTCCCCGGAACGGTGACACCGGTCCAACTGACCATCAATCCAAGGCTCGGCACGACGAAATTGTCCTGGCGCATCATTCCCGACATCTGCATCGCGTCCGGCGGCAGACCAGGAAAGTAGTTGGCGCAGTCCGGCCCGTTCACCACGAACAGGAAGCCATAGCACGGGTTCGTCGGGGCGGGCCGGCCGGCCTGCGCGAGATAATCCGCCGAAATGATCTGGTGACCGCCCCACTGGCCGCGATTGGTCAGCAGCAGACCGAGCTTGGCGAAATCGTCTGGTGGCAGCAGCAGATGCGCGTAACCGTAGGTGTTTCCACTGCGGTCGCGCCCCCAGAAGTAGTCGGACGGCGGAATGCCCAACGGATCGAACAGCTTTCGTTGCGTGTACGCCTGGAAGTCCTCGTCGACCGCCCGCTGGATGACGTACGCGAGCAGATCGACAGCGCGCTGACTGTAGCGCCACTCGACGCCCTGCTGTTGGTCGATGGGCATCGCCAGCGCCTGCGCGACCACATTCGGGTCGATTTGCGCCAATCCGGTGATGCCCTCGGAGGCCACCGCCACCTGCATGCCGCTGGATTCGATGAGCAGATTCCGCACCGTGATCGCGCGATGGCCGGCATCACCGAGCTCGCGCGGCAGATAGGCGCCGATCGGGTCATCGAGCCGCAGCCGCTGCTCGTCCACCGCGATCCCGGCCACCATCGAAACCACACTCTTGGTGCTGCTCCACAGATTCCATGGCACACCGGCGGCCCGCGCGTTGTTCGCGCCGGTGGCGATCAGGCAATTGTTCCGGAAGACCTGAAGCGTCGTGCGCGTCGAATCCGCCGCGAGCGCCACCGCCTGACGCAGCGCCGCCGAATCGAGTCCGACCTCCTCCGGCGTCGCCGTTTCGGGTACTCGTCCACTGCTGACCGCGCAATGCTTCAGTCCGTCCGGCTCGGCGTGAGCCATTACCGGTGCACCGATCCCAAGTATCGACGTGGCCACCGTAATGGCAGCCGCCGCGATACTTCTCCTACCTCGACCCACGCGGCCTCCGCTCTCGACGAACTTCACCTGGCTCATCGCGCCCACATCGCGCCCGGTTACCCCCTCGAGTGCCCCTACTTGTAGGGGGCGGACCTGCACCGTCACCGCAGCCGCCTGCACCGGACCGCGACCGACACGGTGCGAGCGCTATCGAGAGAGCCTCGCTCCGCGCGATGCCCACCGGAACGGTGAGCGACCGCGCAGTACTGTGAATCGTTCACCTGCGGGGACGGGTGTCCGGCTGGACGAGAGAACTGACTACACATGAGCGACGAGCAACGAATCCTCACTCCCGGCGACACCTGCTGGCAGATTGCACCGGCCGATCGGCTGGCATGCATTGTCGATGCGGCAGACTATTTCCGCCATGCCAAGTCCGCGATGTTGCAGGCCCGCAAACGCATCGTGCTGATCGGCTGGGACTTCGATACCCGGATCAAGTTCGAACCCGGGGAGAAGACCATCGAAGGGCCCAATCGGCTGGGAAAATTCCTGTCCTGGCTGCCGAAACAGCGACCGGATCTCGACATCTACCTGCTGAAATGGAATGTCGGTGCGTTCGCGGCGATCAGCCGCGGGATGACACCGATCTTCGTCGTGAATTGGATGACCGATCGGCGGTTGCACCTCGAAATGGATGGCGCGCACCCGATCGGTTCGGCGCACCATCAGAAGATCGTGGTGATCGACGACGCGCTCGCGTTCTGCGGGGGTATCGACATGACCGTCGATCGCTGGGACACCAGCGACCATCGGGACGACAACCACTACCGAACCGAGCCGAACGGCCGCCGGTACGGACCGTGGCACGACGCGACCACCGCCGTCGACGGCGATGCGGCGAAGGCGATCGGCGAACTGGCCCGGGCCCGGTGGAAGGCGGCGACGGGTCAGCAATTGGCCGCGGTCGACGAGATCGCCGGTGATACGCCGTGGCCGGAAGGGCTGGAGCCGACAATGCGGTCCGTGGATGTGGGTATCGCGCGGACCTTCCCCGAACTCGCCGACCGCGCCGAAGTCCGGGAGGTCGAGGCGTTGTATCTGGCGGCGATCGCGGGCGCCACGCGGTCGCTGTACATCGAGAGCCAGTATCTGGCCTCGCGCACTCTCGCCGAGGCGATCGCCGCGCGGCTGCGTGAGCCGAACGGTCCGGAGATCGTGCTGGTGCTGCCGCGTCACGCCGACGGCTGGCTCGAGCAACACGCGATGGATGGAGCCCGCCGCCGCCTACTGCATCTGTTGTGGAAGGCCGATACCGAGCACCGGTTCGGTGTCTACTACCCCGTCACCGAGTCCGGTGCGCCGGTCTACGTCCACGCCAAGGTATTGGTGATGGATGATCGGCTGCTGCGGGTGGGTTCGTCGAACCTCAACAACCGTTCGATGGGTTTCGACACCGAATGCGATCTGGCCGTCGAGGTCACTCCCGCCACCGTGGACGGTGACCTGCTGCGGGAAACCATCGTCGGTATCCGGCGCCAGCTGATCTGCGAACATCTCGATGCCGAACCCGCGAAGTTCGACGCCACACTTGCCGAGACGTCGTCGCTTCTGCGCACCGTCGAGAGGTTGCGTGGCAACGGCCGGACCCTGGTGCGGTTCGAGCCGGGGACCGTCGAGGACGAGGACAGCCCGCTCGCGGAGAACGAACTGATGGATCCCGAACGCACGCCACCGAGCCTGCGGGACAACCCGTTGCTGATCCGGGGTATCCGCAGGCTGAAGACAGCGGTGGCGGTGCGCTGATGTACATGGCGGGCCTCACAGCTGCGGCTGCGGGTTCACCGAGATGACCGCCGCGCGTCGGCGTGCGCGACCAGCACGGAAACCTCAGGTACGCGGTGCTGGACGACGGTGACCTGGGCACGTTCGCCGAACAGACGGTGATCGATCCCCGTCGCAGTGTGGTACTACCGGGGGACGTCGACCCGGTGCGTATCGCCGGCGCGACTACTGAGGGAGGAAGGATTGCAGTGCGGCACGTCGTCTTCGTGTCTTCGCAGGGCGCGCGACGCCGACCCGGATACCCAGCCAAGGTCTCGCTGGCAAGCCGTTCATCGCACATCCGGCAGTTCTTTATCGGGCCCACGGCCCGAATATCCGGCGCGGATCCTTGAAGCGTGCGGCGGGGCCAGAGCCGCGGTGAAAATGAGCTGTTCCCGCCCCAGTTCAAGCGATGCGTGCGGTTTCCCGGCGGGTGTGTGTGGGTGCGTCAGCGTGGCCCAGCAGGGCCGTCCATCCGCGGAGAGTCGGGATCACCGCTGCGACCAGTGTCGGGCTCACCTTCGGTGCCTGATCTCTCGCCTGCACTTGTTTCAATTCGCCGTGGTTTGACCACGCGCCGGATGCGAACGGCCGGAGCATCGTCACCAGCTCGTTTCCGCCGCAGCGCGTCGAGATCGACGACATTCCCATCAGGCTCGGTACTGCCCCGCTCATCCACCGGGGCGGGGTGCCGCGCCGCGCCGGGGTCGACCGGCCACCACCCTGTCTCCCGCTGCAGTTCCGATCGCAGTACGGGCTTGGTCGGTGCAGGGTCATAGACGGATCCACCATCCGAGCGCCAAGTCTTGTGGAGACGCTCGCCGGCCTCTTCCGCCACGCGCCGCGGACGACGCGGTAGCCGGGTGACGTTCGACGTGCCGTCTCCGGGGGTCTCCACAGCCCTGCTTCCTTCTTCCGGTTTCCTGCGCAACAGCTCGTCGAACCTCTTCCCGCCGGGCCCTGTCGAGGATTCCCGTCCCGGCACTTCCCGCTCCGACATCGAACTAGCAGCCGACGAGTGCCGCTGCACCCGTCGTCGCCATGACCGTTGGTAGGCCGAGCTGATGTTTCAACTTATTCCTGATTACGTCGCTCACGTCCATATTCTCCCTCAGTAGGAAACCACTGAGCACCCGAGCCAGGCCCGCGCGGCCGCGAGACCAGCGGGAGGTCGGACATTTATGCGTCGCATGGCCGGGCAGGGGCCGCCGGTTCAGCTTCGGATGCCGAGCGCGCCGGTCCAGGTGGCCGTGTCGAGACCGGCACGCGCGGCCAGTGCAAACATGGCGGCGAGGTCGTTATCGGTGCGTGGCCGGGGATCGACCTCGGGGTAGTGCTGTGCCTGCAACCGCACCATCGTCTCGGCGAAGGATCGAAGCACGGTCTCGGTGACAGCGCCACGTTCGGCGTCATCGAGCAGTTGGTCACACAGCTCCGGCATACCGGTGTCGGTGTTGTCGAACTCCAGCCGTTCGGCGATTTCGCCGACGGCACCCGCCCGTGTCGTCAGAGCCGAGATGCCACAGTCGAGCCCATCGTCGGCCAGATCGTCGGGGTAGGGCGCCCGGTGCCAGGCCCCCTCGTCGAACCAGTAGACACAGCCGACCATGTAGTCGTCGATCAGGTCCTGCAGGTAGTGCCGAGGTAACCATTCCGGCGCTCCGGCCAGCAGGTCGATTGCGGGCTCGTACGACTTGACCTGGCTCGATTCGTCCTCTCCGACGAGCACTGCACGGCCGTCGCCGAACCACTCGAGCACCCACCAGGTGCAACCGCAGTCGTCCCAGTGCAGGCCGTCATCGTCGATCCAGTATCCCGACCGATGCTGCTGCGGCTCGCCCTCTGCATCGCGATCGTAGGAAGCGACCGCTACTGCCGCCCACCGCGCCCACAGCAGCCGCGCATCCGGCAGATCCTCCGGACGCCCGGGCCGGTGTAGCTTTCCCAATGTCTTTCTCCTGATTCGTGTTCGATGTCAGCTTCGGCCGCCGCTTCAGCATCGCCTATACGCGCGGTATCGCCGACCGCCGCACCACCATGCGATACGACCGGTACCGGTGGGAGGGCGTAGCAGGATCTTCGGCGGGCGAAAAGTTTTGCTGCGGTGCGGGTCTGATCAGCGGGGATGTAGGGTTATCCGGGCGTTGTGGGCGGGGCTGAGGCCGGTGTGATAGCGACGTGGCGGTTCGACGGGACCGGTGGCCGCACCGATGCGACGATGCTCGAGAATGGTGCGGAAGAGGATGCGCGCTTCCGCCAAAGCGAATTGGGCACCCAGACAGCGATGCGCGCCGGCGCCGAAGGTCAGCCAGGTGCGGCCGTTCGGTGCCTCGTCGAGGAAGCGTTCAGGGCGGAAGACCATCGGGTCCGGATAATGCCGTGGTGATTCGTGAATGAGGAGAATCGGGACTATGACGATGGCTCCCTTGGGGACGTGGACTCCGTTGACCACGGTGTCGCGCAGTGCGCGCCGCCCGGTGAACGGTGACACCGGGCGGATTCGCATCGTTTCGGCGACCACGGCGTCGAGGTATGTGTCGAGCCGGGCGCAGTCGCCTGCGTCGACCGCCGCGTCGAGCTCGGCCATGGCTGCCGGGTGGACGGCCAGCATGGCGGCGATCCAGCCGAGCGTGATCGCGGTGGTCTCGTAGGCTCCCAGCAGGATGCCACGCATATTCCGGGCCAGTGCGGCGTCGTCGTGCTGATCCAGTTCGGTGCCGACATACCGCGACAGCACATCTTTCCGGCCGTTCGTGTCACCGGGCGCGGACCGGCGCGCGGCGATTTCCTCGATGATGAGGGCGTCGACCTCGGACTGGCGACGGCTGAGCGGCGGGTAGGGCAACGTGTAGCCACCGACGAACGGGGTGAGCAAGGTGACGGCGAGAAAACCGCGGCTTTCTATTTCCCCGAACCACCGCCGCACCGCCTGTTTCAGCCGGTCCTTGCGGGGCGGCGCCACGTCGCCGAAGACGACGCCGAGCAGCACGCCGATGGCCAGATCGTAGCCGACCTTCAGAAACTCGAACGGTTCACCGACAGGCCAGGTCGGCAGCTCACGCTGGACCACCTCCACCATAAGATCTTCGTAGGACCGGAGTGCCTTGCTCTGGAACGGCGGCGCGAACAGTTGACGTTCGCGGCGGTGTTCGTCACCGTCGAGGAAGATCAACGTTTGCTTGCCGAACATCATGTCGTGGCTGGAGAAGCGGCTCAGCACCTGCCCGACCGAGAAGTCGTCGTGGTTGGCGAACAGTCCTCGCACATCGTCCATGTCGTAAGTGACCAGCATGGTCGGAAATCCTGGCGGCGAGACGACGAACCGTTCGCCGAATTCCAGCAAGGGGGATCGGTGCGTGCCGGGGCGCATCAGTCCACCGATTTGCGCGATGTGGCGGGTGCGTAGCCGAGGGAGTTCACGCAGAGATATCGGGGCATGCGACATGCAGCCATCCTCAACCGTTTGCTCTGCGACTCGCAAACATGAAATCCCCGCAGTGGCAATAGATGCCGAGGGCCTACCCGCAGCGGGCCCTTGGACGTCCCTGCTCACCGCGATCATGAAGTAGCTGCCCGACCCGATGCCGGTGTAGCCGATCCGCGTGTCTGTCAATCGGAAAGGCTCCATCACACACCGCGGACGTCCGCTGTAGGAACGCTGCTAGAGAATCCGATACATCCGGTGGTCGATGCGGCCCTGGCCGTATTCGCCGTAGCCGACCACGACCAGACCGCACAGCCACGCATAGCGCTCGTCGGAGGTCTCGAACCGCGGTGTGGGTCGCACGTAGCTCTCGTCCACGGACAGCCGCTGCCCGTCGGCCAGACGCTGCCGGCCGTCGGGCGGGAACCGGAGCACGCCGTGGGACTCGTAGTGGATGAGGACGCCGTCGTCGGTGCGCAGGGTCGCGCGAACGTCCATGCGACTGACCCCGTCGGCTCCCAGCCAGACCCAGTCGCCACCGCCGGGCAGCATTTCGCCCCTGAAGCCGGGTCCGTGGAAGCGACCGCCTTTGGTCACAAAAGTCATGCGGGTGCCCAGCGGAGTCGAAATCAGCCGGGCAGGCTCCAGGTCGATGCTGAGATCGCAAAGGTGCTCGACCGGCAGCGCATCTAGCAACGCCCGATCGAACAATGGCGTGGGCGGACTGAGTGCGGTCACGCCGCACCCCCGAACGCGGCCTTCAACTCGGCGAAATCGAAGAAGGTGTCCTTGCGGGCGACGAGTCCGTCGGAAGCTACCTCGACGACGTCGAGGCAGTGGACGCCCCGGCGATCTTCAGCGGGCCGCTGGAAGGTCAACGTCCAGTCCAGCACCCAATGCCCGCTGCCGAACAACACACGCCGCTCCTCGAAACCAAACCCCGGATAGAGCTCGAAGACTTTTGTGAACTCATCGCGCAGCGCGTCGCGGCCATGTACTGCGGCACCGCGGCCATGGGCTTGGAATTGCGAGTCAGGAGTATGCAGAGCGACGATCGCGTCGACGTCGTGCGCCTCCCATGCGGCGAAATATCGCTGCGTGATCGCGGAAAGGTCCAGGGGCGTCGATGGGGTTGTCATGGCGATCTCCTCAGATCGGATACGCCGACACTAAAACGTACGATCGTATGTGTCAATGCGTATGGTCGTATTGTTCGATACGATCGTACGCATGACTCGAACAGGTGATGCACGGCGCACGGCGATAGTCGATCGCGCGTTGCATGTCGCGTCGGTCGAAGGTCTCGAGGGGCTTACGCTCGGGCGTTTGGCGGAGGTTCTGCACACCAGCAAGAGCGGCATCCAGACCCTCTTCGGCACCAAGCAGGAACTCCAACTCTCGATCGTCGCTGCCGCATCGCGGATCTTCGAACGTGCTGTTCTGCTCCCCGCCGAGCGGGAGCCCGCCGGGCTCCCGCGACTGCGGGCGTTGATGTCGTTATGGATCGACTACCTGAAGACATTCGAGGGTGGATGCCTTTTCGTCGCTGCCGCAAGCGAACTCGACGGCCGGTCCGGACCCGTCCGAGACGCGGTCGCCGACGCGGTCGGGCGGGCCGATGCCCTGCTTCATCGCGACGTCGAACTTGCCCGTCGCCTGGGCGAGCTTCCGTCAGAAACAGATGTCGAGCAGCTCGTCTTCGAACTGCATGCCATGGTGCTTCAGGCGAATCACGATCGCCAACTTCTCCGCCGCGAGGACGCTCTTACCCGCGCTCGCAACGCGGTCAACCGCCTACTGGGGGGTGAACAGCAACCGCGCGACGGGGCGTCGCCGACCCGATGACTCTCCCCTTCGGCCAACACTGAACGGGTTGCCTCGCCCGCCTTTCACCCGGTGGCAGGCCCTGCGCGGAGGTATCGGTCTTGCGGGTGACTCCGGCTCGCCGCTGTCACCGCCGAGCCGCCAGAACCGATGCACGGCGGAGTATTCACCATCATCACCCACGGCAGTGCCGTGTTGCCTCCGTCATGTTCCCTGCACCCGATGAACGCCATCCGGACGGCACGGCTCATTACCGGCTGATCCGGCGCGGAACCGTGACGGTGGCGAGTTTGTCCGGGTTGCGGATGGCGTAGACGTTGGTGATCTTGCAGTCGATAATCTCGATCAGGAAGACGCCTTCCAGGTGGTCGCGGCTGTAGGCGATTATCGCTGGCATGTTGTTGTAGTCGACCCTCTCGATCCGCATGTCCGATGCCCGCCGCCTCATGTGGAAGATGTTCACGAGGGCCACGGACACCTTCTCGGCGCCCACTACCGGTAGGCGCGCTGCTGTGGCCTTGCCGCCGCTGTCGGCTGTCCAGGTGGCGTCGGGAGCGAGCAGCGAGAGGAGGCCCTGTGTGTCGCCGGTGGTCGCCGCTGTCATGAACTGCTGGGTGATCTGCGCGACCTCGGCTGCGTCGACGGGGGAAAAGCGTTTTCGCCGCGCCCGCACGTGTGAGCGGGCACGGTGGGCCACCTGACGTACCGTCATCACGGATTTGCCTACCGCTGCGGCGATTTCGCCGTACTCGAAGCCGAATACCTCCCGCAGGACGAACACCGCGCGTTCGTCCGGACTCAGTGTCTCCAGCAGGACGAGCATCGCCATCGACACCGATTCGGCGAGCACCAGATCCGCCGAGGCGTCGTTCTCGGCGAGCAGCAGCGGTTCGGGCAACCACGGGCCGATGTAGTCCTCGCGACGACGCGTGCCGGCCCGCACCGCGTTGAGCGCCTGCCGGGTCACCAGCCGTGCCAGATACGACCTCGTGTCTCGCACCGTCGCCAGGTCGACCTCGGCCCACCGCAGGTAGCTGTCCTGCAGCACGTCATCGGATTCGGTGGCTGAGCCGAGGATTTCGTAGGCGATCGTGAACAGCAGCGGCCGCAGCAGCGTGAACCGCTCGGCATGCTCGTCGGTCGTCATGCGCAGATGCCCCCCGGTGCGGTGGAGTTGGGCTGCGAGGGGCGCGGGCCGCCCTTGGGCCAGAGCAGCGAACCCGGCTTGCGGGCCTCGCGGCGGATCTTGCCGATTCCGATCTTGCAGGTCAACTCCTTGATCCTGGCGCCAGCGCGGCCGCCGATAAAGAGGTTCACCGCGGTGTCGTCCTTGCGGGCCAGCTGCCGGATGCCGACGCGACGCCCGAGGCTTATGCACGTCCCGGTGAGGGCCAGGTCGATCACCGCGGGTTCGGTGCCGGCGATGTGGCTGAGCACGGTGTCGGCGGCTTGTGCCCCGAGCGGCCCGGCACCCTGGCCGCTCATCCGCAGCGGTTGGCCCGACGGTGCGGCGGCATCGCCGGTCGCGACGATGCGATCGTCGTCGATGCTGGTCAGCGTCTCATCGGTGAGCAGCCGACCGAGTGCGTCGGTCCGCAGCCCGCTCGCTGCGGCCAACCCCGGTACGCCGAAACCCGCGGTCCAGATGGTGAGCGCGCTCGGACGCACCGCACCGTCGGTCAAGACGATCGCCTCCGGCCGGACCTCGCTCACGCGGTCGGTCTCGAGCACGGCGACACCGTGGCGGGACAGCCACTTGGCGACGTACCGGCGACCCCGCACACTCAGTGACGGATTCAGGGTTCCGCCGCACACCAGCGTGACGGTGCGTCCTTGTTCGGCCAGTTCGGCGGCCGTCTCGATGCCGGTCGGCCCGCCGCCGACCACGGTGACCACGGCATCGTGGGGCAGCTCATCCAGTCTGGCGCGCAGCCGCTGCGCGAACTCGAATTCGGCGATGGGGAAAGCGAACTCGGCCGCGCCGGGCACCGCCGGGATTGCCGCAGTGCTGCCGACCGCGTAGATGACGTGGTCGTAGTCCAGCGCACGGCCCGACGCCAGCCGCACCGCACGAGCGGCGGTGTCGATGCGCGTGGCACTGTCGACCACCAACCGGATGCCCTCGCCGAGCAGCGTGCCGTAGTCGACTATCGCGTCGCCGGTTCCGGCGACGAACTGATGCAGCCGGACTCGATCGACGAACTCCGGGCGGGGATTGACTAGTGTGATGTCGGTATCGGTGCGCATCCGCAGATGGTTGGCCGCGAGTGTTCCGGCGTAGCCGCCGCCGATGACAACGACGTTGTGGAGGGTTCCTTGTGGGGTCATGCCCTCGAGACACCTCAGAACGCCGAAACATGACATGAACCCCTTGTGACGCGCACCACTGCACCCGAGAGTGTGGATCCCGATCGATCGCACCTCTGCCCTCGATCCTCAGAACAAGGTGCTCGGCCTTTTCCATCAAGACGGGTCACGTTCGTGAGTCCGGTCAAGGTAGGCGGCAGCCGGTTCGACCTTCTGGCGGTCAGGACGAGGGCTGGTCCGTTTTCCGGTCGCGTGGGGGCGGCAGCCGGAACAGACCCTCGAGTCTGCGCAAAGCCGCGCTGTCCCCGGACACGGAGGCGGCGCCGGTCTCGATCGCGTCGGCGAAGGTCAGACCCTGGCTGGTGACATCGAGGAACGCCGCCTCGCTGATGGTGATGGTCGCGTCGGGGTGCTGGGCAGGTCCGTGTAGCGCCTCGATCGTCCCGTCCTCGATCCGGGCGTGGAAGACCTCGTCGTCGATCCGGAACTCGTACACCGCGCGTAGCCCTGCTGCGCCCTCGGCGTCGAAGCAGGCCCGGAGGCCGAGCACCGCCCACCCCGGATGGAACGTCTCGGTCTCGCGCCGTTCGCCCATGGCCCACTTCAGGCCCCAGCGGGCCAGTCCCAGGATCGGTGGTCCGAGTTCCTCGCCGGCCTCGGTGAGGGCGTACGCCGGGGTACGGGCGGGCGGTGGAAGCGTGATCTTATGCGCGAGTCCCTCGCGTTCGAGGTGTTTCAGGCGGGCGGCGAGTAGTCCGGTGCCGAGGCCGCGCAGGCTGGCCTGGAGATCGCCGAATCGTTTGGGGCCCGTCAGCAGTTCGCGGATCAGCAGCAGGGTCCAGCGCTCGCCGACGAGGTCGAGGGTGCGCGCGGTCGCGCAGTACTGGTTGTAGGTTCGCTGGTCCACTTCCTCACTCTAGACTTCGCCCTTCCCAATTATGAACGAGCTCGAGAAGCATTCGCGCGAGCGGTTCAGGATGGGTGAGCATCACATTGTGCGGGCCGTCCAGCGCGAACGTCGGGTAGCCGAGGGCCGCGCCGAATTGTTCGAACGGGTAGGTCTGGGGCCTGCAATAGATGGCGATGCCGGGAATCCGATCGACCGCACCGCTGAGGTCGGTGGCCTCGGTGAACGTACGCAACGACTGGGGGAGCAGGCGAGCAGCCAGCCAGTCCGCGTGGTCGGTGTCGACGATGCCGAACGCCGCCGGGGGTGGAGCCGGGATCTGCCATCCGTCTCCCCGCGATTCGGCCGCCGCGCGGATGGTCTGCACGAACGGGTCGGGCGCCAGGCTGAACATGCTGGCGCCGTCTGCCCCCGCCCAGCCGTCCACGAGGACGATGTGGCCGACGGCATCGGGCCGCAGGTCGGCCGCCTCCCGGACGACCAGGCCCGAGTAACTGTGTCCGACCAGCACAAGCTCGTCATCCGGCGCTGCGTCCAGGGTGGCGGCGACGATGGCGGCGTGATCGTGTAGACCGTAATCCCCGACTGAGCTGAGATCCGGGGTGAGGGTGTGCGCCCCGGCGGCTTGCAGCAGCGGGGCGACACGCTCCCAGGCCCACGGGCCGTGCCAGGCGCCGTGGACGAGAACGAAGGTGGTCACAGTGAATGCTCCTAACGAAGGAGGGGTAGCACCTGGTCGGCGAATTCCTCCAGGCCCTCGTCGTGGTCGTCGGTGGCCAGGCGGATGACGAGATGGCGTGCGCCGGCCGCGACGTAGCCGGACAACCAGTCCGCGGCTTGACGTGCGGTCCCGGCGAACACCGCCTGGATCGATGCGATCAACTCGAGTGGCGCGTTGTAGTACCGCTCGATGCTGGTCCGCAGGCGTTCGCGCGCCTTGTCCTGGTCCTCGTCCAGGCAAAGCGTCGCGTACAGGGCGGGGGTGACCGAGCGCGTTGCCGTCTGCTCGATAAGTCCCCGCTCGGCCGCATATGTCCGTGCCTCGGTCGGGTAGGGCAGCCAGCCGTCGGCGTGGCGGGCTACGCGCTGCAGCGCCGGTCCTCCGCTGCCGGCCAGCCATATCGGCGGGCCGTCCGGGCGCGTCGGTGGAGGGGCGAGCCGGACGTCTTCGAAAGTGAAGTGCTTGCCCTGGTAAGACACCGCTGTGCCCGACCAGAGTCGCCGCATGATGTCGATCGACTCCTGCATACGGCCGATGCGTCGGGCGAAATCGATGCTGAGCGCGGCGAATTGGGCCTCGGTATTCGGGTTGGGGAACCCGCCGCCCATGCCCGCGATCAACCGCCCGTTCGATAGCCGGTCCAGTGTGGCGAGTTGATGTGCCAGCAGGATCGGATGGCGCAGCGCTGGCAGCAGTACCGCAGTGCCGAGCGTGACCCGCTCGGTGGCCTGGGCCACGGCTGCCAGCAACAGCAGCGGATCCGCGCGCGGCCTGGTCACCGGACTCTCTCCCGCCCACACCGAGTCCAGTCCCAGCTCTTCAGCCCGCCGCGCCTGCACGGCGAGCCGTCCTGGTTCGTGTTCGCCTCGCACAGTCTGATCGCGCGTCGGCATCAGATAGCCGATCTCCAGCCTGGTCATGTCACCTCCTGATCGTCGCCAGGTTCCTGAGCCTAGCTATTGACTTCCTGTTTTTGAAGTGCAAAATTCATAAGGCAGTAACAGAGAAGGAGAGTTTGATGACAAAGGTGCTTTACCGGGCGCAGGCGCGTGTGGACGGAGGCCGGAATGGTCACGGGCGCACGTCCGACGGACAGCTGGACCTCGATCTGCGCCAACCCAAGGAATTGGGTGGTGACGGTGCGGGTACCAACCCGGAGCAGCTCTTCGCGATCGGGTACGCCGCCTGCTTCGGAACCACGCTCGCCCTCGTTGGGCAGCGCAACGAGCTCCGCGCCGACGACGCGGAAATCGACTCTTCGGTCGCGTTGATCCCTATCGACGGCGGCCGATTCGAACTCGGCGTCGAGCTGCGGATCTCGCTGCCGTCGGTCACCGGCGAGCAGGCAGTCGGACTGGTAGAGACGGCCCACCAGGTCTGCCCATACTCCAACGCCACGCGCGGCAACATCGACGTGACACTGGTGGTAAATGGCACCCAGCTGTGACATCGGCCCCGCTCGAGCACCGCTGAACGGCTCGTCACCGAGTTGGAGAAGGCGTTCGCCGCGGCGTTCGGCTCACCGAATCAGCCGGTGTGGCAGAGGAGTTGACGGATGGCGGTGAACAGCGTGCCGTGCCCGGGGGTCACTTGGGGGCGGCACCTTCGCTCAGCTCAGTGTGAACGTCGCCGTCCCCGAGATCTGCTCCATCTCCCTGTTGTTCGAGTCCAGCGCGACGATTCGGGCCTCCACCCGGCCGACGCCCGGCGCCGTGCCGAAACCGACGATCACGCCGTCCATCGTGTCTTGGACGACACCGTTCACGACGCGGTGCTGTTGCCCGTCAGCGTATCCGGTATCGAGGTTCTTGAAGCGCACAGCGACCTTCCAGTCCGAGCAGCTTTCCCCGGTCTGGGTGACGTTCACCCGTACGCCGAACGTTCCGGCCTTCTCCTGTCGCACGGTGACCGCGTCGATGATCGCGGCGCAGCTGGTCGGCACCAGGCGCGTCAGGGTCGGCGAGAACGGAAAGCCTGGGTCATGCGGTATGGCGGTGGATGGCGCTGCGAACCCGGCCATTCCGGCGGCGGTCACCGCTGCGATGACACCGGTTCGAGCCGAAAATCGTTGCGACTGTTTGCGATTGAAAGACATGTCCGGTTTGTCGGGTCACCGGCAGTCGGTGTTACATCAGTCGTTGCGTTAGGAGAATCACTGTAACGTCTGGCATGGATACTGGTCAGGAGCTGATCGGTCAGGACCGAAGACCGGTCCATCTCTTGATATCTCAGCTCCATCGCTGATCCGGCGGCAACGGCGACCAGTCACCGTCGACGCCGAGCTCGACCATGCGGAATGCGAATAACACCGCTGCGGCGTTCGGAGCGCAGTGCACGCTCGGCGCGGTGATTGCGGGGCGGCGTCCAGCGCGGCGCAGGAGAACGCGGACGCCGTGACCACCCCGACCGGTTCCACCGCCACACCCACCAGGGATCCGTAGCGGTCGGCCGTCCGCTCGGCGCGGCGTGCGCCTCGAGCCACCGGCGCTCGAGGCCGCATCCGGGCGGCCATACCGCTGTCGACAAGTCGCTCGACCACGCCCGCTGGCCCCGATCGAGACACCCGACCCGGATCGGCGTGTCTTCTGCGCGTTCAGTCCGACGTCCCGCAGAAATTTGAGACAATTGATCCGGATGCACACAGGGTGAGCACCCGATTGTTTTCGCGTTCAACCCCCGACAACTGCCCGGCAGGAAAAATATGGGGCGCGAGTCGGCGATATCGAGCCGACGACTTGATACAGCGGCCACGCTCCGAACCATTGCGATGTTGGAGAGATCAGCGAAGGAATCTGGGCATGGCTCGATACCTCTTGGCAGCGAGTCCGATATCCGGGCATGTGGCGCCCATGCAGGCCGTCGCGGCTGACCTGAGACGGCGTGGAGATCAGGTGCGCTTGCTTACCGGAGCGGAGTTCGGCGCATCCACTCGAACGCGGGGTGTCGAATTCTCGGCGCTACCTCGGGATGCGGAGGTCGCACCCGCTGCACTACCGCGTGGCAGGGCCTCTGATCTGCTTCGGCGGTGGCGAACCGGGCGGGCGGAGTTGCAGTCCGCTTTTCTCGCCCCGATCCCAGCGCAGTACCGTGCACTATGCGCTGAGCTGGATCGCATGGACTTCGATGGCGTTCTGGTCGATGTGATGTTCACCGGGGCCATTCCGCTGCTCTTGTCGCAGCGAGAACGTCCGCCCGTGATAGCCTGCGGCGTCGTTCCGTTGATGTTGTCCAGCGCGGACTGCCCACCGTTCGGGATCGGTTGGCAACCGCGAGTGGGTCGTGATTACACGGCCATGAACCGGTTTGTGCAGCAGGTGCTGTTTCGTGGCGTCCAAGCGAAGCTCGAGGTGATCCTGCGCGCGCTCGACCTGGGGCCCGCGCCGGCCTTTCTGCTCGATTGGCCCCTGCTTGCCGATCGAATACTGCAGTTCACTGTGCCCGGATTCGAATATCCGCGACACGATCTGCCGCCGTCGGTGGTCTTCGTTGGACCGATTCCGACTCCTGTCGCCATGGATGTCGCCATGCCGAGCTGGTGGCCCGCTTCGGATGATGCGAGAAAGATTGTCCATGTCACGCAGGGCACATGGGACAATCGGTGTTTCGATCAGTTGCTCCGTCCGTCTCTGTCGGCGCTGAGCCAGCGCCCCGATCTACTGGTCGTCGCGTGTACCGGTGGCTCGCGCACGCCGATCGGAGCTTTGCCCGCGAACGCATATGCCGCCGATTTCATCCCTTATGACCGGCTTTTGCCACAGGTCGACGTGATGATCACCAACGGTGGCTACGGCGGCGTGAACGAAGCGCTGCGCTACGGAGTGCCGTTGGTCGTCGCGGGCGATACTGCGGACAAGCCTGAAACCGCGGCCCGCGTGGCATACGTCGGCGCGGGCATAGACCTCGGCACCGCCCGGCCGCGGCCCGCTGCCATCACAGCGGCGGTCGACACAGTGCTGGAGTCCGGCAGCTTCCGTGACGCGGCGAACCGGTTGGCGTTGGAAATCGCGAATCGGTCCCCCTTCGACGCCGTCGCGGCTGCATTGATCGAAGTGGCTCCCGGTCCTCGGCGCGGGGTATCCGCACCCGCCATCCAGGAATGGCATTCGAGGGCAGGGGGCGAAAAATGACAACCGTTGCGGGCTACGAACCGCTGCGTCCGCCGGACGTGTTCAGCCACCGACGCCAGCGTGAAGTCTCGATCTCTTGTGCCCGCCGAAACCCGCCATTCGTTCTGCTGAGGAGGTGGCCATGATGCGCACGGAACTCGACGCCGCCGGGATCACGGACCAGGGACTGCGGCAGTCGTATCGGATCTGCCGCGAACTCAATGCTCGCGAGGGGAAGACGTTCTTTCTCGCCACTCGGTTGCTCGCACCCGATCAGCGACCCGCTGTGCACGCGCTGTACGGATTCGCGCGGCGCGCCGACGATATCCTTGACGAATTCGACCCGTATTCGTCAACGGCCGACCGTGCTGCGCGATTGGACAGGCTGGCACGGCAGTTCGAAGCGGGGGACACCGGTGGTGATCCGGTACTGGCCGCAGTGCTGCACACCGCCGAGACATACCGGATACCGAATGCTCTGTTCAGTGCGTTCCTGGCCTCGATGCGTATGGATCTTTCCGTCACCGACTATCCGGACCGCGCCGCGCTGGATAGCTACGTCTACGGTTCGGCGGAGGTGATCGGGCTACAGCTGCTGCCGGTGCTGGGCACCACGGACCCGGTGGCAGCCGCGCCGTACGCCGCCGCCCTCGGCAAGGCATTCCAGCTGACGAACTTCCTGCGTGATGTCGACGAGGACCTGGCTCGTAACCGCGTCTATCTGCCCGCTGACGAGCTGGCCGCACACGGTGTGGACCGGGAGTTGCTGTTGTGGTGCAGCCGACATCGCCGAGGCGAGCCGCGAGTACGTCGCGCGTTGGCGGCACAACACGCGATCACCAGGAAGATCTACGATTACGCGCTTCAGGGGATCGAATTGCTCGCGCCTCGCTCGCGACCATGCGTGACGACCGCAGCGACGCTGTACGCAGAGATACTCGACCGCATCGAAGTGGCGGACTTCGAAGTGTTCGGACGACGGGCCAGAGTCGGAACCGGTCGCCGACTACAGGTCGGCGCGGCGGGCCAGCTGCGAGCGTGGTGGGTACGGCGATCAGCGAGAACGCCGCAGCCGAGCGCTTCGAGCGTCACGCCGGACGATTCCGCCATATCGCTCGATTCCGCCGATCCGCGCGAACACACGTGAGGTATTGGTATGGACCATTGGCGTTATCTCCTTGTTCTCGTCGCCTGCCTGGCGCTGACCGCTCCGCTGGAGTTCCTCGGTCCGGGTGTCTACCGCAGGCCGCGGCTGCTGCTCGGCGCCCTGCTGCCCGTGGTCACGCTGTTCGTGGTCTGGGACCTGGTGGCGATTGCCGCCGGTGTGTGGGATTTCAACCCCCGCTATGTGCTGGGCGTGTTCTTGCCCGGGGCGATTCCGTTGGAGGAGCTGCTGTTCTTCCTCGTTGTTCCGCTGTGCGGAGTGCTGACCTACGTCGCGGTCGAAACGCTGCTGGGTGCGAGCCGCCGCCGCGGCAGCAGAAGCGCGGTGAAAGGGCTGCGACGATGAACTCGGTGGGTTGGGGGTACACGCTGCCCGCCGTCGTGGCGGTCGTGGCGGTGTGTCTGGTCGAGTGCGCGCTGTTGCGGACCGGGCTGTTCCGGCGACCTGGCTACTGGTTGACGATGATGATCGTCCTGGGGTTTCAAATTCTCGTCGATGGGTGGTTGACCAGGCTCGACGCGCCGATCGTGCGGTACAACCCGGACCACATCCTCGGGCTCCGATTCCCCTGGGATATCCCGGTGGAGGACTTCTTGTTCGGTTTCGTCTTGGTGACCTCGGTGCTCCTGGGCTGGGAGCGAACCCGGCAGCGGCAGAGAGATGTGCGGCGATGAGACTGGATGCCTCGGCTTCTCGGCGCGGCGGGGATCCCCGGCGCGTGCACTATCCCGCAGCCGCGGGGTACCTGGACGTCGGCCGTGGCGGCCGGCGCCCGCGGGCCGTTGTCGTCGGTGCCGGGATCGCGGGCCTGGCGGCCGCGACGGGGTTGGCCGAAAGGGGATTTCACGTCGAGGTCATCGAACGCGAACGGTACCTGGGTGGGCGTGTCGGCGGCTGGACCGAACAGCTTCCCGACCGTAGCGCGGTCGGAATGAATCGTGGCTTCCACGCCTTCTTCGCGCAGTACTACAACCTGCGGAAGCTGCTGGCCCGCGCCGATCCGCGGTTGCGCAGGCTGCACCGCATCGATGACTACCCGCTCATCGATGCCGAGGGCCGCTGCGACAGCTTCCGCGATCTTCCGACCACCCCGCCTTGGAACGCCCTCGCCTTCGCTGTGCGCAGCCCGACCTTTCGAGTGCGTGATCTGTTTCGTATGGACCCGCGCGCTGCCGCGCCGCTGGCCGCGGTGTCGGTCCCGGACATCTACCACCGGATCGATCACCTGGATGCGGAAACGTTTCTGCGTCGCGTCAACTTTCCCGACGCGGCCCGCCACCTCGCCTTCGACGTCTTCTCGCGCAGCTTCTTCGTCGCACCCCAGCACATGTCCGCCGCGGAGTTGGCCATGATGTTCCACATCTATTTCCTGGGTTCCAGCGAAGGCTTGCTCTTCGATGTGGCCGAGGACAATTTCGATGTCAGTCTGTGGACACCGCTCGCGGACTATCTCACCGCGCCGCAAGTGCCCGAGCGGCCGGGCACGGTTCACTTCCACACGGGCGTGTCCATCAATCGCATCGACACCGACGACCCGACCGGCTTCAGACTGGTCGACGACACCGACGCCGAGATGACCGCCGACGCGGTGGTCCTGGCCGTCGATATCACCGGGTTGCGCCGGATCGTCGCCGCGTCCCCCACGCTCGGCGATACGCCATGGCGTGCACAGGTAGCCCGAATGGGTGTCGCGCCGTCCTTCGCGGTGCACCGTCTGTGGCTGGATCAGCCGGTGCGCGCCGACCGCCCGAGCTTCCTCGGCACCGGAAACCTGGATCCGCTCGACAACATCAGCGTGGTGGACAGGTACGAGAAGCAAGCGGCGGTCTGGGCACGCGGTAGCGGTGGAAGCGTCATCGAATTGCACGCCTACGCCGTCGCGGATGAGATACCGGGAGCCGCGGCGCGTGACGAGGTGCGAGACCGGCTGCTCACCCGGCTGCACCATATCTATCCCGAGACCGCCGACGCCCGCATCGTGGGGGAGAACATGCTGTGGCGGCAGGATTGCCCACGGTTCGCCCCTGGAGACTTCGCTCGACGGCCGGTTGTCTCGACTCCGCACCCCCGATTGGTCCTGGCCGGCGACGGCATACGCGTCGACCTGCCGGTGGCCCTGATGGAACGCGCCGCGACCACCGGCTGGATCGCGGCAAACACGCTGGTTCGTCAGTGGGCCGGCGCAGGGCACGAGTTGCAGACGGTCCCGAGCCAGGGCCGATCGGCGATCCTGCGCACGCTCGCCACTCGCAAGGGGACGCGATGAGTGGCCGCGCCGAGTTCGGCAGATGGCCGAAAAACATTCCGCTACAGCTGTTCTCACCGGAAGAATGGTCTCGCCAGCGGCCGACCCACGGGGATGCCGACCCCGGTCTGATCGCGGCCGCACTTCGATGGTCACAACAGCGGCCCTCGGGTAACTGGTACACCTTCGCCGCCAGTCGCAGTATCGGTCGCGACCGTCCGCTGAGCACGACCATCGGCGGGATCGAACTCGTGGCCTGGCGTGACGAACGGAACGTCCTGCACGTCGGTCCTGGAGCGTGTCCGCATCTGGGAGCACCCCTTGCCGAGGCGCAGGTCGATGACTCCGCACTGATCTGCCGATGGCATGGTCTGCGAGTAGAAGCGACCGGATCCGCCCGATGGTGTCCATACCCCAGTTACGACGACGGCGTGCTGGCCTGGGTGCGGTTGGACGCTATCGGCGAGCAGCCACCCACCGACACGCCGATCATCGGCCCCCGCCCCGCTGACACCACCGTGCACGCGGTGACGCGCTTGACTGGCGTATGCGAGCCCCGCGACATCATCGCGAATCGACTCGATCCTTGGCACGGCTCCTGGTTGCATCCATACTCGTTCACCCACCTGGAGGTGACGCAGGCCCCGCCGCGGCACGACATCATCGAGGAGAATCATCGGTTCCTGCTCACCGTGACCTTCCGCGTGACCCGCCGGCTCGGGGTGCCGGTCGAGGCCGAGTTCACCTGCCCGGATCCGCGCACCATCGTCATGCGAATCGTCTCCGGCGAAGGCACCGGAAGCGTCATCGAAACCCACGCGACCCCGATAGGTCCCGGCCCCGACGGCCGAGCGCGCACCGCGGTGATCGAGGCCGTGATCGCGAACTCGGAGCGGCAGGGGTTCCGGCACGCGCGCCGAGTCCTGCCGGTGCTGCGCCCGCTGATGACTCACGCCGCGACGCGGCTGTGGCGTGACGACATGGCGTACGCCGAGCGCCGGTATCAACTGCGTACTCATCGTCGGTAGGCGGACCGGTACCCGGTCTCAACGTCGTCACCTACCTCCACTGGGCACACCGCGTACTGCGAGCAGTGCTGCCGTTGCTGCGCGAACAGGGCAAGGGCCGGGTGATCGTCGTGAGTTCGGGAGCGGGCGCCATCGCCGAGCCGTACGGTAGCTGGTATTCGGCCACCAAGGCGGCTGTGGAACGGATCGCGGTTCGGGTGTCCACCCCGATCTCCGCGTACGACCACGACCGCGCTGCCGTACCGAACCGGGTGCGCGGTTATCTGGCCGCGGGGCAGCCCACTGCCGCGGTAGCCCGGAATGTTGCGGCGATCCTGGCAGCGGACCGGCCACGGGAGTGCTATCTGTATGGCCGGGACGTCCGCTTGTCATCCTGGTCGCGCAGGCTGGTCCCGGGGCCGATCTATGAGCGAATGGTGCGGCGATACTATGGTTTTCGTTCGAATGGTCTCCGTCGATCTGGCATGCGGTCCTGACCGCTGGTCGCCTCGGCACTGGTACCCGACTGGTCGCCGACCGGATGCGTCCCGCATCCCGGATCGTGCAGCTCACCCGCGCCTTGTGCGGTGCAGGGGAGAGCTGCGCCGAATCGGGCCGGTCGACGGGGTCTTGGCGGGGGCCCGGCGGTGTCACAGTGGTCGTGTCGCGAGCACCGGCAGTGCTTCGAGCGCGGCGCCGAGATCGCGAACTGCCGCGGGATTCGTCAGCGATCGGCCGGTCAGTTCCTCGATTCGCCGCAACCGGTACCGCACGGAGTTCGCGTGCAGGTAGAGGCGTTCACCGGTCCGCGCGGCGGAACCACCCGCGTCGAACCAGGTTTCGAGCGTGTCCAGCAGTCGGGTCCGTTCCTCGTATGGCAGCGCGAGCAGCGGACCGAGCCTGAGGCGGACCATTCGTTCGGCTTCGGCGGGCGCTGCCGCCATGAGCATCGCGAGGGGGTTGTCGTCGAATCGCGCGACGCCGAAGGCGCGTGTTCCCAGCCCACTCACTGCGAGGCGGGCGAAACGCAGCGCTTGTGGCGTGTCGGTGAGTGCCTCGTAGGGCGGGCTCATACCGACGCGCGCACGAGACTTGCGAAGTGTGCGGATCGCCGAATCTTCCAGGTGCTCGGGCACAGACAGAACACCGATTTGCTGGTCGGGCAGCAGCCGCCAGGCAGAAGTGATCTGCGCGCCGCGCAGCGCGATCTCGATCCCCGGCAGTGCTTCGCGACCTGCGGCGGGTACGTCAGCTGCTACCACCACATAGCGTCCCGTAGGCGGCAGTCCGAGGATTCGGGTGGCTTCGCCTAGGGTGGCAGGGTCGGCGATGACTCCGGTGAACAACGCTTCTACGAGTACCGAGCGCTCATGCTCACGCTGGAGCATCAGTTCCGAACTCATCTCCCGGTAGGCGGCGGCGACGGCGACGGAGTACTCGCCCGAGAGCGCCCATACTTCCGCGGCCAGGTCGACCAGCATCGCGTCGGTGACCGAGGGATGTCGGCGGGCTTCGGCGACCAGTTCCGACCACAGGAATTCGAACCCGATGCGGAAGGCATGCAGGGTTTCCGCCAGTGGCACGCCTTGTCGGGCGCGCAGTCGCCCGGTTTCCTTGGGCGGTTCGGGATCCAGCGGTGCGGTGCAGGTGAAGTGGCGCACCATGAGGGTGAGATTGCGGGTGCAGGAGGTGTGGATCGTCTCGAACGGCACTTGGGTCTGGTTGCGATAGGTGTCGAGTTCGGCGACGAAGCGCTGAGCCAGGCGCAACCCCAGGTCATCGATGCGCTCGAGCAGGATCGCGGCGACGTCGACGATCGCCCGTGGAGGCGTTGTTTTCGACATCTCCGCAGCTTACCGAGGGTCTGACTGTTCCAGGGAACAACAGTTCGCGGGCGATGTTGTTCGTGTGTCCATGGGTGGGCGCGACCGCGGGTGCGACGATTTCGCCAGCCTCGGTCCCGCGCCACACATGCTCTTTTTCACACGAGCGGATCCACAGGAGTATCGATGTCCACCTTCGCCGGCAGTGACGGCACAACCATCCATGTACACGAGTGGCTTCCCTCCGCGAGCGCAGCCCGCGGCGTCGTCCAAATAGCGCATGGCATGGGCGAATATGCCGGGCGCTACAGTCATCTCGCCGAACGATTGGTCGGCCGGGGGTTCGTCGTCTACGCCAACGACCACCGCGGCCACGGCCACAGTATGACGGGCGCCCCCGGCGATCTCGGCGACGACGGGTGGAATCTGCTGGTCGAGGATATGGCCACGCTGACAGCGATCCTGCGCGACAAGCACCCAGGGCTTCCGGTGATCCTGTTCGGGCACAGTCTCGGCTCGTTCGCCGTCCAGCAGTACCTACTCGACCACGCCCATCTCGTCGACGAGGTCGTGCTGTGTGGCACGACAGCCGTCGACGAGTTGTTCGCGAACATCGCCGCCGCTCGGGGTGACCTGCTGGCCTTGTTCAACCGGGACTTCGAGCCGACGCGCACGTCCGCCGACTGGCTGAGCCGCGACGAAGCTCAGGTCGACGCCTACCTGGCCCACCCGTGGTGCGGATTCGAACTCGACCCCGCCAACATGTCGCTGCTGGCCACCGTCGCTACCGAGCGGCTGGCGGAACCTAGGGGAATTCGTAGCGATCTGCCTCTTTACGTGATGGTCGGGGACGCCGACCCACTCAACGACAAGCTGCGGCTGAGTGACCTTCAAGTCCAGCGTTACCGTGATGCCGGTCTGACCGACATCACCTACCGGATCTATCCGAACGCCCGCCACGAGATTCTCAACGAGCTCAACCGCGACGAGGTCGAGAACGATCTCATCGACTGGATCACCCGCGGCGAATCCTGATCCTGCTGCGAGGGGACTCAGCATAGGCGCGGCTCCGCGCGCTGCGAGGCCGCGAATCCTTTGTGTCGCCAGAGCGACTCACCGACTTCCGCAGGCTGGCCGGGTTGTCGCACCGGGCGGCGGAGAGGCAGTTGCCGGCTGCTGCGAGCGGGTCGCTGAATGTCGGGCCGCTGAAGCGGAACTGACCCGGCAGACCGGCCGCGGCAGTAGGTGGCCGCCGCGCCTCCATGGTCGGACCCCGAGCCGAAGGGTGGTGTGAATCCGCTGCAGAACGCGTACTCGAGCGGCGAAGGCGCTGCCTAGTTCTCGGTGCGGCGATAGGGCGGAACTACCCGTTCCCGATCGGCGGCGATCTGCCGCCGCCGCGCCGCCATCGCATCCGCGGGGGAGGAGCCGGTGGACAGCGCGCGAAAGATGGCTGCCGCGTCCTCGATCGCGTCACGCGCCCCGACTCCTTCGGCGGGTGTGATGGCGTGATCGGCGTCGCCGCACAGGATCACCGGGAGCCGTGGAGCGACGGCGGCGGCGAAGGGGACGTTGCGCGCATTCGAGACATGCACGGTCTCCGTCTCGGCCAACAGAAGATCTACCACGTCGCAGACGCCGGGCGCGACCGTTCGAATGAGTTCCGCCCACTCCGCTACCGGATGGAAGCCGATGTTCTCGGCGGGAAGCGGCGGGCGGGTGACTCTGGCGAACCAGACGGAAAGCCCTTCGTCCCAGAAGTGGCCGAACGCGCCCGCCGGGCGGCCGTCCGCACCGATCCGGCCGTCGAAATGCAGCACCGTGCTCTTCGTGCGCAACGCTTGGGCACGCTCGGTACGGCCGTAGAACACAATCTGCCCGGCGTACTCGGGTGTTCGCTCCGGTTCGATCCGGCGGCGGGCGAGGGAGTCGATGCCGTCGGCCGCGATGACGACGTCGTCGGTCGGCAGCCGGGTAGCGCCGCTGTAGAGCACACCCTGGTCGACATCGGTGACCGCAGTGCCGTAACGGAATTCCGACGCGGTAGCAGCGGCGAATTCGGTCAGCACCGACATGAGTTCGGCGCGCAGGTACAGCCGATGACCGCGGCTCGGCCCGAAACGCGCTTCGCGCGGACGGTATTCGAACCGCAGGGCATCCACTGGATGAGCGACCTCGTCCAGCCGGTCGGCGGGCACGCCGAGGCCGGTCAGCGCGGCGTGCGCACGGTCGTCCAGCACCAGGAACGCACCAGCGCCGACCGATGGCTGACTTTCGTATACCCGGGCCGGAATGCCCTCGCCTCCAAGAGCTCCGGCGAGAGCCGTCCCTGCGATTCCTCCGCCGATGATGGTGACCACGCACTCAGCGTAGAGCGACATCTGACGAGCCACTGCCGATCCCTGCATCGACAGCGCAGCGCGTCGGCAGGAGACTTGCGAATGTGGCTCTGCCGCGACCGGGCTCAGGAGCACGGCGACCGCCGCACCAGGAAGCCGAGCTGTTCGAGGCCTGAGCCACCGATCCAACGGCTGCCGGTAGCGCTAGACGCGGGACGATCCAGATGCGGGAACCCCTGCGTCGCCCGCTTCCGGGGATACACCGAGAAGGTCGGTGCCACGGAAGGGGGTGGACACGGCGGCACGTTCGCGGAGCCGGGCCGGGCTACATCCGGAGGGCGGCGTCATGCGGCGCTGCGCCGCGCAGCCTGGTGCTCATGCCGCCGCTGTTGGGGCTGCTACCGAGCGAACCGGGCGATGTCTTCCGCGACACGCTCTGGTGCTTGGAAGGGGAACGCGTGGCTGAGCCCGGGGTAGATCAGCAATTCCGAACCGTTGATGTAACTGTGTAGCACGCTGGAGTTGGCAACGGGTTCTTGCTCGTCGTTTTCAGCGCCCAAGATGAGGGTGGGCAGCCGCAGGGCGGGCAGGCTGCTGACGACGTTGGTGGCGGGGTCGATGAGCCAGCCGGTCATCGCGGCGCGTTGACGGTTGAGGCCGATCAGGTTCACCCCGACCCGGTCGGGGCGCAGAGCTGTTCGTCGACTCCACGCAGCCAGAGCATCGGGATGGCCGCTGAAATACAGTGGGATGACTTGGTCGGCAGGCACAAGCGGGTCGAATGCCGGCATGCCCCGGACCAGACCGGGCAGGTCTGGCAGCACCTGCTGTGATCCACCGGGGCCGGTACCCATCAGGATCAGCGCGCCGACGTCATCGGGATGGTCCACGGCCATGCGTTGCGCGACGAATCCTCCGAGGGAATAGCCCACCACGGTGGGTCGGTTCAGGTGGAGAGCCCGGACCAGGCCAGAGGCCTGATCCGAGAGTTGCGGGACGGTCGAAACGGCCGAGGACCCGGCTGGGGTCCGTCCCACGCCGTCGGAGTCGAAGATGACGATGTCGGCTCCTTATGGTTGCGGACGGGCGGGGGTCGAGGCTGTGCTGCGGTGGGAGCAGCCGGGTGCCTTGGACTGCGTTCTGCGTGCTGCTCACCTCACGACCTCTGCCTTTCCGGCTGAGTGGTCGTGCCGACTATAAGAGACGTCAACGACCCGAAAGGATTCACTGTGGCTTTCCGCTGTCTGCTGCCATGAGGAAGCAATCCGGCGCAGACAGTGATCATTCCGCCGGGACATACTGACCGGTGCTCGAAACCGATTGAATTGCCTGGCAGGGTGTTTCGTCGTTGATTCGTAGCATTCGGACGGCTGCCGGGCCACTGTGTAGGCGAAGGGCAACTCCGGCAACCTTATCGCGGCCCTGCCACCCGACGAGCGTCGGACCCGGACCATCTCTAGGTGGGTGTGGGTCGGCGCCTAACTCTCGGTCATGAATAGTCACTTCGGTCCGGGTGGCGGGATGCTCGCGGTGGACAGAACGGCGGCTGCGGCGGCGAGGGCGGCCAGGAGCAGGAAGGTAGTGGCGTAGCCGAAGAGGGATGCCAGGGCGGTGGCGGCGAACGGCGCCGAGGCCATGGTGATCATCAGCGGCGCCGCAAGCAGGCCGGTGAGGCGCCCGTAGTGCCCGGTTCCCCAGCGGTCGCTGACGGCGGTGGCTTGCAACAAGGTGAACACCCCGCGCGACATGCCGGCGGCGACCGCAGCCGGGATCAACGTCCACGCGGTGGTGAAGACCCCCAGCAGGCCGGTGGTCGCGGCGATGGCGAGCAGTATCACCACGGTGCGGGTTCGGATGCTGGTGCGCACGGCGAACGCGGAGTAACCGATACGGCTGGCGACCTGCCCGGCGCCGCCGAGCCCGAGCGCGACCGCCGCCAGGCCGTTGTCCAGACCGCGTTCGGTCAGCAGCGGAACCAGGGTGACCACCACCGCGAACGACGCGAACCCCGCTGCGCTCAACGCGACCGCCAGCGTCAGGAAGGAGCGGCTACGCGCGATCGGCCCCGGATCGGTGAGGTGCGCGTGCTCAGGTTCCGCGACCGGGCGGGGCGGCCACGGCAGCCGCAGCCCGAACCAGTGCCCCGGCACGGTCACCACGGCCAGAATTACCAGGAGCACCAAATACGTTGCCCGCCAATTCAACTGCATGGAGATCGCGGCGGTCAACGGGGCGAATACCGTCGAAGCCATGCCCGCAGCCAACGTGAGCACCGTGAGAGCACGAACCCGGTTGGGGCCGTGCCAGCGGGTCAGCGCGGCGAAGGCGGGGGGATACAGCACCGCTGCCATGGCGATCCCGATCAACAACCATCCGGCGAAGAACCACACCGGGTGCGATGCGGTCGCGACCAGGATCAGCGCAGGGATCGTCAGTATCGACCCCGCTGTCATCACTCCACGGGGACCGTGGCGGTCGATCCAGCGCCCAATCGGGATCCCAGCGAGGGCGGCCACGAGTTGTCCTGCGGAGAACGCGGCGGTCAGCGTGGTGGCCGACCAGCCGGTATCGGTGGTGATGTGCCCGAGCAGCACGGGGAAGGCGTAGAACAGAATTCCCCAGCTGGTGATCTCGGTGACGCACAGCACCACCAACACCCGGCGCAGCCCGGCCGAGGTGACCACTGGCTGTGGTGGGGCGGAAACAGCGTCCATCATGACGGCCGCCGCGGAAGGCCGACATTCGAATCCGCGAGTTTGTTCACGCGAGCCCCCGCAGAGCGCCGTCCACCTCAGCGGATCTAGGGATCGCGACTTTCGGATGGCCTGTCAAGTCAGTCCGCCGTCCGCACGGATGTTCTGGCCGGTGGCCCATCGGTTGTCCGGATGGACCAGCAGGGCCACGAGGTCTGCGATGTCGCTGGGTCGGCCGATGCGTCCGAGTGCTGTCATGGCTACGGCTCCCTCCACAGCGCCCGGTTGAGCGCTGGAACGGAGTAGGTCGGTGTCGGTCGGACCGAGAGAGATGGTATTGGCCGTGATGCCTCGGTGTCCGAATTCGCGTGAGGCGACGCGGGTGAGCTGTTCGACTGCCGCCTTGCTCGCCGCGTAGATCGCTTCCCCGGGGCTGGGCCAATGGGTGCCGACCGTGGAGAGGGTGAGGACCCGTCCACCGTCGCGCAGTCGCGGCGCTGCCTGCTGAAGGGTGAGGAACGTTCCGCGGGCGTTCACGGCCATCACACGATCCCACTCCTCGATGCCCGCCTCGGCCAGGGGCGCACTGGCGAACACACCGGCGTTCGCCACCAGGATGTCGAGACCGACACCGGCCTGCTGGAATACGGTGTCTGCGGCGGCGAACGCTGCGGTGACCTGGTCGGGGTCGCCGAGATCCAGCCGCACCGCTGCCGCGTGTCCGTCGCGTTCAGCGATCTCGGCAACCAATGTCTCGGCAGCTTCGGACCGCGTGTTGTAGGTGAACACCACAGTGGCACCCGAGGCTGCCAACCTGGCAGTGATGGCGCGACCGATACCGCGCGATCCTCCGGTGATCAGGGCGCCGCGACCGGCCAGTGACCGGGAGGAAGGGGCAGCGGGACTCATCGAAGTGGTCATGTCGGTAACAGTGGCATCTATCGCGGCACGAACCGCTCCTCGATAGATGAGAGGCTGATCGGCATGGTCGATACCAGTGTCCGGCTTTTGCGACTGCTCGGTTTGCTGCAGACCCGGCGTTGCTGGACCGGAGCCGAGTTGGCTACTCGTCTGGGCGTGAACACCCGCACGATCCGCGTCGATATCGCCCGGCTGCGTCGGCTGGACTATGAGATCGACGCCGCGCCCGGTGTGGCCGGCGGGTATCGACTCCGTGCCGGCGCCACGCTGCCGCCCCTTCAATTCGAGGACGAGGAGGCCGTGGCAGTCGCGGTGGCTCTACGCACCGCGGCGCGCGCGGGCGTGGTCGGTATCGGTGACGCCGCCGCCCGGGCGGCCGCCAAACTAGAACAACTGCTCCCGCCTCGGCTGCGTCACCGTCTGCACACGGTGCATTCGGCAACCGAACCAGTTCCCGATGGCGGAAACATGTTGGACGCCAGCGTGTTTCGTGCTATAGCCACGGCGATCGAGCGCACCGAGATACTCCGATTCGACTACTGCGATCGCCACGCGACGACCAGTTGTCGTCGAGTCGAACCACACCGGATGGTGCACAGCAGCGGGCGCTGGTACCTCGTCGGCTACGATCTCGATCGCCACGACTGGCGCAGCTATCGCGTCGATCGGATCGACCCGAAGACACCGACCGGGCCCGGCTTCACGATGAGAGAACTTCCCGGACCGGATCTGGCGACCTTCGTGACCCGCGGGCGGATGGCAGCACTGTGGAACTACACCGCACGAGTCACAGTTCACGCGCCCGCCGACATCGTCGCAGCCCGCATCCCCACCGGCATCTGGACCGTCGAACCGATCGATGCACACACCAGCGCGCTGGACGCCGGAGCTCGAAGTCCCCATCTGCTCGCGGCCTACCTCGCCGCAATGGACCTCGACTTCCACCTCGACACCGAGCAAGCACCGGAGCTTGCGGCCGCCGTCACCAGAATCGCCGCCCGCTACACAACAGCCACGCGCGAGACTTGAGAGACCGTTCGCGACCCGCTCACCAATGTCCATCCGCACGAGCGGACTGTCGGACCTCGGCCTCAGCATGCTGTTACCTGGGGCGTGTTCCCGCTCCTGTTCATCCAACAGATCGTCCCGCGTCCGAGGCCGAACTCGCCCTCGACCTGAGCGATGCGGCCGATGGCAGCCACCTCCCAATGGTTCTGTGGGGGCTGAAGGGGACCATCGACGACGGCGGCGACTTCCCTCTTCAGGACTGCGGGTCGCGCGTGGGAACAGCACCGCCTTCGGTGAGCAGTGGTCGCGGATCGGCATGCTCGCGATCGTCCTCGCCCGCTCGGCCGTTCACCTGTGCGCGCGGGACCGGCAGTGCGCTGATGAAGGCGCGCAGATGCCCATCGACGTCGGCTGGTTTGACAATCGAGCTGAGGTGACCGGCTTCGGCCACGATCACCAGTTCAGCACCGGGTATCCGGGCGGCGGCGCGCACCTTGTGTCGCAACGGGATCATGCGGTCTTCGGCCCCCGCGATGACTAGGACCCGTGCGCGCCCGAGAGCCGACGAACCAGCGCTGTGGTCACAGGTCGCGACATCGGCCAGCAAGGACAGCAACGTCATGGTTCGCAGGGAAGCGATCAGCCTGCGGGCCCGATGGAGCGAGACGAACGGCGTGCACCTGCTCGGCGCAGCCCGACGTCCGGCGAGTTCGGGGTGTCGGCGTTCGCTGGTGTCGGTGAGCAGGCGACGCAACGGAGGTATCGCCCACCACAGCATGCGCACCACCGGACCGACGGCGAAATCAGGTAGACGCAAGGCAATTGCACCCCACCTTCGGGGAACACAGTCCAGGAGTGCGACCCCGGCCACCAGGCGGCCGAACAACTCCGGACGCTGTTCGGCCAAGGCGGACACCGCCATCCCTCCGAGTGAGTGCGCGATGATCACTACCGGACGCTCGGATGCGATAGCGTCGATGACCGTTCCGATGTCACGCCCTAGCTGCGCGACCGTGGCCCGGCCGGTCGCCGGTTCGTCGGAGCGGCCGTGCCCACGGTGGTCGAACAGCACCATGCGGCCCAGGTCGGTGAGAGTCGCGCGCTGATGGCCCCAATAGATCAAGCCGGTATTGATACCGTTGACGAAGAGGAGGGTGTGCGGACCGGTCGGGTCTCCGTCGAGTTCGACATGCAGCCCGACGCCGTCCTCGGTGATGATCCGCATCTCATCCATGCCGAGGATTATGCGTCTAGTTCCGACATTGCTTGCACGCCAGAACTATTCTTCCGAAGGTTGTTGACATCCAGGGGGAACTTACTGTGGCGCAGGGGCCGTCGTTGATAGTGCATCTGACCGATGTTTTCGCGCCCCGCGTCGGGGGCATCGAGGTGCTGGTCGAGTCCCTGGCTCGCGCACAGGCCGCTGTCGGCGAAGAAGTTCACGTCATCACCGCGACCGTCGGCGGCAGCGACTCGGATCTGCCGTTCCGCGTCCACCGGCCACGCCGAATGACCGACGTGCGCGGCATACTTCGGCGACTGCGGCCCAGTGTCGTGCACATACACGTGAGTGTGGCGTCACCGCTGGCGCTGTACTCCGCGCATCACGCGCTTCGGTTGTGTATTCCGCTCGTCATCACGGTGCACAGCATGTGGGATCCCCCGGTCAGGGCCTGCTACGGCGTGATCGGGCGGCTGGCGGGCTGGCACGACAGCATGGTGTTCACGGCGGTGAGTACAGTCGTCGCCGACCAGGTCGGGCGCGCGTTGTCCAGTACCCCCGTTGTAGTGCCCAACGCGGTGGCAACTGATATGTGGAGGGCGCCGTCCGCGAGTGGCACCGATCTGCATGTCGTTTCGGTGGGCAGGCTGGTCACGCGCAGGCAACCGATGAAGCTGCTCGAGGTGCTGCGGCTGGCGCAGGGCCGGCTGGCCGGTGAGGTGCGCGTGCGCGCCACGATCGTCGGCTCGGGCCCGCGTCGCGGTGCGATGCTCCGCTATCTGCGCAGGCATGACATGGCCGAGTGGGTGCATTTGGTGGGTCCGCAGGATCATCGGGCCGTGCGCGAGATCTTGGCGTCGGCGGACGTGTACCTGAATGTCACACGTCGCGAGGCCTTCGGGTTGGCAACCTTGGAGGCTCGAACGGCCGGTGTTCCAGTAATCGCACGATCCGGCACCGGTGTCGCGGATTTCGTCGAGGACGGTCGCGAGGGTTTGCTGGGCCGCTCTACCGAGGACCTCGTCACCGCACTGGTATCGTTGGGCCGGCGGCGGACGTTGCGGGAACGAATCAGCGCCCATAATCGAGCCGTACCCCCCGCCGAATTCAGTTGGCCTGTCGTATTGGATCGGCTGCGTACCTGCTACGACGATGCCGCACGGCGCGTCGCGGCAGCGGCCCAGGGGGGTGACACGCTCGGATGATCTCGCCAGCACATGCCGCCCGCATCGGGTGGAGCAACGTCGAACATTTCCGAAAACGGTTCGTCAACACGACGATCAGCGGTTTCGCGCATGACCTCTCGCGGGCCGTACGGCTGTTGCACCGCGATCCGCCGACGCGCACTGTGCCTGCCCGCGCCGAGCGCGTGATCATCACGTTGTCGACTGTGCCGCACCGTGTGCAGTACCTGGGTCCGGTGCTGCGCAGCCTGCTCGACCAGACCGAACCCGCCGATCAAGTGGTACTTGCCTGGCCGCGGCACTCGCTACGCACGGGTGAGGCCTACCCGCAACCGCCGGCACTGCCATCGGGTGTGGAGGTGCTGCGGTGTACGGATCTGGGCCCAGCGACAAAACTGCTGCCCACGCTGCTGGCCGAGCCGGACGCCGTTATCGTGGTAGTCGACGATGACGCGATCTATCCGGACACGTTCGTCGCGGATCTGCTCGCGGCGCATCGTGTGGAGCCGAAAGCCGCTGTGGGAGTGCGGGGATCGTGTGTGCGGTTCGACCGCGACCCACGCTACTTCGGACACGTATACGGAACCGCGGTGTCGGAGGCCACCCCAGCCGATGTGCTGATGGGTATGTGGGGATATCTGATCCCGCCCCGAGCGCTGGACGACGATGTCCACGACTTCGACGGCTGGCCGCCGGAAATGCGATGGCAGGACGACGTGTGGATCTCCGGGCATCTGGCGCGCCGGGGTGTGCGGCGGTTGGTGATACCAGTTCGCGGGGTGCCGATCGAGGCGGCGGGCGCGTTCGTAGGCGCGCTGCACCACACCGTGAACAGGTCCGGCCGTAACGAGGCCGTCGCCCTCAGCATGTTCCGCGACCGGTGGGGGCCGTCGGCAGAATCACCGACGAAGGACCGCTCGGGTCGCGAATGAGCTCGTAAGCGGCCGGATCCGGCTGCCTCATATAGCGCGGAACTGCTGCTCCGCACACCTGCACGCGCAGTTGATGTCCGGTGGCGAACCGGTGCGCGATCGGCCACAACTCGACCCGGATGTCGTTCTCATCGGTGTGTGGCTCGACCCGCCGAACGCCTTCGCAGATGTTGAAAGATCGCCCATTGGGATGAACGTCGCACACGCGCACGACGACATCGCAAACACCACGCCCGCGCTGCGGGTGTGCGGTGGCTATGCGCAACCGAAGCTCGGCGACCACCGTTCCGATGATCTCGAGCGGTGCGCCGAGCGGGTCGCTGGTGTAGATCAGCAGGTCGGTCCGACTTTCGATCTGCCGACAGTCCTGTGGCCGCGAGAACCCGACGATCACGGGACCACGGGGAGCAGGCGTGGGATCCGCAGGGTCGTATCGGAAATGATCGCTTCCCGCCTGCTCAGCAGACATACGCGACAGCCGTCCGCACTCACGCAAGTGCCATCGCACGGGACTGGTTCCGGGTGGAGGCCAGGAAGCGTATTCGCGCCAGCGCCGGACCCCGGTGACGAACAGGCGAACGGGCCTGGGGGACGGATGATTCTCACCTCCACGCAGGTGGGTGCGAAACCACTGGCGGGCCTCACGATTCGCGACGACGAACTGGCGGAGGCTGTAATGCCCCCATGGTCCGATGGTGAGTCGCGGCGCACCACCAGCCGCACTCAATGCGGCATAGTCGCGGACGAGGCCCGGCAGGAAGATGTCGTACCAGCCGCCGACCAGATGCACCGGGGTTCCGGCGCACGCCGCGGGTGCGCGACCGTGGTCGAGAAGCTCCCGCAACGGGCTGCCCGCCCCGATGTCGGCGATCACGGCTTGATAGAAGGAGACCGTACGACCACCGGTCAGCACATCCAACTCCGCGGCCGGGCGGCCCGACGCGATCGCCCGGCGCGCCCGACGGGGCGCCCGCAGCGCGGTGCTGAAGCTGTGATTCGAACACCAGATCAGCACGGACTCCAGCGCAGTCGAACCGCCGGTGAAGATCGTGTCGGCCACCGATGAGGACGCGACATGAACCGAAATAGCACGCAATTCAGGAATATCGGCCGCAATGGCCCAGTGCGCGAACCCTATCGCGCTCATTCCATGCAACGCCAACCGTCCGTCGAACCACACCTGACCTCGAAGCCACTCGATCGTCGCCAACCCGTCGGCACGCTCGGTGCTCAGCGGTAACACATCCTCGGCCGAGCGGCCGCCCTGCACCACCACCTGAAATCCTGCGCGCGCGAAATACAATCCATAGATGACGCCGAGCGGTCGACGTCCCATAGGGGATCGCACCAGGATGGTCGGTCCGGGTGCACCCGACGCACGGTAGTACCGGTCGGCGAGCAGGCGTTCACCATCCGGCATCGCAACGGGCAGGTCTCTCTCTACGCGGAGGTCAAACATCGTGCTGGACAAACCATTCCGTGCCGCAGATCCGTCGAAACAGCGGCATCGGTAGCCGCCGCAACAAGCGCAGGGTGCGGACGCCGTCACCGCCACCCGACTGGCTGGCATGGGCCATCATGCTGGCGCGCTTGACGCTCGCATGGCGTCGCACGTCGACCCGGTGGGTGATGTCCGAGCTGGGGACAAAGCTCGTGCTGAACCGGTCCATCGCTACCCCCGCGGGCAACAGTCCGACAGCGTGTACCAAGCGCAATACCCTCAGTAACTGATCGCGATCGACTGTCGCCTCCAGCAACAACGGTGTGGCGGCCCGCCGCGCGGCCGCCGCGACCACCCGATGAACCTGCACGTGATCGGGGTGTCCGTAACCTCCGGATGCGTCATAGGAAGTGACCACCCCGGCCCGCTCCTCGATCAAGAGTGCGGCAAGCCGCTCGGCCGCCTGGGCGACAGGTACGCCGCAGAAGCCCCCTGGCACGTGACCGTCGAGTCCGGAATCGGCGTACCCGAGGAATTCCACCCGGTCGCATCCAAGGACTGCGGCTGATGCCAGTGCCTCCCCCTCGCGACGCGCTGCGAGCTGCGGACCTGGTGGCGAATCCGCAAGTCCCGCAGCGCCATCGGTCGCGAACACGACGACCGTGCGCCGTCCGGCCTCGCTGACCCTGCGCATCGTTCCCGCCGTCAACAGTGATTCGTCGTCGGGATGCGCGTGCACGAAGACCCACGGCGCATCCGGCGCGCCGAGCCACTCGACGGGGGTTTGGGATGTCACGCTTCGCGCCGATCCCGTGCGTCATTCTCCGCGGCGTCCAGGGCCACAGCCTCGGCAGGGGTGGGTGCGGACCCGCCGAGATGACGGGGTTGCCACCACTGTCCCGTCCCGGACT
This sequence comes from Nocardia arthritidis NBRC 100137, assembly GCF_001612765.1. Taxonomy (GTDB): domain Bacteria; phylum Actinomycetota; class Actinomycetes; order Mycobacteriales; family Mycobacteriaceae; genus Nocardia; species Nocardia arthritidis. Next base: position 94,307 of record NZ_BDBB01000020.1, read on the forward strand.
CGGGGTATTCCCGCTGTGCCCGGTCCAAAAGTTCCTTCATACGGTCACGCAACTGGATGGTGACGTAGGCCGGGTCGTCGTCAGTCGCGGGGAACATCGGCTCACCCACGATCACCGTGAGCGGCAGACCCCGCTGATCGAGTTCGCGGTGGTGCGTGGTCCACAGCCGCTGCGTGCCCCATACAGCCACCGGTACCAGCGGCACACCGCATCCCGCCGCCAACCGTGCTGCTCCCGTCCGCAACCGCTGGACGGTGAACGATCGTGCGATCGTCGCTTCCGGAAACACCCCGATGAGCTCCCCTGCGTCGAGCGCGGCGGTCGCGGCGCGGTATGCCTCGCGATCACCGCCGGAGCCCACTGCGATGTGCCGCATACTGCGCATCGCAGCGCCATATACACGATGGTCGAAATGCTCCCGCGTCGACAGGAACCTGGCCACCCGGCCCATCTTGTCCGCAGCAAGCGCGATAGCGAAGGGGTCCAAATACGACACGTGATTGCTGGCCACCACCGCACCTCCGACACGGGGCAGGTGTGATTCATCGACTATCCGAGTCCGCAGGCGCAATACGCGCTGACCGGCCTTCACCATGAAAACCGCAACAGGATAAACGATTCCATTCACAATCCGAATTTATCCGCTACGGATCGGCACCCAGCGTTCCGGGGTCATGCGATCGATGCTGCTGACCGGCTATCACCCTACGGACCGGCTCGACCTGCGGCGTCGGGTTGGCTCGCTGGCGGCGGTCTCCATCGGTAGCTTTGGGCGTCAGGCCGGGCGGTCGGCGAAGGTGATCGCGACGGCGTTGACCGCGGGTTTCCAGCGCCAAAACATCGTGCCTGATCAGCGCCGTTGTTCTGGTCCAACATCAACCCCTACGGTCGGTTCCGGCTCGATATGATCACCCGCCTGGACCGGTCCCGGGAACGAGTCGTGGGGTAGCTGGGCAGCGGGTGATCGACTCGGTGATCCGCCGGCTACTGCGCCTCTCCGCTGTCGGGGCAGGGCGCGGACCTGTCGCTGGTCGGCGCCTACACTCTCGCCGGTGAACTGGCCACTGCCGCAGGCGATGACACCATCGCTTTTGCTGCTTACGAGCAGCGGATGCGGCCCATGGTGGCGGCCTGTCAGAAGTTCGCCGAAGGCACCGGCGCCTGGTACGCCCCCGCCAATAGGGCCATGATCGGCTTCCGCAACCTCAATGTGCGCCTGCTGCCCTACCTGCCCTGGCGCGGACTCATCGGCGGCGCGCCGCAGAAGGTGGCGCGCACCATCGCGGCCGAGGACTACGCCGCCTGACCGTGCGTCCCCGAACGTGCGACTGCGCTGCGTTTCCGGCCACAGCTGTCCGCGTCTCACGCGTCACTTTCAACTCCGGCCTGTTCGACGTCGTCGCTGCGGACACACCCGAGGTCCGGAGTGATCGACACGGCCGTCGGCTACTCATCATCTGACGCCGAGGAAGGCGGGTTTCGGTTCAGTAGTGTGCCGGGAAGGTTACGCAATCGCACGGCAACCCATCAGGCGCGACTGCCTCGCACCCGATGGGTTGCCCGCCAGTACCGGCGTCATGAGCCACGTTCACCAGCATTCGATGCCCGGCAGTTCGCCGGCGATGCTCAGCGACCCAGCGATCTCGGATTGGACTTGCCTGGGGGAGTGACCGAAAACGGGCCTTATGCGGCCGTTCCGCGCGTGGAATGAGCGCGCGGCTTGGCGCGCGACCGACCTTGCGCCGCGCTGCCGTTGCGACGACCGCTGCCTTGGCGCGGTCCGCCACTGCCCCTGCGCGGTCCGCCACTGCTACGGTACGGTCCGCTGCTGCTGCGGCGGTCGTCTTCACGTGCCGCCCGCTCGCTGTAGGAGGGTGCGACGAATGGGGCAATCGTGCCGACGAGCTCGGCCACCACGGGCGAATCGGCGGTGACCCGTTGCGGTGTCACAGTGATCTTGGCCTTGCGCATGAGGTCGGCCAGGTCGCGTCGTTCGCCGGGCAGCACCAGGGTGATCACTTCACCGGAGTTGCCTGCCCGCGCGGTACGGCCCGAACGGTGCAGGTACGCCTTGTGTTCGGCGGGCGGATCAACGTGCACGACCAGCTCGACACCGTCGACGTGCACGCCGCGCGCGGCCACATCGGTCGCCACCAGCACCAGGGCATCACCGGCGGCGAAGACCGCGAGGTTGCGGTCGCGGGCGCCCTGCGAGAGGTTGCCGTGCAGATCGACGGCCGGAATTCCGGCCAGGGTCAGCTGCTTGGCCAGTTTGCGAGCCTGATGTTTGGTGCGCATGAACAGGATTCGCCGACCGGAGCCGGAGGCGAGCCGATGTACGACCTCGCGCTTGGCTTCGACGCTCGCGGTTTCGAAAACGTGATGGGTCATGGCGGCGACCGGGGAGTTCGCCTCATCGACGGAATGCAGTTTGGCATCCGGCAGGAAGCGGCTGACCAGCTTGTTGACGCCGTTATCCAGGGTGGCCGAGAACAGCAGGCGCTGACCGTCATTCGGGGTGGCCGCGAGAATGCGGGTCACGCCTGGCAGGAACCCGAGGTCGGCCATGTGGTCGGCCTCGTCGATCACGGTGACCTCGACGGCGTCCAGGGAGATCAGACGTTGGTTCATCAGATCCTCGAGCCGGCCGGGACAGGCGACGACAATGTCGACACCGGCGCGCAGCGCCCGGACCTGCCGGTTCTGCGGGACCCCACCGAAAATCGTGGTGACGGTCATGCGATAGGCCGCGGCGAGGGGTTCCAGCGCGGCCGTGATCTGGCTGGCCAATTCCCGAGTCGGCGCCAGCACCAGGCCGGTCGGGCGGCTCGGTGCGCGCCTACCGGCGAGACCGCCGCCGAGACGGTTGACCATCGGGATGGCGAAGGCGAGCGTCTTGCCGCTGCCGGTCCGGCCACGGCCCAGCACGTCGCGTCCGGCCAGCGAATCGGGCAGGGTGTCGGTCTGGATCGGAAAAGGTTCGGTGATCCCGGCGCGAGTCAACGCCTTCACCAGCGGTGCGCTCACGCCGAGCGCGGCAAAAGAGATGTCAGCAGAAGTCATAGGTGTTGCGGTGCCTTTCGGACATCAGGTGGTGCCCGAGCCGTCTGTGGACCTTCCGGGTCCGCGCCGGGGCACGAATGGCGAGATTGCCGATGGGCAAAATCGATCGCCGTAAGAAGAGCGGATGCGGCAAGCGCTGGTTGCGAAGCGAATGCGATCTACGACGCTTGGCGTGACATGTCACGCACTTGATCAACAATAGCCTGTGATGGGCGGTTCGTACGCATCGGGTGAGGTTTCTCGCCTCTGGCCAGGGCTGGGCCGCCAGTGTCATCTCCGCCAGAGGATGAATGGTCGCCACGCCACCGACCTGGTTCGCGGGCGTTATCGGCCGTCGTACGGTGGTCGGATGCTTGACGGTCAAGACTTGCCGAGTGTGGGGCGACCGCGGAACCGCGCGGTGGACAGGGCACTGCTCGACGCCGCTGCGCGGCTGATCGCACAGCGCGGGTATGGCGCGCTCACCCTGCAAGCGGTGGCCGAAGAGGCGGCGACTACGCGACCGGCGCTGTACCGGCGTTACGCGGACCGGGCCGAGTTGGTGGTCGCGGTCTTGATCGACCGCTACGGCGTACATCCCGGTTCGGAGGATCTGGGCGGTATCGAGGCGGAATTGTTCGCGATCCAGCGCCACCAGATGGAGTTGTTCACCGACGAAGTCTTGGGCAACGCATTGCCCGGCCTGCTCGACGACTTGTCGCGTAACGAGGCGCTCGCGGTCAGTTTCCATGAGCGATTTCTGCGGCCTCGCCGCAGATCCACCGCTTCCATCCTGGATCGGGCGGTGGCAAGGGGCGAGATAGCGCCGGGGACCGACCCGGAATGGATCTGCGATCTGATCACCGGGCCGATGATGATGCGTGCGCTGTTTCCGGCCGTCGGCCCCATCGATGAGCGTCTGGTACGGCTGACCGTGCGATCCGCGCTGGACGCCGTCGGATTCTCCAAGTGTGATTGACGCCACTCGGGCACGCCACTACCCTCGCATCATTACGTTCCATTCTGTAATGAAAGGGGTCCGCCGTGCGCGCCGACGTGGAGTTCACCAGTAAGGGTGTGACGTTGCGGGGGTGGCTGTACCGCCCGACAGAGACAGCGGCCGACGCACCGCTGGTGGTGATGACGCACGGTTTCGCGGGAGTGAAGGAGTGGGTCGCCCCCTTCGCCGAAGTGCTGGCCGACGCGGGCCTCGCATGCCTGGTCTACGACCATCCCGGGTTCGGAACCTCCGACGGCGAGCCTCGTTTCGAGGTGGATCCGGTGGCGCAGATCGACGGATACCGCGATGCGATCACCTTCGCGCAGCAGCTCGAAGGCGTGGATGCGGAACGAATCGGGGTATGGGGGACGAGCTACGCGGGCGCGCATGTGCTCGTGGTGGCGGCCACGGACCGCCGGGTCCGCGCCGTGGTGTCGCAGGTGCCCCTGACTCGAGGCTGGGCGACCTTCACGCGGTTGGTTCCCTCGGTGCAACTGCCCCTCGTGCACGAGGCGATCGCCGACGATCGGAAGCAGCGCTTCGCCGGCGCACCGAATGCCACGATCAAGGCGGCGTCGGACGATCCATCAGAACTGGTTGCCATGCCCGGCGCCGAGGTTTACCGGTGGCTCATGGACAACGGGCCTCGAGTTCCCACTTGGCGTAACGAAGTGACGGTCTCGAGTATCGATAAGTTCCAGTCCTACGCTCCCGAAGCCTTCATCCGCCGGGTGTCACCAACTCCGCTGCTGATGATCGTTGCGGCGAACGACACCCTCACACCGGCCGATCTGGCGTTGCAGAGCTACACCGAGGCGTTGGAACCCAAGCAGCTCGAACTGATCGAGGGGGGTCATTTCTCGGTGTACGAGGAACAGTTCGGCCAGGCATCGACCGCCGCGCGCGACTTCTTCGTTCGCCGCCTGCGCAAGTGACCCCACCCAGCAGTGGGTGATCGGCACGTGCCGCGGCCTGATCGCCGTCCGGGACCAGCGTCGGCGCCACTCGGCGTGTTCCCTGTCCCAGTATGTGCTGCTCGAAGAGCGATCGGGAGCCACTCAGGCGTCGAGGTCGGCGGCTACCAGTGCGGCGACCTTGTCCAGAGCTGCTTGGTCGTCGCTGCTGACCACGACCGGGGTGCCCTGTGTGGCGCCGAGAGTCATGATCATCAGCGCCGAGCCCGCGTCGACCGGATCGCCGCCGGCGAGCGAGAGGGTGACGGGAACGCCCGCGGCCTGGACAGCTTCGGCGATGATGTTGGCGGGACGGGCGTGCAGGCCGATGGACGAGCCGACTTCGACGGTTGTCTGCAGCATGGGAACTCCTTTTCGGGGGATTATCCAGCGGTGACGGTGGCGGGGGAGGACACGGCGGATCGCGTGCGGACCAGTTCTTTGGCGACCGTGACGCAGAGCGCGCCGACGAGCGTGCCTGCGGCGAGCGCGGTGAGGAACCACAGGATGTGGCCGACGGCGAAGAAGACGAAGATGCCGCCGTGCGGTGCGCTGAGCGTGGTTCCGGTGGCCATGATCAGCGCTCCGCTGACCGCGCCTCCCGCCATCATGGACGGGATGACGCGCAGCGGGTCGGCGGCCGCGAACGGAATGGCGCCCTCGGAGATGAACGACGCCCCCAGCAGCCAAGCCGCCTTGCCGTTCTCGCGTTCGGCGGTGGTGAACAGTCGGGGTCTGATCGTGGTGGCCAGCGCCATCGCCAGCGGCGGCACCATGCCCGCGGCCATCACCGCGGCCATGATGCGCAGTGACGCGGTATCGGTGACGGCCAGTCCGGCCACAGCGAAGGAATAGGCGGCCTTGTTGACCGGACCGCCGAGATCGAAGCACATCATCAAGCCGAGGATGACTCCCAGCGCGACGGCGGACGTGCCGGACAGCCCGTTGAGCCAGTTGGTGAGTCCGCTGGTCACCGCGGCGAGCGGCTTGCCGAGCAGAATGAACATGGCCGCGCCGACGATCAGCGACGCGAACAGCGGGATCACCACTACCGGCATCAGGCCCCTGGCCCACTGCGGGACAGCGAAGCGCGCGATCCATAGCGCCGCGAACCCGGCGATCAGTCCGCCGACCAGACCGCCGAGGAACCCGGCCCCGACGAACACTGCGACCGCTCCCGCGGTAAAACCCGGTGCGAGGCCGGGGCGGTCGGCGATGGCGAAGGCGATGTAGCCCGACAGCGCGGGCACGAGGAAACCGAATGCGAGCGAGCCGAGTTGGAACATCACCGCGCCGAGATAGGTGGCCAGACCGCCATCGGGCAACGCCGTCAACGAGTTGTCCAGCACGATGGCCTTGGCATTGTCGGCGATCTCGTAGCCTCCGAGCAGGAAGCCGAGCGCGATGAGCAGGCCACCCGCCGCGACGAACGGAATCATGTAGCTGACGCCGGTCAACAGAATCTGGCGCAGGCGGGTGCCCCAGCCGAGGGCTTCCGGTTTCCCGGTGGGAAAGGGCTTTTCGTCGGGCGCGCGTCCGGCGACGGTGTCGGCGCCGGGATCGTCCGCGGCGCGCAGAGCGTCGGCGATCATCGCATCCGGCTCGTTGATCGCCCGTTTGACCCCGGAAGCCACGACGGGCTTGCCCGCGAACCGGTCGCGCCCGCGCACGCCGACGTCGGTGGCGAAGACCACCGCGGCGGCGGCCGCAATGGCCGAGTCACCGAGGGGAGTGCTGCCGCTGGACCCCTGCGTTTCCACGTGCACGGTGACACCGGCGCGTTTACCTGCGGCGACGAGGGCATCGGCGGCCATGTAGGTGTGTGCGATCCCGGTCGGGCATGCGGTGACCGCGACGATGGTGCGCTCGGCGGCCGGTGCCTCGTGCCCGCGTGCCGTACCCGCAGTCGTGTTCGCCGCGGTGGTGCTGGTGCGCGGGGTTGTCGCGGTAGCCGGTGCGTCGAGCACACCCTCGACCAAGGCCACGATGTCGGCGGGCGTCGCCGCCGCGCGCAGCTGGCCGACGAACTCGGGCTTCACCAGCGCACGCGCCAGGCTGGACAGCAGTTTCATGTGCTCGGCCCCCGCGCCCTCCGGCGCGGCGATGAGGAAGACGAGGTCGGCGGGACCGTCGGGGGCTCCGAAATCGACTGGCGAGGCGAGCCGGGCGAACGCGAGGGTTGCTTCGGTGACGGTCGCGGCGCGGCAGTGCGGAATCGCGATCCCACCGGGAAGTCCGGTCGCGGACTGGGCTTCCCGGGCGAGCGCCGCGTCGCGCAGTGCCGCCGCCTGCTGCGCACGGCCGGTTTCGGCCAGGCGGTCGGCGAGTGCGGCGATCACCAGCTCCTTGGCGGCGCCGAGATCGGCGTCGAGGGTGATCAGATCCTCGGAGATGATCGAGTCGGCCACCATGGCCTCCTTCAGATGTTGTGCAGGGCGTCCAGTGCCGTGACGGAGACGGCGTCGAGATCGATGTCATGCGGCCCGGGTACGCCGGTGCCGGGAAGTGCTGCGGCAGCGCTGCCGTAGGCGACCGCGCGGCGCAACTGTTCGGCGGGCTCGGCGCCGTCCAGGTCGGCGAGCAGGTAACCGGCCAAGGCCGAATCCCCCGCACCGACCGTGCTGCGCGGTGTCACGCTCGGTGCGGGCGCGTACCAGGCGCCATCCGGGGTGACCAAGACGGCGCCCGCCTTGCCGAGCGTCGCGAGGACCGCCCCGACACCACGTTCGACCAGCGTCGCGGCGGCGTGCGCGGCGGCCACCGGATCCTCCAGATCGGCAGGGCCGGCGCCGGTGAGCTGACCGAGTTCCTCGGCGTTCGGTTTCAGCAGCCTCGGCGTTTGGGAATCAAAGGTGGCGGCGACCGCCCGCAGCGGCGCATCCGAGGCGTCGATCGCCACCGGAATGCCGCGCAACCGCCGGAGCAATGCGACGTACCAGTCGGCGGGCACTCCCGGCGGGAGCGAACCGGACAGCACCACCCAGGATGCGGCTCGGGCGAGGTCGTCGAGCGCTTCGGCCAGGGAAGCCGCGCAGGCAGTGGTCAGCGGAGGGCCGGGTTCGTTGATCTTCGTCGTGGTTCCGTCGGTTTCCGCGATCGTGAGATTGGTCCGCGCCGTCCCTGGCATCGGGACAGCCCGGTAGGCGATCCCCGCGTCGCTCAGCTGCCGCAAAAGCGGATCTTCGGTGTTTCCGGGGAGGACGGCCACGGTTGCGCGGCCCGCCGCGGCGACCACCCTCGACACATTGACGCCCTTACCGCCGGGATGCGAACTCACAGCGGCGGCGCGGTGCACGGCGCCCCGGTGCAACGCCTCGGTCAGGGTCACGGTGCGGTCGATGCTGGGATTCGCGGTCAGCGTGACGATCATGCCGTGACCACCTCGAGGCCGGACGCGCTGAGCTCGTTGCGCACCGAATCCGGCACGCCGGTGTCGGTGACCAGGGCGTCGACGTCCTCGATCTCGGCGAATCGCACCAGATCCTCGCGGCCGATCTTGGTGGAGTCGGCGACCACGACGACGCGGTGCGCGCTGGCCACCATGGCGCGCTTGATCGCGGCCTCGTCGATGTCGGGGGTGGACAGGCCGTGTGCGGTGGTGAGCGCGTTGGTTCCGAGGAAGCAGACGTCGACCCGCAGTTCAGCGAGCATGCGTTGGGTCTCCGGGCCGACGGCGGCCTGGGTGACGCCCCGGACGCGCCCGCCGAGCAGGTGCAACCGCACCGCGGCGTGCCCGCTGAGCCGGGCCGCGATCGGCACCGAGTTGGTGACCGCTACGAGCTCGCGGTCGGTCGGCAGCAGGGCGGCGATCCGCGCGGTGGTGGTGCCCGCGTCGAACAGGACGCTGCCGCCGGTGGGCGGCAGGAAGTCCAGAGCAGCCTTGGCGATGCGGTCCTTCTCCGCCGCGCGGGTGTGCTCGCGTTCGCCGGTGCCGAGTTCGATCGCGGTCAGCGCGGCGGCGGGCACCGCACCGCCGTGTACGCGTCTGATCAGGCCCATCCGGTCGAGGACCGCGAGATCACGCCGGACCGTCTCGGTCGTGACGCCGTATTGGTCCGACAGTTCGGTGACCGACACGCGCCCTCGTTGCCCGACCAGCGTCGCGATGGCCTGCTGCCGTTCCTCGGCGTACATCGGACCTCCCGCTTTGATGTTGGTTTATGTTGTTTTATATCTGACTGTGTTGCTTTGTCAAACCTTTGGCGTAGTCTGTATCACATCGATGGTCTGGCAGGTATGGAATCGGGTTCGCCGGTTCAGGCGTGGAGGTAGGCGAGGGATGACGAGATCTTCGCAGGTAGAAGTGGGATCAGTAGTACTGGACGGCACACCGGCGGTGCCCGGAGTGGCGTGCGCGTCCGCAGTCCGGCCGGTCGCGCGCCCACGCGTCGAGGAGTCGACGGATCTGATCCCCGAGTCCGGTCGGGCATCCGAGCAGGCGGCATTCGTGGCGGCGGCGACGACCGTCGCGGATCGTTTGCGGGGGCGCGCGGCACGGGCCGGCGGCGCCGCCGCGGAAGTGCTGGCCGCGAACGCCGCGATGGCCACCGACCGCGGCTGGCTCGGTGCGGCGGAGAAGCTGATCGCGGCGGGCACACCGGCGCGTGCGGCGGCGGTCGCGGCCACCGACCGATTCGCCGAGATGTTCACCGAACTCGGCGGAATGATGGCCGAACGCGTGACGGACCTCCGGGACGTCTGCGATCGGGTCGTCGCCGAACTGGCGGGCGCACCCGAACCAGGCATTCCGTTGCCCGAGCAGCCCGCGATCCTGCTCGCCGACGACCTCGCGCCAGCGGATGCGGCGGCGCTCGATCCCTCGCTCATCATCGGCTTGGCCACGTCATTCGGTGGACCTACCAGCCACACGGCGATCATCGCGCGGCAACTCGGCATTCCTTGCGTCGTCGCGGTGGCCGGTCTCGACGCAGTCGCGGCGGGTACGCGCGTCCTGCTGGACGGCTCGTCCGGGCGCATCGTCATCGAGCCCGATTCCGAGGTTGCGGCCCGCGCGGTCGAGCGGTTCCGTTCCCGGGCAGCGCGCGACGCCTCTTGGGTCGGGCCGGGCGCCACCGCGGACAGCCACCGGGTAGAAGTGCTGGTCAACGTCCAAGACGGCTCGGGTGCGCAGGCGGCGCGCCGGACACCGGCCGAAGGTGTCGGCCTGTTCCGCACCGAATTGTGTTTCCTGGACCGGGAAACCGAGCCCGCGGTAGCGGAGCAGGAGCGCATCTACCGCGAGGTGTTCGACGCGTACGCGGGCGCGAAGGTGGTGATCCGGACCCTGGACGCCGGATCGGACAAACCGCTGCGGTTCGCCGACCATCCCGACGAGGCCAATCCCGCGCTCGGGGTGCGGGGTATTCGCATTGCCGCGCGCGATTCCGGAATCCTCGACCGGCAACTCGACGCGATCGCACGGGCCGCCGTGGGCCGTGTGCCGGCGCCCAGGGTGATGGCGCCGATGATCTCGACGGCGGCCGAAGCGGCATCATTCGCCGAGAAGGTGCGTGACCGTGGACTGATCCCTGGCGCGATGATCGAGGTGCCCGCCGCCGCGCTCACCGCGGAGGCGATTCTGCGCCACGTCGATTTCCTCTCCGTCGGCACCAATGACCTCGCGCAGTACACGATGGCGGCCGACCGGATGTCTCCGGCGCTGGCCGCCCTCACCGACCCGTGGCAGCCGGCGGTGCTGGCTCTCGTGGCGCGCGCCGCAGCCGCGGGTCAGCGTCTCGGCAAACCCGTAGGGGTGTGTGGTGAAGCCGCGGCCGATCCGGCCTTGGCTTGCGTGCTCGTCGGCTTCGGCGTCGGATCGCTGTCCATGGCGGCCGGCGCGGTCGCCGCAGTGGGCGCGGGGCTGGCCGAGGTGACCCATGAGCAGTGCGAGCGCGCCGGGGCCGCGGCGCTGGCGGCGACCGACCCGGCCGCTGCTCGTGCGGCCGTGCGAGCGATCCTCGACTGGATGTCCGGCGCCTGACTATCTGCGGCACACTGAGGGTTCGATCTCAACCGCCTCGAACTCGGCGCTGATCCGCCTATCGCGCCGCGAACGGTGTGTGTTCGTCGCAAATATATGCGAATGTTCCTACGCCGCAGGTTATTACGCGGGACGCGTATTCGGGGTGCACTGCTGATACCGAGGGGTGTTGACCGGCTCTCGGGTCAACGGCGCGCCGGTTCGATGTCGAGCGCGCGTTGAAGCTGGCTTGCCCACCAGCGCAGCTGAGCGGTCGAGTCTTGCGCTGCCGCGCCGGTGAGGCCGGCGCTCCGACGGAAGTCGCTGCCGTAGAGGGGCTCGGTTGCCATCGCCTGGTGGAGGGCGGCGACCGCGAGTCGTGTCTCGTCGAGGGAACTTCCGGGAGGCCGGCTCCGATGCAGGGCGTCGACGACCGGGTCGAGCATGCCGGCACCACGGTCGCGCCATCCCGCCGCGTGCAGCGCCACCGCGAGTTCGCCGTAGCCGCCCCGGTACACGGACTCGAGCGACTCGACGAGGTCGAGGAGATCGGTGCCGTGCTCCAGCCATGCGGCGATGACGTCTCGGAGCGCGGCTCGAAGCCGGCGTCCACCATGGCGAAGGAGTTCGGCGAGCAGCTTCTCGCGATTGCCGAAGTGATGCGAGACGCCGGCGTCGGTCATGCCGACCCGCGCTGCCACTGCGCGCACCTGGACAGCGGGGACGCCTCCCTCGGCCAGCAGCGAAGCCGCGGCATCGAGGATCAACCGGCGGGCTTCGTCCGGTGGTCTGCGCGTTCTCGAATTGGTCACCTCGGAATTTTACCTTGACTTGCCAAGGTTTCCCTGCGTAGCGTTACCTCGATGGCTCAAGGTAAATCGGAGGGGGATGTCGATGGTCGAAATCATGGAGACGAGAACGAGATTCGGCACGGAGGTGAATCAGCGATGACAGACATGACCCTTACGCTGCGCGACGTCACACTTCGAGCCACGGTGACCGGCGCGGGCCCCACGGTCCTGCTGCTTCACGCGGGCGGAGAACGTCGCGACGTCTGGGCACCGGTCACGGAGGGGATGACCGAGTGCGGACTGCGGACGGTGGCCTTCGATCTGCGCGGGCACGGCGAGAGTTCCGGGCGGGCGACCACCTTGCGGGCGATCGCCGACGACGTGATCGAGATGGTGGCTGGCGAACCGGCGCCGATCGTCGTGGTGGGCGCCTCCCTCGGAGGGTTCGCCGCCGTCGCCGCCCTCGCTGAGTCGTCCGTCGCGCGGCGTGTTGCCGGCCTCGTGCTCGTGGACGTCGTTCCCCATATCGATGCGGATCGCGCCCGCCGTTGGCTCGACGACCACGGACTCCTCGCCCGCGATACCGAGCTCGCCGACGACATTCTCGCGTCCCGCTCCGAACTCCACGCGATCATCACGGCATCGGACCTGCCCATTCTGCTCGTACGGGGAGGACCACGGTCTCCGCTCGGCGACGCCGACGTGGACCGGCTTGCCATGACCAACCGGCGCGTCACCGTTACCCGCGTATCGGACGCCGGGCATCTCGTCGCTCGCGACGCCCCGGCGGCACTCGCGCGCATCGTCTCGGCGCATGCCACCAAGTGGCTCGGCACCGACGACGTCGTCCGCCGCGCGTTCGAGCTACAGCGCACGCTCGGCGCCGAACAGATCGATCACCCAGGCGGAACCCTGTTCGAGCACCTTCGCCGGGTGCACGCCCTCACCGTCGAATGGAACGCCGCGCCACGAACCCGGCTGGCGTCGATCTGTCACGCGTCATACGGCACCGACGGGTTCCGGCACGCCCTGCTACCGACCACGGATGACCAACAGCTGCGCCACGTTATCGGCTCCGACGCGGCGGCGCTGGTGTACCTCTACGGCGCATGCGATCGCTCGCGCACCTACCGCGAGCTCGGTCGACGGCCCTTGCCCGTGACCGATAGATTCACCGGCAGCGCGAAGGCGATCGAAGGAACCGAACTCCGCGATTTCGCCGTCCTGACCATCGCCAACGAGCTCGACGTCGCCCGCCACGCCCAACCGGCACCGTCGATTCGCAGCGATATCCGTGACCTCGTCGCCGCCCTGGCCACGTACGCGCCGGACGAGGCGGGGGTAGCGCTCGCCGATGAGGCGCTCGCTCGAGCGAGCGCCGAGTGAGCCCACCGGGCTACTCGAAGCCGTTACGATTCGTGTCCGGTCGGTGGGCAGCGATCTTCTCCTGCCGCGCTGTCGGCGTGTGGTGTCGTCGAATAGCGGGTTCTGTTGGTTCACAGCTGGATTGGGCCGAAGTCGGCGGCGGTGCGGGCCAGGGCGCGGATCGCGGCGCTGTCGGCGGTGGAGCGCCAGGTCAGGGCCCATTGCAGTTCGGGGGCGTCGGGCATGGGCAGGAAGGCGATGCCTGGGGGGGTGTTGTAGCGGGCCGCGAGCTCACCCAGCGGGTGGACGCACTGCCCGGACGCGACCAGGGAAAGGATCTCGTGGAAAGTCCGTGCGATCGGCCCGCGCGGGATGCGACGGCCCTGCGGTGTGTGGGTGGGGACCATGGACGCAACCCAGTAGTCGGGGGCGTCGGGACCGAAGTCGACAACACGGTTGTCGGCGAGATCCTCCAGGGACGCGGAGCCGCGTTGGGCCAGTGGATGGTCGGCGGCGACGGCCAGTACGCGGCGGCCGGTGAGCACGGTGGGGCCGACGGTGAGGTCGGGTTCGAGGACGGGTAGCCACAGCACGTTCACATCGTGTTCCCCGCTGCGGAGCGCGTTGAACGGATCGGCGCCGTTGACCTCCCCGAACGTGACGCCGCTACCCGGATAACGGGTGCGGAACGCCTCGAACAGGGGCCGCAGTTCGTGGCCGGCGTGCCCGAATACTCCGATCTTGAGGATCTGGCCTGCGCTGAGCCCGGCGGCTTCGGCGCGGGCGAGTGCGGCTTGGAGCAGGTCGTGGACTTGCTGTAGGTCTTCGCGCAGGCGCCGCCCGACCGGTGTCAGCTGCACGCGGCGACTGGTGCGTTCGAACAGTGCCGTGCCGATGCGTCGTTCTTGTGTGCGGATGGCCTGGCTGACGCGGGCCTGGGACACGTGCAGGCGTTCGGCGGTGCGGCCGAAGTGCAATTCCTCGGCCAGCGTCAGGAAGATCTCGATATCGCGTAGCTCCACGAATAACTCCAGAGTTATCAATCGGTCCACGAAGCTTACGTTGATCGGTTGTCGGTCTGCCGCGAAGCTGGATTTGTCACCGCGGCACAAGCCCTGGTGGACAGACCGACAGAGAGGCCAACCCGATGAGCGACCCGCTGGTGATCGCGGACCGGGTCGAGATCACCGCCCTGTGTGGCGAGGTCACCGACACGGTGATGATGCGTGAGGTCGCCCGTGTCGCATGTCTGTTCACACCCGAGGCGGTGATGCGGTGGCCACACATCGACAAGGAGTTCGTCGGTGGCACGACATCCGCTACCCCGACTCGACGCCATTGCCCGGTGCGCCGCTGACCACCCACCACTGAAACCGAAAGTCCTCGACCCCGCCTCACCGGCAGTCATAGGGACGGGGCTCACGCTGTCCTGTGCCCCACACCAAACGAAGGAAAGACAACATGAACAAGTACGAAGTCGTCGTGGTCGGTGGCGGATACGCCGGCGTGATGGCCGCCAATCGCCTGACGCAGCGCGACGACGTCAGGGTGACCGTGATCAACCCCCGCCCGGTCTTCGTCCCGCGGCTGCGGTTGCACCAGTTGGTGGGCGAAACCCACGAGGCGGTCGTCGAGTACCGGGACATCCTGGCCGAGGGTGTCGAGCTGGTGGTCGACAGCGTGAAGCGGATCGACGCGGCCGAACGCACGGTGGTACTGACCGACGGCGGCACGATCGGCTACGACTACCTGATCTACGCGGTGGGCAGCGGCAGCCCTGCGCCGCGGGTGCCGGGTGCGGCCGAGTTCGCTTACCCGGTAGCGACTTTGGAGGCGGCACAGCGGTTGCGGTCGGTACTCCTCGACACACCCATGACGGCTGCGGTGACGGTGATCGGGGGCGGCCCGACCGGAGTCGAGACTGCCGCCGAGCTGGCCGAGCAGGGGCGCGCGGTCACCTTGGTCTGTGGTGATGTCCTCGTTCCGTACCTGCATCCGAAGGCACGGCGCACGGCCCACAAGTACCTCGCCGAGCTGGGAGTGACCGTCATCGAGGGCTCCGAGGCGGCCGTCACCGCGGTGACCCGCGAGGTCGTGCAGCTCGGTGACGGCCGGACGCTGGCGAGTGACGTGACGATCTGGACAGCGGGCTTCGGGGTGCCCGATCTGGCCGACCGTAGCGGGCTGCGCACCGATGCCGCCGGGCGTCTGCTCACCGACGAGACCCTGACCAGCGTTGACGACGAACGCATCGTCGCGGCGGGCGACTGCTCGGCGCCGTCGAATCTGCCGTTCCGGATGAGTGCCTACGTCGCCTATTGCCTGGGCGCGCACGCCGCCGACACCCTGCTACGCCGGATCTCGGGTGAGCAGCCCTCGGCGATCGACCTGTCGTTCATCGCCATGTGCCTCAGCTTCGGCCGAGAAGCCGGGATCTACCAGCTCGGTCATAAGAACGAGACCGGCACGCGGCTCTACTTCAGCGGGTCCATGGGCAAGAAACTGAAGGAAATCGCCTGCGAAGCCGGCATCAAGCATCTGGCGACCGAGGCCCGCAAGCCCGGTTCACACCGCTGGTTGAAAGACGGCAAGCACCGGCCGGCGCTGCTGGCCCAGCGCGAGAACACGACTGTATCGGTCGGGTAGGGCACCGAAAACCGTCATCTTCCCGGCAATGGTGACTCGGCCACCCTGTGCGGCGATGCCTGCGCTCGCGGACGCCGCACAGGGTGGCCGGAGGCCGGATCCGACGGCAACCGGAGAGGACTACATGAACACCACACCCGACCCCGGTGGTCGGCAGGTCACGGACCGCAACGGTGGTGACCCCGCCATCATCGAGTCGACCGAAACGTTTCTCGCGCACCGTAACCTGCTCTTCACCGTCGCCTACGAAATGCTCGGATCCACCGCCGATGCCGAAAACGTCCTGCAGGAAACCTGGCTGTACTGGCGCAACATCGACTCCGGCCAGGTCAGCGACCCGCGCGCTTACCTGATTCGGACCCTCACCCGCCGGTCCCTGCACCGGCTGTGGTCGATGAAACGCCGCGGAGAATCCTCCGCCGGCCCGTGGCTGCCCGAGCCGCTGCCGACCGCGGGGGACACCGCCCAACAGGTCGAACTCGCCGAGAGCATGTGGAGGGCATTGATGCTGGTCCTCGAGATGCTCTCGCCGACCGAGCGCGCCGTGTACGTCCTGCGTGAGGCGTTCGACCTTGGTTACGACGAGATCGCCGACGCGGTCGGCGCGACCACTGCCGTGGTCCGTCAGATCGCGTATCGCGCCCGCCGCCATGTCACCGTCCGCCGCCCCCATCGGGTGGTCTCCGCAGACCGGGCCCGTGAGGCGGCGGAATCGTTGCAGCGTGCACTCGAAACCGGAGAACCGCAGGTCCTGCTCGAGGTCCTGGCTCCCAACGTCGTCCTCGTCTGTGACGGTGGCGGCGTCGAACGGGCTGCGATACGGCCGGTCACCGGCGCCGACAAGGTGGCCCGCTTCCTCGTCGGCGGGCTCGGGGCGAGCGCGGTATCGCTCACCGGCGAACCCGTCACCGTCAGCGGCACTGCGGCGTTGGCGGTTCATGTCGACGGTGAACTCGACGGCATCCTGGCGATCGGTATCGACGGAGACCGCATCACCGGCCTCTACTTCGTCCGCAACCTCGCCGAACCGGCCAAGGTCGAATTCGAAACCCACTGAGCTTGCGGTGGACCACCGGATTCACCACATCAGGTTGTGCGGGGCCTCAGGTCTCGGTCAGTGTTTCCACAGCTCCCGCCGGCGGTATCGGCGTTCCCAGAACAGCGTGTTGATCGCCGCGACGGGGCCGGGCATGGCGGCCAGGAAGTGTTGGCGCTGTTCGGGTGTCCTCGAGTCGAGGACCCAGGGGACGTAGGCCGCCGCGCCGGAGGGGCCTTGTTTGCGGGCCATCGCGCCGCGAAAGGCGTTCCAGTCCTTGGGCGTCAGCACCTCGTCGATGAGGGGGAGGGCGGCGGTTTCCTCGTGGGCCATATGTTCGGTGAGGATGCGTGTCAGTATATGGACGTGTTCGGCGAGGTCTGCGGACTGGGTGCGCAGCGCATTGTCGACGGCGTGCAGGGCGGGGTCGAGGGAGGCGTGTTCGGCTTCCATGTCGGCCATGAGGGCAGTGTCGGCGGGGCGGTCGGTCAGGCGCGCCAGTACCGGGGGCCAGAGGGCGGCATCTTCGACGGTGTGGTGGACGTGGAGTTGGCGAGTGAAGTTCGCCCAGCCGGCGTGGACGCCGGGGGCGTCGCCGCGGCCGGCCGCGGCGACGGTGGCCAGTCGGGTCAGGTCGCGGCGGAAGGCGTCGTGGGTGGCGTACATGATGGTGAAGTCGATGGACATGATCGACCCTTTCAGCGGGTGAAGGCGGCGGCGTGTTCGGCGGCCCAGGTGGCGAAATCGACGGCGGGGCGGCCGAGCAGCTCGGCGACGGTGCCGGTGGTGGGCCCCGGGACGCGGGCGTAATCGGACAGTGAGCCGAGCAGCCGGGCCGGGACCTCGTCGGGCAGGCCCTGCGCCCTCATTCCGGCGCGCACCTGGTCGGCGGTGAGTTCGACGAACGACAGGTCGCGGTCGGTGAGTTCGCCCAGGATGCGGACCTTGTCGTACTGGGTCAGCGACTCGGGGCCGGTCAGCAAGTAGTGGCGGCCCGCGTGGCCGTCCTCGGTCAGCGCGCGGACCGCTACGGCGGCGATGTCGCGCTCGTGGATAGGCGAGGTGGCGGCCTTGCCGTACGCGCCGCGTACCACGTCGCCGGCGCGCAGTTGCGGTACCCAGGCCAAGGTGTTGGCGTCGAAATCCGCACAGCGCAACGATGTCCAAGCCAGCCCAGATGCTTCGGCCGCAGCCTCCAATGCCCTGAATCCGGCCATGAACCGCGGCTCCCCGGCGGGATACTCGATCGTTGACGCGGAGATCACGACCACCCGGCGCGCTCCGTGATCGGCTGCGGCGGAAAGGATTTCCGGTGTCGAGGTGATGACGGCGCGCGAGCTCAGCAGCACCCCCTCGACGTCGTCCCAGGTTTCGGCGGGAATGCTCGGTACCGAGGGATCGGCCCCAACCACAACAGTCCCCATCGGCATCCGTGCCTGTCCGGGGTCCCGGGTCACGGCGGTGACGGCCGCGCCGGTCGCCCGTAGCTGCGTGACGACTTCCCGGCCGATCGTTCCGGTGGCTCCGATGATGACGAACATGGTTGACCTTCCCTTCGTCCTCGGTGGGTCGCCGATACGGCCCCCCCGAATGTCGTAAGATATGAAAGTCATATTATGTAATTTGACTTGGAGATGATATGGGTTTCGTAGAAGACGTGGGTGATGCTCGTCACCGACGACGCCTGACCGCCCGCGTCAAGGGCTCGCTGCGCGATGTGCGCAGCCAATTGGCGCTGCTCAACCGCCAGGTCGGCACCCACCTCGGCCTCAAGGACATCGACTTCGACTGCCTGGACCTGATCAACAGCCATGGCCCGCTGAGCCCCAGCGCCCTGGCAAAACAGGCCGGTCTCCACCCCGCGACGCTCACCGGAATCCTGGACCGCCTGGAACGCGCGGGATGGATCATGCGCGAACGCGCCACCGGCGACCGCCGCGCAGTCCTCGTCCGCTCCCGCCCCGAGCGGCTCGGCGAGGTCTACGAGCTACTGTCGGGAATGAACACCGCCGTCGACAACCTGTGCGACGACTACACCTCCGACCAACTCGAACTACTGGCCGATTTCCTCGACCGTGTCGTAATTGCCGGTCGCGAGGCCGCCGAGGGCCTCGCCACGGATTGACGTGACCCACGCGGTATGGCGGATCGATGTCCAGACGTGCAACGTCAGCCCGCGAAGGTGCGCTCGCGGCGGTTCGAGTCCAGACCGCCCCGAAATCCCGAACCTGGCCTGACCCGCAAGGTAGCTTCGCGTACAGGCTGGTACGAGGCGCTCCCAGTTCGCTCCTCGGGGAGGGGCTGGACCGGCGTTTGTATCACGCCCGCACCTGCGCTGATGATGCGGTGGATGGTCGCGACCGACGCCGCATTCCTCGGCGAGGTCGGCCCGGGCTCGCGTCGTCGTGGGGGCGTGATACCGGCGGTGGATCGTTTTGCGGACTACCAGAGTCAGTTCCGGCCGTTTGCCCTCGATCCGGCCCTTGGCGCAGGCTTTGTCCACGCCTTCGGGGGTGCGCAGGTGGTTCAGATCAGCTGCGAATTCGGTGACCAGCGCTGAGGTTTGCTGGAAGAGCTTGCCGAACGGGTCGTGCCAGTCGTAGATCGAGCTGCCGACCCAGCACAGCACGTCATGCTTGCGCAGGTCGGTCACTCGCACACGGGCTGCCGCCCGAGCGGATCTTTATCGACAAGAGCTTCTCCGGCACCACCCGCACCTTCGGACCGCGCGGACCGCGGCAATTACGGTGCGTTCGAACCCATTGCCGACCGGCCGCAGCGTTAGCCGAATCGTTCGACGGGACCAGGCGAACGAACACGAGATCGAATGCCGAACGGCGCTACCACGATTCGATCAGCGGGACATCATGCTCGCATTCCTGACAGCACCGGACGGTGACGTGGATCACCTCGGGGTATCTGCTCGAGAGCTGTTCCGAAGATGACCGGACATCGGCGTTATTGAGCACGGCCCGGTCCTCCAGCGGCCGCCCGCAGACCTGACACAGCGTGGCTCGAGCTATTGCTGGTCGAGTTGTGGGCGAGGGTGATATGCGGCGCAGCTGGGCCAGTGTCACACCCAGCTCCCTTTATCAGCGGCTCCGTCACCCGCCTACCGCTTGGCGTAGTCGGCGAAGCCCTGCCAGTCGAGCATGACGCAGGGTTCGTCTCCCACGGTCCACGCGTCGTGGCCGGGTGGGATGATCATGAAGTCGCCGGGCCTGTATTCCTGTTGCTCGCCGTTGTCCATGGCGACCACCATTCGGCCGGAGATGCAGTAGCCGGTGTGGGCCGACTGACAACTGTCGGTCTGGGCTATCGGCTTGACATGAAGCGACCACCGCCAACCGGGTTCGAAGATCGCCCGGCCCACCGGGCCATGCCCCAGGTTGACGAGATCGACTCTGCCTTTGTCCTGTTCGAAAGGCCTGCTCTCCTCCGGAGATTCGAAACTCTGGCGCACCAGATCAGGCATGACTGTTCTCCTTTGCAAGTCATCCGCTGATGAGTAATAGGTTGTAGACCCGGAACGGTGATCCTTCGCGGCGGCACCACGTCCATTTGCTGGACCGCCCGGCTCGCTCATCGTTCGTGGGAGGCTCCGCAAACTGTCGTGGCTGGCCGAGCGGGTTATGCGAGTTCTCACCTGGGTGAAAGCCTGGAACTCCGCTGACGACAACTCGAAGGTGGGTGTGGCCATCGTCTTCCCTCTCACAGCGGATACGGCTCGTCGAAGCGATGACCGAACCAGCCTCCCAGCCGCCCCGGCGCACCGGTTCACTCTTTCCGGGTGAATTCCGTCGGCGCCCTGCAAAGGGACTGCGTCACCACGCACATGAGTGCGCACCCGCCAGGGGTCGGGCTCGATCGGTCCTGAGCAAGCGCGGCCACGGTCGAAGGCATGGAAGATCTGGGTGCCAGCCCATCGGGTGCACGCTGGGCGCGGATATCGTGCGGGAACCCAGGCAGCGTCACCCCCGCGGTCCGGCAGCCGCCGCCCGCCGGGACCACCGCTCCCCGTCGGCGCAGCGAACCCGCTGTTCCGGCCCGCGAACATACGCCGCAGGTGTGGGTCAGCCGACGGGCTGGTGGCTGTGGACGCGCGGGCCGGTGTGTGCGGGAAGGCACTCGTAACCGTGCAGGGTGAACAGCGGCCGCCGAGTGGGCGGATCGGTCAATCGCAGGTCCGGAAACGCCTCGAACAGTGCGCGCAGGGCATGCGCCGCTTCCATACGGGCCAGAGCGGCGCCCAGGCACACATGGGGACCGTTGCCGAAGGACAGATGATTCTTGGCGTTGTCCCGGGTGATGTCGAAACGGGCCGGGTCGGGGAACACGGCGGGGTCGCGGTTCGCGCCGGCCAGCGACAGCACCACGGTCGACTCCTCGCGCAACCGGATACCACCGATCTCCAGCCCTGTCCGGGTGGTGCGAGCGGTGGTCTGCACCGGCGGATCGATCCGGAGGATCTCCTCCACCGCATTGGGCCACAGTTCCGGCTCGGCGCGCAACCGGTCCATCTGATCGGGGTGGCGCAGCAGCCAGACGATGCCCTTGCCGATCAGGCTGACCGTCGTCTCGAAGCCCGCGGCCATCAGAAGGGTCGCCGACGCGCACAGTTCGTAGGTGGACAGATCGCCCGCGGCGACCAGGCTGCTGAGGATATCGTCGCCGGGTTCGGCGCGAAGGCGCTCGACGTGCTCGACGAGATACCGGTGCACCCGCTCCGAGGATTCCATCGCCCGCTGGTGGGTCCGCCAGGAGATCCCGAGGTCGAGCAACGGACTGATGTCGTCGCCCCAGCGCAGGAACATCTCGCGATCGGAGTCCGGGAAACCCAGCATCTCGGAGATGATGGCGATCGGCACCTGCGCCGCGTACCGCGCCACCAGATCGGTGGGGCCGTCGTCGGGGAGCGCCGCGAGCAGTTCCTCGGTAACCGACTCGATCCTGTCGCGCAGCCGGGCGACGGCACGCGGGGTGAAGGCTGCGGTGACCGGTTTGCGCATCCGGGTGTGCTCGGACTGGTCGATCACCAGCATCGACGGCGGATCCACCGGATTCGGTGGGAGGGGTTGACGCTCCAGCGCGCGCAACACGGGCCGCGGTATACCGAGCACGGTCGGTATACCGACACCGAAACGGTTGTCGCGCAGTATCTCCCGGACCATATCGTGATCGAAGGTTATCCAGACCGGAAGAGCGCGGTGCAACCCACCCTCCCCGCGCATCTCCTCGATCAGGGCGTACGGATTCTCGATTCCCTCCGCGCCGCCGATCAACCGAGCGAACAGGTCACCACGACGGAGCAGTATCGTATTGAACAGGCGGATCAACCCATGGTTGTTGACCCACCGATACGCATAGTGCGGTTTCATCGAGCCCCTCCATCGCCGAACCGTCGTGCCCCTTGGATGTAACGAATATCACAGGCTTTGGGAAACCTGCCGGAGTGACATCTCCGAGACCTAGTGCGTGCGGTTCAATCATGCAGCTGGGCGCCGGAGGCGATAGCAGCTGGACGGTGCTGATGAAGCTGTCGGGGCATACGTCGGTTCGCAGCCTCGCGACGTACGCGCGGGTGTCTGATGAAGGTCTTCTGAACTTCCAGGCCGATACAGATCCTGCCGGGCGTCATGGCCGATGGTCGGGCGAATAGTCTGTGGCCGGGGGAGGAACCTAGATAGGTATTGAGACATCTATCCCGTTGCACCGCGCAGCATTCTTATGCCCTGTGCTCATGGAATTGGCCCGCTGCCGACGCTGTGACCTGGGGCGGGGCGTCCTCGATGGCAGAACGAGTGCGTGACTTCACCGGTGCAGGTGGTCCGTTCGACTTCGCCATTGTGCGAAGCGGCATTTTATGTCCTCTCCGGCAGCCCAATAGCGTCGGATTTCATGGATTGGAATTTTCAGTCGGCCGAAGAGATCGCGGCTGCGTTGCATGCGGGTGAAGTGACTTCGGTGGAACTGACCGAGGAGGCGATCGCTCGTATCGAGCGGGAAGACAAGGTGATCAACGCGATCTGTGTGCCGGACTTCGACCGTGCGCGGGCCGCCGCACGCGACGCCGACCAGGCGCGCGCCCGCGGCGAGGACCGGCCGTTGCTCGGTATTCCGGTGACGGTCAAGGAGTGCTACAACATCGCCGGGCTGCCCACGACCTGGGGCATGCCACAGCACGCGAACTACGTACCGACCGAGGACGCGATACAGGTGTCGCGGTTGAAGGCGGCCGGCGCAGTGCTGCTCGGTAAGACCAATGTGCCGTTGATACTGCGAGATATCCAAAGCTTCAACGAGATCTACGGCACCACCAACAATCCGTGGGATCACGGCCGCACGTCGGGTGGGTCGTCCGGCGGTTCGGCGGCGGCCCTGGCTGCCGGATTCGGCGTGCTGTCCATCGGCTCCGACCTCGCCGGTTCGCTGCGCACCCCCGCGCATTTCTGTGGCGTCTACGCGCACAAGCCGACACTCGGGCTGGCGCCGACCCGCGGCATGGTCGCGCCGCCCGCGCCGGCCTCGCCGATCGACCTCGACCTCGCCGTCGTCGGCCCGATGGCGCGCACCGCCCGCGACCTCGCGATGCTGCTCGACGTGATGGCCGGACCGGACCCGCTGACCCACGGCGTCGCCTACGACGTCGCGCTGCCGCCCGCGCGCCACGAGCGGCTGTCGGACTTCCGTGTCCTGATCATCGAGGACCATCCGCTCATTCCGACCGGATCGGCGGTGCGGGCAGGCGTGAACCGGGTCGGCGAGGCGCTCGTCGACGAGGGCGCCCGCGTCGAACGGCGCAGTCCGCTGCTGCCCGATCCGACCGAAGCGGCGACGCTCTACATGCTGCTGATGATGTCCAACGCCGCCGCAAGTATTTCCATCGACGTGTACGAACAGCTGCAGACCCGCGCCGCCGCTCTGAGCGCGGACGACCGGAGTCTCGATGCGGCGCGGCTGCGCGGCATGGTGCTCAGCCACCGCGACTGGGTCGAGGCGAACAACCGTCGCGAACTCCACCGCCACGGCTGGCGGCGGCTCTTCGCCGAGTTCGATGCCGTGGTGTGCCCCATCACGCCCACTCCCGCCTTCCCGCACGACCACAACGAAGGTCTGGAGAACCGGCACATCGACATCGACGGCGTCGAGTACCCGTACTTCGACCAGTTCGTATGGGCCGGTGTGGCCACCATGCCCGGCCTGCCCGCCACTGCCATACCGGCGGGCCGGTCCCCCGAGGGGCTGCCGGTGGGAGTGCAGCTCATCGGTCCGATGTTCGAGGACCGCACCCCACTGCGGCTGGCCGAACTGCTCGAGCAGAAGATCGGCGGCTTCCAGGCACCCCGATAGGGCGCACCACCGGGTATCCGTCGAGGACGAGGCACGGATAGCGAATGACAAGCCGGACGGCGAACGCCCCAGGCGCACGGCGATCGTCCGCGCCGAGCAGCCCGTGGCCAGGCCACGGGCTGCTCGGCGTGCTCGGCCATCGTCAGGTGCTGGCTGCGCCGATGTGGCGGCGGCCGGCGAACTCCTCCGGTCTGAGCCTCCCTTGGGCTCGTGCTGAACATGCGTCGTGCTGTGGAATTCGATTTAGAGTGCGTTGGGGGCCTGGTAGTCCTGGCCGAAAGAGCAACGGATATCGCTGACCTGCGCTAACGCGGAGTCTCGGTTACCTCGTTTTGCCGGCCGTCACCACGTTGGCGACTGGGCAGTTGCCCTCGCTACGGCCGCACGCGGCGAAGTCGCAGAGGCGACACAGCCAAGGTTGTGGACGGTGGTTGGTGCGGGTGGAGCGTTCCTCGGCTCTGGCGAGGGCCACTGTGGTCAACATTGTGTCCAGCGCTGCTGCAAGATTGTCGATCTCGTTCGGAGACAACGCGGACAGTGCGGTCGCCAGTGAATCCTCGCGCGTTTGAAGTATCCGTTCGGCCGTGCACCGGCCATGTTGGGTCAGGACAACGGAGACGGCCCGTCCGTCCTGCGCTCCGACGCGCTCGACGAGGCCTTCGGTGGCGAGGCGGTCGACGAGGCGGACAGTGCCGGAGTGGGTCAGGCCGAGTACGGAGCTCAGCTGCGTGACCGATCCGCCGTCGAGGAACTCGTGCATCGCGGCGAGGGCGGCCGGGGCCGACGGGCCGAGCGTCGCAATCGCTTCGACGGCGGTGTTCATCCGGTCGGCGACTACGAGGCTCAAGGCACCCAGGACGTTGGCCGCGTGCTGGCGGCTTGACTTGGTTTGCGGCATAGCTCTAGTGTATATGTATGAGTCATACATATACTACCGGGAAGCGCGGGGGGTCGACGGCGGAACCCGTGGAAGCGCGGATGAAGAGCGTGGCGAGTCTCGACTTGATCACAGGGATCCAGCATCTTCAAAAGGCGATTCACGCCGGTGGCGTCGACCCGCTCGTGCTCGAGCTGGTCCATCTGCGGGCCAGCCAGATCAACGGCTGCAGCCCGTGTGTGTTCGCCGGCGTCCAGGAGGCGAAGAAGCATGGAGAGACCGAGGACCGGCTGCACAGCGTGGTCACCTGGCGGGAGACCCCGTTCTTCACCGAGGAGGAGCGGGCAGCGCTCGCGCTGGCCGAGGCCGCCACCCGGATCCAGGACGGCTCGCCGGGCGTGACCGACGAGGTCTGGGACGCTGCTGCCACCCACTTCGACGAGAAGCAGGTCTTCGCGATCATCCTGAATATCGCACTCACCAACTTCTTCAACCGGATCAACCACACGATCCGGGAGCAGGCCGGCAAGACCTGGTGAAGGCGGGCGGGCGTCATCCGTCCAGGGCCGCGGTGGTCGACATGGCGAAGGACTTGATTCAGATGACGATGAGCGACGAACCACTGGAACTGACCGTTACCGATATCCGAGCCTGGCGGGAGTGGCTCAGCAGGTACCACGACAGCTCGGCAGGGGTGTGGCTAGTTCTCGCCAAGCAGAACACGACCCGGCCCACCAGCCTGACCTATGACCAGGCGCTCGACGAAGCCCTGTGCCACGGCTGGATCGATGGTCGGCTACGACGACGGGATGAGGTCACCTTCTGCCGGCGCTTCACCCCTCGCGGAAGGCAAAGTCCCTGGTCAGCGCGGAACGTTTCCATCGTGACCCGTCTGATCAGCGAGGGCCGGATGCATCCGGCCGGAATGATCGAGGTCGAACGCGCCAAGGCCGACGGTCGCTGGGACACGGCCTACGCGGGACAAGCCGGCATCGAGGTACCGGCCGACCTGGCCGCCGCGTTGGCCGCGAAACCCGAGGCACAAGCGATGTTCGACATCCTCACCTCTCAAAACCGCTACGCCGTTCTCTATCGGATCGCGAACGCCAAACGCGCCGAGACCCGAGCCCGCCGTATCACCCAGTTCGTTGAAATGCTCGCCCGCGGCGAGACGATCCACCCACAAAAGCGCGCCCTCGGCAGTTGAACTGCCGTCCGCGACCAAGTCGCGGCGCTCGCCATGAACCCGGCGGCCGTGCGCGAACTCGATATCGCCTTGGCCCGCCACGACCGCCATCAGCTGTCGAATTCCAGCGGCAGTGGCGTTCGACCCACGTCGTGGTGATATGACGCAGCCAGTGAATCGAGATCCCGTGAGAATGAACCCATGACAGGTGACGGCCGAGGCGTTCGAACGGTCGGTTGTAGCGGCGGCGGGTGATCGGCGCATCACCTGCCGTTGAGCGAGCCGGTCAGCATCCAACCGGCGACGCCGATGCACAGGGCG
Organism: Nocardia arthritidis NBRC 100137; assembly: GCF_001612765.1. Classification (GTDB taxonomy): domain Bacteria; phylum Actinomycetota; class Actinomycetes; order Mycobacteriales; family Mycobacteriaceae; genus Nocardia; species Nocardia arthritidis. Next base: position 120,833 of record NZ_BDBB01000020.1, read on the forward strand.
CCCATCGCGATTTCTATGCCGAGACCGGCCCCGGTCCGCAGGCCGTAGGTCAAGGCATGCGTCGTCATGTCAACCGGCACGATGCCGATGAACATCCAGGCGAACGCACGGAAGGCGAGCATGAACAACCCGTCCCACCAGCCGAACAACAGCCCCCACAGCAGGACACCGAGGCCGAAGAAGGCCAGGAACAGCCAGTAGCCGAGCGTCTTGCCGGACTCCGGTAGGAACCACTCGCTCCCGTCGGTCACCTCCACGCCGACTACCTCCCCGCGCCAAAGTCGCAGTGTGGCCGGTTGACCCTCCCGCGCCTTGCCGTAGAAGCTCGACGACACCTCGCGGGTCTGCCGTGACCCGTCGGTCCGCTGCCAGGTGACCTCGTAGTGGGTGGTCGTGGTCGTGCTCGTGTGGCCGTCGGCGTCGGTCTGCGTCGTCGTGGTGGTGTAGGTGCGCCGACCCGCAATGGAACCTCGCTCGCTGGCCAAACAGTCGCCCGCACTCTCCTCGCACCCCACGGCCGCCCGGAACTCCCGGGTCTGCCGGTATGGGCCGGCGGCGGAGGCGAGCGCTATGACGAGCACACCCAGACCGAGTGCGACGATGATCCACTGTCGAAGAGAACGCTCGCACAAGGATCCCCGTACAGCGGTCGCCGGAGCCTCGCAACCCACCCCCACCCGATCCCGCGCAACGTCGCGACCATGTCCGCCCTGCTCGGTTCGGCCACTGCTCATCGGTGCACCTCCAAGTCATTGGCGTCGACCGCCTTACAGGAAACAACCCCCACGCATGCCGAAAGGTTGGGTCACTCGTTGCGCGCCATCCGCCCCGCGCAGTCCAGCAAGCCGCACGACGCGGCGCGGTACTCGTGGCAGGCCGGCCGTCGAGCGGGTCGCGACCTTCTGCACTGCTATCCGAGCGCGACGAGACGTGCGCTGGGACCGAGCTACGCACCGTCGGTGCCGTCGCGCAGGGAACGGATCATGCTCCGCAGGATCCGGAACGCGTCCGACTGCTCGGTCTCGGTCAGGCCGGCCAGCATTCTGACCTCGATGGACCGGACCGCTACGGTCGCCTTCTCGAGGCTCCGTCGGCCGCGAGGCGTGAGGCGCGCGGGAAGAACCTTTCCGACGGGTGCCTGCGCGGGCCTGGTCACGTAGCCGTCTCGTTCCAGGGCTTGGAGCAGCACGTTCATCGACTGCCGTGTCACGAACGCGCCCCGCGCGAGTTCGGAGTTCGACAGGCCCGGTCGTTGAGCCAGCAGCTCCAGGCAGGAGTAGTGCGTCACGCTCATCCCGAGTGGCCGCAGCACCTCCTCCATGGCCACGCGCAGGGCGCTCGACGCCTCTTTGAGCAGGTAGCCCACTGACGTCTCCAGGTCGACGCCCGCACCGTCTTGACTCATGTCAGCATTCTGACATAAATTCATCGGTGTCAGAAACCTGACACAGACTTGAGGAGCATCATCATGCCCGTCACCGGCCCCGACTTCATCTCGCTCCAAGCGCGCGACCTCGACGCTTCGCAGGCGTTCTACGAGCAGTACCTCGGCCTCGTCCGCTCGCAGGCCGGGCCTCCGCACGCCGTCGTCTTCGAGACGGAGCCGATCGCGTTCGCACTCCGCGACGTCGTTCCCGGCACCGATCTCGCCTCCGTTGCCCAGCCCGGTATCGGTGCCGCGATCTGGCTGCACGCCACGGACGTCCAGGCCATTCACGATGCTCTCGTCGCCGACGGTCACACCATCGTCTCCGCACCGATCGACGGCCCCTTCGGTCGGACCTTCACCTTCGCCGACCCCGACGGATACCGGGTCACTCTCCACGACCGCGCCTGACAGGCCCCTTCGCCGCGTGCCGGGAAGCCGTCGGTGTCGAGGCGTTCCCGGCGGTGGGTGGCGCCGTTGAGTTACTCGCGCACCCGAGCCCATCCAACCTCGAGCGGAGTGCGGCCGGGATCGAGCTAACCGGCCACTGCTCTCCACTCGGCCGGGGTCAGCCGTCTGCTCGAGTTCCGGACCGGATCCAATGGTGTGTCATCGCAGACACCATTTCTGTTCGTGTCGGCCGACTCAGACAAGTGTCCGCCTCGGCCGACGGCAACCCTTTCCACCGACCTCCCTCGAGCGCGGAGGCCTGCCTTCGAACGTCCGAACCCGGCGGCGGACCGCCGACCGGGGTTTTTCGCCGTTATCACCGCGCGTCCCGCGGTGCGGTTCGCGACCACACCCGGCGAGAACCCCTCGATCCCGCTGGCCGTAGCCGCTGGCCACCGACAAACCGAGGATTGCGGGATAGGTAGAAAAGACACATCGGTAGCCGTAGTGCCTGTACTAGGTATGGCCGCCCCCGTACTCGGGCTGCGGTGACTGTTTCACCACCGAACGGCCACCCCACACCACCGCAGCCTGTTGCTCGCCGGCCACTGCTGCGACAACGTCCCGCTGCCGTCGTGGTAGTTGATGTGGCCGTCCGGGGACACCCCGAACGAGTAGATCGGCGTCCGCATGACCGCGAAGACCGACCGGACTCATCGCTGGTCGGTCAGGGGTGTCGGCAAAGGTAGGCTCCGCTGTGCGAATCACCGGCCGCTGGACTTGCCATGGCTGGTGAATACCGGCATTGCGCTGGGGCGCGAAGTGCGAAATCTTCGCCTGAGAACCTTTCGGATCCTGACGACGATTTGATTCCAGGCCATTTGTGGGAACTTCTGATGCACTGCTCGCGGTCGAGGTCGCGCGTCGGCGCCTCCGTGACTTCGGCGTGTTCGTCGTCCCCGGAGCACGGAGAGTGCCGTGACACGGGCCGGGGATGAGGATCTCGCAGGGCTGGTCGATCGGATCGCGGATGGGCTGCGTGCGATGGCCGTGCCCGGGTGGCAGCGGCTGGAGGCGTGGTTCGCGATGACCGTGGTCGCCGAATCGGCGGTGCTGACGGTCGACGACGGTATCCGCTCGTTTCGGTGCCCGGTACCGGATGCGGTGTGGGATGCGGTGCGCAGGCATCGGCAGGTGTCGGCAATGGCCGACGACGGGCCGTGGTGGCGGATGCTGGTGCGCGTCGATGCCGACGGTGTCGAGGCCACTGCCGATCACGGTGCCCTGCCGTTCCCCGGCGAGCAGTTGTTCGCACCGGCGGCATATCTCGCCGACTTGGAACGTTATCCACGGGATCGGCTGCCGGTGTGGCTGGCGGCCTACCTCGGACGCGGAGAACGCCCGACGCGGACGCCGCGCGCCGCCGCCGAGGCAGTGCGTGCGGACCAGCGTGCGGCGTTGCGCGCGGTGGCCGTGGATGGCGAACTGCCGGAGCTGGCCGTGTTGTGGGCGCGGTGGGCGGTGCTGGCGGCGGCCTTCGTGGCGGTCGGCTCGGGGCAGGGGCCGCGGATCGGTCCGTCGGTGGGCATCTTCGAAGGCGCGGGGCGCAGCGGTTCGACGCTGACGCTCCTGCCCGGCGACCGGGCCGTGCTGTCGGGTGGCGTGTGGGACGCGTCGGTCCTGGACGCCGCGTACAACGCCGGCGCACCAATGCCGAAACTTTTCGCGGGAGCGCCCGGTTGGGTATCCGACCCGGTGCTCAATCCGCGGGCGGCAACCGGTTTGTTGTCGTTTTGCTACTGGTGGGAGGCCGGTCGGTGGTACCGGGGTGAGTCCGCGCCGATGGCGGAGTGTGCGTCGGCGTTGCCCGCAGTGTGGACGGTCGGCACCGTGGCGGGTGTCGTCGGCAGTCTGCTGGGCGACCGGGCGGGTGGTATATCCGACACGGCCGAATTGTTGGTGTCGGCCGCGCAGGCCGGTGCGGTGACGCACGAGGCGATCGTGCAGGTCTTCGGTGACGGCGCCGACATCGACATCGACGGAGCGATGTTCCAGTTCGTGCTCGCGGATTTGGACGCGAACCACGCCGAGGGGATCGGCGAAGCGGATGCGCTCGATCTCGTCCGGGACCACATCTTCCGACAGGGTTACGACACTGCGGGATACCCGCTGTCGACGTTGCGGGCCGATCGCATCAGCGTGGGCTGGATGGTACGTTCGCCGGTACCGAACGGCGAAATCGCCTTGGACCGTGCGATTTTCTATGTCGCCGATGACGGGGTGGTGGAGCGCTCGGCCACGTCGGTGCCGTTGTCGGTATTCGTCGCCGGTTTCGAGCGGCGGTTCCGGTTGCGCGGTAACAGCCGAGCCTGACCCGGAGGGGGATCGCGACGTGCACGGTGAAGTTCGGTTGGATCCGGACCGCATGCGCGAACGGGGAGCGAGACTGGCCGAACTCGGGGATCGCGTAGGGCAGACCTATGCGGGACTACGCGCTTCATTGGCGCACGCCGAGGGCACTTGGGGTGACGATGATCTGGGTGTCGCGTTCGCCAGGGAGTTCAAGCCGCATGCCGACCAGTTGCTGGCCAATCTGCGGGCAATGGAGGAGAGCCTGCACAGCACGGCCGCCGGAATAGTCGACGCCGCAGGCCACTTCGAATCACAGGACCGGGTCGGCGCCGGCCGGGTCGCCACTTCGGCCGACGAACTGAATCCGATCGGCGTGCCTGCGGCGCCCCGGCCGGACGGTAGCGCGGGCACGTCCTCGCCCGCAGGCGCGCAGCCACCCGAGGCGTCCGAACCCGCGGCGACCTTTCCGGCAGAGGCAGGCCCGGCGTATTCCACGGCCCCGCCGTATCCAGCGAACCGGGCTGAGCCCGCAAAGAGTGCTGACCCCGCCGAAGGATCCATCCCCGTCGGACCGCGGACACCGGACGCGCCGGCGGGACGATCCACGCCGGAGGGTGGTCCGCAGCGGGATTCTTCCGGTCGGTCAGCACGCCGTGAGGCGGCCCAGGGGGGAGGCGGACCGGGCGGCGCCAGCCCCGGCAAGCCTGCCGGAGATTCCGGTCGCCGTCCTCCGGCCTCGGCGGTGTTTCCGCCGGCCGCCACGCGGGATTCGCCCCGTGCCCCAGCCGGGCGGCAGGCGGGAGTCGGCCCACCCGGTGGTGTGGGACGGCGGGACACGCCGTGGTCCGGGCAGCCGCCGAGGACGGCTGGACCACCCGCCGGTGCCCAGCCGCGACCCCAAGGTGCTCGGTTCGGTGCTCCGCCGCGGACGCAGAACCCCGCCGCCGAATCACCACGTGGGCGCGATCGGCGTCGCTCCGGCGCGCCCCCGGTCATCCATCCCGTGGTCGGCTGGCTGGCGCGGATGCTGACCGAGCGCCACGGCGTGCGGGTCACGGGCTTCGATACCCCTGGCCTGCAGGTGCCGGTCGTGCGGGGATTCGTGGCCGCCGTGGACCGCGTGCTCACCGACTACCCGGTGATCGCTCTGGATGTCGTCGCGGTCGCGGAGTTCGATGCGGAATCGGGGCCGGTGTGGTGGAGTCCCGAACCACGCGATACGCGGGGGACGGGCGCCGGTCGGTCCATCACCCTCGACCAGCGGACCGCGCAGGAGTGCAGGCGAGCGACGGGAACCGCGGAGTCCGACGCCGAGGCGGCGGAGCCGGAGATCTACCTGTCGACACTCCGCGAATTCGGCAGGGCGCTCGACTTCGTCGGTGGCGGTCTCGCACGCAGGCAGGCGCAGCGCGTCCTGATCGCGGAGTACCTGCGTCTGGAGGCGGGACGGACCAGCACACTCGCCGCGGTGGTCAGCGGTTACCGGCGTTGGCGTGCCGAGCTGGCCGGGGACGCAGAAGAGTTCGATGCGAGCCGGGCCCTCGGGGTCGCATTGGCCGATGTCGTCGTGCGCGGCGACGAGGCGAGCCGCCAGGCGCGAGCACTGCACGCGGTGCTGGTCGATGCGGCGTCGCGGCTGGTGTAGGCGGTGCCGGTGGACGGTTCGTGGTCGCTGAACCCGGTCGTGGAGCTGCGTATGTTGTTCGAGGGTTTGCCCCCCGTGGTGCGGCGCCCGATCGAACTGGTGGTCTTCGGGGGAGACCTGCCACGCGCCGATGTATCCGGAATGCGCTGGATGGCTGCGGAGCTGAGGGCCAAGGCCGCCGCTATGAAGAATCACGCGGATGACGCGGAAAAGCTGCTGGTGCAGGAGGATTCGCTCGGCGCGCTGGGTGACCGGGTGCGCGAGATATTGCATCTGCACCGGGAGGGCGCGGCCAGGCTGCGGGAGGAAGCGCTGGCCTTGGCCGATCAAGCGCACGCGGCCGCCAACGATGCGGAGAAGACGCTGTGCGTGATGTTCGCGTTCGGCGTCGAGCTGGCCTGGCGTATCATCACGACGCTGTCGGCAGCCGCCGCGGCCGGTCCGGCCGGAGAGGTTGCGGCGGCTCCCGTGGTGGAGTCGATGCTGATCGAAGGCCGTGGCAAGGTCGCGTTGATGCGCGCGGGCCTGGAGCAGGCCTACAAGGTGGGCGCGGCGAAGACGGGGGCCCGGCTGTCGGCGTTGGGGCCGTACCGGTTCGCACTCGCGGTCGGCACGGCCGCCGCGGTGCCCGCGAGTGTGGATCTCGCGGTACAGCTTATGCAAGTCGTCTCCGGTGACCGGAATCCGACCGTCAAAGGCCCGAATGGGGAGAACCCGAGGGGTATCGATCTGCAGTCGATCGAAGCCGCGGGAGTGTCGGGCGCCGGTGGTGCGGTGGGCGGCCTGGCCGCGGGCAAGCTCGCGCCCAGAGTCATTCCCCGTCTGGAAACCGGCCGTTCGGCGCTCGGACTGGTGCAGGGGGTCGCGGGTGCGGTGTCCGGTCTGGGTGCGGCGGCCTTGATCACCGGCTGGCCGGAACACTTCGAGGACGTCCTGGCGTCGCTGCTCAGCGGCGGATTCGCCGGAGTCGTGGATGTCCACGGTGGCGGCCACTCGGATCTGGGGTCCCCGCCCGGAAAAGTGGTCGACGGCAGCGGGGGCTACGTCCCTCCGGACCCTTCCACGGTGAGTCTCAGCAAGGATGCCGTGATGCGGCTGGCGGGGGCTCCTCAGGGCACGAAATCGCTGATGCCTGCTGTGGTGGACAGCAACGACGGCGTCCCCCGGCAGCCCGCGAACTCGGCCTCGCCCGGCCACCCGACGGACGCCGGAGTATCGCAGCCTGGGGAGAACCTGTTTTCGTCTGGTCCGCCGGGAGCGACGAACGAGGGCCGGTATGAGCCGGACGAGTCGGGAGATCCGGCGCGGCGCCTCGCCGATTCGGGATCGGGCGAACAGGCTCCCGCGTTGGATGGACACGCGAACGGTCAGGCGCCGGTGGAGGGACAGCCGGGAGACACCGATTCGCCTACCCGAGGAGGACACGGGGCATCGGCAGACCGTGCCGGCGATCGAGCGCCCGGTGTAGACCTTCCCGCCGGTGGTGATGCAGCCTCCGGTGGCGGCACGAAGGCCGGTGGGGCTGCGCAGGGCCGCAGTGGCGATGCGCAGATCGCTGACCCCGCGTACGCCGGTGATCCTGCACAGGATGGCCGCGGAGCGCATGGCGGTGCCGATGCCCATGACGGTGGCACCCACAATGGTGGCGACGCCCGGAATGGCGGCGATGCGCGGGTTGGCGGCACTGACAACACGCGAGCCGGTGACGGCGGCCAGGCCGGTAGTGGCGGTGTGCAAGGTGACAATGCGCAGGCCGCGGGCGTTCCCGGTGCTGATGACAGTGCGCAGCTCGGGAAAAGTGAGGCCGCGGCCGCGGTCCTGTCGAGCGCGGACGGCGACCACTCCGGTTCGCAACAACAGCGATCGGCAGATCACGGCGAGGACGCCGCGCACGTCGTCGACGGCCGGAGCGCCCGGGCTCCGACCGTCGACGGTCCGGCTGGGCACGAGTCGCCGGTTGCGCGGCCGGGCCCGGGTTCGGCGAAGGTCGATCCGCCGGTAGGGGTGGGCGATGCGTCCGTCCGCCACGGTGCGGGCGGTGATGGCCCGGCACGGGTTACGGCACCGAAACCGACGGAGGTACCGCCGGCACACGAGCCGCCGTCCGCGGCGCGCTCCGAGGATGCCGCGCCCGCCGACGCTCGCCCGTCCATGCACGACGGACCCGAGCGCCCGGCGGAGGGGCTGCCAGAGGCTCTGGCGGGACTGCCTTCGGCGGATCCGGCGACCAAGCAGGATCTCACCGCCGAGCAGCAGACGCGGTTCGAAGCCGCGGCGAAGAAGGCGCTGGCGTTGTATCGGCTGCGGCGAGAAGAGCTGGCCGGTGAGTCGTGGGAGCAGCGCAGGCACGCGATGGAGCATGGCAATCGAGTGGAGTCGCTGCTGCGGTACATCGACGCGATGCGCGAGGGGACCGGGAAGACGCCGCGGTGGAACCAGCTCCAGGCCTTCCTGCTCGGCGAGCACGGGTTCATGCGTCAGATGGGCACCGGACAGGGCAAATCCATGGTCGGTGCGCTGGATACGTTGCGGCAGTTGTCGCGTGGAGAGCAGGCGAGCGGTGATTCGGTGCGGGTGCATCATGTGATCACCACGACCGAGGTGCTGGCCAACGAGGGGGTTCGGGAATTCGCGCCGATGCTGCGAAGTCTCGGGTACGAGGTCGCGCGCTGGGATCCGCACGCCCCGCCGGGCGAACCGGACCGGCCGACCGTGTACTACATGACCTACGACGAGCGCGCGACCGCCGAACTGTTCGACCGGCCGCCGCCGGGGAAGACCGCGACCATCGACGAGGCGGACGCGGTACTGGTGCACAACCAGACGGTGCACTACCAGTCCGAGGGGCAGCGAGAACTCGCCTCGGACGTGGAGGCCGCCGGGGTGTACCGGGTGCGTGACTTCTTGAAAGCCGTCCTGCGCAGCAGGATCACGGCGGCGAAGGACCTGTCGGTGCATCTCGAAGAGGCACTCCACGATGGGCCGTTGACAGCGGAGGCGGCCGGGGCGGTGCGGTCGCTGCCGGTGGAAGAGCTCGCCGCGGCACGGACTTTGACGGCGCGGTTGCTGCGCGAGCAACCCGAGCGGTGCCTCGACACCGTGAGCCGGTTGTGGGAAGGCCACACCGGGCGGAAATTTACCGCCGAGGAAACCGAGATGGCCCGTGCCTTCCTGGACGTCCGGTCGGGCCGGTTGAAACTGAATCGAGATTTCCAGATATTCGGACAGGGTTCCGAGAAGAAGGTCCAGATTCTGGACGAGTACGGCAAGCCGCGAAGCGATCCGAAGATCGGCACCGAGAGCCGGTGGTTCGGAGGCCGCCACAAGATGGTGGAGGCGATGTTCGGCGCCCCGGTGTATTCCGATGGGACGGGATCGAAACAGGTCACCGTGGAGGACGTCCTCGCCGGTTACGAACATCTGCATCTGATGTCGGGCACGCTGGAGCGGACCGCGGCGGAGATCAAGGAGAATTTCCCGGTCGAGGGTGGTTTGGCGAAGGTGGAGGACTTCGGCCGGTCGAAACTGACGGGGGAGGAGGATCGGATCTTCCTCAGCGAACCGGACAAATTGCGGGACGCGGTGGGCCGGGTGCAGCAGTTGCAGGCCGAGGGGCGGCCGGTGCTGGTGATCTGCCCGTTCAACGATCTGGCTCGCAAATTCTCGCTGATGCTGACCAAGGCGGGCGTGGAGCACAGCGCGATCGACGCCCGGTGGTTCGCCGAGCACCGCGACAACAATGCCGCCGAAGAGCACCTGCTGTCGGTCAAGGACGCCGCGGGTGTCCGGGGCGCGGTGACCGTCGGCACGGGGATGCTTGGCCGGGGTTTCGATGTGTCGATCAGCGACGAGGTCGATCAGCTGGGCGGGGTGCACGCGCACATGCTGGGGCGTTCGCCGACCAATCCGGACGAGGACCATCAATGGTCGGCGCGCGCGGGCCGCAACGGCCGCAACGGCAGCTTCTGTTTCAACGTAGCCGCGTCCGACCGCCTCTACAGCGAAGCGCGGCAGCACGGTGCGCAGGTCGCGGTCACCCACTACCGGACCGCGGTAGCCAAGCACGCCGAGGCCACCGCGGAATACGCCGAAGCCGCTCGTCGGGCGGGTGACACGGATGCGGCACGACCGGAGGAGGCCGTGCAGGCGGCGCGGACCGAGGTCGCGGCCACCGCGGCCGACGTGCTCGCGGCCGAGCGGGAGATGCGCAGCCTGACCTCTCCCCTGCAGAACGACGCGGCCGACCGCGCGTACCTGCAGCGTGCGATGCGCCGCGCGCACCAAGCCCACGCACCCCCTACCGCAGACGTTACCGCTGCCATGTCGGCGGTATCACCCCAGACCGCCATCGCTCCGGGCCTCCTGCACACCGGGCCGGATACGGTCCATAACGCGCCGGGTCTCGGGCAGGCCAGGACGGATATGGACCGTGCCGCGATGGAGGCCGTGCACGCCGCGCCTGACGCCGTCCAACCGCGCCTGCGGGGGGACCGGTTCGCGCGGCTGGCGGGGTGGCTGGGAATTCCCGCGTCGGTCCAGGCGGCCGCGGCCGTGTTCGACACCGACGATGACGACGACCCGTTGAGCCGATTGCTGGAACGGGCAGGGGTCTCCTCCGCTGCCGTGGAAGCGCTGAACCAGCACCTCGACCACGCCCCGCCCGCGGCGCTGATGCGGGCGGACGCCTTCACCGACGAGCAAGCGCTGAATCATCTGATGCCCCAGCGCAACCGGCTGGCCGCCGAACTCGGCTGGGACCCCGCCCAGGTCGCCGGTGCGGAGGGCGTGCGCCAGGTCGGCGCCGCCGTCGAGACTGCCCGCAGAGAACTGGCGGGCCTGCTGGAGGTTCCCGCCACCGAGGTGAACGCCGCCACCGCACGCGACGGGATCGCCGACGCGGTCGCCCGCCTGCTTGCCCGCGCCGAAACCACCGGCGACCCGGCCACCGAACGCCTCGTTCACGCCGCCTCCACCTACTCGGCCGTCACCGCCCTGCTCGACCTCACCATCGCTGTCCACCAGCGCAGTCCGAAGAGCTGCGTCAACAATGGTGTGACGATGATGCGGGTGCTGTACCCCGAGAACGAACAGGGCTACCGCATGCCCGCCGACATGCCGCTGCGGGGCCACGACGCCGAAGACACCGAACGCGCTTTCGGCGGCGCCTTCCGGGCTTTCGGTTCGCTGGACGAGGCCGCAGCATCGCTGAAGGACAGGCCCGGAGGTAGCCAGGCGCTGGTCTACAAGTGGATGAACAAGGGAGAAGTGGAAAGCCACCTGGTGCTGCTGGTCAACGACAGTGACCGGGCGGATGCCCCGAACCTGCTGGTCTTGGACATCGCGGCCGCCCCCGGAGAGGCTCCGATCAAGCCCGCCGATCTGGCCGGATCCCGCGCGCTGTTGAACAAGGCCGTCCCCTTCCACCAGTGGCAGCGCGAACAGCAGCCGTTCATCGACCAGCTCGGCGAGGGTGACCGGGACGTTTTCGCGATCGAATTCGACAGTGCGGGCCAACCTCTCGCCCGCCTGTCCACGACACGGGGTCCGGTTGTCTCCGCTCGAGGCCCCGGGTCGTCCCCGCCGTCACTGTGGTCGAGTCGCGCCCCACCATTTCGACAGGACCAATTCGCGCTGGCAGGCCATCGCGCAACACTTGACGATCGTCCTGCGGACAGCATCCGCGCGGCCACCCTCTCCGCCGATGCCCAGCGGGGGGCCGAGACTGTGTCGCGGTCGAGTCGACATGTCGTTCCTATCGGCAGCCGACCGCTGTCGGACCCGGAGGACCGCTCCGGGGAGGACGAGCACGAACAGCGCTCCGGACCGCGTGGCCCCGGCGGTCTCATCGGCAGCAGGCCATCGTCCGATCCGGAGGGTGGCGCCGAACGGGAAACGCCGGATGCCGGTACGCCGGAACCGGCCCGGCCGATCAATGTCGGCGAACTCGGCAGCGCGCTGGCCGAGCACGGCGTCGTAGTGGGACGTGCGGCGGCGGTGCGGGTGATGGGTTCGGACTTGACGGGTGGCCGAGATGTCATCGAACTGTCGGTTCCGGAGTGGCTGTACCGGCGGTGCGCGGCCGAAGGCTGGGCGCCGGACGAGGAACAGCGCTCGGTGTTGGCGCGCGGCCGGTTCCGGGTGTCGGTGGGTTGGCCCGGTGTCGGAACCGGGATCGTGGCACACGAAGACCTGGCCGGTAGGTCGTGGCAGCCTGCCGGGGGTGGACCGCGGGTCGCTCTCTTGGCCGACGTCTATGCCTGGATGCAGGAGACGCAGGACCGGGCCTCGGCCGACTGGATCATGGATCACCTGCTGAGTCCGGCGTGTCCGCCGTTGCCCGCCGAGGTGATCGCGCACGAGATCGACGAGGTGACCGAGATCCTGCGGGCGCGGGTGTCGCCCGAACAGCTCGCGGATCCGGAGATCCGGCGCGGGATACGGCTGGCCGCCGAGGGGCTTTTCGCCAATCGGACGCTGTACGGCCATCCCGACATCGGTCGCGCCGACCATCTCCACGACGACGCCTTCGAACTGCGCGAGTTCGGGGTGGTCGCGCTGTACCACAACGGCATGAGCGTAGCCGAGGACCTGCGCCACATCGTGGACAACGGTGTCCTCCAGGGCGCGGACCTGCGCGAGATCATCTCGGCGATAGCCGCCGACGCATGGAGCGATCTCGTCTACGGCGGAGGGAGGCGGGGCGACAACCCCGAGGGCTACGACGAGTTGCGCTCGGCTCAGTTGCTCCATGACCGCGCCTTGTCGCACGGCTGTGACGCGAGTACCGCCCGGTTGCTCGGATTCGCCGTGCACGGCACCGCTTTCGATGAGCGGACCGGAATCCGGATGATCGCCTCACCGGCGGCGGTCGAGGAGATGCGGCGGCGCTGGGGGGAGATGACCGACGGCGAATTCCACACGGCAACGCGAGTTGCCCGGTGGGTCGCCGCCGCGGACCTGCAGACGTTGTCGGAACCCGACGCGGTCGTACGGAGCATCGAATGGGCACTCGAGCACCTCATGTCGTGCCGCTTCGACCCGGGGCGTGTTTTCGAGCGCCCGATGCCCGAAGATTCTCACCTTACTGTTCGTCAAGCCCTGATCAACCGTCTCCGCGGCAATGCGGGTTTCGTACATCCCGACAGCGGATACCGTCCTCCCGACGGGTGGCTGCTGGCGAATCGGGACCTGCGTCGTGAGCACGCCGCGAAGCTGCGGGAGATCGCCGACCGGTTGGCGAGCGACTCGGTCTACACGCCGATGGACGGATACCGCGACGCCCGCACGCATGCGGCCGAGATGCGGGAGAAATACAGCGGTTTTCGTTGGCAGGTGGTCGTCGGGCCCGGCGACCACACGCGGGACCCCGCGCTGCTGGCCGCCGCCGTCGCGACTCGACTGCCCGAACCGGACTTGTCGGGGATGTCGGAGGGCGTGATCGAGGCGATGCCGCGGATCGCGGAACTCGCCCGGGCGGGGGACGCTCCCCTGATCGTCGTGACCTCCTCGCAGGACACCGACGGCCGGCCGCGATTGGTCGCGCAGCTCGACTACACCCGGCCGGACGCCACCGATACCGATCCTGGTGTGACGTCGGAGGAACTGCGCCGCGAGCTGTCCGATGTGGACTGCCGCATCGACATCGAGACCGCCGATCCATTGCCTCAGGGCCAAGTCTGGCATCGTCTCCGTCTCGACTTCGCCAGACAGCGGATTCTGGTGTGCTGCGCCCAGTGGGGGTTGGGCGGAACCGGCATGGCCACGTTGACCGTGGCGCTGTGCCAGGCACTGGCGGAGGCCGGGCACGCGGTGACGGTGCGGACAGGAGAGGTGGGTCGCGCCCCTCGGATCCCCGGTGTGAAGGTGATCGGCCCCCGGGTAAGCGGGTCGTTGGCAGTCACGCGTGAGCGGATGCTGTCCGACTGGGACGAACTGCCGGAATCGATGGATCTGGTGATCGTGCATGATGCGGGCGACGGTCTCGCCGCTGCGCTGGCTGCTGAGGAACGGTACCCCGCAGCGAGACTCGTTCGCATCAACCATCTGACGCCGATGTTGTTTCACACCCTCGGCAACAACCCGGAACGGGGCCGGGCCAAGGTCGCGGCCGATGTCTTTTTGGCGCGGCGGGCACATCTGGTGGCGGGGCTGGGACCGGTGCTCGCGGCCGACGCGCTGTCCTCTGCGGTCATGGCGGGGCACGGCTCGGTGCACGAACTGCAGCCGGGTCTGGTGCCGGCCGAACAGCCGCCGGTCCCCGCGCCGGGTGCCCCGGCCCGGATTCTGTTGTTCGGTCGTGCGGACGACCCGTTGAAGGGGGTTGCGGAGATCGCCCGCGTGGTGCGTCGGCTTCGGGCCGGCGGGCGTGACGTGCGGCTGATCGTGCGCGGTTATCCGAGACGCGGTGTCGAGTCGGCCCGCTCCGAGTTGGTCGGGCTGATCGGCGACCCGGATGCGGTCGAGGTGGCGCCGCGGACGTCGGATCGTGCGGCGTTGCAGGCGGATATTCGTTCGGCGACGGTCGTGGTGATGCCGTCGCGTGCCGAGGGATTCGGCTTGGTCGCCGCCGAGGCGATCGAACAGGGTGTGCCGGTCGTGGTGCCGTCGTCCAGCGGAGTGGGCAGGTTTCTCACCGAGTTGGACGAGTACCGCGAGCAGGCGGAACGGTTCAACATCGTCGAACAGCATCTCGGTGCGGCGCCGGAGATCGGGACTTGGGCCACTGCACTCGGCTCCGTACTCGACGATGTGCCTGCCGCCTGGGCTGCCGCCGGCCGGCTGCAGCGACTGCTGGAGCCGTTCACCCGCAAGCGCAGCGCGAAGATGCTCGTGCATGCCGCCCTGAACACCGATCGACACCCGCGCCGGGACATCCGGCCCTCTCGCGCCCAGGTGACGCTCGAAAACGGACATGTGGTGGTGCGCGGCGAAGGAACCGACTACGAACTGATCCTCGACGTGGCCGACGCGATGGAAACCGATCCCGCGGTGCGGCGGGCCGTCATGGGCTATACGGTCGTGAAGTTCGCGCCGTCGCGGGACCCGCTGCCCATCCGGCTCGCCGCGGCGCGCGTGGACGAGTGGCTGTTCGATCCGTCCGTGATAACCGCTGCGCGGAGCCACGGTTTACGCGCGGGCATCCTGCGGGCGTTCGCGGCGACGGTGGCGGTGCAGGGATTCGGCGCAACCACCATCGATGACGTCTGCCGGCGCGCGCGAATCTCTCGAGACGTATTCCACGATCACTTCCCGACCATCTCCAGCGCCTTGGCCGACGCGCACCGGGAGGCCCGGAGCAATCTGAATCGACTGGTCGTCGACGAGGTGGGCGCCGCGCCGACGTCGAACCGCGCCGCCCGTGTCACCACCGCGGTGAACACGTATGTGAGCGCCTTGGCCGCACGTCCGGCCACGGCCCGCCTACTGCTGGCCGAGGGATTCGCCGCCGACCCGGGAGCGCGCGCCGCACTCACCGTGGGCATGATCGAAGAGATCGCCGCCACGCTCGCGACCGTGTTCGAGGAGTCGATCACGCCGACGCGGGAGCGCCGCGCCTTGGCGGCAGCGATCTACGGCATCCTCGCCGACTGGGCCGTGACCGGCGACGTCACCGCCGTGCCCGCCCTCCGCCGAAATCTCGTCGATCTGCTTCGCAACGGCACGCCGACCCCGGCCGTGGACTCGGCGGCCGACGTCCCGGCCGCGTCCGGGAAGTCGTCTCGGGACCAGCGCAGCCGCTCGGCGCGGCAGGCGGAACCCGACGAGCGGGAACGGATTCTGACACAGCTGATGGCTGTCACGGCCGAACAGGGTTACACCGAGATGTCTCCGGAGACCGTCCAGCGGCGCGCTGACGTATCACCCCGCACATATCGGACATTGTTCTCCGACAAGCAAACCGGTTTCGAGGCCGCGTGCGCGGCAGCCGTCGAACGCGTGCGGACCGCCACCCGCGCCGCCATGCCGGAGGCGGCGGCCGACGACCTGCTGTCACGGCTGCGGGCCGCCGTCCATGCCTACCTCACCGCGCTCGCGGAGCATCCGGACGAAGCCCGCCTGCTGCACCTGAACCTGCTGGCACCCGGCCCCGGATCGCACCAGCCGCACGACCGGCACCAGGCGATGCTGGCCGAGCACTTCAACGAGGTGGTCGAGGATATCGACGCCCGCACCGCCCGGCTCCTCGCCTCCGCCGTCGCGGGGATCGTCACCGATCGGATCCTCTCCGGCCGCACCGGAAGCCGGCGGTCCGCCGACGGAGAGTCGGAGCGGATCACGACCCTGGCCGCATTCGCACCGACGGTGACGGCCGCGGTCGGATCTCTCCTCCCCGGCAGCGGCTGGTCACGGAGTGGATCGGCCGTGTCGGCACCGGATATGTCCGGACAGCAGGTGCCCGCAACGGTGGCGCGGCGGCATGAAGAACGATCCGACAACCAACCGACGACAGGTCGCAGCGATGGTCCGGCCGGCCTGATCGGCAGCCGGCCGCGGGAAGAGAATCCGTCCAGCGGCGGCGCGTCCGCCGGTCCCGAGTTCCAAGACCTGGTGCTCGCGGGCAGGGAGTCCGGAACAGCGGAACGTTCGCTGGTAGAGGATGCGCCGGGAGTGCGGGTCGAGTCGGTGACCTTCGGCAACGGTACCCGGGTGTTCGCGGAGACCTACACCGATCCTGTCGTCGCTATCGAGCAGGTACTGCAAAGGAAGGTCGCCGCGATCATGGACGCGCCGGTAGCGCCTACCTGCCTGATTCTGGAGGACGACACCGTCTATCGGGAGATCGTTCCCGGGCGGCCGGGCGACAGCCTGCGGGCACTGGACCGCGGGATTCTCGACTCGGGCTCGGCCGGGCGACTCGGCCTTTTCGACGCGGTGACCAGGACGAACCGTGCCGCGCGAAACTGGAGTGTCGGTCCGGACAACGAGGTGCGAGGTGGTCGCGCCCCATCCGCGATCAACGCGACGCCGACCGGTGAATTCGCCGCGAAGTTCGTGCGGGAAATCGAGGGGCGCGAGGAGTGGCAGCACCACGGCATGCCGAGGTCGGAACTCTCGGGCATTCGGGAACAGGTGGCGTACCTGCAATCGTGGATCTCGGATCTTCCGATACCCAACCAGTACAAGCCCGCGCTGCATCACATACACGGCCGGTACATGGACGCGCTGGCGGAGATCGAGTGGCACGCCGTGCGCACGCCGGACGAGGTATTGCGTGGCGCCGGGCTGGACATCCAAGCGCAGGCCAAGGCGCGGCTGGTCGAGGCGTTCAATCTCGACTACCCGTACATCACGATCGCCGGGTTCGAACATCCGGATGTTCCTGCCCACGTCGTCGAGGAAATTCTCGGCGGGCTGGCCGAGATGCTCACCAGGTTTCCGGGCCGTACCAACATCAGAGGCCTGTGGATCGATTACCTGGGCAACGAGAACGCCGGAGCCGCGTCCTTCGCCCAGCGCGACTCCGAGTCGACGTTTCGAACCGTGGCAATACAGTTCAGCTTGCGCAATGCGAGCAGGCCGGCGTGGACTGTCGAACGCGGTATCGAGCTGCGAGAGCGCGGTTTCAACCCAGTCGGTGACCGACCGTTCCACCACGATGCGGTCCACGAATTCGTCCACGCGATCGATGCCCTGGAGCTGCTGTCGGGCAGCCTGGGGCAGGTGCTGGAGGAGAGTTGGTCCCGGCTCCACGAACTCGGCCTGATCCGCGAACCGAAGCAGACCTGGCTCGCGCGACTGCCGGTATACGCCTTCGTCGACGAGACCAAAGCGACACTGCGAGAATACGAGGCCCTTGCCGTCGGATTCGCCGAGACGGACATTCACGGCGCGGCGGTCGGCACGCCGCAGTGGGTGATCCACGAGTACGTCACCGCCGGTCGGCCACCGCGGATCACCCACGACCTCGTCGTCGATCTCCCCGCGCAGGAAAATCGACCCGGGAACCGGCCGGACACGGGCAACCACGGATTCATCGGCAGCAGACCGTCGAAGCCCACCCCCGAGCGGCCGGATCGGGCGTTCACCAGCGATGCACGTGTCCTCAACGACGAAGTGCGGGCCGGGCGAGGACCGCTTCGTGGTGAGCATTTCCCGGTGCCGGGGTTGCGGATGAAGAGCAACGATCCCGGCGGGAACGCGGCCTTGCGAATGTTCTCGCTCTGGCAGGCGTACGTGGCCAATCGCGGATTGGGAAAGCTTGTCAGCCGGTGGGATTCGGTCGTGACTCCGGCCGGGGGCCGCAGGGCGCTGGCGGAGCTGTACTTCTGGATATCGCACCAGCGCTACATGCGGCAGGTCTGGGCCGTCGAGCGTGACCCGAGCGTGGTGGGGGAACACGGGGAAAGCCATCCCGACTACTTCCGCACCAGGCTGGGCGACGACGCGCCCAACATGGACATGGTCGGGCACCTGCCCGGTCTGCGCGCCGGGGTTCGCCGCGATCCACGAACCGGCAAGTGGCACGGCGGCGTGGGGACACCGGCGTTCTGGACCACGCTCGCGATCGGACGTCTCGTCCGAAGCAGGATGGACGTAGAGGCGCCGGGCAGCACGGTGTTGCAGAACGTCGTGGAACTGCCCAGTGGCGACCGTGTCGACGGGAATGTCCTGTGCGCGCTCGAGCGTGGCCGGTTCGTGATCGAGACGGCGTTGGCCGGCGACCAGCGGAGGATCTTCGATGCCGCCCTGGCCGAACTGGCCGCGGCTGTCGGCCAGCGGTCGCAGCAACCGTCTGCCGATGTGCTGCGTCGTTTCGCCGATGCGGTCTACCTGCTGTTCCAGGCGCCGCTGATGACGCGGGGCAGCGACGCGACGATTCGGACGTTCGCGGCGACAGTGTTCACCTTCGCCTTCGGCCGGCCGATCCGCCTACCGCACGACATCGATCTGCAGGCCATGTCGAGGCGGCAGCCGGACTTCGTCGAGTGGTTCGCCGCAGCGCTCGACCGGGGTCTGCGCGGGACCGGCGACTCGGAGGCGGCGGGTCGCGTGGACGCACGAAGGGGGATGGCGGACCGTCCGTCCGGATTCATCGGCAGCAGGCCGGGGGAGCAGTCCGATCCGTCGGTGGACGCCGCGCGGGGCACGTGGCTCAAGGCGTTGCGGCTCGAACAAGGGAGGAAGCAGAAGGATGTTGCGCAAGCGGCAGGTCTCACCAATGCCGCACTGTCCAATATCGAGAACGGGCGACGGACAACGCTCGGCACTTTCCAGCAGGTTTGCCGCGTGCTGGGAGTCGAGGATGCGGAACTGACCGAGGTCACTCGGCGGTTCTACCCGGAGGTCGAACTCGAAACCGACGCTGCCGCGCATGATTCGCCGGGTGGCTGGGTTGCCGCGCACCGCAACAACCGGGGCATGACCAAGGCCGACCTCGCGCGCGCGGTCGGAGTGACGCCGACGCGGATCGGGGAAATCGAGAACGGGGACCGCCCGCCACCGAACGTGTTCTTCCGGATTGCTCGCGCATTGGGCGTGGAACAGCAGGCACTGGCGGAGGCCACGCGTAGCCTCTATCCGGATCTCGTACTCGATCTCGACCCGACGGCGCACCATCCCGCCGCACCCGGTAACTGGATCATGGCGCTGCGGCACGGCAACGACTCGACCCAGGCCGAGGTGGCACGAGCCGCGGGCACATCGGCGGGATACCTCGCCGGAATCGAGGGCGGGGAATACAGTCCGAGCTCGATCATCTTCCGGCGACTCTGCCGGGCGCTGGAAGTCGCGCCGGAACTTCTGCGCACAGCCACGCACCACTTCTATCCGGATCTCGTGCTCGGTGTCGACCCGACGGCGCACGATTCCGTGTCGCCCGGCAGCTGGATCGTGGCTCTGCGTCACGATCGGGATATGACCAGGCCCGATCTCGCGAACGCGATCGGGCCCGGCTGGGGTCATCTAGCCCATATCGAGAGCGGAAACTATGCGCCGAGGTTCGCGGTTTTCCGGCGGATCTGCGAGGTTTTGGGCATCGATGACGTATTGCTGCGGGTGGCGACTCGGCACTTCTATCCACACATCGATCTCGACCTCGAGCCGGCGGCACACGACCTCGGCGGATGGATCACCGCGCTGCGTAACGACCGGGACATGAGCCGCGCCGAACTCGCCCGTGTGACCGGTCTGTCCACGAAGTACCTGGCACAGGTCGAGACCGAGAATCGACGCCCGCTGTATGGCACGTTCCGGCGGATCTGCCGAGCGCTGGGCGTCTCGGGTGGCTTGCTGATCCAGGCGGTGCGGGACTTCTACTCGGATATCACCGCCGATATCGATCCCGCTGCACACGAATCGCTGGGGCGTTGGCTTGCGGCGCTGCGTCACGACGAAGGAATTTCGACATCTGAGCTCGCGCGCCGAGTGCGGACGCCTCGCAGCACTCTTTCCAGTATCGAGAACGATCGCTATCTGCCGCGGCTGAGGAAATTGCGACAACTGTGTCGAGCGCAGGGCGTCGGCGGCGAGTTGTTGCTGGAGATCGTCGAGCGATTCTATGCGGATCGTTACGAGCGGTCCGGCTATCGAGACGAAGAAGAACTGTTCAAACAATATGTTGTGACTCGGGTGGGGTCGCCGGAAGAGAAAGCGGCCCAGGACAAGATTTTCGAAAGATTCGCGTGGGTGCCGAAGGCGGTGGCGCGTCGCGAATCTCCGGATATCCGTGACGACGCGGAACAGGCCGCCTGGATCGGAATGCTGAGCGCGATGAGCAACCACGTTCCGTCTGCGTCGTTCGCGGCTCATGCGTGGGCCGGTTGCCGCGGCGCGGTGTTCCGGTACCGTCTCGCGCTGCGATTCCCCGATCTCGACAACCGCACACGGAAACTCGTGAGCACGGTGGAAGCGCAGATCTACAGGATGGTCTCCGCGGGTGCGGCGCTCGAGGACACCGAGATCGCGCGGGGAGCGGGAGTGAAGCCGGCCGATGTCGCGTTGGCCCGGGAGATTCTGGCTAGACCCACGCTGCGGCTGGATGCGCCGATCAGCGGCAACGACGGGTCGCCGCGCCGGGAGTTGGCCGACCGGGCTTCGGCGGGGTTCGCCGACACCGACTTCGCGATGACGGTCCGCTCCGCGCTCGCCGACCTGGCCGACCCGGCCATCGCGGAGCGGCTGGTCATGCTTCATCTGGTCGAGGGCATGTCCTTGGCTCGCGCTGCCGAGCGGCTGGGGTTGCCTGTCGGTGCTGCGGCAGACGTTCTCGCCGACGCGGTCGTCCGGTTGCGCGGTGCATTCGACCATCGTGCACACGCCGACGTCACCATGAGTGAGCAGAGTCCGCCGACGCCGTGGAGCAAGACGAAGGCCGACCCGGACCAGCCGTCGACTCCACCGGTTCGGCGCGGCGATTCCGCGCCGGAGGAGGGCACGAATAGGCCGGGCGGATTCATCGGGAGCAAGCCGACCGAACCCGGCGAGTCTTCTCGTAGGCATGTATCGGGGGAGTCGCCGCGGACGACGCCATGGTCGCGCCTCTCGGACGGTGACGCCCACGATGGTGTCGGCGACCTGACCGAGGAGGCCGCCACCGATCCGCCCGACGGGGCCGCTCCAGCCGCAGCGTGGCCGACACCGAACGGCGATCAGCCGTTCCGGCGGTGGTTGAAGGCTGCTCGCCTGGCTCGCGGACTGACCCAGTCCGGATTGGCCGCTCGCATGGGCGTGGCCGATTCGGCGACATACATCGGTTCGCTGGAGCGCGGCGTGGCGATCACCAGGGAGATGGCAGTGCGTCTGCTGGAAGGCCTGGACGCTCCCGACGAGCTGGCCGACGCAGTTTTCCGGGAGTATTTTCCGGACGAAGACGGCGAATTTCCCGACCCCCGGTCCGACGGGTTCCGCCATCCCAAAGACTGGATCATCGCCGCTCGCACGAGTAGGGGACTGTCACGCGCGGAGCTGGCCGCACGCGCAGGTGTCGGCCTGACGGGTTTGAGTCAGAAGGAGCGTGCGCACAACCCCCGAGGCGAATCCGGCATCAGCCCGAGGTATGCGCTGCGCCTACTCGCCGGACTGGACGCCCCGGGCGCTATCGTCGCGGCGTTCATGAGTCGCTTCTATCCCGGCTCGGAAATGCCGCGCTGAGGTGCCCGGGTAGGTTTTTCTCGGACCGCGAATTTCACCTTCGGCCCCGAACTCGTCCACGAATCATCGGTGCCGCTGTAATGCCTGAAGAGATCATGAAAAGTCGATCTCCGTAAGCTGCGTTACTTCGTCGACGCAGCGGAATAACTGCATTTCGGTCGACGCAGCGGAAATTCGAATCGAAGCATTCGAGAGAACGCCGGGTTGCCGGAGAATTGGCCGCGGCAGTGTGCCCCGGCACCGTCCCATTCCTTCTTCCGCTAGGCTGCCTGTATGTCGGCAGGACGAACTTCTGTCAGTGGATTGCCGCCCGCGGCCGCCAGCGATTTCGTGGGCCGCGATCGGGAGTTGGAAGGAATCAGGATGGCGTTGCTGGGCAATACTCGCCTGGTGACATTGATCGGTGCGGGTGGCATCGGAAAGACCCGATTGGCGACCGAGGCTGTGCAGCACTTCCAACGGGCGCGGCGCGTCCCGGTGCACTGGGTACGACTGGCGGTGCTTGCCCCGGGCGCGGAGGCGACAGCGGTGGAGGAACAGGTCGCGGGCTCGGTGATCGAGGCCGATTTCTCCGGGAGGTCGGCATGGGACGCGGTACTGGACACGCTGCGCCGCCGAGACGGAGCCGGGCGCGATGTGCAAACGATCCTGGTCATGGACAACTGCGAACACGTCCTCGACGGTGCGGGCGCAGTGATAGCCGGCCTACTCGACGCCGTACCGGGCCTCACCGTGCTGGCCACCAGCCGCGAGGCGATCGGGTGGGTCGACGAACAACTCGTGCCGGTGCCCGCGCTATCGCGTGAGCAGGCGCTGGCCTTGTTCCGCGCCCGCGCGGACCTCGTGGGGCATACTCTCGCCGAGGAGGAAACCGACCTGGCCGCCGCGATCTGCCGGCATGTCCACAATCACCCGCTCTATATCCGGCTGGCGGCGGCACGTCTGTCTCGTCAGCCGCTGCCGATGATCCTGCGTGACCTCAGCGGTGAGGCGGGCGATCGGCGATTGCAGTGGCGGAACGGACCCAGAGTCGGGGCGGACGTGCGGCACCAGGGTATCCGCGATGTCATCGCTTGGTCCTACGATCTCTGCCGGGACAAGGAACGGCTGTTGTTCGACCGCCTGTCGGTGTTCGCGGCCGGGTACGACATGGGCAGCGACAACCCCGACGCGGCCGGACAGGATGTCGGCGCCGAGCTGGAAGCCATCGAAGCGGTCTGCGCCGACGACGAGCCCGTCCGCGAAGGCGGATTGGCCCCGGCCGAGATCGAAGACCTGCTGGTGCGGTTGGTGGATCAGTCCCTGGTGTCGATCCACTTAACCGAGACCACGGTGCGTTATTCGATGGCCGAAACCATTCGTCTCTTCGCCCAGCAACGCCTGCGGGACCACGGCGCGGAAGCCGACCGGCTGGCGCGCAGGCACCGGCGCTACTACCGCGACAAGGTGGCCGCGGCCCGTGCCGGCTGGTTCGGGCCCGACGAGCAGGCGCTGCTCGATTGGGCGCGAGCGGCCTGGGACAACCTACTGGTCGCCATGGAGAGCAGTATCGCCACGCCGGGCGAGGCGGCGGTCGGACTAGAGATCGCTGCCGGGCTGATCGCCTTGCGCATCCCGTTCTTGACCGGCTCACTGCGGGAGCCGCGCCGGTGGGCCGAGCGGGCGCTGGTGGCCACCCGGGACCTCGACCCCGAGCCGGTTTCGCTGCAGGTCGGGGCGATGTCGCTGATTGCCTGGATCAGTATGTGCCAGGGGATGCACCAAGACGCCGAACGGATGCTCGACGAATGCGTCGCCCGCTGCGTACCCGGCGACGCAGACCGATTGCGCTGGCGCGCGGAACCCGAAGTGGACCTCGGGCTTCCCGGTGCGGTCGAATTCGCCCGAGGTGCCGAGCTGATGCTGATCCGCTGCGATACGCGGGCGATCAACGTCCTGGCCCGGGCGCGGGCGCGTTTCGCCGCCGAGGGGGACGAGGGCGGTGCGGCGATGAGCGAAATGTTCGAAGCGCTGGCCACCGCGTTCTTCGGCACTGCCGAACAAGCGCTGGAAACCTGCCGCTCCCATCTCGGCAATGCCGAGCGCTCCGGTGCCCGATGGGCGATCTGCTGGGCGAAGCTGGCATGGGTGATCGCGTCTAGTAAGCACGGCGACATGGACGAGGCGCTTGCCGTCGGGCGCGCGACATTGTCGGATCAGCTCGCGATGCGCGACAGGTGGGGCGCGGTATGGGCCGTGCACATGCTGGCATGGACCCTGGCCCGCATGGTCGGCGCCATCGGCGATGAACCGTTCGCAGCCGCGACGGCCCGGGCGCGCGATATCGCACGCCTGCTCGGCGGCGGGACCACGCTTCGCGAGGAGCTCGGCGTGGACATCACCCACCTCGGCCCGTTCGCCACCGAGACCGAATTCGCCGCGGACACCGCCCGAAGAGTATTGGGCGACGACGCCTTCGCGGAGGCCGAACGAGAGGGTGCGATGTTGCGGCCGGAGTCGGGCGAAGTGGCGCAGCTGGCGCTAGGCAACCTGTCCATGGACAGGCTGCCCGTCGAACATCCGGTCCGGCGCAGCCGCCCCTCGCCGTGGCAGCAACTGTCGGAGGCCGAACAGGAGGTCGCCGTACTTGCCGCGGCGGGGTGGACCAACACGGCCATCGCTGCCCGGCGCGGCAGCTCCTTCAAGACTGTCGACGCTCAAATGGCCGCCGTACTACACAAATTGATGATCGACTCCCGCGCGGCTATCCGCTCTCTGGTACCTACCGATCGACAGGCCCAGGTGAGCGCCGAGGCCGCACGCAGGCCACAGCGCGGCCGTCCGAATCCTCGTCTCCGCTGACCGGACGAAGAAGGCCGATCGGGTCGCGCCGGTCGCGAAGCGTCGGACACCCCCGATCCGGCGGCAACACAGCGTAATTCGGGGGCCTCTGCTGTACCGGTGAGAACATCAGGTGTGCGATCCATCGCTGGTCGGACCGGCCACGGGTGTCACGACCGTTGGTGTGCAGACGGCAGTCATGGTCCTGAAGTGGTCAATCGTGCACCAGGTGGGGAGCCCTTGCTCACCTCGCTGGTTCGCCGCTGGCCTCAGTTACCTGTTTCGGGCGTGACCAGTCCGTTGAGGAGTGCGCGAGCCAGCTCAACTGCCCGGGCGCGGCCGTGTGTCAGGTCGTCGGATTCGGCGATGCTGAGGGACATTTCGGTGAGCGCGCCGTAGAAGGCGCTGGCGAGCAGTTCGGGCGGATGAGGCTGGATTCGGTCGGCGTCGAGCAGATTGTGCGCAGCCTCCACCACCAGGCCGCTGAGGTGGCGCTGATCGAGTTCGCGCCAGCGCCGCCAACCCAGCGCGATGGGGCCTTGCAGCAGGACGACGTGGCGGTAGAGGGGCTCGGTGCAGATGTCGAGGAAGGTCTCCATGGCCCGTTCCACGCGTTCCACCGGATCGGTCGAGGAGTCGATCGCGGCTCGGATGCGTTGGGCTGCTTGTTGTTCGAGGTCGTCTATGACTGCTTCGAACAGTCCCTTCTTGCCGTCGAAGTGGTGATACAGCGCGCCGCGGGTCAGGCCGGCGGCGCGCACCAGTTCCTCGGCCGACAGATCGGCGTACTCCCGTTCGGCGAACAGGCGTGCGGCGGTGTCGAGCAGTGTTTGCCGGGTGTTCTCGACGTGCTTGTCACGCAACGACTCCATACGTTATGTTTAACACATACAGAATGTATGACAGATACGTGATGCATGAGAGAAGCGGTGGCATGGACAAGTCAGTGGACGTCGTCATCGTCGGCGCCGGTACCGCGGGGCTGGTCGCTGCCCGTGACCTCGTGCGCAGCGGATCCGACGTGCTGGTACTCGAGGCACGGGGCCGGGTGGGGGGCCGCCTGCTCAACGCCGAACTGCCCGGTGGCTCGCCGATCGAGGTCGGCGGCCAGTGGGTCGGCCCGACCCAGCATCAGGTGATGGCGCTGATCGGGGAGCTGGGACTGCGGACCTATCCCACCCACACCGCCGGGCGTCACATCGCCGAGCTGGGCCGCTCGCGCTCGGAATACACCGGCCGTATCCCACGGGTGAACCCGCTGACGCTGCTCGACATCGCCCAGACGCAGCTGCGACTGGACCGGCTGGCACGTAAGGTCGTCCGGACCGAGCCGTGGGAGTACGAACTGGCAGAGTCCCTGGACGCGCAGACCTTCGACACCTGGCTGCGAAACCACGCCCGCACCACCGACGGGCGGGCCTTCTTCCGATTGGTCACCGAGGCCGTGTTCTCCACCGGCCCCGAGGATATGTCGGCGCTGTGGGCGAACTTCTACATCGGCGCCGCCGGGGGCCTCGACGCGCTGATCAACGTCACCCAGGGGGCCCAGCAGGACCGGGTCGTGGGCGGCACACAGACGATCGCGCTGGCCATGGCCCAGGAACTCGGGGACCGAATCGTCCTCGACAGTCCGGTGACCGAAATCGATTGGGACGAGTCCGGAGTGCGGGTCCGCGCCGACGATGTCACCGTGCGTGCGCGCCGCGCCGTGATCGCGGTGCCGCCGCCGCTGGTCGCCCGCATGCGGTTCATCCCGGGTCTGCCCGGTGATCGTGACCAGCTCCTGCAGCGGATGCCGATGGGCCGGGTGATCAAGGTCAATGTCGCCTACGACGAACCGTTCTGGCGGGCCGAAGGCTGGAGCGGACAGGCCAACAGCGACCGCCGCGCTCTGGGCACCGTCTTCGACAACACCCCCTTCGCCGACGGTCCCGGTGTACTGGTCGGGTTCCTCGAGGGCCGCCACGCCGACGCCAGCGCGCGACTGAGCCCGGCCGACCGGCGCGCGCTGGTGCTCGGGGATCTGGCCGGATACTTCGGCCAGCAGGCGAATAAACCGATCGATTACATCGAAAAGGACTGGGCCGAAGAGGAATTCAGCCGCGGCTGTTACGGCGCGTTCACCACCCCCGCAACCCTGACCCGCTTCGGGCCCGCGCTGCGCCGCCCGATCGGCCCGCTGCACTGGGCGGGCACCGAGACCGCCACCCGGTGGCCCGGTTACATCGACGGTGCCGCCGAGTCCGGCCACCGCGTCGCCGAGGAGATCAACAACATCCTGGCCGGCATCGCAGCGAGCAAATGACGGCAAACACCGTCTCGTTGCACAAGAAGAGATTCTGACATCCGGCCACCGCCGATGCGGTTACCCTCGCCGAATCGGCCAGGGCCGGATATCCCGGCGCCAGCCCCCGCGCAGGCATCGGCCATCAGTTTCTGGTGGCGTCGGCGACGGTGTCACCGCTACGGCGCAGGTCGGGGTCGACAACGTCGGTCTGCCACAGGGCCTATCGATAGCTGTCGAGCGCATCGCCTCCGTACCGCACCACCGTCATATGCCGACTATTCTCCTGCGTTGTCGCGACCTCCATGCCGGCGAACATGAACGAGCTGCGGTCGCCACTGCTCGGCTTGCTCGTTCTTCTTCGGTGCGCCTGTGGTGTTGGCGGTGGTTGTGACCGCGTGTTCGCAGCCGGTCGAGGGATCCGTGCGGATTCTTCGATCAAGCCTGGGCATGGCGAACGTGCGCCTGCGTCGACTGACCAGAGGTCTCGACGGGTTCGACGACCAACCAGGCGATCGCTGTCCATATCGTTGCCAATAGGACCGCGCCGATGATGTCGGTGGGGTAGTGCGCACCGGCGTAGATTCGCTGCACGCCCACCAGCCCGGGGATCAGGATGATGGCGGCGGACAGAAGCCGATACCGTCGTCGGCGGGTGGTGGCCCACAGGAGTGCAGCGGTGGCTGAGTAAAGCGTCAGCGAGGCGGCGACGTGTCCGGAAGGGAAGCTGGCAGTGGGTGGCAGGTCGGGATTGAGGTGCGGAACCTGGGGGCGGTCGCGGTCGACGATCGCGGCGGTGGTGAGAAACAGCGTGATCTCACCCAGAAGCGCGCTGCCGAGGAACAACACCGGGCGCCAGCTGCGCAGGACGCCCACCGCCAGCGCGGCGACGATCAGGGCGACCGTGATGACCGCGGTGGTATTGCCGAGTTCGCCGAACACGCCGAGGACGGAGGTGAGCGTCGGGTCACGGTGCTCGGCAAACGTTTCCACGACGCTGTGATCCCACCGCCGGACAGGGTTTTCGGCTTCCGGGGTGCGCACCAGCATGCCGATTCCGACGAGCCCTCCGACGAGCAGCACCCACGCAACCGCGAGTTCGCCGATTCCTCGCCATGGGTGGGGAAGGGTGGGCGCATGCCGAAGCGGGACCGGCCGCAAGTCGTCTTCGTCGGCCGGTGGTACGTCACCGGGCAGCGGGCCCGCGTTGCCGACTCGGGCGTCGCCCCGCCATCGGTGGAACGCGACGGTGGCCAGCACGAGCCACAGCGACCCGAGCAGCCAGCCCGCGAGGACGTCGGTGAGGTAGTGCGCGCCCAGCGCTATCCGGCTGAGGCCGACGGCCGCCACGATGAGGACCGCGAACACGGCCACCGCGCGGCGTGGGCCCGCTGGCAGGATCGGTGCGAAAACCAGCAGGACAACGCCGTAGCACACCAGTGAGCTCATCGCGTGTCCGCTGGGGAAGCTCCACCCGTCGGTGCTGTAGACGGGAGTCTCCACCACCGGACGTAGCCGGGCGACAAGCTCTTTGACGATCGGGTTGAGGATCAACCCACCGGTGCCTGTGATCACCACGTAGACAGCAAGGCGTGGTAGACGACGAATGAGCAGCCAGAGCCCGCAGACGGCGAGCACCAGGACCAGCGTGCCGGTCCCGCCGAGATCGGTGATGCCGGTGAGGATGTTCCGCAGAATCCTGTGCTCGGCCACCACGGAGACCAGGCTGTCGGTGACCGCCTGATCCGCTGTCTGCATCGGTTCCCACCGTGTCCGGACCAGCGCTGTGAGCACACCGAACCCGATACCGACGGCCACAGCGCCCAACAACGCCGCGGCACTGCGGACAGCGAATCGTTCGGCGGCCGCGGCCTCACTCCGAGGGGCCGGGCCGCCAGGGCGGTCGGCGCCCGTCGCGGCATCCCCGTCGTGGCGGTCGGCAGACAACACAACACCTCCTGCGATCGTGCGAGACCCCGCCGTGCAGCGAAGACCCGCGACAGGTCACCAGAGAACGTCCGGGTCCGGATCGTTCGTTGTCCACGGTTTCCCGAAACGAGCGGCCGCAATCAATCCGGATAGGTCACGGTCGACAACTTCGCGATGTCCCCGACCGAATCCCGATCCCGCCGTTTCGGAAACCGGCGTACAGGGCGAGTCTTCTGTCTCTCGCGCAGTGACGCGGGATCTGGGACTCGTCTTTCACCGCGACGGCTCCGCGTCGTTGCGGTGGTGGGCGGCCGAACAGGCCAGCACCAGCACGACCTTGCCCGCAATGGTTCGGAAAGCGGAATACGATGCCGGGCAGCACAACTCGTGTTCAGCGGAGCACGTCCGCTGCTTCGGCCGCGATGGCGGCGGCGACGGCGCCGAGGGCAGGGGAGTCCAGCCGCCACTGCTGCCAGTACAGCGGGACATCGATGACTACGCGGGGATCGATCGAGACCAAACGGCCGGCGGCCCGGTCCCCGCGGGTCTGCAGGTCGGGCAGCATGCCCCAGCCGAGCCCCAGCCGGACCGCCTCGGCGAATCCTGTGGAGGACGGTACGTAATGGCGCGGCGGATCCAGCGGTTTGCGACCGCGTCTGCGCAACAGGCGATCCTGTAGGTCGTCTTTGCGGTCGAACAGCACGACCGGAGCGGCGGCATAGGCTTTCGCGGTCGCGCCGTCGGCGAACCAGGCGGCGGCGAACTCCGGGCTGGCCATCGGCCGGTAGCGGATCGCGCCGAGCCGCTCGACCTTACAGCCCTGCACCGGTTGCGCGGTCGCGGTGATCGCCGCCATCACGGTGCCGTCACGCAGCAGGCGCGTGGTGTGCTCCTCGTCCTCGCGATGGATCTCGAAGCACACGCCGCGCGGCGCGCGGCCGAGAGCGGGCAGCACCCAGGTCTCCAGCGAGTCGGCGTTGACCGCGATCGGCACCCGGATCGGACCGTCGGCGGGCTCGCCGCCGAGTTCGCGCGCGGTGTCCCCCGACAGCAACTGGATCTGCCTGGCCAATCGGAGCACCGCCAGCCCGGATTCGGTGGCGCGCACCGGTTTCGTGCGTTGCACGAGGATCCGGCCCGCGGCGTCCTCGAGTGCCTTGATGCGCTGACTGACCGCCGACGCCGTCACGCTCAAGCGCCGCGCCGCCGCGTCGAAAGTCCCCTCGGTGATTACGGCGTCGAGTGCGCGAAGCTGGTCGAGTTGCAGATCCATATCA
The DNA here is from genome assembly GCF_001612765.1 of Nocardia arthritidis NBRC 100137. GTDB lineage: Bacteria > Actinomycetota > Actinomycetes > Mycobacteriales > Mycobacteriaceae > Nocardia > Nocardia arthritidis. The sequence goes on from NZ_BDBB01000020.1 coordinate 151,045, forward strand.
AGAAATGCTAATGATACTTAAGAATCTTTAGCTTGCCGGGGTATGGTCCGCGCCCTTAGCGTCGCTGGACGTGAGCGTTTCCTCCGCGGCGCTGGCCGCCGCCTCCGGTTTGGGCTTCGGTTTGTCGCTGATCGTGGCGATCGGCGCGCAGAACGCGTTCGTGCTGCGTCAAGGGATCAGCGGCGGGCATGTGCACGCGGTGGTGGCGGTGTGCGCGGTGTCTGACATCGTGCTGATCGCGGCAGGGGTCGCCGGCTTCGGCGTGGTCGTCGAGTCGGCTCCCGCGGTGCTCGTGGTGGCGCGCTACGCGGGCGCGGCATTTCTGATCGGCTATGCGGGCCTGGCGGTCCGGCGGGCGCTCGGCGCCGCGGCGCTGCGCACCGAAGCGGGGCGGGCCACCGCGGCACTCGGCGCGACAGTGGCGACCACCCTGGCGCTGACCTGGCTCAATCCGCACGTCTACCTGGACACCGTGGTGTTGTTGGGTTCCTTCGCCAGCACCTACGCGAGCCCGGATCGATGGTTTCTCGGCGCGGGGGCGATGCTGTCCAGCGTGCTCTGGTTCACCGCTCTCGGCTTCGGTGCGCGCCTGCTCGGTCCGCTGTTCACCCGTCCGCTGGCTTGGCGGGTGCTGGATTCGCTGATCGCGGCGGTGCTGCTCGGTCTCGGAGTGGGACTGTTGTGCGGCGGATGAGCACCGCGATCAGAGCTGCGCTTTGATCTTCGCGGCGAAGTCGTAGCCGGCCTCCCACTGCGGCCCGGACGGCGCGAGGACGACGCGTGCCGCGCCGGCCTCGGCGTAGGCGGCCATTTGCTCGGCCGCCTGGCCGGGATCGGTGGCCGGCGCAGGCCCTGCCGGCATTCCCGGTGAGCGACTCCGCCTCGACCGCCGCGCCGGAATGGCATTCATGCTTGGATCCGGTCGGGCCGGCTCACCCGGTACGGCCAGATTCCCGCCGGCGGTGCAGCCGCCACATCCTGAATCCAGGCGGGCGCTGTGATTCGTCCGGACACGCGGCGTGCCGAGCCAGCGGTGCCGCGTCCTTGGACCCTCTGGCTCTGGGAAGACAAACGGTGCCGGTGTGCTGGAGCGGATCGTGGAGCTCATGTGGTTTGTCCGGCAGGGTTCGGCGCGCATCTGCGGGCGTGGGCGATGGCCTCGGGGGTGTGCTCGAAGATGTGCGCGTCGCCGCCGGTGGGCAAGGCGCCGATCGTGGCGAGGCGGCGACGATGGTCCTCGCGCAGACCGGACATCAGGACGGTGATGTCGCGGTGTTCGAGTTTGCCGATCGCGTCTTTCAGCACGAGCGCGCCGGTGGTGTCCAAGGCGGTGATGCCGGACATGCGCAGGATGACCACGTACACATCGGACACTTCGGCCAGTTCCAGCAGGAACCGGTGAGCGGCGGCGAAGAACAAGGGCCCATCGATGCGGTAGGCGACGATATGGTCGTGCAGCAGGTCGTGTTCCTCGGCCAGATGGTCGGTGCCGTCGGCCGGCATCTCGAGTGGGACCTGCTGTAGCCGGGCTTCTTTCGCGACCGACCGAAGAGCGAGCACGATGGCGATGCCGACGCCGACGGCGACCGCGGTGACCAGGTCGAGCGCGACGGTGACGCCGAAGGTGATCGCCATGATGATCGCGTCGCCGCGCGAGGCACGGGCGATCGCGGTCAGCGACGCGGTCTCCACCATCCGGACGGTCGTGGCCAGCAGGACTCCCGCCAGGGCTGCCAGTGGGATCTCGGCCACCATGGGTGCGGCCAGGTAGATGATCGCGGCCAGCACGGCGGCGTGGGTCAGCGCCGCGAGCCGGGTACGCGCGCCGGAGCGGACGTTTACTGCGGTGCGAGCGATCGCGCCGGTGGCGGGCACACCGCCGAACATCGGGGCGGCGATGTTGGCCACGCCTTGGCCGAGCAGTTCGCGATCGGGGTCGTGGCGGGTGCCCACGGCCATCGCGTCGGCGGCGGTCGCCGACAGTAGTGATTCCAGTGCTGCGAGTGCCGCCACTGCCAGTGCAGGCGCGATCAATGACCCGAGCTGGTCGAGGTGCACGAATCCTATGGAGGGAGCCGGTAATCCGGTTGGGATCTGCCCGATGGGGGTCAAGTCGAGATCGAACACCCGCACCGCGACGGTGGCTGCGGCCACAGCGATTAGCGCGAACGGCAGCTTCGGCAGGTACCGGCCACCGGCCAGGACTACCGCTGCCACCACCAGTGCGGTCGCCGGCGTCAGGTGGTGCGGGTGCGAAATGTATTGGCATGCCGCGTCGAATGCCGACTGCCACACCTTCTCGCCCTCGGCGTGCTCGATACGCAGCGCGGACGGGACCTGCTGCAGCGCGATGACCACCGCGATGCCGGCGGTGAAGCCTTCGATCACCGGGGCCGGCATGTAGCGTACGGCCCGCCCGACCCCGGCAATTGCGAGCACCACGAGTACGAGACCGGCGAGCAGCCCCACGGCGAGCACCCCGCCGGCGCCGTGCTGGCCGACGATCGGCACCAAGACCACCGTCATCGCGCCCGTGGGCCCGGACACTTGGAAGCGGGAGCCGCCGAACACCGCCGCGGTCGCGCCCGCGACAACGGCGGTGGCCAGTCCAGCGGCCGCGCCCAACCCGGAGGAGATTCCGAAGCCGAGTGCGAGCGGCAGCGCCACCAGCGCCACGATCAGACCCGACACCAGGTCCGCGCCGGGCGCGCGCAGCACGGGTTGCCAGTCCGACCAGCGCGGCAGTAGTGCGAGCGCGTTCACAGGGCTTTGGCCAGACGCATCTTCAGGGCGGCCAACTGCGCACGCAGCCCGTCGGGCAGCCGATTGCCGCCGATGGTGGCGTACCACTCGTCGATCGACGTGGTCTCGGCCACCCACTCGTCGATGTCGACGGCCAGCGCCGCGGTGGCCAGTCTCCGGGCTCGCTCCGACAGGCCGGTCAGGTCCAGGGCCTCGGCAGTGGGCACGAACCCGATCGGTGTCTCCACGGCATCGGCGGCACCGTCCAAGCGCTCGAGGGCCCACTCGAGTACACGCACGTTGTCGCCGAAGCCGGGCCACAGGAAGCTGCCGTCGGCGCTGCGTCGGAACCAGTTGACCTGGAATATCTTCGGCAGCTTCGCGGGATCGGCGGCGGCGCCGAGTTTCAGCCAGTGCGCGAAGTAGTCGCCGACGTGGTAGCCGAGGAACGGCAGCATCGCCATCGGATCGCGCCGCACCACACCTACCGCTCCAGCCGCCGCCGCGGTGGTCTCCGACGACAGCACCGACGCGGTGAACACCCCGTGTTCCCAGTCGAATGTCTCGGTCACCAGCGGGACTGTCGTCTTGCGGCGGCCGCCGAAGAAGATGGCCGAGATCGGCACCCCGGCCGGGTCGTTCCACTCCGCCGCCACCGACGGGCACTGCTCGATCGGGGTGCAGTAGCGGGAGTTCGGATGCGCGGCAGGGGTTTCCGACTCAGGGGTCCAGTCCTGGCCGTGCCAGTCGATGAGATGCCCGGGCGGAGTGTCGGTCAAGCCTTCCCACCACACGTCACCGGCGTCCGTGCGTGCGGTGTTGGTGAAGATCGAATTACCGGCATCGATCGTGGCGATCGCGTTCGGGTTGGTCTGCGCGCCGGTTCCCGGGGCGACGCCGAAGAACCCCGCCTCCGGGTTCACCGCGTACAACCGGCCGTCGGCGCCGAAACGCATCCAGGCGATGTCGTCGCCGATCGTCTCCGCGGTCCAGCCGGGCAGGGCGGGTTCGAGCATGGCGAGGTTGGTCTTGCCGCACGAGGACGGGAACGCGGCCGCGATGTAGTGGATCTTTCCCTGGGGCGTGGTGAGTTTGAGGATCAGCATGTGCTCGGCCAGCCACCCCTCGTCACGGCCGAGCACCGAGGCGATCCGCAGCGCGAAACACTTCTTGCCCAGCAGCGCGTTACCGCCGTAGCCGGAGCCGTAACTCCAGATCTCCCGGCGCTCCGGGAAATGTGAGATGTACTTGGTCGAATCGCACGGCCACGGCACATCCACCTGGCCTTCTCCCAGTGGAGCGCCCACCGAGTGCAGGCACTTCACGAAGCCCGTCCCGTCGGCGAGTTTGTCCCACACGTGCGCGCCGGAGCGGGTCATGATCTGCATCGCAACCGCCACATACTCCGAATCGGTGACCTGCACCCCGTATTTCGGATCTTCGGCATCCAACGGCCCCATGCAGAACGCGATCACATACATCGTCCGTCCCGCCATGGCCCCGCGATAGTGCTCGGTCATCACCGTGCGCATGTCCAGCGGATCGACCCAGTTGTTGGTCGGGCCGGCGTCCTCGCGATCTTCCGAGCAGATGAAGGTGCGGTCTTCCACCCGCGCCACATCGTCGGGATCCGACACACACCAGAAGGAGTTCGGCTTCGCCGCAAGCGGCACGAAGGTGCCCTTTTCGACCAGCAGCCCCGTGAGTCGGTCCCACTCTGCCCGAGAGCCGTCGCAGAAAACGATGCGATCGGGTGCGGTCAACTCCGCGACTTCGGCGACCCACGCCAGGATGCCCTCATGCTCGGTCGGTGCCTGCACGCTCGCGGCAACGTCTAAGTGGTTGGTCACGACGAAATCTCTCCTTCGAAATCTGCTAGGTATTTAGTTTAGAAAAATTGCAATCAGTGAGCGAGCGGCTTCCTTATGGGTGGCGAGGTCAGGCGGGTTCTTCGAGGGCTTCGACCTGACCGGCGACTACGCCGGTGAGAATGGCTCGTGCGACCGCCAGAAGCTCGGCGACCTCGGGAGTGGTCAATTCGTAGGTCACCGAGAGCCCTTCGCGGCGAGCGGTCACCAGGCCGGCGCGCCGGAGGATCGACAATTGTTGGGACAAGTTGGCCGCCTCTATCCCGATCTCGGTCAGCATCTCCGAAACTGCGTGCTCACGCTGACTGAGCAGTTCGAGCACGCGCACCCGCACCGGATGCCCGAGGGTTTTGAAGAAGTCGGCCTTCATCTGATAGAGCGGCCGCTGCAGTCCTGGCATCGCCACCACTCCCTTCGGTTCCCGGCGAGGCGGTATCGGCCACCGCCTTATTTGCAGAGTTTAGCAAACAATGCTTTTGGCAAGTCGCACGGGGCATCCTCGCGCGGAGGGCTCCTCGCTGCACGCGGTCTCATCGCAGTCAGCACCACGATCGAGTCGTCGCGGCCCCCTGGCCACGCAGGCCGAGTCATGGCTGCTGGGATTCGGTGCGGTGCGTTTCGCCAGGGCGAACGGCCTCCGCATTCGGGAATTGCGACCCTGTCCAGGAGGTGCCCGGGTCGGTTTTGCTGAGACGAATCCGCTCGTCGGAAGGCGCTGTTCGGGAAGGAGCGGGCGTGTCCGGAACGAATTCGATGATCGAGCAGTGGTCCGGACGGGTCGTTGCGTGGGTGGGGCCGGTGCTGGCGTCGGCGACTGTGGCCGCCTTGATGTCAGGACTGGTGTTCTGGCTATTCGGGCTGCGCGAGGTCGCTGAGGGCTGCTGGATCGCGGCGACGGTGGTGGCGGTCGTGCCTGCGGTGTGGTGGATGGTCACCACGCTGCTGCGGGGTCGGGTCGGGGTGGATTTGATCGCGGTGTTGTCGCTGGTGGGCACCTTGCTGGTGCACGAGTATCTCGCTGGTGCGCTGATCGCTGTGATGTTGGCGACCGGTCGTGCATTGGACGCGGCGGCCGAGCGACGCGCGTCGCACGACCTGAGGTCTCTGCTCGAGCATGCACCGCGTTCGGCTCGCCGCCGCATCGGCGCCGAGGTGAGCGTGATCGCGTTGGACGAGGTCGCCGTCGATGATGTGCTGGTTGTGGCGCCCGGCGAGGTGGTGCCGGTCGATGGGCGGGTGCTCGACACAGTGGCCGTACTGGACGAATCGGTGCTCACCGGCGAGCCGTTGCAGGTCGAGCGTGGGATCGGGGAACCGGTGCGCAGCGGTGTCGTCAATGCCGGTGCCTCCTTCGAGATCCGTGCGACCGCGACCGCGGCGGACAGCACCTACGCCGGAATCGTGCGGCTGGCCCGAGAAGCCGGCGCCGAGAACGCGCCCGTGGTCCGGTTGGCCGACAGGTACGCGGCCTGGTTTCTGCCCTTGACGCTGCTCGTGGCCGGGGCGGCGTGGCTGTTGAGCGGGTCAGCGGTGCGCGCGGTCGCGGTCCTCGTCGTGGCCACCCCGTGTCCGCTGTTGTTGGCCGCGCCGGTGGCTATCGTGTCAGGGCTGTCGCGGGCTTCCCGCCAGGGGGTCGTGATCCGCAGCGGCGGTGCGCTGGAGAACCTCGGCCACGCGACCACTCTTGTGATGGACAAGACCGGGACGCTCACCGCGGGCCGGCCCGCGGTAGTCGAGGTGATCGCCGCCCCTGGCCAGGACGCGGCCGAGGCATTGCGGCTGGCCGCGTCGGTGGACCAACTGTCGCCTCACGTGCTGGCCGAGGCGATCGTTACCGAGGCGCTGACCCGCGACGCGGCGCTGTCGCTGCCCACCGCTGTCGTCGAACAGCCTGGCCGCGGCATCTCCGGCACCGTCGACGGCCACCGCGTCGAAGTGGGCAAACTGCCTGATTCGGCGACGGGATCCGAGTGGGCGCGCGCGGTGGACAGCCGAGCGCGCTTGGACTCCGCCGCGATAGCGTGGATCGTCGTCGACGAGGAGCTTCTCGGGGCGGTTTTGCTGCGCGATCCGTTGCGGCGGCACGCGCCGCGAACAATCCGCAGACTGCGTGAGGCGGGGTTGAACCGGCTGGTGATGCTCACCGGCGATCGTCTCGAACCGGCCCGCGAGGTCGCCGCCGTGCTCGGCCTCGACGAGGTCTACGCGGGGCAGAGTCCCGCCGACAAGGTCAGCGCGGTGCGCGGCGAACGCGAGCGTGCGGTGACGGCCATGGTCGGTGACGGTGTCAACGATGCTCCCGCCTTGGCGGCCGCCACTGTCGGTGTGGCGATGGGCGCACGCGGGTCGACCGCTTCTTCGGAGGCCGCCGACATCGTGCTCACCACCGACCGGCTCGACCGGCTTGCCGACGCCATGGAAACCGCACGCTGGTCGCGCCGGATCGCCGTGCAAAGCGCCGGGGTCGGGATGAGCCTGTCGCTGCTGGCGATGATCGTGGCCGCCGCCGGGCTCCTCCCGCCCGCCGCTGGCGCACTGCTGCAAGAGGTCATCGATGTGGCGGTGATCCTCAACGCGCTGCGAGCGTTACGGGGCAGTCCAGCCGCTCGCACCGAAGTGGCCGCGGCGACAGAGGAACTGCTGCACCGCTTCGCGGGTGAACACGAGACCCTGCGTGAGATGCTCACGCTGTTGCGTACCGCTGCCGACCGGCTCGCCACCGCCAACGATCCCGCGGCCCTGGCCGCTGTCGAGGACGCCAACCACTTCCTGGTGACCGATCTGCTGCCCCACGAACGCGCCGAGGAAACCCTGCTGTACCCGGCGCTGGCCGGCCCGCTCGGCAGCACCGAGGCCACCGCGACGATGAGCCGCGCCCACGCCGAGATCCAGCGGCTCACCACCCGCATCGGCGCCCACCTCGACCGCGCCCACGCGGCGGGCGCCATCACCAGCGACCAGATCGACGACCTGCTCGCCTGCCTCTATGGTTTGCACACCTTGCTACAGCTGCACTTCCTGCAAGAGGAGGAAAACTACTTCACCCTCACCGACGACGACCAGCCCGAGAACAACGCGGCCTCTCAGCGGCTTCACCCACGCAAACCCCTGCGGCGCTGACGCTGCTGCCCGCTGAGCCGGCCTTCGGCAACCAGGGCGCGCAGCATCAGCCAGTGCGTCGCGCGCAGGTCTTGCGCCTCGTCGTCGGCTTGGCGCACGACATCGTTGGCGTGCTTGTCGATTCCTTCGACGCAGATGTCGCGTTCGCCGAAGTCCTTTCGCGACCCCGGGCTCGAGGGCCGCGAGATCGGCATCGAGGTTCTTCGCGAGGTCTTGTTGAAGGTCTTCCGGCCGGGCGGACCACCACGCCACAGATTTGAACACGCTGCTGGATCAGAACGTGGCATGGAGTGCCGTGACGCACCGCCTCAGCA
>NZ_BDBB01000021.1 GCF_001612765.1 Nocardia arthritidis NBRC 100137
CGGCCTGCACGGCGGCGTCGATGGCCGCGTCGACCGAGGCGGCGTCGCCCAGCGCGCCGGAGACCAGCCCGCCCAGATCACCGCCGCGCACGCTGGTGCCTTCCCTGGTGCCCAGCGACACCTCGGCGGTCACGTGGCTGGCCCACCCGTCACCGAGTTCCCAGACCTTCGTGACCCGATCCGCGATGGCGGCCGGACGCTTGCCGGACGGGCCGAACACCTTGCGCAGATGATCGCCGATGGCGTCGGTGAGCACCGTGCCGAAGGGACGGTAGGTGCGGGCGAGCCGCTCCACCGTCGCCGACAGCGCACCCATGTCGGCGTCGGCGGCACCGTCGATCGCGCCGAGCGAGAGCTCGGAGCCGAGGTCGACCAGCAGCTGGTTGCGCCGGGAGGACACACCGTCGCACAGGCCCTCGATGGTGTCCACGGGGCCGATCTGGTCCAGCCGCAGCTTGGTCCACAGCGCGATCAGCACGCGGGTGGCGTCGGCGGCGGTGAACGCGATGTCGTCCGGACGCGGACCGCCCGAACTCGGGGCGGGCGCGGCCACGGGAGCGGCGGCGACGGCCGCTGCCGGAGCCGCGGTGGCCGCCTGCTCCTCGACGGGCTCGTCGACCGGCGCGGGGTCGGTGTCGGTCGCGTAGACGATCGCAGCCTCGCGCTCGAGGTTGAGCACCTCGACCGTGGCGTCGCCGAACGCGGGCAGCTTCAGCGTCTGGCTGGCCAGGTTGGCCACCGTCGGCGTGGCGCCGAGACCGATCTCGACGAACCGCTCGACGCCGAGACCGCCCTGCGCGGGATCGGTGAACAGCAGATCCTGCGTCTCGATCCAGCGCACCGGGCTGGCGAACTGCCAGGCCAGCAACTCGACCAGCACCACGCGACACAATTCGGTCGGCCGCGCCGCCCAGCTCTCGAAATCGGCCAGCACGGCGGCGAGTGGCTCGGACGGCACCAGGTCCGCGATCTCCTGGACGAACGCCCGCTCCAGCGTAAACAGCCGGGGCACCAGGTTCGGGATGTAGCGGCCGACGAGGACCTCCGGGCGCAGATCCACCGGAAGCAACTGCTCGAGCTTCTGCCGGAACTCCGGAACGCCCTTGCGCAGCACCGTCGAGTGGAACGGCACGTCGATGCCGGGAACAAGGATGAACGCCCGCTTGCCACCGAATTCGGCGCGGCGGCGGTCGATCTCCTCCTCCAGCGCGTCCAGTCCGGCCACCGTGCCCGCGATCGCGTACTGCGACCCGCGCAGGTTCAGGTTGACCACCTCGAGGAACTCCCCGACCCGCTCGCTGACTTCGTTGACGAAGCCGACGACCTCCGCGTCGGGCAGCCCGATCTGCGAGGGCCGGATCGCGGCCATCCGGTAATCGCTGCGGCCCTGCGCGTCGCGCGGCACCAGCTCGTGCATCGCGGAACCGCGCTGGAACACCACCTCGAGCACCGCCTCCAAGGGAAGCACCCCGGCGACGGCGGCGAGCGCGTTGTACTCGCCGACCGAGTGGCCCGCCAGCAGCGCGTCCTCGACGAATGCCCCGGCCTCGCGCAGTTCCGCCACCTGGGCGACACCGAGAACCGCCATGGCGACCTGGGTGAACTGCGTCAGGTGCAGCACGCCGTCCGGGTGCCGGTGTTCGACGCCCCGCGCCTTCAGATAGGTCGGGTTGTCGCGCACCACAGCGAGAATCGAGAAGCCGAGCGCCGCGCGGGTGTGCTTGTCCGCACGGTCCCAGATCTCCTTGGCCGCCTTCGACCGGGAGCGAGCGTCCAGCCCCATCCCCTTGCGCTGAATGCCCTGTCCGGGGAAGGCGTATACGGTCTTCGGCGCCGCGGTGCGACCGGTCGCGGTCATCACCAGTTCGCCTTCGGTCCGGCAGGAGACCTCGACGATCTCGCTGCCCGCGTCGACCGCGACGCGCTCGACGCGCACATCGATCTGCGCGCCGGGGCGGACCATACCCAGGAACCGGGTGGTCCACGCGGTCAGCGACCGCGCCGGAGTCGAAGCGGCCGGATCGACCGCAGACACGACGTGCTGCGCGGCGGCCGACAGCCACATGCCGTGCACGATCGGGCTGCCGAGCCCGGCGAGCTTCGCGGCGGAATCGCTGGTGTGGATCGGGTTGTGGTCACCGGAGACGGCGGCGAAGGCGTGCATGGTGCGCGGCGCCACGATCGTGACGTCGCGACGACGCCTGCGCGGGGTGTCGGTGGCCGCGTCGGACACCGTGCCCGCCGCGCGCGGCGGATCGGTCAGTTCGCCCGCGCCGTTGCGCCCGCGGATCGCGAAGCGCTCGGTGAGCGTGGCCAGCACCGGCATCGACATCCCGGTCTCGGGCTTGTCCAGCATGGCGGTGATCCGCACGTGCACTTCGACGACGCGGCCGAGGTCGGTGTCCAGGGTCTCCCCGGCCTCCGCGCGCACCGCCAGCACGCTGGTCTCGGCGGGCAGCTCACCGGCGAGGTGCACCTGGTGGTCCAAGTGGACCAGGTCGAGCATGCCCTCGATGACGCTCTCACCCTTCGCGGTGCGGGTCGCGCCGAGCACCGCGAACACGGCGGGCCAGCAGGCGCCGACCAGCACGTCGGGCACGGTACGGCCGAGCGTGCTCAGGGTGGCGGGCAGGCCGGAACCGGTGACGCCGGCGTGGTCGGCGATCAGATCCGGCATCCAGGCCAGGTTCACGTGCGCGACCTTGCCCTTGACCTCGGGAAGATCCTGGCCCGCGGCGACCGCGAGCAGCGCGGCCATTGCCTCGTGGGCGTCGGCCTCGGTGACCACCGGGGCGCCGCCGTTGTAGACCGAAGTCGGCACGGTGATCCGGATGCGCACCGCGTTGTCCGCCAGCAGCGGGACGGTCAGCTCCAGATAGCTGTTCTCCGGCTCGGGGCCGGTGGTCTCGGCGAGTGTCGCGCCGCTGGGCGGATGCACCGCGCCCTTCCCGTCGACGATCCACTCGGACAGGTCGCCGAGCCGGTGCACCGGGCTGATCGTGGTGCGCCCCGCCCACTGGACGTCCGGGGCGGCCAGCACAGCGTCGATCGGGCCGCTGGTGACGCCCGCCGTGCGGCGCGCGTCCACCGCGGCGGGCGTCACGCCCGCACGCACCAGCGAGTACGCGGTGTCCTGTTCGAAGCGGTCGAGCAGCTCGCCGACCGGCTCGTCGACCCGGGTGATGCCCGCCACCGCGACGGTGCCGGGAATGACGCACACCTGATCGGCCGAGTAGCGCGGATCGTGCGCCTGCCACAGCGAATCCGAGCGCCACCAGCGGCGCACGTCGCCGTCGACGACCGGCACGAAGTTCACCGGCTTGCCCGGCGTCTTGCACAACGCGATGAAGAACGGGATGTCGGCCGGGTGCAGCACGGTCTGCGCCGCCGCGGGGTAGGCGTCCTTCAGGGTGCACAGCGCCGCGACCGGGTCTTCGAAATCGTCGTCGGCGGAGAACAGCGTCGCGATCTCGCCGCGGTCGGCCGGGTGCAGCCGGGCCTCGGTGCGGCGCATCATCTCCGCGAACCGTTCGCGCCACGTGATGTCCAGCCACACCGAGCTGGTGGCCTCCGCGATCGCGTCGCCCAGGTCGCTGCCGCAGTCGAAGTCCTTGCGGCGGTCCAGCCCGACCGCGAGCTCGACGTAGCGCTCCAGCCAGTCCTGGTAGGTCATGGTGGTCAGATCGCCGAAGTACGGCTTGGCGGTGGCGTTCAGCGCCGCGATGATCTCCGCGCGGCGCGCGGCGACCGCGTCGGCGTCGCCTGCCACCTCGTCCAGCAGGCGGCCGGTGCGTGAGGCGGCGTTGTCGATCTCGTGGATGTCGGCGCCCAATTGGCTACGGCCCGAGGCCATCCCGCCGGACGCGGTGCCCGCGCCGACCCACTCGGGGGTGCCGGGGGTGTCCACCAGCAGTTGCTTGACCTCTGGCGCGGTGGTGGCCTCGAGCGTTGCCATCGCCGCCGTGCCGACCAGCACGCCGTCCAGCGGCATCACGGGATAGCCGTGGCGGACAGCCCACTGGCCGGTGAGATACTCCGTCGCGCGCTCGGGGGTTCCGATGCCACCGCCGACGCACACCACCACGTTCGCGCGGTTGCGCAGCTCGGCGTAGGTGTCCAGCAGCAGGTCGTCCAAGTCTTCCCAGGAGTGGTGGCCGCCGGCCTTACCACCCTCGATGTGCATGATCACCGGGTAGTCCGGCACCTCGTCGGCGATTCGCAGCACGGCCCGGATCTGGGCGACGGTGCCCGGCTTGAACGCGACGTGGGAGATTCCGACCTCGGTGAGTTCCTGGATCAGCGCGACGGCTTCCTCCAGCTCGGGGATGCCCGCGGTCACGATGACGCCGTCGAACGGGGCGCCTGCCGCGCGGGCCCGCTGCACCAGCCGCTTGCCGCCCAGCTGCAGCTTCCACAGGTAGGGATCGAGGAACAAGGAATTGAACTGCACCGAGCGACCCGGGTGCAGCAGCTTCTTCAGCTCGGTCACCCGGTCGGCGAAGATCTGCTCGGTCACCTGTCCACCGCCGGCCAGCTCCGCCCAGTGGCCCGCGTTCGCCGCGGCCGCGACGATCTTCGCGTCGACCGTGGTCGGGGTCATGCCCGCGAGCAGGATCGGCGAGCGCCCGGTGAGCTTGGTGAAAGCGGTCTCGACCACGATGCGCCCGTTGGGCAGCCGCACCGGGCGCGGCGCGAACGCCGACCACGGGGTCGCGGGCTCCGGCGCTGCCCCCGGCGTGAGCAGGCTGCGCTGTCCGGCGCGGGTGGCGGCCGCGACCATGCCGAGGCCGGTGCCCTTCAACGTGCCCGATGTGACGCGCGACAGCAGATCACCCGGGCCGAGGTCCAGAATCCATTGCGCGCCCGCGGAGATCACGCCCTCGACGACCTCCACCCAGTCGATCGGATCGACCAGGATCTGCCGCGCCAACCGGCCCGCCAGCTCGGCGTCCAAGCCGCACTGGGTGGCCCAGCTGCGCACCAGGTCGACGGTGTCGGACAGCGCCGGGTGGTGGAACGCCACGTCGACGGCCACGTCCTCGAAGACCGGAGCGAACACCGAGCCGCCGCGCACCTTGGCGTCGCGCTCGCGTGCCTGCTCGTCGTGCATCTGCGCGCACCGCTGACGCACCCGCTCCAGCTGCGCGGGAGGGCCGGAGAGCACCGCGCGCCGACGTCCGTTGCGGATCGAGACCACCACGGACGCGGCGGGATCGGCCCCCTCGCACACCTCGGCCACCACGGTGCGCAACTGCTCGGGATCGACATTCGACACCGCGACCATCGGCGAGCGCTCGCCCACCGGCATCAACCCACGCCGCCGCGCCACCAGACCCGCTGCGGCGCCGATCATCTGGGCCACCGCGAGCAGCTCCGCGTCACGGGCGCCACTTGCTTCGACCGCCGCGGCGGCGAGCAGGCCCTGCGAATGCCCGACGACCGCGACCGGCGCGTGCTCGGCCGGATCCAGGCCTTGCAATCGCAGCGCCCGCACGGCCGCCACCTGGGTCAGCATCACGCCGGGCATCGACACGGCGGCAGAACGCAGCACATGCTCGGGCGGAGCCGCGGAGGTCTCCCCCTCATCGGTGTCGGCCAGCTCGTTCTCGAGCATCCAGCCGATCGGGTCGAAGCCGACCGGACGCACCACCAGCATCTGCGCGGCCACCGGCTCGAGCAGCGTGGCCGCCTCGTTGACCAGCGCGGTCAGCTCCGGCTCCAGCGCGCTGTCGCGCCCGATCTCCTCCAGCTCGCTCAACCACTGCGCACCCTGCCCACCGAAGGCGAGCGCGTACGGCACGCCGTCGAGCAGACGATCCAACAGCGGCGACCGCGCCCCGCCCGACGCGGCCTTCCCGGCGGCGGCTACCGCCTTCGTGCTCTGTCCGGACTCGGTCTTGGTGCTCTCGTTGATCGTCAAGACGCTTCGACTTCCTTCTCCATGCGACATGCCTCGGCGACACGCCGGTCCCTACCGGTTCACGAGTGATCGCGGGTGATCGGCCTGATACGGGCGAGAATGGCACAAAATCATGAGGAAATCCTCACGTTTGCCTCCACGGATAGCCGCTACTTAGGAGTATTCGTGCACGTACGTACCAGAATAGCGGTGAACATGACCCTCCCTCATGTTTGAACCCGCTGGTCCATCGCGTTACCAACGCGTACGAAACATGAGCGCCCCTCATGTTGGCGTTGTCCAAATCGTTATAATCCCAGGTAAGGTTACTGACGAGTACGCCACACCCTCCCAATGCTTCGTAATGGGCGAATCGCCCGGTAGAGTTTGGACGGTCGTACCATCAAGCGCGAGTGGCGAAATTGGCAGACGCGCCAGATTTAGGTTCTGGTGTCCACGGACGTAGGGGTTCAAGTCCCCTCTCGCGCACAGATCTCCGTCGTTTCGTTCACCGTCGACTCCGCGACGCAGATCACCGCGGTCTCTCCCGCCGGAACCGGGACGGTGCAGGTTACCGCCACCACCACGGGCGGCACCACCAACGGCGTCGCATACACCTATATTCCGGTTCCCGCTCTGACCACAGTGGTCCCGAATTCGGGGACCGCAGCGGGCGGAACGACGGTCGTCCTCACCGGAACTGACCTGACCGGAGCGACCGCAGTCGATTTCGGTGCGACACCGGCAGCTTCGTTCACCGTCGACTCCGCCACCCAGATCACCGCGGTCTCTCCGGCGGGCACGGGGACGGTACAGGTCACCGCCACCACCGCGGGTGGGACCAGCAACGGCGTCTCCTACGACTACGTCCCGGCCTTGGTTTCGGCGTTCCCCTTCCAGGGGCCGGAAGCAGGCGGAACTCAGGTCTTACTCACCGGGAATGGCCTGACCGGAGTCACCGCGGTCACCTTCGGCGGCACACCGGCTACCTCGTTCACCGTCGACTCCGATACGCAGATCACGGCCATCGCACCCGCGGGGACGGGCGCCGTACAGGTCACCGCCGCTGGTCCGAATGGCGCCAGCAACGGTGTGTCCTACACCTATATCCCGGTTCCCACCCTGACCTCGGACAGCCCGACTTCCGGGCCCGAAGCGGGCGGAAACACGGTCATCCTGACCGGAACGGGTCTGTCCACTGGGTCCGCGGTCATGTTCGGCGGCACACCGGCCACATCGTTCACCGTCGACTCCAACACGCAGATCACCGCGACCGCCCCAGCGGGGACGGGCAGCGTGCAGATCACCGTCATCACGGCGGGTGGAACCAGCAATGGTGTCGCGTACACCTATATTCCGGCTCCCACCCTGACCAGCGCGGCCCCGAATTCCGGGGCGGCAGCTGGTGGCACGACGGTCGTTCTCACCGGAACGGATCTGACGGGAACTACCGCAGTCGATTTCGGTGCGACACCGGCAGCTTCGTTCACCGTCGACTCCGCGACGCAGATCACGGCAGTCTCGCCCGCCGGAACGGGCACCGTGCAGATCACCGCCACGACAGGAGGTGGGACCAGTAACGGCGTCGCCTACACCTTTGTCTGACAGGTGATTCGGCTGGGCCGTCGGCACAATGTGCTGGCGGCCCGGTCTCGTATCTGGTTCCTTGGCCTCTGCTCGGCCACGCCACCTGCGGTGGGATGCGGTGAACCGGACGCGTTGCTCAGAAACCGGTTCTAGGGCGTAAATGGAAAGGGCGGGCCGCCAACAAAACTCGGGCACCACACGGTGCAGAGGAACATTCAGCAATAAGGGGCAGCGCCATGCCTACCATCAATTCCCTCTCCCCAACGTCTCGCCCCGCGACAGGGGGTACCAGCGTCACGATCACCGGTACCGGCTTCGCCGGCACCACAACCGTGTGTTTCGGTACCACCGCAGCCAGCATCAGCATCGATTCCCCCACTCAAATCACTGCCATCGCTCCCCCGGTTCGGCCGGAACGGCGCAGGTGACCGTCACCGGCCCGGGTGGAACCAGTAACGGCGTCAACTACACCTACATCTGACAGCTGATGCCGCTGGGCCACCGACAAGTTATTGTCGGCGGCCCGGTCTCGTTGGGATGCGGCCGAGCGACATGCCGACGCACAGGTCCAGGCTGGGCGGCGATGTCGGCTGGTCGGCCCTCGATTCGTCCCGCAATTGGGGGTCGTTGGCCGCAGCGCTCAGCGACTCCGACCGTGGCTGTGGTCAATACGGTAAGTGGACGCCGTCTCGCACTTCCGTAAACGGTCCGGCTGATCATCTGAAGAATTGCTCGAACTGCTCGCGTGGTGTCGGCCGCCAAGCGTCGCGGACCGGCGGGCGTGGCCGCGTCAGCTCCTCGGCTGTGGCCTGCACTTGCTTGCCCCGCCCCGCGCCGCATCTGGGGAACACGTCGACCACCGTGCGCGCCACCTCTGCGGCGGGCAGCAAGGTCAACACCACATCGCCGTGTTCGTGGCCGGGACCCGGTTCCTGCACCGCGACCGCGCCATGCTGACTGCAACCCGGCATGCGCACGCAGCTTGCGGTCGCGGCGGGCGCCGGCGAACCCGACCAGTTCCACTCGGGCCTCCGGCGCCAGCAGCACTTCGACCGCACGCAGCAGATCGTCATCGACCTGCGGGCAGCGCCCGCCGCACGGCCTCGGCGTAGGTGGTGGAGCCGTCGCGGGCGACGATCTCGACGCCGGGTTGTTCGCGCAACCAGTCGGCGAGGGTGTCGGCCTTGCGGTCGGGCAGCACGTCGATGCGAGCGTGGGTGTCGGCGTCGATCACGACCGTCGAATACGTGTGCCTTCGGCGCAGCGCGAAATCGTCGACCCCGACCGCTTTCGGGATCGGACATGACGAGGATTTCGGTCCAGAAGTAGTCCGACCTGTGTGTTCGAAGCAGCGCAGTTGCCGCACGGCGGTCATCCCGGCGGTGGATTCCCCGACGACGATGACCAGGCCGGACGCGCTCACGGTTGCTCTCGCAGGACAGCCACCGGGCAGGCACCGATGGCGGCTCGGGCGGCAGCGAGGTGTTCTTCGGGGATGTCGGCATCTTGGAACCGGTAGGTCAATTCCCCGGCGTCGCCGAGTTCGAATACGGCTGGGGCCTGCGCGGTACACATGCCGTGGCCTTCGCAGCGTGGGTAGTCGACGGAGATCTTCATGGCAGGTGTCTTTCAGGCTGGGACGAGTTGCAGGGGAAGGTGTTCGAGGCGGTGGATGATGTTGTTCACCGCCCACTGTGGTCGGCCGGTGATGTGCATGCGTTCGACACGGTCAAGAAGGGCTGTGAGGATGGCTTGGGTCTCCAGCCTGGCCAGGCCTTGGCCTGCGCAGCCGTGGGTGCCGTGGCCGAAGCCCAGTTGGCGGGACGCGTCGCGGCCGATGTCGAAGGTGTCGGGAGATTCCCATTCGAGGTGGTCGCGGTTGGCAGAGGCGTAGAGCACCACCACACGGGCTCCGGCCGGAATCGTGCCGCCGGACAGCTCGACATCACGGATTGTTTTGCGGGAGAACGCCCGCAGCGGGGAGTGGTAGCGGACGACCTCGTTCACCGCGTTGGCGAGCATGCTCGGGTCCTGCCGCAGCAGCTGCCACTGCTGCGGATGCGACGCGAACAGATACAGTGCGCTCGAGATCGCGCTGATCGTGGTGTCCAGCGACGGCGCCAGATAGTCGATCATCATGGCCGGACACTCGGTGTGGGCGATCTTGCCTTCGTCGGCGGCGTGCAGGATCTCCTCCCCCACGCTGCCGGGCAGCAGATCCCGGTCGCGGGCGAGGCGGCGGGTGAACCGGATCATTTCGAAATTGGCCGCAACGGTGCGGACCGATTGACCGTTGATCGGCCCGAGCGCGTCGAAGGTCGCTCCGGCCCACCGCAACAAATGCTCGCGGCCGTGTTGGGGCCAGCCGATCAGATCCGGGACCACCGACATCGGCAGGGCGGTCGCCAGCTCGACGCCGTCGATCCGTCCCCGCGCCACGGCCGCGTCGACCGCCGCGGCGGCCAGCCGATCGATCGTCTCGCGCATCGCGCGCAGCGCCTTGGGCGTCAACCGGCGACCCAGCAGCGCACGCCGACGGCTGTGGTCCTGGCCGTCACTGTTGAGGGTGGTGCCGCGTGCGAGCCGGTTGGCGAACGGATTCAACCCGACACCGTTGCCGGAGATGAAGGTCTGGTCATCGAGGAGGACCTGCTTGCACTCGGCGTAGCGCGGTAACGCATACACCCGCTGCCGTGACAGCCACACGACCGGACCGAGTGCGCGCAACCTGGCGTAATGCGGGTACGGGTCCTCGATCGCCTGCCGCGAATAGATATCCGGCCGGTAACTGGGTGTACCAGCGGCATTGTGCATACGAACTCCTCAACGCCAACGATCGTCGCAAGGCCGGGTTCCGCCTGATGACCTGCTCGTCCCGCCACGTCCGTGCGCGAAGCGGGTGCTGAGGGCGGTCGCAGCGGATGTGTTCAGGATCGCAGCGTAACCATTTCATTGATTTCATGTCAATGACATGAAATCAACTTGTGTTCGCGCGGGTAGCGGCCCAGTATCGGACCAGGGATGGGTGGCAGAAGGGATACCGATGACCGCGACCACAGGCAAAGTCCGCGCGACGATGCGCGCCGCGCGGGCTGCCGAGACCCGCCAGCGCCTGCTCGATGCCGCGGTCGAACTGTTCTCCGAGCACGGCTACGACGAGGTGGCCGTGGCCGACATCGCCAAAAACGCCGGAGTCGCGCACGGGCTGCTGTTCCACTACTTCGGCAACAAACGCGGCGTGTATCTCGCGGCCTTGCGTGAGGCCTCCCACCGGATCGTGCAAGCGCAGGGGCTGCGTACCGACCTTCCCGCTGCGGGGCAGATCCGCGCCGGATTCCGCGCCCACCTCGACTATCTCGCCGCACATCGTGGGCTGGCGCTGCGATTGGTGTTGGGAGGGCGCACTGCCGACCCCGACGCGTTCGAAGCCTTCGAAGCAGGCCGGTGGCGAACGATCGAAGGGTGGTCGGCTTTGCTCGGGCTCGACCCCACAGTTCCCGCGCTGCGCATGATGCTGCGCGCAGCGGCGGGTGCAATCGATGAGGCCACTGTCTACTGGCTACAGAACGGCGAACCCTTCGACACCGAGTCCATGGTCGATTCCCTCATCCCGATGGTGGTGGCCGGATTGCGCGCCGCCGCCCAACTCGACTGCCGCCTGGACATCGACGGGGCGACTCAGGCATTGCTCGATGCTGTTCGTGGCACTGATCGCGACATAACCCGCACCGCGGGGCCGCGCATCCGAGGCACGTCACGGGCGTGATTTCTCCGGCGGCACAAGCAGACTGTGGGCCGGACTTGGTGGGCCAGCCAGCCGAGATCGATCGGAGCGACGGCGCTACCGACGCGGGCCAGGATGACGGTGTGCCGATCGGGCACCTAGAGGCCGTAGGCGCGGGGGTCGGCGAAAGCGATGGCCAACTGCTGGAGTTCGGGCTCGATGTATTCATCGAAGTAGGCGATGCAGGCGCCCAGCCAGGGGTCGCGGGAGACGTCTGTGCGATGGCTTCAGGCGTCAGGCACACGCAGCGCTACCGGCGGGCATCACCGCACCGAGGGTGCTGATCACCGAACTCTTCACCCCGCGCCCGCGGAACTCGGCGTTCACACGCCCCGCCCCCACTGTGTATGCGGCGGCGAAGCCGTGCCGCTATCTCAGCGGCTACTTCTCCGACCACGGTGCCCGGGATTTCACCGCGCACCGGGCAGTGCCCACGTCGCTCGACGTCGACACCGCCGATTCCGGTTCAGGTCCGGGCTGCCCGGCGGCGCAGGCGGCGGTCACTGTCCGCGCAAGCCGCCCGCGCGCCGAGCGGTTTGCCTCCAGCGACGGATTGCACAGGCCTGGATCAGTCCGTGGGCACCGCGTAGCCCGCGCTTTCGATGCATGCCACACAGGTCTCGAACAGGAGATCTCTGACCTGTTGCTTCTCGATCGACTCACTGCTGGCCCACCCCGAGGAACATTCGATGACCAGCGCACACCACCCTTGCAGGGCGAGCATCAGCAGCGGTGAGGGTTCCTCGATGCCCAGACCGGAGGTGATCCTGTCGATCTGCGTTCTGAGGTTGCGATCGACGATCGCTTCAATCGCCGGATCGACGCCTCGGCCTGGCCGGTAGAAGACATTCATCGCGTCCGAGGCGCGCGCGACGTGCTCGAGGTATGCCTCGATGCCGGCTCGCAGTTGCTCGCGCAGGGACAACTCGACCGGCCCCGCGGTCGCTTCCAGCACCCGGTCGGCCTCCATTTCCACGACCGCGGCCAGCAGCGCCGTCTTGCCCGGAAAGTAGTGGTAGACCAGCGCGCGGGAAATCCCCAGATCCGCGGCGATCGCTTCGAGAGCGGTGGCATCGAAGCCTTCTCGGGCGAAGTGCTCGGCAGCGGCGCGCACGATCTGCTCGCGCCGATCTCGAGTGCTCAGCCGACCGGACCGACCAGCGTTGTTAGACATGAGTCCAATACTATGCCTAGACTATTAGAATAAAGTCCAATAAGCGAGGAGGTCGCGATGAAGGTCGGACGCGCCGGGCCACTACTGGTGGGATTCGACGAGCAGCGCCAGCGATGGGTCGACATCACCGCGGTAGCGGGCAATGACCTGATCGCTTTCCTGGCAGGCGGCGCGGCCACGGCCGCCCGGGCGCGTGAGCTGATGCACGCCGCCACCGAGGCGGCCCCGACCCCCGGCGGTCTACCGTTCGAGCCCACCTCGCTGCGCGATTTCTCATTATGGGAAGAGCACATGATCGCCGGCGCGCGTGGACTGGTCAACAGCTTCGCTCCGCTGCCGGTCCGGGCACTGGTGCGTGCGTTCGAGACGATCACCCGCTCGGACTTTCCCCCGCTCAAACCCAAACGCAACTTCCGGGCCGAACCGCAATTCTATTTCGGCAACCATCACACGATCGTGGCCGATGGAAGCGTGATCTCCTGGCCCTCCTACAGCAACGCCCTGGATTTCGAACTCGAACTGGGCGTCGTTATCTCCCGCCCGGTGCGTGACTGCTCGCCGGAGCAAGGACGGGAGGCGATCGGCGGTTTCGTGGTTTTCAACGATTGCACCGCACGCGACACCCAGTGGCGAGATGTGCGCGGTAACAGCCTCGGCGGGATGGTCAAAGCCAAGAGCTTCGCCAGTGCGATCAGCGCCATCGCTGTAACGGCCGACGCCGTCATCGATCACTGGCAGGCGTTGACAGGACGGGTCCGGGTCAACGGCGAAACATTCTGCCAGACCTCCGCCGAAGGGCCGGTCCATGATCTCGGCGACATGGTCGCGTATGCCGCGCGTGGCGAAACACTCGAGGCAGGTGCACTGCTGGGTACCGGTACCTTCCCCGGCGGTTGCGGGCTGGAATCGTCGCGGTTCCTGCGCCGCGGCGACGTCGTCGAGTGCGAAATCGCCGAGATCGGCTCGGTCACCGTCACCTACGGCAGCCTTTGATGACCGCTGAATGCGAACAGGTCGGCGACGGGACATATTTCGTGCGCACACCGCTGGTCAACTGGGCAATTCTTGTCGATGGCAGCGATGTGGTCCTGGTGGACACCGGTTATCCAGGCCAGCTACCGCTGGTTCTTGACTCGATCCGGGCCCTGGGTAAGAACCCCCGCAACCTGGCTGCCGTGCTCATCACCCACGCCCATATCGACCACCTCGGCAACGCCCAGCATCTTGCCGATACCTACGGCACACCGATACTGATGGCAACCGCCGAACTCGCTCACGCTCGTCGTGAAAGCCACCACGCCCTCACGCCGGCCGGGCTGGCGATGAATCTGTGGCGGCCACGGGTGGCGCGCTGGACCGCCGCGGCGTTGCGGGTCGGTGTGCACCACACCCATGGGGTCGACCAGCCACAACCGTTCCCGACACCCGGTGCCCTCGATCTCCCCGGCCACCCCGTTCCCGTCCTCACCCCGGGCCACACCCCTGGGCACTGCGTGTATCACCTCCCGCAGCGCGGTGTCGTGATATCCGGGGACGCGCTGGTCACCGGCCACATGGCTACGCGACACCGCGGGCCGCAACTGCTGCCGGCGATGTTCGACGACAACCGCGACACCACCATCGCGGCGCTCACACAGATCGGTGAGCTTCCCGGCGAGCTGCTCCTGCCCGGGCACGGGCCTCTGCACCGGGGTCCGCTCGCCGAGGCGGCCGAGCGCGCCAGGACCCTCGCCCGCCCGCACTCGCACTGTGGAGCACACCGATGACCTCGATCCTGGTCCGCAACGGACATCTGCTGACGATGGACCCCGCCCTCGGTGAGCTGCCCACCGCTGATCTGCTGATCGAAGACGGCCTGATCCGCCGGATCGGCGCCATCGACGACACCACCGCCGGCACCACCATCGATGCGACCGACCACATCGTGCTGCCCGGCTTCGTCGACACCCACCGGCACATGTGGCAAACACAGCTCCGCGGAACCATGGCCAACGGCACCCTGCTCGACTACACCGCCATGGTGCGCGGAATCTACAGCGCCTGCTACGGCCCCGAAGACGTCTACCTCGGCACTCTCATGGGCTACCTGGATGCGCTCAACGCGGGCACCACAACCCTGATCGACCACAGCCACATCATGAACTCCGCCGAACACACCGACGCGGCGATCACAGCATTCGCCGACTCCGGCGCAGGCGGGGTGTTCTGCTACGGATTGTTCCCCAACCCCGAACGCGGCAAGCCCGACGACATCTCTCGCGTCCTCCATCCCCCGCCCCGGCTCTGGGAGCAGGCGCGCCGGGCGCGCCAGACCCATTTCTCCCCAGGCAACACCGGCCGCATCAAGTGGGGGATGGCGCTCACCGAACTGGAGTTCTTTCCACTCGAATACTGCCTGCGTGAGCTGCGCCTCGCTCGCGAACTCGGCTCCCACAAGATCTCCGCCCACGTCGGTTTGGGTGAGGCCAGTCGGCCCACCCGCTTCATCGAGCGGCTGGCCGCCGCCCGCGCGCTGAGTGACGACCTGCTACTCGTGCACGGGTGGAGTTTGACCGACCGCGAGCTGGAACTGATGGCCGAAGCCGGTGTCACCTTGTCGGTCACGCCCGAGACCGAACTTCAGATGGGCATGGGTTTTCCTGCACTCACCCGATTCACCCGGGCAGGCGGTCGAGCCGGGCTGGGCGTGGATATCGCGTCGAATCAAAGTTCGGACATGTTCACCCAGATGCGGCTCGCGCTGCAGGCCACGCGCGGACTGGACAACCTCGCTCTCGAGCAGCGGCGGTTGTTCCCGCAGCGGCTCAACATCACCGTCGCCGACGTACTGCGCTCGGCGACGATCGAGGGGGCGCACGCGCTGGGCCTGGCCGAGGAGGTCGGCAGCTTGTCGGTCGGCAAGCGAGCCGATCTGATCATGATCAGCAAGCGCGATATCAACATGGCCCCGGTCGGCGACGCCACCGCCGCAGTGGTTCTCTACGCCAACGTCGGCAACATCCGCACCGTGATGTGCGACGGCGTCCTACGCAAATTCAACGGTGTTCTGGTGCGCAACGACCTGGCGGATCTGACCGATCGGCTACTCGCCTCCAGCGAGCGAGTCCTTCGGAATTCCGCCGCCTTCGACATCGACGAACGGGTCCGAGCTGCGCGGCAGATTTTTCCCATCGACCGCCGCTCCAGTATCGAGCAGCGCCTCGCAGCCAGAATATTCCGAACACCATTCGAACGGCTCCACAAAAACCTCATCGAATACGCGCTCGACCGGAGCCATTGAACACATGCCCCCACCCTGTAGCACTCGACGATCCGCGGATCGAAAAATGAGCACGAACCCCGTGGCAGACCTCAGTAGGCGATCCCGGCTGACGATTGCGCCTCCTAGCGGGGGTGAACAGGCATGACGACCGACAGATGGTTCCCACCCCTCGGTGAGGTGCATATACGGATCTGGCTGGCCGGCCAGTCCTTCGACTACACGGTCGCCGCTACAGCAGTCCACAATTTGATCGAAGACTGGACGCAAAAGAGTTGGTGCACAATCGAACTGATCCGCGACACCATCGAAGTGCGTGGACCGCTGCCGCGCCTGCCGTGTGAACGTCTGTTCCTCGGGCCGTCGACGTCTCCTCAGGACTAAGAGATAACCCCTGAGTTTCCTCTGGCCTGTGTTCGAGTGTCCGGCTGGGAGCCGGGGGTTTCGTGTGTCCTGAGCTGGTTTTCGGATTTTGATCAGAACTCGGGACTCTGAAGTAGATTCGGCCGGTCCGAGGTTCTGCGGTCCGAGGTTCTGCGGTCCGAGGTTCTGCGTCCGAGGCGAGGGTGTCGAGCTGAGGCAGTGATGACGATCTCGTCTATGGACTCTGCTCCGTCGGAACGGAGGCCGAATCCTCGATGGGATCACCGTCACCACGCTGAATTGGCGTCCGGGCATATTCCTGGAGCTGACGCGGCTACGTTCTCCGGACTTGCCTGGTTGAGGGTCAGGGCGGTGCTGTGACGAAGCACCGCATCTACCGACCGAGCATCCGAGCTGAACGATTGGCGAGCGCGCGGTATGCGGCAGATCAGTGTTGGCCCGTCGAGCACCGAACGGGGTGGGAACTAGCCGGCACGTGCCCGGACCGTCCAGTAGGGTCGCGCCGGTGGGTAGCGATAGCCGTTACGCGGCATACGAAGCCGACCTGTGGGAACGACTGGCTGCGTTGCTGCGCTCGACCGAGGACGCCGAAAACTTCCGCGCCTGCCGCGAGTCCGGCCATCAGGAAGCAGGGCTGTGGATGCTGACGCACCTGCTGCTCGAGCAGCAGGTGCCCATCAGCGACCGAACACGCGCCGAGATCGAAGTACTCGCCGAGCAATGGGGTGAACGACTGGCCCGCCACGACGAAATCATCGCGTGCGTCCGGGGTTCCGATGATGGAGCTTCCATCCGGCTGCTCCCGGATGATCGGTCGGCGCCGGTCCATCCAGCCCGGATCGGCCTTACGGACTCTGCCCTGACGGGTCTGCTCGTCGTCCCGTGGCTCGAATGCCTGCGCTGCGGACGAGTGCTGGCGCGAGTCCACGCGCAGGAGCCGTGGGGAGATCTTCGATATCTGCCTGCTCATTACGTCGTTTGGCGTCACACCGCATCGGACGATGTACTCCAGGTCTTCGACGAGTCCGACCTGCACAACGCCTTCGAATCGCTGCTTTCCTGTAGCTGATCTCCTGAACCCGGCATCGCCGGAAATACAAGTATGGGGCGGCAACTGGACGCCGACCGCTCAACCCGGTGACAAATATCCTGCCGAAGTGTCGGATGCCACCTCGGCAGACATTCATCGCGATGTCGGCGTTGGAAGCTCGACCATTCTGGCCTGCTTGGACGAGACGATCTCCCGGCGGCACCCATCATCATGGCCAGCGAATGCGAGTAGCAGTACGAGACCGAGTCGGCAGGCGGCTGCGGGCGCGGGCGCGGGCGCGGGCGATCTTCGCCCCGCGCCCGCCTAGCCGTAGGTCAGACCGCTGTGCGAGTCGGCGAATCCGTCGGAGCCGGCGTAGCCGGTATGCCCCGAAGCGTGGACGCCGAGGAGCGGGTGCAGCAGGCTCTTGGCTTCGAGACCCAGCGTGTAGGGCGCCTGCGCGCCGCGCACCTGATCCGGGCCGCTGGAATGGATCGCGGAGACGGTGGCGATGGTTTCCAGCGACAGCAGCGGTGGCCGGCCGCCGACGCCCGTGACGGCCGCCGCACCAACAGCGCGTCGTCCATGGCTTCGCTCCGAAGAGCTTGTCTTTGCCTGCGCGCGCAAGCGCTGTTTCCAGTCGTAGCCGAGGTTGCGATGCAACTCGATCCTCCAGCAGCTGAGCCAGCCGTTGGTGTCTGCTTCAAACTCCGCAATCGCCCCGCAAATTACTCCAGAAAGAACACCGGGCGACGACCTCCCCGTTTCTGCGCGAATTTATCAACGCGCAACTTCTGGAGCGCAGCAAAGCAGCGTAGGATTCAACTAGGTCGGGACTGTATCTGGAGCCCTATCATGTTCGAGAGAAAGAATTCACACACGAAGTTCGCCCGGTTGGCGGCCGCCACCGGTATAGCCGCTGTTGCTGCGATTCCGGTCGTCGCAGCTGCGGCGCAAGCGCCCAGCGCCCGCGCAACGACGCCCACCTCTGCAACCCAACTCGTCGACAGCCCCGGCTGGGGTAACGGTGGCGGTTGGGGTCACGGCGGTGGCTGGGGTCACGGCGGTGGCTGGGGTCACGGCGGTGGCTGGGGTCACGGCGGTGGCTGGGGTCACGGCGGTGGCTGGGGTAACGGCCCAGGCTGGGGGAATCCCGGCTGGTGGAATTGGAATTGGTTCAACCCACCCGGATGGGGTGGCTGGGGCAGCTTCTAGCGCCGGTGACCGAGCCCGGACACGCACAGCGTGCCGGGCTCGGTCGCATCAAGTGCCGCTCATGTGAAGTCAGTTTCGACCAATCGGGCTGGAGCCGGTGACGAGATGAAGATTGTGTGTGTCGGTGGCGGGCCGGCCGGGTTGTACTTCGCCATTTCGATGAAGCGGCGCGACCCGGCGCATGACATCACGGTGATCGACCGCGATCCCGTCGGATCCACCTATGGCTGGGGCGTCGTGTACTGGGACGACCTGCTCGACATTCTGTATCGGAACGACCCCGACAGCGCCCGGGGGGTGCGCGCCGGCTCGGTTCTATGGCGTGAACAGGCAATCCATGTGCGCGACGACCAGACCGCGCACTTCGGGGGCTACGGGTTCAGCATGGGGCGCGCGGCATTGCTGGACGTACTTTCCCGCCGGGCGAGTGACTTGGGCGTCGATGTCCAGCACGGGCAAGAGGTCCACGATCTGTCCGGCTTCGTCGACGCTGATCTCATCGTCGCCGCCGACGGCGCGAACAGCCGGGTGCGGCAGCTGGGCGATCCTCGTTTCGGCACGTCCGTCACACTCGGCGAGAATCGATATATCTGGCTCGGTACGGACAAGGTTTTCACCCGCTTCACCTTCGCCTTCGAGCACACCTCAGCCGGTTGGATCTGGTTCCATGCCTACCCGTCGGTTGCCGGAAAAATCAGCACTTGCATCATCGAGTGCCAACCACAGACTTGGCATGGACTGGGATTCGATTCCCTGGACAACTCGGCGAACTTGCGTGTTCTCGAGAACATATTCACGCGCCTACTCGACGGTCACTCGTTGATCAGCAAGACGCGAGGCGAGTTCGCCAGGTGGAGCCGCTTTCCCGAGATAACCAACAAGACCTGGTATCACGACAACGTGGTGCTACTCGGCGATGCAGCGCACACGACGCATTTCACCATCGGCTCGGGCACCCGGTTGGCAATCGTCGACGCCGTCGTGCTCGCACAGAGCCTGTACGAACATGCCGAGGTCGCCGACGCGCTGGAGAACTACGAGGCGCAGCGGCGCGCTGCGCTGCGCCCGATACAGGCCGCCGCCCGTACCAGCATGATCTGGTTCGAACACGCCGACCGATATCTCGACCGCAGCGCCGTGCAGTTCGCCTATGCGATGGCGGCTCGGCACGGGCCACAAATGCCGTGGCGATACCAGCGACACCTGCTCACCCAGATACCCGTGGTGCGCAAGATCCGGCGTGGCATCGACTCCGGACAGCGGTGGTGGCGGGCTGCCCGCCGGGGGGAACTCGCGATGTACCAGGCGCGTCGGTCATGACGGCACTCCGGCAGGTTTCGTCACGGTGATCTCACTCGGGCGGCTGCTCGGGAGGGTTGCGGCCAGGGGCGCCGCTCAGGTCTCGGAGGCATTCCTTGTGTACGGGTTCGTACGGCATTCTGGACACCATGACGATCTCGCTCGAGCGGGCCGATTCCGTGGTTGCCGCCGCCCGCCGCGCTGCGGCCGAGCACCGGGAAACCGTCACGATCGCAGTGGTCGATGCCGCCGGCAAGCTGATCGCATTCGCACGGATGCCCGGCGCCTCGCTGCCTACCATCGACTCCGCCCAACACAAAGCTGCCGCCGCGATCGCGCTCGGCTTCGACACTATTCAGATGGCCCCACTCAACGACCCGGGTCATCTGTTGCCCGGGGCCGTGTCCTCTGACGATCCGTTCGTGCCACACGGTGGTGGGGTGCTCATACGCGCGGGCGTAGTCGCTATCGGCGCCCTCGGGGTATCCGGCGCGACAACCCCGATCGTCGATCACAAGATCGCGTCGGCGGCCGTCCTTTCGGACTGATGAATGGGGAACGTCGTCGGGAACACGGTCAGCGCGAAGAGTCGGAAAAAGACGAGCTGACCGGTGTGTTCGTCGGGGCAATTTCGACTGTGCTGCCGCAGCTGCAGGCGCTGGTCGATGACACCGGCGCCGACGAACTATTGGTCAAGACCGATCTGTACAGCCCGAGCGAACGATGCAGATCTTACGAGCTGCTGATGAACAACGAGGCATACCCGCTTACAGCGGTCAGATCATCACCAACGTCTCCTTGACACATCCGGTTCCACTCGAGTCCGAAGGCCAGGGGCTGATCGCTGTCCAGCACTGTGGTCGAAGATGGAGCCATGGCAGAGGAAGCGAGCGAGATTGCTCTGAGCGTGCAGGATCTTCGTGAGGTCACCGCGTTCGCCGCCAACTGTGCGCAGGTGGCAGTCGAGATATTCGAGGCGGATCAGCCGGGCGACTCGCGGCCTCGTGACGCGATCGACGCTGCGTGGGAGTTCGCTCGGGGTGGTAAGCGAGGAAAACTGCTGCGCGACACGGCTTGGGCGGCGCTGAAGGCATCCAAGGACGCGGATACCGCGGCTGCGCGGGAGGCGGCCCAGGCGGCGATGTCCGCGGCTGGCGCGGCGTACTTGCATCCGTTGGCCAAGGCCACCCAGGTCAAGCACATTCTCGGGGCAGGCGCTCACGCGGCGAGAGCGGCCGAGCTTGTCGCCGGTGACGATCGGAGCGTAGGCGCCCAACACGTCGAGCAAGCAGCACATCGTGCGACGCCAGCCGTGGTTGACGTGCTCAAACGCTTTCCGGCGGCCCCGGGTGGCGGTGGACGGGTCGGTGAGTTGATCCGCATGCTGGACGCCGCCCTTCGGCACGATGACCCCGAGGCCGAACCGGGCGAGTAGTTGCGGCGCCGGTCCGCCATCGGCAGACAGCCGATTTCCGCACCGACGGCTGGTGGTTCTCAGGTCACCGGCCTCGTTTCCTCGACCCGAACCACGCCGGCCGGATGGTGATCGTCGAGGAGTGGACCAGCGCGCAGGCACTCGCCGAACACTTCACGACCGCGCACTCCCGACACGTGAAGCAGGTGCTCGAATTCGTGCTCGCCGAGCCGATGATCATCCGCAAACTGGTCGCCGCCTCCACCGGGTGAACGTCGAGAGCCCCGCGCCGGAACCCCGACCGACAATTGCCATGTCACGGGTCGGGGTTGCGGACCGGGGCGAGACAACGGATTCGGAGTGGCCCGCAGGTCGGGAGCGATTCGCCGTCACAGGGCGGAGCCGAGGTTGCGGATATCTGACCTGGTGCGCCGCGGAACTCGGATTATGTTGCGAGACAGATGATTTGGCGTCCTACCTGAAGTCGTGGTGTTCGGAGGCCCTAGTGTGCTTGCTTGTGATCGAACCCTCCTCGCACCTTCGCGCGACGGCAGATGCCTACGATGCCGTCGCCGTCCGCTATGCCGAACTCCCCCGCGACGATCTCGAGGCCATCGCCCTGGATCGCGCGGTGCTCGCCGCGTTCGCCGAGCTCGCGCGGAGCACTGATCCCGGACTCGTCGCCGAACTCGGGTGCGGCCCCGGACCTGTGACCGCGCACCTGCGAGACCTGGGACTGGACGTCTTCGGCGTCGACCTGTCACCGGTGATGATCGAGCTCGCCCGCGAGACCTACCCGCAGTTGCGGTTCGAGGTCGGTTCCATGGACGCCTTGGACCTGGGTGACGGCGAACTGCGCGGCATCGTGTCCTGGTACTCGGTCATCCACGCCCCGCCGCAGGTCATCCCCTCGTACTTCGCCGAGTTCCATCGGGTGCTCGCCGCTGGTGGACATCTATTGCTCGCGTTCTTCGAATCGGAGAGCGAGCCGGTGACGGTGTTCGACCACAAAGTGACGGCAGCCTACCGGTGGCCGATCGACGACCTCGCAAGGCTGGCCCGCGCCGCCGGATTCGTCGAAATCGGCCGGATGCTGCGTGAACCGTGCGAGAACGAGCGGTTCCGCCGGGGCCATCTGCTGATGCGCCGAGGCGGGTAACCCGTCTGGAACACCGGTGCGAGCCGGTGGCCGATACAGCGGCTGCGATCGGCTCGACCGCTCCACCGTCGGAACGGCGACGGCGCACTGCGCTTCAGCGAGACCTTCTCCGATGCCACCCCTATCGCGGCCGCCATCATGCGCACCTGACCGGGGACCGATCAGCTGAGCCCGCCGAGGTTGCCGACTGGCGACCGCGTCGCACTCACGCCGCGACGTCGAACAACGTCAGTTCTTTCGGATTCCACTCTTTCGGATTCCACTCTTTCGGATTCCACGCGGACTCGGCGCGCAGTTCGGCACGCTCCCGGGCGGCGCAGGTCGGTCCGATTCCCTGGGCGACCGATTGCGGTGACAGGAGCCAACCGTGACAGCGACGGCAATGGGCGACCAGTCTCACCGTGGGGCGGTCATCAATGGTGGCCACTTCGTTCTCCTCTGGCCAGGCGACTACGTCGTCAGTCTGGCACGAGGCACCGACATGAACTCCGAATTCTCATCGGCTAGTGGGTGTTCAGCCGCGGGACGCCCTCGCCCGTGAGGTGTTCCTGCCCGGCGCGGCGACCGGTGACCAGCAGGAGCAGTGCGGCGGCCGGGCCTTCGACGAGAGGTCCGGAACCGGCGGCCCATCCGGCGTCGGTGGCGACGAGGTGATATCGCGACAGCTCGCGGGCTCGGAATCCATTCGTGGCCCAGGCTCTTTCTAGAGCCGATCGCGTCGCATCGACGGGCATCTGCCGGGTGATGCCGAGGGGCACCGCGATGTCCTGGCCGTGTACCAGCAGGTCCATCAGCCGATCGGCGGCAGTGGTGCCGATCGGCGTCGAGCGCAGAGTGATTCCCTCGCGCAGCGCGGCGAGCAGCTGTGCCGGAGTGGTGCGGTCGGCGAGACGGATCGCGGTCTCCCGGATGGCGCGGTCGAAGTCGCCACGGGCGCGCAGCACGTTGACCAGGATCCAGCCGAGGCCGGGGTTCGCGGAGAGCACGATGTGGGCGACGACATCACGAACCCGCCAGCCCTCGCACAGGGAACTGCGGTTCCAGTCGGACTCCGACAGAGTCTCCAGCAGTTCGATCAAACTCGCCCGTTCAGCGACGACCGCTCGCCACAGCTGGTCGGTCGTCATCGTCGCGCTACCGGTCATCAGCGTGCTCCTTCTCCGCAGGGGTGTTCCAGTACGGTAGGAACTCCACCCGGGTGGAGGTTCCAGCAATTGTGACCGACGACACACGACATACCGGCTCGGTGAGCATCGGGGAGTTGTCGCGGCTGACCGCCGTGCCGGTCCGCACCATCCGCTTCTACTGCGATCACGGGATCTTGGATTCGCACCGCACCACCGGGGGGCACCGGATCTTCGATCCCGGCACCGCGGTCGATCGACTGCTGCTGGTGCGCAGGCTGCGTGCGCTCGGCGTCTCTTTGACCGCGATAGCAGACGTCCTCGCAGGCACCGTCTCCCTCGCCGACGCGGTCGCCGCCGAACGTCGTGCGCTGGACACCGAACTGACCGCGTTGGCATGGCGGCGTGCCTCGTTGCGGGCTGTCGAAGACGCCGCGTCAACTCAACGGGCCGCTCGCTTGGAAGTGCTGGCCGCAGTCCAGGACCGCCACCGCACACACGACGCGATTGTGGCGTTCTGGCGACGCGTGCTCACACCCATTCCACCGGGCCTGCTCGACGAGTTCGTCACGATGAACGTGCCCGACCTACCGGACGACCCACCTGCCCATCACATCGCCGCTTACGCCGAACTGTTCTCTCTCACTGCGGATCCCGCGCTCCAGGCCGCTATGTCACGCCAGTTCTGGCGATCGAACCGGACCGCCATCCGCCACCGGAGTGAACTCCTCACCGGGGTCGCTGAGGCATGCCAGGCCGCCGGTCACCGGCTGCTCACCCACCAGCCGCCTCGGCCCGGCCCCGAGCTCGACCAGTTCGTCGACGCCCACGCCGCCGCCCGCGGCACCCGCGACACGCCACAGTTCCGCCACGAACTGCTCAGCGGCGCAACCGACGCCGATCACCGCATCCACCGCTACTGGCACCTCACCGACCGAATCACCCGCACCCCCACCGTCGGCGCCGCGCATCATTGGCTCTACCTCGCACTCACCCGATCCGTCGACGCACCCGGCTGACCGCGCGGCGCCGGGAGCACCTCGACGTCCGCGCCTCGACTCGACGCGGCCTGCCGATGTGCGCATCCCGGTGGAACCTCGGGGACCTGGAGAGCTGAGACGCGGCAGGCAGTGACGACCGCCGGACGCGGACGACACTCAGGAGGCCGCGGGATGGTGTCGCCCGGTCCTCCGTCTGCGCAGCTCCGGCCGCATAGCTGCCGATTGACCACAGCCGCATGAGATCCCGCACACGTCCTGAGGAAAGATGATGACCATGACCGCATCTCGACTGTTTCGTTCGTTGGTGGGTGCCGTGCCCGCGGTGCTCGCCGTCGTCAGCTTCACCGCGGCCGGAGGGGCCGCGACCGCCCAAGCCGCGCCCGGCATTCCTTCGGTCCCCGGTGTCGTGCAGCGCCTGCAGATCGCCCCTGGCCAGAACCACATCGAGGCCAGCGGCAACGTCGCCCAGGGCAAGGCCGACAGCTACTCCATCGCCACGGCGCCGGGGCAGCGCCTGAGCTTCGACGTCACCGGCAATGCCCGCGTCTCGGTGGCCCCGCTGATCGGGCCGCAGGTCGCCAACGAGGTCCCGCATGCCGATCTCGTCGCCGACGGCAACGACTACCAGGTCGTCGTCTCCTCCGCCGACGGCGGGCCGGCCGGCTACACCCTGACGATCACCGCCGTCTGACGCTCACCCTGCTGCCTGCCGGCCTGAGGTGTTCGCATCACGAACCTTCAGGTCGGCGGAAAGCGTACCCACCGGCTCCGACGGGCGCCTGCGACGACGCAGTGCCGTTGCGCACACGTGGGTGAACCGCGGCGTGCGACCCCTGGCGGCGAACTATGGTGAGGCGGTGCTGCTAGAACCAGGTGACCAGTTCGCGGGATTCGTCGTGCGGGGCCCGCTCGGACACGGGGGCAGCAGCGCGGTGTACCTGGCCGAGGATCCGGAATGGTCGCGGCCGGTGTCGCTGAAGATTCTGGGGCCCGAAGACAGCCGGTCGCCCGAGGCGCGCGCTCGGTTCGTGCACGAGTTCGACATCTTGTCGGCGCTGCGGCACCCCGACATCGTGCGGATGTACACGCACGGTGAAACCGACGGCAGGCTGTGGTCGGCGCACGAGTACGTGGCAGGCGCGACGGGCTCGACGCTGGTGCCGCATCGGCACCCGGATCTGCGGCAGGTGCTCCACGTGCTGCGGCATGTCGCGGCCGGACTCGACTTCGCCCACGCCAACGGGGTGGTCCATCTCGACGTGAAGCCGGCGAATGTGCTGGTCGGGACGGACGAGCCCGCGACGGTCAAGATCTCGGACTTCGATTCGGCCCGATGGCTGCACCGGCCCGAACCGCCTTTGGCCTCCAATGGTTTCGTCGTCGTGTCGGTGCCCTACGCCGCGCCGGAGCTGCTACGAGCGGACACCGTGTTCCCGGCGACGGACCAGTACGCACTGGCCTGTTCGGCCGTCGAACTGCTCACCGGTCACACACCGTTCGCTCGCGCGAACCTCATGGCCACCGCCGAGGCCCAGGCGCACGAGCCGCCTCCCCCGCTCTCCGCGCGCCACCGCTGGATCCCGCCCGAAGTCGACGCGATCCTGCACCGGTCGCTCGCCAAGGACCCCGGTGACCGCTACGACTCGTGCGGCGAGCCCATCCGCCTGCTCACCGAGGCACTCCGCGACATCGATCCCCGGCCCCTCGCTCCCATACTGAACCGCTTGAAAGTGACGTTCACACGATCGCAGCTGAGGAATGTCACCGTCGGACGGATCGGTGGCAAAGCGTTCAGCAATCGCCTCATGCACTGAGGAAGGTAGTGCCATTCGCAACCATCCGCTCGACCCGTAGCCTCGCCCCCATGTAGTGCGCTGGTTTTGCCGGTTCCCTTGCGAGCAGCCGGTGCGGCGGTCACGCTGAAAGTATGCGGACCCGCGATATCGAGGTCGGGTGCACCTATATGGTGCTGGTCCCGCAGCGCCTGCCGCGCAGTCGATACCCCGATTGCGACCAGCCGGGCTCGCTCACGTGGGCGTGGTCGTGGCTGCGCGGCGGCCGGTTCCGGCTCACTGTCACCAGGGTCGATCACACCAGCGATCCGACCACCGTCGAGGGCCTGCGGATCACCGCGAACTCGCGCATCGCCGTGATGCTGACTCCCGAGCAAGCCGATGCCCTCGGATTGCCGGACGGAGTGTTCCGGGTGCGTGGGACCTTGTTCGACGGCGAGGACCGGCCCGTGCGCCTGCCCGAGGTCGAACCGCTGCGGGTGCCGGCCCGCTGGCTGCGACCGGTCGAGCAGCCCTGCTTCACGCACCGCGACATCGATTGCTTCCCCTATTTGTGAACTGAGCCGCGATCGGCGGGTCACTCCACGCCGGGACTGCCTGCCTGCTTGCTTCGCGGTCGGCCGGCGGTCCCACCGGCCAGGAGTCCCTGGCGAGTCGGACGGATTCTCGGCTCACGCGGCGTAGGGCGCGATGAAACGCTCCAGGGCGTCCCAGAGTTCGGCTTCGCGCCGCGGGTCGTACGACTCCTCCGACGAGCGGGTCACCCGGTCGCGGTCGACATAGGCGCCGGTCGGCGCGGCGGTGGCGCCGAGGACGACGTCCGCGAGACAGCGCCCGGCGGCAGCGGGGCTGGTCGCGAACCGCGTGCGGGTCAGCACCGGCAGGACACGGCGCATCGCGAACCGGGACGCCGGACCGGCGTTGCGGGCGAGGTCGGTGCCGGGGACGAATCCCGGGTTGAAGCCGACGACATCGATCCCGGCCCGCAGGCGGCGCGCGTACTCGTGGACGAGGTAGATGGCGGCGAGTTTGCTCGTCGAGTACGCGGTGCGTCCGGCGGCGGTGCTGCGGGGCTCGGGAAACCCGCCAGGACGGGCGAGGACATCGGGCGACCGCCAGACCGGGCCGGGCACCATTCCCAAGTTGTGCGCGAAGTCGCCGAAGTGGGTGTCGCTCACCGTGATCACGATCCGGGCCGGGGTCTGGAAGCGATCCTCGAGCAGACGGACGAACAGATGGTTGGCGAGCACGTTGACGGCGAAGGTGGACTCGAATCCGCCGGGCCCCTCGGTGAGCGCGTTCGTGTACTGGATCCCCGCGTTGCCCACGAAACCGTGCAGCGGCGGCAGCTCGCCCCGGTCGAGCCTGCCGCGGATCTCGCCCGCCGCCGAACGCACACTGTCCGGTGCGCCGAGGTCAACGGCGACGTGCGACACCCCGCGGCCGGTCCCGCCGAGTTCGGCGGCCAGTCGTGCGCCGGTGGACCCGCGGGCGGCGACGACGAGATGCGCCTGCGGCGCCTCCCGGAGAATGCGCTCCGCGGCGACGCGGCCGATACCGCGACTCGCCCCGGTCATCACGATGGTCGACGGCATGGAACCTCCCGTATCGGTCTCCGACTGCCCGGTCGGGCGTCTCCAGAGTCGCCGCCGCGGCCCTCGGCAACCAGTGCCACGCCCGTCACCTGGACTGGCGGTACCCAGGCTGATCCGGCGCGCGGCGGCGAGAATGAAAGCGTGACTTCCGCTCGCTCCGGTTTCGGCGAACTCCTGCATGCCTGGCGGGATCGCCTGTCGCCTGCCGACGCAGGCTTCGCGGTGACGGGCGGCCGCCGCGCTCCGGGCCTGCGCCGGGAGGAACTCGCTCAGCTGGCCGGGCTCTCGGTGGACTACATCTTGCGCTTGGAGCAAGGCCGGGCGCGCAACCCTTCGGCGCAGGTGGTCGGCGCCCTCGCGCGAGCCCTGCAGCTGTCCCGGGCCGAGCGCGACGAGCTGTACCGCAGAGCCGGGCTCCTGCCGCCCCAGGACGGGACGATCGGCACGCATGTGCCCCCGGGCATCCAACGACTCACCGCGCGTCTCGGCGACGTCCCGATCGGGGTGTTCGCCGCCGACTGGACGCTCGTATGGTGGAACGGCATGTGGAGCGCCCTGCACGGTGACCCCTCGATGGTCCCGGCCGGTGAGCGCAACCTCGCGCGTGCCGTTTTCGGCGCGGGCGCGGCGCGCGCCTCGATCCGCCCCTTCCGGTCCGATCGCGCGGAAGGCGCGTTCGCGGCCTCGATCGTCGCCGATCTGAAGGACGCGATGTCTCGCTACCCCGCCGACGCCCGGCTCGATCGCCTCGTCCACGATCTGCGGACCACGTCCGAGGCCTTCGCCCAGCTCTGGACGAGGGCGACCGCGTCCCAGCACACGAGCGACCGGAAGACGATCCGGCACCCCGAGATCGGCGACATCACCCTCGACTGCGACGTGCTCGTCGTCCCGGGCGCGGACCTCCGCATGGTCACCTACACGGCCGCGGCCGGAAGCGACGACGCGGGGAAGCTCGATCTGCTCCGCGTCACGAATGGCCGGGCGGCGGGCACGCTTCCCTGAACCAGGCGCGCCCGCCTCCAACGCAGGTCGGAGCAAGCCGACGCGCAAGGCGCCCACCCGCACTCGGGCGGAGAGACAGAGGGCGGCCGATGTCCTCGACCCGGGTCAGTGCACGGGCTGGTCGGCCCAGGCCGGTGGCAGGGCGGCACTCGACACATCGGCGATCTCGTGCAGCCGCTGCGCGGGGAATCCCAAACGGCTCAATTGGATCAGCCCTTGGGCGACGACCACGACATTGGCGCTGACAGCCGAGAGCGCGGCTTCGTCATCGCCGCCGGCCTCGCGCATCGCGGGTCGCAGCCGGTCGGCGACGCCCTGTTCCATCTCCGTGGTGGTCCGGCTGCCGATGGTGGCGACTTCGGGGATCCGGCCGGCGAGCTGGGCGATGCTGTTGATCATCAGGCAGCCGCGCCGATCCGGCTGCGCGGCGCAGTCTTCGATGATCGCCTGGTACAGCGCGCGCACCGCGGCGCGCGCAGAACCGCCCGCCGAACCGATGGCCTCGCAGACCAGACGCGCGCGGCGCTGGCAATAACGTTCGAACGCGGCCAGGAACAGACCCTGCTTGCTGCCGTAGGCGGCGTAGATGCTTCCGTTCCCGACGCCGGTCGCCAGCGAGACGTCCTCCACCGATGTGCTGTCGAAACCCTTCGACCAGAACAGCTCGGTCGCGGCGTCGAGCAGGTTCGATTCGTCGAACTGGCGCGGCCGTCCCATGGGCTCACCGTACCAATCGGTGTGCGAGGTCCGGCACATCACTTGTTCTGGAGCCGCTCCTCCATAATACTGTTGACATGTCCCACAACTTCGCCACTCCGCCCAGCAAACGCGTGGGCATCCTGGTCTTCGACGGCGTGAAGATGCTCGACTTCGTCGGACCCGCGGAGGTGTTCGTCGAGGCGAATCAGTCGGTGGCGGGGTATGAGGTGGTTTTGGTCTCGGCCGATGGCAAGGACGCGCAGACCTCGATCGGCGCGCGGGTCGAGGTGAGCTGCGCGGCGGAGGACTCGGGCCGTTTCGACACGGTGGTGATCCCGGGCAGCGAGCTGCCACCCGGCAAATTCGTGACTCCCCAGGTTTTGGTTGCCGCGCGGCATCTCTCCTGCAACACGCGGCGGCTGGCATCCATCTGCAGTGGCGCGTTCGTGCTGGCCGATCTGGGCCTGTTCGACGGCAGGCGGGCGACCACCCACTGGAAATTCGCGGCCGAACTGGCGCGGCGCTACCCGTCGATCGAGGTGGATCCGGACGCGATCTTCGTGCGGGACGGCAATCTGTACAGCTCGGCGGGCGTCGCGGCGGGCGTCGACCTGGCGCTGGCGCTGGTCGAAGAGGACCACGGCGCCGACGTCACCCGGCTCGTGGCGCAGTCGCTGGTGGTGCACATGCAACGCGCGGGCGGTCAATCACAGTTCTCCGCGTCGCTGAGTGGACCGGCGCCGCGCAGCCCGCTGGTTCGCGGAGTCGTGGACCTCATCTGCGCCGACCCGGCGTATCCGCACACCGTCCAGACACTGGCCGCCCACGCGCGGGTCAGCGTCCGGCATCTCACGCGGCTGTTCCGGGCGGAACTCCAACGCTCGCCCGCGGAGTACGTCGCGTTCATCCGTTTCGGAACGGCCCGGGACATGCTGCACGCCGGATACAGCGTGACGGAGGCCGCCATGGCCGCGGGCTACGGAACCAGCGAGGCGTTGCGCCGCGCGTTCGTGACCCGTTTGGGCATCTCCCCGCGCAAGTACCAGCAGCGCTTCCGATCGACCGCCCGCACGGATCTGGTGATGGAGCAGGCCGTGTCCTGATCGGAGGCTTTTGTGGCCCGTGGGGAGGGGCGCGAAGCGGGGCGTGCGGCCGAGACTGAGTCGGCCACAGCGCCACATGCGAGCGCTGGAGAAAGGAACACCATGTCAGCCCCGGCAAGTCCCACCATCGTTCTGGTGCACGGCGCCTTCGCCGACGCCGCGAGCTGGGCCCCCGTCACCGAACGGCTGCTCGACCAAGGCCATCGCGTTCTGGTCCCCCCGGTGTTCAATCGCAGCCTGTCGGCCGACGCGGCCTACATCAAGTCGTTCGTGGAGCAGATCGACGGGCCCGTGCTGCTGGTCGGGCATTCCTATGGCGGGGCGGTCATCACCGTGGCCGGCGTCGCCGACAACGTCGTGGGCTTGGTCTACGTGTCCGGCTACGCCCTGGAGGAAGGCGAGAGCCTCGGGCAGTTGCAGAGCGGGTTCCCGGATTCCGACCTGGCGGCCGACCTCGTCTACGCGCCGTACCCGATCGAGGGCGCCGAGCCCGGCACGGACGTCTCGGTCGACATCGCCGCCTTCCCCGCGATCTTCGCCGCGGGCCTCGATCCGGCGAAGGCCGCGGTCCTCGCGGTCTCGCAACGGCCGCTGTCGGCGATCGCGTTCGGCGAGCCCGCCTCGGCGGCCGCGTGGAAGACGAAACCGGCCTGGGGCATCGTGTCCAGCGCCGACCACACGATCAATCCCGACGTCGAACGATTCGGCTACAAGCGAGCCGGATTCCGCGCCGTGGTCGAGATCGACGGACCACACCTGGTGATGCAGACCCACCCCGACGACGTCGTGGCCGTCATCACCGAGGCGATCGCCCACTCGGCCTGAGCCACAACAGTTCCCACCACACTTACCAGAGAGGCACGATCATGTCAGGAAACCCGCTGGGCATCTCGCTCGAACAAGCGGCGCAGGAGTTCGTCGACGCGACCTCGCAGCCGCCGTTCCTCTACCAGCTCCCGCCCGAAGAGGGCCGCAAAGCGGTGGACTCCGTGCAGGACGCGCCGATCTTCAAGCCCGAGGTCGACGAGGAGTGGATCACCGTCGAGGGCGGGCCGACCGGCTCGGTGCGGGCCCGGATCGTCAAGCCGCAGGGCGTCACCGAGATGCTGCCGGTGATCGTCTACACCCACGGCGCGGGATGGGTGTTCGGCGACGCGCACACCCATGACCGCCTGGTGCGCGATCTCGCCGTCGGCGCCGACGCCGCCGTGGTGTTCCCCGAATACGATCGGTCGCCGGATGTGCGCTACCCGGTGGCCAACGAGCAGTCCTATCGCGTCGCCCAATGGGTCACCGCCAACGGCGCGGAGAAGGGCCTCGACTCGTCCCGGATCGCGATCGCGGGTGACTCGGTCGGCGGCAACATGGCCATCGCGCTGACCCTGATGGCCAAGGAGCGCGG
This sequence comes from Nocardia arthritidis NBRC 100137, assembly GCF_001612765.1. Classification (GTDB taxonomy): domain Bacteria; phylum Actinomycetota; class Actinomycetes; order Mycobacteriales; family Mycobacteriaceae; genus Nocardia; species Nocardia arthritidis. Next base: position 31,927 of record NZ_BDBB01000021.1, read on the forward strand.
CGACGTCTCCTTCGCGCAGCAGGTGCTGTTCTACCCGGTGACCGACGCCAACTTCGACACCGGCTCCTACCAGCAGTTCGCCGAGGGGTACTTCCTCACGCGCGAGGGCATGAAGTGGTTCTGGGATCAGTACACCACCAGCGCGGACGAGCGCGCGCAGATCACCGTCTCGCCGCTGCGCGCGACCACCGAGCAGCTGGCCGGGCTGCCGCCCGCGCTGGTCATCACCGCCGAAGCCGACGTGCTGCGCGACGAGGGCGAGGCCTTCGCGGGCAAGTTGCGCGCCGCGGGCGTGCCGGTCACGCAGGTGCGCTACGGCGGCATCGTCCACGACTTCGTGATGGTCAACTCGCTGCACGACACCCATGCCGCCAAGGCCGCGGTAGCGCAGGCCGTCGCTACGCTGCGGTCCGCCCTGCACCCCGCCTGACCCGGAAGGAACCACACTCGTGAGCACCGATACTTCCGCGCCGACCATCGTGCTGGTCCACGGGGCGTTCGCCGACTCCTCCAGCTGGAACGGGGTCGTCGAACGGCTGCGCGCACAAGGGCATTCCGTGATCGCGGCCGCCAACCCGCTGCGCGGACTCGACAGCGACGCCGCCTATGTGGCCTCGGTTCTCGACTCCGTGGAAGGGCCGTGCGTTCTGGTCGGCCATTCCTACGGCGGGAGCGTCATCACGGTCGCTGCCGCTGGGAAGACGAATGTCGAAGCGCTCGTCTACATCGCCGCATTCATCCCGGACGAGGGTGAGAGCGCACTGCAATTGACGGACAAGTTCCCCGGATCGACGCTCGGCCCGACCACCCGGCCCGCCTCCTACCCGCTTCCCGACGGGGGCACCGGTACCGAGCTCTACATCCGGCAAGAGGAATTCCACCAGCAGTTCGCCGCCGACGTGCCCGCCGCCACCGCCGAACTGATGGCCGTGACACAGCGGCCGGTGGCCTTGGACGCCTTGCAACAGCCCGCGACCGCCGCCGCCTGGCGAGGCATCCCGTCGTTCGCGCTGATCACCGGCGAGGACAAGAACATTCCGGTGGAAGCGCAGCGATTCATGGCGCAACGCGCGGGAGCCGATGCCGTCGAGGTCTCGGCCTCCCACGCGGTCTCGGTGTCCGCGCCCGACGTGGTCGCCGCGCTGATCGCGCGAGCAGCGGCAGGCGGGTAGTACAGCCTCAGCAGCTCCGCGCGGCAGGGATTTCACCTCCGCGCGGGACTGCTGAGACCGTCGTCGGTCCAGGCATTCGTCGCGGGGAACCACAGCCATCCGCCTTTCAGGTCTCAGGCCGTGGCGAAGCCGCCGAGCGAGGATTCGGTGGGATCGGATCTGCTCGACGGCGATCGGGGCCCTCAGTCGCAGACGGCCCCGATCGAGGCCGAGCCCACCAGCTTCGTGTACTTGGCCAGGACGCCGCGGGTGTAGCGGGGCGGCACGGGCTTCCAGCCTTCGCGACGGCGGGCGAGTTCGTCGGCGTCGACCAACAGGTCGAGGGTGCCCGCGGCGACGTCGAGGCGGATCGGGTCGCCGTGGCGCACGAAGGCGATCGGGCCGCCGTCCACGGCTTCCGGTGCGACGTGCCCGACACACAGGCCGGTGGTGCCGCCGGAGAAGCGTCCGTCGGTGAGCAGCAGGACGTCCTTGCCCAGTCCCGCTCCTTTGATGGCGGCGGTGATGGCCAGCATCTCACGCATCCCGGGACCGCCTTTCGGGCCCTCGTACCGGATGACGACCACGTCACCCGCCGCGATCGTGCCGTCCTCGAGCGCGTCCATCGCTGCTCGTTCCCCGTCGAAAACGCGGGCCGTGCCGGTGAATACGTCGGAGTCGAAGCCCGCCGACTTGACGACGGCGCCATCCGGCGCGAGCGAACCGGACAGGATGGTGATGCCACCGGTCGGATGGATCGGCGACGCCATCGCGCGGATCACCTTGCCGTCGGGATCCGGCGGGGCGATGTGGGCCAGGTTCTCCGCCACCGTCTTTCCCGTCACGGTCAGGCAGTCACCGTGCAGCAAGCCGGCATCGAGCAAAGCCTTCATCATGACCGGCACGCCGCCGATCCGGTCCACGTCGGTCATCACGTGCTTACCGAAGGGTTTGACGTCGGCGAGGTGCGGCACGCGGCGACCGACGCGCGCGAAATCGTCCAGCGACAGATCGACGTTCGCCTCGTGCGCGATGGCCAGCAGGTGCAGCACCGCGTTGGTGGAGCCGCCGAACGCCATGACGACCGCGATCGCGTTCTCGAACGCGGGTTTGGTCAGGATGTCGGAGGGGGTGATGCCCTGCCGGATCAACTCGACCACTGCCTCGCCGCTGCGGCGGGCGTAACCGTCGCGGCGACGATCGGTCGCGGGGGGTGCCGCGCTGCCGGGCAGCGACATGCCCAGCGCTTCGGCCGCGCTGGCCATGGTGTTGGCGGTGTACATGCCGCCGCAGGCGCCCTCGCCGGGGCAGATCGCCCGTTCGATGGCGGCGACGTCCTCGCGGCTCATCAGCCCGCGGGCGCAGGCGCCGACCGCTTCGAACGCGTCGATGATCGTCACCTCGCGCTCGCTGCCGTCGGAGAGCTTGGCGATGCCGGGCAGGATCGACCCCGCGTAGAGGAACACACTCGCCAGGTTCAGCCGGGCCGCGGCCATCAGCATCCCGGGCAGCGATTTGTCGCAGCCGGCCAGCAGCACCGAGCCGTCGAGCCGCTCGGCCTGCATCACCGTCTCGACGCTGTCGGCGATCACCTCACGCGAAACCAAGGAGAAATGCATTCCCTCGTGACCCATGGAGATGCCGTCGGAGACCGAGATGGTGCCGAACTGCATGGGGAAGCCGCCGCCGGAGAAGACGCCGTCCTTGCAACCTCGGGCGAGCCGGTCCAGGGACAGATTGCAGGGAGTGATCTCGTTCCACGAGGAGGCCACGCCGATCTGCGGCTTCTCCCAGTCGTCGTCGCCCATGCCGACCGCGCGCAGCATCCCTCGGGCGGCGGTCTTCTCCAGGCCGTCGGTGACGTCACGGCTGCGCGGCTTGAGATCGGAGACCTTCGAATTCTCGGGCATGGTTTCCCATCATGCTCGCCTCCGCTCGGATTACGGCGGCGACCACGCCGAATCCGCCCATATCGCCGCACTCGTCCGCCCAGAGCGTAATGCCGGGCAGACCCACGCTCCGGGACCGTACGCTCTGCTCATGAGCGAGCACCCGAGACTTCACTCGATTCCCGGTGGACGCGACGACCGGCCGCAGGTTCCGCCGACGCCGCCGGAACCCCTGTGGCGCGAGGTGCTCGGCGAACAGTTGCGCACCCTGCGGCAGGACCGCCGCGAGACACTGGTCGAAACCGCCCGGCGGGCAGGCATTTCCCCCCAGTACCTGTCCGAGGTGGAGCGGGGCCGCAAGGAGCCGTCGAGCGAGATGATCGCCGCCCTGGCCGGATCTCTCGGCACCACGCTGGGTGACCTCATCGGCCAGGTGGCGGACGATCTTCGCGCCCGGCGCCGGATCGCCTTCTTGCAGCGGTCGGTGCCGCGTTCCGGCGCCGGGCCCACGCTCATGGCCCTGGCGGCCTAGTCCCGCCGCCCCAGGACCTGATCGACGAGGCCGTATTCCACCGCGGCCGAGGCGGTGAAGACCCGGTCGCGGTCGGTGTCGCGCCGGAGCCGCTCCACCGTCTGCCCGGTGTGCCGCGACAGGATCGACTCGATCTCCGCCCGCATCCGCACCAGCTCGTCGGCCTGCAGGATCAAATCGGGGATCGTTCCCTGCCCGCGCGCGGCGGGTTGGTGCAGTACCGCCCTGGCATGCGGGAGCATGGAGCGGCGGCCGGGCTCGCCGCCTGCCAGCAATACCGCACCGACCGCGATCGCCTGGCCGACGCAGGTGGTCTGCACGGGTGACTGGATGTGCTGCATGGTGTCGTACACCGCGAGCATGGAGGGCAGATCCCCGCCCTCGCAGTTGATGTAGAGGTTGATCTCCTGCTCGGGACTCTCCGATTCCAGGTGCAGCAGCTGCGCGATTAGCGCGTTGGCCACGCCCGAGTCGATGGGCGTGCCGAGGTAGACGATGCGCTCGGCGAGCAGGTGAGAGTAGATGTCGGTGATCCGCTCGCCGCCCCGCGGATGCTGCGCGATCACATTGGGAATGGTGTAGGTGCTCATAATGTGTCCCTTCCGGCACGAGCGGAGCCCTGCGTGGTCACGCTGCGCTGCCTCCTCCGGGCCTGACCGCTCATGCCGAGATCCCGATTCGCTGGCGTTGGGGGACGATCTGCCCGAACGAGTCGACGATGTGGTCGATGAAGCCGTATTCCTTGGCTTGCGTTGCGGTGAACCAGCGGTCGTGCAGCGAATCCTCGTAGATCCGGTCGAACGGCTGGCCGGTGTCCTCGGCGATGATGCCGAGCACCGTGTCGACGGTGTAGCGCAGATCGTCGGCCTGGACCTCGACGTCGACGGCGGTGCCGCCGATGCCCGCCGATCCCTGGTGCATCAGCACCCGGGCGTGCGGCAGGGCGAAACGCCTGCCCTTGCTCCCCGACGACAGCAGGAACTGTCCCGCGCTGCAGGCCAATCCGAGCGCGAGCGTGGAGACTTCACACGGCACCAGCCGCATCACGTCGCGGATGGCGAGCATCGAGGGAACCGATCCGCCCGGCGAATGGATCCACAGCGAGATGCCCGCGTCCGGATCCTCGGCGGCGAGCGTGAGCAGCTGGGTCATCAGCAGTGTCCCGTTGTCGTCGTCGAGCGCGCCGTCGAGCACGACGATGCGGCGGCTGAGCAGTTGTTCTCGCGCCCGCCAGCTGAACATCGGGGTCTTGTCATCGTGAGCCATGGCTCCACGGTGCCGCACGCACGGCCTCGGACCGCTCCCTCGCTGCCCTCGGCAGATCCGCTCTCAGCAGTCGAGCGACCGTCGGCCGACGCCGTGATCGGCCTCTCGGCGACAGCGGCAATCCGATCCCGAGCGGTGCCCCGAAGACGCGATGCCCGCCCGCGGAGTGCGCGGGCGGGCATCGGCGAAGACGGGGCTCGCTAGGACTCGCGGCCCGCTGTCGAGGCGGAACGCTGCCTGCTCGCCGCCCGAGCGCGGCGGCGTTCGGCCTGCAGTTCGGCGAGTTCCTGCTCCAGGATGTCGGCGACGCGGAACGAGCCGGTGTCGTAGATGTCCGGGGTGCGGGCCGTCGGCGGCTGCGCGATGTCGGGTTTGGGAGTGTCCTTGCCGTTCTTGGGCTCCGGCGCCGGAGGGTCGCTCTTCACCTCGGCCAGCGGACGCCGGGTGACTGCCGGGATTTCGGCCGTCGGGACCTCCGCCTCGGAGACCGTGGTGTGCGGCTTGGCCGCGGACGGCTGCCGGACGACCACCTTCGCCGCGGCGGGCTCTTCGACGGGCACCCGCACGGCCGGCCGGTCCTCGGACTTGGCCGCCGGAACCGCTGCGGGCGCGACAGGCTCGCTCGCGACGAGCTTCTTGCCGTTGGTCGAGGGCGCGTGGCCGTTGGCGGCGATCGTGGCGTCGGCGTCCTCGACCTTCACCGGCGTCGTCGGACGCGTCTCGAAGACTTCCATCGCGTCGAGGTCTTCGATGGACTCGGGCAGCACCGGCTTGCGTGGCGCCTCGACCGGCGGCCGCTTCTTCTCGACCTGCACCACGACCTCGGGCTGCTCTTCGAATTCCACCTGTGCGCCGTTGGTTTCGACGGCCTGCACCGCTTCCGGCTCGACGACCTCCGCCGGGGGCGCGACCACGACGGGCTGCGGTTCGGGGGTCACGTGCTCATGCGGAATGCCCGGAGCCTCCGGCGCGACCGGCATCCGGTATCGGGGCAGCGTGAGCCGGATCTGCTCGGCCGGGTCGGGCAGGTCGCGGACCTGCTCGGTGGCCCTGGCGATGGCGAGGCCGTAGCGGGCGCTGGCCGCGTCGTGGATGAGCAGCGCGACACCGATCATCACCGGCGCGATGGCGTGCACGGCCGCGTCGTACCAGGCGCCGGCGCGCAGGTAGGGGTAGGTGTTGAGGCTGACGGTCAAGGCCAGCAGGGCCATTTCGGCGGTCGCGACCTGGCGGCGGTTGTCCACCACGCCCCACTCGGCGACCTTGTTGGTGCCGATCATGATGATGATCAGGCAGACACTGATCATGCCTTCGAGCAGGTAGCTGAACCAGTACAGCGGATCGGTCGCGCCACCGGGAGCGATGTTGTGCTGGACGTTGACCGCCGACCACAGCATGCCCGCCGCGACGACACCGGCCAGCGCGCGCAGTGACCAGGACCGATGCCGGTAGAGCGAGGCCAGCTTCGCGTGCGGGCTGGATTCGCGTCGTTGCGCGGCAATCGCCTTGCGGGCGAGCAGGAGGTCTCGCATGTCGGCCTTCTCGATCGCTTCGGTGGTCTGCCTGGCACGGTCGGATGCCGCGGCGGCAGCCTGCGCCTCTTTCCAGCGCTGTCCGCGCTCCTGGGTGCGAATCCGTTCGGCGAGCTCACGTTCGGCATACAGTTCGTCCTCCGACAGCGCCTCTGTCAGCGCCGGATCGAACTGGTAGGCGAGCCGTCCACGGGCCTTCTCGACCCGCCTCGCCAGCTGTGTAACCTCGTCCTCGATGGGATGTTCGATGACCATCAGCGCTCCCCGCACGGGAGAGTCGATGGCAGACAAGTGATCACGTATGGCAACGGCACGTTTCATTCATAGTCGATCCACCGCTACTGGCGAAACTGTTCATTTGCCATCTCACCCAACTATTCGGCGTGCCGCGGCCGACACACGCGCCGCGACGTGATTTCCCGCGGGTCGCAGGCACTTCTTCGCCACCGCGCACCAGACCATTGATCGCTCTATGCTGGAGGGGCGCGCTCTCCCTTCGCGGCGGCGCGTGCGCTCCCGCAGCGCGTTCGGATACGCCGGTGCCGCCGAGATTCGCCCCTCGGCGGCACCGGGCCGGCCACTCTCCGCACCAGCCCCCAGGCCATGGGTATCTCGGTGCACGCCACCGAATCGCGGATGAGTTTCGCAGGGCAATTCCCGGGGCAGGTGAACCGCTCAGCTTTCGGCGTCCACCGAGTCGAGCACCCGGGTCAACGTGTCGTACAGCAGCCGGTCCAGCCGGTCCTGGTCTACGTCGTCGCGCGACAACCACTGCACCGTGAGGTCCTCGGCCATGGCCCACCACGATCGCACCACCAGGCGCTCGGCGGTCGACCGCGCGGGCCTGCCGAGCGCGGCGAACACCCGATCGGTCAGCTCGTCGTGCATCCGCTCCATGATCGACTCGAGCACCGGATCCTGCCCGGCGGCGCGAAGCAGTCCCACCAGCGGTCCACTGCGCCTGCGCATGTAGCCGACGAAATTGGCGATCATCGACGCGAGCGGGTCGGCGGCGTCCGGGTCCGGGCCGGTACCGCGCAGGAATCGCTGCGACGCGGCGTGCACGAGCTGCGCGTAGTAATCCTGCTTGGTCGGAAAATAGTGGAAGAGCAGCCCGCGAGAGATGCCCGCCTGCTGCGCGACCGCGTCGATGGTGATCTGGTGCCAGGGGCGATCGATCAGCATGCCCAGACCGATGCCGATCAGTTGTCTGCGCCGGTCGTCCGCCGAGCGGCGGCCGCCGGCCTGCACGGCAACCTCGGTCATCCACCCTCCTCTATTGAGCCCTCCCCTATTGAGCAATGCTCAACAATATGCTACCAATGAACTCGACCGGAAGTTGAGCAATGCTCAGCGAGCCACGAGGATGGGTATGGATTTCACGCATTCCGACCGAGCCGTCCGCCTCACCGACCAGGTGCGGCAGTTCGTGCGCGACGAGATCGAGCCGCGCGACGAGGAGCACGCCGCCGCCCTGCGGGAATCGCCATGGGCGGTGCCGCCGGTGGTCGAAGAGCTGAAGCAGAAGGCGCGGGCGGCGGGACTGTGGAACCTCTTCCTCCCCGATCCGGAACTCGGCGCGGGCCTGAGCAACGTCGAGTACGCGCCGATGGCCGAGGTGATGGGGGCCTCCGGCTGGGCGTCGGAGGTGTTCAACTGCAACGCGCCCGATACCGGTAATGCCGAGGTCCTGCTGCACTACGGCAGCGCCGAGCAGCGGGAGCAGTGGTTGCGGCCGCTGCTGGACGGCTCCATCCGCTCGGCGTTCTGCATGACCGAACCCGAGGTCGCCTCCTCGGACGCGACGAATATGGCCGCGACCGCCGTGGTGGACGGCGAGGAGATCGTGCTCAACGGCCGCAAGTGGTGGAGCACCGGCATCGGCCATCCGAACTGCGCGTTCGTCATCTTCATGGGCCTGACCGACCCGCAGGCACACCCGTATCAGCGGCACTCCATGGTGCTGGTCCCGCTGGACACACCCGGCGTGCGGGTCGAACGGATGCTGAGCACCTTCGGCTACCTGGACGAGCCCTTCGGCCACGGCGAGGTCTCCTTCACCGACGTGCGTCTTCCGCTGGACGCCGTGATCGCCGGGCCGGGGCGCGGATTCGAGATCGCCCAGGGCCGCCTCGGCCCCGGCCGCATCCACCACTGCATGCGCGCCATCGGCCTGGCCGAGCGCGCGCTCGAACTGGCGTGCCGTCGCGCCCTGTCGCGCACGGCTTTCGGCAAGCCGCTGGCCAACCTGGGCGGAAACCGGGAGCGGATCGCCAACGCGCGCGTCGCGATCGACCAGGCGCGGTTGCTCGTCCTGCACACCGCCTGGCTGCTGGACACCAAGGGACTGGCCGGCGCGCGCAGCGAGGTCTCCCAGATCAAGGCGGTCGTGCCGCGGATGACCCAGGAGGTGCTGGACATGGCGATCCAGCTGCACGGCGGTGCAGGACTTTCCGATGATTTCCCGCTGGCCCGCGCATTCGCAGGCATTCGTTCGCTGCGTTTCGCCGATGGCCCCGACGAGGTGCACCTCGGCGTGATCGCCCGGCAGGAGCTGCGCAAATACGGAACCGACCGGTGAACGCTGCGGACGCCGCCGTCGTCCGCGCGGAGGACGCCTTCGACGTCGCCGCGATGCACGCCTGGCTCGCCGAGCAGGTGCGGGGTCTGAGCGAGCCCCCCGAGGTGCGCCAATTCTCCGGAGGCGCGTCCAATCTGACGTATCTGCTGCGCTACCCGGATCGCGACTTGATCCTGCGCCGCCCGCCCGGCGGCACCAAGGCGGCTTCCGCGCACGATATGGGCCGCGAATTCCTGGTGCAGCAGCGGTTGCGCCCGCACTACCGCTACGTGCCGCGGATGGTGGCTCGCTGCGCCGATCCGGAGGTGATCGGCAGCGAGTTCTACGTGATGGAGCGCGTGGCGGGCACCATCCTGCGCGGCGATCTCCCCGCCGGCACCAGCCTGTCCCCGGACCAGGCGCGACGGTTGTCCACTACGGCTTTCGACTGCCTGATCGAGCTGCACGAAGTGGACCCGGTCGCGGCCGGTCTCACCGAAATCGGCAAGGGCGCCGGTTACGTCGCCCGCCAGGTCGCCGGCTGGTCGCGGCGTTTCGTGGACGCCCGCACCGACAATGTCAGCGATTTCGCCGCGGTGATGGCCTGGCTCGACGCCAACCAGCCCGCGGACGTCGCCACCACCGTCATCCACAACGACTTCCGGCTCGACAATCTGGTGCTGGACCCCGCGGGCTCGGGCGCGATCGTCGGCGTGCTGGACTGGGAGATGGCTACCCTGGGCGATCCGCTGATGGATCTCGGCGGGGCGCTGGCCTACTGGGTGCAAGCGGACGACGACGAGGTCATGCGTGCTTCCCGCCGCCAGCCGAGTCATCTGCCGGGCATGCTGACCCGCGCGCAGATCGTCGAACACTATTGCGCGCGCACCGGCCGCTCGGCCGGGAACTGGCCGTTCTACGAGGTCTTCGGATTGTTCCGCCTGGCCGTCATCGCCCAGCAGATCTACTACCGCTACCACCACGGCCAGACCACGAACCCGGCCTTCAAAGACTTCTGGACGCTGATCAACTACCTGGACTGGCGCTGCCGGAAGGTCGCCGGGCTCGAGTAGAGCGATTCGGAGACCTTCATCGCCCGAGCGCGATGGAACCCATATCGGTGACGGTGCAGTTGGCCTGCACCGGCCCTCCCGCGAACCGGTCGCGCAACCAAGCGATCACGCGGTTCTCGGCGAGTGTGTTGAGGGTCAGGTGTTCACTCGCATGGTCGCGGATATAGGTAACTCGCGCGGCGGGATCGCGGCAGTAGGTGGAGGCGAGCGCGTCGGCGGGGCCGATGGGGACGAGCCAGTCGGCGGTCGCGTGGTAGAGGAAGACCGGGGTGTCGGGGACCGACTTGCCCATCCTGGTCCGGTCGAAGGCGGCGCGCAGCACCGGCGTGTGCAGTATGCCGCCTTGCACCAGGCTGTCTATGTCGAGGAATGGTTCCAGCGCGGCTTGGTGCAGCACACAGCCGCGGTCCTTCGCGGTCAGCAACTGCCGACCGCGCGGTGTGGCGTTCGCCCGCAGGTAGGCGTCCAACTCGGGTTCCTCGCGCGAGAGACCGATGATGGCGGCCGCGACGAGACCGGCGCCGGGCCCCTTGTTCGCCTCGCGCGACAGAATCTCGAGGTCGACATCGGTACCGCCGGAGACGACGCCGACGAGATTCACCTCCGGCGCGTAGGTGCTGCGCAGTTCCGCGCCGTGCAGCGTGGGGATCGACCCTCCCGAGTATCCCCACATCGCCACCTCGGTGTCCGCTCCCGGCAGGTGCAGCGGACCGAAACGCTCCGCGGCGCGGATGCCGTCCAAGGCGATCCGCGCGGCCAGCGGGCCGTGGGCGAATGCCGAATTCGGGCCTTGATGGTCCGGCACCACGACCGTCCATCCCTGCGCCAGTAGCGCCGGGGCGCTGCGCAACGGGTCGATCTGCCCGTCCACCAAACCGGCCTGCGCCGACCGGCGCACCGTGTAGGACGGGGCGCAGAACAGTCCGGTGGAATCCTCGGCGGCGTGCAGAGACACCAATTTGCCGTTCCCCGCAGAGGGTTTCAGCAATGTCGCGACGGCGGCGATGGGCTGGTCGGCGCTGTTGGCGGACCGATAGGAAACCTGCCAGGCCTCGGCCTCCAGCGCCCCGCCGAGCTGATTGGCGATGGTGACCGGCCGCGCGGCGAGGATCTCACCGGGCCGCCTCGACGCGACCAGATCGGCGGACGGCCGATAGAAAGGGTCCTGCTCGGGCGGCGCCACCACCGGAAGTTCCGGCTCCGCCGCCGACGGTGCGACCGGCAGCGCCAGCAGCATCGAAAGAGCCGTACCGGCAAGCACACACCACCGGATGAACACCACCGACGACCTCCCCTGGAATCGACCGCAGATGCCATGCGCTTCGCGCCGATCGACCGCCCCGGCAGTGGCATCGTAGCGAAAGCCCACCTGCGCGAACGGCACAACGGAAGATCGGCCGAACTCAGTTCGGCGCGGCGATCTTGATGATGGTGGCCTTACCGTCGGTGGTGGCCACGGTGACGAATTGTCGATAGGTGCGATTGGCGGAGTCCGGGCGCAGCTCGGTGATGACCACGTCGTAGCGTCCGTCGAGCATGGGGGTGACCATGACGCAGTGCTGCGTTCCCGTGGGTACGGAGGCGATGCCCGCGTCGATCACGGCGACCGGCGGCACCGCGGCGTCCGGCACCGTCAGCGATCGCGCGACCGCTCCCGAGCGGGTCACGTAGTAGGCGTGCTGGAACGCCAGGATCACATCCGGCCCCGAGGCGGTCGAGCCGGTTCCGTTGCCGCGCACCAGTTGTCCGCCTCGGGTCGGCTCGCAGCCGGGGCCGCCACCGAGCACCGGGTCCGCCACCGTGGCCGATTGCCGTGGCGCGGAGGCCGCGTCCGTGTACACCAGGACCAGCGCGGCGGCCGCGAGCGATGCGGCGAGACCGACACCGCCGACCAGCCAAGCGCGGCGTGGGCCGCGACGAGCGCGGCGCCGATCACGGGACGCCCGATGCCGCTCCCTGCCGGGCGGCGGCTCCTGCCCGGAGATCATTCCCGGCCACGTGGGCACGCGTCCGGTCCGGACCTGGCCTCGGCCGGCGCGTCGGCCGCCGGGCTCGGACGTGTTCGACGACATGATCTCGCCGCACCCCCTTTTACCGGTGCCTACTCGGCCACCGTGGGTTCCCTCTCAATGCCGTTGCGCAATAACAACATTGCATATCTCTTCGGATTCTGTCGGTCGAATGCTCAACAGAAAAGCCCGAATCGCGGCGCAGCGGTCACGGAGCGCGCGATTCCGCCTGATCAGGACCGGGCGGTCGGTGCGGTTCCGGACCGGCGGGCACACCTCGGCCGCGACGGAATCGCCGCCGCCCGTAGCATCCCGCACATGAGCCAGCCGCCGCAGCCGTACCCGCAATATCCCGCGCACCAGCAGCCACCCCAGCCGTATCCCCCGCCCCCGCCACCCGGACCGCAGTTCCCGATCCTGGTCTCCACCATGAACGACGTGCCCGGCCAGGAGATCGTCCGGGTGTTCGGCGAGGTCGCCGGACTCACCGTGCGCAGCCGCAGCTTCGGGTCGAACTTCAGCGCCGGTTTCCGCTCGCTGGGCGGCGGGGAGATTCCCGAGTACACCCAACTGCTCTACCAGTCCCGGCACGAAGCGATCATGCGGATGTGCCAGCACGCGATGTCGTTCGGCGCGAACGCGGTCATCGCCATGCGCTTCGACTGCAACGAGATCGCGGGCACCATGAGCGAGGTGGCGGCCTACGGCACCGCGGTACTGCTTCAGCCCGCGACGTGACTCGGGCTATCCCCAGGTGAGCGGATCCAGATGGAGGAAGAACCGCTGCCGCTCGGCATCCAGATCGATGCCGTAGCGGTCGGCGAAGGCGCGGTCGGCGTTTCCGGCGCGCCGCTCGTCCTGCCATGACTCCCGAGCATTGGCCAGCAGCAGAGCGAGATCGGCGTACGGATCAGCGATGCCGAGGCGGCCGAGATCGACGAATCCGGCGACCGTCTGCGTTTCCGGATCGAGGATGATGTTCGGCAGGCACAGATCGCCGTGGCAGACCACCGCTTCGGCGGACTCCTGCGTCATCCTGGGCTCCAACTGGGTGGCCAGCCTGGTGAGCAGGACGGTGGGCGGAGTGTCCTGCTGCTCCTCGGGAAGGAACTCGGTGTGCACCGCGCCCCGGACCACCACGTCCTGGGCGATCGCGAACATCCGCGCCAGGCCACGGTCGAACGGGCACTCCGCGGTGGGTAGATCGTGCAGGCGCCGCACCGTGTCCGCGATGGAATCCCATGCGAGCGCGAGATCTTGCGCGGAAACGGCGTTCGCGGGCACACCGGGCACGGCGCTGGTGACCAAGCAGGCGCCGTCGACATCGGGCCGCCAGTCCAGCACCCGCGGGCCGGGTATATCGTGGCCGTCGAGCCAGGTGATCTTGTCCCGCTCCAGCGCGAGGGCGGCGACCTCGCCGGGGGCGACACACTTGGCGTAGCGGGAACCTTCGGCGGACCGGAATACCCGGGCGCCGGACTCCCCGCCGCCGACCGGCTCCCATCGGCAATCGGACGGCAGGGCTGCGCAGAAGCGAACAAGCGGCTCGGACACGCCATCGACGGTAGCAACGCGACCCGCGCGTGGCCCACCGCGCAGACCTCTGGCAACCCGGATGTATAGTTGCTCAAAGCAACTAGTTGTGGTTGCTAATCAAATCTGCTGGTGGGGAACTTCGAGGTGGTGTCATGTCCGCAACCGCTCGCGAGCGCCGGGTCACGGCGGCCGAACTCGCGACCGCCGACGAACTCGGTCAGCAACTGGTCCGATTCATGCGCGCGGTCAACCGGGCGAAGTGGCTGCCCGCTCGGCCCGGTCCGGACGGTCTGGAACGACTCGCCTACTCCGTGCTCTTCTGCCTGGTGCACGAGGGACCGCAGCGTGCGGGCAGGCTCGCCGAATTGCTGCACACCGAGGCATCGACCATCAGCAGACAGAGCAGATCACTCGTGGCGCACGGCCTGGTGGAGCGCCGGGCCGACCCGGTCGACGGCCGCGCGTGCGTGCTGGCGGCCACCGCGGAAGGCGTTCGCGTCTTCGAGGAGAACCGCGCGCTGCGCAACCGGTGGCTGGCCGACATCCTGGCCGACTGGCCCGCGACCGACCGCGACACCTTGACCGCACTGCTCGACCGGCTCACCGCAGGAATAGAGACCACCACTCCCCGACACCATGCCGATCCGAAATAGGGCTCATTCATGACGAATTCCACCACCCAGGCTCCGCGGAACCTGGACGCAGGCGCGGACACGTCACTGTCGCACCGGCAGATCCTGACCATCCTGTCCGGGCTGTTGCTCGGCATGTTCCTGGCCGCGCTCGACCAGAACATCGTCAGCGTCGCGATCGTCAAGATCGCCAACGACCTGCACGGTTTCGATGAGCAGGCGTGGGCGACCACCGCTTACCTGATCACCGCGACGATCACCACGCCGCTGTACGGCAAGCTGGCCGACATCTACGGCCGTAAACCGTTCTATCTCACGGCGATCGGGCTGTTCGTCATCGGCTCGGTGGCGTGCACATTCGCCGGCTCGATGTACCAGCTCGCCGCGTTCCGCGCGTTCCAGGGCCTTGGCGCGGGCGGACTGATGTCGCTGGCGTTCACCATCATCGGCGATATCGTCCCGGTGCGCGAACGGGTGCGCTATCAGGGCTATTTCATGATGGTCTTCGGCACCGCGACGGTGCTGGGCCCGGTGCTCGGCGGCTTCTTCTCCGATTACGAAGAGCTCGGCGGCATCGAAGGCTGGCGGTGGGTGTTCCTGGTGAACGTCCCGGTCGGCGTGCTCGCCCTGCTCGTGGTGGCCAAGGTGCTCAACGTGCCGCACCAGCGCCAGCACCACCGGATCGACTGGTTCGGCGCGCTGACGCTGACGATCGGCGTGGTGCCGCTGCTGATCGTCGCCGAACAGGGACGCCACTGGGGATGGTCGTCGGAGAAGTCGCTGCTCTGCTACGGCATCGGGGCGGCGGGGCTGGCGCTGTTCGTCCTGGTGGAGTTCCTGATGAAGGACTCGGCGCTGATCCCGTTGCGGCTGTTCCGGAACTCGACTTTCAGCGTCACCATCGCCGGTGGGTTCATCGTCGGTGTGGCCATGTTCGGCGCGATCACCATGGTTCCGCAGTACTTCCAGGTCGTGCGCGGCTACTCGCCGACGAAGGCGGGCCTGCTCATGCTGCCGTTGGTGCTCGGCATCACCATCGGCTCCCAGGCGGCGGGACGGATCACCAAGCAGACGGGGCGCTACAAGATCCTGCCGGTGGCGGGCACGTTCATCGTCGCGCTCGGAGCGGCCCTGTACGCGCAGGTGCGGTACGACAGCCCGCTGTGGCAGCCGCTGGCGATCGGCGCGGTGATCGGGCTCGGGCTCGGCTGTTGCATGCAGACGCTGATCATCGCGGCGCAGAACGCCGGACCGCGCTCGGACATGGGAGTTTCCACCGCCACGGCCACGTTCTTCCGGCAGATGGGCGGCACGCTCGGCGTGGCGGTGTTCCTGACCATTCTGTTCAACCTGCTGCCGAACCGGATCATCGACGCGTTCGGCGGCGCGCTGCCGCCTGGGTTCGGCGCCGACCAGCTCAGCGGCATGCAGTCCAACACCAGTGGCATCGCGGCGCTGCCCGACGCGCTGAAGGTGCCGATCCTCGCCGGCTTCACCGACTCCATGCACGGCGTGTTCTACGCGGCGGCCGGAGTCGCACTGCTGGCCTGCGTGGTGCTGATGTTCATGAAAGAGATTCCGCTGCAGGACGTTCCAGCGGCCGTCGCGCGGACGTCGGTCGAGGAGCCGGACGCCGCCGAGTCGCACTGGGACGCGGATCAGATCTGGGAGGGCGCCGCACAGGCGCTGTCGGAGCCGGAACCGGTGCTCGCCGCGGCCGCGGGCGGCCACGGCGCGGGCGATCCCGCGAGCAACGGCGCGTACCGGCGCGAACCGCGGGCGAGCCTCGACGGCGCGGAGCACGAAGGCCGTTCGCTCAGCGGCTATGTCCATCGCGGGGACGGCCGCCCGGTGCCCGCCGCCGCGCTCACGCTGATCGACCAGCACGGGCGGCAGGCCGCGCGCACGGGCGGCGGCGCCGACGGCGGTTACCTCCTCGGCGCGCCCGACGCGGGCGGTTACGTACTGATCGTGTCGGCCGCCGGGCATCAGCCCGCCGCGGTGAATGTCACTGTCGGCGACTGTCCGCAGCAACTCGACATCACCCTGCTCGGCTCCGGCGAGCTGTCCGGCGTGGTCCGGTCCCGCACGCACGGCGAACCGCTGCCCGGCGCGACCATCACGCTGACAGACCTCGACGGCGAGGTGGTCGGCTCGGCCACCGCGGCGGCCGACGGCGCTTACCTGTGCCATGGCGTGGTGCCCGGCACGTACACACTGGTCGCGGTCGCCGAACACATGCGTCCCAGCGCGACCGCGCTGACCGTGCCGGACAGCGGGCTGCTGCATCACGACATCGAACTCACGCCGATGGCGGTGCTGGCCGGGTCGGCGTGGTCGGACGGCGGCCGGGCGGTCTCGGACGTGCAGATCAGCGTGCTCGACGCCACGGGCGCGCTGACCGCGACGACCCGCACCGACGAGAGCGGGCGTTATGTCGTCACGGATCTCGCCGAAGGCGACTACACGGTCGTCGCGCGCGGCTATCCGCCGGTGACCAGCCAGGTCACGGTGAGCGGCGGCGAAGTCGCGCACGATGTGCGGCTCGGCTACAACAGCATCGAGGAAGAGGCGACCGGGAACGTCCCGCCCGCCCGCTGACGGTCCAGCGGCGCACTCGGACGGGGCGGTGGCGATGCGGCCACCGCCCCGTGCCGTTTCCTGCGCGCGGATCCAGGACCTCGCAGCTCGCACTCGATCCGCGATCCCGAGCCGACCGGCGCTGAGGATCGCAGTGTCGGCGACCATGGTCGGTAGAGCCGGGGCCCGATGCGTCGGCCGCTGTGCAGATTCCCGTGCGGGCTCAGCAGGGGTTCACGCCTGCGCGCGAGGCCGTTTGTGATCGCCGAACGGTTCGTCGCGTTCCCGGACCGCCTCGCGGAAACCGGTTGTGGCGGCCCGCGTCTGGAAGGCGTACCCCTCGCTGGTGTGCCGGGAGATGCCGTCGAAGACGGTGCTGATCATGCCGGAATTGGCCACCCCCTGTGCGTACAGCGCCGAGTTGAGCGCCAGCTTGGCCATCATCAGCTGGTTGACCGGCATGCGCGCGATCCGGGCGACGAATTCCTCGGTGCGCGCGTCGAGTTCGTCGGCGGGCCAGGATTCGATGGCCAGGCCCCATTCCACCGCCTGCTTCCCGGTGAGGCAGTCGCCGGTGAACAGCAGGCGCTTGGCGCGCTGGTCACCGAGGCGATGCGCCCACATGCCCGCCGCCGGGACACCCCAGACCCGGGTGGGCGGATAGCCGATCTTCGTGTCGTCGGCGCAGATGATCTGGTCGGCGAACAGCGCGATGTCGCTGCCGCCCGCCACGGCGAAGCCGTGCAGCTTGGCCACGGTCGGCTTGTTCGCCTGCATCAGGCTGGCGAATCCGCGGTTGAACCGGCTCATCATCGCGTAGTCGATCATCGGGTCCCAGGTCCGCGCCGGATCGTGATTGCGGCCCTGCACCACCGGATCGACGACCGTTCCCGCCACCTCATCGGGCCCGCCCGCCACCACGAAACTCTGCTCCGCGAACATGCTCAGGTCGTAGCCGCCGCAGAATCCCTTGCCGCGTCCGGACACCAGGATGACGTGCACCCGCGGGTCGAGATCCGCGCGTTCGACCGCGTGCGCCAGATCGTGCGGCGTATCGGGCGTGATCGCGTTGCCTTTCTCCGGCCGGTCGAAGGTGATGCGGGCGATGCGGCCGTCCCGCTCGTAGGTCAGCGTCCGGTACTCGCGGGCGTCGTCCGGTTCGGGGCGTCCGGCCCACGGGGTGTCCGGTGTCTCGGTCCAATTGCGATACCACGCACCCGCCCCGCTGTCGGCCTGGCTGTCACTGTCGGTCATCGCATTCCCTTCGACGCTGGTGCGAACCGGTCTCCGCAGTCTGGCGCACCCATCATTTGACAGTCAACCTTGACTGTGAAAATGTCGCGGCGACAGGAGGAACGGGCATGGCAGGACGACGCGAGGAACAGAAGCGGGCGACCCGTGTGCGCATCCTCGACGCCGCCGCCGACCTGCTGGCCGAGCAGGGCTACCGGGCGCTGTCCACGTTGTCCGTGCAGCGGGCCGCGAGCGTGAGCCGCGGGGCGCTGCTGCATCACTTCCCGACCCTCGGCGCGCTGATCGGCGAACTGGTCGGACATCTGGTCGCACGCAACGAGGCGGCCGTGCGAGAGGTCGCGGCTGGGCTCGGCACGGGCGCCGATCCCCTACGCCGCGCCTTGACCGCCCTGTACAAGTCGATGGCGCGCCCGGCGGCGCAAGCCGAGTTCGAACTGTGGGCGGCCGCGCGGACCGACCCGGCGCTTGCCGAGGCGTTGCGCGCGGCCGAACGAAAAGCCGGGCGCGACTTGCGGCGCGTGGTGGACGCACTGTTCGGTCCGGACCTGGTCGCTCATCCGCGCTACCCGGCCGTCCGCGACCTCACCATCGCGATCCTGCGCGGCACCGCGATGTCCCGGCCGCTGCGCACCTCCGAGCGCGCCGCCGCGGCAACCATCGATCGATGGGCGGAGGCCATGACAGTTCTTCTCGCACAGGGCGAATAGCAATCGGCGAGCGTCGACGTGGCCGAATGGACTGTGATACGCGTCACTTCGGACGTCGATTGTGCACTCTCCCACACTGTCGCTATCCTGGCTGCACTTTGAGACCACCGAGTCTCAATGCAGCCTTCGACGGGGCCGGGTCCGACCACCGCGCGGCGCCGGCGGAGGCCGATTCCTGCCGGGGAGCGCCTGCGGCGCCTGTACTACCAGGAGCGAACGCGATGCGATCGAAGTTGATCTCGGCGGCCATCGGTTTCGCGGCGATGGCGCTGTCGTGTGCGGGACCGGGCAGCGGGACCGCCGTCGCCGCACCGGATTGCCCGAGCCTGTACGTGGTGGCGATCCCGGGAACATGGGAGACCACCGCGGACGGTGAGCGCCCCGGGCCCGGGATGCTGGCCGGAGTCACCCGCGGCCTGCCGCCCTCGGCGCGGGTGGACTACGTGAGTTACGCCGCGACCGCATTCCCCTGGGAGAGCGAGGTGTACGGCGCCTCCAAACGCGAGGCCGTCGACAACGCGCGCGGCATGATCGCGGCGATGGGCCGGGAGTGCGGCGCGACCAGGATCGCCCTGCTGGGCTACAGCCAGGGCGCGGACGCCGCCGGCGATCTCGCTGCCGAGATCGGCACCGGGCTCGGCGTCGTGCCGCCGCACCGGATCGCCGCGGTCGGGCTCATCTCCGATCCCCGCCGCTCCCCCACCGACGCGCTGGTCGGTCCACCGGTCGGCGGCGCGGGCGCGGGCGGTCCGCGCATCGGCGGGTTCGGCCTCCTCACCCCGCAGACCCGCACCATCTGCGCGATCGGCGATCTGTACTGCACCACGGCCTCGGACGATTTCGTGACCCGCTTCGCGGGCTTCCTGGCCCAGACCTCCCACCCCGACCCGGCCTACCTGTGGCGCTACCAACTGGAAATGGGCGCCATCGTCGGCGACCTGATGTCCAACGGCGGAATCCCCCTTTTGCAGAGCCAGCTCTCGGAATCGGCCAACCAAGAACGGGCTCGGCTGTTGGACGAGTTCTATCGCTCCGAAGCGCACACCGCCTACGGCAGCTACCCCGTCGGAGGCGGAGCGACCGCGCTGTCGTGGATGCACGACTGGCTGGCGTCGCTGGCCTGAGTCAGGGAGCCAGCCGCCGCGCGACCTCGCCCAGGCTCTCCGCGACAGCGCCCCGCTGGGCGTCGGTGAGCACGTCGACGAGGACGCGGCGGACGGTCGCGACATGGCCTGGCGCGACCTGGACCAGCCTTTCCCGGCCCGCGACGGTGAGCACGGCGATGACCCCGCGCACGTCGGTCGGACAGGCCTCGCGGACCAGCAGCCCGGCCTTCTCCAACTGCGTCACCTGATAGGTCAGACCACTTTTGGAGGTGTAGAGCGCCTCGGCGAGTTCGGTCATCCGCAGGCGGCCCTCCGGCGCGTCCGCGAGCCGCACCAGGACCTCGTACTGGGTGTGCGACAACCCTTCCCGCTTGAGCTGCCGTTCCACCTCGCGACCCACCAGGGCGCCGGCCGCCAGGAAGTTCTGCCACACCGCCATCTCGCGGGCGTTCAGCCACGTGGTCTCCACGGCTCTACCCTATCCCTATTGTTCAAATTTGAACAACGCGCTAGAGTTGAGTTCGAATTTGAACTACCTGGGCGACCGAGTCGGGAGGAGCACTATGACCGTGGCTGCCGAGAGAATGCCGGTGCTGTATCTCTCGCATGGCGCTCCGCCGCTGGCCGACCACGAGAGGTGGCCCGCCGAACTGGCGGCGTGGTCGCGCGCGTTGCCGCGTCCCCGCGCCGTCCTGATCGTCTCCGCGCACTGGGAGGCCGCGCCGATCGCGCTCGGCGCCACGCAGACGGTGCCGCTGATCTACGACTTCTGGGGCTTTCCGGAGCGGTACTACCAGGTGCGTTATGCCGCGCCGGGCGCGCCCGAGCTGGCCGGCAAGGTGCGAAACCTGTTGCGCGGACCGGGCGCCGCGGTGGCGGACGTCCCGGATCGCGGGCTCGATCACGGCGCCTACGTGCCGTTGAAGGAGATGTATCCGGACGCCGACATCCCGGTGTTGCAGCTGTCCATGCCGACGCTGGACCCGCAGGCCTTGCTGAGCGTCGGCCGGAAGCTGGCGCCGCTGCGCGACGAAGGCGTGCTGATCGTCGGCAGCGGATTCTTCACCCACAACCTGCGCGCGCTGACCGCCGACGACGAGCACGTGCAGTCCTTCACAGCCGAATTCGACGCGTGGGGCCGCGAGGCGCTGGCCGCCCGCGACCTGGACACACTGCTCGACTTCGAGCGCACCGCACCCGCGGCTCGCCTGGCCCATCCACGCGCCGACCACTTCGCGCCGCTGTTCGTCGCACTCGGCGCGGGCGAGGAGGACTTCGGCACGCTGCGCACCGTCATCGATGGTTACTGGTTCGGCATGGCACGCCGATCCATCCAGCTCGGCTGAGCGCCAGCGCCGCACCACCCGACCACGCCCGAGGCGACGCGATCCGGCCCAGTCGGGGTCGCACCGGACCCGGGTAGCGGGAGCCTCCGGAGTCGCGGTCACGCGTCAGCACCCCGCCTGCCCAGAACCTGCCGCCGGAGAGCATCAGCTGGATCGCGCTGCTCCCGGCGTGCCGGTGAACGGTCCGCGAGGCAGCGGCACCGCCACCGCGACCGAGGTCGCGAGCCCTCTACGGCCGCATCACCGGATGCGCAGCGCCGTCAGCCGCCAGCCCGCCGAGCGGGTCCGCACGATGCGCGCCGCCAAGGCGAAATGACGCCTGCCCCGGCCGTAGGTGGCGAAGACCTCAGCGGTCTTGGCGTCTACCAGGACCACGTTCACCCGCATCGGCACCGCGACGCCGAGATCGCGGCCCGGCACGAGACCGGCGCCGATCAACGTGCGCACCGCGGCGACGACCGTGGCGTCGGCGACCGCGGCCAGTTGCGGCACGGGCCTCCTGCGGTCGAGCACCTCGAGGACGACTCGCACCGCCGACTCGGCGAATCGGCGTGCCGCCGACCGTGACTCGTCCTCGGCCCGCGCGGTGCAGGCATGACTTCGCGCCACCGCGCCGCGTATCCCGGCACGGGACCGACTGGAGGTCGCGTGCGGTCGCGGCCGGCACGGTAGCGCCCGAGCGGGTGCCGGATCGGGCGCCATCCGGTCCGCCTCGGCGCGGCGGCGACTGTCCAAGGGCGGCTCCGGATTCGGAGCAGGCGCCAACCAATCCTGATAACCAGCCATGCACATCCCTTCGAAAACCCGGTGGTCGAAACCTGGTGGGGACCGATTCTGCGGACGAGCCACCGGAAGTCGCGCGTAGTCGGCTACCCGAATCCGTCCCGGCATGCCACCACCGGAAACCGGCGGCCCCGAAGACCGACCTATGTTGGAGCCGGCGAACCCCGACCCGGAACCGGAGATTTTGATGACCGACGAGCGAGGAGCGGACGTGACCGTGCCCGGAAGGTCCGCGATCGCGCGTCGCCTGTTGCGCATCGGCCTGCTCGCGCTCGCCGGAGCGCTCGCCACGTACCTCACGCTCGCTCAACTGATCGCGATACTGCCGGTGTCCTGGGTGATGCCGTTACTGGGCAACGCGGTCGCGCAGTCGGCAGTGCTCTTGCTCGGTGCCGTCCGTGACGCGCTGGGCTCGTGGAACATGGTGCTGGCGGTGGTCGCGACCACGCTCGCGCTGACGGTGTTTCGCGGCGACCAGCGCGGGCGGCGCCTCGCGAGCACGGTGACCGGCGTGGCCGCCGTCGGCCTGATGCTGTCCGTCGTGACCAGCGCGACGCTGGTGTTCGCGGCGCGTGACGCCGCGGGCGTCTGGATTCCGTTCGCCCCGGCCGTGCCGTTCAGCACCGTCGGCGAGGCGCCCGACGAGACCGTCACCTACGCGACCGTCGACGGACAACCGATCCTGGCGGACCTGTACCTGCCCGCCCCGGCGTCGCGACCGGCGCCGCTGGTGGTGAGCATTCACGGCGGAGCTTTCGTCACGGGCAGCCGTGGCACCGACGCCTACACGACCTGGCTGGCCGACAACGGATACGCCGTCCTCGATGTGGACTACCGCCTCTCCGACGAAGGCGACCACCGTTGGAACACCGAGGACGCCGACGTCGCCTGCGCGCTGAGCTGGGCCGCCGCGAACGCGCAGCGGTACAACTGGGACATGCGGCGGGTCGCGACGTTCGGCGAATCGGCGGGCGGCAATCTGGCCGTCAACGTCGCGAACAAGATCAACGCGGGTGTCCTGCGGCCCAGCTGCGGCAGCGCCGCCGAGCTACCGAAGGTGCGCGCGGCGGTGGCGCTGTACCCGGCGGTCGACCTGGCCGCTTCGGGCACCGAGACCGCGCTCGGCGTCGACGCCGCCCGGCAGTACCTCGGCGGGACGCCCGAGCAGTACCCCGACCGCTACACCGCGACCGGCGCCGCCGCACAGGTCACCGGCGACTCCCCACCCACCCTGCTGATCCAGGGCGCCAACGATCACCTCGTGCTCGCCGCGCACACCGCCGCCTACGCCGCGGCCCTGGAGGGCGCGCGCGTTCCGCACCGCTACGTGGAGCTGCCCTTCCTCGATCACGCCTTCGGCACCACTGAACTCGACACCGGCGCGCTGGTCACCCGCGAACTCACCCACACCTGGCTGACGGAATACCTGCCGTAACCGACGCCACATCGCCCGAGCGGGAATATCCGCGTACCCCACTTCGTTCCTTTGGTTGCCATATCCACCAAATTGAGACAGACTGGGAACGAAGGAGGCGTCGTGCAGTTCGGAATTTTCACGGTCGGTGATGTGACGACCGACCCCACGACCGGCCGGACGCCGAGTGAGCACGAGCGCATCACGGCCATGGTGACGATCGCCCGCAAGGCCGAAGAGGTCGGGCTGGACGTGTTCGCCACCGGCGAGCACCACAACCGGCCGTTCGTGCCGTCGTCGCCGACCACCATGCTCGGCTACATCGCGGCGCGGACCGAGCGGCTCCAGCTCTCCACCGCCACGACGCTGATCACCACGAACGACCCGGTGAAGATCGCCGAGGACTTCGCCATGCTGCAGCACCTCGCCGAGGGGCGGGTTGACCTGATGCTCGGCCGCGGCAACACCGGGCCGGTCTACCCCTGGTTCGGCAAGGACATCCGCGACGGCATCCCGCTGGCGATCGAGAACTACCACCTGCTGCACCGGCTCTGGCGCGAAGACGTGGTCGACTGGGAGGGCAAGTTCCGCACGCCGCTGCAGTCGTTCACCTCGACGCCGCGCCCGCTGGACGACGTACCGCCGTTCGTCTGGCACGGCTCGATCCGCAGCCCCGAGATCGCCGAGCAGGCGGCCTACTACGGCGACGGATTCTTCGCCAACAACATCTTCTGGCCGAAAGAGCACTTCCAGCGGCTGATCGCGCTCTACCGGCAGCGCTACGAGCACTACGGCCACGGCTCCGCCGACCAGGCGATCGTCGGCCTGGGCGGACAGGTGTTCATGCGGAAGAACTCCCAGGACGCGGTGCGCGAGTTCCGGCCCTACTTCGACAACGCGCCGGTGTACGGGCACGGCCCGTCGCTGGAGAAGTTCACCGAGCAGACGCCGCTCACGGTGGGCAGCCCGCAGGAGGTCATCGACAAGACGCTCACCTTCCGTGCGGCGTTCGGCGACTACCAGCGCCAGCTGTTCTTGATGGATCACGCGGGCCTTCCGCTGAAAACCGTACTGGAGCAACTGGACCTGCTCGGCGAAGAAGTGGTTCCGGTGCTGCGCAAGGAATTCGAGGCTCTGCGCCCGGCGCACGTGCCGGACGCGCCGACACACGCCGGCCTGGTCGCCGCGCGTGACGCCGCCCTGGAGGCGACCCGATGACCCGCATCGCCGTCGTCGCCGCGGGCCTGTCGCAGCCGTCGTCGACCCGGCTGCTCGCCGATCGGCTCGCCGCCGCCACCGGCGCGGCGCTGACCGCGTCGGGCGCGGACGTGGCGTTCGACGTGGTCGAAGTACGCGAGCACGCCCGCGATCTGGCCGACAACCTGCTGACCGGGTTCGCGCCGGGCGGGCTGCGCGCGACGATCGACACCGTGACCGGCGCCGACGGTTTGATCGCCGTCACGCCGATCTTCAACGCCTCCTACAGCGGCCTGTTCAAGACGTTCTTCGACGTCCTCGAACCGGACGCGCTGGCCGGGATGCCGGTGCTGCTGGGGGCGACCGGCGGCTCGGCGCGCCATTCGCTGACGTTGGAGCACGCACTGCGGCCGATGTTCAGCTACCTGCGCGCGGTGGTCGCGCCCACCGCCGTCTACGCGGCATCCGAGGACTGGGCGTCCGCGGCGGCGGGCGGATTGAGCGCCCGGATCGACCGTGCCGCAGCGGAATTCGCCGCACTGCTGAGCGGCGCACCGCGCGAGCGCGCCGCCGATCCGTACGACGACCCGGTACCGTTCGCGCAGCTACTCGGCGCCCACTGAACCCTTCCCACCGACCGAGCCCGACCCACGCCAACTAATTCAATTCTCAATCACCAAGGAGAACATCATGTCCACCGGAACCACCAACGCTCTGACCGCGGGCACCTGGGCCATCGACCCCGCCCACTCCACGCTCGGCTTCTCGGTGCGCCACTTGATGGTCAGCAAGGTACGCGGACGCTTCACCGACTTCTCGGGCAAGCTGGTCATCGGCGAGGACGGCAGCGCCTCGGCCACGGCCGAGATCCGGGTCGACTCGGTCACCACCGACAACGAACAGCGCGACGCGCACCTGCGCACCGCGGACTTCTTCCAGGCCGAGGAGTTTCCGGTGGCCACGTTCGAGTCCACCGGCTTCCGGGTGAACGGCGACGACTTCATCGTGGACGGCGAATTCACCATCCGCGGCGTCACCAAGCCGGTCACCCTGGACGTGGAGTTCCTCGGCGTCAACCCCGGCATGGGCCACGGACCGGTCGCGGGCTTCGAGGCCAAGACCGTGATCAACCGCCGCGACTTCGGCATCACCATCGACATGCCCCTGCCCGACGGCGGCGCGGTGATCGGCGACAAGATCACGCTCACCCTCGAGATCGAGGTGGGTTTGCAGTCCTGAGTGATCCGGACGGTCCCGCGGGAGTTGCCTGCGGGACCGTTCTTTCGTCAGAAGAGGGTCATCGGCTCGGCAGGCGTTGGCTCGGGCAACGGATCCAGCTGTGGCAGCCGGGCGCGGACCTCGTCGTGGAAGCGGCGGGCCAGCTCCAGCGAGCCCGCGTTGTCCGGGGTGTGCACGAACACCGTCGGCGACCGGCCTTCGCGCAGCCACTCGGCGACCGTGCCGACCCACGGCTGCCAGCCGCCGACGGTGCGCTCGACATCGTCACGGCCGTGGTACCGCACGATCGGGTACTCGGTCAGGGCGCGCATCCTGCGCCGCACCCGCGGCTTCTTCGACGCCGCCTCCTGTTCCGCCGCACTGGTGGGCGGACCGTCGAAGAGCACGGTGGTGTCGAACGGAACCCATTCGGCGCCCACCCTGGACAAGACGTATTCCAGCCTGCGCGCCGCCTGCTCGTCGGCGAAGAACGCGGGATGCCGGACCTCGACGGCGGCCCGGTAGGTGCGCGGCAATTGCCGCAGGAATCCGGCCAGCGCACCGAGATCGGTGGGGCCGAACGAGCCGGGCAACTGCACCCACAGGGCGTGAATGCGTTCACCGAGCGGCTCCATCGCGGCGAGGAACGAGCGCAGGTCCTCCTCGACGCCGGACAGCCTGCGTTCATGGGTGATCGGCTTGGGCAGCTTGAGGACGAATCGGAACGCGGGATCACATTGACCCGCCCACGATTCCACCGTGCGCCGCGACGGCGTCGCGTAGAAGGTCGTGTTGCCTTCGACCGCATTGCACCACGTGGCGTACCAGCGCAGCCGCTCCCCCGGCGCGAGCTGCCTTTCCTGCCAGGCCGCGTGCGTCCACATCGCACATCCCACGTGAAGCCGCATGCCTTCGACGCTAACCCACCCTCCCGACACGCTCGTCCCGGCGGCACGCGACCACGGCCGGGACTCACCGCCGCGCCCGCTTGGCCGACCGGACCCAGCCGAAGGTCAGCTCCACGGCGCGCTTCCAGTTGTCGTACTCCTCCACTCGCAGCTCGGGGTCCATCCGTGGAACCCATTGCGCGGCAAGGCGCCAGTTGTTCCGCAGACCTTCCAGGTCCGGCCAGTAACCGACGGCCAGGCCCGCGGCGTACGCGGCGCCGAGCGAGACCGTCTCGGCGACGAACGGACGCGACACCGGAACGTCGAGGACGTCGGCCACGATCTGCATGAGCAGGTTGTTGGAGGTCATGCCGCCGTCCACGCGCAGTGCCTCGGCCCGCAGGCCCGAGTCGGCGTTCATCGCCTCTACCACGTCGCGGGTCTGCCAGGCGGTGGCCTCCAGTACGGCGCGGGCGATGTGGCCCTTGGTGATGTAGGAGGTCAGTCCGGCGATGAGACCGCGGGCGTCGCTGCGCCAATGCGGTGCGTAGAGCCCGGAGAACGCGGGCACGACGTAGCAGCCGCCGTTGTCTTCGACGGTGCGCGCGAGGGTTTCGATCTCCGGTGCACTCGTGACTAGCCCGATGTTGTCGCGCACCCACTGCACGAGCGAACCGGTGACCGCGATCGGACCCTCCAGCGCGTAGACCGGCTCCGGACCGATCTGGTAGCCGATCGTGGTGAGCAGGCCGTGCCCGGAGCGCACCAGCTCACCTCCGGTGTTCATCATGAGGAAACCGCCCGTTCCGTAGGTGCACTTGGTTTCCCCACGCGCGAAACAGGTCTGGCCGAACAACGCGGCGTGCTGGTCGCCGAGCGCGGCGGCGATCGGGATGTCCGGCACCACCCGGCGCGTGCTGCCGTAGGACGCGGTCGATGGTTGGATGCGCGGCAGCATCCCCGCCGGGATGCCGAAGAACTCCAGCAGTTCGTCGTCCCAGGCGAGGGTGCCGATGTTCATCAGAAGGGTACGGCCGGCGTTGGTGACGTCGGTGCGGTGCAGGCCGCCGTCCGAACCGCCGGTGAGGTTCCAGATCAGCCAGGTCTCCATGGTGCCGAACAGCACCTCGCCCCGCTCGGCGCGCTCGCGCAGACCGGGCGTCGTGTCCAGCATCCAGCGCAGCCGCGGCGCGGCGAAATAGCTCGCGAGCGGCAGACCGCACAGTTCGCGGATCCGGCCTGCGCCCGGTTTGCCCTCCAGTTCCCGGACCAGTTCTTCGGTCCGTACGTCCTGCCAGACGATGGCGCGACCGACCGGCGTGCCGGTGCGGCGGTCCCACACCACGGTGGTCTCGCGCTGGTTGGCGATGCCGAGCGCGACGATCTGATCGGCGGACACTCCGGAATCGCGCAGCGCCTGCGGCACGATCCGCTCGACGTTGCGCCAGATCTCCACGGCGTCCTGTTCGGCCCATCCCGGCCGCGGGTAGTGCTGCCGGTGCGGACGCTGGGCGACACCGACGAGCCGGGCCCGCTGGTCGAACAGGATGCACCGCGTGGAGGTGGTGCCCTGGTCGATCGCAAGCACGTAACGCTGCTTCATGCTGCTCCTGGATGAAATCCGCTGGTCACCGGCGCGACGGTGGTCGGTCGCCCGCACCGAGATCGCGCGACACCGCCCGTGCGGCGTCGAGCACCCGGCCGACCAGCGAGGATCGGTGCCGCGACTTCGCGTCGCAGAGCCGGTCCATCGCGCCGGTGATGCCGATGGCGCCGACCACGAGCCCACCTGGCGCCCGGATCGGCGCCGCGATACCCGCCTCGCCGGGGCGGAACTCCTCGATGTCGCCCGCCCATCCGGCCCGCCGCACACCGGTCAGTTCCCTGGTGAGCGCGGCGCGGTCGACGAGGGTGCGGTGCGTGAGCGCGGCCGGTTCGGCGCGGCGCACCGTCGCGGCCAGGTCTGCGTCGTAGGCGAGCAGCACCTTGCCCAGCGCGGTGGCGTGCGGCGGCAGGAGTTCGCCGAGTTCGAGCGCCTGTTCGGAGTTGTCCGGCCGGAACACGTGGTGGACCACGACCACCGCGCCGTCCAGCGGCGCGCCGATCCGCACCGACTCGCCCGTGCGCGCCGCCAGCGCGTCGGCCCAGTTGATCGCGCGCGAGCGCAACTCGTTCGCGTCGAGGTAGCCGCCGCCCAGGTGCGGCAACGCCGCGCCGAGCTGGTACTTGCCCGTCGTGGGGTCCTGGTCGACGAAGCCGACGCCCTGGAGGGTGCGCAGGATGCCGTGCGCGGTCGGCTTGGGTAAGTCGAGCGCGCCCGCGATGTCGCCGACGCCGAGACGACCGGAGCCGCGGGCCAGCAGTCGCAGCACGGCCGCCGCCCGCTCGATCGACTGGATCGGACCCGGCATGTCCGGAAACCTATCCCCTGTGTCGTGATTCGACAATGCCGAACGATTGGTGTGCGACGCCTGGCGGAACCCCGTATGAGCTGCGCCATACCTTCGCCTCGCCGGTCGCGCAATGGCCATTGCGTTCTTCGCGACCGATCCGTGCGTTCGACATTGTCGAATGACAGCGCTATCCGGGTCCGGCATTCCGCCGTAGTTTCCGTTTCGAGCACGGTCGCGCCCGCGGCCTGCGCGGCGAACGGAGGCTCAGCGATGACTCGGGGCGATAGCCAGTACGTCGGCGCGATCGACCAGGGCACCACGAGCACCCGCTTCATGGTGTTCGACCACGGAGGCAACGAGGTCGCCCGCCACCAGCTCGAGCACGAGCAGATCCTGCCGCGTCCCGGGTGGGTGGAGCACAATCCGACCGAGATCTGGGAACGCACCCGCGCGGTCGTGCAGACCACGCTGACCAAGGCCGATCTCGTCGCGAGCGACCTCGCCGCGGTCGGCGTCACCAACCAGCGTGAGACCACGGTGGTGTGGAACCGCAGGACCGGGCGGCCGTACTGCAACGCGATCGTCTGGCAGGACACCCGTACCGATCGCATCGCCGCCGAATTGGAGCGGGTCGGGCACGGCGACACCATCCGGCGCAAGGCAGGCCTGCCGCCCGCGACCTACTTCTCCGGCGGCAAGCTGCGCTGGATCCTCGACAACGTCCCCGGGGTGGCCCGGGACGCCGAACGCGGCGACGCGCTCTTCGGTACCACCGACAGCTGGCTGCTGTGGCAGCTGACCGGCGGGGTGGACGGCGGCGTGCACGTCACCGACCCGACCAACGCCAGTCGCACCATGCTGATGGACCTGGAAACGTTGGACTGGGACGACGAACTGCTGGCGTTGTTCGGGGTGCCGCGCGCGATGCTGCCCAGGATCGCGCCGTCGGCGAATCCGGACCTGTTCGGCCGCACCCGGCCCGACGGCCCGTTCGGCGGCGCGGTCCCGCTCGCCGGTGTGCTCGGCGACCAGCAGGCCGCCACCGTCGGGCAGGTCTGCTTCCGTCCCGGCGAGGCGAAGAACACCTACGGCACCGGGAACTTCCTGTTGCTCAACACCGGGACCGAGATCGTGCGATCGCAGCACGGACTACTCACCACGGTGGCCTACCGATTCGGCTCGGAGAAGCCGGTGTACGCGCTGGAAGGCTCGATCGCGGTGACGGGCTCGGCGGTGCAGTGGCTGCGCGACCAGTTGGGCATCATCTCCGGTGCGGCGCAGAGCGAATCGCTGGCCCGGCAGGCCGAGGACAACGGCGGGGTGTACTTCGTGCCCGCGTTCTCCGGATTGTTCGCGCCCTACTGGCGGTCGGACGCGCGCGGCGCGATCGTCGGCCTGTCCCGCTACAGCACCAACGCCCATCTCGCGCGGGCGACGCTGGAATCGATCTGCTACCAGACCCGCGACGTGGTCGAGGCGATGCAGGCCGACTCCGGCGTCCGGCTGGACGTGCTGCGGGTGGACGGCGGCGTCACCGCCAACGAACTGTGCATGCAATTGCAGGCCGACTTCCTCGGCGTGCCGGTGTCGCGCCCCGTGGTCGCCGAGACCACCGCCCTCGGCGCCGCCTACGCGGCCGGGCTGGCGGTCGGCTTCTGGAGCGACACCGACGAACTCACACAGAACTGGAACGAAGCGAAGCGCTGGCACCCGTCCTGGTCGCCACCGCAGCGTGAGCGCGGCTACGCGCGCTGGAAGAAAGCGGTCGCCCGCACCCTCGACTGGATCGACGTCGAGGACTGAGCCGATGACCCCGTCGTACCCGAATATCCCCGAAACAAGGAGAGACAGCGCTGTGTCCGCACGATTGGACGCCCGATACCGCGACCGCGCGGTGAACTCGCTCGGTGACACCGAGATCGACGTGCTCGTCATCGGCGGCGGCGTGGTCGGCGCGGGCGCCGCACTCGACGCCGCCTCCCGCGGCCTGACCGTGACGCTGGTGGAGGCCAGGGACTTCGCCGCGGGCACCTCGAGCCGCTCCAGCAAGCTCATCCACGGCGGGCTGCGCTACCTGGAACAGCTGGACTTCTGGCTGGTGCGGGAGGCGCTGAAGGAACGCGGCCTGCTGCTGCACCGGCTGGCCCCGCACCTGGTACGGCCGGTGTCGTTCCTGCTGCCGTTGCGGCATCGGGTGTGGGAGCGCGCCTACATCGGCGCGGGCGTCGCGCTGTACGACACCATCGGCGGCGCCCGCGCCCTGCCGATGCACCGGCACCTGTCCCGCACGCGCGCGCTGGAACTCGCGCCCGCCCTGCGCGCGGACGCGTTGACCGGAGCCATCCGGTACTTCGACGCGCAGGTCGACGACGCCCGGCACACGATGATGATCGCGCGCACGGCGGCCGGGCACGGCGCGACCGTGCTCACCCGCACCAAGGTGACGGCGCTGCTGCGCGACGGCGAGCGTGTCGTCGGCGCGGAGGTCACCGACCTGGAGACCGGGCGGGTGCACGCGGTCCGGGCGCGCCGGGTGATCAGCGCCACCGGAGTGTGGACCGACGAGATGAACCGGATGACCGGCGTCGAGTTCCCCTTCCACGTCCGGATGTCCAAGGGCGTGCACATCCTGGTGCCACGCCATCGCCTGCGGTTGGACACCGGCCTGATCATGCGCACCGAGAAGAGCGTGCTGTTCGTCATCCCGTGGCACGGGCACTGGATCATCGGCACCACCGACACGGACTGGTCGCTGGACAAGGACCACCCGGCCGCCAGCGACGCCGACGTGCGGTACCTGCTCGACCACGTCAACCGGGTGTTGCGGGAGCCGCTCACCCGCGACGACATCGTCGGCACCTACGCGGGTCTGCGCCCGCTGCTGTCCGGCGCGTCGGCCGACACCGCGACGCTCTCCCGGGAGCACGCGGTCGCCGAACCTGCCCCCGGCCTGTTCGTCATCGCGGGTGGCAAGTACACCACCTACCGGGTGATGGCCGCCGACGTCGTGGACGCGGCGGTGGCGGGACTCGGCCGCTCGGCCGCGCCGTCGGTGACCGAGCACCTGCCGATCCTCGGCGCGGTGGGCTACCAGGAACTCGCCGCCGACCTCGACAGCCTGGCGCGGCGCACGGGCCTGCCGCGAGCGATGGTGCGGCGGCTGCTCGGCCGTTACGGCTCGACGATCACCGACCTGTTCGACCTGATCGCCCGCGAGCCCGAGTTGGGTGAGCCGCTCACCGGCGCCCCCGAGTACTCGGGCGCGGAGGTGGTGTACGCGGTGACGCACGAGGGC
Organism: Nocardia arthritidis NBRC 100137; assembly: GCF_001612765.1. Taxonomy (GTDB): domain Bacteria; phylum Actinomycetota; class Actinomycetes; order Mycobacteriales; family Mycobacteriaceae; genus Nocardia; species Nocardia arthritidis. Next base: position 64,287 of record NZ_BDBB01000021.1, read on the forward strand.
GCACTACACCTGGACGACGTACTCACCCGCCGCACCCGAGTGTCCATCGAAACGGCCGACCGCGGCCTGTCCGCCGCTCCCGAGGTGGCTCGGCTGATCGGCGCGCACCTGGGCTGGGACGCCGCGGCCACCGAGCGGGAGATCACCCGCTATCGCGATCGGGTGCACGCCGAACTCGCCGCCAACCAGGCGGCCGACGACGAATCCGCCAACGCCGCCCGGCTGATCGCCGTTGCCTGAGCCCCTGGCACAGTTCCCGAACGCAACCGTGCCGGACTCACTGATCCATACCGCTGTGCCCGCTCGGCGTCGACTCGTCGGTCTCGAGTTCGGCGCCGGCCGGGTGCTCGTCGGCGTGCGTCGGCTTGGTGTGCTCGTCGGCGAAATCCGCGTCCTGCTGCATCGACTCCGCCGTGGTCGGATCGACATTCGGTGTGCTCATAACCTGCGCGTACCCAGCCGTGCGGCCCTGACGCACGCACCTCGGCCTCGGCGGGAAAGCGGGCTCGACACCTCGGCGGGAGTGGAGGGTTGACCTCGAGCACGGTTGAGGATGGAGCATGGTGGCATGACTCGTCCAGCTGATTTCTGGAACACCGTCTATGACAACGACACCGCCCCTTGGGTGATCGGCGAGCCGCAACCGGCCATCGTCGCGCTCGAGCGGGAGGGCGGCATCACCGGACGCGTGCTCGACCCGGGCTGCGGCGCCGGTGAGCACACGATCCTGCTGACCAGGCTCGGGTACGACGTGCGTGGAATCGACATGTCGCCGAGCGCGGTGGCGTACGCGCGCGCCAACGCCGCCGAGCAGGGGGTGCCGTCCGCCGCTTTCGAGGTGGCCGACGCCCTCGCGCTCGGCGACCGGCCGGAGTTCGCCGGTGATCCGCCCGGCTCCGCGCCCGCGTTCGACACCGTCGTCGACAGCGCGCTGTTCCACGTCTTCGGGACCGAGGACGAGCCGCGCGCCGCCTATGTCCGCAGCCTGCACGCGATCTGCAAACCGGGCGGCACCGTCCATGTTCTCGCGCTCTCCGATGTCGAGCCGGGGTTCGGCCCGCGGATCAGCGACACCTTGATCCGGGAGTCGTTCCACGACGGCTGGACGGTGGAAGACGTGCGGCCGGCGCGGTACCGGGGGCGGGTGACCGACCCGGTGGCCCAGGACGCGGCGCACCTGGAGGTCTCCGCGTCCGGCCACGTCGACCTCGCCGCGTGGCTGGCCCGGATCCGCCGCCGCTGAGCCGCCCGCGTCACACGCCCTTCGGCGCTCTGCTTCCCATGAAGCCGAACAGGTAGCCCGCCACTCGCCGCATCTGGATCTCCTCGGCGCCTTCGGTGATCCGGTAGCGCCGGTGGTGGCGGTAGATGTGCTCGAACGGCTTGTGCCGGGAGTAGCCGAGGCCGCCGTGCACCTGCATGGCGCGGTCGGCGGCCTCGCAGCACAACCGGTTGGCCCAGTAGTTGCACATCGAGACCTGCTCGGAGACGGCGAACGTGCCGTAGGTGTCCATCGACCACGCGGTCTTGTGAATGAGGGCGCGCAACATCTCGCATTGGGTGTGCAGCTCCACCAAGGGGAACTGGATCGCCTGGTTGGCGGCCAGCGGTTTGCCGAAGGGCTTGCGCTGTTTGGCGTAGGCCACCGACTCGTCGATGCAATACTGCGCCGCACCCAGACTGGACGCGGCCTGGCGGATCCGGTTCTCGTTGAAGAAGTGCTGCACCACCGCCAGGCCGCGCCCCTCGCCGCCGAAGACGGCGCTGTCGGGGACCCGGACGCCGTTCAGGGAGACACGGGCGTGGTCGGTGGGCATGTTGAAAGTCCAGAGGTACTCCTCGACGACGAATCCCGGGGCGTCGGTGGGCACCAGGAAGGCGGTGATGCCCGCCGCGTCGCCGGGGCCGCCCGAGGTGCGCGCGAAGATCAGGTCGGCGTCGGCGATGTGCACGCCGGTGTTCCAGGTCTTCTGCCCGGTGATCACCCAGTCGTCGCCGTCGCGGACCGCCGCGGTCTCCATGTGGGTGGCGTCGGAGCCGTGCTCGGGCTCGGTGATGCCGAAGGCGAAGAACTTCGTCCCCGAGGCCAAACCGTCCACCCACTCCGCCCGCTGCGCGGGTGTGCCGTGTTCGAGCATGAGCAGCAGGCCGACGTTATTGGCGACGATGGCGTGCTCGTTCTGCAGATCGCAGTGCAGGCCGAGGCCGCGCCGAGCCAGGTGCTCGCGGATCACGGCCATGCCCAGGTTGGTGCCGTCCCGGCCGCCGTACTGCGCGGGGAACGCATACCGCAGGTGCCCGGCGGCGTCGGCGCGCCTGCGTACCTCGGCCAGCAGGTCCTCCCATTGCGCGTTCGGCAGGCCGCCGCGCTCCCAATCGGTGCGGGCGTCCTCGCGGCGGTGGTCGAAGAAGCGGATGTTGTCGTCGGCCTGCTCGAGCGGCGTGATCTCCCGCTCGATGAACACGTCGAGTTCGGCCAGGTATTCGACCAGTTCCGCGGGTAGTTCGAAATCCATCGGGCATCTAGCCTTTCGCAGTGGGCCGGATCTGCATCAGCAGGTCCCATTCGATTTCCGACACGCGGCGCCCGCTGGCCGCCATCACGATGTCTCGCACGCTGCCGTCCGAGTGGGCCGCGGCCTGCCCGGCCAGTCCGACGCCCCAGGCGAGCGTGCACATCACCTTCCACCAGCGGAACCGGTCCCCGTCGAAACCGCCGCCCGCGCGCCGGTAGCCGCGCACGAACGCGGCGCGGCCCGCGAGCCCGCCGAATTCCCGGTCGTCCGCGCGGAAGCGCCACATGCGCAGCGCGGGCCAGGCCACGTCACGCATCGGATCGCCATGACGCTGCGCGCCTTCCCAGTCCAGTACGGCTCGCAGGCCGTCGGGCCCGACGACGATGTTGCCGTTGCGCATGTCGGTGTGCAGCAGCGCGGTACGGGGCGGCGCGGGCGGGCAGTGGCGCTCCAGCCAGCGCAGTGCGAGCGCGAACACCGGCCGGTCCGGCAAGAGCGCGCGCACGTGCTCGCCCGCCTCGGTCAGCTGGCGTTCCGGATCGGCCGCCGCTTCGGGCAGGCGAGCGGGCGCGGTCGCCGGGTCGATGGCATGCAGACGGCCCATGGCCTCGCCGAGCTGCTCGGCGACTCGTTCGCCGAGACCCGCCGCCTCCGCCAGCCGTAATACCTTGCGGGGCACGGTTTCCCCGTCCACCCGTTCGGAGACCACGAACGGCCCGCCGACATAGGCGCTGTCGGTACAGATCGCCACCACGGGGGGCACCGGCACACCGTGCGTCCGCGCCAGTTCGCGGACCGCGGCCTCCACGTCGACCGGAACCAGCTCGATCGCGCTCGGCACGATGGTCGCGACCAAGCGTCGCGTCCCGCCCTCCAGGTCGGTTTCGAAGGCGACGTTACGGCGACGGGCGCCCGCGGAGAGGTATTCGACGTTCGACACCGTCACCGCGCGGCCGCTCCCCGACTCGAGGAACCGGGCCAGACCGCGTGCCAGGTCGGAGCTCACTCGCCCGCCCAGGTGTCGTACCCGGGTTTGGCGATCGCCAGATCGGCCCGCACGATCGAAACCAGCGCTTCCCAGAGGTGCTCGTCATCCCCCTCGGCCACCGTGTCGAGCAACTCGCGCTCATGCTCGGCCGCGGCGGGGCCCGATTCGATCTCCCTGCGCACGATCCTGGCGAGATTGGCGCCCACCCGCGCCTTGTGCTGCAACCCCGCGGGCAGGGCGGGCAGCAGCGTCTGCTCGAGCAACTCGGCGATCGATTCCAGCAGCTCCGCTGCCGATGGGCGATTCTGCATGCGTTCCCCTCGGTCGGTTCCGGCCCCCAGCATGGCACGCACCGGTACCGTCCCGATCGGCACTTTCGGCCGTCACCCCTGGCCGACGCAGCCGCAACAATCCCACCGGCGAGTCGCTTCCTGTGTGCCGGCTGGGAATCTGCCACGGGTCCTCCTTCGCATGGGGTTGCCCATGGTGGCGGTCGGTAAAATGCGAGGGGCAGTAGGCGCGGGGTGCGCCATTCGTTGCGCTGGGCTGAAACAGGAGAAATGCATTGGCGACCAGTCGCGTCCGATCCGGAGTCGTCGCGGGGATCGCCCTGGTCATGGCGGTGATCGTGGCGGCGTGCTCGTCGTCGTCCGAGCCGGGCGGTACGCCGGGAGCGGCAGGGCCTGCGCCCTCGCCCCTCACCATCACGCCCGCGTCGGGGGCCCGCAACGTCGATCCGCTCGCACCGATCCAGGTCAGCGCCTCCGAAGGGCAGCTGACCTCGGTCACCATGACCAACGAGCAGGGCAACGCCGTCGAGGGGATCATGACGCCGGACAAGACGGCCTGGAAGCCCACCGAGCCGCTCGGCTACGGCCGCACCTACACGGTGACCGCGGAAGGGCTCACCGTCACCGGAAGGACCGGGCCGACCACCGCGACCTTCTCCACGCTGACCCCGAACAATCAGACGAAGGTGTCGCTGACCACCACGGGCGGCACTCCGCTGTCCGACGGCGGCACGTTCGGGGTGGGCACCGTGGTGGTGGCCCACTTCGACGAGGACGTCCCCGACCGCGCCGTCGCCGAGAAACATTTGTCGGTCACCACCGACCCGCCGGTGGAGGGCTCCTGGTACTGGCTGGACGATCGCAACGTGCATTGGCGGCCACGGGAGTACTACACCCCGGGCACCAAGGTCAGTGTGGCGGCGAACATCTACGGCCAGGAACTCGGCCGCGGGCTCTACGGCCAGGAGGACACCGAGACCACGTTCACCATCGGCGCGTCGCACGTCTCGATCGCCGACGACAACACCAAGCAGATCCAGGTCTTCGAGAACGGCAAGCTGATCCGCACCATGCCGACCTCGATGGGCATGGGCGGCAGCGAGGTCATCGGCGGCAAGACGCTCACGTTCTGGACCCAGCCCGGCATCTACACGGTGATGGACAAGGCCAATCCGGTGATCATGGATTCCTCCACCTACGGCCTGCCGATCAACTCTCGCCTGGGCTACAAGGAGTCCATCGGCTGGGCGACCCGGATCAGCACCGACGGCATCTACCTGCACCAGCTCGACTCCACCGTCTGGGCCCAGGGCAACACCGACGTCTCGCACGGCTGCCTCAATCTCAGCGGCGAGAACGCCCGGTGGTTCTTCAATTTCGCCGTCCCCGGTGACGTCGTGGAGATCCGCAACACCGGAGGCGCCCCGCTGGAGGTCTGGCAGAACGGCGACTGGGGGCTGCCGTGGGATCAGTGGGTGCGGGGCAGCGCCCTTCGATAGGGTCCGTCCCGCCGACACGCTGGCCGCCCTTGCCGATGCCGGGAAGCTGCACTACATTCCTGCACTCGCGAGACCACTCGGTCTCCAATCCCTGCGCGGCGTACCCGCGGCGGCACCGCGCGGGACCCGCGTTGACGATCGGAGCCGGCTCGATGGCGATGCTGCTGTACTACCTACTCCTACCGCTCTATCTCGCCGAGGCATTCGTCAACCAGCTGGACTGAGGACCGCTCAGCCGCAACACACTTCAGGGGCCGCTCCCGCGATCGACGCGCTGCGCTCGGCCTACCCGCTCTCCCACCGCTCGGACCAGGTGGTGCCCACCGCGAGTTCGATGCGACGTCAGCGCCGATGCCCGGGTGCTCGGCCCGAGCGATTTTCTCAACCGGCCTGTTCGGCGCCCGGTGGCTGGTGGAAGCCGGGACCCGCCTTCGGTTCGACCTCGCGCGGGTCGATCGGCTCGCGGCAGTGGTCGCAGACCAGCATGGGTGAGGTCTCCTCCCCGCAGGTGCGATGTTCCAGGACGACCGGCCTGCCCTCCGGCCCGACCAGGTGGTGATCACCCCAGACCATCATCGCTGTGACGATCGGATACAACTCGCGGCCCGCGGCGGTGAGGTGGTAGTCGACGCGCCCGCCGCCGTGGTCGGTGCGAGTGAAGATGCCCGCGTCGATCAGCATGCGCAGGCGGCTGGTGAGCAGGTTGCGGTTGGTGATGCCGATATTGCGGGCGAAATCGCTGAAACGATGCACCCCGAAGAACGCCTCGGCGATGAGCAGGATGGTCCACCGGTCGCCGAGCAGCTCGACGACGCGGGTGACCGAATCGTCGACCGGGCGCCGCAGTGTCATGGCGCTATCTTCGCATCCCGTCATGGTATTGCTTTCCTACTGACGGTATCTGAATAATACCGATAACACCGGTGCCCGTTCCGGGCCGGACAGCTGGGAGCGTCGATGACGACCACGAACCACCCGACCGACGATTACGTGCGCCTGCTCGACCCCGCGGTGCGACCGGACCCGTACCCGCTGTTCGCGCGGCTACGCGACTGCGGCGCGTTCCGGATCGGCACGGCGCCGGTGGTCGTGCTGACCCGCTACGCCGACTGCGCCGCGGTATTGCGCGATCCGCGCGCGAGCGTCGACCGGTCACTGGCCCGGTTACAGCTCGGCTCGATGCCGATCTACGACGGGACCCGCGAAGACGGTGCGGCACAGGCGAAGCCGTCGTTCCTGTTCCTCGACCCGCCCGATCACACTCGCCTGCGCCGCCTGGTGTCCAAGGCGTTCACCCCGCGCGTCGTGCGGCAGCTGGAGCCCCGGATCACCGAGATCGTCGACGACTTGCTCGACCAGCGCGCTCGTACGGGACGATTCGACGCCGTCGACCACTTGGCCTATCCGCTGCCGGTGACCGTCATCTGCGAACTGCTCGGCGTGCCGCTGGCGGACGAGGCGCGGTTGAGCGCCTGGTCGGCGCTGCTGTCCCGCACGCTCGACCCGACGTCCCGCGCGGCCGCTCAATTCCGCGCCGACCCCGCCGAGATCCGGCGCGCCGGGACCGAATTGCACGCCTACTTCGAAGAACTCATCGACCGCCGCAGGCGCACCCCGGGCCCGGATCTGCTGTCCGAACTCATCGCCGCCGAAGACGCAGGGGACGTGCTCACCCACGCGGAACTGATCTCGACCTGCGCGCTGTTGCTGGTCGCCGGGCACGAGACCACCGTCAACCTGATCGCCAACGCGATCCTCGCCCTGCTGCGCAGGCCGGAGGAACTCGCCGCCCTCCGGGCGGATCCGGACCGCGCGGCGGGCGTCGTCGAGGAGACGCTGCGCTTCGACCCGCCGGTCCAGCTGATCCCGCGCGTCGCCGCCGACGGGCTCAGCATCGGCGGCATGGACATCGAGCGCGGCGATCTGGTGGTACTGCTGATCGCCGCCGCGCACCGCGACCCGTCGGTGTTCGGCGACCCCGACCGATTCGATCCGGCGCGCGATAACCGCCACCTGGCCTTCGGCCTCGGGGCGCACTTCTGCCTCGGCGCTCCCCTGGCTCGCTTGGAGGCGCGAGTGGCGTTGACCCGGTTCGCGCAACGAGTCGAAGACCCCTCGCTGCCGGGGGACCCGCCGCCGTACCGGGAACACGTGAATCTACGCGGGCCCGCGCACCTGCCCATCGAGTTCGCGGAGATCCGGCCCAGGTAGTCAGCCGTCGTAGGAGACGTGCGGCGTCCACCCCTCGACGGGGCGGGTGGCCGCCGCGTGCAGCGCCGCGGCGACCCGGTCCCGCGTGAACGCTCCCTCGCCCAGCACTCCGTTGACCTGCACCGCGACGGCCCGTACGCCGACGGGGGCGAGGGTGGCGTCCAAGCTGGTGACCAGGTTGCGCACCGCCGCCTTCTGGACGCCGAGCGAGGCGGCCCGGTGCCACGGCTTGTCCGCGGCCGCACTGCCGGTGACCAGCACGCGGGCGCCCTCGGCCAGGAACGGACGCGCTGTCTGGACCGCGGGCAGCAAAGCCGCGGCGCCCACGGTGAAGTCTTCGATCAATGCGGCGACCGAGAGCTGCAACGGATCGGCCTCACGGAAGATGCTGGGATTGAAGTGCAACACGTCGATGCGGCCGTAGCGCTCGCCCACCTCAGTGACGACCCGGCCCACGTCGGCGGGATCGCGCAGATCCACCCCGGCGCCCTCCGCGTGGAACCCCTGCTCACGCAACTGCGCCGCCAGCGGTTCGGCCTCCTCGGGTAACCGGCAGGCCAGCACGGTGGTGAAGCCGTCGGCGGCGAACAGGCCGGCGACCGACAGCCCGACACCGGGACCTGCGCCGAGCACGAGCAGCACGGGAGCAGCCGAGGTCTCCGGTGCCGGGCGGCTGTCGGACGGGATCATTCGACGACGGCCTTGATCCGGTTCAGCGTCTCGCGCATGCCCTCGACGTTGGTCTTGCCGCGCGTCCACCCGGCGAGCAACCAGTACAGCCGCAGCACAGGGTTGCTGTGCAGCTGGAACGACTCGGTGACATCGGTGCCGCCGTCGACCGGTTCGAAGACGTAGCGCCACGTGTTGATCGGCATGCCTTTCGGTCCGAGCACGGTGAACGCGAACTCGCGACCGGGCTCGCAGGCGACGATGCGGCACACGGTCGCGTACTTCAGCCCCCAGCCGTTGCGGTTGACGTGACCGCGGAACTTCACGCCCACCGCGGGTCCGGTGGCGCCGCCGAGCCACTCCGCGGCGAACGTCTCCGGACTGAACCGCCCGGTGTTCTCGATGTCACTGACCAGTTCCCAGATCTTGTCGGCGGGGGCGGCCATCCGGACGGTCACGCTGTCATGCATGCGCCGAACGCTAGCAGGCGGTCCCGCCGTCGCTTCCGGGTCGAACCGCGCTGCCGTCAGGCGGGACGCCCAGCCGTCCACGTCCGACAGCCACTGTCCGGGTTGCAGCACCCAGCAAGCGGCGAGCAGATCGTGGCCGAAGTGCGCGAGGGCCGCGTGCTCCGGCCAGTACTCGCGGGTCCACTCGGGGTCGTCGGTCGCCGAGTCGATGCCGCTGCGGACCACGCCGACCAGTTCGAATTGCAGATGCTGGACCAGCACCCACGCTTCGGCGTCCATCGGCTTGCGGCGCAGGTGGTCGAGCAGGGCGCGGGCGGCGGAGCGCACGCGGTGTTCCATCCAGTGGAAGGTGCGCCGGTGCCCGTGGGGCGCGACGCCGTACAGCGCCAGCACGGCGACGGCGACGCCGATCATGGTCTCCCACAGCCGATCGCGGATCACCGGCCCGATCGGGCCGCCCGTGGTGGCGACCCCGCCCGCGATCAGCGCGACCGGCGTGATGAAGACGACGGCCAGCGCGTAATTCCGCGGCACGAACAGCTCGATGCCGAATTGCAGCGCGGCCACCAGTGCGATCAGCGCGTACCCGGTCGGCCCGAGCTGGAAGATGAGCGCGAACAGCCCGAGGCCCGCGATCGTTCCGACGAACCGGTGAATGGCCCGCACTTGCCCGCGCACGCGATCGGGCCCGGCTTGCAGGACGATGAGGGCGCTGAGCACCGCCCAGTGCGGCCGGTCCAGACCGAGCAGCGCGCTCAGCGCACCCGCGCCCACACAGCCCGCGGCGACGCGCATCGCGCTGATCGCCGCGTGCGAGGAGAACGACAGGGAGCCGCAGCCGGAAGCCGACGCCCGGCCGGGCGAACGAGACCAAAGGATCGACCAGCAGATCGTCGGTGTCGTCGTCGGGAACGTGCCCGGCGAGGCCGCGCCGCGCGCCCTGCAGGGTGGCCAGCAGTTCGGCTTCCCCAGGGTCCGAGGGCAGGCCCGCGTCGTAGACCGCCGCCCACGCGTCCGCCATCGCCGCGCCCGCCCGGTGGCGCAGGTCGATGGCGGGCGCCCCCGCCTCCCGGGCCTCGATGTAGGCGTCGACCGCGCGGACCGCCGCGTCGACCGCGATCCGTTCGGGCTTGCGGCGATCACGCAGCACCCCGGCCATCGAGACGACGATCGACGCGACCACACCGCAGGCCGTGCAGAGCAACAGCGTCTCCACAGCCGCCCCGGCCTCGGCGGCTTTCATCGCTCCGGCGCAGACCAGCGCGAAGAACAGCGCCCCCGGCGGACCGAGCCGCAGGGCGTCGATGACGAACACGGCCACGACCGCTATCGCCGACACCACGAGCACCATGAGCAGCGACGAACCGAGCCCCGCGTCCAGCACTCCGCCGATCAGCGCGCCTGTGCCACAGGCGGCGAGCAGCGCCGATCCGGCCGTCAGCACGACCCGGCCGCGCACCCGAAACGGCCGCCCTTCGCCGTAGAGCACCGCGAAGGCCCCGAACATGACGAACAGGGCCGCGTCCGGATGCCCGAGACCGGTGACGATCGCGGCGGGGACGGCGAACGCCAGCGCGGCACGCACCGCCACACTCCACCGCCTGCCCGCGGGCGGCAGGGCGAACAACAGCGAGCCGACCCGGCCCTGCGGCGGCACCGGATCCGGATATGTCGCCGCCACCTGCTGTCCTTTCTGCTCTGGAGAGCTGCCTGTAGCACACATTAGATTCGGGGGATGACCGCCGACGCTCATATTCCACTACCCACGCGCGTCCACGCCTTCGGTGACGACGCGCTCGGTGACTACGACGCCGTCGCCCTGTCCGCGCTGGTGCGCGACGGCGAGCTCTCGCCAGGTGAACTCGCCGCCGCCGCGGCGGCGCGCGCCGGGCAGGTCGAAGACTTGGCGGCCGTGGCCTACCCGAGCTATGCCGAACCGCTGCTGCCCGCCGAGCGGACCGGCGCCTTGTATGGCGTGCCCAGTTTCGTGAAGGACAACACCGACGTGGCCGGGATGCCGACGAATCAGGGCACCGCCGCGTTCCGCGCGCGCCCCGCCGGTGCGCACAGCGGCTACACCCGCCAGTTCCTCAGCACCGGCCTGACCGTTCTCGGCAAGAGCGCCATGCCCGAATTCGGCTTCAACGCCAGCAGTGAAACGCCGCACCTCGCGCCCACCCGCAACCCGTGGCACACCGGCTATTCGGTGGGCGGCTCGTCGGGCGGGGCCGCCGCGCTGGTGGCGGCGGGTGTCGTCCCGATCGCGCACGGCAACGACGGCGGCGGATCGATCCGGATTCCCGCGGCGTGCGCCGGACTGGTCGGCTTGAAGCCGACGCGGGGACGGCATGTGGTGTCCGGGCTGGCGCGCACGTTGCCGGTCGACATCGTCAGTGAAGGGGTGCTGACCAGGACGGTGCGCGATACGGCGGTGTACACCGCGGCGGCCGAACGATACTGGCGCAATCCGGCGCTGCCACCGATCGGCCACGTCGACGGCCCTGCGACCCGGCGCATGCGGATAGCGGTAGTGCTCGACAACCTCGCCGGGCCGCTGGCCGCCGGTCCGACCCGGGAGGCGGTCGAAAGTGTGGCGCGTGTCCTCGAGGCGGGCGGCCATTCGGTCGAGCCGGTTCCGCTGCCGTTCGACGCCACGATCGAACGCGCCTTCCTCCACTACTGGGGCCTGCTCGCGGCCGCCATCACCATGACGGGACGGTTCCTCGACCGCCGATTCGACGCACGCCGCGTGGACGACCTCACCGTCGGCCTCCGTGCCCTCTTCCTCCGCCGGGCCTTGCACGCTCCGCTCACGCTCCACCGACTACGCGCGGCGGCGGCCACCTACGAACAGGCACTCGGACCCTACGACGCGGTGCTGCTTCCCACGCTCGGCCACACCACGCCGGAGCTCGGCTACCTCAGCCCGACCGTGCCGTTCGACGAACTCATCGACCGGTTGCGCGCCTACGTCTGCTTCACTCCGATCAACAACATCACCGGGACGCCGGCCATCACCGTTCCCGCGGGCCTGACCGACGCGGGGTTGCCCGTCGGGGTGCAGTTCGCCGCCACCCGCGGCAACGAACGCACACTGCTGGAGCTGGCCTATCTGGTGGAGGCCGAGCGGCCGTTCCCCCGCCTGGATCACTGACCATTCCGGCCTTTATCAGGCTAGGCTGAGTTCGCTCATTCGGGGCGGACGGCCGCGGGCCAGAGGGGGACGAAATCATGGGCACGAGTGTCGAATTGACCGGAGTCCCGGAGACCATGCTGTGGACGCTGTACAACCGGGCGGCGGAAGCGAAACGGGCGGACGGCATCCTGCGCGACCCGGACTGCGTCCAGATATTCGACGCGCTCGATTATGACTACGAGCGGGCATTCGGTGCGCCCGACGGCACGCACGCGGTGCGGTCGCTGCGTTTCGATCAGGTGCTGCGGCCCTGGCTCGCGGCGCACCCCGGCGGCACCGTCGTCGAACTCGCCGCGGGGTTGGAGACTCAATTCCAACGATGCGACGACGGACAGGTGCATTGGCTGTGCGTGGACGTGCCCGAGGGCATCGCATTGCGCGAACGATTCCTGCCGCCGAGCGAGCGCTGCCGTCATCTGCCGATCAGCGCGCTCGACACGGCCTGGTTGGACGAGGTCGACGCCGAACGCGGTGTCTTCGTCACGGCGCAGGGCCTTTTCATGTACTTCGAAGCCGACGAGGTGCGCCGGCTGTGCACCACGATCTTCGACCGGCTGCCTGCCGTGGAGCTGATGTTCGACACCATTCCGCCCTGGTTCTCGCGCAAGACCATGAACGGCTACGCCAAAACACCGCACTACACGACGCCGCCGATGCCGTGGGGCGTCAAACGTAGCGACGCGGCGCGACTGCTGCGCGAATGGAGCCCGCGGGTGGCGGAGGTGACGACGACGTCGTTCAGCCCTTCCCGCGGTCCGCTCGCGGTGAGTCTTCCGCTGTTCGACCGCCTTCCGGTGCTGCGGGACATCCCGCCCGCCATCGTCCATGCGCGTGGTGCCCGATAGGTCAGGGCGCGACGTTCGTCGCGGACGACGGGCGGTCGCGGTGCACCGGGCCGTGGGCGTCGTCGCAGTGGTCCTCCAGCACCGGCAGCAGGCGCTGCGCCTGGGCGTCCGCCGAGGAGGCGACGGCGTGGGTGTGATCGACCTGCAACGTGGTGTGGGTGATGCCGTAGTCGTGGTCGAGCAGATGCTCGATCCGCTGACGCAGTCCGTGGCAGTCCGCGCCCGCGCGGACCAGCACATGCGCCGACAGGGCGATGTCGCCGGAGGTGATCTGCCAGACGTGCAGGTCGTGCACCTCGTCGACGCCCTCGATGTCCACCAGCCCGCGCCCGAGCGCGTCCGGATCGACGCCCGCGGGCGCCGCCTCCAGGAAGATCCGGCCGGATTCACGCACCAGCCCGAGCCCCGCCTTGACCATCAGCGCGACGACGATCAGCGTGGCGATCGCGTCCGCCCTGGCGAAGCCGGTGGTCAGCACGACCAGGCCGGCCACGGCGGTGGCGATGAATCCGTAGAGGTCGTTGAGCACATGCTGGAAGGCGCCCTCCACGTTGAGACTGGAGCGGTTGGCCTTGCTGATCGCCCAGGCGGCCGCGATGTTGACCACCACACCGGCCAGCGCGGTCGCCAACACGAGGCCGCCGGTCACCTCGGGCGGCTCCAGCAGACGGCGCACCGCCTCGTAGGTGAGCCAGCCCGCCAGCACGAGCAACGTGACTCCGTTGGCCTGCGCCGAGAGGATCTCGGCGCGCTTGTATCCGTAGGTGTACTTGCCGTTCGCCGGGCGGGCGGCGAGCCGGATAGCAATGAGCGCGAGGACAATGGAGGCGGCGTCGGTGAGCATGTGCGCCGCGTCCGACAGCAGGGCCAGCGAGTTGGCCAGCACGCCGATCACGACCTCGACCGACATGAAACCGACGATGAGAGCCAGCGCGATGGTCAGCCACCTGCGATCGGCCGCACCCGACAGCCCGTGCCCGTGCGCGTGACCATGTTCGTGTCCCATCGACCCAGACCCCTTCCAGCACCGAATGTATGCGCATATCTGCATCTGTCTCGTCAGCTTAGCCGACCCCTACCGGCGTGCGACAGCGCAGCGGAGTGAGCTGGATCACGTCGCATACGCGCTCGTCGGCGCGGATCAGCCGAACAGGGCGTGTACTGCCGCATAGGTCGACACCGTAGCGATCAGACCTGCGGAGACGCTGACCACCACGTTCATCGCCGCGAAGAAATAGGCGCCGCGCTCCGCCAGCCGCACGGTTTCGTAAGCGAAGGTGCTGTAGGTGGTCAGCGCTCCGCAGAATCCGGTGCCGAGCAGGACGAACAGCGGCGAGGCCAGCGCCGTCCCGGCCCCACTGAGCGCGCCGAGCACGAGACAGCCGATCAGATTGACCGAGAACGTGCCCCAGGGGAACAGGCTGTCGCGGCGATCCTGCACCGCGCGGTCGATGAGATATCGCAACGGCGCGCCGATCGCGCCCCCCACGAGAACCAGCAGCACGGTCATGGCACTCTCCTGCACCCGTGCCGCAGCCGCTCGTATCCGGCCCTGGTGAGCCACATGGCGGTGAGGGTGGCCAGCAGGGCGCAGAGCAGGGTGCCCGCCAGATATCCGGCCGCGACGACGATCGTGCCCGGCCGCAGCAGACCACGAACCTCGTTGGCGTAGGTCGAGAAGGTCGTGAACCCGCCCAGCACGCCTACCCCGAGGAAGGGACGCAGCAACCGGTGGACAGTCCAGATCTCGGTCACCGCGACCATCAGCACGCCGATCACGAAGCAGCCAGCGACATTGGTGACGAAGGTGGCCAGCGGGAAGTGCCCGGGGCGGCCGGGCAACCCCTGGGCGAGACCGTAGCGCGCGAGCGCCCCGAGCGCCCCGCCGAGGGCGACGACCACCGAAGCCGAGCCGTGGGTACGCCAGAAATCCCGCCGTCGAGCGGGACCCCGCGCGCGCTCGGCGATGCCTGCCGGTTCCTCGGTCAGTTCATCGGTCACGCAGAACTCTTACCCGAAGCCTCCGCGGCGGCGCCACCGCGGGCAACGACGCCGCACTCACCGGTGCCCGGCCTTCTCGACGCCGTCGTGTGCGACGAGAACCGAACACCCGACGTGCCGTGCGGCCTTCTCCGCGGTGCTGCCCATGAAACGCCCCCAGATGCCCGAGTGCCCGCTGCGTCCCAGCACCAGCAGGTCGGCATCGTGATCGGCGGCGGCCGTGGCCAGTTCCCGCGCCGCCTGACCCGCGCGGAGTTCGGCCCGCACCGCGATGCCGCGCTGTTCGGCCGTCTCGGCGGCGGTGGCGAGCCATCGGCGGCAGGTCTGTTCCCCGATGGAGCGTTCGTCCTCGATCTCACCGACCACCGGACCGTAGTGCGGCAGATACTCTTCGACCGCGACGACCGTGAGCGCGGCGTGGTGCACCGTCGCCAAGTCGAGCGCCATGGTCAAGGCGGCCCTGGCGCCGGGCGAGTCGTCGTAACCCACCACGATCCGCTGGAACACCTCTCCATTGTGATCCCTCTCCCAGGCCGGAGCCAGCCTTCCGGCAACCTTGCGGCAATCATGCTGTCGCCACGGCACGATCGGCCGCGAGCACTTCGGCTGCCGCGCGCTCGCCCGAGCGGATCGCCCCCTCGATGTAGCCCGACCACTCCGTGGCGGTTTCGCTTCCGGCCCAGTGGATCGCACCGACCGGGTGGCGCAACGCCGAGCCGAGGGTGGTCAGGACGCCCGGCGGGAAGAAGGAGTTGTAGCCGCCGCGGGCGTATGGATCGTCGGCCCAGACCTTTTCGTGCCACTCGATCGGCTCGCGAGCGACGTGCCCGAAGGCGCGCACGAGCGAACCGATGATCATGGCGCGTCGCTCGCTCGGGGGAAGGGCGGCCAGCCGTTGCGCGGCCCGGCCCGGCACCAGCGCGCCGAGCACGCCCGGACCGCCGGGGCGTGTCGCGTCGAAGGTGACCGGCACCGGATCGTGGAGGTTCAGCGACTGGCCGGTGAACGAGTCGTCGCGCCAGAACGGCCGCTCGTAGACCGCGAACGATTTCAGGACCGAGCCCATCGGCATGCGCTGGGTCAGTTGGTCCCGCGCGGCGGGCAGCGGTGGGTCGTAGGCGATGCGTCCGGCCAGGGTGGGCGGCACCGCCACGATCACGTGCCCGGCGGCCACGTCACCGGAGTCGGCGCTCACCCGCACACCGTCCACGCCCTGACGGATACT
Organism: Nocardia arthritidis NBRC 100137; assembly: GCF_001612765.1. GTDB lineage: Bacteria > Actinomycetota > Actinomycetes > Mycobacteriales > Mycobacteriaceae > Nocardia > Nocardia arthritidis. The sequence goes on from NZ_BDBB01000021.1 coordinate 80,197, forward strand.
CGTGACCGCCGCGCCGAGACGCACCGCGTCGCCCAGTTCGGCGGCGATGGCCAGCGCGGGCCCGTCGGCGCCGTCGATGAACAAGCGGGTCACCGTCTCGGCGGTGATCCCTGCCTCGACGCCGCCCGCCGAGCGAATCGTGGTGAGCAGACCGAGCATCGAGATGCTGCCCACGTCGACGCACAGCTCCTCGCCGATCATGACCTCCGCCAGGTTCCGCGCGCGCCGCTCCGGCACGTTCCGGCGCAACCAGGTCGCCGCGGTCATCGCGTCCAGCCGGTCCGCGCCAGGTGTGGTCCACGGGCGGGCGAGGTCGATCCGGGCAGCCATCCGTTCCATCCGCCACATGGCCTGGGCGAGCACGAGCAGGACGAACGTCGGAAGCGGCGGGCGGGCGCCTGCGAACGGCCGCCGGACCACTCCCTCGACCAGCAGGTCGACCCCTTCGGGCGGCGCGTAGGTCACGGCGCCGTATTCCTCGGCCAGCGCGGCGAATCGCGTCTGCGCGCCCGAGATCCACTGTCCGCCCAGATCGACGGCCCATCCGTCCCCGACCCGCGCGGTCAGCGTGCGACCGCCGGCACGATCACTCGCCTCCAGGACGACGACATCCCGACCGGCAGCTCGCAACGTCCGCGCCGCGCACAGCCCGGCGTATCCCGCTCCGACGACTACCACGTCCGCACGGTCCATGGTGGCCTCCCGTCGCCGCACCGAAACTCGACAACCACTGTCGATCACCCGTGGCCGATCCGCAACCGGCACGGAGATCCGCGGGCGAGAGCCGACGACCCTCGGTGTCGTGCGACCCGGGCCGCATGGCGGTGAACAGCAGTCGACGGTGCGCCGACCGGGTCGTGCACCGGCGGGAAGTCACCGCGCCACGCTCGGCGCGGACCCGCGTCCGGTCGGCTGCGCTACTCGGCTGTTCGTTCACGTCCCAGTCTCGTGGTGAGCAGCGATCGGCCGCGGTCGTCGAGTGGCTAACGCCTCAGCGTGGCGAGAGCGGCGACGGCGGCATCCTGGAAGGTCGCGATCAGCGAGCGCGGCGGCGACGAGACGCGTCCGCGCACCCACTGCCTGCAATACTCCTGCGCCGGTCCGACGCAGATCGCGTGGGCCACCGGATAGCCGTCTCCGCCCACGTCCGCGGTGACGAGCAGCTCTCGGTACCTGCGCCGCAGCGCGCCGAAGAAGGCCCGATTGTGCTGTGCCAGTTCGGGCTCGGCGGCGCGCGCCACCTCGTCCGGAAGGGTGGCGAACAGGAAGCGGGCGAGGTCGCGATGATCCTGCACCCAGCCGAGATGGGCCGCGAGCATCGCGCGGATCGCCTGCTCGGGACCGACATCCGGCGCGTCGAGGTGGTCCAGCACGGTCCGCTGATAGTCGAGCATCCCGGTGACGTAGACCGCGGCGGCCAATTCGGCTTTCGACCCGAACGCGTGGAACATGCTGCCGCTGGACAAGCCGAGCCGATCGCGCACGCCGGCCATCGTGAACGACGGATACCCCTTGGCCAGCAGCTGTTCGGTCGCCTCGGCCAGGATCCGCTCCCGAGTGCGCATTACCCGCTACGCGCCGAACTCGGCGTCGATGCCGGAACGGATCGCGGCGAGCGCCTGCGCACGCACCCGGATTTTCGTCCCGGCGTGCGCCGCGAAGTCGATTCCGGTCAATCGGTGCGCTTCGGCCGTCGCGCGCGTACGCAGATCGTCCGCGTCGGCGGCGAGCACGTCGAGAAAGCCCAATTCCCTGGCTTCCTCGGGCCCGACCAGGATTCCGGTGTTCGCGGCCCGGTCGAATCCGGGCGCGGTGAGCCGGTGCCGCGCCGCTTCCACGCCGTAGTGCGGGATGGTCAGCCCGATGGCGACCTCGTTGAGGCCGAGTTTGAAATCCCCCGTGACACCGAACCGCACGTCCGCGGCCAGCAGCGTGAACGCTCCCTGGGCGATCGCGTGCCCCGGACATGCCGCAACGACGGGGTACGGGAACCCGAGCAGCCGATGGACCAGGTCGCCGCCGGCTCGCAGGGTGCGGCGGATGTCGTCGGCGGAACGGGAGAACGTCGCCAGGTCGTAGCCGGCCGAGAACATCCGGGGACGCCCGGTCAACAGGACGACCGCCCGGTCGGCCTCGGCCCGGTCCAGGGCGGCGGCGATGGCGGCGATCATGTTCTCGGACATGACATTCGCTTTGCCGTCGTCGAGCGTGATCGTGGCGACCCCGCCGTCGAGCCGGTAGGTGACGAGTTCGGTCATGGCGTCCTCCTCTAGAGCAAGACTCTAGAGTATCACTCTAGAAGCTGTCGTGGCTAACCCTGGGCTCCGGGCCGGAGGGTGGGTCTCGGACCAAGTGTCGTTACGGCAACGAGACGAAACAACGGCCGTGGATCCGCCGATACAGCGAACAGATGATGCTGCCGAAAAAGCCTGGCGCGTCCGGGCTTCGGACTAGCCTCGGGACAGGCTCAGGTGAAGGAAGCGACATGACCGCAGCAACCGTCATCCGCCCGCTGGCGCCGAGCGAGGCGATCTTCGCCAACAGCGAAGTGCTCGTCGGCTATTCGCTTCGGGTCGCGGGGCGGTTGGATCTCGCCGCGCTGTCGTCGGCGTTCGAAGCCGTGGTTCGCTCCCGCCCGATCCTCGGCGCCCACCTGGAGCCGGACGGGCGCGGCGGGCACCTTCTGCTCGAATCACCGGCAGCCGCACCGGAGCTGACGGTCGCCGAGGGCGATCCCGAGCGGTTGCTCACCGGCGCCCGGCTGGACCAGCGCACTGCGGTTGCCGCGCTGGGCGTCGTCCGCGACAGCGCCGGCGCGGGGGTCACCTTGGTGACCCACCACAGCGTCGCGGATGCCTATCATTCGCTGGCCGTGTTCGCCGAGCTGTGGTCCTGCTACACCGACCTCGTGCGGCGCGGGCAGGCCGACCTGCCGCAGCACGGCTTCCCACGATCGGTGGAAGACCTGCTGCACGAGCGCGGCATGCGGAAGATCGACGCCGCGCCCATGTCGCACCGCCCCATGGAGATCGCCCGGAGTCGCACGGGCCCGGAGGATCCCGGATACCTCGTCCCCCGCACCGCACGCTGCAGGCTGACCCGGAAGCAGACCGCGGCGCTGGTCGAGCTCGGGCACCGAGAGCACACCACGATCAACGGCCTCGCCTCCGCCGCGATCCTGCTCACCGAGGCCGAGTTGCGCGGGCTGCCGCTGACCGACCTGTCCTACACCTACTCGGTCGACCTGCGCAGCCGGGTGAGGCCACCGATCGGGATGACCGAAGGCACCAACGTGCTCGGCTTCGCGAACTTCGTCCCGGCGCGGCGGACCGGCGCGACGCTCGTCGATCTGGCCCGCGACATCAGCGACACGCTGCGCGCCGGACTCGACTCGGGCACGGTGCAGCGGACCCCGCTTCACATCCCCGAGATCACCGCGGGCCCTCCGCCGCGCGCGCCGGGAATCGTGCTGGCCACCAACTGGGGACGCGTGGGCAGACCTCGGGTGCCGGACGAGCTGCGGATCACCGACTTCCGCTCGATCATGCTCGGCAAGCCGGACAAGACCGGGCACCGGCTCCAGCAGCCGAGCGGCACCATCATCATCAGCACATTCGACGACCGCCTGAGCATCGAGATCCACCACCCGGAGGAGACCACCGAGGAACAGCGGGTGCGCGTACGTCTGCTCGCCGGCCACCTGTCGGAGTTCGGCGCGGCAGGCGCCGCGTGAATCCGGCCGGATTCGTCAGGCGCGCGCGGCGGACGGTCGGGCCGGCGTCTGCAGCGGATCGGTGAGCACGTCGGTGAAGGCCAGTTCCGCGGCGCCGATCAGGGTCGCGTCGCCGCCGAGCGCGCTGGTGCGCAACCGGACCCGTTCGCGGACGGCTTGCAGGCCGTTGACCGCCAACCGGCTGCGTACCTGCGCCGCCGAGGCCAGGTAGATCTCCCGCAGCACGCCGCCGAATACCACCACGGACGGATTGAAGACGTTCACCAGATTGGCGACTCCGTATCCGAGCCATTCGCCGACCTGGCGCAGCGCGTCCCGCGCCGTCGTGTCGCCGCGGGCGGCGGCCTCGACGATCGCGTCCACCGCCGCTTGCCCGGGAGGATCGCTGCGTCCCGCCGCCGCGATCAACCCGAGTTCGCCCGCTTCGGCCTCCAGACAGCCCCGGGAGCCGCAGGCGCAGGGCCGCCCACCCGGATTCACGATCATGTGGCCGACTTCCCCGCCGTAACCGCCGTCCCCGCCGAGCAATTCACCGTTGACGATGATGCCGCCGCCGATGCCGACGTCGCCGTGCAGGTAGATCGAGTTCGCCAGGCCGACGCCGACACCGCGTTCGCGTTCGGCCAGCGCGCCGAGGTTGGCGTTGTTGCCGACCGCGACGCGCAGGCCGAGATCGAGTTCCCTGGTCAGCTCGGCGCCTAAGGCGACGTCCACCCAGCCGAGATTCGGCCCGTACCGCACCACGCCGTCCTCCTCGCGGACCATGCCGCAGAACGCGACCCCGACGCCCACGCACCGAGCGTCCGGCGCGGCCGTGGCGATCATCGCCCTGGCCATCGCCGCCAGCGCGGCGATCACGTCGTCCGGGTCGAACGCGCCGCCAGGACGGGCGGTCTCGGTGCGCTCGAGCACCGAACCGCCCAGCCCGACCCGCGCGGCGGCGAGCCGGTCGGCGCCCACGTCGAGCGCGACGACGTAGACCCGGTCGGCTCGCGGCCGCACCACCAGCGACGGCCTGCCCGCCCGTCCGGTCTGCCCGGGCAATTCCTCGCTCACCAGACCCGCCGCCGCCAGATCGGTGGTGAGCGCGAGAATCGTGCTGCGGTTCAACCCCATCCGCTCGGCGAGCGCGGCGCGCGACACCGCGCCGTCACGGTGCACATGCCGCAGCAACGCGGCGAGATTGCGCGTGCGGATCTCCTCGGGCGAAGGTGCTGCTCGCATTCACCGGGCTTTCGTCACGGGGCTGGGGGGTTCATCGCTGTAGGAGCGCGCGCCTTCGGGACAGGGCGTCCACTCCGGCCGCCAAGAGCAGCACGAATCCTGTCACAACGAATTTCGTGCCCGCGCTGTAGCCCATCAGCCCCATCCCGTTGTTGATCACCGCGACCACCGCGGCGCCGAGCACGGCGTCCAGCATCCGTCCGCGGCCGCCGAACAGGCTGGTGCCGCCGATCACTGCCGCGCCGACCGCCGTGAGCAGCACGTCGCTGCCGCCGGTGTTCGGATCGACGGAGTTCGCGCGCGACGCCGCGATGAGTCCGCCGACCGCCGCCATGGTCGAACACAGCACGAACGCGGTGATCTTCACGCGATCCACCGCGATGCCCGCGCGCCGGGCTGCCTCGGCATTGCCGCCGACGGCGTAGATGTGCCTGCCGAACGCGGTGCGGTCCAGCACGAACGTCCACAGCAGCAACAGCGCCACGATCAGCGGCACGACGATGGGCATCCCCGCCAGCGAGTGCAACGCGGGGTTGCGGCTGCGCTCGCCGTTGAGCACCAGCACTGCCGCGCCCGCCACGATCGCCAGTAGCACGACGCGCACCACGACCGCCCGCGCCGTCGTGCCGGTGAGCCCGAGTTTCGTGCGCGCCCGCAACTTCCGGTACTGCACGAGTGCGAATCCGGCGACCAGCACCGCGTACAACGCCCAGCCGATCGCCGGCGGCACGTTCTTGTTCGCGATCGCGACGATCGTCTCGTCGCGGATGGAGATATTGCGGCCGTTGTCCATGATCTTCAGCGCCACGCCCTGCAACGCGAGGAACGCGGCCAGCGTCACCACGAACGACGGGATCCCGATCTTCACCACGACCGTGCCGATCACGAGCCCGATCACCACGCCGGTGAGCAGCGAGACCAGCACCGCCGAATACCACGGCCACCCTTTGTCGGTGAGCAGCACGGCGAGCACGGCGGCGCAGACCCCGCTGGTGAACCCGGCCGACAGGTCGATCTCGCCGAGCAGCAGCACGAAGATCAGCCCCATCGCGATCACCGCGATCGCCGCGCCCTGGGTGAACAGATTGGCGAAGTTGGCCTCGGACATGAAGACCGGGCGCGCCGCCCAGAAGACGGCCGAGAGCACGACGAGCGCGATCACCGAGGGCAACGCCCCCATGTCGCCGCCGCGCACCCGGCCGACGTAGCCGCTCATCAGGTCGGTCACCGGCGCCGCCGCCGGTCGCCGCTCGGTGGTCACCGCGGTCATCGGGTCGCTCCGCTCGCCTCGAGGCCGAGCGCTCCGCTGCGTCCTGCCGTGATCAATTCGACGACCTGCGCGTGCGTCACGTCGGAGGTCCGTACCTGGGCGGCCATCCGGCCGAGGTAGAGCGCGGCGATCCGGTCGGACACCGCGAAGACGTCGTTCATGTTGTGTGAGATCAGCACCACCGCCAGACCCTGGTCGGCGAGCCTGCGCACCAGCTCGAGCACCTGCTGGGTCTGCGCGACGCCCAGCGCGGCCGTCGGCTCGTCGAGGATCACCACCTTGCTGTTCCACAGCACGGCTTTCGCGATCGCCACCGTCTGGCGCTGTCCGCCGGACAGGCTGGCGACCTGCTGCCGGACCGATTTGACGGTGCGCACCGACAGGCTCGCCAGCGTCTTCCCGGCGAGTTCCTCCATCGCGTATTCGTCGAGCACGAGACCGCGGCTGCGTTCCCGGCCGAGAAACATGTTCTGGACGATGTCCAGGTTGTCGCAGAGCGCGAGATCCTGGTAGACGATCTCGATGCCGAGCGCGGCAGCGTCGCGCGGGCTGTGCACCTGCACCGGCGCGCCCTCGAAGAGGAATTCGCCCGCGTCGATCGGGTGGGTGCCGCCGATGCATTTGACCAGCGTGGACTTGCCCGCGCCGTTGTCGCCGACGAGAGCGGTCACCTCACCGGGATAGGCGCTGAAGGCGACTTCGTGCAGGACGTGGACGGGACCGAAGCTTTTCTCTACTCCGCGTAATTCGATGACCGGCAGTTCGGGCATGGGTGGCTCCTCCGAAGGATGGAGCCCCTTCCGCGATCCCCTCATCGAACCGCGGAAGGGGCGTTGCGATATCAGATCCCGTTGTCCGCGCAGAGTTTCGCGAACTCGCCGGTGCACAGCTCGGCTTTGGTGACGTAGCCGTCGGCCACCACGTCCTTGACGTTGTGCGGATAGATCGGCTTCGGCTCCAGCAGCACCGACGGCACGTCGGCGTTCGACTCCGGGTCGCGCACCGCGCCGTTGGTGCTGCCCTGCTCGCCCTTCACCAGGGCCACCGCGAGTTTCGCGGTCGCCTCGGCCTCCTTCTGGATCGCCTTGTAGACGGTCATGCACTGGTCGCCCGCCAGAACGTTCTGCAGGCCCTGGACCGTGGCGTCCTGCCCGCTGACCGGCACCTGCCCGTTCAGCTTCTGTTTCTTCAGCACCGCGATCGCGGCGTTGGCCAAACCGTCGTTCGCCGCGACGACGCCCCCGATGTCCGGCCGGCCGGTGAGCATCTGTTCGAAGATGGTGCCCGCCTTCGTGTTGTCCCACTCCGGGACGGCCTGATCGGGCCCCTTGACGTACTGGCCCGCGTCGAACCGGGCCCTCAGCACTCCGTCGTAGCCGGTCTTCAGCAGCGTGGCGTTGTTGTCGGTCGGTCCGCCGTCGAGATACGCGACCACCGGGCGCACCGCGTTGCGATCGGTCAGGCATTGGGCGACGCCCTCGCCGAGCAGGCTGCCGACCTTCACGTTGTCGAAGGAGACGTAGTACTGGGCGCCGCCGCCGAGAGTGAGCCGGTCGTAGTCGATCACGGTGACGCCCTGCGACTTGGCCTTCTGGATCACCGCTTTGCCGGTGCCGCTGTCCAGGTTGGTCATCACCAGGACGGTGGCGCCGTTGGTGATCATCTGGTCGGCGATGGTCTGGAAGGCGTTCTTGTCGCCCTGGGCATTCTGGATATCGGCCTGAACCCCCGCGGCCTCGAACGCCTGCTGTAAGTACTTGCGGTCCGCCGTCTCCCAACGGGCGGAGGTCTTGCTGTCCGGGAGGATCACGCCGATCTGCGTTTTGCCGCCGGAGTCCGCGGAATCGTCGCCGCACGCGGTGAGCGTGACGGCCAGGAGCGCGAACGACAACGCGGCAGCGCTGAACATGCCCTTGCGCATGAGTGGGCCTTTCATCACCGGCCGGGACGAGGTCCCGGCCGGTCGGAGTGGAACGAATGTTGTTCACAGCAACATATTGGACTGTGACGGAGCGCACAACAGCTAATTTGTTGTTCCGAATAACAATCTCGACACGCGCGCGTTTGCCCGGGTGTACGCCGATGCGGCCGGTGGGACGAGGGGGCGTGAACAGGGGCGTCGGCCGACGCGCGGGACCATGCCCGCGGACGTGACGGGATCGCGCTCGCGCCGCGCCGCGCGCCGGACACGCGGAAGGGTGGCATCTATGCGAAACGACCACCGAGGATCGGGCGCATGACAGCGCTCCGGCACAGTACCCTTGGCGGTGAATCATGGCGCGGTAGCGACAGACTGGGATCCGGGAGGGGAACAGTGGACACGCTCAAGCTCGACCCGGCGGCGATGGCCGCCTACACCGCGATTGCGGACGCGGTGTCGAAACAATTGGCGTCGGCGGCCACGGTCGCCTCCGGCGCGGTGGATCCCGACCGGCTGGCCGCCGATCTCGGCCTCGTGGGCGCGGAATTCGCGGCGCGCTTCTCGGCGGCCGTATCCGAACACGCGGAAGCGTTGTCGACCGCCGGGCAACTGGTCGGCGCCTACGGCCGGGTCCTGCGCGGTTACAGCGAGAACGCGCAGGATGTCGACGCCGAGACGGCGGGCGCGATCACCCGTTCGGGGGAGGCACTGGCATGAGAAGCCTGATGGGACTGCGGAAACGGACGCACACCACCCAGCCCGCCGCCGAGACCGCCCGGCCGTCGAGCACCGAACCGGGGGCCGACCCGCCGATCGTGGCGGCGCTGGTCCGCCCGCTGCTGACGCTGCGCTCCTCACTCGGCACCGGTGTCGGCGTGCCGAGCGCGGCCGCGACCGGGGCGCTCTCGGCCGCCTCCACCCAGGTGGCGGACACCGAGGGCCCGCACCGCGAAGGCCTGCACGCGCTGGAGTCCACCTGGACCTCCCGCGCCGCCGACAGCGCGGTGCCCGCGATGCGCACGACGCAGACCCAGATCGGGGACATTTCCGATCGGGGGCCCGCCTACCTGTCGGTCCTCGCCGACGCGCACGCCACCTCGGGGCGGGCGGCGCGGCAGGTCGACCAGATCATCGCCGACTTCCGGCGCGACGCACGGGAGATCCTGGACAACGCGACCTCCGCGCCGGAGACCGACGCGGTCATCGCGCGCGCCACCCAGGCGCTGCGCGACGCGCTCACCACCGTGACGGCCGCGCGCACCGAGATGAACGACCACACCAGGAGACTCGACGAAATGGGACCGCTCACGGTCACCGCACCGTCCGGCGTCTCCCACGGACAGGGACAGGCCGTCTCCCCCGGCAATTCCGGGCAGGTCGTACCCGGCACCACAACCACGGGCACCACGACACCCGCCACCACCACGCCCATGGATCCGGCCATGGCCGCGCAGCTCCAATTGCAGCAGCAGCTGATCTCCGCAGGGGTGGACCTCGGCACCACGGCCATCAACGCGGGCGTCGACATCGGCACGCACATCATCGACAAGATCGCCGAAGTCGGCATACACGGCATCGACACCGTCGCGGCCGCCGCGGACAAGGCGATCCCGGAACTGATCAACCCGGGCTCGACCACCAACTCCGGTAACTCCGGCACGAATGGCGACGACTCGAAGAATTCCTCGAAGCTGTTCGACTTCGGCGGGTCGCAGGAGCACAAGCCGTCGTCCACCGGTCCCGGTTCGGTGATCCCGCCCGGCAACGCCGGGCCCGCCGCACGGGCGGACGTGCCGAAGCCGGAAAGCAAGCCGTCGCCCGCGGTCGCACCGCCCGGCGACGCCACGCCGCCGACGCCTGCGGGCAGCCCGGACCGCCCCGTTCATCCCGGCCCGACCGGCGGCATGGTGCTGCCGCCTGCTCCGCCGCCGGGCGGCGAGGATCACGAGCACAAGCCGCGCGACGGGCAGCTCGGCGTGACCATCCCGTCCGCTGTGACAGCGGTCGTACCGGTGCTGGGCGAATTCGACGATGACACCCCCTGACCGGGAACATCCCAGTCAGGACGCGGGCCAGGCCAATCCGTTCGACACGGGTCTGCCGATGCTGCGCATTCCTCCGAGCAAGCCGTCGAAGCGACGGCGGTCACCCGGCCGCCGCAAGCAGATTCGTCGCCGGGAGCCGGAGTACGAGGCCGCGGAACCGCCGCGCCCGCCGGAGCGGCAGAGTGTCCGTCCGCGCCTCGGCGAGTGGGAGCAATGGCTCGAGCCCGCGCCACCGGCCGCGCGAGTGCCGCAACCGGTGGCCGCGCAGCAGCGCACCGCGCCCGCGGAGCCGGAGCCGGTCGAGTCCGAGGACGGCCCCGTCACGACGCCCGCAATCGTCAATCGCTCCGGTATCCATCCCGGCACCCCGGTGCGCCATCCTCGGCGCACCGATCAACAGCGCGGCAACCGCTCACTGACGGTCTTGATCGTGCTCGGTATCGTGGTCGCCACCGTCTCCATCGGCCTGGCCATGATCTATGGGTCCGACGCGAATTCGCGCAAAGCGGCGGCGACGTCGCCCCCGCGCGCGGCCGGGCCCGCGCCGACCACCTCGGTATCCACCTCGCGCGTCAAGCCCCCGTGGGCGATCGCCACGCCGGGATGTGAGCAGAAGCGCACCGCCGACGTCGTTTCCGGCACCGATCCGGGCGGCACCGGCAACGGCCCCGACGCGATCTTCGCCTTCGAGTACGCCTACTACGCCGAACGGTCCGGGTACCGGGCCCGCGCGGTGGTGGCCCCCGACGCGGCGGTCTCGCCCGCCGATCAGATCCAGCGCGGCATCAACCAGGTGCCCGCGGGCACCCGCTACTGTGTCGAGATCTCCCGGGCCGGGGACGGCCCGGACGGCCAGGCGCGGTGGCAAGTCCGGTTGACGCAGCAGTTCCCGGAGGAAGAGCCGAACACCTTCACCCAGTTCATCACCACCCGTACCGGAACCGATCAAACGCTGATCACCGGGATCACGGCAGGCTGATCTCTCCGCGCGGCGTGAGCCGGCGAGCCGCAGCGCTCCGCTGGATTCGCGGCACCCTGCGCCGAAATTTTTACGAACAACACTATTCGTAGAGGCGCGAGTGCTCTAGATTCGGTTGCGGTAGTGAACGTTTCGATGCCCCCGCAGAACCCACGCAGAGCGAAAGGTTCGACCGTTGAGTCGTCTGATTCGGATAGCGCTCGCCCTCGCCACCGTCGTCGCGGGCCTCACCGTGCCATTCCTGTCCGCGCCTCCGGCGTACGCGGCGCCGACGGTGCGCTGGGAGAACCGGGTCAGCGACCGGATTCTCGACATCGGCGTCTCCTCACCCAGCCTGGAGGGTCCGGACTGGTCGGTGAAAGTGGTTCGCCTGCTGCTGCCGCCGGGCTGGTCCAAGGACGCCACCCGGACCTGGCCGACCGTGTGGGTGCTGCACGGCGGGTTCGACGACCACAAGTCCTGGACCGACAAAGGCGATCTCGAAGCGCTCACCGCGGGCAGCCAAGCGATCTTCGTATTGCCCGAAACCAGCTGGTGCAGCGCGTATTCCAATTGGTACAACGACAATCACGGCGGCCCGCCCGCATGGGAGAGCTACCTGCTGGACGACGTGCGCACCTTGCTGGAGACCGGCTACCGCGCCGGTACGACCCGCGCCATCGCGGGCAACTCGATGGGCGGCCTCGGCGCCATGAAATTCGCCGCCGCGCATCGGGGTTGGTTCGCCTCGGCCGCATCCTTCAGTGGCAACGTCGATCCGCTGCACGACTCCGGGGCCCCCGGCGAACCGGACAGGCCCGGCGGTGGCTGCGGCGCCGACTGGGAACGGGTCTGGGGCGACTACACCGTCAACCGCGATATCTGGCTGGCCAACAACCCCTACAGCCGGGCCGCCGACCTCACCGGCATCCCCCTGTTCGTCTCCTACGGCAAGGCCGATCCCGTGGAATCCGCCGCCTACGAACAGAACTATCGCTTCGTGGACCGTCTGCAACAACTCGGGGCGCAGGTGGACTAACGCTACGTCCCCACCCAAGGCCACAACTGGGACGCCTGGAAGATCCAGATGCGCGACGCACTGCCCATGCTGCTGTCCTCGGTGGGTGCGGGGTGAATACGCTTCCGGCTGCTGCGGTGCTGTCGCAACGCCGCTTCGAACCCGCACGTTCGCAGGCGGCTCGGGCCGCTGCCGCTACGGCTCGCCGCGATTGAGCGAACCGTGCCCGCGATGCCGACCGTCCGCTGCCGACCAGTCGGCCGTGCGGCAGCCGGCACCCCATCATCCGTATACGCGCATCACCTCGGACGACGTCGATGTCACCGACACCTGTTCGGCAGCCGCTGCGGGAGGACCCGCGCGCTGAGCCGAGCCGACGGGTTCGACCGCGCACCGGCTCCGCTCAGCGCGGCGTCAGCCTGACGACCGGAATCACCCGATCGGTCTTCTCCTGGTACTCGGCGAAGCCGGGCATCACCTCGACCATCGCGGCGTAGAGGCGATCGCGCTCCGGCCCTTCGGTGATCGGAGTCGCCGTCGCCTCGAGGGTTTCGGTGCCGATCTCGAGGGTGACCGTCGGATTGACGCGCACATTGTGAAACCAGTCCGGATTGGTCGCAGCGCCCGCTTTGGAGGCGATGACCACGATGTCGTCGCCGTCGCGGATGAACGCGAGCGGATTGGTGCGCGGAAGACCGGATTTGGCGCCGATGCTGGTGAGCAGCAGCAGCTCGCGGCCCTCGAAGGGGCCGCCGACCTTGCCCTGGTTGGCGCGGAATTCTTCGATGATCTGGGTGTTCCAGTCGCCTGCCATGACTTGTCTCTCCTGCGGAGTCGGGTGCGCCGGGTCGTCGCGAGCCTACCCAGGCCGGCGGTCCCAAGCCGAACTAACGCCCAACCAACAGCGGCAGGGGGCACGATGACGGGGTGCGGGTGCTTGTTGTCGAGGACGAGACATTGCTGGCCGACGCGATCGCCGACGGGCTGCGCCGACATGCCATGGCGGTCGACGTGGTGTACGACGGCGCGGCGGCGCTGGAGCGTACCGGCGTCAACGACTACGACGTTGTGGTACTCGATCGGGATCTACCCGGCGTCTCCGGTGACGCGGTGTGCGGCACGCTCGTCGAGTCCGGCGGCTCGGCCCGGATCCTGATGCTCACAGCCGCGAGCGCCGTGGCCGAACGAGTGGCGGGTCTGGGACTGGGCGCGGACGACTACCTGACGAAGCCGTTCGCGTTCGCCGAGCTGGTCGCCCGTATCCAGGCGCTCGGGCGCCGGGCGCGCAGCGCCGCTCCCCCGGTACTGGAACGCTCCGGCATCCGGCTCGACCCGCACCGGTTCTCCGTCAGCAGGAACGGCGAACCGGTCACGCTGTCGCGCAAGGAGTTCGCGGTGCTGGCCGAGCTGCTGCGCGCGGACGGCGGCGTGGTCTCGGCCGAGCAGCTGCTGGAAAAGGCGTGGGACGAACACATCGATCCGTTCACCGGCGTCGTGCGGTACACGATCATGAACGTGCGGCGGAAGCTGGGCGAGCCGCGGGTGATCGAGACCGAACCCGGCGTGGGATACCGGATCCGATGAGAGGGCACACGATCCGGCTGCGGCTCACGCTGCTGTACGCGACGGCGTTCTTCCTGGCCGGTGCGGTACTCATCGCGTTGATGTACTTCTACCTGAACCAGTCGCTGGAGCGAAGGCCCGGGGGCGGCGCGCAGCAAGTGGTGCGGGAGTATCTGCTCGAACGGGCCCAGCGGAACCGGGCGCCGGTTTCCGCGGAGTTGTTCGAAGCGCTGACCGAGCAGGCCCAGCGGAATCGGCGGGACACGTTGCGCGCCATGCTGGTCTGGTCGCTGGTATCGCTCGGCGCGGTGGGGATCGCCGCGGGCGGATTCGGCTGGTTGCTGGCCGGACGCGCCCTGCATCCTTTGCAGCGGATCACCGCGACCGCGCGGCGAGTCGCCGACACCAGCCTGCACGAACGCATCGCCCTCGACGGTCCGCAGGATGAGATCAAGGATCTGGCCGATACCTTCGACGCGATGCTCGAGCGCCTGGACCGGGCGTTCGACGGACAGCGCCGGTTCGTGGCGAACGCCTCCCACGAGCTACGCACACCGCTGACGATCAACCGGACGCTGATCGAGGTGGCGTTGGAGGACCCCGGCGTTCCCGAGTCCACCCGCCGACTCGGCGCCACGCTCCTGGAGGTCAACCGCAGGCACGAGCGGCTCATCGACGGCCTTCTGGTGCTGGCCTCCAGCGAACAGCGACTGACCGAACACCGCCGCATCGACGTCGCCGGCATCGCCGCCGACGCGGTCGGAACATGCGCCGCGCGGCCGGGGGCCGAGATCACCGCCGATCTCGAATCCGCGACTGTGCTCGGAGATCCGCTGCTGCTGGAACGCCTCGTGCTCAATCTGTTGGACAACGCACTGCGCTACAACCTCCCCGAGCGCGGCTGGGTGGCGATCCAATCCCGAGCGATCGGTGACCGCGCCGTGCTCACCGTGGAGAACAGCGGCACACCGGTCCCGGCTTTCGAGGTCGACGGCCTCTTCGAACCGTTCCGCCGGCTCTCCACCACCGAACGCTTGGCCGATTCCGGCGCCCGCGGCGCCGGGCTCGGCTTGTCGATCGTGCGCTCCGTCGCGCAGGCCCATGGGGGCACGGTCCGCGCGACGGCGCGTCCGGACGGCGGTCTCGCGGTCACCGTCGAATTCCCGCGCGCCCAGAAATAACGCAACCGGCCGACGCCGGCGCGACCCTAGCGCGGCTACCCGAGGGGTACGGGCGAGTCCGACACCTCGCCCGTCCCGGGCTCAGTAGTTGTGGCAGGTGTCGGCGAGAACGCGCATCTTGTCGCGGTGCTCCTGCGCCTGCGGCGAGTCGCGGCGCTCCTCGAGCTTGCCCTTGGCCTCCGGGTGCTTGTCCAGGTACTCCTCGGCACGCTGCTTGCGCTGCTCGACCGGAAGACTCAGGAACTCTTGCAACTTCGCCTTGCGGTCGGGGTGCGCGTCGAGCCGGGCGGCGAGATCGGGGAACTGGGCATGGACGGCGGCGTCGAGCTGGGCGAAGCTGCATGTCGTCTCGAGCAGTCCGCCCGGCCGCGGCTGCGCGGAGGCGGTCGCCGGAACCAGCAGCGCGCCCGCGGCGAGCAGACCGCCGAGAGCGAGGGTGGCTCGAACGATTCTCGTCATGTCGGATATCCCTTTCGGTTGGATGTTCGGGTCGCTACGACGCGACCCGGCGTTCAGTCCATCAGGAAGGGTGTTTGGACGGCGCTAGGCGATGACGCCCCTGCCCGCCCGCCGCCGGGCTACCGTGGGTGTCGCTGTTGTGTCCCGATCGGCTGATCACCGCTGCTGGAGGCGTCTTGCGCACCATCGTTCGTGTACTGCTCGTTCTCGCGGCCCTCGTCTGCGCCGCGGTGTCGACGCCGCCCGCGCTCGGCGCCCCGGACGCCGTGCAGCTCGATGATTTCACCGCGCGCAAGCTCGATGAAGTGCTGACGTTGCGCGCTCAGGCGCCCGCCGCGGCGAGCAAGGCGGAGTTGATCGAGCTGCTGTCACGTCCGTTCCTCGGCACGCCCTACGGCGCGAACATGCTGGTCGGCTCGACGACCCAGCCCGAACAGCTGGTCATCGATTTCCGCCGGGTGGACTGCTTCACCTACCTCGATTACGTCGAGGCGCTCAGCAGGTCCGCCGACCGCGATCAGTTCATCAGGAACCTGATCGAGACGCGTTACGCCGATGGCCGCGTCGATTTCCGGCAGCGCAAACACTTCTTCACCGATTGGGCGCACACCACAGCAGTGGCGGCCACCGACGTCACAGCGGCGGTGAGCCCCGCGGCGGTGACCGTCACCAAGCACCTCAACGCGAAGGCCGACGGCGGCAACTATCTCCCGGGGCTGCCCGTGGTCGACCGCGCCATCACCTACATTCCCAGCGCGGCCGTTGACCGAGACGTCGTGAACGGGCTGCGCACCGGCGACTACATCGGCGCCTACGCCGACCGACCGGGCCTGGACGTCACTCACGTCGGCATCTTCGTCATGACCGACGCGGGGCCGGTCTTCCGCAACGCGTCCTCGCTCGCGGGCAACGACAAAGTGGTGGACTCGCCCTTCACGGAGTACGTGCGGTCCACCCCCGGCATCGTCGTGCTCCGCGCGCGGTAGGCCGCCTCGCGGAGCTAGGAAACGGGCACCGGCGGCCGGACGGACGATTTCGGCGTGCCGGTGAGCGTCTTGTCCAGGTCCGTGCGCAGGGTGGTGGCCGAGTCGAGCAGGTAGTTCTGCCGCACCTTCCACGGATGACGGTCACCTTGGCGGGGGAAGTCGCCAATGGATCGCTGGATGTAGCCGGAGGCCAGATCCAGCAGCGGGTGTTCGCCGAGTTCGCCTCGCGGCTCGGGCACCACGGCGGCGTAGCCCTTGCGGTCCATGTGATTGAGCACTTTGCAGATCAACCGGGAGGTGAGATCGGCGCGCAGGGTCCACGACGCGTTGGTGTATCCGATGCACACGGCGAAGTTGGGGACGCCGGTGAGCATGGTCCCCTGCCAGACGAACTGGTCGGACAACTCGACCCGCGCGCCGTCGACGCTGGGCGTGATGCCGCCGAAGGCGAGCAGTTGCAGCCCGGTAGCGGTGATCACGACGTCCGCCTCGAGCACCCGGCCGGACTTCAGCCGGATGCCTTCTGGCACGAACGTGTCGATGTGGTCGGTGACGACCTCGGCCTTGCCCTTCTTCATCGCCTTGAAGAAGTCCGCGTCCGGGACGGCGCACAGCCGCTGGTCCCAGGGGTTATAGCTGGGTGTGAAGTGCTCGGCGACGGCCTGGTCGTCCTTCAGGATGCGCGTGGTGAGACCGGTGAGCAGCTTGCGCGCCGCTTCCGGACGGCGCCGGCAGTACTGGTAGAAGCCGATGCCGAACAGGATGTTCTTGGTTCGGATCAGGCGGTGCGCAGGCCGCGGCGGCAGCAGTTCGCGGATCTTGTCGGCCACTTTGTCCCGGCCCGGAACGGCGCTGATCCAGGTCGGCGATCGTTGCAGCATCGTCACCAGTTGCGCTTGCTGCGCCATGGCCGGGACCAGCGTGACCGCGGTGGCGCCGCTGCCGATCACCACGACGCGCTTGCCGCGATAGTCGAAGTCCTCGGGCCAGAACTGCGGGTGCACCACTTCGCCCGCGAACGACGAGATGCCGGGGAACTCCGGCGCGTAGGGCCGGTCGTAGTCGTAGTACCCGGCGCAGGCGTAGAGGAAGCCACAGGTGAGCGTGCGCGTCTCGGTGGCGCCCGACTCGTCGCGCTGCTCGAGGGTCAGGGACCAGCGCGCGGCGCCACTGTCCCAGTCGGCGGCGATCACCTTGGTGCGGTAGCGGATGTGCCGGTCGATGCCGTGCTCGGTCGCGGTCTCGGTGATGTAGCGCAATATCGACGGACCGTCGGCGATCGATTTGGCGTCACGCCACGGCTTGAACGGGTAGCCGAGGGTGAACATGTCCGAGTCCGATCGGATGCCCGGGTATTTGAACAGGTCCCAGGTTCCGCCCAGCGTGTCGCGAGCCTCCAGGATGGCGTAGCTCTTGCCGCGGCACTCGGTCTGCAACCGGTAGGCCGCGCCGATACCGGATAGTCCGGCGCCCACGATCACGACATCGAGGTGGTCCGGTGCTGCGGCGGCTTCGATCATGTATCCAGTGTGCGAGCCGAGTGCGGCGGCTTTCTTGACTTTACGCGACAAGTATTTGATCCTCGACGACATGTCGGTAATTCGTTCCGCGGGGTTGCGCGGCTTTCGCGCGACTGTCGCCGAGCTGGGTGGTGACGCCGAGGCGCTGGCCACGGCATGTGGCCTGCCGGTGGCCGCCCTGGACGCCGACGACCTGCTCGTGCCCGACGAGTCCGTCGCGGCGGTGCTGGAACTGGCCGCGCACCAGCTGCGCTGTCCCGACCTCGGCTTGCGGATCTCCCATCGGCAGGACCTGGACATGCTCGGCCCGCTGGCGCTGGCCATCCGCAATTCGGCGTCGCTGGCCGACGTGCTCGAGTGTTCGGCGCGATACCTGTTCCTGCACGCGCGGTCGCTCAGCTTGACGCTGGAGCCGGACCCCTACGGCGATCGCGGCGTGATCGCGCTGCGCTACGGCGTGCGGCCCGGACTTCCCACACCCGTCCAGGGCACCGACCTCGGGCTGGCGTTCGTGCATCGCACCATTCAGCGCTTGGTGGACGACCGCTACGGGCTGCGCTCGGTCGAGCTGCCCTATCGGCCGGAAGCGGCGGTCGCCGGTTACGAGGAGTTCTTCGGCGCGCCGGTGCGAGTCGAGCGACCGTTCGCGGCGTTGCGGGTGCCGAGCAGCCTGGCGAGCAGGCCGCTCACCGGCGGTGACGAGAACCTGCACCGGCTGGCCATGGCGTTCCTCGCCGCGCAGTCCGGCGACGCGGCGGCGGCGATCGCCCCGCAGGTACGCGCCGCGGTGCAGCGATTGCTCGGCACGGCCGCACCCGAGATCGGCGCGGTGGCACGGCTCCTCACGGTGCACCCGCGCACGCTGCAACGACGTCTCGCCGCCGAGCACACCTCGTTCGCCGCGATCCTCGACGAGGTCCGCCGGGACGCGGCGCGACGGTATCTGACCACGACGGACATGCCGATGAGTCAGGTGGCCTCGCTGATCGGGCTGTCCGAGCAGGCGACGTTCACCCGATGCGCCCGAAGATGGTGGGGCACAACGCCCAGCGCTCTGCGCCGCACCTGCTCGCAAGCAAGGACGTAGCGGCACGACCGTTCGGAGATCGAGCGGCCCTCGTAGCCGCCCTCGGGGTGCGGCAGCGGCGCGCATGGCGTCGCGGTGCGGCAGGCGTTCGACGGCGGGAGCGGGCGGATCACGGCGGTGCGCGTCTACCTCTTCCGGCCCGCTTGAATCGCCACTGGGAAGGCGCGATTCGGCCGCTAGACTCTCCGATCGACTGGGAAGGGGGCCGCATGGACGCGGTTATCAAGGAGGTCGCCGAGGAGGGCAAGCGGCTGATCGACCGGGCCTGGCTCGGCGAACTCAGCCGCGACCAGGCGGTGCACATGTTCGTCCAGGTCGGCGACGGTATGGTGCGCTACGAGACGGCACTGACCATCATCGACGACGGTGTGCAGCGGTTGAGCGCCAACGCCAGGCGGCTGCGGATCCTGCGCTGGTGCGCGGTGCTGGAGTTCCCCGTATTCGGCGCGTTCGCCGCACTCGCGGTGCTGGTGGGCGATTTCACCACCGCGGGTCTTTCGGTGCTGTTCCTGCTGATCCTGCAGATCATCCACCGCACGATGCTTCCGCATCCGCTCGCGGTCCCCCGCCCGTCCCGCACTTAGCCGCGCCCGGGTCGTGGTTCCCGCGCGCGCGTCGCGGGGTGATTAGGGTGCGTCTTCATGGACCCCACGACCGGCGCCTCCGGCGCACATCCGCACGAACCGCATGACGACGGCTTCGCATCCAAGCTCAACTGGCTGCGCGCGGGGGTGCTCGGCGCGAACGACGGCATCGTGTCCACGGCGGGGCTGGTCGTCGGCGTCGCGGCAGCGACCACCGACACGCAGGCCCTGTTCACCGCGGGCATCGCGGGTCTTTCGGCGGGGGCGATCTCGATGGCGGTGGGTGAATACGTCTCGGTCAGCACCCAGCGCGATTCGGAGCGGGCTCTGCTGGCGAAAGAACGCAGGGAACTGCGCGACGAACCGGACTTCGAGCTGGCCGAACTCACCGGGATCTACCGGGCCAAGGGCCTGACGCCGGAAACGGCGCGCAAGGTCGCCGAAGAACTCACTGCGCACGACGCGTTCACCGCGCACGCGGAGGCCGAATTGGGGCTGAATCCCGCCGAGCTGACCAATCCGTGGCAGGCGGCGTTCTCCTCGGCGGTGGCCTTCACGCTCGGCGCGCTGCTGCCGTTTCTGGCCATCTTGCTGCCGCCGGTCACCGCACGAATCCCGGTGACATTCGGGGCCGTACTCGCCGCGCTCGCGCTCACCGGGTCGGTCAGCGCCCGGCTGGGCGGAAGCCCCCCTGGCCGGGCGGTGATACGGGTGGTGCTCGGCGGCGCGCTGGCCATGGCCGTCACCTACGGCATCGGCCAGCTCGCCGACGTCACCGGAATCTGACTCGAACGCGGGGCACTGCCCGGAACACGCCGATGCCGGGCGAAGGCCGATGGCCTTCGCCCGGCACGGGCGGTCGGTGCGCGGTCAGCGCCTGAAAGCGTCCCGCAGTTTGTCCGCGGCGCGCTTGACGTTGCCGCGGCCCTGCTCACGCCGTCCCTCGGCCTCCAACCGGGGGTTGCCGGTCGCTCGGCCGACGAATTTCTTCACGCTGCCCCTGGTCGCTTGCACTCGGTGCGCGAGGCGATCTTCGAACTTCATGAGAAATCCCCTAGTAATACCAGCGGCGGCCACCCACCGGACGGCCCACCGAGCCGGCCACCAGCAGCACGAGCCCGATGATCAGCACGATGATGCCCGCGGTGGTGAGCAGCGAAATTCCGAGCAGCCAGCCCAGGACCAAGAGGATGAGGCCGAGAATGATCATTGTCGTATTCCTTTTCTTCTCAATTACTTCGCGGTCACAGGTTTCGAAGTCGAGACCGTCGCGCCGCGATCGGTCCGGGCAGTACCCGAACGGGGGGTGTGCAGCCACCGCCGCCAGGCCGGCTCCTGCTGAGGAGCCCGCGCCGCCGGTGCGGAGGTGTCCGCTGTCAGATCACGCCGCACCGCCGCCATCTCGCGGCGAGACTTCGCGAGTTCACGACGCGCGACCACGCCGCGACGGGTCACCCGCCAGGCGCCGGACAGCACGAGGGCCAGTCCGAACATCCCGATCGCACCGAGGGTCACTCCGTAACCGAACAGTGCTCCGGTGGAACCGTGGAAGTGATAGTCGAATACCGCGAAATCACTCGTCAGTTGCTGAGCGGGGCCGGTGTTGCCCACTACGGCGGCAACTCCGATGATCACGGCCGCGATCAAGGCGACGAGTCCGATGATGATGATCATGGCAATCCCTGTTGCGTCGAGTCGTTTGACACCTCCGCTATTCCCGGGCCCCAGGCAGTCAAACGCGACAAAAAGGAAAGTTTGAGCGGACGGAATCGGTCAATGCGATTTGCATGACGTACACAGTTACCCTGCACAACGTTACGCGCGAGTCCGCGTCTGCGATCGAATCGGCGCTGCGCGGCGTCAACGGCATCGACTCCGTCGACATCGACGTGTCGTCGGAGCGAGCACTCGTGAACTCGACGACGATGACCTACGGCGAGGTTCTCGACGCGATCCGGCAGACCGGGGCCTCCGCATCCTGATCGACGTTCGCCCGCCGCGCGGCTGCCCGGGACCTCCGATCCGCGCGAACACCTGGTAGACACCCCGCGGGCGCGAAGCCGCGGGCCAAACATCCCGCGGCTGCCTCACCGGCACCCAACGGGTGGCGGAGGTGGCCGAACGTCGAGTTCCCACGACTCCATGGCCGATGCCCCAGCGCATGCGCTCCGGGGGCCGCGCTCCGCACGGCCACAAGTCTGTCGACACCGAGCGAGCCTCGACGAACCGGCAGCGGAAAGTCTTCGCAGCCAGGCGATTCGACAGTGCCGCCAGCGGTGTGGCGATCACGCCCGCGTGACCGCGTAAGGCCGAGGAGATGGGGCGAGCGACGATGATCGCCCCACCTGCTACCGCTCTCGGACGCCGGGCCTCCCGCGGTCACGCCCCCTTCGGGGCGACCACAACGGCATGCGCAGGCAGAGCACGCACGAGTATGATCTACGCCACATGCCCTGTCAACCACAGGAGACAACGCTGCCATGGGGGAGGACTTACACCCGTTCACGCGGGCGCTCAACACGCTCATCGACGGAATGCACCCGCCCACTGGGAAAGACGGGCGGCCGCACCATATCACCCACCGCGCGCTGGCCGCGGACATCCACCGCGCCACCGGGGCGCGCCTGTCCGCCAATTACCTCTGGAAGCTGCGCACCGGGCAGGCGGTGAACCCGTCCTACGAGACGCTGGAGGTGTTCCGCGGTTACTTCGGCCTCGCCAGCCTGGACCCGTTCACCGATCCCCCGCTGGCGGCGACGCGTGGCAGCGAACTGGCATTGATCAACGCGCTCAAGGGAAACGCCGCACAGGAGGCACTGGAACCGGTGCTGCGCGACGGGCTGCGACAGGGTACGGTCCGCGCCGAGTCCGTGCTGGCGATGCTGGATGTCCTGCGGCGCATCGAGAACGAGCGACGCGGCTGAGCAATCCGGATGGCAACGAGGCCCGAAGGCGGCCGGCCGCCGAGTTCAGTACGGACGGCTCGGTATCCGCACCCGCCGGATCGGCGCCACCGTCCACCAGGTGACACAGCGCCACGCCCATTCCAGCGGACCATATGCGAACAACCGCAACCACACCGCGCTGAACACCGCCTCTACCAGGATGATCGCGACCGCCAATCCCAGCACCGGCGCGTAGTCGCCGGAGCCGTACAGTCCCAGACGCGGTGCGGCGAGCAGGATCAGCGCGGTGGCCCCGACGTAATTGGTCAACGCCATGCGGCCCAGCGGCCGCAACACTTCCGCCAAGACCTGACCGGGCTCGATGCGCAGCAACAGCAGCAAACCGGTGACGTAGGCCAGCGCCCCCAGCAAGCCCGCCACAGCCGTGGCCGGCGTGGACCACAGCTCCAGATACGGTGTGCGGTACTCCCACACACCCGCCACTATCGCGGCGGGCAGGGCGAGAGCGAACACCGCGCCGATCTGCCAGACCCGCTCATCCAGGGTGTCCACGATTCCGGCGCGCGCGGTGGCCAGGCCCAGGAGGAACAACCCGGGCGCCAAGGCCAGCCCGCCACCCAGGGCCAGCGCCACGCCCAATGTGCCCGCGAGTCCAGCCACCAGCACCACCCAGTTCGGCAGCGCCGAGGCGGGCAGCAGGATCACCAGCCCGGCCAGCGCGTACGGAAGCAGCGCCTCACCCGGCTGGAACAGCTGATGGACCGCGCCGATCACCCCGAGCGCCAGCAAGCGGCGCAACAGGACCAGCCGTGGGCGCTCGCCGCGCTCCGCGGCACTGTCCAGCAGTAAGGCGAAGCCGATCCCGAACAGGAACGAGAAGATCGGGAAGAACCGTCCCTCGAACGCCACCGACAGCACGTGCCGGATCGGTATCAGTACGCCCGATTCATCCGTGGCCGCCATATCGGCGATCCGCCAGATATCCACCACCAGGATGCCGCACAGCGCGAAGCCACGAACCGCGTCCAGTTCCTGGACGCGGATCGGCCCCGCCTCGTAGTGCATGGATCTCACGGTATCCAGCGGCGGCCTCGGAACCGGGATCTCGCGCCGAGATGTCGCACACATCGATTAACGCACTAACTATTAATGCGCTAACTTGGAGCCCGGACGAGGAGGACCGATGGAGCCCGAGATCGACGATCCGCTGCGCTTGGACCGCCAGGTGTGCTTCGCGCTGGCGGTGGCCAATCGTGCCGTGCTGGCCGTCTACCGGCCGCTACTGGAGCCGCTCGGCCTGACCCACCCGCAGTATCTGGTGATGCTCGCGCTGTGGGGTGAGGCGCCGATGTCGGTCAAAGCGATCGCCGAGGCCGTCCAGCTCGACTCTCCCACGCTGTCCCCGCTGCTCAAACGCCTGGAAGCGGCCGGGCTGATCAGTCGCGAACGGGACAGCCGGGACGAGCGGAACCTGGTGGTGAACCTGACCCCGGACGGAGCCGCGCTGCGCGCGAGGGCCGAGCAGATCCCGCCCGCCGTCGTGCAGCGCCTCGGCGTGACCCTGGCAGACCTGGAGCAGTTGCGCGACGCCCTCACCCGAATGAACGAGGCGGCCCGCCGGTCGGTGCTCGCGGAATCCGACGCCCCGTCCCCCTACCGAGGAGACCGGTCATGACACGAGAACGACGACGGCCCCATCCCCTCCAGTGGATCGGCTACGCCTTCGGACGCCGCCTGCCCGATTCGATGCGCGAGTGGGTGCGCGACGATCTGACCGGGAGGTTCGCCGCCACCCGGCACGTCCTGCGCGGGCTGGTGCCGTTCACCCCGCTGTTCGCGGCGTTCCTGCTGTTCCCCGGCGAACTGTGGCTGCGCGGCGCGATGGTCCTGCTGGCCCTGCTGCTGGCCCTGTTCTACACCGTCGCCTTCATGCCGATGAACCGCGCGCACCGGCTCGCGAAGCACGGCTTACCCGCCGATCTGAAGAACCCCCGACAAGTACAGCGGCAAGCGCGGGAACGCGCCAGATACGCCGCACAGCACCCCCACTGACCGCTGCGTCCCAAAGACACGGGCCGAGAGACACAGCGCTAGGGACTGGCGGCCAGGCCGACGAAAGCCGCGAACACTGCCAGGTGGACGCCGCCTTGGAGGAGTGTCGCGCGTCCGGGGACGATCGTCAGGCCGCCCACGACGACGGTCAGGGCCAGCAGCACCATCTGGGTCGCGCCGAGGCCGAGCACCAAGGGGCCGTCCAGCCAGATGCTCGCCACAGCGATCGCCGGGATGGTCAGGCCGATGCTCGCCATGGCCGAACCCAGCGCCAGATTGAGACCGATCTGCACCTGGTCGCGGCGCGCGGCGCGGATCGCGGCGAGCGTCTCGGGCAGCAGCACCAGCAACGCGATCACCACACCGACCGCCGACTGCGGCAGCCCCGCCGACTCGACCGCCGACTCGACGGCGGGCGAGACGACCTTCGCCAGTCCCACCACGCAGATAAGGGCGACCAGCAGCAGAGCCGAGGCGACGAGCGCGCTGCGCACGCTGGGCGACTCGATGTGCTCGTCACCGTCGGCGACGGCACCGCTCACCTCGACCGGCAGGAAGTCGTCCGGATGACGCACCGTCTGCACGAGCACGAACAGGCCGTACAACGCGAGCGAGGCCACCGCGGCGAAAGCCAGCTGCGCGGGCGAGAACTCCGGACCGGGCTTGCTCGTGGTGAAGGTCGGCAGTACGAGACTGAGCGTGGCCAGCGTCGCCACGGTTGCCAGCGCCGCACCGGTGCCTTCCGCGTTGAACACCGCCACGCGCCGCCGTAACGCGCCCACCAGCAGGCAGAGACCGAAGATCCCGTTGCAGGTGATCATCGCCGCGGCGAAGACCGTGTCGCGGGCCAGGGTCGCGGTCTTGTCGCCGCCCTGGGTCATCAGAGTGAGGATGAGCGCGACTTCGATCACGGTCACCGCGATGGCCAGCACCAACGAGCCGAACGGTTCACCGACGCGGCGCGCGACCACCTCCGCGTGATGCACCGCCGCGAGCACCGCCCCGATCAACGCCACCACCACGATCGTCACCGCCACACCGGGCAGACCGCGGCCCCAGGTGGCCGCCAGGGCGAGGACGGCCAGCAGCGGCACGAGTACGCTCCAGCGAGCGAGTAACACACCGATCATGCCCACCATCGTCCCAGCAAACCAGTCGCATCCCAGTCGGGTGATCGGTATCCCCGCCCCGAGCGCGGGCTCAGTCGTCCAGATCGATGCGCACGGTGAGCAGATCGGTGCCGACGAGCCGGACGGCCGCGCTGTTGGCGCGCGGCAGGGCCGCCAAGCGGGCACGCGGGTCATCCTCGGGCAGCAGATGCGCGGTACCGGTGTGCCAGCGACCGTGCAACCGCAACCGGACCCGATTGTCGACCTTGATGTTCCGCACATACTGCGAACGCTCGCCGAACTCGGAGACCAGCCAGAATTCCCGTCCGACCTGCCGTCCGCCGATCGGGGTGATCCGCGGTTGCCCGCTGACCCGGCCGGTGGTCTCCAGGAGGGTCTGCCCGGGAAGCGTGCTGAGCAGCGGATTGCCCACGCGGCGCTGAAACGCCGTCACCACCCGATGCTGGATGTCGCGCAAGTTCGGCATGCCGCGACGGTAACACCGGTCGGCAGGCTCCGCCGCGTGCGCGATTCAGGGGCTGAGCAGGCACGAGCCGTCGCGCGGCGCGCCGGGCGCCTACAGGCACCGGTACGCAAACACCCGCTCGTCGCGTCGCGCAGTGCCGACCGTTCCATGCCGCCGCACCGGACAGCATGGGCACGCGGTGAGCAATCGGGCGAGTTTCCCTGCACGGAACAAGTTCTTGTGAAATGCAACGCAGATCCTCTGTCCTGCAATATCTCTCCGATGGGGGCCGGCCGGGCGGCCGTGGCGATGCCGTTACCGAAGAACATCCGGCAAGGAATCGACCCCGCGCCCATCCATGGGTGAGAATTTGGCGGTGCGCACCCAGTTCACTGCCGAGCTCATCGCGTTGACGAATGATCTGACGCTGATGTGCACGCTCGCCCACGATGCCGTCGAGCGTGTCACCGACGCGCTCGTCGACGCCGATCTCACCGCGACCTACGAAGTCTTCGCGCTCGATGAGCAGTTGCAGAAAATGTATGGCGCGTGCGAGGCGCGCACCGTGGTGCTGCTGGCATTACAGGCGCCGGTGGCCCGCGACCTGCGGCACGTGGTGACGGCGATCCAGATCGCCGGTGAACTGTCCCGCATCGGCTGGCTCGCCAGCCGGGTCGCCGACAAGGTGTATCAGAGTCATCCCGGACCCGCGGCGGAGCAACCGATCCTGGATGTCCTCGCCGCGATGGGCAAACTGGCGGCCGAGCGCACGGCGCTGGCCGGGCAAGCGGTCGCGGGCCGCCACCCGCTGCCGGAGGAGGAGGCGCCCGCCGGGCGCCCGATGGAAACGCTGCACCAGCAACTGCATTCCGTGCTGCGCGACCCCGCGACCCAGCCGCCCACCGAGGTAGCGATCGATATCGCCCTGCTGGGGCATCACCTGGAACGCTGTGTCGACCACACGGCACGCATCGAGCGGCTCATCCGCTTCCTCGACACCGGCGTGCCGCCGACCGCCCAGCCCAGCGACGACGAGTAAGCCGCGTCCTACAGTGGAACCGTGCTGTTCGACCCCGCGGCGGGGGTATTGATCTCGGACGGTGGATTGGCCACCGAGCTGGAGACGCGCGGCCACGACCTGTCCGATGCGTTGTGGTCGGCACGCCTGCTCGTGGACGAGCCCGCCGCGATCGAGGCCGTGCACGCCGCCTACTTCCATGCGGGCGCCGACATCGCGACCACCGCGACCTATCAGGCTTCCTTCGAGGGTTTCGCCGCGCGCGGGCTGACCAGGACGGAATCGGTGCGGCTGTGGCAGCGCGGCGTGGCGCTGGCCAGTGCGGCGCGCGATGCCTGCGCCGGCGATGGACGGCGCCGCTGGGTCGCCGCCTCGGTCGGCCCGTACGGCGCCGCGCGCGCCGACGGATCGGAATATCGTGGCCGCTACGGTCGCACCGTGGCCGAACTGCGAGCATGGCATCGGCCGCGCATGGAGGTGCTCGCCGAGGCGGGCGCCGACCTGCTGGCCGTGGAGACCGTCCCCGATATCGATGAGGCCGAGGCACTGGTGGACTTGGTGAACGAACTCCGGGTGCCCGCATGGCTCAGCTACACCATCGACGGCGCCCGCACGCGTGCCGGTCAACCGCTCGCCGACGCCTTCGCGATGGCCGCGGACTCGGCCTCGATCGTCGCGATCGGCGTGAACTGTTGCTCCCCCGCCGATGTCGCGGCCGCGGTGGACCTCGCCGCTCGCACCGGCAAACCCGTGGTCGCCTATCCCAACAGCGGTGAAGGCTGGGATGCGGCGCGCCATCGCTGGACCGGTCCCACACAGTTCACGCCGGGGCAAGCCCGCGAGTGGTATGCGCGGGGCGCGCGGATCATCGGCGGATGCTGCCGTGTCGGCCCCGCCCACATCGCCCATCTCGCAAGAGAACTACGAGGAACGTCTCCCTTCACCACCCGGACTGCCACCCACTCATCCGGCCCCGGAGCGCCCGGCTGAGCGCTTTCGGCTGCGACGCGAGCCACGTTCGGGTCATGTCTGCTCGAGCATGGGAAAACGACCGGAACCGAGCAGCCCCGCGATCGCGTCCATCTTCGCTTGCGGGACGGCGTAGTCCGGATGAGCACGCAGCACCGACGCCGCGTCGTGCAACCGGATCATCTGCCGTTCGGCCTCGGCCGCGGTACGTCCGCCCGCGCTGACCGGATGGCGCGCGTACACCGGGCGGCGCGGGTCGACCCGGCCCAGGGCGAGCGCTCGGTCCACTCGGCGCGAGCAGCGGCAGAACGCCGCGGGATCGACCAGGCCGCAGGTCGCGTTCAGGAAGTTCCCGAGTCGTTTCTTGGCTCGCTCCAAGCGCTTTCGATAGGCGGCCGGGGTGACCTCGAGGATCCAGGCGGCCTCGGCGGAACTCAGTTCGAACACCTCACCGAGCACGAAGGCGATCCGTTCGTCGCGGGCCAGGCATTGCAACATGCCCTGGCTACAGGTCAGCCGCACCTCGGCGGTCAGCAGCACCGCTTCCGGCCCACGGTGATCCGCCTCGGACAATCCATCGGCCAGCCCGTCCCGGAAAGAGTCCAAGCTCAGTTGCGCGGCCTCCTGCGGGGATTGCCGCCGCAGATTCAGCAGGTGATTGACGCCGATGCGATAGGCCCAGGTGAGCAGTTTCGCCTCGGCGCGCCAGCTGTGCAGATGGTCGAGGACGCGCACCATGATCTCCTGCGTCGCGTCCTCGGCCTCCACGGGCCGCCAGACCATGCGCAGGGCCAGCCGATAGATCGGGTCCTGCAGCAGGCGCACCACCTGGGCGATGGCGTCCCGGTCGCCCGCGACCGCGCGGGCGACCATGGCCTTCTCCTCCGCCGCGACCCGGTCGTGCTCCGTGCTCATCCGGCCATCATTCGGCTTGCGTCGTGGTCGGCGCAAGCACGGCCCGGTCACACCGGGCACGAGGTCACGGGCGAGCGGCCGCACCGACCAGGCCGTGCCGGTCGAGCCACTGCGCGACCGCCCGGCCGATCTCGTCCGGCCGGTCCTCCGGCGCGTGGTGGCCTGCCGGGCCGATCGGCGCGACTTCGGCGCTCGCGAAGGTGCTCGCGGCCCAGTCGATCGCCTCCGCCGCACCCAATCCGACGCCGTTCTCCAGCGCCATCAGCAATTTCGGCACCTCGGGTGTCGCGGCCGCCCACTCGCCGTAGTTCCGCACCAGCGCGACCACATCGGCGGGCTCCCCGTCCAGCGGGAACTCCCGCGGCCACACCAGCAGCGGCTTGCGCGTGGCCGGCGTGGGGTACGGCGCCCGGTACACGTCGTGGTCTTCGGCGGCGAGATCGGCGGTGCCCTTCGGCAGGTTGAACTCGATGAAAGTGTTCTCCTCCAGAATCATCCGCTCGCCGTCCGGGGAGCGGAACTTGCCGAACAGCTCGGCGCCCAGCGGAGGCAGTTCGTCCCAGCGCATCGGCCGCAAGAAGGTCTCGATCAGCGCGATGCCGAGCACCCGGCCCGGATGCCGCGCGGCCCAATCCATGCCCAGCGCGCCGCCCCAGTCGTGCCCGACCAGCACCACCCGGTCCAGGCCGAGCGCGTCGAACCAGGCGTCCAGGTAGGCGGCGTGGTCGGTGAAGCGGTAGCCGCTGTCCGGCTTGCCGGATTCCCCCATCCCGATCAGGTCCGGCGCCAGCGCTCTGGTTCGATCGGCGACGTACGGGATCACGTTGCGCCACAGGTAGGACGAGGTCGGATTGCCGTGCAGGAATACCACCGGGGTATCCCCCACTCCGGTGTCGCGGTAGTTGATGAAGGAGTCGAGAACGTCGACGGTCGGCATGATGCGGTCCTTTCAGGTCGGGCTTGCTTGCCCACACCCGTTTCGACACACGATTTGCTTGTCTGTGACCGGACGCGAAGTGATCATCGTCACACGACCGGTCAGACGGACGGCGGCGCAGCGCCCTGTCATCTCATGCACACATCCGTACCCATGCAGTAGATATGTGGCCGAGACTGAAGATCGGCTGAGAAATTTTTCGATCCTCCGGAAGGAACTTGCCAATCGCCACTCAGCCTATCTACTGTCTTGATACGTAGGACCAAGTGAGATCGAGATGGAGCGGATGCGTGCTGGCGCCCTACCCGGTAGGGACTTCCCTGGTCACCCCCCTGATCCCGATCACCCCTGATCGTCACGAGTGAGTCCGGAGCAGGCGCGGCTCGACACCTCGGGACCTCCCCCTCATCAGCCCCGTGGTGTCGTACCAGTGCGGTTTTCGGAGTGGACAACCATCCGCACAACCGCGCGGCTCCCCAGGTCTCCTCGTGATAGACCGCCCCCGAATCGGCGCCGGCACGGCGATTCGGGGGCGGGCCCACTCTCCTGTCCGAGCGCTCTGGCGCATCGCCCGTTAACGGCCTGCTGTGCCGAATCTCATACGCGCCGTTGGGTTACGCGAACCCCGCCACTGGATACCTTGTCGCCGGTTACAGTTTCAAGTGGGTTCGGCGTTAGGAAGTTCGATGAAGTCCACAACGCGGCGGCTGGCTCTGATCGGCATCATGGTGGCGACTTCCATCGGACTGATCTCCTGCTCCTCGGTTCACCCCAGCCAGTCGACGGCGGCGGGATGCGGTTCGGGCGGCCGGGCGTGCGCCGATGCCGCCGCCCCGATTCCCGGCCGCGACGCACTCGCTCTGCTGAACTCCCTGCGCGTGGCGGAGCGCGCGCCCAAAACCGGCTACAGCCGGGACGAATTCGGGCCGCCCTGGTCCGACAACGTCTCGGTGCCCGGCGGCGGCAACGGCTGCGACACCCGCAACGACATCCTCCAGCGCGACATGACCGACGTGACCTTCAAGTCGGGCAAGTGCATCGTCGCCACCGGAACGCTCGCCGACCCTTACACCGGTAAGACCATCGCCTTCAAGCGCGGCACGAAGTCCTCCGACGACGTGCAGATCGATCACGTCGTCGCGCTCTCGGACGCCTGGCAGAAAGGCGCACAGCAGCTTTCCGCCGAACGCCGCCGCGACCTCGCCAACGACCCGCTGAACCTGCAGGCCGTCGACGGCCCGACCAATCAGTCCAAGAGCGACTCCGACGCGGCCGAATGGCTGCCGCCGAGCAAGGGCTACCACTGTGCCTACCTGACCAGGCAGATCCAGGTGAAGGCGGCCTACCAGCTCTGGGTCACCCCGGCCGAGAAGGACGCCATGGTGCGGATCCTGACCGCCTGCCCCTGAGTTAGGGAAACTCGATCACCACCTTTCCGAACGGGTCACCGGTGCGGAGATACCGGTAGGCCGCTTCGGCTTCCTCGAACGCGAACACCCGGTCGATGACGGGACGCATCCGATGGACGGCGATCGCTCGGTTCATAGCCTCGAAATCCGTTCGGCTGCCCACCGCGATGCGGCGAATCGACAGATACGACGCCCCGAATGGATTGTCCGCGGGCGGGTCGGTGGCGGGCATCGCGCCGATCATCGTGATCCGCGCGTTGTACGCGCCCGACCGCACGGATTTCGCCAGTGTCGGCATGCCCACCGCGTCGAGGACGTGATCCGCGCCGTCGCCGCCGGTGCGATCCAGCACGGCGAGCTCCCAATCGGGGGTCCGGCTGCGATCGATCACCTCGTCGGCTCCCAGTGCGCGTAACCGCTCCGCTTTGCGATCGTTCGAGGTGATCGAGATGATCCGGGCGCCGTGCATTTTCGCGTGCTGTACGCCGAAAAGCGCCACCGACCCACTGCCGACGGTCAATACGGTCTCGCCCGGCCGCACCGGCAACGGCGTGCTCAGCGCGGTCCACGCCACCACCCCGGCGCAGGTCAACGTCGCGGCTTCCGCGTCCGTGAGGTGACCGGGCACGTGCACCACCGAATCCTCCTCCAGCAGGGCATAAGTGGCGAGCATGCCGGGATAGGTGGCGCCGTACTGCTCGACGACGTGCGACCGACGCTGCGGACCGCCGACCCAGCGGACGAAATAGGTGGCGGTCACCCGGTCGCCCATCGCGGCGCGGGTTACGTCGTCACCCACCGCGATCACCTCGCCGACACCGTCGCTGAGCGGGACGACGCCAGGGGTGGCGGGCAGTGGGTACGTACCGTCCATCAGCATCAGATCGCGACGATTCAGCGACGCCGCCCGCACCCGGATCACCACCTGCCGTGGGCCGGGCTCGGGCATCTCCTGCGGCGCGGCGGTCAGCGCGTCCGCGCCGCGGGAGGGGTCGAGACGGTAGGCGACGGCTTGCCTCACGCGACGCCGATGTACTGGTGATCCCACCGGATCCGGCCGTCGGCGTCGAGGGCGATGACGTCGTATCCGCCGCCGACGACGGCGCCGTCGGCCTTCGTCACCAACTGCCAGGTCAGGCCGATCAGGTTCACCGAGAGGCGCACCGCCTGTCCCTCGGGCACGAACACGTGCTCGCCGGGAGCGACGAACTCGTCGTACGCGCGGTCGACGCGGCGGTCCAGCGCTTCATAGCCGCGGATCTCCACGGTCGGGATCGGGAAGGACAGCGCGGCCAACGCTTCCCGCATACCCTGCGGCGGATCCACCAGGACCTGGGCGCCGTCCTCGGCCCACAGCTGCCTGATCCGCTTGCGCCTGGCTTCGGCATCGGGCTCGTTCCACAACGCGATGTACCGTTCGGCGAATCGCGAAAGTTCCTGCTCATCGAATCTGTTGCTCATGCGGCAGAGTTTTGCCGCCGCTGGAAGTCGGTGCGATTCCCCGCAGGGTATGGCGAGCCGACTGCCCGCCCGCCGATACTGCTGCTATGACGACGGCGATCGAGTCCACCGGGTTCGCCCGGCAGCTCATGCATTGGCGGACGCTGCGCCGGGTCAGCCAGCTCGACCTCGCGATCCGCGCCGACACCACGCAGCGTCATCTGAGCTTCCTGGAGCAGGGCCGCTCGCGCCCCGGCCGGACCATGGTGGTGCGGCTGGCCGAATCACTGGAGCTGTCGCTGCGTGAACGCAACGGACTGCTGCTGGCCGCGGGATACGCGCCGATCTTCCCCGAATCGGAACTCGACACCGTGGAATTGGCGCCGGTGCTGGAGGCGTTACGCGCCATTCTGGACGGCCATCTGCCCTACCCGGCGCTGGTCGTGCGGCCCTACGGCATCCTGCTCGCCGCCAACGCCGCCTTCGACGTGCTCACCGAGGGCGCCGCGCCGTGGCTGCTGGAACCACCGGTCAACGTGCTGCGGCTCGCGCTGCATCCGGACGGCTTGGCCGCCCGCGTGGTCAACCTGCCCGAATGGGGAAGGCACGTCACCGAAGCGCTGCGCAACCGGATGGCCCGCAGCCCCGATCCCGTCCTGGACGAGCTGATCGACGAGCTGGAGACCTATCTGCCCCTCACCGAGCCGGGGCCGGGGCATCTGGGTTTCGCGGTGCCATTGCGGCTGCGCTGCGCCGAAGGGGAATTGCGTTTGATCACCACGCTCACCTCGTTCGCCACCGCGGTGGACGTCACGCTCGCCGAGCTGCAACTGGAGGCGTTTCTGCCCGGCGACGAGCAGACCGCGCGAATTCTGCGTGACCGCGCGGCACGACGCTGATCGGGCTCCCGCCCCGCCACAACCAGCCGATGCTGGACCGGTTCGACATCCGGCGGCGCCCAGGAACTGTGTCGATCCAGCGGCTCGCCGGGTTCCGATTCGCGCCGCCGGATGCCACTCACCCGAGGATCAGTCCCGCAGGTCGGCCCTGCGGGACGTCACCGTCGACTCACACCGCCGCGAGTTCGCGCTCGGCCGGTGCTTCCCAATCGATCCGGTAGCGCTGTTCGGGTCCCATGGTCTTCTCCGGTTTCATCACGGTCTTGGCCATCAGCGGCATGAGCAGCTGCATGAACTTGCGTCCCACCGGTCCCGGCGTCTTGCTGTGGTTGATCTTCGCCGCGCGGGCCGCGACGCCTTCCACACGCTCGCGCCGCAGCCGCTCGTAGACCGCGAACGCCTCCGGAGCGGGCAGATCGCGCAGGCACCTGGCCAGCTGCACACCGCTCTCGATCGCCAGCGACGCGCCCTGGCCGGAACTGTTGGACGGGGCGTGCACGGCATCGCCCACCAGCACCATTCGCCCGCGATGCCAGTGCGGCACCGGCGGCATGATGTGCAGCGCACCCACCACCTCCAGCTGGTCCTCGGTGGTGCGGCGAGCGAGTTCGCCGCCGGGGCTGTCGTCGCGGTAGGTCTCGCGCAGGATCTCCAACCAGTGCGCGTTCGGTACCGCCCGCGCCGCGGTGAGCGACAGATACTCCTTGTGCGGGAGGTTCG
Organism: Nocardia arthritidis NBRC 100137; assembly: GCF_001612765.1. Lineage (GTDB taxonomy): Bacteria > Actinomycetota > Actinomycetes > Mycobacteriales > Mycobacteriaceae > Nocardia > Nocardia arthritidis. The sequence goes on from NZ_BDBB01000021.1 coordinate 114,586, forward strand.
CACCCCAGGCCACCCGCCCGTCGCCGAGCGGCCAGTACAGGTAGTACGCCCGCTTGCCGAACGCGAAGGTCATGGTGTCGGCCGGGATCTCGGCGTCGCACTCGGTGGTCGCGCCGAAGCCGAGCATGCCGGTGTAGCCGGGGCCGGGCGCGTCCGGGTCGATCAGCGTGCGCACCCGCGAGCGGATGCCGTCCGCGCCGATCAGCACGTCGGCGGTGGCCGTGCTGCCGTCGGCGAAGCGGGCGGTGATGCCGGATTCGTCGTCGTGCACGTCGACCAGGCGCTTGTCGTACTCGAACGGCACCCCCGCCGCGGTCGCGTGCCGGTGCAGCGCTCGATGCAACTCGCTGCGGTCGACCAATTGCAGCGGCGGCACATCGGAGAGGCCGGGCAGGGCCAGCACCTTGTCTCCGACGGCCATGTTCATCTTGGTGACCGGCAGCGCGATCTCGCGGACCGGATCGCCCGCTCCGACGATGTCGAGGGCGGCGATGCCGTTGGGCGCCAGCGCGAGTCCGCTGCCGATGCCGTAGGAAGGCCCCGGGTATGCCTCGTAGACGCGGGCTTCGATGCCCGCCTTGCGCAGGGCCGTCGCGACGACGGGGCCGGCGATGCCGCCACCGATCACCAGGGCGGTACGTGTTGTGGACATGGGTGTCTCCAGGATTCGTGCGATACGGGTCTCGGTTCCCGGACCGACCCACGCGCCACCCACCCGGTTATCCTGTGGTTGCCAGCCTTGTAGCCGGGTGCGCGTTCGCGGGCGCGGTTCGAGACTGTTCGATCGGGCCCGGCGGCGGTGTTGCCGCACCACGCCGGGTCCGGTTTCGGCTAGTTCTCGGCCATCCCCCTCTCCACCAGCTCGGCGACCTCCGACGGCAGCGCGCCGCGCTCGTGCCACTCACGCCATTGCGCCAGTCCCGGGAAGGTGCCCTCGGTCAGCTCGTCACGCAGCGAACGTGTCCACGCCGCCTCGGCTTCCAGCATCGCCAGCCCGAACTCGGACTCGATGATGAACAGCCGCGGCAGCGCCCCCGCGAGTTCGCCGAGTTCGCGGCGAACCGTCCCGATGGTCCGTTCCAGCGCTTCGAGCCGGGTACCGAGCAGTTCGACCACCTCGGCGGGCGGAAGCACCGCGAGAATGGACAGACCCGCGACGAACCGGTGATGTTCCGGTTCCGGAGTCGACAGCAGCTCCCTGGTCCAATCGGCCATCTCGGCGCGGCCCGCGTCGGTGATCCGGTAGATCACCCGCTCCGGTCGCGCGCCCGCCCGCTCACTGCCGACCACCTCGAGGAAGCCGACCTTGGCCATGTTCTGCACGACCGTGTAGAGCGAACCCCACTTGATCGCCATGTCGTGGTCTTTGCCCCGGTCGCGCAGGGTCTGCGCGATCTCGTACCGGTGCATCGGGCGTTCGATGATCACGGACAGCACCGCGAGCGCCAGCAGGTTGTCGACCTTGCGTTTCTTCATCGCGGCACCTCCTCATTACTCGTGTACGAATATACGTCTACGAGTAGTAAGCCGCAAGTGGTTCAGGCGGCCACCGTCCGCTGCTCCCGCGCCTTCTCTTCGAGCAACTTCGTGGCGATGTTCGTCAGCGCCTGGTCCAGCAGCGCGCGTGAGGTCGCTGTCCGCGTCGGCGAGGATGCGCGGGCCATCCCCTCGCCGACATCGCCCGCGCCCGCCCGCGCGCTGTGCCGCAGCGGCACCTCGGGCAAGAACCACGCGATGACGAATCCGGCCAGCGCGACCGGCACCACCCAGAAGAACACGTGGTCGATGGAGTCCGCGTACGCGTCGATGATGGGCGCCGATGTTCGGCGGGCAGCGCGCGCAGCGACTGCGGGTCCGCCGCCACCACACCCACGCGGGCCGGCGCGGCGGTGAGGTTGGGGCAGATCTCGTTGCCGTAGAGCGTGCCGAAGATCGCTGTACCGAAGGCGCTGCCGAGCGTGCGGAAGAATGTGACGCCGGAGGTCGCCGTGCCCAGCCGCGCGTAGGGCACGGTGTTCTGCACGACGATGGTGAGCACCTGCATGGCCGGCCCGATGCCAGGGATGGGACTTCGCCGCTTCGATGGAAATCCGGCGACACGGCAGCGAATCAGCCGGGCAGGTCCTCGGACGCCGTCTCGTCCGCCCGCTCGATCAGCGACATCGCGATCGGGACCAGCAGATCGACGAGTTCGGCCACCGTCGGACGCGGGTCGGCGAGCACCCACTCGTGCGCGAGCCCGTTGATCGCGCCGATCAATGCGCTCGCACCCCACCCCGGCGCGCCACGCACGCGCGAACCCGGAGCGACCACCGGCACCACGTGCGACTCCAGCATGGACGCCCACACGTGTCGTCGTTCGCGACGGTGCCGCTCCATCCGGTCGCTCACCCCGACCACTTCGATGAACGCGACCTTCGCGCGGTAGGGATCGGAGCCGATCGAGGCGAGGTATGCCGTCACCACGGCGGTCATGGCGGCGGGCAGGTCGAAGCGGGGGTCGAGGTCCGCGAGCCGCCCCAGCACGGCGGCGGCGGCCTCGTCCTGGATCCGGTCGTAGGCGGCGACCAGCACGTCCTCTCTGGCCTGGAACTCCTCGTAGAACTGCCGCTTGGACAAGCCCGCCGCGGCGCACACATCGGCCAGCGAGCAATCCGCGTAGCCGCGCTCGGCGAAGATCCGGGTGGCCGCGTCGAGGAACCGCTGACGCCGCTCGGCTTTCCGCTCCACGACGGCACGCCCGCCGTATTGCCTGCCCACTGTCGCCGTCACATCTCACACCGTAGCGAAATCGCGGCGACCGCGAACCGCGCTTTCCCACCGGGGCCGGAGATATCCGTTCTTGTGATCCGCGACATGACATCGCATACTCGTGCACAGTCTGAAACCGATGGGGCTCACATATGTGGCTCACCGAACGAAGAGGTTCTCGCGTGGTCCTTTCCCCCAAGCACGCACCGAAGCTGCTCGCGGCGCTCGCCGCGATGGCCGTGGGGCTACCCTTCCTGACGGCCGGGCCCGCGGCCGCGGAGCCGCCGCCCGACGACCAGGTGATCCAGCCCGCGCTGCCGTTTCCGGTTCCGCCGCTGCCCCCGGGTTTCGACCCGGGGTTCTATCGGCCGCCCGTGGAGACCTACGCCGATCTGGCTCCCGGTCGGATCATCGCCGCGCGCCAGGTCAATCTGGCCAACCTGTCGCTGATCCCGCTGAACGTGGACGCCTGGCAACTGTCCTACCGCTCCACCAACTCCCGCGGCGAGGCCATCCCCGCCGTGGCCACGGTGATCAAGCCGCGCGGCTACGTCGCCGACCGGCCGCTGTTGTCCTATCAGATCGCCGAGGACTCGACCGGCAACTACTGCATGCCGTCGTATCAGCTCCAGATGGGTTCCATCCCCGCGACCTTGACCGGATCCACCCTGGTGGCCGCGCAGTTCCTCGAGGTGCAGGCGGCGCTGGCCCAAGGCTGGGCCGCGGTGATCCCGGATCATCAGGGACCGGACTCGGCGTACGCCGCAGGGCCTTTGGCGGGCCGCATCACTCTCGACGGCATCCGCGCCGCGGAGAACTTCGCGCCGATGCAACTGTCCGGGACCCGAACCAGGGTCGGGATGATGGGCTACTCCGGCGGCGCGATCGCCACAGGCTGGGCCGCCGAGCTGAAGCGCGGCTACGCGCCCGAGCTGAACGTGGTGGGCGTCGCCGAGGGCGGCATCCCCGCCGACCTGTCGGCCGCACTGCGGATGGCCAACGGCAATCTCTCCTCGGGGCTGATCTTCGCGGGCGCGCTCGGCGTCTCGCGCGAGTATCCGCAGCTGCGGAAATTCCTCGACGACAACGCGAACGGCCTGGGCAGACTCATGATCGCGGGCAAGGACCAACTCTGCGCGAGCTACCAGGCCGCGCTGTTCCCGTTCGCGGACAACCTGGGGATGCTGGCGAAGAACCCGTTCACCGACCCCGCCGTCGCCGAAGTGTTGAACGAGACGAAGCTGGGCCGAGCCGTCCCGGACATGCCGATGCTGATGTACCAAGCCAACGCCGACTGGCTGATCCCGGTCGGGCCCGTCAACGAGCTGGTCGGAACCTACGCCCGGGACCCGGGCGCACGGGTCGAGTACATCCGCGACCATTTCAGTGAGCACCTCACCCTCGACCCGATCGCCGCGCCGCGCGCGCTGCTGTGGCTGAAGGACCGGTTTGCGGGTGCGCCGGTGGCCGAGGGGGTCACGATCACCGATGTGGGCTCGATGACGCTGGATCCCGCCACCTGGCAGGTGTGGGGCGATACGGTGGGCACCGTCCTCGCGGCCGCCTTCCAGCAGCCCATCGGCAGTGGCCGCTGAACGAACCGGGTGAGAGCTCGTGTCGCGGCTGCGTTCCGCGACATGAGCACCTGCGTCTGAGACGATCGATCGGAAACCCTTCCCCCGGAACTTACTCCAAAGTAAGGTTGACCCATGGCGTGGAAACCAACTGAGATCCCGGACCAGACGGGACGCACCTTTGTCATCACCGGCGCGAACGGCGGTCTCGGCGCCGTCGCCACGAAGGTCTTGGCGGCCAAGGGCGCGACCGTGATCATGGCCTGCCGCAACGCGGTCAAGGCGAAAGAGGTCGCCGGCGGCATCGACGGCGACGTCCGCGTGGCCGAACTCGACCTCGCCGATCTGGCCTCGGTGCGCAAGTTCGCCGACGCCGGTGGCGAGTTCGACGTCCTGGTCAACAACGCGGGCCTGATGAACATCCCGTTCTCGCGAACCAAGGACGGGTTCGAAACCCAGTGGGGCGTCAACCACCTCGGACACTTCGCGCTCACCGGCCTGCTGCTGGACCGGATCAAGGATCGGGTGGTCACCCTCTCCAGCATCGCGCACAAGCAGACCCCGAAGCTGTGGATCGACGACCTCGACTACGAGAACCGTCGCTACCAGCGCAATCTCGCCTACGCGCAGTCCAAGCTCTGCAATCTGATGTTCGCCCGCGAATTGCAGCGCAGGCTGCGGGAATCCGGCTCGGACAAGCGCTCCTACGGTGTGCACCCCGGTGTCTCGGCCACCGACCTCTTCGCCCACACCGAGACGCCGCTCGATTACGTCTCGAAGCCGTTCATCCGCTTGATCGGGCACTCACCCGCCAAGGCCGCGCACTCGACTCTGTTCGCCGCGACCATGCCCGACGCCGATCCCGAGATCTACTGGGGACCGACCCGGCTCTTCGGTAGCCAGGGACCGGTGCGCCCCTCCTCGTCCACCCGTTTGTCGCAGAACCGGGAGCTGTGGCAGCGGCTGTGGGCCGAGTCCGAGCGCAAGACCGGCGTCATCTACCCGTTCTGAGCCGGGCCCGGTCCGGGCACCTGTGACGCGCGAGGCGGGCGGCTCATCCCGGGGGCACCGGCGGACCGCTCGCTCGCGACGGATCATCGGTGAGCGCCCGTGCATGCCCAAGAGCCGCCCGCTCGGGTGAGCGGTCCCCGCACCCGGCCGACAGCCGCCCCAGCGTTGGACCAGAGCACGTCCCAGCCTGCGCAGGACGGCGCACCTGGGTCTACGGCCCGCGTAGTAGAACGGGTACCGTAGAAGCCGTGTCCGCCTCTCCCCGCCGCTCGGCACACAACCGCCCGGCCCTGATCGCGCTGGTGATCGTCGCCGCGCTGGGCTGCCTGGCGCTGGCCTGGTGGCAGTGGGAGCGGTACGAGTCCGCGAGCGGCACCGCCCAGAATCTCGGATACGCGCTGCAGTGGCCCCTGTTCGCGGGGTTCGCCGTCTTCGCCTACTTCCGGTTCGTCCGGCTCGAGCGCGAGGCCGGCGCGGAGAAGGACGAGTCCACGAGTCCGCCGCAGCGCGCTTCCACCGCAGCAGGACGCGCCGCGAAACCGGTCGCGCCCACGGAGCTGCCGGCCGGTCTGCTACCCGAGCGCCCGAAGGCCGTCCGGGACGAGGACCCGGTGCTCGCCGAGTACAACCGGTACCTCGCCGCGCTGCACGCCCACGACATCGATGAACAGGTCCGCGCGGCAGGCCTGCACACCCGCGAGAGGAGCGCCGGTTGACCACCAGCGAGAATTCCACCGAGACCACCACCGCCCCGGCCCCGGCCGACAACACCGCCAAGGTCCGTCCGGCGCTGCTGCGCTACCGGGCGCTGGCCTGGATCACCGGTCTCTGGCTGCTGCTGCTCACCGGTGAGATGATCGCCAAGTACGGCTTCGACGTGCACACCCCCAGTTGGATCGCCGTCGTGCACGGCTGGGTGTACTTCGTCTACCTGCTGGTCACCGCCGACCTCGCGGTCAAGGTCCGCTGGCCGGTCCTGCGCACCGTCGGCACCCTGCTCGCAGGCACCATCCCGCTGCTGTCGTTCTTCGTCGAGCACGTCAACGCCAAGCAGGTCAAGCAGAACTTCGGCGTCTGAACCGACGGATCGCCGCTCGCGTCAGCCTTCGGCGAGCGCCGCCAAGGCGGGCGTCAACTGAGCCAGCGCCCGCCCGCGATGCGACACCGCGTCCTTTTGGGCGGGCGTCAACTGAGCGGCCGTGACATCGCCGCCCGTCGGGATGAACAGTGGGTCATAGCCGAAACCGCCGTCGCCGACCGGCTTGCGCCCGATCGAGCCGGGCCATTCGCCGCGCACCACAGTCTCCGCGCCGCCGGGCACCACCAGCGCGCAGGTCGACACGAACCGGCCGCCGCGACGCTCCTCCGGCACGTCCGACAGTTGCGCCAGCAACAGCGCGTTGTTGGCCGCGTCGTCACCGTGCGTGCCGGACCAGCGCGCCGACAGCACACCCGGCATCCCGTTCAACGCGTCCACCTCGATGCCCGAATCGTCGGCGACGCAGGCCAACCCGGTGGCAGCGGCGCCGTCGCGGGCCTTGGCCAGCGCGTTCTCCTCGAATGTCGCGCCGGTCTCGGGCGCCTCGTCGTACGGGGGAACGTCGTCCAATCCGAGGATCTCGATGCCGGCGATACCCGCCTCATCGAGGATGCGGCGCAGTTCGTTCAGCTTCTTTGCGTTGCGGCTGGCCACCAGCAGACGGCGGGTCATCACTTCTTCTTCGCCTCGGCGGGCTCCGGCAGCACGCCGGGATACGGCAGCGCCAGCGCCTCCTTCTGCACGACGAACAACTGCTCGCAGCCCGCCAGCGCGGCGTCCAGCAGCTTGTCCAGCGTCGAGCGGGGAAAAGTGGCGCCCTCGCCGGTGCCTTGGATCTCCACCAGCGTTCCGGTGTCGGTGGCCACGACGTTCATGTCCACCTCGGCGCGCGAATCCTCCTCGTACGGCAGATCCAGGCGCACCCGGCCGTCCACCACGCCGACGCTCACCGCGGCGATCGCGCACGAGATCGGCTGCGGGTCGGCCAGCGCGCCCGCCGCGCCGAGGTAGGTCACGGCATCCGACAGCGCCACATAGGCGCCGGTGATGGCGGCCGTCCTGGTACCGCCGTCGGCCTGGAGCACATCGCAGTCGATCGCGATGGTGTTCTCGCCGATCGCGGCCAGGTCGATGCAGGCGCGCAGCGACCGGCCGATCAAGCGGCTGATCTCCTGGGTCCGTCCGCCGACCCTGCCCTTCACCGATTCCCGCCCACTGCGGGTGTGCGTCGCGGCGGGCAGCATCGCGTATTCGGCGGTGAGCCAGCCCAATCCGGAGTCGCGTCGCCACGGCGGCACCCCCTCGGTGACGCTCGCGGTGCACATCACCCGCGTCTGCCCGAACTCCACCAGCACCGAACCAGCTGGGTGCGTGGTGAAACCACGGGTGATCCGGACCTCGCGGAGCTCATCGTCCGCCCTGCCATCGGCTCGTCTCGACACGGCCACAGCCTACTGTGTTCAATTTGCCGCGACTTCGTCGCGGCGTGTTCGCGGCCCCTTTGTGGCTGCTTGTTGTGTTCGTGGATGGTTTCGGGACTGCTACGGGCACACTCCGATGCGGGCTTATCATCCGCATAGCCGAGCGGATCTACGGCCTTCGGCGGCAGCTATGTGCGTCGAGGAGACCTGCTGGTCTGCCCCGCCTGACTCGGGTTCGGTCAGATATCGAAGGTTTCGCCGGGGGCGACCGCGTGTACGGGGCCGGTGAACTGGGCTTTCGCCTCGGCGATTACGTCCTCGCGGGAGGTCCACGGGGGAATGTGGGTGAGCAGGAGTTCCTTTACGCCTGCCTCGGCGGCGATCTGGCCTGCCTCGGTGCCCGAAAGGTGAATGCCGGGGGGCCGATTCGCCGGGTCGTGGGTCCAGGAGGCCTCCGCCATCAGAACGTCGGCGCCCTGCGCGAGTTCGTGGACCTGGGGGCACAGTGCGGTGTCGCCGGTGTAGACGAAGGTGCGTCCGCTCGCGGTGACGATCCGCAGGCCGTAGGACTCCGGAGGGTGGTACATGCGGCGCGCGGTCACGGTGTGGCCAGGCCCGAACGAGATCGGCTCGCCTTCAACCCAGGGCCGCATGTCGATCACATCGGACCAATCATCGCATTCGCCGCCGACCTCGGCGGAGGCGTTGCCGATGCGTACCGAGGTGTCCGACGGACCGCGCACGATCGCCTTCCCCTCCGGCGGGGTGGGATGGTAACGACGCCACACCAGCAAACCGGGCAGGTCCAGGCAGTGGTCGGCGTGCAGATGGGTCAGGAAGATGTCGACCTCACCGGGATCGGCGTGGCGCTGCAACGCGCCGAGCACTCCCGGACCGAAATCGATGACCGTCGGCGGCATGTCCGGGCCGGTCAGCAGGTAACCCGACGCAGGAGAGTCCGGGCCGGACACACTGCCCGAGCACCCGAGGACGGTAAGGCGCATTCCCCCATGCTGCCACGCGGAATTCTCACTCAAGAAAGGATCCCCCACATTCTCCGGCGGGCCACGCGCTCACCGCGGCGGCGCGCCGATTCCGGCTCGGGCTCCGCGGCGGCTTCGTCGTGCATCTCCAGAGAGTACCCAGCCGGCCAGCAATCCACTCAACGCGCCGAATAGATGCCCCTGCCAAGAGATTCCGGGCTGTCCGGGCAGCACGCCCCACAGCAGCGACCCGTAGAGGACCAGCACAACGAGACCGAGCACGATCTGCCCTACATTGCGGGCGAACCAGCCGCGCGAGATGAGGAAGGTCAACCAGCCGAATACCAGCGAGGACGCGCCGAGATGCACACTGCCGGAGGCTCCGGTGAGCCAGACGCCGAACCCGGCCGACAGCCAGATGATCGCGGTGGCGGCCAGCCCGCGCCCGAGGCCCGCGAGCAACACGAGGAAGCCGAGCACCAGCACCGGAAGCGTGTTGCCGATCAGGTGCGGCCAGCCATGGTGCAGCAACGGGGCGAACAGGACGCCGGTCAGCCCGTCGGCACGGCGCGGCTCGATACCCGCGGAGTCGAGCCGCCCACCGAGGGCGGTGTCGACGCCCTCGATCCCGTAGAGAACCCCCACGAATCCGGCGATCAGCACACCGGCCCGCAGCCACAACTGTTTGATCGCGCCGATGCCGCCGTTCGGCGGCGCGGACGGCCCCGGCGCACCGACGGGCTCACCCAGTCGCGCGCGGATCGCCGCGATCCGATCCGGGTCGAACGACGCCCCGAGTCCTGCGCCGGCCATGGCCACCTCCTCGCCGTAGCGGGGACGTGGCCCCGCCACATCGAGGGTACCGGGGGAATCAGGCCCAGAGCTGCCCGTCGAGCCGCTCTTCCGCCTCTTCGAGCGTGCCGTCGTACGCCCCGGTCGACAGGTACTTCCACCCGCCGTCGGCGACCACGAAGGCGATGTCGGCGCGGGCACCCGCCTTCGCCGCCTTACGGGCGACGCCGAGCGCCGCGTGCAGGATGGCGCCGGTGGAGATTCCGGCGAAGATGCCTTCTTCGAGCACCAGTTCGCGGGTGCGTTTCACCGCGTCGTACGGGCCGACCGAGAAACGGGTGGTCAGCACGCTCTCGTCGTACAACTCCGGAATGAATCCCTCATCGATGTTGCGCAGACCGTAGACCAGTTCGCCGTAACGCGGCTCGGCGGCCACGATCTCGATGCCCGGCACCCTTTCCCGCAGGAAGCGGCCGGTCCCCATCAGCGTGCCCGTGGTGCCGAGACCCGCGACGAAGTGGGTGATCTCGGGCAGGTCGGCCAGGATCTCCGGGCCGGTCGTCTCGTAGTGCGCCAACGCGTTGGCCGGATTGCCGTACTGGTAGAGCATCACCCAGTCCGGGTTCTCCGCCGCGATCTGCTTGGCCAGTGCCACGGCCTGGTTGGAGCCGCCCGCCGCGGGGGAATCGATGATCCGCGCCCCGAACATGGTGAGCAGCTGGCGCCGCTCCACCGAGGTGTTCTCCGGCATCACACAGATCAGCTGGTAGCCCTTGAGCTTCGCGGCCATGGCCAGCGAAATGCCGGTGTTGCCGCTGGTGGGCTCGAGAATCGTGCACCCGGGTCGCAGCAGACCGTCCGCCTCGGCCTGCTCGATCATCCGCAGGGCGGGCCGATCCTTGATCGAGCCGGTGGGGTTGCGATCCTCCAGCTTGGCCCACAGTCGCACATGGTTGTCACCATCCCATCGGGGAGACAGTGTGCGCAGGCCGACCAGCGGTGTGTTGCCGAGGGTCGCGATCAGCGATTCGTAACGCGCCACGGGACGGGTCAGCCTCCGGCCACGGCGGGCAGGATCGTGACGCTGGCGTCCTGCGGCACCTCCGCCGCGAGCCCGCCCGCGAAGCGCACGTCCTCGTCGTCGACGTAGATGTTGACGTAGCGGTTGAGCTTGCCGTCCTTGAGCAGGCGCTCGGCGAGGCCGGGGTGGTTGGCCTCGAGATCATCGATGAGCGCCGACAGCGTGGCGCCTTCGGCCTGCACGCGCTTCTCACCTCCGGTGAGGCCGCGCATGATGGTCGGAATGGACACGGTTACCGGCATGGGTACTCCTCGGTTTCGCGAACAGGCATCGGTCTAGTTCTCGTACGCGTCGACGATCCGCACCGGCTCCTCGGTGACCTCGCCGTCGACGATCCGGTAGCTGCGCAGCTCGTGCCGCTCGGGGTCGCGGGTGGAGATCAGCACGTAGTGCGCGAACGGCTCGGAGGCGTAGGACACGTCGGTCCGGCTCGGATAGGCCTCGGTGGCGGTGTGCGAGTGGTAGATGACCACCGGCGTCTCGTCGGCGTCGTCCATCGCGCGCCACACCTTCAACTGCTCGCCGGAGTCGAAGCGGTAGAACGTGGGCGAACGCTCGGCGTTGACCATGGCGATGAAGCGCTCGGGACGATCCGAACCCTCCGGCCCCGCGATGACACCGCAGGCCTCGTCCGGGTGATCGGCGCGCGCGTGCGCCACCATCGCCTCCACGAGGTCGGCCCTGATCACCAGCACGAGTCGCACACCTTTCCACCACGCCGACCCATCGCAGTCGACAACGAGCCAGGATATTCGGGTATTCCCCCGGCGACGTCGCCGGTCCCCGGTTCGAGGCATCGCCTGTTCAGACCCCTAACAGATCACGGTAGGCCGGGATGCCCGCCACCGAACGCGCCGAGCGGATCGCATCGACGACGGCGCGCTCGACGCAGACGGCGGCGGCCGTGCAGATCTCGTCCAGGACGAGCAGATCAGCGGGGAAGGCCGGCGGCAGCGGCAGGTCCGTGCCCTCCTCCGCGGTCCCGGTGGCGATCGCGAAGAGGGTGTCGCCGTCCAGCGGCGAGTGCGCCGGACGGATCGCCCTGGCCAGCCCGTCGTGCGCGGTGGCCGCGACCCGCTTGCATCCCGCTGGATCGAGCGGGGCGTCCGTGGCCACGACGCCGATCGTGGTGTTGAGCACGGTTCCCTTCACCGGCAGCGCGTTCGCCGCCGCCAACTGTTCCGCGCTCGGTGGCCGCAGCTCGAAGAAGTCGGGTCCGTCGGTGCCGCACCCCCACGGCAAGCCGGTACGTGGGTCGAACACCGAGCCGACGGGATTCGCCACGATCAGCGCGGCGACGGTGATTCCCGCGGCGGCGCCTTCGCCCAGCGCGACGCTCGCGGAGCCCACCCCGCCTTTGATCGATCCCGCGCGCGCCCCGACGCCCGCGCCGACCGAACCCCGGGCGAAGTCGATGCCCGCCGCAGCCGCCGCCCGATAGCCGAATTCTGGGGTCGGACGAATGTCCCACGCGCCGACCGGAAGATCGAAGATCACCGCGCCGGGGACGATCGGCACCACCCGGCTCGGGTCGGTCGGGTCCATCACGATGCCCGCGCCGTTCTCCTCCAGCCAGCGCATCACCCCGTCGGCCGCGGCGAGGCCGAAAGCGCTGCCGCCGGTGAGCAGGATCGCGTCGATCTGGCGAACGGTGTTCATCGGATCGAGCAGATCGGTCTCGCGGGTGCCCGGCCCGCCGCCGCGCACGTCGACCGACGCCACCGCGCCGCCCGGCACCCGCACGACCGTGCAGCCCGTCGCCGCACCGGAGCCGAGCGTCGCGTCCGGGTCGAGGACGTGGTAGTGCCCGACCAGAACTCCGGGCACGTCGGTGATCGAATTACGTTCTCCCGGTGCGGCGTTCACCATCTCTACTCCTCACGGCGCGGGACTTCCGGTCGCCTCGCGCCGATCTTCGCAGCACAGCCGGTCAGGGAGCCAGCGCTTGCAGCAGCGAGTCCTGCATCCAGGTCAGCCAGTGGTACACGTCCAGATGCGGCGCGCGCGGATCGTCGGGGTCGAGATGGTCGGGCGTGTCGGCGTCGATGTCCAGCACCGTGCCGAGCGCCAGCCGGACGTCGGTGAGCGCGGTCAACCACGCGTCGGCCTGCTCGGGGGTGAGGACGATCTTGCCGCCCGCGCTCGGCACGGTGTCCAGCACGACCGACCCGGCCGCCAGTTTGGCGTCGATGATGTCGGGCTCGTGCAATCCGCGCAGGGCGCTGTTGAGGTCGGCGCGTTCGGCGTCCGGCGAGCCGGGCTCGCTGCGATGGAAGTCGGGGAGGAGTCTGCGCAGCCGCGGATCCTCCGGCGGGATGGTGTTGCCGGATCGCAGTCCGGTGAGGGCGGCCAAGTCGTCGTCGGGCGCGGACTCGGCGCGCTCGTTCAGCAGCCCGGAGACCGCACCGACCAGCGACCGAAGCACATCGGCCTCACGTGCGTCCATCTCGGATCGCAGTTTGAGACCGCTCAGCGAGTTCTTCCTGCTCCACTTGCGCACGGCGTCAGGGTAGTCGTCCAGGTCAGTCGTCCCGTTGCATGGTGGCCCAGAGCCCCGCGGCGTGCAGCCGCTGGACATCGTGCTCCATCTTGTCCCGGGAACCGGACGAGACCACCGCCTTGCCCTCGTTGTGGACCTTCAGCATCAATTCGGTCGCTTTCGCTTTGCTGTAGCCGAACAGCTTCTGGAAGATGTAGGTCACATAGTGCATGAGATTGACCGGGTCGTCCCAGACGACGGTCACCCAGGGGCGGTCCTCCGCCTCCAGGATCTCGGTGTATTCGACCGCTTCGGGTGTCGCCTGTGCCGCCGACAATGTCGCGTTCGCGGCGTCCACAACGACGTCACCCCGGACTGTGTTGCACAAGGCCATACGGTCAAGGGTACGACTCGACCCCTAATAAACAACACCCACGCAGCCCCGATTCACGTTTCCGCCGGTTCACCGAGCCGATGCCGGACACCGTGAGCCGACCGTTCTGTCTACAGTGACGGCGTGGACCTGCCTGACGGCGTCGCCAGCACGGCGCTGCTGACCGACCAGTACGAACTGACCATGCTCGCCGCCGCGCTCGCCGATGGTTCAGCGCATCGGCAGTGCACCTTCGAGGTGTTTGCTAGACGTTTGCCAAACGGTCGTCGCTATGGCGTCGTCGGTGGTACCGGCCGGGTGCTCGACGCGCTGCGGCAGTTCCGCTTCGGCGAGGCGGAGCTGGCCGTCGCCGCCTCGTTCTCCGACCGGCGGACGCTCGATTGGCTGCGCGACTACCGGTTCACCGGCGACATCGACGGTTACGCCGAGGGCGAGCTCTACTTCCCCGGCTCCCCGATCCTGTCGGTGCGCGGCAGCTTCGCCGAATGCGTCGTCCTGGAGACGCTGATCCTGGCGATTCTCAATCACGACAGCGCGATCGCGGCCGCGGGCGCGCGGATGGTCAGCGCCGCGGGCGGCCGCAGGATGATCGAAATGGGTTCCCGGCGCGCCCACGAGCTGGCCGCCCCGGACTGCGCGCGCGCCGCGTATCTGGCCGGGTTCGACGCCACCTCCAATCTGGAGGCGGTGCGTCGCTACGGGATTCCGGGCGCCGGCACCAGCGCGCACGCGTTCGTCCTGCTGCACAGCGGCCCCGACGGGGCGCACGAGGCCGAAGCGTTCCGCAGCCAGGTGCAGACGCTCGGGGTCGGGACGACACTGCTGGTGGACACCTTCGACATCACGCGGGGCGTCGCGACCGCCATCGAGGTCGCGGGCACCGAGCTGGGCGGCGTGCGGATCGACTCCGGCGACCTCGGCGTCCTGGCCAGGCAGGTGCGCGACCAACTCGACGCGCTCGGGGCCACCAAGACCCGCATCGTGGTCTCCGGCGACCTCGACGAATACGCCATCGCGGCGCTGCGCGCCGAGCCGGTCGACGTCTACGGCGTCGGCACCGCGCTGGTCACCGGCTCCGGCGCGCCGACCGCAGGCATGGTCTACAAGCTGGTCGAGGTCGAAGGTGTGCCGGTCGCCAAACGCAGCAGCCACAAGCAATCCCGCGGTGGCACCAAGAAGGTGATCCGCTTGGCCCGCGACACCGGAACGATCGTCGAGGAGATCGTCTACCCGGCGGCCGGACCGGTGCCACCTGCCAACGGCTTCGAAGCCAGGCAGCCGCTCGTCCCGCTGGTGCGCGGCGGTGAGCAGGTCGAGGACCTGCCCACCCTCGCCGAGAGCCGGGATCTGGTCGCGCGGGGCCTGATCAGCCTGCCGTGGGAGGGACTCAAGCTCTCGGCGGGCGAACCCGCCGTGGTGACCACCTTCGCCTGAGGTCAGCGCCTGCGCGGGTCGACGCGGGAGACCAGCAGCAGTCCGGCGGCGAAGAGCAGCGCGAACACCACGCCGGTGATCCCGAACCACACCCATGCCGACGGATCGGCGGGACGGGAGCCAAGCAAGAAGACGACCGCGAGAAAAACGGTGGTGCCGATGATCACGCTGCGGAACAGTTTGGCAGGACTCATGGGATGGTCTCCGAATAGAAAGGCGGCGAACCCCGCCGCCGACGAAAGGTGCACTCGGTAATCACCCCGGGCGGTGGTCGCGTTTACATCGCGAGCCGCAGAATTCCCGCGAGTCGGGCGAACGAGCGGGCGACCGCGCGGCAGAATCTGAAACAGCCATTCAGCACACCGCGGGAGGTCGCCATGACCCGGGCACTGATCATCGTCGACGTCCAGAACGATTTCTGCGAGGGCGGTTCACTCGCGGTCACCGGCGGAGCCGCCGTGGCCGCCCGGATCAGCGAGTACCTCACGGCGGCGAAGTACGGCGCGATCGTCGCGACCCGGGACTATCACGTCGATCCCGGCGCGCACTTCTCCGACGCGCCCGACTACATCGACACCTGGCCGCCGCACTGCCTGGTCGGCACGCCGGGCGCCGATTTCCACCCGGCGCTGGCCACCGGAGTCGTCCAGGCGATCTTCTCCAAGGGCGAGTACTCGGCGGCCTACTCCGGATTCGAGGGCACGACCGAGGACGGCACCGGGCTGGCCGACTGGCTGCGCGAGCGCGGCGTCGACGCCGTCGACGTGGTCGGCATCGCGACCGACCACTGCGTGCGCGCCACCGCGCTGGACGCGCGCATCGAGGGTTTCGACACCCGCGTCCTGCTCGACCTCACCGCCGGTGTCGCCCCCGATACGGTCGCCGTCGCGCTGGACCGCATGCGCGGGGCGGGCGTCGACCTGGAGGGGAGCGTCAACCGGTAGACCGCTCGGTCTCGGCGACCGTCCCGCCCTGTCGGAGGCGACGAGTAGGCTGCTCGCGTGCCCGAACTCCCGCCCGTTTCCGACCTTTTGGCCACCGCCGTACAGGCGCTCGGCGGCAAGGAGCGCGCCGGGCAGACGACGATGGCCGCGGCGGTCGACCACGCCATCGACACCAAGGAACACCTCGCGGTGCAGGCCGGGACGGGCACTGGCAAGTCGCTGGCGTATCTGGTGCCGAGCCTGCGCCACGCCGTGCGCACCGGCCGCACGGTGGTGGTCTCCACCGCGACGATCGCGCTGCAGCGTCAGCTGGTCGACCGCGACCTGCCCCGGCTGGCCGACGCGCTGAGCGCGCCGCTGGGGCGCACGCCGAAGTTCGCGATCCTCAAGGGGCGCAACAACTATCTGTGCTTGAACAAGATCAACAGCGCGATTCCGGACGAGCCCGCCGAGGCGGAGCTGTTCGACGCGTTCGCGATCTCCCGCCTCGGCCGCGAAGTGCAACGGCTCAACGAGTGGACCTCCGACACGGAAACCGGTGACCGCGACGAACTCGCCCCTGGAGTCAGCGATCGCGCTTGGCGGCAGGTCAGCGTGTCGTCGCGGGAGTGCCTCGGCAAGTCCCGCTGCTCCTTCGGCCAGGATTGCTTCGCCGAGCGCGCCAGGACCGAGTCGGCGCAGGCCGACGTGGTGGTGACCAACCACGCGCTGCTGGCCATCGACGCGATCAGCGGCATCCAGGTGCTGCCCGAGCACGATGTGGTGGTCATCGACGAGGCGCACGAGCTGGTCGACCGGGTCACCGGCGTGGCCACCGCCGAACTGGCCTCCGCCGCGATCAGCGCGGCGGCCCGGCGCTGCGCCAAGCTCATCGATGAGCAGGAGGTGGACCGCCTGGAGGGCGCCGCCGAGGCCTGGCACACCGTGCTGGACGAGCTACCCGCCGCCCGGTGGGACACCCTGCCCGACGGCGTCGCCCCGGTGCTGGCCCTGATCCGCGATGCCGCCTGGAACGCGCGCACCGCGCTCGCGCCACCGGGCAGCACCACCGCGCAGGGCGACCCGGAGACCTCCGCCGCCCGCACCATGGCGGTGGCCGCGCTGGACGAGGTGCACGACAGCGCGGTCCGCGCGCTGACGGCGTTCGACGAGCCCGATCCCGCCGCACGCCGGGACGTCATCTGGCTGGCCGCCGACGATATCCGCGGAGTGGTGCGCCGCTCGTTGCGGATGGCGCCGCTGTCGGTGGGCGGGCTGCTGCGCAGCAGGCTCTTCGGCACCGCGACCGTCGTGCTGACCTCCGCCACATTGCAGATCGGCGGTTCCTTCGACGGCCTGGCGGTGACCTGGGGCCTGCCCGCGCAGTCGGGCAATCGCACCGATCCGGCCACCGCGAACGGGGCGCAGCCGCCATCGGACGCCGAGACCGTGCGCTGGAGCTCGCTCGATGTCGGCTCACCGTTCGACCACGCCAAGTCCGGCATCCTCTACGTCGCCAAGCACCTGCCCGCGCCGGGCCGCGACGGGCTCGCACCGGCCTACCTGGACGAGATCGAGCGGCTCATCACCGCGGCGGGCGGGCGCACCCTCGGCTTGTTCTCCTCGATGCGCGCCGCCCGCGCGGCCACCGACGCGCTGCGCCCACGGTTGCAGACCCCCGTGTTGTGCCAGGGCGACGACTCGACGGGCGCGTTGGTCCGCAAATTCGCCGACGACCCGGAGACTTCCCTGTTCGGCACGCTGTCGCTGTGGCAGGGCGTCGACGTGCCCGGACCGTCGCTGAGCCTGGTGATCCTCGACCGCATCCCCTTCCCCCGGCCGGACGATCCGCTGCTGGCAGCCCGGCAGCGTGCCGTGGAGATGCGGGGCGGAAACGGGTTCATGACGGTAGCCGCCAGCCACGCGGCTCTGCTGCTCGCGCAGGGCACCGGACGCCTGCTGCGCAGCGTCGACGATCGCGGCGTGGTCGCCATCCTCGATTCCCGCCTCGCCACCGCCCGCTATGGCGGCTACCTGCGCGCGTCGCTGCCGCCGTACTGGGAGACGGCCGACCCGGAGGTCGTAGTCAAGGCCTTGCGCAGGCTGGCCGCCGCGGCGACGGTGTAGTAGCCGGCCCGTCCCGCGCCGAGCCCTGCACGCGGCGCGGGGACATCATCGGATCCCGTTCCGGCAGCGGCGTTTCAGCGCACGGCCACCGCGTCGACCTCGAACAGCATTCCCGGCAACGCCAGCGCCGCCACTCCGGTCAGCGTCTGCGCGGGCGGGCGATCACCCCAGATCGCGGCGATCTTCTTGCCCAGCACCGCCAGCTTCTCCCGGTCGTGGCCGACGATGTGCGTCCGCAACTGCGCGACGTCGGCGTAGTCCACTCCCGCGGAGCGCAAGGCGATTCCGAGGTTGGCGAACGCGTTGTCCACCTGCACCGCGAACTCGGCGCTCGTGGTGTGCCCTTCGGCGTCCGAGTCGTACTGCCCGGCGATGAACACCAACTCTCCGCGCGCCACCGCCACATGGCTGTAGCCGAATCCGGTCGGATCGTGCAGTTCACCGGGGTTGCTGATTTCCACGGTCATCGTTTCTCCTCGCTCGGTCGACAAGTGCTGCAACAACACAACGACGATCCGGCAGTCCGCGGTGTGACACGACAAACGACCGCGGCGCGGCGACCGAGGTCACCGCGCCGCTGACCCGGCTGTGCCGGAGATTCAGAGAGCCCACTTCAGGATCAGCGTGAGCGCGCCCGTCGCGACCGCGAGAATCAGCGCGCCGACTCCCCACACGAATCCGTGACGTCCCCACGGACGCCCGGCGTCCAACGAGAACTTGCCGGGCCCGGTGAAGGGCAGCGCAGCACCGACCACCGCGAACAGCAGGCCCATTTCGTAACCGCCCAGCAGACCACCGGCCCAGGTGGCGTTGATCGCGTTGATCATGGTGCCCACCACGATCGCACCGGCCAGCGGCGTCAGCAGACCGAGCAGCAGGAGCAGGCCACCACCGAGTTCGGTCAGGCCGGCCAGGGTGCCGAACACCTTGCCCGGGTTGTATCCCATCTGCTCGAAGCCGTCGGCGTTGGCCCGCAGGCCCGGGCCGCCCCACCAGCCGAAGAGTTTCTGCGCGCCGTGTGCCGCGAGCAAGCCGCCGAAGAAGACTCGCACGATCAGCAGGCCGATGTCGGTGGCGATGCCGTCCAGCTCGGTGCCGGTGCCGGTTCTGTCGAGTACGGATCTCATGGTCATGCTGGTCCTCATCCCTGTGCTGTCGTTCGAGGCACGATCGTTAGCTCGGCGAAAAAACGGACTACGGTCCGATTCTCGCACGAAGGAGCCAACGGCCCGACCTTTCGGTGTATTCCACGTTCGGGCGGGAAGGACGGTTCAGCGCGCAAGCGAGCGGAGGGTTACTCCGCGAGGAAGAAGAAGTAGCCGAGGAACACCAGCATCAACGCCCACATCGCCGGGTGCACGTCCTTGATCCGGCCCTTGGCCGCCATGACCACCGGATACAGCAGCATGCCCATGGCAAGGCCGTTGGCGATGGAATACGTCAGCGGCATCATCACGATCGTGACGAACGCGGGCACCGAGTACTCGAGACGGTTCCAGTCGATCTGGCCCAGCGCACGGGCCATGAGGATGCCGACCACGATGAGCGCGGGCGCGGTCACCTCACCCGAGCCCGCGACCACCGCGAAGATCGGATAGCAGAACATCGCGACGAGGAACCAGACCGCGGTGGTGACGGCGGTCAGCCCGGTCCGGCCGCCCGCCGAGACGCCCGCGGTCGATTCCACATAGGCGGTCGTGGTCGAGGTGCCGATGACCGCGCCTGCCATGGTGCCCACCGAGTCCGCCGCCAGCGCGCTCGCGGCGCGCGGCAGCTTGCCCTTCTCGTCCAGCAGGCCCGCCTGGTTCGCGACGCCGATCAGGGTGCCCGAGGCATCGAAGAAGTCGACGAACAGCATGGTCAGCACCACCACGGCCATCTGGCCGGTGAACGCGTCGGGCAGATGGACGATCGCCTGACCGAAGGTGTGCTCGAGCCCCTGTGGCGCGGCAAACACGCCCTTGGGCAGATCGACCAAGCCGCTCACGATGCCGACGATCGTGGTCAGCACGATGCCGTAGAGCACCGCGCCGTACCAGCCCCGCACCAGGAACACCACGGTCACCAGCAACCCGAACAGCGCGAGCAGCGTGGTGCCCTTGGTGAAGTCGCCCAGCGTGACCAGCGTCGCCTCGCTGTTCACCACGATCCCGGCGTTCTTCAGGCCGAGGAAGGCCACGAACAACCCGATACCTGCGCCGACGGCGAGCTTCAGCTGCATCGGGATCGCGTTGAGGATGCGTTCGCGCACCTTGGTCACGGCGAGGACGAAGAAGATGACACCGGACAGGAACGTGCCCGACAGCGCCACCTGCCACGGAATCCCCATCTCGAGCACCACCGTGTACGCGAAGAACGCGTTGAGTCCCATACCCGGTGCGAGCGCGATCGGATACCGGGCCCACAGCCCCATGACCAGCGTGCCGAACACCGCCGCGACGGCGGTGGCGGTGAACACCGCCTGCATCGGGATGCCCTTGTCGCCCAACGCGCCCTGGTCGCCGAGTACCGCGGGGTTCACCGCGAGGACATAGGACATGGCCAGGAACGTGACCGTGCCCGCCATGAGTTCGCGCTTGACGGTCGAGCCGTTCGAGCGGACGCCGAAGTACCCGTCGAGGCGTCCTCGAGTCCGGTGCAGAACGTCGGTGACCATGGGTGACTCCAGTCGAGGAACGAATCGGGGCATGCCAAG
Organism: Nocardia arthritidis NBRC 100137; assembly: GCF_001612765.1. GTDB lineage: Bacteria > Actinomycetota > Actinomycetes > Mycobacteriales > Mycobacteriaceae > Nocardia > Nocardia arthritidis. Next base: position 135,290 of record NZ_BDBB01000021.1, read on the forward strand.
GGCACGGTAACCGACGGTTCACTACCTGGGGCAACCCGCGGTGGCGCCATCGTGACCGGCGCCACCGGGACTAGGCGCTCGGCGCGGAGACCAACCCGAGTTCGGCGTCGGAGGCCAGCAGCTCATTGTGCGGCAGCACGCGCACGGTGTAGCCGACCGCGCCGGACAGCGGCAGCGGAGTGTCGACGGTGAACAGCTCGGCGCCCGCGTCGGACCCGGTGTGCGTCATCGGGACCGTCGTGGTGTCGGAGAGGTCGTCGGTCGCCGACACCCGGCCGAGCACCGCCTGCACCACCACGTCGGGCACGCTCAATCCGCCGAGTTCGACCCGCGCGGTCAGCGACAGCCGCGCGCCGATGACCGGCGTGTCCGGCAGTCCCGCGCTGTCGACCTGGATCACCTTGACCGAGGGCCACGCGGACTCGACCCGGTGGCGGTACTCGGCGACGCCCCGCGCGACGGCGAAATCGTCGGCCGTCGCCCGCTGATGAGCCGCGGCGGCGGGAGCGTAGTACTCCACCGCGTAGTCGCGCACCATCCGGGAAGCCAGAACCTTCGGTCCCAAGGTCTGCAAGGTGTGGCGAACCATCTCGACCCAGCGCACCGGCATCCCGGACGCGTCGCGGTCGTAGAAGCGCGGCGCCACCGCCCGCTCGAACAGGTCGTAGAGCGCGGCGGCCTCCAGATCGTCGCGGCGGTGCTCGTCCCGGACGCCCTCCGCGGTCGGAATGGACCATCCGTTCTCGCCGTCGTACATCTCGTCCCACCAGCCGTCCCGGATGGACAGATTGAGCCCGCCGTTCAACGCCGATTTCATGCCGGAGGTGCCACACGCCTCCAGCGGGCGCAGGGGGTTGTTCAGCCAGACGTCGCAACCCCAGTACAGGTAGCGGGCCATCGACATGTCGTAGTCCGGCAGGAAGACGATCCGGTGCCGCACCTCGGGGTCGTCGGCGAAGCGGACCACCTGCTGGATGAGCGCCTTGCCGCCGTCATCGGCCGGGTGGCTCTTGCCCGCGACGACCAGCTGCATCGGCCGCCGCGGGTCCAGCAGCAGGGCACGCAGCCGCTGCGGGTCGCGCAGCATGAGAGTCAGGCGCTTGTAGGTCGGCACCCGGCGGGCGAATCCGACGGTCAGCACATTCGGGTCGAAGACCCCGTTCACCCAGCCGAGTTCGGCCTCCGCGGCGCCGCGTTCCAACCAGGACGCGCGCACCCTGCGGCGCACCTCGTCGACGAGGATGCCGCGCAGGGTGTTACGGGTGGACCACAGCTCGGTGAGATCGACGTCGCGCAGCCGTTCCCAGCCGCGGCCCTCCTCGAGCAGTTCCGCGCCGATGTGCTCGCGCGCCTTGTCCACCCATTCGCGCGCGGCCCACGTGGTGGCGTGCACGCCGTTGGTGACCGAACCGATCGGCACCTCCGCCGGGTCGAAACCCGGCCACAGCGAGGCGAACATCGACCGGCTCACCGCGCCGTGCAGCTTCGAGACACCGTTGGCGCGCTGCGCCAGTCGCAGACCCATGTGCGCCATATTGAAGACGGAGGGGTCGGCTTCCCGGCCGAGCGCCACGATCCGGTCCACGGAAAGACCTGGCAGCAGCGCGGATTCGGATTCTCCGTGCGCGCCGCCGAAGTAGCGCCGCACCATCGGCATAGGGAATCGATCGATGCCCGCCGGGACCGGTGTATGCGTGGTGAACACCGTGCCCGCCCGCACAGCGGCGAGTGCGGAATCGAAATCCTGCCCCGCCGCGACGAATTCGCGGATGCGCTCCACGCCGAGGAAACCCGCGTGGCCTTCGTTCATGTGGAACACGTCGGGGTCGGGCAGCCCCGCGGACGCGGTGTAGGCGCGCACCGCGCGAACACCGCCGATGCCCGCGAGGATCTCCTGGCGGATGCGATGCTCCTGATCGCCGCCGTAGAGTCGGTCGGTGACCGCGCGCAACTCCGGGTCGTTCTCGGCGATGTCGGAGTCCAGCAGCAACAGCGGAACCCGGCCCACCTGGGCGATCCACACCCGCGCACGCAGCACCCTGCGGTCGGGCATCGCCACGTGGATGAGCACCGGCGAGCCGTCGGAGGTGAGCGCCCGCAGCGGCAGGCCCTGCGGGTCCAGCGCCGGATAGTGCTCGGCCTGCCAGCCGTCGGTCGTCAGCGACTGCCGGAAGTAGCCCGAGCGGTACAGCAATCCCACCCCGATCAGCGGCAGGCCGAGGTCGGAGGCGCCCTTCAAATGGTCGCCGGCCAGAATCCCCAGGCCGCCCGAGTAGTTCGGCAGCACCTCGGTGACGCCGAACTCCATCGAGAAGTAGGCGATGCCCCGCACCCCCTCCTCCCCCGCCCGGCGCTGGAACCAGCCCGGCGCCGCCAGATACTCGCGCAGCTCCGCCGCCGCGGCGTCGACACGCGCGACATAGCCGGCATCGGCGGCCAGCTCGTCCAGCCGCGCCGCGGGTACCTCGCCCAGCATCCGGACCGGATCGTGCCCCATCTCCTGCCACCGCCGCGGGTCGAGCGCGGCGAACAGATCCTGCGTCGGCGGGTGCCACGACCAGCGCAGGTTTGTGGCGAGCTCACCAAGGGCCGCCAGGCGCTCGGGCAGATGGGCACGGACGGTGAAACGACGCAATGCCTTCATTCGGTAGAAACTACACGGCGCCCAGAGCGGCCGCCCCGCGTGACCACGCCCCGGAAAACCTTTCGACCAGCATGTTTTCCGGTGGGCCGCGACGAGATCAGCCCACTCGATCGTGCGTAACGCGCTCTACCGTCACAGAACGGCCACACGACGCGCACCGGCGCGCCCGCTCCCGCTACCCGATCGAGACCCGCACTCGCTTGTGAACCCGAGAACGCCGGGCAAACCCACAAGCTGTGCGGACCAACCGGCCGCACCAACCGAAATCAGTACGGGAGTGATCGAGATGTGGATGACAGCACACCCAAATCGCGCCCGCGATCGGCGCTGGTCGCGCACTGGAGCAGCGCTCACAGGGTTCGGAGTTCTCGCGGCGGCATTCGTTCTCGTCGCGCCCACCGCCGGAGCGGCGGTCACGACGGCGACGGCGAGCCCGGCCCAAGGAATGACTTTCGGTTTCGGGAACTACGGGACCAACTGCCAGTACCGGGTCACGGCCACGGTGGACAACACTGCTTCGTCCGAGCCCGTCCAGTTCACCGACAACGCCGCGGGTACGTTCTCCCCGAATCCCGCGCCGGTGGTCGGCAACCAGGCGACCACCGTCTGGATGCCCGACGCGACCGGGCAACACACGATCTCCGCGATGCAGGGCACCGGTCCCGCTTGGACCTCACCGGTGATGACAGTGGGCAACGGGATGAACCTCGGCTTCGCGTGCATGGTCATGCCGTAGGCAGCGACTCCCGGCAGTCGGGTGAGCGCCCGGGCGGCAACCAGCGCGGTGCACTCCGGCCGCGGCCACCCGGGCACCTCGCAGCGGCTGGACTGTACGCGCGGTTGCGGAAAATCCGTGGCCCGAGTCATGCCGAGGTGACAGCATCGGCTGATGCCGCACTGGGTCGACGTTCTTCCGCAATTCCTCACGGCCTGCCTGCTCCTCGCCGCGCTGCCGGGCCCGGCGACCGCCTTGTTCCTCCAGCGCGCGGTGCGTGACGGTCGCACCGCGGGCCTGGCGGCGGTGGCCGGAAACGAGATCGGCGTGCTCGGCTGGACGCTGGCGGGTGGGGCGGGGCTGTCGGTGCTGCTCGTCGCGAACCGAGCCGTGAACACGACGGTGCACGTGGTCGGCGCGCTCGTGCTGATCTGGCTCGGCGTGCAGGCGTGGCGAGGTGCGCGCGGTGGCGACGAATTCGGCAGTGCGATGACGAAGATGCTCCCCGCCGGTCGCACGCCCGCCGCCGCCTTCCGCGCCTCGCTGGTGTCGATCGCGGCCAATCCCAAGGCGGCGGTCTTCGGATTGACGATCCTTCCGCAATTCCTTCCGTCCGACGGTCCGGTGCTGCCGACCGTGGTGATCCTGGCGCTGATCCAGTTGGTGCTCGACACCGCGTGGTGCGTCGGCGTGGTCCTGGCCGCCGACCGCGCGGGCGCCTGGCTGCGCCGCACCGGCATCCGGCAGCGGGTCGAACGCGCGCTCGGCGCGGTCCTGGTCGCGCTCGGCCTCGGCCTCGCCGCCGACGCGCGCTGACCGCGACAGCCGATCAGCCGCCGCCGCGGCGGCCGGGGACGGGGCACGAAAAGATCGCCGATCCGGTCCGGAGGGCCGGCTACCGGTAGGTTGGGTCCCGTGACCGGCCGCATCGCTATCGATGACACTGCACCGTCCATCCCAGGCGGCCGGCCCGCCAAGGCGGTGGTCGGCGAAGTATTCCCGGTGCGCACCGTGGTGTGGCGAGAAGGGCACGACGCCGTCGCCGCCACCCTCGTCGTCCGCGGCCCCGGCGCCTCGCGGCCCACCCGGATCCGCATGACGCCGGACTACGAACCCGACGTCTTCAACGCGACCTTCACCCCCAACACCCCGGGTGTGTGGACCTATCGGATCGAAGGCTGGAGCGATCCGATCGCGACCTGGCGCTCGGCGATCGAGGCGAAGCTGGCGGTCGGGCAGAGCGCCGCCGATCTGGCCAACGACCTCGAACTGGGCGCCCGCTTGTTCGATCGCGCTGCCCAGGCCGTGCCGAAGAAGCAGTTCCAGCGCTTACGCGCGGTGGCGGCGGCGCTTCGCGGCGACGACCAACTGCCCGCGCGGGTGGCCCCGGCCTTCACCGAGGAGGTCGCCGAGATCCTGCGTGCAACGCCGCTGCGCGACCTGGTCACCCGGGGTCCGCAGCACGCCGTCCAGGTCGAGCGGCACCGTGCGCTCTACGGCTCCTGGTACGAATTCTTCCCACGCTCGACCGGCGGTCGCGACGCCACCGGCAAACCGGTCCACGGCACCTTCGCCACGGCGGCGAAGGAGCTCCCGCGCATCGCCGCCATGGGTTTCGACGTGGTGTACCTGCCACCCATCCACCCCATCGGCGAAATCAACCGCAAAGGCCGCAACAACGCGCTCACCGCCGAGCCGGGCGACGTCGGCTCGCCGTGGGCCATCGGTTCGAAGCACGGCGGCCACGATGCCGTGCATCCGGATCTGGGCACCGACGACGATTTCGCCGAATTCGTCGCGGCCGCCCGCGAACTCGGCCTCGAGGTGGCGCTCGACCTCGCCTTGCAGTGCGCACCCGATCATCCCTGGGTGCGGGCGCACCCGGAGTGGTTCACCACGCTTCCCGACGGAACCATCGCCTACGCGGAGAACCCGCCGAAGAAGTACCAGGACATCTACCCGGTCAATTTCGACAACGATCCCGACGGCCTCTACGCCGAAGTGCTGCGGGTGGTCCGGCACTGGATCGATTCGGGCGTCAGGATCTTCCGCGTCGACAACCCGCACACCAAGCCCGCCGATTTCTGGGAGTGGCTGATCGGCAACGTGTGGCGCACCGACCCGGAGGTCATTTTCCTGTCCGAGGCGTTCACCCGCCCCGCCCGGCTCTACGGGCTGGCCCGACGCGGATTCAGCCAGTCCTACACGTATTTCACTTGGCGGGTGGCCAAGTGGGAACTCACCGAGTTCGGCAACGAATTGGCCGCGAAGGCCGACGAGGCCCGCCCGAACCTCTTCGTGAACACCCCGGACATCCTGCACGAGAGCCTCCAGCGCGGCGGACCGGGGATGTTCGCCATCCGCGCCGTCCTGGCCGCCACCCTCGCCCCCACCTGGGGCGTCTACTCCGGCTTCGAGCTGTTCGAGCATCAGGCGCTGCGCCCGGACAGCGAGGAGTACCTCGACTCGGAGAAGTACGAACTGCGCCCGCGCCCGTTCGCCGAGGCGCTCGCGCGCGGAGAATCGCTGGAGCCGTGGCTCACCCGGCTCAACGAGATCCGCCGGGCGCACCCCGCCTTACAACAGCTGCGCTGCCTGCACTTTCATCACGTGGACAACGACGCGCTGCTCGCCTTCTCCAAGATCGACCCCGTCGGCGGCGACGCGGTGCTGGTCGTGGTGAATCTCAACCCCTACGGCGCCGAGTGGGGGATGCTCTCGCTCGATCTGCCCGCGATCGGCCGGGAGTGGCATGACCATCCGGTGGTGTACGACGAGGTCAGCGGCGAGGAATACCACTGGGCCCAGACCAATTACGTGCGGTTGGACCCCGCGCATACCGTCGCGCACATCATCGCGTTGCCCCCGGTGTCCCAGCAGGCTCGCACCGAGCTGGCCTACCGCAGGACCTTGCGATGAAACGGCGCGATCTCATGCTGCTCGCGGCTGGCACCCATCCCGACCCGCACACCGTGCTCGGCGCGCATACCCATCCCGAGGGCACGGCGGTGCGGGTGCTGCGCCCGCACGCGCAGACCGTGTCGGTGCGGGTCGGCGGCGTAGACCATGCGCTGGAGTCCCTGGACCACGGCGTATTCGCCGCGGTGCTGCCGTACCAGGAGATCATGGACTATCGCGTCGTGACGACCTACCCCGGCGGGCAGACGCTCATCAGCGCCGACGGCTACCGCTTCCTGCCCACGCTCGGCGAACTCGACCTGCACCTGATCGGCGAAGGACGTCACGAACGCCTGTGGGAGGTGCTCGGCGCGCACCCGCGCCGCTACACCACCCTCGACGGTGAGGTGACCGGCACGTCGTTCGCGGTGTGGGCGCCGAACGCGCGCGGCGTCACCGTGTTCGGCGACTTCGACGGCTGGAGCGGCACCACCGCGCCGATGCGCGCGCTGGGCTCGTCCGGGATCTGGGAAGTCTTCGTCCCGGGTGTCGAGCCGGGCACCAAGTACAAATACCGCGTGCACGGCGCCGACGGGCGGACCGTCGATCACGCCGACCCGCTCGCCTTCGCCACCGAACAACCTCCGGCGACCGCGTCGGTGGTCACCGAAAGCCACCACGCGTGGCACGACCGCGCGTGGCTCGAGCGGCGCGCCGCCACCGACCCCACCCGCGCCCCGATGAGCGTCTACGAGGTGCATCTCGGTTCGTGGCGACCGGGCCTCGGTTACCGCGAACTGGCCGAGCAGCTCGCCGAGTACGTGCGATCCACCGGATACACCCATATCGAGTTGCTCCCCATCGCCGAGCATCCCTTCGGCGGCTCCTGGGGATATCAGGTCACCTCCTACTACGCGCCGACGGCGCGCTTCGGCTCCCCGGACGAGTTCCGCGCGTTCGTCGACCGCATGCACGCGGCGGATATCGGCGTCCTGCTGGACTGGGTGCCGGCGCACTTCCCGCGCGACGAATGGGCGCTGGCCCGCTTCGACGGCACACCGCTCTACGAGCACGCCGACCCGCGCCGAGGCGAGCAACTCGACTGGGGCACCTTTGTGTTCGATTTCGGCAGGCGTGAGGTGCGCAACTTCCTCATCGCCAACGCGCGCTACTGGATCGAGGAATTCCACATCGACGGCCTGCGCGTCGACGCGGTCGCCTCCATGCTCTACCTCGACTATTCTCGCGCCGAAGGCCAGTGGGAGCCCAACGTGCACGGCGGCCGGGAGAACCTGGAGGCCGTCGACTTCCTGCAGGACCTCAACGAAACCCTGCATCGGCACCACCCCGGCGTCGTGACGATCGCCGAGGAGTCCACCACCTGGCCCGGCGTCACCCGCGGGATCGACGTCGGCGGTCTCGGCTTCACCATGAAATGGAACATGGGCTGGATGCACGACACCCTCGGGTTCCTCGGCCGCGACCCGGTGCACCGCTCCTGGCACCACAGCGAGATCACCTTCTCGCTGGTCTACGCCTGGAGCGAGAACTACGTGCTGCCGATCAGCCATGACGAGGTGGTGCACGGCAAAGGCACGCTCTGGACCAGAATGCCCGGCGACGATTTCGCCAAGGCCGCGGGAGTGCGATCGCTGCTGGCCTACATGTGGGCCCACCCCGGTAAACAACTGTTGTTCATGGGCCAGGACTTCGGCCAGGTCCAGGAGTGGTCGCACGATCGCGGCCTGGACTGGCACGAACGGGACAACCCGCTGCACCAGGGCATCACCGCGCTGGTGTGCGACCTGAACGCGGTCTACCGCGCCCACCCCGCGCTGTGGAGCCAGGACACCGCCCCGGGCGGCTACGCCTGGATCGAGGCGAACGACCCGGCGAACAACGTGCTGGCGTTCCTGCGCTACGGCTCCGACGGCTCCGTTTTGGCCTGCGTCTACAACTTCTCCGGGTCGACGCACGACGCGTACCGGGTCGGCCTGCCCCACCGGGGCCGCTGGCTGGAGATCCTCAACACCGACGCGGAGGGCTACGGCGGCTCCGGCCTCGGCAACCTGGGCGAGGTGCTGGCGACCGACGAGCCGTGGCACGACCGTCCCGCCTCGGCCGCCGTGACGCTCGCGCCGCACAGCGCGGTCTGGCTGCGTCCGGCTTAGGCTCTCGAAGACCGCTCCGTCCCCCGCCCACCGTGCCCGGACTGCGCGGCATCATGTCCGAGCGCTGCGGCCGATCCACGGTGCGGTGCGCACGCCAGGCACGGGCAGTCGCGCGGTGCACGAGCCGCGAATCGTCCGAGAGTGCGCCGACAGCCAGGCCGGACCGCAGGCTGCGCGGAGATCCGGTTCGCGACCACACCGCGCGGCGAACTCAGTACAGCGCTGCGGCCAGCTTGCGGCGCGCGGCCACGACGAACGGCTCGGCCTGGTCGAACAGCTCGAACAGCTCGAGCAGGCGGGTCCGGGCCTTGGTGCGCTCGTCGCCGGAAGTGCGCTTGACGACGGCGATCAACCTATCGAAAGCCGCCTCGGGCCGCTGCTGGAACAACTCGAGATCGGCGGCTTGGATCGCGGCATCGACATTCGACGGGTCGGCATCGGCATCCGCGATGGCCGACTCCGGCAGTTCCTGTGCCCGGGCGAGGAAGCGGAGCTGGCGCAGCGCGCCCTTGGCCTCCTCGTTCGCGGGCTCGGCGTCGACAATCGCTTGGTAGGCGGCCTCGGCGCCGGCCAGGTCACCCTGCTCCAGCGCCGCCTCGGCCGCCGCGAAACGCGGGTCCTCGGCGGGCTGCTGTGGCTGCTCGCCACCTTCCAGCTTGCCCGCGACGGCGTCGACCACCGCGTTCAGCCACTGCCGCACCTGCGGCTCCGGTTGTGCGCCCTCGAAATCGGCCAGCGGCTGCCCGGCCGCGATCGCGATGACTGTCGGGATGCCCTGCACCCGCAGCGCCTGCGCGATCCGCATATTGGCCTCGGCTTCGACCGTGGCCAGGTCCCAGGTGCCGCCGTCGGCGGCCACCAGATGCTCCAGCGTCCGCACCAGTTCGACACTGCCCGGGCTGCGCTGCGAATACAGCACGACCACCACGGGCACCTGCATGGAACGGCGCAGGACCTTGGTCTCGAAATCGGCCTCCGACACCGCGTGGTCGCCGCCGGCCGCACCGCCCGCGCTTGCCGCGGGCTGCTTCAGGCTGGACAGATCGACCGCGCCGGACATGGCGGCGGCGACAGCGGGCGAAGGACGGCGTGCGGCTGGTCGATTCACGACTTCCAGTTTGTCACGACGTGGCGGATGCGGGTGCCCCGGACTCGGCCGAACCGACGTTGCTCAGCTCACCCAACTGCCCCGAGCGCACCGCCCACACCTCGAACAGCACCGTGCAGAACGGCGGGAGGCTCGACAGCAGCGCGAGAACGGTCGTCTTGGCACTCCAGCCCAGCTCGCGCGCGGCAACGATCGCGGTGATCACGAACAGCACGAACACGATGCCGTGCGTCATGCCGAACACCTTGACCGGCCACAGCACCGGCTCGGGAATCCGCTTGAACACCATGCCGATGATCAGCAGAAACCAGGAGATCGCCTCCAGCACCGCGACGAATCGAAACCGCTTGGCCACCGTGCTCAGGTCGAAGACATTGCCCATGCGCCCATTGTGCCGGATGCACTACACACTGTCGTAGTGAGCTGTGTCTAATTTGCAGCGCCCTGCGGCGCCGCGTGTTCCGGCCCCCGGCTGCTTGCTCCTTCATCCCTATGCAGCGTCAGCGCGAATGCGAGCCGGGCCGCGAACGCAGCGTGCTCGCCGCTTCGCGAGAAAACCTTGTTCGCTGGGCCTATCGGGGCGTCGAGCGAGGGCCCTCGGAACAGCGGGCCAATGCCTATGAGATGGGGCAACCACCGCCGCCGGCTCGGTCGCCAATCGGCACGAGCCAGGCCGCGAACCGATCCGCCACAGCTGCGCTCTCGCACCGCTCGCGAATCTCGCCGTATTCGAATCGGCGCAACGACCGATGGCCGCCCACTCGGGACGGCCATCGGTGGATTCCTCCGCGTGGGGTGTCACCCCACGAGCATCAGACGCGGACGATCAGTGCGTCGCCCTGCCCGCCGCCGCCGCAGAGCGCGGCCGCGCCCACGCCACCGCCGCGGCGCTTCAGTTCGAGCACCAGGTGCAGCAGGATGCGGGCGCCGGACATGCCCAGCGGGTGGCCGATGGCGATCGCGCCGCCGTTGACGTTCACCTTGTCCGGGTCGATGCCCAGCTTGCGGGTGGACGCGACGCCGACTGCGGCGAACGCCTCGTTGATCTCCACCAGGTCCAGGTCGGCGGGCGAGATGCCCTCGCGAGCGCAGGCTTTGGCGATCGCGTTGGCGGGCTGGTCCTGCAGGGTGGAGTCCGGACCGGCGACCACGCCGGCGGCGCCGATCTCGGCGATCCAGCTCAGCCCCAGCGACTGCGCCTTCTGCTTGCTCATCACCACGACCGCGGCGGCGCCGTCGGAGATCTGCGACGCGGTGCCCGCGGTGATGGTGCCGTCCTTGCGGAACGCCGGGCGCAGCTTGGCCAGCGACTCCACCGTGGTGTCGGCGCGAACGCCCTCGTCCGTGGTCACCAGCACCGGATCGCCCTTGCGCTGCGGCACCTCGATCGGGACCACCTCGTCGTCGAAGACGCCGTTCTTCCACGCCGCCGCCGCCCGCTGGTGCGAAGCCGCCGCGAACGCGTCCTGATCCTCCCTGCTGATCCGATCGGTCTCGTTGCGCTGCTCGGTGAGCGCGCCCATGGCCTGATCGGTGAAGATGTCGTGCAGGCCGTCGTAGGCCATGTGGTCGCGCAGGGTCACATCGCCGTACTTGAAGCCCTCCCTGCTCTTCTCCAGCAGGTGCGGCGCCTGGCTCATGGACTCCTGGCCGCCCGCGACGACGATCTCGTATTCCCCCGCCCGGATCAGCTGGTCGGCGAGAGCTATCGCGTTGATGCCGGACAGGCAGACCTTGTTCAGCGTCAGGGCGGGCACGTCCATCGGGATACCCGCGGCCACCGCCGCCTGCCGGGCCGGGATCTGCCCCGCGCCCGCGGTGAGCACCTGGCCCATGATGACGTAGTCGACCTGGTCGGGCGCGACACCGCCCTTCTCCAGCGCCGCCTTGATCGCGAACCCGCCCAGGTCGGAACCGCTGAAGTCCTTCAGACCTCCGAGCAGCTTGCCGACCGGGGTACGCGCACCGGAGACGATCACGGAAGTGGTCACGACGAGCCTCGCATTCGTAGATCGGACCTGCTCGCGCCCGCACCGGGGTGCCACGAGAGCAGGTGTTCTACTCAACGGTAGCGGGTGCGCCCCGCGCGCCCCGTGCCAGGTCGCGCTACTTTCGAATGGTGAGCAACGCTATCGAACAGTCGTCTTTCATCCCCGCGGACTACGTCACGGCGGTCGACCACGTCGGCATCGCGGTTCCGGACCTGGACACCGCGGTCGCCTGGTACGCCGAGAACCTCGGCATGATCGAGACCCACCGCGAGGTCAACGAGGCCCAGGGCGTGCACGAGGCGATGCTGTCGCTGCCGGGCGCACCGGACCGTGCCACTGCCCTGCAGTTGCTGGCTCCGCTCGACGCGGAATCGACCATCGCGAAGTTCATCGACCGTAACGGTCCCGGCTTGCAGCAACTGGCGTACCGGGTGACCGACATCGAGGCCGTCTCCGCGCACCTGCGCGCCAAGGGTCTGCGTTTGCTGTACGAGGCGCCACGGCACGGAACGGCCGATTCCCGCATCAATTTCATCCACCCGAAGGATGCTGGAGGTGTGCTGATCGAGTTGGTCGAACCGAACGCGAATGTTACGCACTAGTATCGGCGTCAGGTCGGGAAAACTCGTTGGAATGACATTCGCAGTCGAGTCACCATCGGCTGTCTTCAGGCTGTAGTTTGTGTGCCATGTCGTCACCCGAGTCCGATCGCAATCGCTTCGTTGCACTGCCCTTCACCGTTGTGCGCAAGGGTTATGCGCAAGACGAGGTGCGTAATTACTTCGACCGCTTCGACGCGGAACTGAGAGTCACCGCCACCGACCGCGATGCGGCTGCGGCACAAGCACGTAACCTCGCCAGCCAGCTGGAAGACGCGCGCGACGAGATCGACGAACTCCGTAAGGAGGTCGACCGACTCTCGGTGCCGCCGACCACCGCGGAAGGTATGTCCGACCGCATCTCCCGAATGCTGCGGCTCGCCTCCGACGAGGCGTCCGAGGTCCGTGCGCTGGCCCAGGCCGAGGCCGCGGAGATGGTGTCGATCGCCGAGCAGCAGGCCACCGAGATGCGTGGCAAGTACGAGTCACTGCTCGCGGAGACCAAGGAGAAGCGCGAGGCGCTCGAAATCGAGTTCGAGCAGACCCTCGCGAACGCACGCACCGAGTCCGCCAAGATCATCGAGGCCGCCCAGGCCGAGGCCGACCGCATCGCGAAGGAAGCCGACGCGAAGCGCAAGGCTACCCAGCAGGACTTCGAGGCCACCATGGCCGAGCGCCGCACCAAGCTCACTCGCGCCATGGAGGAGCTGGAAGCCACCAGCCGCGCCGAGGCCGCCCAGCGGATCAAGGACGCGACCGACGAGGCCAACCGCCTCATCACCTCCGCCACTCAGACCTCCGAGCGCAAGATCGCGCACGCGAAGGAACTGGCCGAGGAGATGCGCGTGCTGCGCGGCCGCGTGCTCGCCCAGCTGCTCGGCATCCGCGGTCAGCTCGACTCGGTGCCCGCGATGCTCGCCGCGGTCAACCGGGAAAGCGAACTGCTGGACGGTGTTCCGGATCAGCGCAAGTCGATCGGCGGCAACACCAAGTCGGTCACCGGTTCCCGCCAGAAGGCGATCCCCGAGGTCGCGACCGAGGACGAGGACATCGACTCGGACGAGCGCGAGAGCGCCGACATCAGCAACTGACGTCGGAGCAAACGGCGACAGCAGCAAATCTCAACCGAAATCACCGAAGGCCGCTCCTCACCGGGGCGGCCTTCCCTAATTCCGCACCCAGCGGCTCCACGCCGCAAGCACATCGACGAACGCGCGCCATATCGTCGGATCGAGGATTCGATCTCGCCCGGAAACGTCCGCTCGCTCCCCGGCGACCGAGGAGAAGCGCGAGGCGCTCGAAGACGACGAGTCGCGGCGAGAAATTGCCCACCTGCCGTCGCAATCGTCGCCAGGTGATCACCGTCCAGCTTTCCGGACACCTCTGGTGGTCGGGCCACGCGCAGGTCCTTCCGCGATTGGCTGGCCTCGTCCATCCGATGCCGACCTACTCGACCGCACGTCGCCCGCGACGATGCCTCCGCTACGCGGCTTCAGGACCACCGCCGAGTGATCCGGCGCGTCTGTCGCCCGTTCCAGCACCCACTGTGCCAATGCCTGCGGTCGTCTTCACCGCCGTAGGCGGGCCACGCGACAATGTGGGCGACCCCGGGTGGGATCTCGTGGTCACAGCCGGGGCAGCGGTAGGTCTTGATCGCGCGGGCGCCAGGAATGGCGCGCACCACATATGTCTCCGCACCGTCCGGACCCGCCTCGGTCCGTCCGAAGACGTCTCCCAGTGGTGCGCCACCGGCCCGCGAGCGCTCGGCGTAGCGATCCGAACGCGGTTTCCGGCGAGGCATGCGACAAGGGTATTACTCCCCCGTGCGCACCCGGCACTGCCCTGAGTTCAGAACAAGCGGAATTCGCTGCTCTCCGTGCCACGCAGGGCGTCGTAATCGAGTGTGAGGCAGCGGATGCCGCGATCCTCGGCGAGTGTGCGCGCTTGCGGCTTGATCTGCTGCGCGGCGAAGACGCCCGCGACCGGCGCCAGCAACGGATCCCGGTTCAGCAGCTCCAGGTAACGGGTGAGCTGCTCGACGCCGTCGATCTCTCCGCGCCGTTTGATCTCCACTGCCACCGTGCCGCCATCGGCATCCCGGCACAGCAGATCCACCGGGCCTATCGCGGTCATGTACTCGCGGCGGATGAGCGTGAACCCGGCGCCGAGCGTGTGCACGTGCTCGGCCAGCAGCTCTTGGAGGTGGGCTTCCACCCCGTCCTTCACCAAGCCCGGGTCGACGCCGAGTTCGTGGGAAGAGTCGTGCTCGATGTCCTCGATGGTGATGCGAAGTTCCTCGCCGGCCTTGTTGGTGACGACCCACAGCGCCTTCGCATCGTCCGGTAGCTGCGCGTCACCGTTGCGTTCTTCCAGCCGGCAGGGCGGGCTCATCCAGTTCAGCGGCTTGTATGAGCCGCCGTCGGAGTGCACGAGCACCGAGCCGTCCGCTTTCATCAGCAGTAGCCTTCGGGCCATCGGAAGATGGGCGGTGAGTCGCCCCACGTAGTCGACCTGACAGCGAGCAATCACTAGGCGCACCCAAGCACTGTAGGCGAGCGCCCTACCGCGGCTGCCGTCAGCCCATGAGCAGAATCGCCGCCAGGACAGCACTCGCGGCGAGCAAGGCGCCCTCGATCCGGGTGAGCCGTCGCCGGGTGGTCGTCCTGGACCAGATCATGAAGAATCCGACCGCTGTGCCGATCGTGAGCGCCACCAGATGCCCGGCTTGGGTGAAGGTCTGTCCGATCAGCACACCCTCGACCGCGACGATGAACCACACCGTCGACCAGGCGATGCGCCATCGGTACGGCATCGCGGCCACGAGCGCGCCGATAAGCGCCATGGCCCCGTAGCTGACACCGACGTCTTCGGCCCAGCGGATGCTCGCGGGCACCCACCCGGCTCGCACGCCCACCCACAGCCCCGCCGCGACGAGCAAGGTGGCGCCGACGTGGCCGACCAGGAAGACCCGTACCAGTCTCAGCGCGCCGAAGCGCAGCTCGGCGAGGGCGAGCAGACAGGCGAGCAAGGGGATGATGACCCACGACCCGACAGCGTCACCGATCACGAACGCACTCGCCAGCAGCGTTCCTACCCGGCCGCTCAACAGATTGTGCAGATTCGTACTCGCGTGCAGCACCATCCTGGTCTGCGCGGAGTCGCTCAGAGCCGAGAAGATCGCCGAGACGATGATCAGCCCTGCCAAGTAGGCCGCCGTCGCGGGCAGCCTCGCCGGCCACCAACGCGCTTGCGCCGGCATGGTGGGCTCGACCGGCGCCGGACGATCCGGCGTCGTCGCGACGACCATACATACCTCCGTTGCTCGCGTGGGACGGCTTCCCACCATCCATGATCCCGACCGCACGCTGCGTACGCTTGTATTTCCCCGCGATCGTGCTGCGAAACACACGGTTCGCTC
>NZ_BDBB01000022.1 GCF_001612765.1 Nocardia arthritidis NBRC 100137
GCACGCGGTCCGGCGGCCCGCGCAGCAATTCCAGCGCCCGAGCTATCCGCCACCGCAGGACGCGCCGGCGCCCGCGCTGAACGTCAACATGACGACCAGGGCGGACACCTCGAACATGCCGCCGGTCCGGGCCAGGGCGAGCACGGCGCCCATCGCCCGCCCCGACCGCATTCCCCCGAGCGGCCTCGGCATCGGCCGCACCACCGACAACCAGATCGTCGTCAACGATCCGCTGGCCTCGCGCAAGCACGCCCGCCTGGTCGCCTCCGCGGAGGGCCTGACCATCGAGGACCTCGGCTCGGCGAACGGCACCTTCGTCAACGGGCACCGCCAGCAGCGCGCGGTGCTGCGCGAGCGGGACATCATCACCATCGGCAACATCGACTTCGTCGTCCAGCAGGGCACGCTGGTGCACCGGCAGAAGCCGGTCGCCGAGCAGGGCCTGGCGGTGCACGGGGTCGGCTTCACCGTCGAGGGCAACAAGCAACTGCTCGTCGATGTGAACATGTCGGCCAGCCGCGGGACGCTCACCGCGCTGATCGGCCCCTCCGGCGCGGGTAAGTCGACGCTGTCGCGCCTGATCGCGGGCACTACCCAGCCGTCGGGCGGCGTGGTCACGTTCGAGGGGCGCAATTTGCACGCCGAGTACGAGGCGCTGCGTTCCCGCATCGGCATGGTGCCGCAGGACGACGTGCTGCACCGCCAGCTCACGGTGCGCCAAGCACTCGGGTTCGCGGCCGAGCTGCGGTTGCCGAGAGACAACAGCAAGCAAGACCGGCAGCAGGTCATCGACGGTGTACTGCAAGAGCTCTCGCTCACCGAGCACGCCGACACCAGGGTCGATCGCCTGTCCGGCGGCCAGCGCAAGCGCGCCTCGGTGGCGCTGGAACTGCTGACCGGCCCGTCGCTGCTCATCCTGGACGAACCGACCTCGGGCCTGGACCCGGCATTGGACCGCCAGGTCATGGTGATGCTGCGCGAACTGGCCGACGCGGGTCGCGTGGTGATCGTGGTCACCCACTCGGTGGCGCACCTGGACATGTGCGACCAGGTGCTGCTGCTCGCCCCCGGCGGCAAGACCGCGTACTGCGGCAACCCCGCCGGCGTCGGCGCGGCGCTCGGTACCACCGACTGGGCGGAGATCTTCGCCAACGTCGCGGCCAACCCGGATCAGGCGTTCGCGGCCTATCGCTCCCGCCAGGCGTTCGCGCCGCCACCGCCGCCGCCCGCGCAGCCGTACGGGCCCGCGGGCAGTCCGCCGCAGTCCAGCCGCGGCAAGCAGTTCTCGACGCTGGCGCGACGTCAGGTCCGGTTGATCCTGGCCGACCGCGGCTATCTGACGTTCCTGGTGATCCTGCCGTTCATCCTCGGCGGGCTCTCACTCGTGGTGCCGGGAAAGAACGGTTTCCAGCGGGGGGCGCTGAAAGCGCTACCCGATGGCACATTCGTGCCAGAAGGCGGCAGTGAGACGCAGCAGCTGCTGGTGGTGCTGATCCTGGGCGCCTGCTTCATGGGTTCCACGCTCACTGTGCGCGACCTGGTCGGCGAGCGGACGATCTTCCACCGCGAACGCGCGGTCGGGCTGTTGCCCTCGGCGTACCTGATGGCGAAGATCGCCGTGTTCAGCGTGACCGCGCTGCTGCAATCGGCGGTGCTGGTCGGCATCGTGCTGGCGGGTAAGAAGCGGCCGGGCGAGGGGGCGGTGCTGGCGTCCGGCAGCGCGGAACTCTACATAGATATCGCGCTGACCGCGATCTGCTGCGTGGTCGTCGGCCTGCTGCTCTCGTCGCTGGCGAAGTCGAACGAGCAAGTGATGCCGTTGCTGGTGGTGGCCATCATGTGCCAGCTGGTGATGGCGGGCGGTCTGATCCCGGTCACCGGCCGGGTCGTGCTCGAGCAGGTGTCGTGGCTGTTCCCGGCTCGGTGGGGATACGCGAGCGGTGCCTCGACGGTGAACATCCGCGAATTGTTCCTGAACGCGCAACCCGACACGCTCTGGCAGCACAAGCCGGAGATCTGGGCGCTGGACGTCGGCGTGCTGCTGCTGATCACCCTGGTGCTGGCCGTCATGACGTGGCGCCGGTTGCGACTGAAGAAGTCGTCGGCGTGACGCGGTTCGAACGCGGCGCGAGCGCCCCGGTGCGCGAAAGCGGCGCCGGATGGCATCGGACGGCACCGACGAGCATCTCGGCCGCGAACCGGGCACACTTATGCCTGTGACGGTGCGAGTAGGGGCAGTGCATCTCGGCTGGGATGTGGTGTCCGTGGCCGCGGGTGGTGGTGGCATTCCCATCCGCCCGGTGCAAGTGGAAGGTATGTGGACGCCGCCGGCGTATCTGCTGGCGGATTCGTCGGGCCGGTTGCACACGGCGGGTGTGGAACGCAACAGGCCAGATCTCGGGATGGCGATCGCCGACGTGCGCGACATCCTCGGACATCCGCAGATCGTGGTCGCGGGCGCCACCTGGCCCGCCGAGCTGGTCTTCCGCGCGCGCATGTACAACCCGCTCGCGGAGATCGGCAAGCACTTGCGCGGCAAACCGGACCTGGTGGCGTTGCCTTTCCCGGACAGCTGGCCGGACGAGAAGGTCGAGGTCTACGCCTCGATGGTGGAACAGCTCGACGTCGTGGTGGAGCCGTTGCCGGAGAGCGTCGCGCTGTCCGGCTACGTCCGCGCGCTCGGACTGGTGCACCCGCCCGACCGGTCCAGGCCGAACGGCATCGGCGCGACGGGCGTGTACTCCGACGGCCGCAGCATGCTGGTGGTCGCGGTGCACGGCGACGACGAGCAGCCCACCGAATCGGTCGACGTTCCGGTGGACGCGGAGGCCATGCGCGACGCCCGCTCGGCGGACGACGTCGTGATCGAGGTGATGGCGGCGGCCCGTTCGATCGGCGCGGACACCTCGACGGTGCTGCTGTCGGGCAACGTGCGCTTCAACGACGCGCTGCGCCTGGCCTTCCAAAACCATCTCGGGCACCGCCTGCAGGTGGCCGACCATCCGATGCACGCGCTCGTCCTCGGCGCGGCGCACCTGCTGGTGAGCGATACGGAGGCGGGTGAGCCAGAACCCGCGAGCGGGCACGCCGAACCCGCGCCCGCCCCACAGCGCACCGTCGAGTACCCGTCGCAGGCCACGGCCCCGCCCCAGCCGGCGGACGCGGGACAGCGGTCGAGCAGGCCGGTGCCCGGCGTCCAGTACGGGCCGGGATATCCGACCCAGCCCGACGAGGCGACGCCCAGGACCGGACCCGACGAAGCACCGCGCGGTCTCCCGCCGAACCTCGCCGAGCTGGGCAGCCGTTTCACCCGCCCGCCGAGCGCGTCCGAAGAGCAACAGGCGGGCGGCGGGCTCGCGGGGCCGCCGCCCGGCGGGCCGGTGGCGCCCCTCGGCCCACGGCCGCCCTATCCGGGCGCACCGGAGCAGTCGCAGTACCCCGGCGGCCAGGGACCATGGCAGGACCAGAGCGCCGAGTCCGACGACGAGGACCGGCACCGCAAGGGCAAGCTGTGGAACAAGATGAAAGGCAACCTGTTCGGGGCCAATACCGTGGTCGGGGCGGTGGCGCTGGCCGTGGTCGCGCTCCCGTCCGGTAATCATCGGGTGGAGCTGACCGCGCAGCCGGTCGTCCTCGATACGGGTTCGGTCGTGTCGGAGAAGATGGCCGCGGCCGATCCGGTCGCCTGTGCGACCGCTCCCCACGCGATCACCAAGCCGCGACCGGGGGTCACCAACGCCCGCGGGGACCAGCCCGAAGCACAGCAAAGCGCCGCCGAGTGCGGACGGCCCGACGTCGACACCCTGCGTTACCTGATCCCCGGACCGCCCGGCGCCATGGACTTCGGCCCGCCGATCGAGACCTGAGGCGATTTCTTCCCGCGATACCCCACTGGTATCGTGGCTCGTCGGCGTGTGGAACGTCCGGTCGACTCCTGATGAATCGCCCGAACGTCCGCCGAGTCCCGGGTCTCCACCGGCCGCCGGGAACACCTCGACCACACGCTGGGCCGGCAACACCGACGACAGACAGGGAAGCACTGTGCCTACGTACAGCCCCAAGGCGGGTGACGTGACCCGTAAGTGGTACGTCATCGACGCCACTGACGTAGTGCTCGGCCGTCTCGCCGTCCAGGCAGCGAATCTGCTGCGTGGCAAGACGAAGCCGACCTACGCCCCGCACGTCGATGGTGGCGATTTCGTCATCATCATCAACGCCGACAAGGTTGCCATCAGCGGCAACAAGCGGCAGGACAAGCTGATCCACCACCACTCCGGGCACCCGGGCGGCCTCAAGTCGCGGACCGTCGGTCAGGTGTTGGAGACCCGTCCCGATCGGCTCGTGGAGAAGGCCGTCAAGGGCATGATCCCGAAGAACAAGCTCGGCAACGCGATCGCGGGCAAGCTGAAGGTCTACGCGGGCCCGACGCACCCGCATGCCGCCCAGCAGCCCATTCCGTTCGAGATCAAGCAGGTGGCCCAGTGACCGCTCCCGAGGAATTCAACGAGGACTTCGTCGAGGAATTCGACGCTGCCGAGGCTGTCGAGGACGGCGCCGGCTACGAGGACTCCGAGGACTCGGCGTCCTACGCTCCGGTCGTGATCGACCGCCCGGTGCAGACCGTCGGCCGCCGCAAGGAGGCCGTCGTGCGCGTGCGCCTGCTCCCCGGCTCCGGCAACTTCGTGCTCAACGGCCGCACCATCGAGGACTACTTCCCGAACAAGGTGCACCAGCAGCTGGTGAAGTCGCCGCTGGTGACCGTCGAGCGCACCGAGTCCTTCGACGTGCACGCCCGCCTGGTCGGCGGCGGCCCGTCCGGCCAGGCAGGCGCTCTGCGGCTGGCCATCGCCCGTGCGCTGATCGAGGTCACCCCGGAAGATCGTCCCGCCCTCAAGCGGGCCGGCTTCCTGACCCGTGACCCGCGTGCCACCGAGCGCAAGAAGTACGGTCTGAAGAAGGCGCGTAAGGCGCCGCAGTACTCGAAGCGCTGATATCGGCATCGTCGATCTTCCGCGTCCGGCGCCCCCGCGGTGCCGGACGCGGTACGGTCGTCGCGGCAGCTGTCCGAGAGCAGGCTCCCAGCGAACAGCTGGTCGCCTGCTCTCGCGCTGTATGAACACGCGGCGTTCGCGGGGCCTTCGTGGTGCACAAGCCGGTGCCTCCCAGGTCGACGCCTACGCCACAGATCATCAATGAGGGGCGAGGTATGGGACGGTTGTTCGGCACCGACGGAGTCCGCGGGCTTGCCAACGAGTCACTGAGTCCGGAGCTGGCGCTGCGCGTTTCCGGCGCGGCCGCGCAGATCCTGAGCCGGGGCAAGACGCGGGCGCTCGCGGTGGTCGGCCGCGATCCGCGGGCCAGCGGGGAAATGCTCGAGGCCGCCGTGACCGCGGGTCTGACCGCGGCCGGCGTGGACGTGCTCGCGGTGGGTGTGCTGCCGACGCCCGCCGTCGCCTACCTCACCGGTTTGTACGACGCGTGTCTCGGCGTCATGATTTCCGCCTCGCACAACCCTATGCCCGACAACGGGATCAAGATCTTCGCCGCGGGTGGGCACAAACTCGACGACGCGATCGAGGACCGGATCGAGGCGCTGATGGCCGCGCATACACCGTTTCGCCCGACCGGCGCAGGCATCGGACGGGTGCGCAACGCGGCGGGCGCGCGTGATCAAGGGCTCAGCATCCCGGACCAGTACAGCCTCGCGGGCACCCACGAACGCTACGTGGAACACCTGGTGGAGGCGACCGGCCAGGACCTGTCCGGACTGACCGTCGTGGTCGACTGCGCGCACGGCGCCGCCGCGGAAGTGGGACCCGCCGCCTACCGCGAAGCGGGGGCGACCGTGATCGCCATCAACGCCGAGCCCGACGGGCTGAACATCAACGACGGCTGTGGCTCGACCCATCTCGATCAGGTGCGGGCCGCGGTGGTGGAGCACGGCGCCGATCTCGGTCTCGCGCACGACGGCGACGCCGACCGCTGCCTGGCCGTCGACGCCAACGGCAATGTGGTCGACGGCGACGCTATTCTGGCGATCCTCGCCTCGGCCATGCACGACGCGGGCGAGCTGGCCGAAGACACCCTGGTCGCCACCGTGATGAGCAACCTCGGGCTGCACATCGCCATGCGCGCGGCCGGTATCACCGTGCGTACCACCGCGGTCGGTGACCGTTACGTGCTCGAGGAATTGCGGCGCGGCGGTTTCACCCTGGGCGGCGAGCAGTCGGGGCACGTGGTGTTCCCCCGATACGGCACCACCGGCGACGGCATCCTCACCGGCCTGCGCCTGATGGCGCGGATGGCGCAATCCCAGCGCACCCTGGCCGACCTGGCAAGCGTGCTGCAGACCGTGCCGCAAATCCTGGTGAACGTGCCGGTCAGCGACAAGTCCGTGGTCGCACGCGCACCCGAGATCCGGGAAGCGGTGCTGGAAGCGGAGCGCGTGCTGGGCGACTCCGGCCGAGTACTGCTGCGCCCCAGTGGCACCGAGGAACTGGTGCGCGTGATGGTGGAGGCCACCGACCCCGGCCAAGCGCGCCAGCTTGCTGACGACCTCGCCAAGCGGGTGGCGGCTGTGTAGTTTGGCCGCGACTTCGTCGCGACGTGTTCGCGCGCCGGGCCGTGAACGGCGCCTGATCGTTTCGCTCGCTCGGAACCTGTGGTCGAGCTGGTGGTCGTCGTACAAACCCAGCCGATGCCCGGCGCGGTTCGGTGGGTCGATGGATGTAGCGTCGCGCCGATGTGAACTCGTGGTCAGACTGTCTCGGTGAGCGTGCCCGCGATCATGTGCCAGCGGCGGGTCGCGCGGACGGTGTCCAGCATGCGGCGGTCGTGGGTGACGAGTATCAATGTGCCGGTGAAGGATTCGACAGCCTGCTCCAGTTGCTCGATGGCGGGGAGGTCCAGGTGGTTGGTCGGCTCGTCCAGCACGAGCAGATTCACCCCGCGGGCTTGGAGCAGGGCGAGGGCGGCGCGGGTGCGTTCGCCGGGGGAGAGGGTGTCGCACGGGCGCAGCACGTGCGGGCCGCGCAGGCCGAATTTCGCCAGCAACGTGCGTGCCTCCGCCTCCGGCAGTTCCGGCAGCTCGGTGCCGAACGTGTCGGCCAGCGCGGTGGTTCCGCGAAACAGCCCGCGCGCTTGGTCCACCTCGCCGATCTCGACGCCGGAGCCCAGGCTCGCGGTCCCGCTGTCCGGCCGCAGCTTTCCTAGCAACAGCGCCAGCAAGGTGGACTTCCCGGAGCCGTTCGCCCCGGTGAGAACGATGCGATCCGCCCAGTCGACCTGGGTGGTGATCGGGCCCAGCGTGAAGTCGCCGCGGGTGACCTTCGCCCCGGACAGCGTCGCAACCACCGAGCCGCTGCGCGGGGCGGCGGCGATACTCATGCGCAGGTCCCACTCCTTGCGCGGTTCCTCCACCACCTCGAGTCGTTCGATGCGGCGCTGGGTCTGCCTGGCCTTGGCGGCCTGTTTCTCGGTGGATTCGGCCCGCATCTTGCGGCCCGCCTTGTCCGAGTCCATCTTCCTGGGGTCGCGCGCCTTGCGGCGTGCGTTGCGGACGCCGTGCTCGAGCCAGTTGCGCTGCATCTGCGCGCGGGACTCCAAGCCCGCTTTGGTGTCGGCGTACTCCTCATAGGCCTCGCGCGCGTGCTGCCGGGCGATCTCGCGCTCCATCAGATACGACTCGTAACCGCCGTCGTACAACCCGACCTGCTGCTGGGCGAGATCCAGCTCGACGACGCGATTCACGGTGCGCGCCAGGAACTCGCGGTCGTGACTGATCACCATCAGCGGGACCCGCACGCCCGCGACGAACTGCTCCAGCCGGGCCAGGCCGTCCAGGTCCAGGTCGTTGGTCGGCTCGTCCAGCAGCAGGATGTCGAAGCGCGACAGCAACACCGAGGCCAGGCCCGCGCGGGCCGCCTGGCCACCGGACAACCCGGTCATCGGCGTGTCGAGGCCGCCGGGCAGGCTGTCGGCGAGGCCGAGATCGGCGGCGACTTCGTGGGCACGCTGGTCCAGGTCGGCTCCGCCGAGGGCGAGCCAGCGTTCCAGCGCGGGGGAGTAGTCGTCCGGCCCGCCGTCGGCGAGGCGTTCGGCCGCGGCGTCCATCACCCGCTGTGCCTCGCCGACTCCGGTTCGGCGGGCGAGGAATTGCAGAACCGTCTCGCCGGGGATCCGCTGCGCCTCCTGGGCCAGGTAACCGACCGTCGCGTCCGGCGGGCTGAGCGTGATGCTGCCGGTCGGCGCGTGCCGGTCGGCGAGCATGCGCAGCAGCGTCGACTTGCCCGCGCCGTTCACGCCGACCAGCCCGATCACGTCGCCCGGCGCGAGGGTCAGATCGAGGTCGGCGAACAGCGTGCGCTCGCCGTGACCGGCCGACAGGCCGCGGGCATGCAGAGTGGTGCTCACCAGCACGAGTCTGCCGTGCTCGGGGTCGCACCCTGAGGTCGGCCCCGGGAGAAATCAGGGTGGGAATCGGCCGCGGGGCCGATGGCGGGGCCCGCGGTGGCGGGCACAGTGGAGGTTGTAGCGATCACCGCACGAGAGGGAAGACCAATGACCGCCCCCACCCGCCGTTTCACCCGCTCCGCCCACGACAAGTGGATCGCAGGCGTCTGCGGTGGCATCGCCGAGTACCTCGGCTGGAACGCCAACGTCGTCCGGCTGCTGTTCGTGGTGTCGTGCCTGCTGCCCGGCCCGCAGTTCATCCTCTACCTGGTGCTGTGGCTGCTGATGCCGAAGAAGTGACCCGGGGGGCTGCGTCGAGCGCGCGCGGGTGTCAGGATGGAACGATGCCGCTTGTGCGGCACGTGCCACCGAATGAGTCCTGCTGAGGAGGAGTCATGATCACCTCGAGCGAATTCCCCGGTCTGGATATACCCGGCATCGACGCGTCCTCGTCGCTCGGCGGACTGGGCGCCATCGAATTGCAGCATCCGACCCAGGACATCGATGGCGACGGCAGTCTCGACACCATCACCACGACCGGTGACGAGGCGATGCAGGTCTGGACCGACTACGACCACGACGGCTTCGCCGACCACGTCACCGTGGTGGAGAAGGACGGCGACTACGCCGCATGGGAATTCCACCGCCACCCGGACGGCACCTCCGAGTGGGTTCGCACCGACCGGGGCAGAATCGGCAGCTGACCGTCTTCGCGAAAGCGGAATTCGGGGGAACCGAGTGTCGGCGTGTTGCGTCGAAATAAGTACGGCGGGACTCGGTGCGAACGAGATTCGCACCGGCGCAACGACACTACGAGGACGGAGGGGAGTCGTGGGCGGGTCGGAAATGGTCGGCGTCCGCACGGGGGAGCTCGGTGCGCTGGGCAGTGATTATCGGAGATCGGCGGACGCGGTCCGCGACCAGGCGAAGCGAGTCGCCGATCACCGGTTCGGCGCCGGCGACGAGGCGGGCCGGAACTATGCGCCGCAGGGCATCGCGGTGCAGCAAGGACTGGAACGGATCAGCGCGTGGCTGCGGAATTGGAGCGACGCGACCACCGCCACCGCTGACGCGCTCGGGGCCGCCGTGGTGGCCTACGCCGAGACCGACCAGCAGCGTGCTTCCGAGACGAACAAGACATGAGACCGCCGAATGACACGTGCTCGCACCGGCGACACAACACATTCGAGGAGGCGGGATCATGACGGTTTCCTGGCAGGGCAAGGCGATCGACGCCCTCTTGGACGACGGCAGCGCGGGGCTGCGTTACTGGATCGAGTTCATGCCGCTGTACGAGGCGGCGTTCGGCGGCAACGGCGGGCGTGGCGACCTCGGCAAGCTGCTGGCGATGTACGACGAGCAGCGCGGCATGCGGTTGGAGAAGCTGGAGCAGGCGGGCGAGGCGCTGAAAGTCGCTCTGGCCGAGGTCGATCGGGAATGGGACGCGCAGCAGGGTTACACCCGTCGACTGCCCGAGTTGTGGCAGGGAACGGCGGCCGCCGCCGCGCTCGACATGCTCGGCAAACAGTCGGTTCTGGCCGACGAGGACCGGCAGCATGCCCGGGCGGCCATGACGGTGATCGCCGATATGGCGAGTTCGCTGCGCTCGGCGGTGGCCGCGAAGGCATTCGCCACCCGGGAGCTGCTGGAGGGGCCGGTGGGCGGCGGCAAAGTGGTGCAGATCGACGGTAAGACTCCGGACGACGTGAAAGTCATCGTCGAGGTGCATCATGCGCGGGAGTGGATCGACGCCGAGCAGGTGCGCGAACTCGGCCGCATATTCCCGGCACTCGCCGTGCCGGAGGACAAGATCAACAAAAGCGTGCTCGGTTTCATCAACTCCGACAGCAGGAATCTGCTCAGCGGCGCGTACGGCGATCGGGTGCGCAGCGTCACCGACGAGTGGCTGACCAAGACCTTCAAACCGGACTTCGATCGGAAATTGGCGTCCTACGTCGACGTCTGCGCCGAGGTCGATCGCCTGTTCAAGGACCAGTACAAGAACCTGACCGACGCATTGGCGCAGGTCACCGAACGGGCCTACCCTCGGCCGGAAGGTCCGACGAATCCACAGCCGGAAACACCGGCCAACCAGGACAAGCCCCAGGGAACGATGGCTCCAGGGCCGCCGGGCACGCCCGCTGCCACGGTCCCGGCGAGCGCCACGCCGAGCGATGTCCCCGCGTCGGCCACGCCGGCGACACCGAGGACCTCCGGCACGCCGAGCGCTCCGGTTACGCCGACCACCCCCGTTACGCCGAGCTCTCCCATCACGCCCGCGCCCAGGTTGCCGTCGCTGGACGGACTCGCCGCACTCAGCCAGGTGGCACAGGAATTGTCACCGGTGGCAACCGGTCTCGGCCAGGCGGTGAACCAGGGACTGTCAACGCTGAGCGGCCTCATCGAAAGCGGAGTAGACGACGCGATCGAAAAGCTCATGCAGAGCGTCGATCCGCAGACCGCCGAAGCCGACGGCGAGAAGGACGAAGAGAAGGACGAGAATTCCGGGCCCGAGGCGGAGTTCGATATCGGTGGAAAGCATGTGAAGTTCGAGATGGGCCCGGACGGTCGGTTGCGGCTTCTGCTCTCCGATGCCACCGGCAAGGAACAGGAGTTCACCGTCGAGCTGAACGAGCAAGGCATACCGGTCATCTCCACAACCGAACCGGAGGCCGAGAACGCCCAGCCCTCGGCGCCGGTTGCTCCGGCGCCCGAGGCCCAGCAGGACGCGGATGCCCCGACGCCGGAGAGTCGGAAGCGAGAGGAGGCTCCAGCGCCGGAGGCCCAGGAGAAAGAGATTTCGCCCGACTCGGCCCCGGCGCCGGAAACCGATGACGGTCGGCTCGGTGTGCCGAGCGGAACCTCACCGGGCACCCGGCGCGAGGAAGACGGCGAACACTATCCGAGGCCGATGCCGGAACCGGACGCGCCGGTGGACAGCGGCGCGGAACTGGCCGAAGCTGGGCCGCTGGACGCGGATTTCGCCGAGGCGGGCCCGTTGTGAGCCCGGCCGGGCCGAATCCGCACATCCGATAAGCGAGGAGGCGCAGCATGGTGAACTACGCCGAGGAAGCGAGGCAACTCGCCGCCGAGAACCAGCGCCGCATGTCGCTGCTGCTCGACGAGATCCAGGCGATCAACGAGCAGACCGCGACGACCGGCCGAGAGCTCGCCGACCGCCTGACCGCCGACATGGACGAGTTCTGGACGACGCACGCCGACGAGCTGGGCAAGGCCGCCGCCGAGGCGGAGGCGCAGCAACGGCTGCAAGACGAGGCACGCGAGCAGCGTGCGGCCATCGCACGATCGATGGCCGCACGCCGCGCCGCACAGATGGTGACTCCGGTCGACGAGGAGGACGAGGAAGCCGCGTTCTACAGACGCAAGAGCTGGCTGATCTGACCCGGTACTCCGGCGGCGGTGGGCCTGCTACCGGCGCAGCAGGGCGGCGAGCTGGCCGACCTTGAGCTTCGGTGCCGCCTCTTGCTCTTGCGGCGCATCGGGGTCGATGACTGTGGTGTGCGGGATGACCTCTTCGAGTTCCGCGAAGGCGCGATAGGTCTTGTCGCCCGCGAGCGTGGCGAGCAAGTAACCGGCCAGCAAGGCGCGGGTGGTGCGGGCGGTCTTCGCTTCGTGCTTGCCCGCTCCCACGGCGGCGAGTAAGCGCCTGCCCTCGATGATGCCGTTGTGCGAGGCCTTGTCGATGGCGCGCAGGATCGCGGGGCCGCCCCACGCGGTAGCCAGCGGGATGGCGTTGGAACTCACCGAGGTGATGTCGGTCGCGCCGGCCAGGATCAACGCCGGAATGTCCAGCTCGGGCGCGACGGCTTCGGCGGCGGGCGCCGTCGGCGCGGGGAACAGGGCCACGACGGTGGCGACGTCGCGCCGCCCCGCGGCGATGACGGCCGCGCCCGCGCCCATGCCGTGCCCGGCCAGGGCAAGGCGCTCCGGATGCACGCTGATCTCGCCGTCGCCGAGCCGCACGCCGGTGCAGATGTCGAGCGTGGTGAGCAAATCGGCGGCCAGCCCCAGATGTGACGGAATCGGCCCGCGCTCGGTATCGGGGGCGGCCGCCACGATGCCCCACGAAGCGAGGTGTTCGAGCAGGGTGCGGTAGTGGCCGACCCCGGTCAGCCAGCCGTGCCCGAACGCGACGGCAGGTAGATTCCGCCCCGCCTCGGGGGTGAACACCACCCCCGGCTGGCCGGCGACGGCCAGATTGCCACGCAACACGCGGTGCGGGCCGCGGCTGGTCAGGGTGCTCATTAGCGATTTCACAGACGCCGACACGACGTGAACGTTATCCGATAAGTAGTGTGGTGAGCCATGTGCGGAATCGTGGGGTACGTCGGGTACCGAGACGCGCTCGGCGTCGTCGTTGACGCGTTGCGCCGCATGGAATATCGCGGTTACGACTCCGCGGGTGTGGCGATCCTGGACGGCGTGGGCGCGCTGGCGGTGGAACGCAAGGCCGGTCGCCTGGCGAATCTGGAGGCCCAGCTCTCCGAAACCGGCATCGATCGTTTCGTGGGCACCACGGGCATCGGGCACACCCGCTGGGCCACGCACGGCGCGCCGACCGATCGCAACGCGCACCCGCACCGGGACGACAGCGGCAAGGTCGCCGTGGTGCACAACGGCATCATCGAGAACTTCGCTCCGCTGCGGCGCGAGCTGGAGGACGCCGGGGTCGAGCTGCACAGCGACACGGACACCGAGGTCGCCGTGCACTTGGTGGCCCGCGCGTACGCCGACGGCCCGACCGCCGGTGATTTCGCGGCCAGCGCACTGTCGGTGCTGCGTCGGCTGGAGGGGGCGTTCACCCTGGTCTTCACGCACGCCGACCACCCGGACATGATCGTGGCCGCGCGCCGCTCCACGCCACTGGTGGTTGGCGTCGGCAAGGGCGAGATGTTCATCGCCTCCGACGTCACGGCGTTCATCGAGCACACCCGCGAAGCGGTCGAACTCGGCCAGGACCAAGCCGTCGTGATCACCGTGGACAGCTACCGGGTCACCGATTTCGCGGGCGCGGACGCGCGTGCGCGCACCCGCCCGTTCACGATCGACTGGGACCTGGCGGCCGCCGAGAAGGGCGGCCACGACTACTTCATGCTCAAGGAGATCGAGGAGCAGCCCGCCGCGGTCGCGGACACCCTGATGGGGCATTTCAGCACCGATCGCGACGGCGGGGGCCGGATCGTGCTGGACGAGCAGCGCCTCGCCGACCAGGAGCTGCGCGATTTCGACAAGGTGTTCGTCGTCGCGTGCGGCAGCGCCTATCACTCCGGGCTGCTGGCGAAGTACGCCATCGAGCACTGGACTCGACTGCCCGTCGAGGTCGAGCTGGCCAGTGAGTTCCGCTACCGCGACCCGGTGCTGGACCGCTCGACGCTGGTGGTGGCGATCTCCCAGTCCGGCGAGACCGCCGACACGCTGGAGGCGGTGCGCCACGCGAAAGAGCAGAAGGCGCGCGTCCTCGCGATCTGCAATACGAACGGCGCGCAGATTCCCCGCGAGTCCGACGCGGTCCTCTACACCAGGGCCGGGCCGGAGATCGGCGTCGCATCCACCAAGGCGTTCCTGGCCCAGGTGACCGCGAACTATCTGGTCGGGCTGGCCCTGGCGCAGGCGCGCGGCACCAAGTACCCGGACGAGGTGGCCCGCGAGTTCGCCGAACTCGAGGCGATGCCGAAGCTGGTGGAACGCGTGCTGGAGACCGCGCCGCAGGTGCGGACCATCGCGCGGGAACTGGCCCAGGTGCAGACCGTGCTGTTCCTGGGACGTCACGTCGGCTACCCGGTGGCATTGGAGGGCGCGCTCAAGCTCAAAGAGCTGGCCTACATGCACGCCGAGGGATTCGCGGCGGGTGAGCTCAAGCACGGCCCGATCGCGCTGATCGAGGACGGTCTCCCGGTGATCGTGGTGATGCCGTCGCCGAAGGGGCGCGCGGTGCTGCACTCGAAGCTGCTGAGCAACATCCGGGAGATCCAGGCGCGCGGCGCGCGCACCATCGTGATCGCGGAGGAAGGCGACGATACGGTGCGCCCGTTCGCCGACGACCTCATCGAGATCCCCAGCGCGCCGACGCTGTTCCAGCCGCTGTTGTCGACGGTCCCGCTGCAGATCTTCGCCGCCGAGGTGGCGCAGGCGCGCGGCTACGACGTCGACAAGCCCCGTAACTTGGCCAAGTCCGTCACCGTGGAATAGCTCGGTGGCCGCGCACTCTCGAGTGCGCGGCCACCCTCGCCATCTCGGCTATGCCCGCACGGTGACCAAGGGTTCCTCCGGGACGGCGGGCGCAGCGCGGCGCTCGAGGTATCCGGACCCGACCGCGAGAACCAGCGCGACCAGGACCAACCCGACGCCGACCCAGTTGGGGGCGGTGTAGCCGAGGCCCGCGGCGATCACCACGCCACCGAGCCAGGCCGACACCGCGTTGCCCAGATTGAACGCGCCGATGTTGACCGCGGAGGCCAGGGTGGGCGCGCCCGCCGCTTGGTCGAGGACGCGCTTCTGCAGCGGCGGGACGGTCGCGAATCCGAGGGCGCCGATCAGCACGACCGTGACAGCGGCGGCGACCTTGTCGTGGGCGGTGACGGTGAACAGCGCGAGAACGACCGCGAGCCCGCCGAGGGTGATATACAGCATCGGCATCAGGTGGCGGTCGGCGAACTTACCGCCGATCAGATTGCCCGCGAAGAAGCCGACGCCGAACAGCACGAGCAGCCAGGTGACCGAGCTCTCCGCGTAGCCGGTCACCTCGGTCATCATCGGCGCCAGGTAGGTGATCGCGGCGAAAACTCCGCCGAAGCCGAGCACCGTCATCGCCATCGCCAGCAGCACCTGGAGATTGCGGAACACCGCCAGTTCGGTGCGTAGCCGGGCGTTCGCGGCCGCGGGCTGTTCCGGCACAAGCGCCGCGACGCCCAGCAAGCCGATCAGCCCGATCAGTGCGACGAACAAGAAGGTCAGCCGCCAGCCGAAATGCTGGCCGAGCAGCGTCCCCAGCGGCACACCGACCACGGTGGCGACGGTGAGCCCGGTGAACATGATCGCGATGGCACCGGCGCGCCGGTCGGTGCTGACGAGGGTTCCGGCGACTACGGCACCGATCCCGAAGAACGCGCCGTGGGCGAGCGAGGCCACGATGCGCCCGGTGAGCATCAGGGCGAAAGTCGGTGCGGCGGCGGACAGGATGTTGCCGAGGACGAGCAGAGTGAGCATGCCGAGCAGCATGCGTTTGCGCGAAACCCGGGTGCCCAGGCCGGTCATCAGCGGCGCACCCGCCACGACACCGAGCGCGTATCCGGTAACCAGCAGGCCCGCGGTGGGGATGGACACCGCGTAGGTGTCGGCGATGTCGGGCAGCAAGCCGACGACGACGAATTCCGTTGTCCCGATGCCGAATGCCCCGAGGGTCAGGGCGAGAAGGGCGAGGGGCATGAGGGAGCCTCCACATGATGTTGCGTCAGATCCTTACAGGCGTAGACAATAATTGCAGACGCTGTTTAATCGCAAGCGCGGGCTATTGTGAGGTCTGGCTATCCTGGAGTCCTGTCCCCCGACGCCGAAGGAAATGCCGATGACCGCGGATGCCGCTCTGACCGGCCTCGCCGATGGTTGGTACGCACTCTCGCTGCTGCACGACCGGATCGAGGCGCACATCGAGCGGGCCCTGCAATCCGGCCATGACCTGAGCGTTCGCGAATACTCACTACTGGTCGTCCTGAGCCGCCAGCACGACGGGCCGGGCGGGCACCTGCGGATGAACCAGGTCGCCGAAGCCGTGGTGCTGAGCCAGAGCGCCACCACCCGGCTGGTCTCCCGGCTCGAGGACCGCGGCCTGCTCCAGCGGTACCTCTGCCCGGACGACCGCCGCGGTATCTACACCGACGTGACCGCGGCGGGCTTGGACCTGCTCGAGCAGGCCCGGCCCACACACGACGCCGCCCTCGCCGGCGCTCTCGGCCAAGCGGCCGCCAACCCGGAACTCGCGCCGCTGGTGGCCGCGGTCGAGGCGCTGAACACCAGTTCAGCCCACGGGGCCCGGCCGCGGGACTACCGCCCGGTGTGAGCTGAGGCGATTCGCGTATCAGCTCGGACGCCGACCGGCGCCCGAATCGGTTGCTCCGGTGCGGTGTCGCGTCCGCGGGTTATTCGACGGTGACCGTCCCGCGCATCTCCGGGTGCAGCGAGCAAAGATAGCGATAGGCGCCGGGCGTGGTGAAGGTGTAGCTCCACTCGCCCTTGTCGATGATCGGGCTGTTGATGCCCATCGCCTTGTCACCGATGCCCTGCACGGTGTGCGGCACCTTGTCGCCGAATTTCCAGGTGACCGTGTCGCCGACCTTGATGGTGACCTCGGCGGGGGAGAATTTCATGTCGTCCACCGCGATGGTGGCGGCGGCGGGCTTGCGCTCACCGGTCTGCTGAGCGGTGGTGGTGGCCGGCCGAGCCGGTTTCCTCGTGGTGGTGGGGGACGAACCGGATTCCTCGCCGCCGCAGCCGGACAGCAGCAGCGCGCCGGCCAGGGCGACTCCCGTGAGGACGCGGACGGTCCCATTGCGGCGGCGAACGCTTGGCATGATGGCCAAGCGTAGTAGGCCACACCGACGGAGGGAGCGGCGATGTCCACGCAGCGGGGCTATTTCACCGTAGACGAGGTACGCGCGGCGGAGGCCGAGCTGTTCACCCGGGTGCCGGACGGCGTGCCCATGCGGCGTGCGGCGCACGGCCTGGCCACGGTGGTGGCGGGTGAACTGCGGGAGCGTACCGGCGGTGTCGCGGGACGGGCGGTGACCCTGCTGGTCGGATCCGGCGACAACGGCGGCGACGCGCTCTGGGCCGGAGCGCGGTTGCGCCGCCGCGGTGTCGCCGTCACCGCGGTCCTGCTCAACCCGGAGCGGGCGCACGCCGAAGGGCTTGCGGCGCTGCGCGAAGCCGGTGGTCGAGTGGCCGACGACACCGGTGACCCGGACCTGGTGATCGACGGCATCGTCGGCATCTCCGGTCGCGGTCCGCTGCGGCCACGTGCCGCGGAAATCGTTGCGGCGCTGGAGGCTCCGATCGTCGCGGCCGACCTGCCCAGCGGCGTCGACCCGGATACCGGGGCGATCGACGGCCCCGCCATCCGCGCGGAGGTCACCGTCGCCTTCGGCGCCTACAAACCGGTGCACGCCCTCGCCGCGTCGCAGTGCGGCCGAATCGAATTGATCCCTATCGGCTTACGTCTTCCGGAAGCGGATCTCGTCGCACTGGAACCCGCCTCGATCGGCGCCGCGTGGCCGGTGCCAGGCCCGGCCGACGACAAGTACACACAGGGCGTGACCGGTGTATGTGCGGGCAGCGCGACGTATCCGGGCGCCGCTGTGCTGTGCGCGGGTGCTGCCGTCGCCGCGACGTCGGGCATGGTGCGGTATGCCGGAACCGCGGCGGCGGAGGTGTTGCATCACTTTCCCGAAGTGATCGCCACCCAGCAGTTCGCCACCACCGGTCGCGTCCAGTCCTGGGTCTTCGGCCCCGGCGCGGGCACCGACGACGACGCTGGGCAACGCCTTCGCGAGATCCTGGCCACCGACCTCCCGGTGGTGATCGACGCCGACGGGCTGAACCTCCTGGCCGCCGCGCCGGAACTGGTGCGCGATCGCGCGGCCCCGACCGTCCTGACCCCGCACGCGGGCGAGTTCGCTCGGCTCACCGGGCACGAGGTCGGCCCGGACCGACTGGGCGCGGTCCGCGGCCTCGCCGATTCCTGGCAGGTCACGGTGCTGTTGAAGGGCCGCGCCACGCTGGTCGCCGCCCCGGGCCGTCCCGTGCTGGTCAACGAAGCGGGCGGCTCGTGGGCGGCGACAGCGGGCGCGGGCGACGTGCTCTCGGGCATCATCGGGACGCTGCTGGCCGCGGGCCGGGACCCCGCCTGGTCGGCCGCCGCGGCCGCGCGCGTGCACGCGTTGGCCGCGAACCTCGCCGCCCACGACCACGCGCCCGCGGGTACCCCTATCTCGGCGAGCGTCCTGGCCGCGCATGTCCGTCCCGCGATCGGCGTCCTGCGCGGCCTCGCCCACCCCCTGTGAGCTGACGCGCAGGCCCCGACTACGCGGTTGCGCCGACGCTGGGGTCCGGTATCTCCTCGGCTGGAGGATCCCCACGTCCGAGGCGAGCCCGCCCATGGATCGCTGCTTATCACGTGTTGCATCCACCGAGCGGGTCGTCCGCGTTCGGTGTCGTTCATGGCGACGACCACAGGGGACGACCGGCGCGTCAACCGGGTGGAGCCGGAACCGAGCGCGCCCATAGACTCGACCGGAACCAACGCAACGACTGATCTCGAGAGCACATGGGTAACTCGCCGGGTACGCCCAGAACCCAGGTGGCACCGGACGCGGGACCTGAACGCGAATCCTGTACCACCCGACTGGTACGGCCTGAATCCCCGGAGAGGCGGAACGGACTGCCGTGAATGCGCAAGTGGAAACGGTCATCGACCTGGACGCCATCGCCCACAACGTGCGAATCCTGCGCGATCACGCGGGCGACGCGGCGGTGATGGCGGTGGTGAAGGCCGACGGCTACAACCACGGCGCGGTCGAGGTGGCCCGGGCCGCGCTGGCCGCGGGGGCGGCGGAACTGGGTGTGACGACGGTGGCCGAGGCCGTGCAGTTGCGTGCGGCCGGTATCACCGCGCCCATCCTGTGCTGGCTGCACAGCACGGACACCGACTTCGCGGCCGCGGTGGCCGCCGACGTCGAGATCGGAGTGTCCTCGCAGGCCCATCTGCGGGCGGTCGAGGCCGCCGTGCGCGGCACCGGCCGTCCGGCGACGGTGACGCTGAAGGTGGACACCGGCCTGAACCGCAACGGTGTGTTGCCGGCCGAATACCCGCAAGTCCTGACCGCGCTGCGCGCGCTGGTCGACGAGCAGGCGGTGCGCTTGCGCGCGATCTTCTCCCATCTCGCGCACGCCGACGAACCCGGGCATCCCAACAACGACGTGCAACGCGGCCGGTTCCTGGACGCGATCGCCACCGCCAAGGAGCACGGCCTGGAGCCGGAGTTGGTGCACATCGCCAACTCCGCCGCCACCCTCACCCGCCCGGATCTGGCCTTCGACCTGGTCCGGCCCGGTATCGCCATGTATGGCCTGTCCCCGATTCCGGACGACGATTTCGGCCTGCGGCCCGCGATGACGTTCCAGGCCCGGGTCGTCCTGGTCAAGCGGGTGGCCGCGGGCGAAGGCGTCTCCTACGGGCATCAATGGATCGCGCCGCACGACACCACCGTCGCGCTGATTCCCGCCGGTTACGCCGACGGCGTGTTCCGCCCGTTGAGCGGACGATTCGACGTCTGGCTGGGCGGGGCACTGCGCAGGAACGTGGGGCGGGTGTGCATGGACCAGTTCGTCGTCGACCTCGGTGACAACGCGGCGGGTGTCCAGGAAGGCGATACCGCGATCCTCTTCGGTGCGCACCCGCATGCCCAGGACTGGGCGGACCTGCTCGGCACCATCCACTACGAAGTGGTGTGCTCGCCGCGCGGCCGGGTCACCCGCCGCTACACGGGTGGCGTGCGGTGAGCCGCTTCCGGGTGACCCCGCTGCACGGCGGGCTGGCCACGGTGGGTGTCGTCGGTGCGCTGGCCGGCGCCCATGCCCTTCGGCGCGCCGGTGCGCGGGTGCTGTGGCCCGCCCGGGGCGACGACTGCCGCGACGAGAATTTCGGGCTGATCGATGCCGACCGCGCCGCAACGGTGCTCGCCGACGACGGTGTGCCCCTGGCCACGCGCACCTGCGGCCCCGACGACGCGCCGGTGACGGTGATCTTCGTGCACGGCTTCTGCAACAGCATGGCGTCTTTCCACTTTCAGCGGCGTGACCTGGAAAAGCGATGGGGCGCACGGATTCGCATGGTGCTGTTCGATCTGCGCGGGCACGGTCGTTCCGGCGTGCCGAGCGCCGCGAGCTGTACCGTCGCCCAGCTCGGCCGCGATCTCGCCGCCGTGCTGCGCGCCACCGCTGTGGCCGGTCCGGTGGTGCTGGTCGGCCATTCGCTGGGCGGGATGGCGATCCTGGCCGCGGCGGCGCGATTCCCGGACCTGTTCGCGGCCAGAGTGATCGGGATCGCACTCCTGTCGACCACTGCCGCCGGTGTGACCGCGGCGGGTCTCGGGCAGCTGTTGCGCAATCCCGCGATCGACGGCTTCCGGCTGGCCGTGCACACCGCGCCCGCCCTGGTGCAGGCGGGCCGCGTCACCACGAGGCACGTGATCACGCCGATTCTGCACGTCAGCTCGTTCCACGGCCCGGTGAGCCCCACGCTGTCGCGCTTCACGACGCTGATGATCGACCAGACGCCGATGGAGACCATCGTGAAGTTCCTCCAGGCGATCGAGCTGCACGACGAGTCGGCGGCGTTACCCGCGCTGGCGGGCACGCCGGCCCTGGTGCTCGGCGGCGGGCGTGACCTGATCATCCCGTTCCGCAATTCGCGGGCGCTGGCCGCCGCGCTGCCCGGCAGCGAGCTCATCCGGCTGGAAGGCGCGGCGCACATGCCGCATCTGCAGTACCCGGACATCGTCAACGCCGCGCTGGATCGATTGCTCGTGCGTGCGGGCGCGATCGACCCGTCGGCCTCGGAGGTGGCCGGTGGCTGAACCACGGCGACGAATCCTGCCCACCGTCGCCGACACCGAGGCGCTCGGCCGGGAACTGGCCACGGATCTGCGCGCCGGTGATCTGGTGGTGCTCGACGGTCCTTTGGGCGCGGGCAAGACCGCGCTCACCCGTGGCATCGCGGCGGGGCTCGGCGTGCGGGGCCGGGTCAGCTCGCCGACGTTCATCATCGCCCGCCAGCACCGCGCCGGGCAGCGCGAGGACGGACCGCCGGTGCCCCTGGTGCATGTGGACGCCTACCGGCTCGGCGGCGACCTGGACGAGCTGGACGCCCTGGACCTGGACACCGATCTTCATCAGGCGGTGGTCGTGGTGGAGTGGGGCCGCGGCGTGGTGGAGCATCTCGCGGAGCGGCACCTGCGCGTGCTGCTGTCGCGCGAGCCGGATTCGGATGTGCGCACCGCCATCTGGGAATGGGTGGGTTAGCTCTCAGGTAGCTCTGCGTCGGTGCCGCCTACCACCCGGTATCGTTGGCCCAATCATGCTTGTACTAGCCGTCGACACCGCGACACCCGCCGTCACAGCGGGACTGGTGGACCTGGAGCAGGGCGCCGACGCGGCGGACCCCGTCCGGGCACGCACCATCGCCTACCGGGTGCGGGTCGACCCCCGCGCCCATGCCGAGGTGCTCACCCCGCAGATCCTCGAATGCCTCACCGAGGCAGGTCGTTCCAGGACCGACATCGACGCGATCGTCGTCGGCGTCGGTCCGGGTCCGTTCACCGGCCTGCGCGTCGGCATGGCCACCGCGGCCGCGTTCGGTGACGCGCTCGGCATCCCGGTGTACGGCGTGTGCAGCCTCGACGCGATCGCCGCCGACGCGGCCGTCGACCCCGCCGTGCCACCCCCGGTCGAACTCCCGCCCGAGGCCGAGCTGCTCGTGGTGACCGACGCGCGGCGGCGCGAGGTGTACTGGGCGCGGTATCGGGAGGGCGTGCGCGTGGCCGGACCCGAGGTGTGCAAGCCCTCGGAATTGGACGAGGGTCAAGCCACGGCGGTCGCCGGATCCGCCTCGCACGTCGACTTCTTCGATCTTCCTGTGCTCCCCGCCGAAACACCCTCGCCCGCCGGATTGGTGCGCGTGGCCGCCACCGAGCTGCTGTCGCGCAGCGTGCCGGAGCCGCTGGTTCCGCTGTACCTGCGCAGGCCGGACGCGGTCGAGAACGCCTACCGCCGACTCGACCGGACAGGAGCGTGAGGCTGATGGCGTTCCGGATCGAGCCGATGGTGGCCGCCGACATCGCACGCTGCGTCGAACTGGAGCAGTTGCTGTTCCCGGAGGACGACCCGTGGGCCGCCGTGGCGTTCCAGTCCGAGCTGGCCGGCAGGCACAACCGCTACATCACCGCGCGCGACGAGGACGGGCGAACGGTGGGCTACGCGGGTATCGCCCTGCTGGGTGACGCCGAACACCCCGAGGCCGAGGTGCACACCATCGGTGTCGACCCCCGCTGCCATCGCGCGGGCGTCGGCACCCTCCTGCTGGAGGCGCTGCTCGCCGAGGCGGGCAGGCGTGGCGGACCGGTGTTCCTGGAGGTCCGTACCGACAACGCCCCCGCGATCGCGCTGTACGCCAAGCACGGCTTCCACATCATCGGATTGCGCAAGAACTACTACCACCCCAGTGGCGCGGACGCGTACACGATGCGCCGGCCCGCGTTGACCAGCGAGGATCGGTGGCGGACACCGGACGAGGTGCTGTCGTGATCATCATGGGCATCGAAAGTTCCTGCGACGAAACCGGCGTCGGCATCGTCCGCAGGAACCCCGACGGCACCTGCGAACTGCTCGCCGACGAGGTCGCCTCCAGCGTCGACCAGCACGCGCGCTTCGG
This sequence comes from Nocardia arthritidis NBRC 100137, assembly GCF_001612765.1. GTDB lineage: Bacteria > Actinomycetota > Actinomycetes > Mycobacteriales > Mycobacteriaceae > Nocardia > Nocardia arthritidis. Next base: position 22,955 of record NZ_BDBB01000022.1, read on the forward strand.
CGGCGTCGTCCCGGAGATCGCCTCGCGCGCACATCTCGAGGCCATCGTGCCCGCCATGCGCCGCGCGCTGTCGGCGGCGGGTATCGCGAAACCGGACGCGCTGGCGGTGACCATCGGCCCGGGCTTGGCCGGTGCGCTGCTGGTCGGCGTGGCCGCCGCGAAAGCGTATGCGGCGGCGTGGGATGTGCCCTTCTACGCGCTGAATCATCTCGGCGGGCACGTCGCGGTGGACACCCTGGAACACGGGCCGATGCCGCCGTGCGTCGCGCTGCTGGTGTCGGGCGGCCACACCCACCTGCTGCACGTCACGGATCTGTCCGAGCCGATCGTGGAGCTGGGCAGCACCGTCGACGACGCGGCGGGCGAGGCGTTCGACAAGGTGGCGCGCCTGCTCGGGCTGGGTTTCCCCGGCGGTCCGGCGCTGGACGCCGCCGCGGCGGCCGGTGATCCGCGCGCCATCGCGTTTCCCCGTGGCATGACCGGGCCGCGCGACCCGCGCTACGACTTCTCCTTCTCGGGCCTCAAGACCGCGGTGGCCAGGTACGTGGAGGCGGCGCAGCGCGACGGTGTGGCCGCGGACGATCTGCCGATCCCCGACATCGCGGCGTCGTTCCAAGAGTCGGTCGCGGATGTGCTCACCATGAAAGCGATTCGGGCGGCTCAGGATGTCGGCGTCGGCACGCTGGTGCTCGGCGGCGGAGCCACGGCCAACTCGCGGATCCGTTCGATGGCCGAAGAGCGCTGTACTGCGGCAGGTTTGACGCTGCGGGTGCCCAAACCCCGGCTGTGCACGGACAACGGCGTGATGATCGCCGCGCTGGGCGCGCATGTCATCGCGGGTGGCGCGGCCCCTTCGCCGCTGACGGTCGCCACCGACCCCGGTCTGCCGGTGTCGGTCAGTATGGTTCGCTGAACTGCTAGTACTCGGTGGCAGGCCGGGCTGTGACCGATCGGAGTCGGCTGCGATCGCCGGGATCGGCGGTCGGCGATCGGCGATCGGCGATCGGCACACGGATGCCGCCCACGGAGACGTCGACGGGCTCGGGGGACAGCGCCTCGGTGACGCCGGTTGGCAGACGACCGGAGACGAGCGCCCCGGCCTGGGCCCGGCACTCGGCCACATCCACCTGCGCGGAGATCAGTTCGGCGCGAGGAGCCCCGGGTTCGACGCGGACCCCGAATTACCCCGGGGCGGCAACGGCAGGCCCGACCGCGCGGGCGTCTGCGTCGGACTCGTGTCGGGCGCCGTGACGCTGGGCACCGTGGGCCCGAGGGTCCGGCTCGACTGCGGCGAACTGCCCGGTGCGGCATTCGGATTGCCGAACAGCGGACCGAGCAGTTCGGGGAAGGGGATCGGCGGAAGGTTCGGATCCGGGCGCAGTGTGGGCTGCGTGGGCGGAATCACCTGCGTGGTCGTCGAACCGCCGGTGCTGCTCTGCGGCCTGTGCTCCGTGGTCGTCGGCGCGACGCCGGTGCTGTCCGGCATGCGGTCGTGCGTACCGGCCGCCGCGGTCGGGAGCGGTGCGGATGTCGGGTTCGGCAGCTGGGAAGCGCTGCTCGTGGTCCCCGCTGGAGAGACCTCGTCGTCCGCGGTGGGGGAGAACGACTTGACCCCGTACCCGACGATCAGCCCGACGACCACGATCGCACCGGCCAGGGTGCCGAACACCTTCGTGACCGTGCCCGCGGGCGCGTCCCCGCCGAGCGCGCCGACCGGGAACACCGAGGGCTGCACCGAATCGGCGACCAGGGCGGCGCCTTTCGCGGTCACCGCCTCCGGGTCCGGCACGGTGAACACCGGGACGTCCAGCGCGGCGGTGAGGGTGTCGAGCACGGCGGGGATGTTGGCGCCGCCGCCGATGACCGCGACCGCCTGCGGTTGCCGAGGCGCCCGGGCGAACGCCGTGGTGACGAATCGGGCGAGGTCGCGCAGCAGGTCGGCGATCAACTCTTCGAAGTCGGCCCTGGTCAGCTTCAGCGGACGCCCGGCGACGTGGTCGATGGTGACCGCGGGCGCGATGGACAGGTGCTCCTTCGCCGCGCGGCCTCGGTTGGTGAGCATGCCGCGGTTGGGGCGGGTACCGCGCCTGGCGAAGTGCATGTCCACCAGATGCTGATAGATCAGGTCATCGATCGCCTTGCCGCTGACCGTCGCGGTGCGATCGGAACGGAGCAGGGTGCCCTCGGCACGGTCGGCGACGGTGACGCTGAGCCCCGAGGCGCCGAGATCGATGATGGCGACCGTGTCGTAACGGTCCAGCAGGCCGGTGTGCCGCAGGTACGTCAGCGCGGCGGTGCCCTCCGGGATCAGCCGCAGCTCACGCTGTTTGCCGGTGGCCGACCGGATGATCTGCGCCTGCTCCTTGGTGCGGTAGGCGACCGCGACGCTGGTGGGCGGGTGACCGGTCATCGGCTCGAAATCGCGTGGGCCACCCGCGAACCGGCCGACCGGACGGATGATCTCGCGCGGCGGCTGCGTGGTCGGCAACTGGGTGGTCATCAGCTCGATCGAGGACGCCACCAGGTCGCCGAGATCGGAATGGGCCGCGTCGGCGGAGACGACGCGGTAATCGAAGCTCTGCATGCCGTTCGGCGCGGTGGAGACCAACGCCGAGCACACGACCTCGGCCCCGGCCGAGATGCCGAGGGATGTTCGCATGTTCACCTCCCTTCGAGCGGATGGTCATGGTGTCGCCGACCATCTCGAATGGACTGCCGGACCGCCGTATGGATGACGCGCGACCCGGACCGGGAAACGAACCGGCCCCTCGTCCGGGTGGGTCGCGGGGACCGGCCATGGATCACGTGTGTCTTGCTCTCTGGTGAAGCTGGTGGTGCAACGATCGTGCTGCGGCGCTGTGAGTCTCGGCGACGCTGTGGTACCCCTGTGCCGCCGTGCCGCCGCCTGCTCGGCGACGAACCCGGCGGTTGGACCGCAGCCGTCGTCAATAGTGTCACAATCCGTTATCCGAACGTTACTGTTTCCCTGAACTTATCGCCAAGCCCGGTGCGTCATGGGCGCGCCGCGCAAAGTTGGCACCGCCCACCCTTGAGCGCTGGCACTCTCATGTATAGAGTGCTAGTCGGCACTGTGTGTAGTGCTTGTGCCAGCAGCTTGACCACTGGGCAGGGGTCCCGGCACCCGCGACGACGGGGCTATGCGCAGGGTCAGCATCGTGACCAACCGACGAGTCCGGGACAACGGTTCCGGACGACCGAATCCCCTGAAAGTGGAGGGCTCAACGTGGCGAGCGTGAACATCAAGCCGCTCGAGGACAAGATCCTCGTCCAGGCCAACGAGGCCGAGACGACGACGGCCTCCGGCCTGGTCATCCCCGACACGGCGAAGGAGAAGCCGCAAGAGGGCACCGTTGTCGCCGTCGGTCCCGGCCGGTGGGACGACGAGGGCGAGAAGCGCATCCCGCTGGATGTCCAGGAGGGTGACACCGTCATCTACAGCAAGTACGGCGGCACCGAGATCAAGTACCAGGGCGAGGAGTACCTCATCCTGTCGGCGCGCGACGTGCTGGCCGTCGTCACCAAGTAGCCGATCGGGCACGCATGCGTTCCGCCCCGGTGTCTCTAGTGACCCGGGGCGGAACGCGTTCGACGCCGACACTCCGGCAACTGAACACGCGGTGCGAGCGACGGGCCCGTAGGCGGCAGCCTGCGTGACCACGGAGGGCCCCGGGAGCACCGCTCATCGGACACAGCGGTGCGAGCGACGGGCCCGTAGGCGGCAGCCTGCGTGACCACGGAGGGCCCCGGGAGCACCGCATCGGACACAGCGGTGCGAGCGACGGGCGCGGAGCGCCGCAATCCACTACAGGAGCGAATTCCCATGCCAAAGCAGATCGAGTTCGACGAGAAGGCTCGCCGGGCTCTGGAACGCGGCGTCGACAAGCTCGCCGACGCGGTCAAGGTCACCCTGGGCCCGCGCGGACGGCACGTCGTGCTCGCGAAGTCCTTCGGCGGCCCGACCGTCACCAACGACGGCGTCACCATCGCGCGCGACATCGAGCTCGAGGACCCGTTCGAGAACCTCGGCGCGCAGCTGGTCAAGAGCGTCGCCACCAAGACCAACGATGTCGCGGGCGACGGCACCACCACCGCCACCGTGCTGGCCCAGGCGCTGGTTCGTGCCGGGCTGAAGAACGTTGCCGCGGGCGCGAACCCGATCGCGGTCGGCTCCGGCATCGCCAAGGCCGCCGACGCGGTCTCCGAGGCGCTGCTCGCGGTGGCCACCCCGGTCTCCGGCGAGCAGGCCATCGCGCAGGTCGCGACGGTGTCCTCGCGCGACGAGGAGATCGGCGCGATGGTCGGCAAGGCGCTGACCACCGTCGGCAAGGACGGCGTCGTCACCGTCGAGGAGTCCTCGACGCTGCAGACCGAACTGGTCGTCACCGAGGGCGTCCAGTTCGACAAGGGTTACCTGTCGCCGTACTTCATCACCGATCCCGACAGTCAGCAGGCCGTCCTGGAGGACGTGTTCGTCCTGCTGCACCGCGAGAAGATCAGCTCGCTGCCGGACTTCCTGCCGCTGCTGGAGAAGATCGCGGAAAGCGCCAAGCCCGTCCTGATCATCGCCGAGGACGTGGAGGGCGAGGCGCTGTCGACCCTGGTGGTCAACGCCATCCGCAAGACGATCAAGGCCGTCGCGGTGAAGGCGCCGTTCTTCGGCGACCGCCGCAAGGCGTTCCTCGACGACCTTGCCGTGGTCACCGGTGGCACCGTGGTGAACCCGGATCTGGGCATCACGCTGCGCGAGGCGGGCTTGGACGTGCTCGGCAAGGTGCGTCGCGTGGTCGTGACCAAGGACGACACCACGATCATCGACGGCGCCGGTTCCGCGGCGGACGTGGAGGCGCGTGTCGCGCAGCTGCGCCGCGAGATCGAGTCCACCGATTCCGACTGGGATCGCGAGAAGCTCGAGGAGCGGCTGGCCAAGCTGGCCGGTGGCGTCGCGGTGATCAAGGTCGGTGCGGCCACCGAGACCGCGCTCAAGGAGCGCAAGTACCGCGTCGAGGACGCGGTGAGCGCCGCCAAGGCTGCCGTGGAGGAGGGCATCGTGCCCGGTGGCGGCACCGCGCTGGTGCAGGCCGCGAGCAAGCTCGTCGAGCTGCGCGACTCGCTGTCCGGCGACGAAGCCGTCGGCGTCGAGGTGGTGCGCACCGCGCTGCGGGCGCCGCTGTACTGGATCGCCACCAACGCGGGCGTGGACGGCGCGGTGGTGGTCAGCAAGGTGGCCGAGGGCAAGGAGGGCTTCAACGCCGCCACGCTCACCTACGGCGACCTGCTCACCGACGGCGTCGTCGACCCGGTGAAGGTGACCCGTTCGGCCGTCGTGAACGCGGCGTCGGTCGCGCGCATGGTGCTCACCACCGAGAGCGCCGTGGTCGAAAAGCCCGCCGAGGAGCAGAACGAGCACGGCCACCACGGCCACTCGCACTGAGCCGGCCGTCGGGCAGCACAACCCGGCAAGGCCCCCGAACTGCGTGGTTCGGGGGCCTTGCCGGTTCTTACCGCAGGGGACGCGACTACCGGTGCTACCGAGGAGGTTCCGAAGCTCGACACGCTGTCTGCCGCAGAACCGGAAGGGTCGGCGGATGGTCCGGACCGTCCGGCCCGTACGCGTGGAGCGGGAATGCCTGGCGCGACGCCGGGTTCAGCTGGCGACCGGCGGCTGTTCAGCGGCGATGGCCGCGAGTAGGCGGGCGCGCAGCGCAGGCGGCGGTGCGGCCGCCGCGGCTGTGGCGAGAACGGAGAGCGCTTCTTTGGTGTCTCTGACTTCCCGGATGAACTCCGCGCGTAGCACGGGGTCCTCGCTGTCGAACAGTTCCTGCACTTCCTGATGGTCTTCGTCGTCGATCGATCCGAGCGCGACGGTGTGCGCGAGATCGATCTGGCGTTCGTTCATCTCACGTCACCCCCAAACTTTTCTTCAGTCGTGTCAATCCGTCCCGAATACGGGACTTAACCGTAGGTAACCCTACGTCGAGGTAGGTGGCTACCTCCGCATAGGTGCGCCCGCCGTAGTAGGCGAGCGAGATGGCTTCCCGCTGGGTTTCGGTGAGTGTGGCGAGACCAGCCAGGACGGCCTGTTGGTCGAGCCTGCGCTCGACCTCTTCGGTGACCTCGTCGAATTCGTTGCCGAGCACCCGGATCCCGTACGCGACCTCGCGCTGGGTGTGGGCCTGTTCGGCGCGGACCCGGTCGACGGCGCGCCGGTGGGCGAGCGTCATCAACCACGTCACCGCGGAACCCTTCGCCGGGTCGAAGCTCGATGCCATCCGCCAGATCTGCAGATAGACCTCCTGTGTGGTCTCCTCCGCGTATCCAGGATCGTGCAGAACGCGCAACACCAGACCGAAGACGCGCGCACACGTCCGGTCGTACAGTTCGGCGAATGCTTCCTGGTCGGCTCGGCCGCACCGATGCAGAAGCGCGGCGAGCTCGATACTTTCGGCTGCGCGTGCCGTAACCGCAGAATCCACCGTGGGTGGGAAGGCTTCTCTTCGGAACGAGTCGCCCTCTGCGGCTGGCGGCCGCGTTGTCACAACGCTCCATTCTGTGTCATCGGTCACTACCGTAGCGTGCCGCTATGACCTCCCTTCCGGTGGGGTGCCCGCAAGCCCGGCGCGGAACCGGCGCCGCGTGGCGAAATGCGCCGACACGCCGGATATCTCGGGAGAGACACGCCGTGACACGCCGAGCACTGTCGCGCCGTGCCGGAAGGGCGCAGGCACCGTTCCCGGCCTTCGCTCGGCGGCCGGCCGATCGATGGTGACGATCGGAACCCACGCGCCGGCTTCCGGTGCTGAACCGATCACCGTGTCGCGTGAGCGGCTCGACCGGAGCATGTTGCAGTGGCCCGTTGTTTGCTAGGAATTCGACGCCCGGTGGCGTGTGGATGGGAGGGGATTGATTCAGACGGCCATGCGGCGGCGGTTGCGCCGCGCGTGCATCTCGCGCTCGGTCTCCGACATGCCGCCCCAGATGCCATAGGGCTCGCTGACTTTCAGCGCGTGGGTGCGGCATTGCATGAGCACCGGGCAGGTGCGGCAGATCTCCTTGGCACGCATCTCGCGCGCGGTGCGGGCTCGGCCACGCTCGCCATCGGGATGGAAGAACACCGCGGAATCCTGCCCGCGGCACGATCCTCGCATCTGCCAATCCCAGACATCGGCGTTGGGTCCCGGGAGGTGGGTCGGCATGGGCATGGTGAACTCCTCGTGGTGCGAGCTCGTCAGCGTTGTCGAGCAGTTGTCCTGCAACAGTTGTGGGCCACGACGCCGTGTCGGCGAAGGTGCCCGGGCTCGCCCTTCGCGGTCGCTGCAATTTCGCGCGGCGCCGTCTGTGGCGATGAGCTACGTTAGGTCCAGCCGCGAAATTCCGTCAATAGTTCGACGCAGCACTTTTCCAAATCTCGCGCTGCGAAATTTAACCTCCGAACTGTTTACTTTTCGCGTTGGTTCCGGTGATACTGTTCGGTTGGCCGGAGGCCCGTTGTATCCGCATGTGCCGTGTGCGATCAGGTTTACGCAGGTAGGGATGCTTTTTGCGGTGCGGAGCCGCTTCGGCGCGGACGGTGTGCGCATGACGGCGGCCGCGCCCGCGGCCCAAGGGGTCCGGGACCCGCGGATCCGAAGATGGCGGAAACGGGGCGGGCAGGTTAATTACGCGAAACGCGCATGAATTCCCGGCGCGACCGCTCGGTGATTGCCAGGGCTGTATTTACCTAATGGAAACATCGGCTCGGCGGCGGAAATGCCGAGTGCCGGCCGGTCCGCGGTCGCTCGCCTTTCGTCGTCCCGGCCCGCGTGCCGTACAGGATAGAGTGCGCCCGTGTTCGCGCCCGCTCCGCTCGGAGATCCTCACGTCGCGGTCCTCGCCGAGGCCGCCTTCGGCGCCGATCCGGGGCGCGCTGCCGCCGAGTTGCCGCCCGCCTCGGACGCACTCGGCGGGTGGTATCGCGCGGTGGTCCTCGGCGGCCAGGGGCGCTATGCCGCCGCGCGTGCCGAATTGCGAAGGGTATGCAACCACAGCACCGACCCTGTCCTCCTCTCACTGGCGGGAAGTACCGAAGGCTCTTTTCTGCGCCAGCTCGGCAGGCACGAGCGTGCGGCGGCGTTCGACGGGCGGGCCGCGGCGCTGATCCTCACCACCGGCGACCGGGCCGGCTCCGGGGATTCTCCGGTGGAGACGGGCGGTTACCGTCCCAGCCGCGCCGACGCGATCTGTGACGCGCTCACCGGACTCGCCGCCGACGCGGTCGGGACCGGGCGGCTCGCGCTGGCCGATCGGCTGCTGCGGCGCAGCGCGTCGGCGGCACGGCAGCACGGGGCCGGTTGGCGTCCGGCGATCCGCCTGGGCTGGGTGTCCGCCGAAACCGCCCTGGCGGCAGGTGATTTCGAGACCGCGGCCGCGCACGCGGCGGCCGCGCTCGACCTGGCCGACCGATCCCCGTCGGTGCGGCACCAGGTCAAGTCGCGCCTGCTGGTCGCCGCGGCCGACGTGGCCCGCGGCGCGCGCGGACGATCCGGTGTCTCCGCCGAGGACGTCGCCGAGCAGTGCCGTGAACACGGACTGCTGCCGTTGCGATGGGCTTGTGCCATGCTCCGCGCCGGTTCCGGCGCACCGAATGCGGCGGCCGAGGCGGCCGAGTGCGCCGCGCTCATCGCCCGTGCCGGCGGAGCGTTGCGCCCGCTGGGTGGCCGCTAGGTGATCACGGAGTCCACCGTGTTGCCAAGTTCCGGCCACCGGGTCGCTATTGTTAGATCCGTTCCGCCCCTTCGGTGGAAGCACTGGTCGTCACCGGACCGTGCCACTTGTAACGCCAGGAATATCTCTGACGATGACGCACACGGGCGAAGAGTTGGACCTCGCCGTCGCTGCCGCTGCGCAGGGCGACAGATCCGCTTTAGCTCAGGTACTGGAGATGATCCGCCCGCTGGTGGTGCGCTACTGCCGCGCGCGGATCGGAGCCGCGGAGCGTGGGCAGCTCTCCGCGGACGACGTTGCGCAGGAGGTTTGCCTGGCTGTGATGACAGCCTTGCCCAGGTATCAAGACCAGGGCAGGCCCTTCATGGCCTTTGTTTACGGGATCGCTTCGCACAAGGTCGCCGACGCTCATCGCAATGCCGCCCGTAACAAGGCGGAGGCGATGGCCGAAGTACCAGATGTCATATCCACCGACCAGGGACCGGAACAACGAGCTCTCGAATCAGAGACGAGCAGACAGATGAACCGTTTGCTCGCGACGCTTCCCGAGAAGCACCGAGAGATCTTGATCCTGCGCTTGGTCATGGGTTTGTCAGCGGAAGAAACCGCAGTCGCCGTGGGCAGTACGGCGGGTGCGATCCGGGTGGCCCAACACAGGGCACTCGCGAAACTCAAGTCACAAGTGGCGAGGGCAGGTGAAATGTATGGCTAGGGATGGCGAGCGCGGTCGGGGTGACTGGAAGGCGCGGCTTGGATCGCGAAACAGCGGTCCCTACGCCGAGGCGTCCGGGGACACCGGCCCGGTCGACATCGCCGCGGTACGCCGCGACGATGCTCTGATCGACGCCATCGCCAGCGATGGTCCGGTGCACACCGACAGCGCCGAGGAGTATCAGCTCGCGACGTTGCTCGCGGATTGGCGAGCGGAACTGATCGCACCTCCGATGCCGGCCGAACCGGACCTGGATGCGATCGTGGCCGCGGTGAACCAGGAGATCGGCGCGCGGCAGGTTCGCATCGGGGCGCACAGCGGCGGGCGACTAAGGCTTCTCCGCCCGATCATGGGCGCCGCGGCCGCGCTGGCCCTGGTCTTCGGCGGCATGACGGCGTTCTCGTACAACGCGGAGCCGGGTGATCCGCTGTGGCGGGTCAAAGAGGTGGTATTCAGCGAGCAGGCCCAGACCACCGTGGTGCAGCGTGCGGGCAACGATCTGAACGAGGCGTCGACGCTGGTCACGCAGAATCCCGCCGAGGCGAAGGTGCGCTTGGAGCGGGCCAAGGAGAACGCCGCGCAGGTCAGCGATCCGGATAAGCGCGCCGATCTGATGGCGGAGTGGGAGCGGTTGCTCGCGGCACTGCGCGAGGTGGAACCGGAACTGGCCGACCAGCTCGAATCGACGATGCCCAAGACCACCGATCCGCGCGCCACCCCCGGCACAAGTGCGACGACGAAGCCCAACCAGTCGACCGGCGGCACATCCACGATCGTGCAGCGGCCGGGCGATGCGACGAAGCCTTCGACCACGGTCGATGCCACCGCTCCGAACGGGGGCGGAACCTCGAACGGCGGCGGCGCGCCGACCACGGCGCCGCCGGTCACCACGGTCCCGCCGGTGACCACCCAGCCGCCGGCGACCGTGGAACCGACGGTTCCGCAGGAGCCGCCGGTCACGGAGGTCAAGCCGCCGCCCACCGGTGGGCCCACGGCGGACACCGGTAATCCGTCGGCGCCGCAGCCGCAGCAGCCGCCCACCGCGCCCACGCCGGGCAACACCGGTACGAACAACAACAATCAGCCGCCGACCTTCAGCGTGCCCGTCATCCCCAACCCGGGGTCGTTCGTGCCGCCCGGTCGCTGATAGACGCGATATCGGACAGGGCAAGAGCCGATCGCCGGCAAGGCGGTCGGTTTTTGTCTTTGCGGTGCCGCTCTGTGCAGCGAGGCATCGGGCCGTGATTCATCGGCGTGTCGGCCCGCGACGGGGCCTCGATGTCCGCTTGCCGAAGCGAGTGTGTGCGTCGAGAATCACATCGGCAAGGGATGGGTACGCGCGCCTCGCGAGGCCCGCGTGCGTATCGGTGAGGCCGGTCTCAGCCGTCGAATCCGTCGAACCCGTCGCCGTGGAAAGCCTCGTTCATCGAGGCATCCGCGTAGCCCCGGCAGTAATCCCAGGTGACGTACGCTTCCGGCGTCGGGTCGTAGGCGGGCTCGTGCGGGCGGACCGTGCCGTCGACCAGCAACTGAAGCAAGTTGGCGCGCAACATGTCCCAGTCGTGGTAATGGTCCTGCCTGCAGTCTTCGCAGCTGACCACGAGGCCGCGGATGCCGCGGTGGGCCAGCAGCGCCTCGTAGACCGCGAGGTCGGCGAGATCCTCCTCGACCGCAAGGCGCTCGTGGGGATCCAGCGGTTCGCCGGGCTCGATGGCGTCGAGCGCGGCGGACGGGTCGGAGGGGTCTCCGGCGAACGGATCCGGCGGCAAGCCAGGTGGTAGATGGTCACGCACATCCCCACGGTACGCAGAACAGGGTGGTCTGCGCCAGCGATGCGGCCCGCCAGTTTCGGTGGTGGGCTCACTTCGTCGGCGAGTTCACCGGACAGATACCATGGAGCACAGGCTACGGCGGGTCCCGACCGCACCGCCGCCGAACCACGTCCATCCCATCAGCCGTCACGGCGCAGGTTATGCCTGCGCCGGTCGCTATCGACGTCCAGGAGGGGTCGATCCGAATGAGTAATCCCGTACCGGGCGAACGACTCGCAGTCCGCCCTCCTACGGGTGGCGACGATCCGAACAAGATCGCCATGCTCGGCCTCACATTCGATGATGTGCTGTTGCTGCCTGCCGCCTCGGATCTCATCCCCAGTTCCGTGGAGACCTCCAGCCGGCTCACCAGGGAGATCCGTCTGCGCACCCCGCTGGTCAGTTCGGCCATGGACACGGTGACCGAGGCGCGGATGGCGATCGCCATGGCGCGCGCGGGCGGCATGGGCGTGTTGCACCGCAACCTCTCGGCGGCCGACCAGGCCGCCCAGGTGGAGACGGTCAAGCGGTCCGAGGCCGGCATGGTCACCGACCCGGTGACCTGCCGCCCGAACGACACCCTCGCCGAGGTCGACGCCATGTGCGCCAGGTTCCGCATCTCCGGGCTTCCGGTGGTGGACGAGACCGGTGCGCTTGTGGGCATCATCACCAACCGCGACATGCGGTTCGAGGTGGACCAGAACCGCCGCGTCGCCGACGTGATGACCAAGGCTCCGCTGATCACCGCGCAGGAGGGCGTGACCGCCGAGGCCGCGCTGGGGCTGCTGCGCAGGCACAAGGTGGAGAAGCTGCCGATCGTCGACGGCAACGGGCGGCTGCGCGGCCTGATCACCGTCAAGGACTTCGTCAAGACCGATCAGTACCCCGACGCGACCAAGGACCGCGACGGCCGCCTGCTGGTCGGCGCCGCGGTCGGTGTCGGCGAGGACGCGTGGTCGCGTGCCATGACGCTGGCCGACGCGGGCGTCGACGTGCTGGTGGTGGACACCGCGCACGGTCATCAGGCGCAGGTGCTGCAGATGGTGACCAAGGTGAAGACCGAGGTCGGCGACCGGATCCAGGTGGTCGGCGGCAATGTGGCGACACGTGCGGGCGCGTCGGCCCTGGTCGAAGCGGGCGCGGACGCGGTCAAGGTAGGTGTCGGCCCCGGCTCGATCTGCACCACGCGCGTCGTCGCGGGCGTCGGCGCGCCGCAGATCACCGCGATCCTGGAGGCGGTCGCCGCGTGCAAGCCCGCGGGCGTCCCGGTGATCGCCGACGGCGGCATCCAGTTCTCCGGCGACATCGCCAAAGCCATCGCCGCCGGCGCGTCCACCGTGATGCTCGGCTCGCTGCTCGCTGGCACCGCCGAGTCGCCGGGCGAGCTGATCCTTGTCGGCGGCAAGCAGTTCAAGAGCTACCGCGGCATGGGCTCGCTGGGCGCCATGCAGGGGCGCGGCCAGGCCAAGTCGTTCTCCAAGGACCGCTACTTCCAGGACGACGTGCTGGCCGAGGACAAGCTGGTCCCCGAGGGCATCGAAGGCAGGGTGCCGTTCCGCGGCCCGGTCAACCAGGTGATCCACCAGCTGGTCGGCGGCCTGCGCGCCGCCATGGGCTACACCGGCTCCCAGTCGATCGCGCATCTGCAGGAGGCCCAGTTCGTGCAGATCACCGCGGCGGGCCTCAAGGAGAGCCATCCGCACGACATCACCATGACCGTCGAGGCCCCTAACTACACGGGACGCGGCTAGCCCACTAGGTTCATGTACAGGACCAACCGGTCCGTGCATGATAAGAGCTGGCTGACCGGCTGTGGCGGTGAGCAGGCTGGACGGTAGCCGGCGGCGCGTTTCGTGCTGCCCGCCTGCCCCGTAAATGACCACTGGAGGCGCGAGTCTTACGAGCGCCGTTCGCGGCTCGGCTCGTGTCCGAGTGGGCGAAGCGCATGCGACGAAGTCGCGAGTCTCGCCCGCTCGGACACGAGCCATGAGGGGGCCGCGAATACGCAGCGCCGCAGGCGCTGCACATTAGACAAGGAGATTTCGCGTGCGCGACATGGTGGAGATCGGCATGGGCCGGACCGCCCGGCGTACCTATGAGCTGGACGACGTCGACATCGTCCCCTCGCGCCGGACCCGCTCGTCGAAGCAGGTTTCGCTGTCCTGGCAGCTGGATGCCTACCGTTTCGAGATCCCGTTTCTCGCGCATCCCACCGACGCGCTGGTATCGCCGGAGTTCGCCATCGAGCTCGGCCGCCTCGGCGGGCTCGGCGTGATCAACGGCGAGGGTCTGTGGGCGCGGCACGCCGATGTCGGTGCCAAGATCGACCAGCTGCTCGAGCTGGTCGGCAAGGGCGGCTACGAGCGCGCCGTGGCGCTGCTGCAGGAACTGCACGCCGCGCCGATGCAGCCGGACCTGCTCGCCGCCGCGGTCGCGCAGGTCCGCGCCGCCGGTGTCACCGTGGCGGTGCGGGTGAGCCCGCAGAACGCCCGCACGCTCACCCCGGCGCTGCTGCAGGCGGGCATCGACCTGCTTGTGGTGCACGGCACGATCATCTCCGCCGAGCATGTCGGCGACGGTGAGCCACTGAACCTGAAGACCTTCATCGCCGAGCTGGATGTGCCCGTGGTCGCGGGCGGCGTGAGCGATCACCGCACCGCGCTGCACCTGATGCGCACCGGGGCGGCGGGTGTCATCGTCGGCTACGGCTCCTACGCCGGCGCGACGACCACCGGTGAGGTGCTGGGCATCGGTGTGCCGATGGCCACCGCGATCGCGGATGCCGCGGCCGCGCGCCGCGACTACCTGGACGAGACCGGCGGCCGCTACGTGCACGTCATCGCGGACGGTGACGTCGCCACCTCGGGGCAGCTGGCCAAGGCGATCGCGTGCGGCGCGGACGCCGCCATGCTCGGAGTTCCGCTCGCCGTCGCCGCGGAGGCGCCGGGCCGCGGCTGGTACTGGCCGTCGGCGGCCGCGCACCCGTCGGTGCCGCGCGGGTCGATGCTGCATGTCGACGATCCCTGGGATCTCGGTGGCGAGCCGGTCGGCGACACGGTGCGTCCGAGCCTGGAGCGGGTGCTGTTCGGGCCGTCCGACGATCCGTTCGGATCGCTGAACCTCGTTGGTGGACTGCGTCGTTCGATGGCGAAGGCCGGTTACTCGGATCTGAAGGAATTCCAGAAGGTCGGCCTCAGCGTGCGCGCCTGAGGTGTGTTCGATTTGCAGCGCCCGCGGCGCTGCAAACGGCGCTCGTAAAGATTCGCTTCTCGCGCATGCTTCGTTCGTGATGGCGCCACAACGGTTCCCGTTGCTCGATTGACGCTCGCCTGGGTGGATTCACCGCACGCGGGTCGGTTTCGTTCTGGCGCGCAGGAATTGGCGGATCGCGTGGTTCACCGGTTCGGGGTGGGTCATCGTCACCGCCAGTCGGGCGTCCGCGATCTCGATGAACGTGGCGCCGGACAGGCCGTGAGCCAGTTCCTGGGCGCGTTCGCGGCCCATGCCGCTGTGGGTGGGGTGGATCACCAGAGCGGGACAAGCGATTTCGCGCAGGCGATCCAGCACCGAATCCCGGCTGAGCAGGCAGCCTGCCGCGACTTCGATGCCGCGACGGTCGCGCACCAACCATCGCTGGGTCCAGATCTGGCGGTACCACTCGTCGTCGCCGATCAGCCAGGAAGCCAGCTGGTGCACGGCCCGTTCGCGGGAGCCGTCGTCGTACCACTCTTCGAGGAATTTCCGGGTTGCGGTGGACTGCTGCGGGGTCGGACCGTGCGCTTCGGTGCTGATCAGGATCAGAGCGGAGACGCGTTCCGGCGCGATCAAGGCGGTGCGCAGCGCGGTGAAGCCGCCCTGGGCGGTGCCGCCGATGACGGCCTGTTCGGCGCCGAGATGATCGAGGATGGTCAGCGCGTCGCGGGCCGCGGTCCAGTAGGTGAAGGGTAGGCCCTCGTCCCTGGTGCGGCCGTGGCCGCGGGCATCCCAGGAGACGATCCGGAACTCCGGTGCGAGCGCGGCCATTTGGGCGGCGAACATGGTGCGGTCCATGAAGAACTCGTGCGCCAGCAGTACCACCGGGCCGTCCCCGCCGCTGTCCTCGTAATGGATGTCGGCATCGATCGCGCGGGCGAAGGGCACGAGCAGAAGGATAACCAGCCGGCCCGGCAACGGGTGACGATTCGGGCGGTCGGCTCGCCTCCCGCGCGAGGGCGCTGTGCCGATGATTCGCTCGTTTCGCCGCTCACTAAACTGGGTGGGTGGCACAAACCCAGAGACCGGTCCTCGTCGTCGACTTCGGAGCACAGTACGCCCAGCTGATCGCGCGGCGGGTTCGCGAGTCGAGCGTGTTCTCGGAGGTGGTTCCGCACACCGCGACGGTGGAGGAGATCGCCGACAAGCAGCCGCTCGCGGTGATCCTGTCCGGCGGCCCGGCCAGCGTGTACGCCGAGGGCGCGCCGCAGCTGGACCCGCGGTTGTTCGAGCTGGGACTGCCGGTCTTCGGCATCTGCTACGGCTTCCAGGCGATGGCCCAAGCACTCGGTGGCACGGTCGCGCACACCGGCACCCGCGAATACGGGCGCACCGAACTGAACATCGATGGCGGTTTGCTGCACGGCGGCCTGCCCACCATTCAGCCGGTGTGGATGAGCCACGGTGACGCGGTCACCGACGCGCCGGAGGGCTTCGAGGTCACCGGCACCACCGCGGGCGCTCCGGTCGCCGCGTTCGAGGACCGCGCGCGCCGCCTGGCCGGTGTGCAGTACCACCCGGAGGTGCTGCATTCTCCGCACGGCCAGCAGGTGCTGAGCCGGTTCCTGCACGAGCTCGCCGGCATCCCCTCCACCTGGACTCCGGCGAACATCGCCGACTCGCTGGTCGCCTCGGTGCGCGAGCAGATCGGTGACGGGCACGCGATCTGCGGGCTGTCCGGCGGGGTGGACAGCGCCGTCGCCGCCGCCCTGGTGCAGCGTGCCATCGGCGACCGGCTGACCTGCGTGTTCGTCGACCACGGTCTGTTGCGGGCGGGGGAGCGCGAGCAGGTGCAGCAGGATTTCGTCGCCGCGACCGGCGCCAAGCTGGTGACCGTCG
The DNA here is from genome assembly GCF_001612765.1 of Nocardia arthritidis NBRC 100137. Taxonomy (GTDB): domain Bacteria; phylum Actinomycetota; class Actinomycetes; order Mycobacteriales; family Mycobacteriaceae; genus Nocardia; species Nocardia arthritidis. The sequence goes on from NZ_BDBB01000022.1 coordinate 39,290, forward strand.
ACGCGGTGGACAAATTCCTCGGCGAGTTGAAGGGCGTGACCGATCCCGAGGAGAAGCGCAAGACCATCGGCCGGGAGTTCATCCGCTCCTTCGAGGACGCGGTGGGCGAGGTGGTGCTCGAGCACGGCGAGGCCGACGGCGCGACGCCGAAGGTCGAGTTCCTGGTGCAGGGCACGCTCTATCCGGACGTCGTCGAGTCCGGCGGCGGCACCGGCACCGCCAACATCAAAAGCCATCACAATGTCGGCGGCCTGCCCGACGACCTGGAGTTCGAACTCGTCGAACCGCTGCGGCTGCTGTTCAAGGACGAGGTGCGCGCGGTCGGCCGCGAACTCGGTCTGCCCGAGGAAATCGTTGCCCGCCAACCCTTCCCCGGGCCCGGTCTGGCCATCCGGATCGTCGGTGAGGTCACCGCGGACCGGCTGGAGACGCTGCGCCAGGCCGATGCCATCGCCCGCGAGGAATTGACCGCGGCCGGTCTGGACGGACAGATCTGGCAGTGCCCGGTCGTGCTGCTCGCGGAGGTTCGCAGCGTCGGTGTCCAGGGTGACGGCCGCACCTACGGTCACCCGATCGTGCTGCGCCCGGTCTCCAGTGAGGACGCCATGACCGCCGACTGGACCCGGCTGCCCTACGAGGTGCTCGAACGCATCTCCACCCGGATCACCAACGAGGTGCCGGAGGTCAATCGCGTGGTCCTGGACGTGACCAGCAAGCCGCCGGGCACCATCGAGTGGGAGTGATCTCCCGGCCGCCCACCCGGCGATAGCGGCTCGTCGTCACCTGGGCCGCGGACGAGGTCAGCGGGGGCGGTGGAAGGCGCTGTGCAGAATCAGGTGCCCCAGCAGCGCACCGTTGGCGCTGCCGGGGCGGGGATCCGGCGGTGTGGTTCGCGCGGTGGGACGCGCCGGATCGGTGGGTTCGTCGGGGTTCATTCGATTCTCCTGTCGTACGACGATCAGGGGGAGTGCGGTCCGGCCCGAGTGATCGCTGGGGATGAACGTGGCACGGCCCGTCCGGATGGACGGGCCGTGCGGTCATTTGCGGGGAGAGATCACCAGCAGGATGCCGATGACGATCGCGGCGATCACGACGATCCAACCGATCGGGATCATGCTGGCTGCGGGCCAGGACGCCGGACCGACGAAAGCCCACACGCTGATCGCGATGGACAGCAAACCCGCGATGAGCAGCGAGGCGGCGGGGCCGCGGCGGGAATCGGTCGTCTCTTCGCGCTCGGTCTCAGCCACGTTGCACCTCCAGGTTTCCGGCGCGGACGTCGACGTTCAGCTCGAGCACCGGCGCGCCGGGAGTATTCGGACCGCTGATGCCGTCGGTGCAGAGGGCCTCGGCCATGGTCGCCGTGCAGCGGGTGCGGACGGTCATGTCCGCCGGAAGCAGGACGCGGGCTTCGCCCATCCGGACATCGACGTCCACGGTGCGGTTCTCGGTCAGTTTCACCGACCGCAGATCCAGCGTGCCCGAGCCCATGGTCACCTGGTAGTTCGACGCCAGTTCGGCGACGGAAGCGGGCGCCCAGGTGTGGTTGCCCATCGCGGCCTGATCGAACTCGACCGGACCGACGGCGGAGGCGAGCAGTACGAATCCCGCGAGCGGCGCGGTGAGCACGAGCAACCCGTAGCCGCGCCGCAGGAACGCGCCGAGTACCAGGCCCAGACCGATCACGGCCAGCGCCGCGGCGGCGATCCGGCCGGGCGTCATCCACTCCGCGCCCGAGGCTGCCGCCGCACCCGCACCCGCCGCCGCCAGGATGGCCAGGCCGAGCACCACCGGCGTCAGGCGCGAGCGCGGACGCTTCTGCGGCGGAGCGACGACGGTGCGGGCGGGTGCGGGGTCGGGAAGGTCCCAGGCGAGCGGGGCGACGCCGAGCGGGTCCCAGGACGGTGGGGTCGGGCCGCCGATGATCGCGGGGTGAGCGGCGGCGGGGCGGCGTGGGCTCGGAGTGTGGCCGGGCGCTCGGGTGCCGGTATCGCCTGGGGAGACCGGGCTCTCGGGCCGAGACGCTCGCTCGGTGGATATGGCGCCATCCGAGGCGCTCAGCGCGTGGTGCTCGACGCTGCCGGAAGACTCCGGTCCTGTTTCGCCGGCATGGCCGATGGCAGCCGGAGCCGATCCGGCTCGGTCACCGATCGAGGCGTCCGGACCGTCCGGGCCGATGGCGGCCGCGCCCGATTCGGTTCGCTCGCCGGTAGACGACCCCGGTTCGGCCTCGGTGGCCCCGCCGGTGGTCGGCGCCGCCGACTTGTCCAGCACCACGGTCGCGGGGTCGGCGGCTTGCTCCTCGGCGGCGGGCTTGTGCAGCGGGACCGTTGCCGCATCGCCGTTCGCGGCGTGCACGGGCGTCTCGGGGACATACGTCTCCGGCAGCTTGGTATACGGCGTGTACACGGAGGTCGGCGGCACGTACAGGTCACCGACGGTCCGGGTCGCGCCCTGCGGGAAGACTGCACCGGGGTAGCCGGTGGCGGTGATCCCGCCGTCCGGGGCGAATCCGCCGAACGCCTCGGTGGTTCCGGGTGGCGGGTTGGGTGTGCGCAGATGCAGCATCCACCAGCCCGCCAGCATCAGCGCGAGGCTGATCAGGCCGGATCCGCCGAGACCGACACCGACCGGGCCCATCGTGCTGACCGCGATGGCCAGCGCCACGATCAGCACGATGGTCTTGGTCTGCGACTGCGAGCTGTGGCCCTTGCCGACCAGCGATTCGGCCGCGGACGCCTGATCGCCCGCCGCGCTCAGCAGCAGCCAGGCCAGCAGATAGAGCACGAGGCCCGCGCCGCCGAAGATCGTCGAGACGACGAACGCGACGCGAACCAGCACCGGATCGATCTCGTAGCGCCGCGCGAACCCCGCCGCGACGCCCGCGATAGGCCCCTGGCGCGGCAATCGGATCGGCCGGGTCTGCCATATCTGCTGGACCTGGTCGCCGAAGCTCGTTTTCGTCATGTCTCCCATGGTGTGCCGCCCCGCGGAATCGGCGCATCGGGGGGAACCCTGAAAAACGGCCTGAACACTTTGGACCGATCCACTGATGTAGCAATTGTTCAGCTATGCAGAGTTTCGCTGATCCGGCCGCTTCTGCCCTGGTCGGCGCGGGTGTCGCTGCCCGAGATCAGGGTGAATCCGGATGGCTGGCAGCTGCGTTGTCGGGCAGTATCGAAGACATGTACCCGTCTGTTCCCGCGTTCGACACTCGGGGGTTCGACGCCGCGCGCGGACTGGCCCCCGCGCCCGCGCCGGTCTCCGGGCCGCCGCAGGCGCGGATGTTCCGCCGCTCGGGTGGCCGGGTCGTCGGCGGCGTGGCGGGCGGTCTGGCCGACCATCTGGGCGTCGACGTGTTCAAGGTGCGGATGGCGTTCGTGCTGCTGTGCGCGCTGGCCGGGGCGGGCATCGCCGCCTACGGGCTGCTGTGGATCTTCACGCCCGGTGGGGCGGACCAGTCGAAACCTTCCGGTGCCGAGCGGCGGCAGGCGATCGGGCTAGCCATGCTCGGGCTGGGCCTTGCGGTCGCCGTGTCATGGGTGTTCAGCGGGACGGCGGCGAAGGTGATCGCGCCGATCATCGTGGTGGCGGTCGGCGCGGCGCTGGTGTGGCGGGAGTACGACGTCGACGGGCCGCGTTCGCTGCTCGGGCTACCCGCACGGCCCTCGGTCATCACCTGGTCCCGGATCGTCGCCGGTGCGACGCTGATCGTGGCAGGCCTCGGTGTGGTGGTGCTGGCGCGGATCGATCTCAGCTCACTCGGCTCTGCGCTGCTCGCGGTGGCGGTCACGCTGGTCGGCGCCGGACTGCTGACGGTTCCGCTGTGGCTGCGCATGATGCGCGCGCTGAACGCCGAGCGCGCCGCCCGCATCCGCAACGAGGAACGCGAGGAGATCGCCTCACACCTGCACGATTCCGTGCTCCAGACGCTCGCGCTCATCCAGCGCCAGGCCGACGACCCGCAGGAGGTGCTGCGGCTGGCCCGCAGCCAGGAGCGGGAACTGCGGAAATGGTTGTTCGAGGATTCCGCGCCCGCGCAGTCGAGCTTGGCCGCGGCCCTGCGGACCATCGCGGGCGAGGTGGAGGACCAGCACGGCGTGAAGGTGGCACCGGTGACCGTCGGCGACGTGTCGATGGACATCGACGGTTCCGGATCCGGTCTGCCGAAGGAGCACTTCACCGCGCTGCTCGGCGCGAGCAGAGAAGCGCTGGTCAATGCCGCCAAGCACGCGGGCGTTCCGGAGATCGATCTGTTCGCCGAGGTCGAGCCGCATCAGGTGAGCGTCTTCGTGCGTGACCGCGGATCCGGCTTCGACCTCGCGTCCGTGCCGGAGGATCGCCGCGGCCTGGCCAAATCCATCCGCGGCCGGATCGAGCGCCGCGGCGGTCAGGTGGACATCCTGTCGAGGCCGGGACGTGGCACCGAGGTCCGGATCATCATGGCGCGCACGGATTCCGGCTGCCCCGCCCACGACGAAGAGCCCGCCCCCGCCGCGGGCGCCGTGCGCTAGTCGTCCGTTTCTCGCGAACCGGCTCGGTCCGCGCGGTTGCCGTGGAGTGCGCGAGGAGCGCGTGGGGGATGAGTGTGGTACCGGTTGGGGGTCAAAGGTCGGTTAGGAGAAGTAGGTGGCCGTGCGGGTCTTTCTCGTCGATGATCACGCCGTTTTCCGGTCGGGTGTGCGTGCTGAGCTGAGCCGGGAGGCGGACATGGAGGTGGTCGGGGAGGCAGGCGGGGTGGCGGAGGCGGTGGCCGGGATCAACGCCGAGCGCCCGGACGTCGTCCTGCTCGACGTGCACATGCCCGACGGCGGTGGGGTGGCGGTGCTGGCCGGCATCGAGCCGGGGCCGGTGTGCCTGGCGCTGAGCGTGTCCGATGCGGCCGAGGACGTGATCGCGGTGATCCGGGCCGGGGCCAGAGGATACGTGACGAAGACGATTTCGGGATCCGAGCTGGCCGACGGCATCCGCCGGGTTGCGGGCGGCGATGCGGTCTTCAGCCCACGCCTGGCCGGCTTCGTGCTGGACTCGTTCACCGGAAGGTCTCCGGTACCCGAACCACCCCTGGACCCCGAACTCGACTCGTTGACCCCTCGCGAGCTGGAGGTGCTGCGCCTGCTCGCGCGCGGCTACACCTACCGCGAGATCGCCGAATCCCTTTTCATCTCCGTCAAAACCGTGGAAACGCACGCCTCCAACGTGCTGCGCAAGACTCAGCAGTCCAACCGCAACGCTCTGACCCGCTGGGCCCACCGCCGCCGCATCGACTGAAGGCCGCGCGCCTGCCGGTGCGGCGCGGGGATATCAGAGGACGGCGACGATGATCCCGATGATGATGATCAGGCCGATCAGCAGTCCCACTGCGATGGCGAGAGGGGCATTGTTGGGCTGGGGATTCCTGGCGCGCTGCGGGGGAGCGGCCGCGGTCGCGCCCGCGTGGTTGCGGTGCGGGCGGGGCAGCGGGGTGGAGTGCGGGCTGCGGATCCCGGACGCCGAATTGCGCGCGGCCCAGGAGGGGATGGTTCCGTCCTCGGTGCGGACGGGCGCGCCGAGAATGTGCGGGCCGGTGCCGGGACCGAAAGCGGCGGTGAGGATCTCGTCGCGCGCCTCGGCCATGGTCGGGCGGCGCTGCGGCGCGGGCTCCATCATGTGCAGCAGGGCCTGGGTGAGCACACCGCTGCGGGTCGGCGGGATGATCTGCGCCATGGCGGCGCGGTGCACGATGACGTCGCTGTCCTCGTCGAAGCCGAACGGCGGCTGCCCTTCGATCGCGGTGTAGAGCGTGGCGCCCAGGGAGAACACGTCGCTGGCCTTGGTCGGCTGGGCTCCGCGCGCCACCTCGGGGGGCAGATAGGAGGGGGTGCCGGTGATCACGCCGTCCGGTTCGTCGGACAGATCGCCCGCACCCCGGGAGATGCCGAAGTCGCTGAGTTTCGCCATACCCACGCCGGGGCCGCGGTCGGCGACGAGGATGTTGCCCGGCTTGATATCCCGATGCACGATGCCGACCGCGTGCGCGGCGGCGAGCGCGTCGGCGACCTGGGCGCCGATCTGCGCGACCTCGATCGGCGGCAGCGTGTCGACCAGCGCGAGCGCCTTCGCGACGCTGCGCGAGGGCAGGTGCTCCATCACCAGCCAGGGCTCACCGGCCTCGAGCACCACGTCGTATACGGCGATCGCGTGGTCGTGCGAGAGTTTCGCGGCGACCCGGCCCTCGTGCAGGATCTGGTTGCGGACCGCCTCCGCTTCTGCCTCACCGAGCCCGGCCGTGGTGAGCACCTGTTTGATCGCGACGTCCCGGTCGAGCAGACGGTCGTGCGCCAGCCAGACCGCGCCCATGCCGCCGCCGCCCAGCTTCGACTGGAGGCGATAGCGGCCTGCGACGAGATATTGGGGGCCGACAGTGGGACGAGCGCGTTCGGTCACGGGTGCAGGGTAGCGGAAAATGAGGCTAGCTGGCCTGATTCGTGTTCGCGCATAGGCGAGACACGGGGCACGTCCATGTGCCGCGCCCGCTCGCTGACGTTCGGTCGGGATGCGTGCCACACACCATACCGATGAATGGGCGCCGGGCGTGGTAGCCGGGCGCGCGCCGGTTCGCTCCTCGCATGGAGAATCACGTCACTCGGAAGGGGTCCGCGGATTTCCGGTCTATCGCAGCGGTCGCGTGGTCGGTTTGCCGAGACGGGGAACTTTCACCTCGGAGGGACGGCGCGACCGCCTGGTGGGGGCCCTGCGGGTTGCTCGCGGACCGGGCTCGACATGCCCATCCGGCTGGCCGGAATCCGCTCGACGCACCGTTCGGAGCGACACGGAGCCCTGCGCTCTTGACGAAACCTGGGGGTCGGTTTCTACTGGGTCAGTATCGAACGTATATTCGATATCAATCGATAGCTGAATCGGTGCTGTACTCGAAAATCGAGGGCGGCCCCGCATGCTTCGCCCTCGGGTCCATCGTGGGAAGTGGGTGGTTGAGATGGGTTCGGATGCGATATCGCAGGGAGGGGTGAATCGGGGCGCGCTGCGGCGCGATGGTGGGCGGGAGGATGCTCCCTCCCTGGCTGAACTGCGCAGACGCATGGCCGCAGTGCCGGGGCGTGGTGAATCGGCAGCGCAGCGGGTTCCGCTCGGCGCCGAATCGCGCCGCGCGGCATTGCCGGTGCCAGCGGCGCTCGCACCCCTGTTGCCCGATGGTGGCCTGCCCAAGGGTTCCGTGGTGGCCTATACGGGGGCGAGTTCGCTGCTGGCCGGTCTGCTCGCCGCGGTAACCGAGGGCGGTGGGCATGCCGCGGTGGTCGGCATGCCCCGGCTCGGTCTGCTCGCCGCGGTGGAGATGGGGGCGCAGCTGCGGCGGCTGGCCGTGATCGCCGAGCCGGGTCCCGATCCGGTGGAGGTGGCCGCGGTGCTGCTCGACGGGCTCGATCTGGTCGTGCTCGGACTCGGGGGCGGCGCCGTCGCGCCCGCTCGCAGTCGGGTGCTCGCGGCCCGCGCCCGCAACAAGGGCGCCACCCTCGTGGTCGCCGACGGTCGCTGGCCCGGCGCGTCCCTCCAGCTCGACGCCCGCATCGCGGGTTATGTCGGTCTCGGCCGCGGGCGCGGACGCTTGCGTTCGCTCGGCTTGACGGTCGAGGTGCGTGGCAAGGCGGGACCGCCCCGGCGCGGACGGCTGGATCTGTGCCCGAATGCGGGGCGCGTGGAATGGGTGCTGCGCGAGAAGTCCGCCCGGCCAGCCGAAGTCGCCGACACGCAGGAGGCGGTCTCGTGAGTGCGTCGGCCCGCTGCGGGGCTTCTCCGGTCGTCTCGATTCGCCCGATGGCTCCGGTTCGCCGCTGTCGGGTCCGGTCGCTGCCGATCCGCTCCGGCGCACCGACCGAGCGATTCGGCGCCGGTGGCGCCGGCTGTCTCGGGCACGGTTGGCGCGATCCGTCGATGAGGATGGGCGGCCGCGAGCACGCGGGGGAGAATCCGGGCCGCCGGATCCGGTGGCGTGTCCGCCATTCGGAGTGCATGTCGCACGATGCGGCGAATGACTCCACCGGGATCGTGTGCCTTCGAGGACCCGTGGGGGACGAAGGTCGTTCGTCGCCGTGATCCGGCCGGGGTCGAAGCGGGTGCTCGCCCTGTGGTGCCCGGACTGGCCCGCGGTCGCCGCGGCGGCGTCGGCGGGACTGCCCGCGACGCGGCCGGTGGCGGTGCTGTTCGCCAACCGGGTGGCGGCCTGTTCGGCGATCGCTCGAGCCGAAGGGGTGCGCCGCGGCCTGAAGCGCCGAGAGGCGCAGGCCCGGTGTCCCGAGCTGTTGCTCGCGCAGCAGGATCAGGACCGGGACGCGCGGCTGTTCGAACCGCTGGTCGCGGCGGTGGCCGCGACGGTGCCCGGTGTGGAGGTCCTGCGCCCCGGGCTGCTCGTGCTCGCCGCGCGCGGTGCGGCGCGGTTCTTCGGGTCCGAGGAGGCGGCGGCCGAGCGCCTGGTCGACGCGGTGGCCGCGGCCGGGGCGGAAGCGCAGATCGGGATCGCCGACGAGTTGTCCACGGCGGTGATCGCCGCCCGGCGGGCCGCGATCGTGCCGGTGGGGGCGGGTGCGCGGTTTCTCGCGCAGCTGCCGATCGGGGAACTCGCGGTGGAGCCGAGCCTGGCCGCCCCGGAACGCGCCGATCTGGTGGATCTGCTGCACCGCTTGGGTCTGCGGCGGATCGGTGATTTCGCCGCGCTCTCCGCGGCGGAGGTCGCCTCCCGGTTCGGGAGCGACGCGGTGCTCGCGCATCGCTGCGCCAGGGCCCAGCCGGAGCGTCCGCCGTCCGCCCGGCAGCCGCCGCCGGATCTGGTGGTGGAGTATCGCTGTGATCCGCCGATCGAGCGGGTCGACGCGGCCGCCTTCGCCGGTCGCCTGCTCGCCACCCGGCTGCACAGCGCGCTCGCGGATGCCGGACTGGCCTGCACCAGGCTCTCGGTGCACGCGGAAACCGCGGCGGGGGAGGATCTCGCGCGGATCTGGCGCTGCGCCGAGCCGCTCACCCCGGAGGACACGGCGGATCGGGTGCGCTGGCAACTGGACGGCTGGCTCACCCGGCGCGACGGTGCGCGGCCCACCGCGCCGATCACCGTGCTGCGGCTGGAACCTGTCGAGGTGGTCACGGCGGGCGCGCTGCAACTCGGCCTGTGGGGCGGGGCCGGGGAAGAGGACGAGCGCGCCCGTCGCGCGCTCATCCGGGTGCAAGGGTTGCTGGGCGGGGAAGCGGTGCGGGTCGGCGTGCTGAGCGGCGGACGCGGGCCCGCCGAACGAATCACCATGGTCACGCTGGGGGACGAACTCGTCCCCGCGGCCGACCCCGCGCAGCCCTGGCCGGGCCGGCTGCCCGAGCCCGCCCCCGCCGTGCTCCTGCTGAACCGCCCGCTGGTGCGGCTCGAAGCCGCCGACGGCGCGCCAGTCAAGGTCACCGACCGCGCCATGTTCGACGCCGAGCCCGCCCTGCTGCGCTGGGGAAGCAAGCAGTGGCGGCTGATCGGCTGGGCGGGCCCGTGGCCGGTGGACGAACGCTGGTGGGCGCCCGATGCGGACGACGCGGAACTCACCGCCCGCGCCCAGGTCCAACTCGACGACGCCCCCGCTCCCAGCCGAGTGCTGCTGCTGGTCTACCGCGCCGAAACCTGGCGCGCCGAGGGACTTTACGACTGACGGCCACAACAGTTACACGCCCGCGAGCCTCGGTTGCTCTCGGCCGGTACAGGCTTGCCCTGAACGGAATCGGCGTCGGAGACCAAGTGCTGCCGCCGTCATCGCACCCAGGTCTGGCGGCTCTCCTGCACGAACGACATCAGTACCTTGCGATCCTCCGCAGGGCCGCCGACGCGCGGTGACAAGTGGATCGTGGTCGTTCGAAGGTTCACTCCGGCCGCGACCACACCGTCGCCAATGTGAACGGATGTCCGCGCAGGGCAGCCCATTTCGGCTTGCGGGCCAGGAATGTGTCGTCCACCAGTGCCTCGGCGACCTCGGTGAGGACCCATCCGGCGGCCAGACCGGCCGACAGGTGCTCGCTGATCAAATGCACATGGGTGCTGATCGCCACCGGTTCGCCGGACGGGTCGGTGTAGTGCGTCGGCATTCCGGACACCATGATGAACTGCGGGTGGTAGCTGACCGAAACGCACCGGGCGCCCGGTGCGGCCAGGCGCCACGCCTCCGCGTAGAACGGCGCCAGCTCCGGTAGGTGCTCGTCGATCAGCGACGCGATCACCAGGTCGTAGGCGCCGTCCGGCAGGCCCGTGTCCCGCACATCCGCTCGGGTCAGCGTGGTGTGGGCGCCGCGTTCGGCGGCCAGCGCCAGCATTCCCTCGCTCACGTCGACTCCGTCGATGTGCGTCAACCCGTTGTCCCGCAGCCAAGTTCCGGTGCGCCCGGTGCCGCAGCCCAGATCCGCCGCGCGCCGCACCCGGCCGAGGTCCAACCGCAATCGCCCGAGCAGAGCGAGATCCATTTCGTCCAGGACCGTCTGCTCGTAGGTAGGCGCCCATCCGTCGTATCCCGTGGCGACATCTACGGTGCGGTAGTCGCGACGGTCGAAGTCGGCGAAGGAGGGCATGCGGTGAGTATTGTTCCGGACTCGCTCGCACGCCAGGCATTTATCGGGCGAGTCGAAACACTATGGTTCGCATAAGACTTCGCTGACCTCCGGAAGCCCCGAGGACCGCACCACACCCTTTTCGGGAGTGATCCGCGCTACATGATGAAGGGGGAGTGCATGACTGCCAGTATTCTCGTTGGTCGTGGATCTGACGCTGGACCAGGTGACATTCGGAAACATGCGGATCGCCTACCGGGATTCGGGGGTGGGCGCGGTCAGTGACATCCCCGTGCTGCTGGTGCACGGCATGGGCGGCGACGGGCACACGTGGGACCGGTTCGCGCGTGTGCTGGTGCAATCCGGGCGCCGAGTGATCATCCCCGATCTGCGCGGACACGGCCGTAGCTCGCATACCGATTCCTATCTCTTCGACGAGTTCGGCGACGATCTGCTGCGCCTGTGCGAGCATCTGGAGTTGCCCGCGGTGGATCTGGTCGGGCATTCGCTCGGCGGTTACGCGGTGTCGCGCGTTGCGCAGGAGCGGCCGGAGCTGGCGCGCAGGCTGGTCATGGAGGAGTGCCCGCTTCCGCTGCGATCCGGCGTCGAGGAAATGCGCCTGACCCGCCGGTTTCCCACCGCGCCCGAGTTGTGGCACGCCACATCCAGCCTGGTTCGCCACCCGCGCGCGGTGGTCGCGTTCGACCGTTCCATGACGAAGACGGCGCTGGAGCAGTTCCGCAAGCCGAACCCGGAATGGTGGGACCGGCTCTCCGACATCACCGCACCCACCCTGGTGTTGTGCGGCGGACCGGGCGGCATGGTGGATCCGGACAAACTCGCCGACCTGCGAGCCGGCCTCGCCGACTGCACCGTGACCACCTTCACCTGCGGCCACAGCATTCATCGCGACCGCTACCGGGAGTTCGCCGCGACCGTTCGGCCGTTCCTGGCCGGCTGAGGTTCACCAATGCGTACCGGGCACCCATCGGGCGGCCCGGCGCAAGGCCGTGCCCGTGACGCGCCGCGCTGCCGACCTGGGCCGTCGCACGGGAAGCGAGTCGATGGGTTCGGCCTGTTCGTCGTCGGGCTCGGTCGGCTCGCCCTTGGCCGCGGGGGAGTCGGGCAGGGCGCGGTAGTAGCGGTGCAGGACGCGGTCGCGGATCTTCGGGGTGAGCAGCGCGCCGTATTCGGCGATGGTGCCCAGCGGCACGTCGATGCGCTTGGGGCGTTCGGTCAGCGCCCGCACGATGGTCGCGGCCGCCCACTCGGGAGACTCGGCGGGGCCTTGGTCGCCGCTCGGGGTGATCATCGGCGTGCGCACCAGCGGCATGTGGATGGTGGTGAACGTGACACCATCGGCCATGGTCTCGACGGCCGCCACCTCGGTGAACTTGTCCAACGCCGCCTTGCTGGCCAGATATGCGGAGAACCGCGGCGTGGCCACCTGCACGCCCGCGCTGCTGATGTTGACGATGTGCCCGAACTTGCGTTCGCGCATCTGCGGCAGCAGGGCCAGGGTCAGCCGCAGTGCGCCGAAGTAGTTGACGGCCATGGTGCGTTCGAAGTCGTGCAGCCGGTCGGTGGAGCGGTGGATGGCGCGGCGGATCGAACGGCCCGCGTTGTTCACCAGCATGTCCACGTGGCCGTGCTCGGCCAGGACGGTCTCGAGCACCTGGTCGACGGAGTCGGAATCGGTGACGTCGCAGGAGTATCCGTAGGCCGAGCCGCCCGCCGCCCTGATCTCGTCGACGACGGCGGTGAGTTCCTCGCCCCGGCGCGCGAGCAGGAACACCGTGGCGCCCTTGCCCGCGACCGCCAGCGCCGCCGCCCGGCCGATTCCGGAGGACGCCCCCGTGATGAGAACGTGCCGTCCGGTGAGGTCGCGGTTGCGGCGCCCGCGCCGGGCGGGTTCGGCGGATGCGTCGGTCATCGCTGCTCCTTTGCAGGTGTGGTCGAAATGAAACTTACTCCGAAGTAAGTTCACTGCCAAGTGGTCGTGGTCACAGCCGTGATCGCCGGGCCCGGTGGCGGCGGCGTGTCGCCCGGCATGGCCCAGTGCCTTCGAGAGCTGCACGGGCGTGGGGTTTTCCGGGTGTGCGAAACGTTCGAACAACGGTCGAAACGTTCGAACATATGTGCGATACTCGGCGCATGTCGGACGATCGGATGGCGGAGGTGTTTGCCGCGGTGCGGCTCGGTGGCGTCGACCCGGCGGCGGGGCGGCGGGCGTTGGAAAAGCTCTGGAACGAACTCGGCGAACACGGTGGAGCGCTGCAACGCTGCGTGGTCGCGCACCATCTCGCCGACCTCCAGGAGGAGGCCGCCGAGGCGCTGCGTTGGGATCAGCGCGCGCTGGCCGCGGTGTTCGGCCCCGGCGTGCCGCTGGACGAAGGTCTGCGCGGGTTCTTGCCGTCGCTCTATCTGAACCTGGCCGACAGTCATCGCCGGGTCGGTGAGTTCGAAGTGGCCAGGATGCAATTGGCCATCGCGCGCGGGCATCTCGACGTCCTGGCCTCCGATGCCTACGGCGCGCTCATCCGGACTCGTCTGAGTGGGATCGAAGCCGCGCTGGCCGCTGGTTCCCTCGAACGCCTTTCGGTGGCCTGACCAGCCTGTACATCAACCCTGCTCGAATGTATGTTCGAGACGAGGAGGTGAGCTGTGGGCTGGGGAAACGGTCCGCCCAGCTGGGCGGAGATGGAGCGGGTGTTGTCCGGGCGCTCCGGACGGACGAATCCCGATGGGGTGTTCCCGGGCGACGGCGGCGACAGCCCGGCGTGGTCGCGCAAACGCGGCGAGTACCGGCCCGAGCCGGTGCTGCGCGCCGCGGAACCGCCGGTCCCGTACGCGGAGCTGCACGCGCATTCGGCCTACAGCTTCCTGGACGGCGCCAGCCATCCGGAGGAGCTGGTGGAGGAGGCGGTGCGGCTCGGCTTGGCGGCGATCGCGCTCACCGATCACGACGGCTTCTACGGCACCGTCCGCTTCGCCGAGGCGGCCAAGGAGTGGGGGATGCCCACCGTCTTCGGAGCCGAACTGTCGCTCGGCGCGGCATCCGAACCCCACGTTCCCGGCGCCGCGCGCGGGCACGCCGCCGCGCCCGACTCGGCGCCGCGCACCGGCGCGCCGGACCCGGCCGGGCCGCACCTGCTGGTGCTGGCTCGTGGCCAGGAGGGCTACCGCAGGCTCTCCCGCGAGATCGCCGCCGCGCACATGGCCGCCGGAGAGAAAGGCATCCTGCGCTACGACCTCGACACGCTCACCGCGGCGGCCGAGGGGCACTGGCACATCCTGACCGGGTGCCGGAAGGGTCACCTGCGCCAGGCGCTCGAGCTCGATTTACGCACCGGCGCCACCCGGCTCGAGCGTGCGGAAGCGGCGCTGCGTGACCTGACCGACCGCTTCGGAACCGACCGGGTGAGCGTGGAACTCACCCACCACGGCGTCCCGGAGGACGACGAGCGCAACGCTCACCTCATCGCCCTGGCCGATCGTCTCGGCCTGCCCGTGCTCGCCACCACCGGGGCGCATTTCGCCGCGCCTGGCCAGCGTCGCCGAGCCATGGCGCTGGCGGCGATCCGGGCCAGGCAGAGCCTGGACGAGATCGCGGGCTGGCTGGCTCCGGCGGGCGGCGCGCACCTGCGGTCCGGGGCGGAGATGGCGCGGTTGTTCGCCGACTGCCCGCAGGCGGTGGCGAACGCGGCGGCACTGGCTCGCGAATGCGCCTTCGACCTGAAGCTGATCGCCCCGCACCTGCCGCCCTTCGACGTGCCCGCCGGACACGACGAGCAGTCCTGGTTGCGCGAACTCACCATGGCAGGCGCCGCGGCGCGCTACGGGCCGCCGGAGGAGAACCCGGAGGCATACCGGCAGCTCGAGCACGAACTCGCGGTGATCGGCAAGCTGGAATTCCCCGGCTACTTCCTGGTGGTGCACGACATCGTCAGCTTCTGCAAGAACAACGACATCCTGTGTCAGGGTCGTGGCTCGGCGGCCAACTCCGCGGTCTGCTACGCGATCGGCATCACCAACGTCGACCCGGTGCGCAACCATCTGCTGTTCGAGCGCTTTCTCTCCCCGGAGCGCGACGGTCCGCCGGATATCGATGTCGACATCGAATCCGACCGCCGCGAAGAGGCGATCCAGCACGTCTACCGCAAGTACGGCCGCGAGTACGCCGCACAGGTGGCCAATGTGATCACCTATCGCGGCAAGTCCGCGGTGCGCGATGCCGCGCGGGCGCTGGGTTTTTCGCCCGGTCAGCAGGACGCGTGGAGCAAGCAGGTGAGCCGCTGGACAGGGGTCGGCGCCGAGACGAACACCGACATCCCCGCCGAGGTACTGGAACTGGCCGCCGATATCGAGGGTTTGCCGCGGCACCTCGGCATCCACTCCGGCGGCATGGTGATCTGCGACCGGCCGATCGCCGACGTCTGCCCGGTGGAGTGGGCGCGCATGCCCGGCCGCAGCGTCTTGCAGTGGGACAAGGACGATTGCGCGGGCATCGATCTGGTGAAGTTCGACATGCTCGGCCTCGGCATGCTCTCCGCGCTGCACTACATGATCGACCTGGTGCGTGAGCACAAAGGCGAGATTGTCGAGCTGCACTCGCTCGACCTGGCCGAACCCGAGGTCTACGAGATGCTCTCGCGCGCGGACTCGGTCGGCGTCTTCCAGGTGGAGTCGCGTGCGCAGATGGCCACCCTGCCCCGGCTGCGGCCGCGCAGCTTCTACGACCTGGTGGTGGAGGTGGCGCTGATCCGTCCCGGCCCGATCCAGGGCGGTTCGGTGCATCCCTACATCCGCAGGCGCAACGGTGTGGAGGACGTCGTCTACGACCATCCGGCGCTGAAGAATTCGCTGGAACGCACGCTCGGCGTGCCGCTGTTCCAGGAGCAGCTCATGCAGATGGCTGTCGACGTCGCCGGATTCACCGCCGTCGAAGCCGATCAACTGCGCCGCGCCATGGGCTCCAAGCGGTCCCCGGAACGCATGAAGCGCCTCGAGGCGCGGCTCTACCAGGGCATGCGCGAGCTTCACGGCATCACCGGTGAAGTCGCCGACCGGATCTACGAGAAGCTCTACGCCTTCGCCAATTTCGGCTTCCCCGAGAGCCATTCGCAGAGCTTCGCCGCGATCGTGTACTACTCGGCCTGGTTCAAACTGCATCATCCCGCCGCTTTCTGCGCGGGTCTGCTGCGCGCCCAGCCGATGGGGTTCTACTCGCCGCAGTCGCTGGTCGCCGACGCGCGCAGGCACGCGGTCGCGGTGCACGGCCCCGACGTCAACGCCAGCCGGGCCGAGCCCACCCTCGAGGCGAAGGGCACCGAGGTGCGCCTCGGTCTCGCCGCGATCCGTCAGATCGGCGACGACCTCGCCGAACGCATTGTCACCGCCAGGGGCGAGCGGCCCTACACGTCATTCCTCGACTTGACCGGGCGGGTGGAACTCACTGTCGCCCAAGCGGAATCGCTCGCCACGGCGGGTGCGCTCGGCAGCCTCGGCAGCACCCGCCGCGAAGCGCTCTGGGCGGCGGGCGCCGCCGCGGGCGAGCGCCCGGACCGGTTGCCCGGTACCGGCGCGGCCACCACCGCGCCCGCCCTGCCCGGGATGAGCGATCTGGAACTGGCCGCCGCCGACGTGTGGGCCACGGGCGTCTCGCCGGGCAGTTATCCGACGGAGTTCCTGCGCCCGCACCTCGACACGCTCGGCGTGATACCGGCCTCCGGCCTGCTGGCCGTGCCCGACGGCTCGCGGGTGCTGGTGGGCGGCGCGGTGACGCATCGGCAGCGTCCCGCCACCGCCGGGGGCGTCACCTTCCTCAATCTGGAAGACGAAACCGGCATGGTGAACATCGTCTGCTCGCTGGGGTTGTGGCGGCGGTACCGGCGTCTCACCCAGGGCGCTGCCGCTCTGCTCATCCGCGGCCGGGTGCAGAATGCCGAGGGCGTGGTGAGCGTGGTCGCCGAACATCTGCAGCGCATGGATCTGCGAATGGCGTCCAAGTCGCGTGACTTCCGTTGAGCCGGTGCTTTAAAGAAGTGTTAGAAGCGTTCTAGGAAACGGTTATGCGGGGCTGTTCGCGCAGCGCAAAAGGCTACTGTGCCAGGCATGAGGAAGCTTGCTGCGCTGTGTGTCGGCGTGCTGGGGTTGAGTCTGCTCGCCGGCTGCGGTGCCGATCGCCCCGAGCCCGCTCGAGACCGGACGTCGACGGCGATCACCGGGCCCGCCGCCCCCGCGCTCGTGCCGTCGGGAGCACACGAACTGGCGCCCCCGAAGCGGGACAACAACTCCGGCGGCGAGCCCGTGTCCCTGCGCAAGGAAGTGGTCACCGGCAGCGTCGAGATCACCGCAGGCGCGCCCGTCGCCGCGGCGGGCACGATCATCGACCAGGTGCGAGCCGCCGGGGGCCGGGTCGACAGCCGCACCGAGCAGCCCGGCACCGACGACACCGAGCCCAGCGCCACACTCGTCGTCCGGTTGCCCGCGGACAAGACCGACGCGTTCATCTCGGGCCTCGGCGGGGTCGGGCAGGTCACCCGGGTCACCACCAACCGCGACGACGTCACCATGCAGTGGGAGGACCTGGACGCGCGGATCAAGGCGCTGCAAGCCTCGGTGGATCGGCTGCGCGCGCTCATCGCGGGCGCCACCACCACCTCTGACCTGCTCGCCGCCGAACAGGCGCTGTCCAGCCGCCAGGGCGAACTGGACAGCCTCACCGCGCAGAAGCGGCGGCTCGACGACCAGGTCGCCCTGTCGACGCTGACCATCGAGATCACGACCGATCAGAAGAATCACGGCGACGACCCCGACAGCTTCTGGGACGGCATCGTCTCCGGCTGGAACTCCCTGGTGGAGTGGCTGGGGGACGCGGTCGTATTCAGCGGCAAGGCAATTCCGTGGCTCGGCTTCCTCGCGGTGGCGGCTGCCGCGCTGTGGGGCATCGTGCGCCTGGTGCGCCGCCGTCGGAAGCCCGCTTCGGGTGCGGGAGAATCGACGCCCGCGCACGCGAAGTCCGCGAGCAGCGCCTCCGAAGGCGCGGAAACCAGCGCAGGAGGCAAAAGTGCCGACGGTGGTCAGGGCGACGATCAAACCGAATAGCCGTAAGGGCCCGCTGGTGGAAACCCTCGACGACGGCAGCCTGTACCTGTACGTGCGGGCTCCCGCCGTCGAGGGCAAGGCCAACAAGGCGGCCATCGAGTTGCTCGCCGAACACTACGGAGTCGCCAAGTCCGCCGTCCGGCTGACAGCGGGCGCGACATCGCGCTTCAAACGATTCGAGATCGACCTACCCTGAACACGCTGTCTCCCTGCGGTTCCCGCGCAGATGATGGACGGAGTGGATCAGACGCCGCCGGGGAAGCCGAGTTGACGCCAGGCTTCGTAGACGGTCACCGCGGCAGCATTGGAGAGGTTCATGGAGCGGCGGCCGGGCACCATCGGGATGCGCAGCCGGTCGGTGACGTGCGGGTCCGCCAGCACCTCCGCGGGCAAGCCGGTGGGCTCGGTGCCGAACAGCAGCACGTCGTTCTCACGGTAGGCCACCTCCGTGAACCGGGTGGTGGCCTGCGTCGTGAACGCGAAGACCCGATCCGGCCGCAACGCCTCCCACGCCGCCGCCAAATTCGCGTGCACCGTCACCGACGCCAGATCGTGGTAATCCAACCCGGCCCGGCGTAACTTCGGCTCCGACAGATCGAACCCCAGCGGCTCGATCAGATGCAGATGACACCCGGTCCCCGCGACCAACCGGATCGCGTTGCCGGTATTCGGCGGAATGCACGGCTCGTGGAACATCAGATGGAACACGGGTGCCAGTCAACCAGGTGGGCGGAGCCACGACCTCGTCGGTCAATCGGGTAACAGTCGGAGCGGAACCGGGTGATTGGTTCGGACCGCGCTGAAGTGTCGGCGATCCAATGTTGCTACTTCCCTCACATAGAGCCGTTCGGCGACGGCCAGGACAGCGGCGTCGACAGCGCCGAGCGGGAAGTCGGCGTACTTCCGCACCAACTCGGCCATCCGCAAAAGATCGGCCCGAGTGAGATCGACGAGTTCGATTTCCTCGTTCGCGATAGATTCCAAGAACCTCGCCTCTGCCGAAGGACCGACCCGCGTTTCCAAGAAATAGCAGACTTCCGCGAGAACTGGACCTGGAACCAGTAGCGGCCCGGGATGCGTCTCGAGGAGATCAAGGCAGCGTCGGTGATCCGCGTCGTTCTAGTTGAGCACAGCGACGAGCGGGCCTGTGTCGCAGACGATCACTCGACGTGCCTACCACGTTCCTCGCGGAGCAACTCTTCAGACCTTGCCGCCAGATCCGGCTCTGCGTGCATCATGCCGGCAAACGAAAGGCGTCGACGCAGCTCGCCTGGCGGCTCGGTGACCGGGCTCCGCTCAGCGGTATCGGTGACGACCAACTGCAACGCGACAGCCCGCAGCGCATGCGCTTGGTCCGGGGTGAGCCGATCGACCAGACGATGTAGATCTTCGTACTCGAACGCTGCGGTCATGGGTCTGATTGTAGTGAAAACCGCACGCTATAGCGTTGACTGTGCACTACCCTGCCTTGCGCCGGGCGCTCCGGCCTGGCATGGCATGGCTGACATCATGTGTGCCAGTCAACCAGGTGGGCGTCAGGCGTTGCTGACGCCGACCCGGAGTCTGCCTGCCAGGGATCAGCCGAAGCTGCCCGTGCTCGGCTTGCCGATGACCTCGACGGTGACGACGTCCGTCGTCGACGTGTCGCCGTCGCGGGGATCGCCGGTGGGTCGTTCCCAGGCGCATGCGCCGCGCACGCGCATCCGGCCGGCGGGCAGGGCTCCGTTGCCGAGCGACGTCTGGACCATCTTGCCGTCCGCGATGGCGAACGACGTGGGGTTGTTGCCCCCGAAGATCTCTCCGGTCTCGTCGTTGTACACCCAGCACACACCCTCGGCGTTCGGGTTGTGGAATTTCGCCGATACGGTTCCTGGGACCGAGAAGACCTCCTCGAGGACCGGCGGTGACAGCGGAGGCGTCGCGGTGGCGGTGGCCCCGGAGCCGAGCGCCATCGGAAGCGCGGCCAACGCGAGCAGGGGGAGTCGTCGCATGATCATGATCGAATGATGCCAACCGCCCGAGCATGCCGAGGTTTCCGGGGCCATTCGACGAACTTCGACAACGACTTTCGACGCCTATCAGCCCCCGTGGACAGCCCGCGGGGGTGGCGCACCGCTGAGGGGATCTGCTCGCGATTCGCCGCAGCCGTGGGCACTCGTCGGTAGGAATCGGGCTGGTTCGGTTCGGCTCAGTGACCTCCGGCAAACCGACGAGGGTGGTCTGCAAGAATCGGGGGGTGACCGATGCCGACGCGCCTATATCCGGGCGCCGCAGTGCGGGGGCGCAGTTTCTGCGCTCCCATCTGCCGATGGTGGTTGTGACGCTGGTCATCGTGGTGGCGGTGGTGTTCGTCGCGTCCGATCGGTGGCGGCGCGGAGCGTTCTTCTTCGGTGGTGCGACGCTGCTGGCGGCGGCGTTCCGGCTGTGCCTGCCGACCGCGCGGGTCGGGCTGCTCGCGGTGCGCAGCAAGCCCTTCGATGTCGGCGCGCTGACGCTGCTCGGTTCGAGCATCCTGTTCCTGGCGGCCACGATCAACACGCTCGGCGTCGGCTGACCGATCGGGAAGGGTGACCCGGCCGGGTCGCCCTTCGGGGTCAGCGCGCGGCCGCGTATCGCTCGGCGAAAACCGTTCGTTCGCGCGGACGGCGGCCGGGATGGGGTGGGACGGTGTCGCTGTAACCGACCGTGACCAGGACCGCGACGGCCAGATCGGCGCGATCGCCGACACCGACGGCCTGCTTCACCAGTTCGGCGTCCCACCCGTTCATCGGGGCCGATGCCAGTCCGAGGCCGGTGGCCGCCAGCATCGCGAAGGTGGCCGCGATCATCGCGTTCTTCACCGCGTTCTCCCCGCAGCAGGCCGTGCCGTTCGAGCGCGTGATACTCCGCGCGGGTGTCGAACATGGCGGTGAAGTCGGCGTTCCACGCGCCGCTGCGACCGGCGAGTTCGGCGATATCGGCATTGCCCGCCCGCCACGCGTCGACATCGGCGAGGAACACCAGCACCACCGGCGCCTCGAGCGGTTGGGGCTGGCCGAACGCGGCTTCGTGCAGGGCGCGGCGGCCGGCTTCGCCGGTCACCACGACGACCGACCGGTCCTGCATGTTCCAGGCGCTCGGGGCCTGCATGGTCAGGTCGAGGAGCTCTTCGATCAGTTCCGGCGCTACCGGATCGGCCCGGTAATGCCGGACGGTGCGACGGCTTCGAATGGCTTCGGCAACCGAAAGTGTCTGCGTTTCCATGATTCTTACTATCGGAGAGTGACGCTCGAATAGGAAGACGGCACTTAATAGTGCGCTACACTCCAAAGGGTGCCCACATATCTCGAAGGTTCCGGTCTCCCGGCGGACGTGTACTCCGCGAAGTGCCCTACGCGGGAGGTTCTCGACCACATCGCGGGCAAGTGGACGGTGCTGATCATCGACGCACTCGCGGACGGCACGATGCGCTACACCGATCTGCGCAACCGCATCGAAGGCATCTCCCAGAAGATGCTGACGCAGAGTCTGCGGCAGTTGGAGGCGGACGGATTCGTCACGCGCACGGTGCATCCGACGGTCCCGCCCCGGGTCGACTACACCCTCACCGACCTCGGCCACAGCCTGCGCACGCCGATCGCGGCGCTGCGGGACTGGATCGAAAGCAACATCAACAGGATCGAGGCGGCGCGACGAAGCGCGGCGCTCTGAGAGCAGGGCGCGACGGAGACAGCGCTCGGAATGTCTGCCGCCGACGGTTCGGCGCGGCGGACCGTCAGCGTTCGGGTCGCACACCCGCCCGGGCTAGTCGCATGGTCTCGGTCAGCAGCTTCGAGACCGCCGCCGCCTCGGTGAGGAACCCGTCGTGGCCGTCGCGTGAGTGCACGACTTCCAGTCCGTCGCAACCAGGCAGCAGATCGGCAAGTTCCTGCTGGGTCCGCAGCGGGTACAGCCGGTCGGAGTCGACGCCGCCGACCACGCACGGCACCGGCGTCGCCGCGAGCGCCGCCTCGATGCCGCCCCGGCCCCGGCCCACGTCATGCCGGTTCATCGCCTCGGTCAGCAGCACGTAGGTGGCGGGATCGAAACGCTTGCACAGCTTTTCGGCCTGGTGGTCCAGGTAGCTCTGTACCGCGTAGCGGCCACCGTGCCACGGGTCCCTGTCGCCCTGGGGCTTGTTCTCGAACCGGTGGTCCAGCTCGAATTCGGTGCGGTAGGTCAGGTGTGCGATCCGCCGGGCCAAGGCCATGCCCGTCAGCGGGGCGCGGCCGGTGCCGTGATAATCGCCGCCCTGCCAGTCCGGATCGGCCTTGATCGCCGCGATCTGGGTGGTCTGGGTACCGATCTGGTCGGCCGTGGCGCGGGCGCCGACCGCGAGCACCAGCGCCGCCGCGACCCGCTCCGGTGCGCCGACCATCCACTCCAGCACTCGCATGCCGCCCATCGACCCGCCGACCACGGCGGCGAGCCGCTCGACACCGAGCAGGTCGAGCAGAGCGGCCTCGGCGGTCACCTGATCGCGGATGGAGATCTCGGGAAACCT
Source organism: Nocardia arthritidis NBRC 100137 (assembly GCF_001612765.1). Classification (GTDB taxonomy): domain Bacteria; phylum Actinomycetota; class Actinomycetes; order Mycobacteriales; family Mycobacteriaceae; genus Nocardia; species Nocardia arthritidis. Next base: position 61,479 of record NZ_BDBB01000022.1, read on the forward strand.
TGCGCCCCAAGGATTCCCGTCCGGTGCGGGACTCGACGGCCCGGTGCTGCCCTTGCAGCCGCCGAGCACGTTGGTCGCGATCACACACCATTCGTCGGTGTCCAGCGGAGCACCAGGGCCGACCATGCCGTCCCACCAGCCGGGCATCTCGTGCACGTTGTCGGGCTTGCCGACGACGTGCGAGTCGCCGGTCAGCGCGTGTTCGACCAGCACGACATTGTCCAGTCCGGGGGAGAGTTCACCCCAGCGCTGCACAGCGAGGTGTACGTCCGGGATGACCGCGCCGTTCTCCAGTCGCACGTCCCCGATGGCGAGGGTGCCGAACTGTCCATCCGGGGGCGGCAGGACGTTGCCGGAGCTCCGCGTGCTCGGTTCGGTGCGCACGGTCACGTCGCCGCCGTCGCGAAGCCGGCGCGTAGATCGCCCGGGATGTCCACGGTGCCGGCCACGCGGCTGTGCGGCGCTGCCGGGTCCTGCTCGGTCCGGGGCGCGGTGAATTCACTCATGGTTTGCTCCCAAAAGGTGTTCGCCGGTACAGCAAGGGTTAGCGGTGTGCGGGTAACGAACAACAACACATGCCCGGCGACCTCCTGTTACGCGCTTGCTCCCGGCTCTCGGGAGCCAGGTCATCACCCGGAGCACCCCACCGCGGCTGGAGGGTTGCCGACCAGCGAGCCGGGGCTTGGCGCTGGTACTCATGACCTGCCCGGCATCATAACCGGCGGGCGGTCAGCGTCCGAAATCCTCCGCCGAACTCACTGGTCCGCGGTAGTCGCCGCCCCGCAGCAGATGCGTACGAATTCGTCGTACGCCTCGGTGAACGCGGTGCGACCCGACCTGGTCGCGGTCGCCAGATCCTCGTCCAGGAACGCGTCGTCGGAGCACTCCAGGCCGATGTGGCCGATCAGTTGCCAGGTGCCGACGAGGAGCCGCACCGCGCGCGCGTCCGGTTCGGTGCCGAGGCGCTCGGCGACCACCGCCGCGATCGCCGTGTTCTTGTCGTCGGCGAGTTCCATGCTGCGCGCGCTGACCGAAGGGCTGCTGCGCAGGATTCGTTGCATCTTCTGGAACTGCCGGAACGACAACGGGTCGGCCTCGCTACCCTCGGCGGCTTGATCGACCACGTGCAGGAAGGCCGCGAGCAGCGCCTGCAGTTCATTGCCCGTGCGTGGCTGCTCGCGCAGCGTCTCGGCGATCGTGCGCCCGAAATCCTGGACCGGCCCGAGGACGATGTCCTCTTTGCTCTCGAAATAGCGGTTGATCGTGCGCGGTGAGACGTCCGCCACGTTGGCGATCTGCTCGATCGTGGTCGCGTCGAAGCCCTGCGTGTCGCACAGATCCAGGGCGGCCGCGATGATGCGCAGCCTCGTCTGCTGCTTCTTGCGTTCACGCAGCCCTGGGGTCGTGGGGGCGTCCGCGGCACGGTCGGCCGCGGCGCTCGCGCCCATCGGCGCCGATGACTCGAGCATGACCCCATGGTAACGCAACCTCGCGTTTTCCTGTCCTTAACGGTCAAATGTCGTAGTGCGACATTTTTCACTTGACGACAAATGTCGTTCGATGACAGGATGGCTTCCGACATCGAAGGACGAGGAGACGACCGTGACGGAACCCGGGACTGCGGCGCACGCGCCGCGGAAAGCGGCCGCTTCAGCGCGCTGGCTCGCGCTGACAGTGATCGCACTGGCCCAGCTCATGGTGGTACTGGACGCCACCATCGTGACCATCTCGCTGCCGTTCGCGCAGCGTGATCTCGACATCAGCGACGGCAACCGGCAATGGATGCTCACCGCCTACACGCTGATCTTCGGCGGCTTGCTGCTGCTGGGCGGCAGGCTGGCCGACTACCTCGGCCGCCGCCGGATCTTCATCGTCGGCCTGATCGGCTTCGCGGGCGCTTCGGCGCTGGCCGGGCTCGCTCAAACGGGGGCGGAACTGTTCGCCGGGCGCGCGTTGCAGGGCGCGTTCGCCGCGCTGCTGGCCCCGGCCGCGCTCTCGCTGCTGTCGGTGACCTTCACCGAGCCTGGGGATCGGGCCACCGCGTTCGGTGTGTTCGCGGGCATTTCCGCGGGCGGCGCGGCGCTCGGCCTGATCGCGGGCGGCGCGCTCACCGAGTACGCGTCGTGGCGCTGGTGCCTGCTTGTCAACACGCCGATCGCGCTGCTCGCGCTGGTCGGGGCGCTGGCGTGGGTGGCGAAGGATGTGCCCGCGCCGCGCCGCGGGGGATATGACGTGCCCGGTGCCGTCACGGTGACGCTCGGCCTGATCGCCATCGTCTACGGCTTCAGCCGCGCCGCCGAAGACGGCTGGCTGGCCGGCAGCACCCTGGCGCTGCTCGTCGCCGGGCTGGCGCTGCTCGTCGCCTTCGTGGCGATCGAACGGCGCTCCTCGAACCCGCTGCTGCCACTGCACATCCCGGGTGAGATCAACCGCGGCGGCGCGTTCCTCGCCGCACTGCTCATCCCGATCGCGATGTTCGCGATGTTCCTGTTCCTGAGCTTCTACTTCCAGATCACGCTCGGCTACTCCGCGCTGAAGGCGGGCTTCGCGTTCCTGCCCTTCCCGGCGGGCATCGCGATCTCGGCCGGTGTCACCAGCGCTCTGCTGCCGAAGCTCGGCCCGCGTCCGCTGATGCTGGCCGGCGCCGTGCTGGGCGTCATCGGCCTGCTGCTGCTGGCCCAGCTGAGCTACGGCGACAGCTTCCTGGCCGGGGTGCTGCCCGCGCAGGTGCTCATCGCGCTCGGTATGGGTCCGTTGTTCGTCGGGATGCAGACGGTCGCGCTGCATCAGGTCGAGGAAGAGGACTCCGGCGTCGCCTCCGCGCTGCTGAACGCGGCGCAGCAGGTCGGCGGCGCGGTCGGGACTGCGCTGCTGACCACGATCTCGGTGCAGGTCGCGAAGTCCTTCGCGCAGGACAACCCGGGTATCGACAATCTGGCCGCGCGGGCCGCGATCCACAGCTACGACGTGGCCTTCTACGTCGGCGCCGGGTTCTTCCTCGCGGCCGTCCCGATCATCGCGCTGATGATCCGGGACCGGCCGGAGAACCTGATCGAAGGTTCCGAGGAGGGGGCCCGGATCCCGGTCGGGGTCTGATCCGCCGCGAACGAGGTCCGCGCGACGCCGGTGAGGCCGCGCGGACCTCGTTCGTCCGCCGGATGGTTGCCGGGCTCGGACGGAAGGCGGATCATGGCGACGACGCCGGTTGCGTGAACGCCCTTCGCGGTGCTCGCAGCCGTCGCCGACCTACCAATCGGTAACAAAGGTGGCGCAGCTCACTCCGGGGGCTGCCCGTGCGGTGAGGACTCGGGCAGCAGTACGCTCGTCTTGTTTGCACCACACGTCTCGCTGACAACGCGGGACATATACGTTGTCTGTTGGAACAGCTGGGGTCCGCTCACAAGCGTGTTCGCCTGGCCGTGCAATGAGGGCACCATCCTAGGAGGACACGAAGATCCATGTCCAAGATCAAGGTTGAAGGCACCGTCGTAGAACTCGACGGCGACGAGATGACCCGGATCATCTGGCAGTTCATCAAGGACAAGCTGATCCACCCCTATCTCGATGTGAACCTGGAGTATTACGACCTGGGCATCGAGTACCGCGACAAGACAGACGACCAGGTCACCGTCGACGCCGCCGAAGCCATCAAGCGGCACGGTGTCGGTGTGAAGTGCGCCACCATCACCCCGGACGAGGCGCGGGTCAAGGAATTCGGCCTCAAGAAGATGTGGCGTTCGCCCAACGGCACCATTCGCAACATTCTGGGCGGCACCATCTTCCGTGCCCCGATCATCATCTCGAACGTTCCCCGGCTCGTTCCCGGCTGGACCAAGCCGATCATCATCGGCCGCCACGCGTTCGGCGACCAGTACCGCGCCACCGACTTCAAGGTGTTCCAGGGCGGCACCGTCACCTTGACCTTCACCCCGGACGACGGCAGCGAGCCGATCGTGCACGAGGTCGTGAAGATGCCCGAGGACGGCGGCGTCGTCATGGGCATGTACAACTTCCGCAAGTCCATCGAGGATTTCGCGCGGGCGTCGTTCAACTACGGCCTGCAGCAGAACTACCCGGTGTACATGTCGACGAAGAACACCATCCTGAAGGCCTACGACGGCATGTTCAAGGACACCTTCCAGGACATCTTCGACGCCGAGTTCAAGAGCCAGTTCGATGCCGCGGGCCTGACCTACGAGCACCGCCTCATCGACGACATGGTGGCCTCCTCCATGAAGTGGGAGGGCGGCTACGTCTGGGCGTGCAAGAACTACGACGGCGACGTGCAGTCCGACACCGTGGCCCAGGGCTTCGGTTCGCTCGGCCTGATGACGTCGGTGCTGCTCACCCCGGACGGGCAGACCTGCGAGGCCGAGGCCGCGCACGGCACCGTCACCCGGCACTACCGCCAGCACCAGCAGGGCAAGCCGACCTCGACCAACCCGATCGCGTCCATCTTCGCCTGGACCAGGGGGCTCGAGCACCGCGGCAAGCTGGACAACACCCCGGAGGTCATCGGCTTCGCGCAGACCCTCGAGGACGTCGTCATCAAGACCGTCGAGGGCGGCCAGATGACCAAGGACCTCGCGCTGCTCGTCGGCGGGGACCAGGGCTACCTGAGCACCGAGGAATTCCTCGGCGCCCTGGACGCCAACCTGGCTCGCGCACTGCGCTGAGTTCGCGCAGGCAAGGCACCGAACCGCGGGGCCGAGCCGTGGCGCTCGGCCGACTCCGGCGCTGGGTGCTCACCCAGCGCCGGGCTGAAACATCGGGCACCCGCCCCACCCACCGGTGGAACGGGTGCCCGCACTGTTTCGCTCGGCCGGCCCGCCGCATGGACCAGCGCTTCATCGACGTCACGGTGGGCGAACTCACGTTCGCCCGGGAAGCGGATACGGGACGGGACCGGTTACATCAACACGTGACCAGCCCCGTGATGACCAGTACCGCCGCCCCACCCGGACGAACCGTTTGGCATGTACCGGCCATGCTGGCGCTGGCCCTCGGCGGATTCGGGATCGGCACCACCGAATTCGTCACCATGGGCTTGCTGCCGGACATCGCCTCGGACATGCACGTCTCCGAGCCGACGGCGGGGCACGCGGTGTCGGCCTACGCGCTCGGCGTGGTGATCGGCGCGCCCCTGATCGCGGCGCTGTGCGCGCGGGTGGCGCGCAAGCGGCTGCTCATCGCGCTCATGGTGGCGTTCACCGTGGGCAACGCGGCGACCGTGGTGGCGCCCTCGTTCGAGACGCTGGTTGCGGCGCGGTTCGTCTCGGGATTGCCACACGGCGCCTACTTCGGCGTCGCCTCGCTGGCCGCCGCTACGCTCGCCCCGGCCGGACAGCGGGCCAAGGCGGTTGCCGCGGTTATGCTGGGGTTGAGCGCCGCCAACGTCGTCGGCGTTCCCGCAGCTACCTGGCTCGGGCAGCATCTCGGCTGGCGCGACGCGTTCGTGGTGGTCGCCTTGATCGGTGTTTGCACCGTAGCCGCGCTGCTGCGCTTCGTGCCGGTACTCACCGGCATCACGGTGACCGATCCGATGACCGAACTCGGCGCACTGCGGCGTCCGCAGGTGCTGTTGACGCTGCTGGTCGGCGCGGTCGGGTTCGGCGGCATGTTCGCCGTCTACACCTACATCGCGACCACGCTCACCGATGTCGCCGGTCTGCGGGCCGGGGCGGTCCCTCTGGTACTGATGCTGTTCGGCGTGGGCATGGTGATCGGAAACATCGTCGGTGGCGTGCTCGCCGATCGTGGTGTGGACCGTGCCATCTCGGTGTCGATGGTCGCGATGACCGTCATCCTCGGTGTTTTCGTCGCCGCCGCGCACAACCCCTACACCGCCGCCTTCGGCGCGTTGCTGGTCGGCGCCTCCGGGGCCGCGCTGGCGCCCGGTCTGCAAACACGTCTGATGGACGTGGCGGCCGATGCCCAGACCCTCGCCGCCGCCCTCAACCACGCCGCTCTGAACATCGCCAACGCCGCCGGAGCCTGGCTCGGCGGCCTGGTCATCGCCGCGGGCCTGGGTTACACGGCCCCGGCCGTGGTCGGCGCCGCCTTGGCCGCGACCGGCGTGTTGCTGTTCGCGGTGACGGTCTGGACGGCGCGGAAATCACGGGCCCGAACAGCGAGCGGCACGCTGACCAGGCCGCAGTAGCGCGCCCTCGCTCGTCATCCGGTGATCACCGGGCGCGGGCCGTGACAAGACAACGGTAAGGCGACTGTAAGCGGCCCGTCGGACCGTGGTCGTATGAATTCCCACGGTTCGCCGAAGTCGAGATGAAGGGTCCGCTGTCCGCCGCCTTCGATGAGGTACGCCGCAGATTGCAGGGGCTGCTCGGTACCCCGGAGGGCTCCGATGGCGGGCGTCGCACCGCGGGCGAGGCACTGGATCAGTTCTATCGGGAGAAGGGCGAAACCTTGCGCAAGGGGGCGCAAGAGTTCGACCGGGCCGATAGGGAAGGCGCGGCAGCTATCACCGGTTTCGGCCCGGAACGGGCGGGGTCGGCGCCCGCTGAGGCGACCGGATCGACTGCGGTCCCGCTCGCCGAGATACGCCCGGCCGGGGTGTCCCGGTTGATTCGCAACGCGCATCAGCTGACGCCGGCGGAGGCGGATGCCATGCGGCGAGCCTACGCGGCCCAGGCCACGATCTTGTCCCGGATCATCGACCGGCCGCCGACGCTCGCCGAGGTCCGTGAACTGCTGCTGCTGGTCAACCCGACGAGGTCACGGACGGCGGGCAACTGCATGGAGTGCTCCTGGGCGGTGCGCGACATCTTGGCCGGACGTCCCGCCGTCGCCGGGCCGAGCGGTGCCCAGAAGTTCATCGAGCCCTCGACAGAACGGTTTCACGGCGACAGCCACCGCGAGATCCACGAAGCGATATCCGAGAAGCTGCATCAGTCCGGGTACAACGCGATCATGTCGGGCAACCGGTACTCCGACGCCTTCGGCCATCACTACAACGCCGCCAACATCGGCGGAGACCTCTACTATCTCGACGGCCAAACCGGCACCGTGACAGAGGAGAACATCGTTCCAGACGGGGACTACTACGTCGTGTTCCCGATGATCGCCAACCGGGCGTGACAACGCGCGGGCGGGCGGCGGTGGAAGCAGCCGGGAGCCGGACTCGCCGCTGCTGACTATTCGGCGGGGCGGCCGGCAAGCGCGCGGCCCGCGATCTCGTGCAGGTGTGCCGAGGCGCGGCGCCACCGGCGACGGGCGCGTTCGTCGTCCGGATCGATGAAATTCGAGATCAGGATGCCGCGCAGCGCGTCCATGGCCGTGTAGATGAAGTCGCGCGCCTCCTTGCGGCGCACGTCGTCCGGCACGAAGCGGGCGACCGCCAGCAGGACGGCGTTGTTGACGAACGGCTCGACCTTCTCCATCGCCGCGGCCAGCACCGGATCGGTGCGCCCCGCCACCCACAGTTCGACGGTCGCGATGAACAGCGGACCCTGGTGCAGGTCCCACAGGAACTCGAGCGCCGCCGTCACCGGATCGTCACCGGCTTCGACCCGCGACATCTCCCGCATGGCGGTCTCGGCGCGCAACTGCGCCAGGTGACTGATCGCGGCCACCACGAGATCGGTTTTCGAGCCGAAGTGGTGCACTTGGGCTCCGCGAGTCACCCCCGCGCGTTCGGCCACCCGAGGCGTCGTGGTGCCGGAGTATCCGTACTCGACCAGGCAGTCCACCGTCGCGTCCAGCAAGCGGGTGCGCATCTCGGTGCTGCGCTGCTCCTGCGTCCGGCGCTGCTGCTTCACGACTACGCTCCTGGCCATCGCTCGATCTTACACTTACATACACTGCTGTATGTTCTGGCTGGCGGAGGGATGCCGCCATGGGCTGGGGAAGATCGTCCGAAGCGCTTCTTCCGCCCGCGCGCCGCCATCCTCCTCGATCCACCGGCGATTATCCGATCAGAGCGATCCGCCACAGTGACCAATGAACATGCATGTCTCACTGTATGTAGCAGGCGAGACACAATCGGCTGGTTACCGGCATGGATGTTGCACTTCCACGCCAGCCTATTGCCCACTTACATACAACCTTGTATGTTTGTTTTCACTCGTTCGGCCGCCCTGCGGCGTACGTACAAACTGAGGAGTTCGATGGCGAACAAGGTCTACGTGGTCGGTGTCGGGATGACGAAGTTCGAGAAGCCGGGCCGCCGCATGGTCGAGGTAGCCGACGGCACCACCCGCGCGTGGGACTACCCGGACATGGCCCGGGAATCGGGAACCAAGGCGCTCGCCGACGCGGGAATCGACTACGACCTGGTGGAACAGGCCTACGTCGGTTATGTCTACGGCGAATCCACCTCCGGGCAGCGTGCCGTCTACGAACTCGGCATGACCGGCATCCCGGTGGTCAACGTGAACAACAACTGCTCCACCGGCTCGACGGCGCTGTACCTCGCCGCGCAGGCGATCCGGGGCGGTCTGGCGGAATGCACGCTGGCGCTGGGCTTCGAGAAGATGCAGCCCGGCTCGCTCGGGTCCACCTGGGACGACCGCGAGCAGCCCATGGCCAAGCACATCATGGCGCTGGCGGAGATCTCCGAGGTGCTGTTCCCGGTGGCGCCGTGGATGTTCGGCGCCGCGGGGCGCGAGCACATGAAGCAGTACGGCACCACCGCCGAGCATTTCGCCAAGATCGGCTACAAGAACCATAAGCACTCGGTGAACAATCCGTTCTCGCAGTTCCAGGACGAGTACACCCTCGACGACATCCTCGCCTCGCGGATGATCTACGACCCGCTCACCAAGCTGCAGTGCTCGCCGACCTCCGACGGGTCCGGTGCGGTCATCCTCGCGAGCGAGGACTTCGTCGACGCGCACGACCTCGTCGGGCAGGCGGTGGAGATCGTCGGCCAGGCGATGACCACCGACTTCGCCTCGACCTTCGACGAGACGGCCAAGAACCTGATCGGCTACGACATGAACGTCCAGGCCGCGCGGAAGGTCTATCACCAGGCCGGGCTCGGACCGGAGGACTTCCAGGTCATCGAGTTGCACGACTGCTTCTCGGCCAACGAACTGCTGCTCTACGAAGCGCTCGGACTGTGCGGCGAGGGCGAGGCGGGACAGCTGGTCGACGACGGTCAGACCACCTACGGCGGCAAATGGGTGGTCAACCCCTCCGGCGGCCTGATCTCGAAGGGGCATCCGCTCGGCGCGACGGGGCTCGCGCAGTGCTCGGAGCTGACCTGGCAGCTGCGCGGCGCCGCGGACAAGCGGCAGGTGGCCGACGTCACCGCCGCCCTGCAACACAACATCGGCCTCGGCGGCGCGGCCGTCGTCACCGCCTACCAGCGCGCCGATCGCTGAACGCGGCCGGCCGCGGACGAACTCGACGAGGAGTCGACACATGGGACACATCGAAGCCACCAAAGACGTCAACGCCACCCCGCAGGCTCTGTGGGCGGTCGTCGCCGACCCGCAGACCTGGGACAAGTGGTTCACCATCCACGAGCGCTTCATGGAGGAGCCGCCCGCCGTGCTCAGTGAGGGCGCCAAGCTGGTCGCCAAGATCGTGATGCTCGGCATGGCGAACAAGCTGGAGTGGACCATCGTCTCGGTGGACGCGCCGCACAAGCTGACCCTCGGCGGCACCGGCATGGCCGGGGTGAAGACCGAGTTCACCTTCGATATCCGGCCCAACGGCGAGGGAAGCAGCATCCTGGTGTCCGGTGACTTCGAGGGCGCCCTGATCAAGGGCGCGCTCGGCAAAGCGGTGGAAAAGGACGGCATCAAACAGCTGGACCGATCACTCGAACAACTCGACGCCCTGGCCGCAGCGGCATGAGCGGTCAGGCCCGGAGGTGGCAGCGGAGCGTGACCACGCAGGGGCCCGCTCGTGCCGAATCGGAGACAGCATGAGCGGTCAGGTGCGCGTCGTCGAGTTCGATGACAGTGGTTTGGAGACCTGGTCCGACGAGGAGCGTTTCGAGGTCACCACCGAACGGGTCGCGGAGTACGCGGCGGCGACGAACGATCCGATCGCCGCGCATCTGGCCGGTACGGTGGCCGCGCCGGTGTTCGCCATCGTCCCGGTCTTCGAGGCCATGATGATGCCGGTCATCGATGTCGCGCCGATGGACATCTTCGGCCGGGTCGTGCACGGGGAGCAGGACTTCCACTTCCACCGCGCGATCCGGCCCGGAGACCGGCTGGTGTCGCGCGCCAAGGCGATCGGCTACACCAGCCGGCCCAACGGGACGACCATCACCATCCGTATCGAATGCCGCACGGACGCGGGCGAACCGGTCAACGACCAATACCTGACCGCCTTCTTCCGCAACATCGACGCGGGCGCGACGGTCGGCGCGGCCGCTCCGGCGCACAAGTTCGACCAGCGGCTACGCGAGCACGATCCGGTCGCTGTGGTGGCGCAGCACGTGGACCACGACCAGACCTTCCGTTACGCACCGGCTTCCGGCGATCCGGTGCCGCTGCACCTGGACGAGCAGGTCGCCAAGGACGCCGGACTGCCCGGCATCATCGCGCACGGGTTGTGCACCATGGCGTTCGCGTCCTGGGCGGTGCTCACCGAGGTCGCGGCGTCGGATGTGCATCGGCTCAGGCGGTTCGCGGTGCGCTTCACCAAGCTGGTCTTCCCCGGTGACGATCTGGAGACCCGCATCTGGACGGCGGGCTCCTCCGACGGGATCACCCGCTACGCCTTCGAGACCGTACGCGGCGACGATGTCGTGCTCAGCGACGGACTCGCCGAGATAGCCGACTGATCCCTTCAGCGGCGGAACGGATTCCGCCGCGTCCTTTCCCATCGCCGGACTCGGCGCGACTTCAGGAGACAACACATGGGTGTACTGGCCGGACGGGTCGCCGTCATCACCGGTGCGGGTCGCGGCATCGGCCGCGAGCACGCACTGCTGTTCGCGAAGGAGGGCGCCGCGGTGGTCGTCAACGACCTCGGCGGCAGCAACGCGGGGGAGGGGACCGACAGCGGTCCCGCGCAGGATGTGGTGCGCGAGATCGTCGCCGCGGGCGGCAAGGCGGTGGCCAACACCGACGACGTCGCCACCTGGGACGGCGCGCAGAAGCTGGTCGAACAGGCGGTCACCGAGTTCGGCGGCCTCGACGTCGTGGTCAACAACGCGGGCATCCTGCGCGACGCCTTCATCGCGGGCATGTCCGAAGCGCAGTGGGACGCGGTGATCGCCGTGCATCTCAAGGGTCACGCCGCGGTGCTGCACCATGCCGCCGCGTATTGGAAGCAGCAGTCCAAGGCGGGCAACCAGCCCGATGCCGCGGTGATCAACACTGCCTCGGCGTCGGGCACCACCCTGCCCAACCCGGGTCAGGCCAATTACGGCGCGGCCAAGGCCGCGATCGCCGCGCTGACCCTGGTGGCCGCCGACGAGCTGGCGCGCTACGGCGTGCGGGTCAACGCGATCGCGCCGATCGCGCGCACCCGGCTCACCCTGGCCACCCCCGGCATGGGCGAGATGCTGGCGGCCGAGGCGGAATCGTCCGAGGGCGGGTTCGACGCCTTCGCCCCGGCCAATATCGCGCCGCTGGTCGCGTACCTGGCCGCCGAGACGTGCCCGATCACCGGCAAGGTGTTCGCGGTGCAGGGCGGCGCGATCTCCGAGCTGGCGGGTTGGCACGATGTGAAGACCATCGAGACCGAGGGTCCGTGGCTGATCGACGACATCGCCGCCCGGCTGCCCTGATCCCGGGGAATGTGAGGAGAACGACGATGTTCGAATGGTCCGAGACCGATGTGCTGATCCGCGACGCCGTCCGGGGGTTCATCGACAAGGAGATCCGTCCCAACCTGGACGCGCTCGACAGCGGCGAACTGCCGCCGTACCCCGTCATCCGAAAGTTGTTCCGCGAGTTCGGGATCGACGTGATGGGCGGCGAGGCCGTGCAGAAGATGCTGGCCAAGCAGGCGGCGCGGGAAGCGGCCGCGGCGGCGGGGGAGCCGAGGCCGGAGAAGAAGGCCTCCGGCTCGAGTCCGTTCGCCGGACAGGAATCGCTGATGGCGGTGCTCATCGGTGAGCTGTCCGGGGTATGCATGGGTCTGGTCACCGCGATGGGCGTGAGCATCGGTCTCGGTGCCACCACGATCATGTCGCGCGGCACGCTGGCGCAGAAGCAGCGCTGGCTGGAGGACATCGTCACCATGCGGAAGGTGGCGTCCTGGGCGATCACCGAACCGGACTCCGGTTCCGACGCGTTCGGCGGCATGAAGACCTACGTGAAACGCGATGGGGAGGACTACCTGCTCAACGGTCAGAAGACCTTCATCACCAACGGTCCCTTCGCCGACGTGATGATCGTCTACGCGAAGCTGGACGAAGGTGCGGGCGGTGACAAGCGCGAACGCAAGGTGCTCACCTTCGTGCTCGACAAGGGCATGCCCGGTCTCACCCAGGGCAAGCCGTTCAAGAAGATGGGCCTGCACTCCTCGCCGACCGGTGAGCTGTTCTTCGACAACGTGCGCGTCGGCCGCGACCGGCTGCTCGGCGAGACCGAGGAGCACAAGGGCGGCGACGGCCGCGACAGCGCCCGGTCCAGCTTCACCGCCGAGCGCGTCGGGGTGGCCTTCATGGCGCTGGGCATCATCAACGAGTGTCATCGACTGTGCCTGGAGTACGCCAAGAGCCGCAAGCTCTGGGGCCAGGAGATCGGGCGCTTCCAGCTGGTTCAGCTGAAGCTGGCGAAGATGGAGATCGCGCGGATCAACGTGCAGAACATGGTGTTCAACACGCTGGAGCGGGGCCGCGCGGGCAAACCCCCGACCCTGGCCGAGGCCTCCGCGATGAAGCTGTATGCCTCTGAGGCGGCCACCGAGGTGGCGATGGAAGCGGTCCAGCTCTTCGGCGGCAACGGCTACATGACCGAGTACCGCGTGGAGCAACTCGCCCGCGACGCCAAGTCGCTGATGATCTACGCGGGCAGCAACGAGATCCAGGTGACCCACATCGCGAAGGGGCTGCTGGCGCAGTAGTTTCGAGCCGGGCGACCTCGCACGGCAGGGGAAGCGGTACCGCACTTGCTCGCGCGACACCGCCCACCCGCCGCACCGAGCCGCGTGCGCTACGCCCTCAGTTCGATTGCCGACGTGCCCAGCTCAACCCCGACTCCCGGTGTCGAGCGAAGCGAGACCGAGCAT
>NZ_BDBB01000023.1 GCF_001612765.1 Nocardia arthritidis NBRC 100137
CAACGTGCAGAACATGGTGTTCAACACGCTGGAGCGGGGCCGCGCGGGCAAAACCCCCGACCCTGGGCCGAGGCCTCCGCGATGAAGCTGTATGCCTCTGAGCGGCACCGAGGTGGCGATGGAAGCGGTCCAGCTCTTCGGCGGCAACGGCTACATGACCGAGTACCGCGTGGAGCAACTCGCCCGCGACGCCAAGTCGCTGATGATCTACGCGGGCAGCAACGAGATCCAGGTGACCCACGATCGCGAAGGGGCTGCTGGCGCAGTAGTTTCGAGCCGGGCGACCTCGCAACGGCAGGGGAAGCGGTACCGCACTTGCTCGCGCGACACCGCCCACCCGCCGCACCGAGCCGCGTGCGCTACGCCCTCAGTTCGATTGCCGACGTGCCCAGCTCAACCCCGACTCCCGGTGTCGAGCGAAGCGAGACCGAGCATGTTCCGTTCGCGGCCACAAAGGGGCCGCGAACACGCCGCGACGAAGTCCCGGCCAGATCACACAGCGCGCAACCGCGTGCGGCTGGCGTATACGTGCTCGGCGATGAGGGTGGCGATGCGGTCGGGGGCTTCCAGCATCGGCACGTGGCCGACGCCGTTGACCAGGATGCGGTCGGCGGATTCGGGCAGTTCCTTCAGGTAGCGGCGTGCGTAGACGCGGTTGGGGATGACCCGGTCGTACTCCGCGAGCAGCAGCCGGACCGGCGTCCGCAGGGTGGACAGGTCCTCCTGGGCCGGCGCTCGCATCGCGCCGAGGATCATCGGCACCATCGCCGGGCAGTGCAGCGCGGCGGCGAGGGCGGCGGCGGCGTCGCGGCGGGGGACCGCGGAGGCATGCTTGCTCAGCGCGAGCAGCGCGACCCGCTGGGCGAGGGGGTTGCCGATCGCGAATCCGCCCAAGCGCTTGCCGATCTGGACGATCGGCACCAGGGAGAGGAATTTCAGGTTGATTCGCCACTGGGTCAGCGAGGGCGCGTGCCAGCCGCCCGCGGGCGCGATGAGCGTCAATGTGCGGGCACGTCCGCGGCGGGCGAGTTCGACGCCGACCAGCCCGCCGAGCGAGTTGCCCGCGATATGGCAGGTGCGCCAGCCCAGTTCGTCGAGCTGATCACAGATCCCGTCGGCCAGCGTCGACACGTTCACCGCCGGGCCCTCGGTGGGCGCACCGCCCCAGTGCCCCGCGAACGCAGGCGCGAACACTTCGCAGTGCGTCGACAGCCGCGCGGCGGTCTGCTCCCAGCAGTGCGGCGACATCATGAATCCGTGCAGCAACAGCAGGGGGTCGCCGGAACCCACATGCAGTGCCTTGATCGGCTGGGGCTGTTTCGGCCGGGTGGAGCCGCGCGCGGCGGCGGAGGAGGACTGGGAGGTGTCGGACGACATCGTCTTCACCCCTTCCTGGACGGCAGTGTCCGGGGGACTTCATCTGACCAGCATTGTACGGTCGTGGAGTGCCGTATTTCTCGACAGTGAACGTGAACGGTGTCCGCGCCGCCGCCGGCAAGGGGCTGCTGGCCTGGCTCGCGGCCACCGAGGCCGACGTCGTGTGCGTGCAGGAGACCCGCGCGACCGACGAGCAGGTCCGGGCCGCGCTGGCTCCCGCGCTCGACGCGGGATGGCAACTGTCGCACGCCGAGCCGGAGTCGAAGGGCCGCGCCGGTGTCGGCATCCTGTCGCGGCGGGCGCCCTGCGCCGTGCGAGTCGGCTTCGGCAGCAGTGAGTTCGCCGCCGCGGGACGCTATCTCGAGGCCGACTTCGACGACGTCACCGTGGCCAGCGTCTACGTGCACTCCGGCGACGCGGGCACGGTGCGCCAAGACGAGAAGTATCGCTTCATGGCCGAACTCGGCGCCTATCTCACCGCGCGAACCGGGGACTTCGTGGTCGCCGGGGACTGGAATATCGCGCACACCGAGCGGGATCTGAAGAACTGGAAGGGCAACCTGAAGTCGGCCGGCTTCCTGCCGCAGGAGCGGGCGTGGATCGATGAGCTGCTGGCCGCGGGCTACGTCGACGTGGTGCGCCACCTGCATCCCGGGGTCGACGGCCCGTACAGCTGGTGGTCCTACCGGGGCCGCGCGTTCGACAACGACAGCGGCTGGCGCATCGACTATCAGCTGGCCCGAGGCGATCTGGCCACTCGTGCCAAAGACGCGCTGGTCGAGCGCGCCGCCGCCTACGACCAGCGTTGGTCCGACCACGCTCCGGTCACGGTGCAGTACCGATGAACCGGTCGCCGTTGGTCAAGCGCGGTCTCGGTGTCCTGGGCGCGGTCGCGCTGGTGCTGCTCGCCGCGGTGCTCGCCCTGTACGACGGGGGCGATGCCACAACGTCCACGTCCGCGAGTCGCGCGACCACCGCGGCGGCGAGCACGGCCACCGCGTCGCGCGGGGACAGCGCGTCGCCGGTCACCCAGGCGTCCGGTGTGCCGGAGCGCGCGTACGTCACGCTGCGGGAGATCGATGCGGGCCGGTGGCCGGGCTCGGCGAATGCCCCGGGCACCAAAGGGGGCGAGCGATGGCAGAACCGCGGCGGCGACCTGCCCGCCGCGGACGGTTCCGGCAAGCCGATCACCTATCGGGAATGGGATGTCAATCCCAAGCAGCCCGGCCGATCGCGCGACGCCGAACGCATTGTCACCGGCAGCGACGGCTCGGCCTGGTACACCGGTGACCACTACAAGACCTTCACGAGGATGCGCTGATGACAAAGACCGTCACGCTGTCGCAGTTCCTTGCCCGTCCCGACGCGGACGACGCCCCGCCCCGCGCGGCGCTCGCCCCGCCGCGCGTCACGTTCGGCGCCCTCGCTGTGGACGCCGCCGAGTTCAGCGGTGTGCGGGACAAGGCGCCCCCCGGCTACCTGGTGCGCGAGCTGCGCGGCGCGAAGATGCCCACCACCGCGCGGCTCTTCGACGAGTTCGCCGCCGCGTTCCAATTCCCGTACTACTTCGGCGAGAACAAGGACGCGTTCGACGAATGCCTGCGTGACCTGGACGATTTCCTCGGCGAAGGGGCCGGATACGTTGCCGTGGTGCGCGACTCGGCCGGATTGCTCGCCTACGAGCCGATCGAGCGCGACTGGTTCGCCGAGGCCATGCGCGACTGCGCGGCCTACTGGTCGCGGCGGGATGTGCTGTTCCGGGTCGTCCTGCAAGGCGACGCGCCCGACCTCGAGGACGTATCCCTGCGGCTGTGAGCGGGACGGTTACCGCAGTTTTTCCGCAAGGTCCTCACCGAGCAGGACGAACACGTCCACCGTGTGCTCGATCAATTCGTCGCGGGTGAGGTTCAGATCGCCCTGTAGCCAGGCGGTCAGCGTCTGCACCAGCCCGCCGACCAGGTACAGGGCGCGGAAGTCGATCGCCGGGGCCGGGGCCGAGTCGGGCATCCGGTAGAAGTCGGTGCCCTCCGAGGCCACCATCCGCGCGAACACGCGCACCGTCTCGGTGGTGCGGGCGCGGAGCTCCGGTGTCGCCATGCCCGCGATCAGGGCTGCTTTCGCCTTGCGCGGGTCGTCGGTGAGCAGGTGCACGCCCGCGGTGATCGCGGCGTGCGCGGTCGCGCGCGTGTCCGGCGCGGCGGTGCGCACCGCGGCGAGGATGGCCACCGCGAGTTCCTCCGCGATCCCGTCGATCAGGGCGGTGAGCACGCCGTCACGACTGTCGAAGTTCTCGTAGTAGTACCGCTCGTTGAGACCGGCCCGCGCGCACAGCCCCGACACGGTCAGCTTCCCCAGCCCTTCCGTGCCGATGATCTCCAGCGCGGCCTCCAGCAATGCCGCACGCCGCTGCGCCCGGCGCTCCTCGGCGGAGATGCCCCCGTAAGTCCGTTGCGCCGTCACCCTTCGATTCTTACAGGTGCGCCGGCTCCCACGCCGGGCGTCGACAAAACATTCTGGCAGGGAGTATTGCCAGAAATGCGGATTCTGGGGGATGCTATTGCCAGATGTGCTCGACGAGGAGGCGGCGATGTCCGAGCCCGGATATTTCAGTGACCACTCGATGGTCCGGCGGGTGATGAGCAAGCGCGCGGTGGGGCTGACCTACGGCTTGCGCGCATTGGTGATCGGCGCGGTGCACCCGCTGCTGTATGTCGGCACCGCGGAGAACACCGAGCATCGGATGACGCCCTACACCCGGCTCGCGCTGACCGGCCGCCTGTTCGAGGCGGTGTTCCTCGGCAGCAGGTCCGAGGCCGACCGCGCCCTGGCGTTCACCAGGAAACGGCACGTCAGAGTGCGTGGCGCGCTGCCGGAGGATGCCGGAGCGCGCCACCCCGCCGGCACCGGGTACTCCGCGCTCGATCCGCACCTGATGTTCATGACGATGGCCTTCACCTTCGACTCGGCCGAGGTGATGTACGACCTGCTGGTGCGCACCATGACCTTGGGCGAGCGCGAGGGGCTCTACCAGGACTACGTGCGCTGGGGCGAGCTGTTCGGCATGCCAGCGGACGCGGCGCCGGGCAGCTACCGCGAGTTCCGCGCGTACTTCGACGGCTATCTGGCCTCCGACGAGCTGTTCCTCACCGACGAGGCGCGGTTGGTGGGCTCATACCTGGCCGGACAGCGCGTCCCCTACTCGCAGGGCGTGCCGTTGCAGCAGGTCACCTCCGCGTTCTACCTGCTGGTGCAGGGCAGCCTGCCGCCCCGGATCCGCCGGATGTACGGGATGCGGTGGGGTGTGGCCGAAGAGGTCGCCTACCAGGGCCTGTCCCGGGCGGTCCGCACCGCGCATATGTCGGTTCCGCTGGTGCCACCGGTGCTGCGTGGCACCCTCGCCGGGCCCAGCACACCGGTCTACAAGAGGCTGTCCCAGCGCGAACACGAACTGGTCAGTGGCGGACGGCCGAGTATGCCGGGGGTGGACCCGCGCAACTGGGTGCAGCGAAATTCCGCTTGAGCCGCATGGGAAGATCGGGGGTATGTCCAGTCCTGCGCCCACCCCGGCCGCCGAACGCAAGCAGCGGGTTCTTTCCGGGATCCAGCCGACCAGCTCCTCGTTTCATCTCGGGAACTACCTTGGCGCGCTGCAGTACTGGGTGACCATGCAGGACGACTACGACGCGCTGTATTTCATCCCGAACATGCACGCGATCACGGTGCCGCAGGATCCCAAGGAGCTGAAGGCGCGCACGAAGGCCGCCGCCGCCCAGTTGCTGGCTATCGGCATCGACCCGAAGAAGTCCACGCTGTTCGTGCAGAGCCAGGTGCCCGAGCACGCCGAGCTGACCTGGGTGCTCAGCTGCATCACCGGTTTCGGCGAGGCCAGCCGGATGACCCAGTTCAAGGACAAGTCGGTGAAGCAAGGCGCGGAGAACGCGACCGTCGGCCTGTTCACCTATCCGGTGCTCATGGCCGCCGACATCCTGCTCTACCGCGCCCATCAGGTGCCAGTCGGTGAGGATCAGCGCCAGCACTTGGAGCTGACCCGGAACCTGGCCCAGCGCTTCAACACTCGGTTCAAGAAGACGTTCGTGGTGCCGGAGGCGCATATCGTCAAGGGCACGGCGAAGATCTACGACCTGCAGGACCCCACCGCCAAGATGAGCAAGTCCGCCTCCACCGACGCGGGCCTGATCAATCTGCTCGACGACCCGAAGGTCACCGTGAAGAAGGTGAAGTCCGCGGTCACCGACACCGAACGCGAGATCCGCTACGACCCGGAACGCAAGCCGGGCGTCAGTAACCTGCTGGTGATCCTGAGTTCGCTCACCGGCGCGCCGATCGTCACGCTGGAGAAGGATTTCGAGGGTAAGGGTTACGGCGAGCTGAAAGCCGACGTGGCCGACGCGCTGGTCGAATTCGTCACGCCGCTGCGCGCGAAGGTGCAAGAGTACCTGTCGGATCAAGGCGAACTCGACCGCGTACTCGCCGCTGGAGCCGAGCGCGCCCGAGAGATCGCGGGCAACACTCTCGCGCAGGTCTACGACCGGGTCGGTTTGCCGAGTCGCTGAACGGCTACTTCACCTCCGTGCGCCCCGTCAGGCGTCGTGCGAGGTCTCTTGGTCGAAGGGGCGAATGGTGCAGGTGATCGACAACGTCAAGGCCGGGATCGAACGCCGGGTCCAGGCACAGCCGTGGCTGGACCATCTGGTCCGTACGGCGGGGCGCTACCAGCGGCAACGGGGTAACTACTACGCGGCGGGCATCACGTATTTCACTGTGCTGTCGATGTTCCCGCTGCTGATGATCGCTTTCGCGGTCGCGGGCCTGGTCTTGTCCAGCAATCCGGATTTGCTCGAGGAGTTACGCGCCAAGATCATCGAGAACATTCCGGGCTCGTTCGGCACCCAAGTGAACGACCTGGTCGATCAGGCGGTCGAGTCGCGGGGCGCGGTCGGCGTCCTGGGTCTGTTGACCGGCGTCTACAGCGGGCTGGGCTGGATGGCCAACCTGCGGGCCGCGCTCACCGAGCAGTGGGAGCAGAAGTCTCCGGACGGCAATTGGCTGATGACCAAGCTCTCCGATCTCGGGGCGCTGGTCGGTCTCGGTCTCGCCTTCACGGTATCGCTGGGGTTGTCGGCGGTGGCCTCGGGCACCCTCGGCAGGCGGCTGCTCGAGAGCGTCGGCCTCGGTGAAGCGCCCGGGGCGGGCGTGCTGCTGTGGCTGTCGTCGACCTTGCTCGGGTTCCTCGCCTCCTGGGCGGTGTTCGCGTGGGTCATCGCGAGGTTGCCCCGGGAACCGGTGACGCTCGCCAGCGCCGTCAAGGCGGCCGCGCTGGCCGCGGTGGTGTTCGAGGTGTTCAAGATCGTCGCGTCGATCTATCTGCGCTCGGTGCTGAACAGCCCCGCCGGCGCTACCTTCGGCTCGATCATCGGCCTGATGGTGTTCAGCTATGTCACCTACCGCATCGTCCTGTTCGCCACCGCCTGGGCGGCCACCGCCACGGAGAACGAACCGGAAGCGGAGATTCCCGCGCCCGGCCCCGCCGTGATCGCGCCGCGGGTCAGCGCACGCGACATCTCGGTGGGCGTGGGCGCCACCTACTTCGGCGCGGGTGCGCTCGCGGCCCTCGCACTTTCTGGATTGCGCAAGTTGCCGGGCCGTCGGTGAACGTTCGATCAGCGTCGCCGGTTGGCCTGGCGTGCGCCTAGCAACAGCGCGGCGACCAAGAGGACACCGCCGATGATCAGCGTGGTCCTGGCGCCGGTGCGGCGGTCTTCGGCTGCGGGCATGGCGGACGGGTCGCTGCCCGGCATCGAAGGCGTGGCCCGGTCGCTGCCCGCCGCGGGCGGCGCGGCCAGGGTGACCGCGCTCTGGTCGCGCTGGGCTATCACCGCGCCGGGCAGGTTGCCGATCGAGGCGCCGCGGGGCAACGCGAAGCCGTAGTCGAGCAGGCGGGCGGCCTGTTCCCACGGCCGAATCGGCCGCACGTCGGCCTTGAGCAGGGTGACGGCGAGCCTGCGGCCGTTGCGCTGGGCGGCGGCGACGAAGGTCTGGCGCGCGTCGTCGGTGAAGCCGGTCTTGCCGCCGAGGGCGCCGTCGTAGTTGTAGAGCAGCTGATTGTCGTTGCCGATCGGGTAGCCGGGGCGGTCGGTGTCGCCGGGAACCGCCGGGTCGGCGGGGTAGCCCGGGAAGTCGGCCTGCTCGGTGTGAATCAGCTCCGCGAACAGCGGGATGGTCATGGCCTCGCGGAACAGCACGGCGAGGTCGTAGGCCGACGTGCTCATCCCGGGCCCGTCCAGACCGGACGGTGTGGCCGTGCGAGTGTCCATGGCGCGCAACGATTTCGCGAGGTCGTTCATCTTCGCGACGGTCGCGGCGTCGCCGCCCAGTTGCGCGGCGATGGCATGCGCGGCGTCGTTGCCCGAGGCCATGATCAACGCCTGCATGAGCTGCCGGTTGGTGTAGCGGCCGCCGGGGCCGATGCCCACCCGGGTGCCGTCGGCATCGGCATCGGCCTGCGTGCCGACCACCACCTTGTCGAGACTCAGCGTGCGCAGCGCCAGCGTGGCCAGTAGCACTTTGATCGTGCTGGCGGGCCGGTAGCGCCCGTGCGGGTCCTTCGCCGCGAGCACTTCGCCGGTATCCAGATCCGCCACCAACCAGGCTGTCGCCGAAACCTCCTGTGGGGCAGGCGGTGCGGCTTTGGGCAGCACGACTCCGCAGTCACCGAGGCGGGGCCCGCCGATCGGCGGGGAAGGGATCGGTAGCGGTGCGGGAGTCGACTGTCCCGGGGCGGGCACCTCGGAGGCGTCGATCGGCGCGGGCGGCAACGTCTTCTGCGGGCAGCCGTCGGTGTTCGGGGTGGTGAACGGCGTAGTGGTGCTGGGCTCGGCGAGGGACGGCGCGGCCGTCGTTGCGATCGCGGCGACGGCCAGCACGGCGCCCACGCAGAGCAAGGCACGGCGAGTGATCTTCATCGCCGATGAGCCTAGCGAGCGGGCCGGTGATCGGTCGCACACACTCACGCCTTCGGCGGCGATATTGACATCAAGTACCAAATGGCAGTTACTATCAAAAAGTTGTATCTATCACTTTCGGAGGCGTCATGAAGAATGACTCGACCCGCCGCTGGCTCGCCCTCGGCGCGCTGGCCGTGGCGATGCTGACCATCGGGCTCGATGTCACCGTGCTGACCGTGGCGCTGCCCACACTCGCGGTCGACCTGAACGCGAATACCGCCGCGCTGCAATGGTTCAGCAGCGCCTACACGCTGGCCCTGGCCGCCGTGATGCTGCCCGCCGGCGCGCTCGGCGATCGCTACGGCCGCAAGAAGTTCCTGCTCGCCGCCTTGGCGCTGTTCGGTGTCGCCTCGGTCGCCTGCGCCGTGGCGACCTCACCCGGCGAGCTCATCGCGGCGCGCGTCGCGCTCGGAATAGCGGCGGCGGCGATGATGCCGCTGTCGATGTCGGTGCTGCCCGCGTTGTTCCCCGAACCGGCCGATCTCCAGCGGGCGCTCACGATCTGGATCACCTCCACCGCGATCGGTCTTCCGCTGGGCCCGATCGTGGGCGGCTGGCTGCTGCGCAACTTCTGGTGGGGTTCGGTGTTCCTGATCAACGTGCCGATGGTCGTGATCGGCGCGCTCGCCGTCGCCGCCTTGGTGCCGGAATCGCGCAGCGCGCAACAGTTCCGGCTGGATCTGCCCGGGGTGGTGCTGTCGGCCGCGGGCATGCTCGGACTGACGTATGGCTTCATCCGTATCGGGGAGAAAGGCTGGGGCGACGGGCCCGCATGGGGCATTGTCGCGGCGGGTGTGCTCCTGTTCGGCGCGTTCCTGGCCTGGCAACGCAGGACGACGCATCCGCTGGTCGATCTCGGACTGTTCGCCGCCGACGGATTCCGCTGGGGCACCGGGTTTTCCATCGTGGTGAACTTCGCCATGTTCGGCATGTTCTTCACCGTTCCGCAGTACTTCCAGGCGGTGCTCGGCGTGGACGCGCTCGGCAGCGGCCTGCGGTTGCTTCCGCTGATCGGCGGATTGCTGGTCGGCAGCAGGTTGGTCGACAAGGTGCTGCCGAAACTGGGCATCCGCGTCGTGATCACCGCCGGGTTCACCGTCTTGGCCGGTTCCCTGGTGCTGGGCGCGCTCACCACCGTGGACAGCGGCTACGGCTTCACCGCCCTGTGGCTGACGCTGCTGGGCGCGGGGATGGGTCTGGTCATGCCCGCCGCGATGGGCATGGCGATGGGCGAACTGGACGCGGAGCGCTCCGGCTCCGGTTCCGCGCTGCTGCAAGCGCTGCGTCAGGCCGGGGGCACCATCGGCGTCGCGGTGCTGGGCACCGTGCTGGCCACCCGGTATCGGTCGGAACTCGGCGCGCTGAATCGCGAACCGATCGACGACGGCGTGAACGCGGGCGTCGCCACGGCGCGCCACCTGGGTGATCAGTCGATGCTGCACCAGGTGCAGGTCGCCTTCCTCGGCGGCATGAGCGCGATGCTCTGGGTCTGCGCCGCGCTGTGCCTGCTGGCGGCCGTGCTCACGGCGATGTTCGTCCGCGCGCGGCAGCCCGACCGGGTGCGCGAGCCGGGTGCGGCAGAATCGATACATGTCGGTTGAGCTACCCGCGAACGGGACGGCGCGAGGTTTGCGCGAGCGAAAGAAGGAACGGACCCGCCGGACGATTCGCCTCGAGGCTTTCCGGCTGTTCCGCGAGCAGGGTTACAACGAGACGACCGTCGAGCAGATCGCCGCGGCCGCCGATGTCTCGCCGAGCACCTTCTTCCGCTACTTCCCGTCCAAGGAACAGCTGGTACTGGCCGACGATCTCGATCCGGTGATCATCGAGGCGTTGCGTCGTCAGCCGCGCGACGTCCGCCCGATGGTCGCCTTCCGCGAGGCGGTGCGCGAGGTCTTCACCAACCTGCCCCCCGCCGAGCTGGCATTCGAGCAGGAACGTCAAGCGCTGCTGTTCCACGTGCCGGAACTGCGCTCCGCGATCGGCTTGGAGATGATGCGCAGCATTGATCTGCTGTCCGGATTGCTGGCCGATCACGTCGGCCGCTCGCCCGACGACTTCGAGGTGCGGGTGGCGGCAGGCGCGATGACGGGCGCCGGGCTGGCGGTCCAGGCGATGGCGCCGATGAACCTCGACAACATCGCGCGCACGATGGATTTCCTGGACGCGGGGCTCCCGCTCGGGCCGGATCGTCAGCACTGAGGGCCGAGCCTCGGACCGTCTTATGCCCCGGCGGTGCTGGCTTGCCGGAACCGATCCGGGGTGTCGTCGTCCATGGTCGCGAAGAAGCCGCCGATCACGTCCTCGATCTCGGCGATCGAGTCCGCGCAGTAGAGAATCGGCTGGTAGTGGGTGATGTCGTAGGTCGCGGTGCCCATCTGCGCGATGTCGAGCGGGCGCAGCTCGGCGTGCCGGAACTCCTCGATCTCGCCGTAGGACGACAGCAGCCCCGCGCCGTAGCAGCGGATCTCACCGCGTTCCCGGACGACGCCGAATTCCATCGAGAACCAGAAGACGTCGGCCAGGAATTTCAGCGCGCGGTCGGTGCTCAGCCGCGCGACCGCCGCGCCGACCGTCGCGTAGATCGCCGCGAAGCGCGGACTGGCGATCTGGTTGGCGTGCCCGATGATCTCGTGAATGGCGTCCGGTTCGGGGGTGTACAACGGCGCGGAATGATGCCGGATGTATTGCGTGGAGTGGAAGATCCGATCCGCGAAGGAGCCGAAGAACTCGCGCAGCGGCACCAGGCCCGCGGCCGGTGCGTAGCGGAATCCGGTCAGCGGTGCCAGCGCCGCGGAGACCTCGTCCAGTTGCGGGATGTGATCGGTGGGCAACGACAGCGCCTCGGCGGCGGCGAGAACCTCCGCGCTGGCATAGCTGCGATGTTTGCGGGCGAGTTCGGCCGACACGATCCGCCACACCTGCTGCTCCTCGTCGGTGTAGGCGATGTGGGGGAGCGGCTTTCCCGGCGCGTAGTCCAGCGCCAGCGCGGCGATGGCGTTGCGCCGGGCCCGGTAGGCCGGATCGTGCACGCCGGGGTGCTCGTCGCTCAGGTGCACGGTCACGTCGCCGTCGCCGGTGCGGGTCACCGGCGAGTACAGCTGCGCCTCGCTGAACATATCTCGATGCAAGCACCACCGGGACCCGGCGACAACAAAAGCCCGTTCAGCTGGACAATCTGCCTAGCCGAACGGGCCTTTTCCGGGCGAACCTGGGAGTAGAAGGTGCGGATCGGACGACGTTCTGATCAGTGCGCGCCGTGCAGTGCATGCACCACCGCGTGGCCCTTGCCGCGTCCGATCAGCCACTTGTTGACCGGTGTCGTCACCACGAACGCCACGGCGAAGGCGAAGGCGAGTGTGGTCCAGAACAGTACGGTGTCCAGGTGGGCGTCCATCGCCCCCGGGACCGCCAGGATCACGGCGTTGTCCACGATCTCCATGACCGTGATGGACACCGTGTCGGCGGCCAGCGCGGTACCGATGGCGGCCGCCAACGGCAGGCCCGCCCGCAGTACGCCGCGCATGGTGAACGCGTAACCGAACACGAACGCCAGCACGATGGCCAGCACCATCGTCGAGGCGTTGTTCCAGCCCAGCGCGGTGCCGATCACCATGCCGAGGATCTCACCGATGGCGCAGCCGGTGAGGCAGTGCAGCGTCGCCATGGCCGCCATCCGCCAGGTAGCGGGGGAGTGGTGCGCGGTGTACTGAACGGCGTCCTTCATCGCGTGCGCGGTGTGCGAGGCGTGCTCGCCCGAGGGGTCGTGCCTGTGTTCCATGCGGGGAACTATACCCCCGTAGGGTATTAACGCAAGGCCGAGTTCGTGATTTGCCGGACATGAACCCGCGTTATGCCGCAAGATGGCGAATGTACGAAGGAGGGCGCATGAAATCCGTGCGGATCGATCTCGACCAGGACTTGCTCGCCGCGGCCGCTGCCATCATGGGCACGTCCAGCAGCGACGCCACCATCAACGAGGCCTTGCGCCGGATCGTCGTGCACGAGCGTCAGCTGCACAATCTGCAACGGCTCGCCGCGAAGGCGTTCGTCGGGCTATCGGATGTCGCGGTGGTGGACCGCTAGGCGTCTTCCGCAGACGCCGCCCTTCGGCTACCTGGGCGATACGGGCCGCTGCTCGTCGAGAGCGCGCTGCCAGACCGCCTCGAACTCGTGAGCGTCGATCTGGAGCGCGGTGAACTCGGTCTCGGCATTGATCTCCCCCGGGGTCGGAACCGGAATCTGCCCCAGTTCGGTCGTACCGGTTCCGCTGCCCGAATCGGCCCAGTCGGCGTGCCCGTCACGGAACATCTCGACCTTGCGTACCTCGAAACCGTCGTCGCCGATCTCGCTGAACAGCTCGACCGGCTCGTCATCGAAGTCGTGGTGCCATTGCGCCTTCAGGTACCACATCGCACATCAGCTCCCCAGTTCGTGACCGCTCGGCTACCGAACCGCACACCAGCCAGCATATGCGCGATGTGTCGGTGGCCCCTGGCAGAATCCCGGTCACTGTTGGCGTGACCGAGGGGTGGGAGTCATGGCGGTCTCTCTAGTCGACGTGCCGGTGGCGCAGCGGCCGCGTGAGCGGTTGCTGGCACTCGGCCCGCACGCGCTCAGCGACGCGGAGTTGCTGGCCCTGCTGCTGGGGCAGGGCAGGCGCGGCGCGAGCGCGCTGGACCTGGCGGTGGAACTCTTGGTCGAGCACGGCGGGCTTGCCGGGCTGTCGTCGGCGCGCCCGGAGGAGTTGTCGCGCCGAGCCGGCGTCGGCGTCGCGAAGGCCGCCGCCATCATCGCCGCTTTCCACCTCGGCGCGCGAGCACGCGGTAGGCCGGACATCTCGAGCCGGCTGACCAGCCCCGCCGAGGTGGCCGCCGCCGCGCGCCCGCATTTCGCCGGGTCCAGGGTCGAGCGCCTGCTCGTCCTGGTTTGCGACGCGCAGAACCGCCTGCGGCAAAAGGTCTTCGTCGCCGAAGGCGCCATCGACCAGGTAGCCGTCCCGGTCCGGGAAATCCTCAACACCGTCCTGCGCCACGACGGCCGAGCCTTCGCCATCGTCCACAACCACCCCTCCGGCGACCCCACCCCCAGCCCCGACGACCGCCGCACCACCACCCTGCTCACCGAAGCGGCGCGAACCGTAGGTCTGCGTTTCCTGGACCACGTCGTCCTCGCAGGGGAGAGATGGGCCAGCGCCCCGGGGTGGCAAGTGGCTGAAAGGTGAAACCCTCCGCGACCACGCTGCCGACTGACGGCTGCACGATGTACCGGGCCATCGTGAGAACTGCGGCCTGATCCACTCGGTTGGTCCCATGGACAACGCACAGCTTCGAGAGTGGCGGATCGGGAGCCCATCGAGCCACCGGTCGTCTATGCCGGTTCCCAGGTCGCGCCCCGGTCCGGCGGGCAGTGGCAGATGCCAGACACCGCATTAGTTTTCGCTGCTCGATGTGCTCGAGGATGTTTCGGATTCCGGCGAACTTCGCGGGTCCTGTTCGGAGTCCCCGGGCTCGCGGGCGGGTTCGTCGACGTCCCCGGGCTCGCGGGCGGGTTCGTCGACCGTGGGCGGGCCGGCGACGGGCTTCGCTACACCCGGTGCGCCGGGGCGGGATCCGGCGTAGTGGCCGTCGGTGCGGAGGAAGTGGGCGTCGATATCCGGACCTCGGTTGCGATGGCTCGCAGGTACCGTGAGCCGGTTGGTCAGTGCGTGGATGCCCTTGGTGACGTCTCGGCCGGATCGCCCGTCGACGTAGCGGATGGTGCCGTGGTAGTTGACGACGTTGACGGTGTGGCCCTGCAAACCTCCGAAAGGTTGGTGGCGGTAGGCGATGATGCCGCGTGCCAGGTGGCCGGCGTCGAGGAGTTGCTGTTCGAGGTCGGTCCAGCTCTCGACGTGCTGGAACGTCGTGTCGTAGTGGGCCTGGATGAACCGGATGTGGGATCGGCTGTCGTCACCGGGTCCTCGTCCTG
The DNA here is from genome assembly GCF_001612765.1 of Nocardia arthritidis NBRC 100137. Lineage (GTDB taxonomy): Bacteria > Actinomycetota > Actinomycetes > Mycobacteriales > Mycobacteriaceae > Nocardia > Nocardia arthritidis. The sequence goes on from NZ_BDBB01000023.1 coordinate 14,373, forward strand.
TTTCCGACGGTTCGGCGACGATATCGGGTCGGCCGCTGAGCCGGAGGTCGGCGGCGAGGGTGCACTCGGCGCTGATGTCCCAGTGGCGCAGTGGGTTGATGCCGCGGATCCGGTCGAGCAGCGGGTCGTCGGGCGCGGGCTCCACCAGGGTGGGCGACGGTTGCGCCACGCCGCTGTCCATGGCCGGTCGATCGGTGTCACCATCGGGGGATTGCGTGGGTTCGGCGTCGGGCGACGGTTGTGCCGCGGCATCGGTCGTCTCCGTAACCGCACCGGGGCTGGACAGGAAACGGCCATGCAGCTGGGCCGCGAGCTTCTGTATCAGTACTCGGCCTCGGCCGCTAGCCATGCCGAGCAGGTACCGGTCGATCACCCCGAGCATGTACTCGTCGACCGACTGGCTTCCGATCAGCGAATAGAGGCGGGCCGCGAGATATCTGGTGCGCAGATATTCCGGCGACTCGCGGTCGAAACCGCGGCAGCCGGGGAAGTGCAGCGCCGACCACAGGTCGTTCTTGAGGTGCTGCTCCCAGAAGGCGTATTCCCCGGGTGTGAGTACTTTCCGCATCTGGACACGGTCGCCGTCGAGCATCGGTCGGCCCGCCAGGTAGGACATGGTTCCCGTCGCGATCGACAGCAGTTGTGGCAGCTCGTCGAGCGATGTTTCGCGCAGGTACCACTGGAACGGCATGGCCCTGTCGACGGCGGCGCTGCTGGTGGGTCCCTCCGGCTCGTCCTCGGGCAAGGTCCGGAACTTCCAGACGGTGATTGTCTCGTTCCCCTGTACTCGCTTCTCCTGCTTGAACAACAGCGGACCCGGGGCGGAAATACCCAATAGTTGTTCGGCCTTCAAACCGGTAGCGACGACCAGCGCGAGCGTCAGGTAGATGGGGGAGCGTCGCAGCAAGCGCTTCAGTTCGAAGGCATCCTTGGCGGTGAGTTCTACGGTTCGCAGCGTGGCGCGGTCGCCCTCGCGCAGCGCCCGGAACCACCGCCCGCGGTTGGCGACCCAATCCGGCCCGGACGGTTCGGCAGCGCTGGGAATCGGTATGTGCTCGAGGTAGGCGAACGGACGATTGCCGTCCTTGCCGCGGTAGGTCAACAGTTCAGCGATGAGCTGCTCGATTTCGGCGGCCTCCGCCGGCTCGAAGCCCTCGTTCAGTGCGCGGGTGCGGGCGGCCCGCCTGCGTTCCGGATCGGTGAGATGAAGCACCGGAGCGCGGCCCCCATCGGCCGGCCGATGTTCGGCGCGGGTGGCCTCGGCGCCACGGCCCGCGGTGATCAGGCCGATATTGTCCAGCGACTCGGTCGGCACCCGGGCCTCGATATCGGCATACGAGTTGTAACCCTGATGGACCTGCGTCCGCTTGCGGAACTCTGGTGTCTTCGGTGGCTCCGCGGTGACCCGCACCGCTCCCCAGGACTCGCCGGCCGGATCCGGTCCCAGACCGCGGTTGAGGAATCGGCCGCGCCGGTCGGGAGCGGTGGCGCCGAGCCAGGCGATGGGATCACGGGTCGCCGTCAGAACGTAGACGTTCTCGGCCCCGATACCGAAGTCGGTAGCCCGGGTCATCGGGCCCGCGCCCGGGGAGGCCGTCAGAACCACCTGGTCGATCTCGCCGGCCAGCCGGACGTCCCGGCCCGCGTAGCACACGGTCGTGGTGCCGTAGCTGTGTCCGACCAGAGTGTGCAACCGCGGCAGCGCGGTTCCTCGATGCTCTGCCAACGATTCGCGAGTGCTGTTGTAAGACACAATATCTCGGGCTACGACATAGCCACCGACTTCGGCGAACCGGTGATAGGCGGGATCGAACGGGAGAACCGGCAGCGTTCCCTTCAGCAGTTTGGTGGGGTGTTCGTAGCCGATATCGATGATGGCCGCCACGGTCTCTTCGGGTGCGTACCGTGAGGTCATCTCGTACTGTGCACCCGCAAACCCGTATCGGTACAGCAGTGACCGCAGCGTGGTCCCGAAGCCGCCGACATGGCGGGTGACGTTCGTCGCCTCGTCGGCGTCTCCGATGCAGACGGAGATCCGACCGTTGCCGTCGTATTTCTCGGCGTCGTAGGCGAGGAGTTGTACCGGCGGCGATCCGAATTCCTCGACGCGGCGTTCTATTTCGGCCAGTTGATCCCGGGTGGTCTCCAGGTTGAGCAGATGCGTCTTCTCGGCGGCGGTGAGTTTGCGGTGCCCGATGATCCGGCGCAGCTGCGTGAGCTGCCGGGTGATCGACCGGCGATTGGCGTAATCGCGCACGGTGTACGGGATGCCGTCGGTATTGCCGATCAGGGCGGGGTGGACCGCCACCATCCCCGCCTGCTGTTCGGTGGACAGTGAGAACCACCAGCGCGCATTCCTTCTGGCGCGTGCGCGGGCGGCATCGACTACCTCATCGGGGTCGACGCGCTCGACCAGCGACCATAGTGTCGCGTGCGCCCCGAGCTGATGGCGCAGTGCGGCGATCGCCCGCGCCGCGTGCTTCCTCTCCTGTCGGGTGGTGTGTGGATCGGCTGGAAGCGTGGATCCTTCCTCGCCTTTGTCGGTGCCGAAGGCCCCGCGGGTGTTGGAAGCTGTTTCGGCTGGGGCGGTCTCGCCGTGGAACTGGGGCGTGCTGCCATCGAGGTCGATCGCGACGGGGTCTGTGCGGTTGTCGCCTGCCGAGTGGTTCGTCTGTACGGACCGACTCGGTTCCGGGGCCGACCGGCTGCTGGATTCTATTGCGGAGATCGCGAGTGTGCGTGCAGCACTCACTATCTCGGCGGCCTCGATCCCGTGATCGGTGGGTTGTGCCTGTCCCGGAGCCGGAGTCTCGGGTCCGCGCCGAAACAGATCAATGAGGCGTCGGTGGCTGTCCGTGAGGCTGTCCAACGCAGCCCGGACATCCGACGTACGAGCGCGGGCCAGTTCTTCGATGGCCGGGTCCCCCGCCACGACGGTCCCGGCACGGATCAGGAAATCCTGGAAATCTCGCCAGAACTCGGCGATCTCGCCGTCGACGGACACGGGCCGTTTCGAATGCTGCGGTGCGTCGCCGGCAGCGTGCTCGCGCATCCTTTCCAGTCGCGCGAGCACCCGTCGATGCCCGTCCACGGACCCGTAGACCATGAACAACGCCCGCAATGCGCTGACGGCGCGTATGTGCTCATCGAGTTCTGATCGGCTCCGGTCGATGGCCGCCCATTCGTACGGGTCGGCTTCGTTGTGGCGGTCGACACCGGTGACGTAACGCTGCGAGATCGGGCTCGTACTCGGGTCGAGGGGCATCTCCAAGGCGAACGCGTGGTCATGGCCGTAGTAGTGGTGACCGTCGTGCAGAAGGTTGTCCATTCTGTCCCAGTTGTCGACGACCACATCGAGGAAACCCAGCTCGCGTGTGTCCGGATGGTTCCGCAACATCTCCAGAGTGGCAGCATCCAGGGTGGCGACGTTCGCAACGGCATCGCCTGGTAGCCATGGCATCAGCACGGTATCTTCGCGATCGTATGTGGGGATCACCGGCGGTACGGGTGCCCCGAGCAGATAGCCGACAGCCGACACCAGGATCTCGGCGGCGCGCCACTCGGGCAACAGCATGCTCTTCTCGATCACCTGGAAGCCGTTGGGATAGGTGAGCAGTTCCGTGAGGCTGTTCTGGCTGTCGAAATGGTCGGGCCTCGTTCGGACGGGCGACCCGGAGCGTTGGGCTTCGTCGAGCCGCACGACGAATTCGACAGCGGACATCCGGGAACCGGGCGCGGGTGGGGTAGTGGTTTCGGCCGGCAGCGGTGCCTCGGGCGGATCGTCGTGTGTGGAGTTGGGAACCCAATCACCTGCTTGCTGGGCTGCGGTGGTGAAGCCGGCGGTGGCATCGGCATCGGCATCGTCGTCGGGGTCGAGGTTGATCGCGACGGGGCCGGCGCCGTCGCGCGGTGTCGTTCCCGTGTCGGTGGCGGTTGCGTGAGGCTTGCGTAGTTCGAACCATACGGCTTGGTGCCAGCCGTGCTCATGGCGTTTGAACAGCTCGACGCCGGAGCGTATCGGCGTCGGATCATCCGCTGCCACAGCCCGTCCGGGGAGGACAGCGAGACCGGAGCGGGTCGGGATCCCACCTCGCGCGTTCCGCGGCGCCGAGGCGGCGTGCGTGTCGAGCAGCGTCACGCGCAGCCGGTCGTCGGTTGTCTCCGCCACCAGGTGGACTCTGCCGTGGCGGTGTTCGGCGGCGTCGGTCACCAGGGCCGTGAGTTCGGCGCACGCGAGGTTCACTTGTTCGGTTGACCAGCCGTCGAGCTGTTCGGCCAGCCAGGACGCGGCTTCCGACGCCGCGTTCGGGCTGTATCGGCCCTCCGGCTCAGCACGAATGATTCGCTCGGACCGTTGGGCAGACTCCGCCACTGTCGCGGGCCGGGTGGCCGCGACGGAAATATCTTCGGTCGGAGCCGTTTCGCTGCCCATCGCCCAGGACGCGCCGGAATCGGTGAGCCAGGAGGTGAACTTGTCGTGCAGGACCGACCACGCGGCCGCTGCTCGCGCTTGATCCTGTCCGAGCCGGACGGCGGTGTAATGCGCTGTGACAGAGTCACCGTCGGTACGCAAAGTGATCGTGCCCTCGGCAGGTTCACTTCGGACCGCGTTGACCCGGATGGTGAACGACTGGCCCTCGGCGGTCGCTTCCCAGGCGACGAGGTCGTTCCAGAAGACAATGCGGTTATTTGCGCCGTCGTCGGCGGACGAGTAGCCGGACAGCAGCTTGTATGCGTCGCCTTCGTGGCTGAGTATCTGTCCGACAGGCATCTCGGCTGCCGCGCCTCGCCACATCAGGCCCTGGTGCTCGGAACCGAACTGTGTGTCGAATTCACACACGCTGCGATCGGCTCCGCTGCTCTCCAAGGCGTCGAGGACCTGCGCGGGGTTCATCGGATCCCCGTTCCATTCCTCGAAACCTTGGCTGAACGCATCGAGACCCTTCACTCGGCCGCTGACCCGCCACCATCCGAAGCCGCTGATCTCATCCAGCGATACGCCCTGCGCGAGGAGTGCGCTGAGCAGATCCTCGTGCGACGCGTCGGCGGTTACGAACTTTCCGTTGGCGAGCAGGATGAAAGGGTCGCCGATTTCGGGGTCGCTGGTGTGAAAAGGCTTGTCGGGCCCCGTCCCGGGCACCATGAACCATCCGCGCGAATCCACCTCAGGCCACACCAGTTCGATGTCGTCGGCAGGCTCGACCAGGGATTCCGGCAGTGGCACCGTGTCGTAGGTGGTCCGGCTCGGCCCTGAGGACGAGGCTGTCGTTCGCTCGGACTGATCGCTATCGCCGAGGTCGATGGCGACGGGGTCGATGCGGTTACCTGATGATGTCGGCTTTGCGGGTTCGTGCGGGGTGCTCTGCGGCTGGGGCGCTGTGCCCCCGCCCCCATCCGGCCCGTCACGCAGCGATCGGTCGACGATTGCCAGTACCTGCTCGTCGGTTGCGGGGAGCGGCGCGTCCGACAGCAGCGTGGCCAGCAGTCGCTTGCAGGCGAGGGCATCGTGCTGTTCTCCCGGCACGAACGGCGCGGGCTTTCCACCCATCCGGCGGTAGCGCTCTCGCGCACCGGCGAGACCGAGCAGCGCCACCGGATCCGCTGTACCCGCGGACTGTTCGACCTGGGCTTCGAGCAGTCGGTACCGCAGGCTTCCCGCCTTGACCGTGTCCACCCAGTCGTCCCGCATGGTGAGGAGATCTTCCTCGAACTCCGGAATTGCGCTGGCGGGCTTCCCTTGCTTTTCGAGCGCCCAATTCAGCAGGATCCTGGACAGTCGGCCGTGATAGTCGCCCTTCCCGTGATGCCCGGAAATGCTCCACAGCTCCAGGTCTGCGGCTACTTCGTAGGGATCCTTGTCGGGATTACTCATCACGGCGTTGAACCACTCGCACATCGCTGCTACGTCCGCGGCCGTCCCGTCCGGGCTGCCGAAATTCGGGTACAGGATGACCCCGTATTCTCGGGTCTGGAATGTGGGCAGGTATCCCCGCAATGGATCGTCATTGATGGCCGCGATCTCCGCCTCGGTCAACGGCGCATCCAGGACTCGCGCCCGGCGTGCTCCTGGTTTACCCTCGTCTGCCGGATATAACACGACACCGTACGGGCCGGATTCGAACGGCCCGGGCACATAGGTGAGAAGACGGTTGGCACGGATTGCCGCACGCTCGTATTCGGATGCCGGCCATTGCAACGAGCCCCAGTTCCTGTGCTTCGAAAAACCGAATTTTCCTGCCGACTCCGGATCCTTCCGATGCCCGAGCAGCTCATGCAATTTCAGGATGAACTCCACGCTCAGCTCATCGCCGAGATGCTGCTTGGCGTAGTGGCGAGCTTCCAGCCAGCTCAGCCACTCCTTACGTCCGAAGAGCAACTCGGGCCGAGCCACACCCGCCGCGATGGCTACATTCCGGAATTTGTCCTCCATATACAACGTCAGCTCGAGTGTGCGCTCGGCATCGGTCTCGATGCCGAGCGCACGCTCCAGCTCACGTATTTCGGCGTCGAGCGCCGCGTCTTCTTCGGAAATCGCGGGCGGTGCGGTCGCGTCGGGGGTCTTGCCCTGCTCGGCCGCCTGACTCTGCGCTGTCTTCTGCGGAGCCTGCAGCCAAGCCCGCGAACCGGGCGGCAGCATCTCGGACAAGCTCGCCATGGCGCGGCGCTGGGCCATGGTGACGGCCCCGCGGCTCTTGCCCAGAAGGCCGGCCACCGCAGCGGTCGTATGTCCCTCGACGAGTTTCTGGCGCAGGCATTCTCGCTGCAGATCGGGAAGTCTGTCGACACGCCGGGCCAACGCTCGCCGGTTATCTCCTACAGCGGCCCTGACCTCGATCGGCAGCCAGTCGGCACGCTCCAGGGCGGCGACGATCTCGGTTGCCGTCCTGCTCGCCCCAGATCCCTCCGCCGGCTCGGCCGACGGGTCAGGCGACTCGGCGTTGTCGATCGGTGGTGTGGCTTCGTCGCCGAGGTCGAGGTTGATGGCGACAGGGTCGGGGCCGGGAGTGGTGTCGCGAACATCGCGCTGGGTGGTGCCGGCATCGGTCGATTGCCGAGCGGCGCCGTGGTCGTCGTGATCTTCGAGGCCGCGAGTACCCGCGACTTCCATCATTTCGATAACCCACTGCCCCTTCTGCCTGGTCTGGTGCAGGACCTGGAAATGGGAGCCGGGGGCGAACATCACTTCGTCTTCGCCCGAGTTCCTCGAGATCTTCGAGATGTCGCGACCGGTGAACGAGTGGATGACGAACTTCACGTTTCCGCCGAGGGCGTCGGGTCTCTCGCTGGCACTGACGAACGCGGGCTCCGTGATGACCTTCCCGCGCCGGTACTTCGCCAAGAGCCGGACGAGGGCTCCGGGCGACACGTTGATTTGCCGTTCTACCACGCCGTTGTGGAGAGGAAGTGTGTGCAGCGCGGCAGTGATGCCTTGGATCAGGTGGTAATACTCGTTGATACGGGCAGGATCGCCGGACCGGAGGGCGGCGTTCATCTCCCAGTAGTAGAGATTGTCGGTGTATGTGCGGATCGCGACGTATCCGGGAAGCAACTGCTCGTCCAGACCTGGGTGGTTCCATTTCACCATCTCCGCCTGATCGTAGTAGTCGTCGCCGATTGCGTCGTACACGTTCCGGAACGCGGCGAGTGGACTCCAGGGCTGCCGAGGTGGCCGAGAATCCAGACGATCGAAGAGAGCGGGAAGTTGCGCGGCGAGTGCGGAATGGACTTCACCCCGGGCCGCCAGCGCCTCCAGCTCGTCGCGGGTGAGCCATGCGGCATGTTCGGTCTCGACGCCATCGCTGACGACGTCGAATTGTTCGGGTGTATCGGCGAGCAAGATGGTGTAGGTCCAGTTCTTGGGCCTTCTCCGGGCCGCGCGGACGACCGAGGTATCGATCAGTCGCAGGTTCTGCGCGTCGATTTCGCGCACGCCGAGTTCTTCGAAGAGTTCACGGGTGGCACCCTGGGCGGGCGTTTCCTTGGAATTCAACGCGCCGCCTGGAAGCTGCCAGTTGCCCTGGGAATAGCCCGCCGCCGACTTCGTGACCAAGTACCTGGCGGTCTCGGCGCTGTCGACGTGCCTGATCAATACGCCCGCCGCTCCGAATTCTCCCCAGACCCCGCGGGCGACTTCCCCATCGCCCGAGACCCCGCGGTCGGGGGCGAGCCGGAACGGGTGTTCGAGGTTGTAGGTGGCTTCTATCCAGTCCAACAAGCGTGGCGGCACCGGTTCACCGTTGCCGTCGAGGAACAGCGCCCGGGCAGGTGGACCCTGAGCGTCCGCGCGGAACGGAGTCACGCCGTCGCTCGCGCCAGGGTCGATCCGTACGACCTTGTTGTCATAGCAATGCAGGACGAACGGCCGCGCATGCTCGCCTCCGCTGTCGACGACCACCGATGCGTCATCCCCGAGTTGCCTGAGTATGGCGTCGATGCGGCGCGGGGTGGACGGTTCTGTGAACCTGCCTCCCGACCTGGCTTCGAAGTCCGCCACGGTGATCTCGGTCGAGGCGCTCGACCGATCGGGGTGCGATATCACCTCCGCTCGATACAGATCGTTGATGATGCGGGCGGCCGATGCGCGGCCGTCATAGGGGATGGACCGAGCCGCGCTGCCCGCGAGTACGCCCGTGCTGTCGCTGCTCTCCTCCAGGATTCTCGTTACCCGAGCTGCCTGTCTCTGGGCGCTTCCGCCATAGAGCGCCGCGTGGACCTGCGCGTGCAGCAGGTCGGTCGCGGCGCCGTCCAAGCGGCGGAACTGGTCTTCGGCGACCATGTGTCTCTCGATGTCGCCGATCAGTTCTTTGCCGCGGGGGCCGGTGCGCAGGGCGTAGGCGTCGTCGAACGGATGGGTGGTTGCGATCTCGCGCAGCAATGCGCTGTCACTCCTCCCGGGGGACAATTTCAGCAGATGAGCTGCGAGATCACGTTTTTCGCGCAGCCTGACGAGCTCTGCTTCCGCGAGTCGTCTGGTATGCGCCAAGCCCGTTTCCCTCGTGGTCGTCGTCTCGTCCGGATCGCCGAGATCGATCGCTACGGGGTCGATGCCCCCAGGCCGGCGCGCTGATTTATCAGCTTGGGGTGTCTGATCTGTGGTCTCGGTCGGCGCAGCGAGATTGCGCGAGGCGGCCGCGGTGGTGCTGTCGGCATGGCGGGCGCGGATCGCCGCTTCCAGCTCGTTGCGCCCCTCGATGCCGAATTTGGCGTAGATCGATTTGACGTACTTCTGCACCGCCCACGGCGTTACTTCGAGTTCCGTCGCGACTTCTTTGTAGTCCTTGCCTTCCACAAGTCGCGTGAACACCCGGAACTCTTGTCGGGTCGTCCCGACTCGGGCGAGTTCGAGCGACCCGGCCACGTTCTGGTATGCGATGCGCACGTTCTCAGGTACGTCATGCTCGACGATGTGTCCCATCGCCGGTGTCTCGATGAGTCCCCGCACCTGGTTCGAGATCGCGGACACGAGTTCCGGTCTGGTGATGTGCGGTAGGCCGTAGCGAAGAAGATCGGCCGACGATACGGGCCCGGTGACTATGCCGATGTGCTCAGTTTCTCCGGGTCTGGAAGCATCCGGGAACTCATCCCGGACTTTCGGGTCGAGGCGCAGGTAGTCCCAGATTTCCGTCAGATCCGACACCATCCGTTCGGTGTCGATTCCCAGGTCCCGCAGCTCCTGGATCCATTCGTCGAACGAATCGGCGGTCGCGGTGGTCGGCGGCGCCTGCAGACCCGACCGAGCGTGTGGCACGACCTCTCTCCGGGCGCTGCCTGCGTTCCGCGCGGTCTGCCACGGTGTCCGTGCCGGCTGCCGTTTCGTTTCACTCGGCTCGGCATGCGGCAGGCGGTCGGACAGCTGCCCGGGGCCGAACTGCTCGATGATCGTGCGATACATCGACTCCGCGTCGTCGCCCATTCGAACCCCCGCCATCTCGAAGCCCCGCCCGATTTCGTACACCGTGTGCTCGTGGGGAAGCATGAAGGCGATCAACGCCGCAATGAAATCGTGCCGGGAGACGCCGGGCGGGCGCAGCCAGTCGAAGCGGGCGAGCATCCGGGTGGCGGTGCCGGAAATGCCGGCGTTCGAGGGAATTTCCTGTTCGGCCAGCCTGCGGATGTCGTCGTTGCTGTCGTCGGGGTCGACGTAGACGTAACCCGGTCGCCACGGGAGCTGAATGACCCGTTCGGAGTGGTCGAGGGCGAAGGCTTCCTCGGGACCGACGGTGCCCTCATCGTGGTAGACGCTGATCGATACGATGCGGCAACCATTTTCGTCGGCAATTCGCCGTCCGCGTGGGTCGAGCATGTAGGTGGGCGCGACATAGGCGACAGAGTCGTCGTGTTCTCGCAGCTGGGCTTCCAATCGGGAGGTATCGACGCGCCCGTCGTCGAGGCGGGGAATTGCCCCGCTGCCCCCGAGGTCGAGTTTGCTGATCCGCAGCACTCTCCGCTCCGGCAGTGCGGCGAATTCGCGCAACGACAGCGGCATGCCCAGCGCGGCGGCATCCCGGGAAGTGGGAATGAGATGTGGCGCGTCCGAGGTTCGTTCGGGGAATGCCGCCTTTCGCCGCTCGTACTCCGCGTAGGCCCGATCGGCCGCGTCGTCGTGCCTGCGCACGTACTCGACCGGGTTGAGGTCTTTCCAGGTGACCGGTTCTCCGGGCTGCTTGTCCCCGAGAACGGCCGCGCGAACCGCCTCCAGCGCGTCGAAGTCCAGCCCCAGTTCGCGCGCTTTGCTCCGTCGCCACTCCTGCGTCTGATTCATGTACCGGGCGATGCCCTGGTCCAACGTCAGACCCACCGCTGCTTCCCCCAGTTCGGCATTGCGGATCATGGCGTTGAGCATGGCCGACAACAGTTCGCGCAGGTTTCCGTCGCGCTTCAGCTCGTCCATCGGCACCGACGGCAGCACCATGCCGCCCCACCGCGGCCTCGCGGACGCGTCGAAAACCGCTCGGATCCGCTCGTCTCTCTCCGTCGCGGACATGCCCTCGAGCACGTCCTGGAACAGGACCCTGATCACCGTCTCCAGCCGGTCCAGCACCGCCACCGCCGCAGCCTTGACTTCCGGCCGACCGTAGAGGTACCGGGCCAGCTCCGCCTCCTGGACTCGACGCAGCAGAGGACCGGGCCGTGAAGCGCTCACATTGAGCGCTGCGGTTCCCGGCGGTGCCTCGCTCCGCGCGGGTCGAGCCCACGGGGTGGCTCCGGGCGTCTCGGTGCCCTGCGCTGGTTGCTCCGCCGGTGCGTCAGGTTCGTCGGGGTCGCCGAGATCGATGGCGACGGTGTCCGGTCTGCGGGGTTTGCTCGGCGTGGTGTCTTCGCTCGCAGGGGCGTCGAAGGCTCCCAGCCGCAGGGCTTTCATCAGTATCGGCGTTCGCTTCGTCTCGCCGAGTACGGCGCCGATCCGGGCTCGGCGGCGCTTGACGGTGAGCGTGGCCACGCCCAGCACCTCGGCGATGGCCTGATCCGTGAGGCCGTCGGCCATCAACTGGAGGAGTTGTCGTTGCTCGCGGGACAGTTGGACGGTACCGGCCGCTGGTGCCGCTGGTCGGTCCCCGTCGTGGATGAATCCCTGCCGTTTGGCCGCCAGGACCGTCCGGATGGGGCCGGCGGTACCGAACTTCTTGGCCGCGTTCCTCTGGTAGTTCGTGACCGCCGTCGTGTCGACATCCAGCCGTCGCCCGATCTCCGCATAGGTCAAACCCTGGTAGATCAGGTTGAGCACCTCGAGTTCCCTGCTGGTGAGCCAGGGCGAGGACGTCGTCGCGGTGCGGCTGCTGGGTCGGTCGATCCGAGGTGCGCTGCTTGCGGCCCGAACCGGTAGCTGGGCAGAGAAGTTCGCCGCGGTCGCCACCGCTGTGGCCAATTGGCGCGCTGCGACCCAGAGCGCATCACGATCGGATTCGGTGCCGTAGGGCGCGGTAGGTGATGTGCCCGGACCCGTGGGCCAGAAGGCGCGGATCAAACGGTCACGCCGGTGGCTCGGCAATCCCTCCAGAATACGCCGCACATCCGCGGTTCGGGCTTCGGCCAGCAGCCGGACCAGTGGATCGGTTTGCTCGAGTTGTGCGCATTCGGAAACGAACTCCCGGATCCTCTGCCAGGGTCCCGCGATACGGCGATGATTCCAGATGATCTCTCGCGCAATGTTGTTCAACCACAACTCGATACTTCGGCTACCGAGCTGCCCGAGGCGTGCGATCGCCGTCGCGCACACCTCGTCGGCAATGTGGTGCGCCGCCTGCTGCCCGAAATTCTCTGCGAGGCGCGGTATCTCGGGCGCGAACCGTTGCCTGAGCAGTGCGATCGCGAGCTCCGGTCGTCCGCTCGCGACATGCTGCTCGAGGACCTGCCGCAGCCGCACTGCGCTGTCCCACGGGGTGCCGACTCGGCCGGCGGTGTTCGTCTCGTTGGTCGTGCCGTGCTGTGGGCCCGGCTGTGCCCCGGAGCGATCCGGCGAGTTCCGCGGCGGGGTGGTTTCGGGTTGTCGTGACCCGACCGGCGTGGTATCGGCTTCGTCCGGATCGAAGTCGATCGCGACGGGGTCGGCGCCACGATCGGCCGGGGTCGCGGGCCCGTCGTGGTCCGTCGCCGTAGTCGCGGGGGTGTCGATGTTCGTGGCCGACAGGAATCCCGCCGCGGCGGTGACGTCGTCGGCTGTGCCCTCTTCGATGCCTGCCCGTACCAGTGCGCGGGTGACGGCGCCGAGATCGCCCGGGGCCTCGGCGAGCGACCGCCGGACGATGGCCGCGACGGGTTCGGGGTCGTCGGGGCTGATCGGTTCCCACACACCGTCCGTCAGCGCCAGGACGACACCGTCGCCGCGTATGTCTCGGGCCTTCTCGCGCGGCTTCAGCCCTTCCAGAGACCGGCCGAGGTTGTGGGTGAGACCGGGGCCGCCGATCGATGAGTGTTCGGCCTCTTCACGAGTGGTGTCCTCGAAGACGTCCAGCACATCCTGGACCTTCGAGTCGTCCCTGGTCAGCTGTATCGGCGGGCCGCCGTCCAGCGGAATCCAGTACGCCCGGCTGTCGCCCACCCAGTCGACGGTGAGCCGTCCCGACTCCATCAACGCGACCACGATCGTGGTGGCGGGCGGCTTGTCCGCGGGAGACTCCGGGGGCAAGGCGAGTACCGCCTCCTGGGCGGCGGCCACGGCACCCTCGACTACGGCCACCGGATCGATCCGGCCGTCGCGGTCGGCCTGCCGCAGCGCCGCCACCACGAAATCGTGGGCGGCTGCCTTGGCGGCCGCGGAGGCGCGGTGACCGCCCTTCGGCCGGGAGAGACCGTCGTTCACGATCAGCGCGGTGGCCTCTTCGCCACCGACATTCACTCGGACCAGGGCGAAGGCGTCCTCGTTGTGCGCGTGCCTGCCCCGATCGCTCGCTGCCGCGACCGCACCCAGATCCTCCACCGTCAGGTTCGCTTCGACATAGCGCCGCGGTGCGGTTTCATCGGAGCCGCGCGGCGGCGCGACATGATGTCCCCGTGGGTGTTCCGATCCGGGCTGCGCTGCGCGGTCCTCGGGGGTTCGATCGGACGACGCCGACTCGCCGGAACCGGGCTCGGTGAGATCGTGTTGCCGGGGCTGGGTCTGGGCGATGAAGTCGGGTTGTCCGGCCGCGCCGGGCCAGACGACGGGTGCGCCGGGGTGCGCCGCCGTGGGAGTGGCCGTCGCGCGATACTGCGGTTCGCCCAGCATCTGCGCGATATCGCGGACCGCGCGGTCGGCCGTGCCGTAGTTCTCGGCGGCTTGCGCGAGTCGTCGTTCTCGATCGGTCGCACGGGCCAGGGCGGCGGCCACAGTGTCGCGAATCTCGGTCGCCGCCAGCAGCTCTGAGATCGCGCGGAAGTGGTCGAGCAGGAACGAGAGGCGCTCCTGGCCTATCCGTGTCGTATCCCATTGCTCCGCGAAGGTCAGCAGTTCCTCCAGCCACTGCGACATATCTCGCAGCGCGTCATAGCGTCGCGTGGCCTCGGCGAGCTGTCGGCGGTCGGTGGTGTTCACGGCATCGACCGCTGCCCCCGCGGCCACCATCTCCCCGAAGATCGTTTCGGCCACGTCGCGCAGCCGTTCGGTCTCTCCCGGCCGGAGGTGGTCCGCGGGCCGGGTCACGATCGGCGTGTCTGTTCGGGGGCGGGTCTGTGCCCAGACCTCCGCGACGGTGGCGAGAGCCGATGCGAGCCGGATCTCCGCGGCGTCCTGCCTGGCCCGGAGAACGGCCGGCGTCCCTTCCCGCCGCCCCTGCTCGTAGGCGGCGTTTGCTTCGGCGGCCTCGTCCGCGCCGGCCAACCATACCGACATCTGGTGCGCGAACTGCTCCAGCAACCGCAGCCGTCCCGCCGGTACCCGCGCATCCGGCCGGTGCCGCGCGGCCACCAGCTCATCGATCAGAGCGGGTGCGCGATTCAGCACCGGATCGTTCGAAACCTCCGCTGTGCCCGCCAGTCTCCCGGCGACCGCGACACGCAGCGCCCGCAGCTGCTCGGTGTCGAGGGATTCCGCGTTGTCGGGCTGCCGGTCTGCCGGGGGGTTTTCGTCGGGGGCGAGGTCGATAGCGACCGGGTCGGGTCCGCGGGGTTCGTCAGGATCAGCGTCAGCGGGGGTTCGGGATCGCGCCGCGATGGATTTCTCCGTCGCGGCGATTTCGCGAGCGAATCGTTCGTCCCATCCGTAGTCGGGCTGGGGCGTGAGCTCGGCGGAGGCGGCGCGTGGTGTCGCGAAGGCGGTCGATCCCGCTATCAAGGCCTTGGTGACCTTGGTGAGCAAACTCTTCGATGTTCGCGCGCTCAGTTGGGAGAACCAGTATGCGACGATGTTCTCGGTACCCAGACCATCGCTTCCGCGCGGTTCGGCGATCACCCAGCGCCCGGTGGCATCCTTCGCCATCGGAACGGCGATGCGCATGCCACCGACGATGATCTCGGGCATCGAGGATGCGGCTATGCGACCGGGCTGCGGGGAATAATGGGTGGAGGCAACCGTCCACTCCCGGGTCGCCAGACTACGAGCGACCTCCCGTGCCGTCAGTGGTCCCTGTTCTTCGGCCAGTGACGCGAGTGCCTGTCCAAGAGACTGGTCGTAGAAGGACCTTTCGCGTTCGGCCAGGCGTTGTCCGATCTTGACAACATCGTCCGGCTTCAGTTCACCGACCTGAGCGCTTTCGTAGCGGATCTCGTCCGGCTGGTAGAACGCTTCCGGTCCGAGGTCCGTGAGCCACTCTGGGAAGGTGACACCTCCCAGCAGTTCCAGGAAGGAAGCGCGCATATACGCCTCGAGCAGTGCGGCCGCGGGTTCGTCATAGTGCACCTCGTCCAGCTGAGGATCGTGCGAGTCGCCCGGGCGTTCGTACAGCACGATGGATTCCACCGTGCCGTCCGGCCTGGCTCTCAGCTCGACGAACTCGGGACTGAACCGCCGCCGGGGTGGGTAGACATCCTGGAACTGCGGGTGGTTCTGAACGAATTCGCGCAGCACCTGGGCATGGCGGCCTCGTGATGCCGCCACAATCAAGGTGTCGTAGGTGCCTCGTACGCGCTCCAACGCGACATGCGGACTCGCCTGGTATCTCTCGATGCCGAATCCGGCGTCGTCAGCCGACCTGTCCTCGAAATACGCCAGCGCCATCGGTGTGTGCAACTCTTCGGACATGGTCTGCATCTTTTGCAGCGCAGTCCGATAGCGTTCGAGAGGCTCGGTCAACCGGCGAACCTCTTCCTCGCCGCGCCGGACCCGATCCAGCGCCGATGGGTCGGCCGGTTCCGATCGCGCCTGCCGCATCGCCGCCCGCAGCACAGTGAGTTCCGCTTCGCACCGCGCGACACTCCACGCCTGTGGCGCCGGTCGTTCCAGGATCGGCAAACCCACCCGGTGCAGCAACTTGTTTTCGGTCCGAATGCGTTCGGCTGCCACCTCTTGCGTGGCTTGCGCGAGCTCGGAGGCCAACCTGACGACCTCGTCCCGCAAAGCGCCCAACTCTGCTATTCGCGTGCGAAGATCGTCCGACGATCGCCCGGCGACCGCGGCGGTCTCCGCGGGTATGGCGGGGTTGGGCGCGTCCGGTTCGTCGGGGCCGAGGTCGATAGCGACGGGGTCGGGTCCGCGGGAGGTGGTCGGCCGGGCGCCTTTCGGCTGATCCGTCTGGCGAGCGGCAGCAGCTTTGTGTTCCCGGTGTTGCCCGCGCACTCCTTCGGCGTCGTCGAGGAGGCCGGACTTCTCGCGATACTCCTCGACCAGCGGCAGTGCCCGGGCCTGACGCGGGTTGAGCTTGCCTTCTCGCTCGCGTTGCAGCAGTGCCCCCAGCAACCTGTCCACCGCTGCCGCGCTGGACAGATCTGCGCGCCCGTTGCTGAGCTCGAGGAGTTGCCGCCGCAGTGCGTCGACTTCCTGCCGCAACGTCTTCAGTTTTCCCGGATCCGCGACCAGTTCCCGGGTGGTGGGCAGCGGGGCGGGGTCGTGTTCGTTCGGGTCGGTCGGTGCCCGGTGGGGAGCAGCCGTCGATTCGGGCGTTCCCGGTTCGTCGGGGTCGAGGGCGAGTGCGACGGGGTCGATTCGGTTGCCGGATGCGGGTGTGTTCGGTGGTTGATCGGTGGTGGTGCCGGGTGCCGTTGGTGGAGGCATCGGCACTTCGAACCAGATGGTTTTGCCGCCCGCGCGTTCCAGGATCACGCCCCAGGCCGAGGCCATTGCTTCGAGCATGCCGAGGAAGAAACCGTGGGTGTCGGCGACGATCCCGGTTTCGGCCCATTCGGCGGCTTGGTCATCGGTGAAAGCGGCGGCGCTGACGGTGCCCTGGATGGTTGCCTCTTGTCGTGCGGGCAGGCCACGGCTGGTATCGGTGATCGCGACGCGAATCGTGTCTCCGTCGAGCCGGATTCGTACCCGGGCGTCGCCTTGGGCGGCGTAGCGGTAGACGTTTTGGACGAGGTCGGATACGAGGACGGTCAGGTCGTAGGGATCAGGGTGGCCGGCCTGTCGCAGGCGCTGTCGTACTGCTCGCCGCGCGAGGCCCGGGCCCTGTTCCAAGGAGTCCTGCGGTATGAGCAGGTCGAGGATGAGTTCGTGGGGTGGTTGCGAGGGGTCGCTGGTGTCGGCGGTTTCGAAGAGTGTGAACCAGACCTGTCTTCCGCTGTTGCGGGGGAGCACCCATCCCCAGGTCTCGGTGTGTGTGTCGAGGAGGTCGACGGCGCGCCACCCGGGGCGGTCGCCGCTCTCGCGCGCAGGCAGAGTCCGGCTGTCGTCGCCGACGTGGATCTCGATCCAGCGTTGACCTGGTTGTCCATGGATGGCAGCGGAGATTTCGGGTGTCCCGCCGCCGTCGGCGCGGGCTTGCAACGCGAGTTCCCAGGCGATGGCGGCGGCCCGGTCGGTGTGTTCGGCGATGGGCCAGTCGGCCAGCGCCCGGTGCAGCGGTTCGACGGCCGCGGCGATGTCCTCGAGATTCAGGCGTCGGGTGGCGGTATCGACCAGGTGACGGAGTTCGGCGGGAGTGTCTGGTCGGCGCGTGAGTGCGCGGAGGTGGTGTAGCGGGTCGCTGCTGATGCGGTCGGTCCATCCTGTACCTGGATGGGGCAGGCCGAGGATGTGAGCGAGTTCGTGGTCGAGTTCTTCCGCCCGGCGGTGCCATTCGGCGCGCTGCTCGGGGGTGGTGGTGTCGCGGGCGAGCTCCTGAGCCTTGGCTTCATGGGCGAGGCGGTCGACCACCCAGCCGGGAAGACGGGTGAGGTCGGCTCGGGTGGCGGCGTCGCGGCGCTCGGCATCGGTCATGGAGCGCAGCTCGACATCAATCTGGTCGAGTACCTGCTTGACCGCGCCGGGCAGGCTGTTCTGCAGGGCCGCAGCGACGCCTGCGGGGGTATGCGCTGCGGCCGTCGCGCTTTCGTCGATATCGGGCGCGGGTGTTGCGCTGGTCGGTTCTTCGTCGCGGTTGGTCGGAGATGCCGACGGGTCGGCCGGTCGCGCAGCGCTTCTGGTCAGGTTATCTGCGCTACCGCCGTGCCTGCCTGTCCGGGATTCCGCCGATTCCGAGTCGAGTGCCTCGGAATCGCCGAGGTCGATCGCGACGGGATCGATGCGGGGGCCGGATGTCGCCTCACGATCGCCGGCCGCTTGTGATCGCTCTGCCTGTTGTGCCGCCTGCACGGTGGGGCGCAGGCCGTCGGTATGCAGTTTGATCTCCGCGCGCGCGATGTACCCGTTCACCGTGTTGCGGGACAACCCCAGCCTGGCCGCGATCTGTCCGGAAGTCAGGCCCTGGGCGAGTAGCGCGAGTACTTCCCTTTCCCTGCCGGTGAGTGCGGAGGGTTGCCGCCCCGCGAGGGCGGAACGGAACGCCTCGACAGTGTCCGCGGGGACCGTGCCCGTGATGGGGGTATACGGCAGGTCCGCCACCACCAGTCGTAGAGTCTGGACCTGCTGAGGTGACAGACGGGTCTGCTTCGGGGACGACGGCACGGCGCCGTCGGGTAAACCGCTCGATTGTGCGTTCGTGGGCATACGGACGGGCCCCTCGAATCCCACCCGCTCGGCCAGTCGGACGAGTAACCGGTTCGACTGGTCCGGCGTCATCCCGAGCACCGCGGCGAGGGAATCTTCGGCGATGCCGTCGGCGATCAGGCGCAGAACGTAGAATTCGCCCTCCGACAGTGTGATCGCGTCGACCGTCCCCATCGGCCCGTCCGGGTGATACCAGAATCCGATCTTGTCGGCCGCACTGCGCACCAGTCGCATGTCATCGTGCGTGCCCGAGCCTTTCACCACATCACGGACCGTGGCCTTGGCCGTACCCGCTGCTTCGACCAACGTCTCGCGAGATGGCTGCGGCTTGATCCGCGCGGGAACGAACTCGTCACCGACCCAACGCGCCGGACGAACGCGACGCGTCACGAAGTCCGGATCGGTGAGGGCCGCGATGTCCGCGCGGTCCGGCGGTACACCCAACCGGTAGGCCGCAGCCAGGACGCGTTGCGTAGTCTCGCCGTGCCATAGCTTCTTCGCGCCGAACCGTCCGTTGAACACACTGCTGACGTACGACTCGCCCACACCCGCCAGCCGGGCGATATCGGCTCGTGTCGGCTTCTGCTCGGTTCGGCTCGGGCGCAGGGTGAGGTAGAGCTCCGCCAGGCGGCGCGCCTGTGGCGCAACGGTCTCGTCGGCGGCCAGCACTTCGGCGTGCGTGCGGTTCAGTTCGTCGTCGGCGACGCCCACCTGCTGCGCCAGCTGGTTGCGCAGCGTGTGGATCTGGACCGTGTCCAGCGGGACTGCCGCCGGCCATTCGAGAGTGGCGCCCAGGAAGGTCTCACTCGCGCCGACAAGGTCTTCCAGCTCCGGCGAGTCCGTCAGGCCTGTGATCCAGTACAGCTCGGCCAGCACCTCGCCCGTGGTCATCGGCTGGGGTGGGCTCAGGTCTTGCGACCCCAGCAGTGCCCGCAATTCTTGGTCGAGGGCCCGGCGCCGGTTGTCGAAACCGTTCTGGTCCAACGGATCAGCCTGAGGGTCGGCCGCATCCCGGAGACCGGATTCTTCGCCGTCGTGCCGCTCCAGCTCGGCACGCGCGCCCTCATGAGTGGCCGCTTCCTGATCCGCGTGCAGTTCGAGCTGGGAGCGGATCCATCGACTCAGCGCCTGACCGTCGATGCCGGTCACGGCGGCGGGCATGGCCTGTGTCTGTTCCGCGACGAGGGCGAGGGCCAAACGTACAGCTCCCCGCGTCACCGCACCGGGTGGCAGCCCGAGGTATTCGGCCAGCGCGGTCTGGGCCGGGTCCGAGGCCGCTTCGGCGGGCTGGGCCGATCGTGCCTCGCCGGATCCGTCGATGTCGGCGGGGATGGGCGAGGTCTCATGGGAGTCGGGTGTCGACTCGTCTCGGTCGTTGTCGGTATCCGTCGCCGTCGCCCGCCGCAGCGCGTTCGTGACGCGCGCCTGCAACTCCGGGTCCGGGGCGTCCGCGAACTCGTCGACGGCGATACCGCTGTGCAGTGCCCAGGCGATCAGCCCGGCGGTGTCGTTGATACCGAGTTTTGCCCGTAGGCCGCGCCGGATGTGCTTCACCAACGGCACCGAAATGTCCAACTGTGCCGCGATGTCCGGGTTCGAGAACCCCCGGGCCACCAAGCGCAGGATCTCGGTTTCCCGCGGTGTCAGACTGACGTCGACCGGCGGTTCGGGGATTGGTTCCGGGTGGTCGGCCGACCATGCCCGCTGCGCCGCGGTGAGTAGCACGGCACGATCGGGGGTTCCGAGCTTCACCGCGATGCTGTCGAGCTCGTTGATCACGGTGGCGTGGGATCCGCCCAAAGTCCGGGCAATCGCCTTGAGCGACAAGCCTTGTGCGGCCAGCCGCAACACCTCGGGTTCACGGCCGGTCAGTTCGGCCCGTTGGGTGGCGATCCGAGACCGGAAGGCCCGCACCGTGGCCCAGGACATCGTTGTGGGATCACCGCCCACGCCCGGCAGCGACCCGGCGAGTGTCTCGAGCCGCTCGAGCTGCGATGTCGCTTCCTGCCGCTGCGCCGACACCCGAATCGTGCCGCGCGTGCCGATTTTGTTGCCCAGCTGTGCCAGTACGGGATCCAATCCACTGTTCGGCAAGCCGAGCGCTGTGGCGAGGGTCTCGTGTGGCACCCCCTTCGTGACCAGGTGCAGGAGCAGCGCCTCGGATTCGGTCAGCTCGACAGTCCGTGCCGTCGCGGCCGACGACTCCGGGCTGCGCGCCTGGGCCGCCAGTTCCTCGTGATCCGAGGTGCCCAGCTTGGCCTGTAGCTGGATCCGATAGCCCCGCGCCGTCGATGCCGTAACTCCCAGCCGGTCACCTATCGCCTTATCCGTGAGACCGGCCGCGACCAGGTCGAGAACCTCGCGTTCGCGGGGAGACAGATCGACGTGCTTTCGCGTTGCCGCGGAATGGGGATCACCGGGCTGGAACGCCCCCTGCCGCTGTGCCGCCAGCAGACCGGGCAGCCTGCCCTCGACACCCAAACGGCCGGGCAACGCGGCCATGAACGTCCGCACTCGATACCGCGTCGTCCCCAGCTCGGCAGCGATGTCACGGTTGTCCAGGCCGTTCGCCGCCAGCTGGAGGATGGCGACCTCGTCCGGAGAGAATTCGACGTCGATGTGCGGGCCGGATGGTTCGTCCAGCCATCCCTCCCGATCTGCCGCGAGGACCGCCGGAATCACACTCGGGCAGCGGAGTTTGGCACACGCATGCCGGGCGTAACTCTGGACGGTTTTGTGCGAGATCCCCATCAGAGTGCCGATTTCGGGGTACGACAGGCCGCGCGCACTCAGGCGCAACACCTCGAGCTCCCGGTGGGTCAGCCCGCCTCTGCCGGGTATCGGAGCGTCGGATTCGGTCCGATCTGATTCCGGAACCACCCGTGCGGGAGATTCCCCGGATGCCCGGACGCGAGCGACTGCCGAGGCGAATCGGCGAATCGGCACCCACAGCAGGGGGTCCATGTCCTCGCCGGGAGCCGGTAGCACCGCTTCGGCCGTCCGGTCCGACTGGCCCGGCCAGAACTGGCGGAGTACCCGCCGCTGATTCGGGTCGAGCCCGGCCTCGCGCAGAGCGCGCCGCAGATCCTCGGGGTCGGCATCGGCCAGGGCGCGGGCTACCGCATCGCTGCGTTCGATCGACGGGCCGGCGGCGTAGATCGCCGAGATCTGCCGCCGGAAGCTGTCGAAAGCAGCACGCCTCGACGCCTGGACCGAGCGAGGCGAGTCCGGGGCGGGTTGCGTCGGTTCCGGCTGCGCATCGTCGGGATCACCGAGGTGGATCGGCGCCGGGGCAGCCGCCCGCGCGCGGGACTCATCGAGCTGCTGCCAGAACTCCGGTGGGAACGTCGACCTGCCGTCAGGTCGTCCGGGTGCCAAGTGTGATGAATTGCTTTGTGGCGCTTGTCGTTCGGTCGACTGTGCGATGTGATCCGAGGTCGATGCGACCGTGGCGCGGTGCTCGGCCTGGAGCCGGGCCAACTCTTCGAGTACGAAACCGGTGTCGGGGTTCAAGTATGCGACTTGCTGTTCCGCGTAATTGGCGCGGGCGGTAGGGGACATAGCGCGCCATCTCGCGGCCAGGGATGCGGACGGGCCGTGGGAGGCGATGCTCGTGCCGAACTCGGACGCAGCCGGGACCGGACCGCGATAGTCCGCCTGCACCAGGGCATTGCGCTGTTCGGCTTCCCGCAACACCTGAAAATACGGAATGTCTCGAAGCAGGGCTTGCAGGACGTAAGCGGGATGTGTGCGATCGGCCGGTGCGGTCCTGCCGAACGCATTGTTCGCCTCGGCCAGTGCTTCTGCCGGATTGAACACCGCGAGGTCACCCATTTTGGGCTCGTAAGTGCCCATTTCCGTTCCCCGCGACTCTTCGCCCGCAAGTCTTCGGTGGTATTCCTCTGCCTCCTTCAGCTTCTTCTTGCTGCTGCTGTACGAATCGAGCTGCCCCAGCCAATCGTCGAAATCGAGGTCCGGTGGCAGCATGCCGGCCTTTTTGAACTCGGCGAAATGCGTGTACAGGAATCCGAATGCTCGTGCCTCTTTGGAGTCTTCGTAGTCCTTCCCCTGGACGGCTCCGTCTCGTAGATGGGCGATCGGCTTTTCGTCGTAGAGCCCCTTCCGCGCGGCTCGATCCTGCAGATGACCCATCTCGTGACTGACGGCGTCGTATGCGGGATCGCCGGTCGGGGACATCAGGTGGCCTGCCTGCACCGCCTTCCGCATGGTGTTCCGGAATCTCTCCCGGTCACCGAAGAGGTTCTCGTTCAGGACCATGAAGGTCGGGGCGTCCTTTTCGATGCCTTCGGGGGTCCAGATACAGGCACCGGTATTGCCGACCATGGGGGCGACCAGTACCACGTCGAGCTTGATCTTCTGCCCTGCCGCGAAACCGTCGACTATCGCATTCCGGATCGACAGAGCCGTGTCGACGGAGATCCCCGGCTTGTCCAGTCCGAGCACCTCGATGTCGAACGTCTCGAACAACTGCCGGGCAATGGCCTGCTTGATTCTTCGATCGGCCTCGGCCGTCCTCGCGGAGTTCGCACGGTCGCGGTTCTCGGCCGAGGGTTTCCGTTGCCGGGCCGTCGAATCGGCCGCCCGTACTGCGATCTCCTGCGCGACCCACCCGAACAGGGCGACCTGAGCGTCGGTGAGGTCGTCGCCGCGGGATCTGGGATCGAGCGCTTCGTTGACGAGTCGGCGTACGGCGGGATTCAGATGATTAAGACTGTCGAGCCACGTGTTTCGCGCTCGGCTGAGCAGCCAGTCGCCGATGTCGACGCCCGGCGGGACTTGCCAGCCACCGGCTTCGGCGGCGCCGAGCGTGGCACGCGCGACGGCGTGCGCCAGGAGCTGGATCCGCGTGGGTGGGGTGCCGTGCTCCGCATCCTCGCCGAGTACGGCACACATGGCCTGGGCGGTGGCGGGGCCGAAATGGCGGTCCAAGGCGTGCGCGGCGGACCGGTCGCCCAGCTGCGCCCGCTGCAGTGTCTCGGTGCGGTCGCCGGGAGCCAGTTGGTCGAACGGGACGGTGGTACCCGCAGCGGCCGCGAGGACGGGCTGGGCGGTCGGCACCTGCGCAACCAACTGGGCGAGGGCTGCGGTGTGCGCGTCTTCGAGCCGGCGTCCTTGCTGCAGCACCGTCCCGGTGTCGGTGACGAGTTGACGCTGCGCCGGATCGAGTTGATTCAGGCTGGTGTTCAACAGATTTCGTGCGGTCTCGCGCACGTGGTCGGCGACGTCGGTGCCGATGGGGATCCCTTGCGACTCGACCTGATCGAATGTCGCGTCGCGGACGGCCTGCGCCACCGGCAGCAACGGTGCGGCCGCCTGTCCGCCGGGTGCGTCCAGCAGCTGCAGGAGGTGGCGGAGGGTGCTGTCGCCGTGCTCGTCACGCAGGTTGGGTGCGACCGGTGGGTTGCCGGAAGCCAGGTTGGACGCTGCCCCGGCGGCGAGGCCGGCGGCAGTGGGGACGGGGGTGCCGTTGTGGGTGGCGGCAGGGGCGTGCGGTGTGTGCGGGGTCGCATGTGGACCGGCCGCATGCGGAGCCGCGGTCCCCGCGGATCGGGGAGGGGGTTGCTGGGGTTGCTGGGTCGCGGTGCCATGGGCGTCCGTGGGTGGGGCATTGGCTTGGTTGGCGCTCGCGTACTTGGAGGCGAGCTGATTCTGCTCGACGGCGTCCTTCATCGCCGGGACGGCATGCTTCCACAGGTCGGACTCGGCGTTTCGCAGCGCCGTTGCGGTCTTGTCGAATTCGATGCGGGTGGCCTCGGTGTTGAGGGCTTCGTGCTGTTCCTGGGCGGCCCGGTGGGCCTTGACGGCTTCGGTGTACTGGACGATCTGCTGCGTGACGCCGTGGTCGGTGACCCGGCCCAGAAAGTCCTCGGGGGAGACGTAGTGCACCGCCGACCCCGGGGTGCCACCGTGCTCCCGGTCGTCGCCGGACCCGCCACGGGCGCCACGACCATCGACCTGGTCGTTCACCCGCTCGGAGTACGACGGCCCGCCGCTGACCTTGACGTCGACACCGCCGAGATCGATCACCTCCTGCGACGGTGTCGGGTCGGCGCCGCGGCCTCCGTCCTTGTTGGTGATATAGATGGTGCCCTTGTCCCCGAATTCCGCGATCTTCTGCCTGACCAGGGCCTCGGCGTCGGCATTGCTACCGCCGTGCTCGGCGTAGAATTCCGCATCGACCACCTCGAACTTCAGCTCGAATCCCTCGCCGTGTTCTTCCTTCGCCGCTGTGCGGAGCAGGTCGATCAGTCCGATCCGCCCGGCATCGGGATCGCCCCGGATTTCGCCGTTGTCCATGCACACGATCCACTGCGCTCGGCCCGTTTGCTCCCCGTCGACCACATGCGCATCCCGCACGATGTCACGGGCCAGCTGCGTGAGTTTAGAATGCGTATTCTCGTAGAATTTCGGCGGTTCCACGACCCGTTGCGACGTATAGAATGTCGGAAGCTCCGGCACCGGCCCCACGCCGTACAGGTCGTAGGTGATGCCCTCGACGCCCTTCATGGTCCCCGACAAACCAGACGGATCGAACAGCAATTTGCTGCCGATCAACTGCTGATCCGACATGCGCAGCGAATGTTCCTGATTCGCCCGGACCGGCAGTCCTTCCTTGAGGTCGACGAACTGACCGACGTCCTGCCAGCGCACCTCGGTCGACTTCGTCCTGTCCCACATCGCCTTGTCGTTGGTTTCGTGAGCGAGGATGCCGATCTTCGCGCCCTCGCCGTCGTCCGCCCTGGTGATGTAGTGCGTGCCCTTCTCCAGCCCCCAGCGGGCGTTGGCGGCATCGGCGTACAGCTTCAGCTCCGAGCCGGTGACCGGTCCACCCGCCACCTTCTCCAGCTTGGCGACCGCCGCCGGGGTCGTTTCCGCGGCCCACATTCCCCGGGTGTTCTCCGGCCTCTTGAAATCCGCTGCTGTCAAACCGTGTTCGCGCTCCGCGGTCGTCAGCCGATCCCAGATCCCCTGCAGTTCGGCGACCACCTCGGGTGTGGCCTCCTCCGCCGCCCCGGGGGAAAGTACGCATTCGGAATTGCCGTCGAAGATGGTGTCGAATTCGTCGACGGTGAGCTTGCCCGCTGGGAACGGGTCGTACCGGAGGTCCAGGCCGTGGTCGGATGCCGCGGTATCCAGCCTTTCCTTGATCAGATCGATCGACGGTTTCGTGTTGAGGAAGTCCCGCAGTGCCGTCACCTCCTGATGCGACATGCCACTGGCCGCGAGCTCGTTCATCATCGAATCCGCGACCTTCAACGCGCGGAACAGGTAGTCCTCCTTCGTGCCGACGACGATCCGGCTACGGCCGGGTACCGGATCCGGCAGCGGACCGTCCTGATCCATCCGGACCACATCGATCCCGGTATCCGACTCCGGCCGCGCCACGAACGCCTCGAACTCAGCGGCCAGCTCACCGGCGAGCAGGTCACTGCTGGTCCATGCATGTGCGGTGCCGTGATCGATGGCATCGACCAGCTTCTTCATCGTCATCACGATGGTCTTGCCCTCGCCGGTCTTCATATCGACCGGACCGTGCTTCAGCAGCAGAAACGCTGCAACCTGTGTCTCTCGCACCAGCCGATGCCGGTCGTCGCCCCGGCGAATCCACTCGGTCATCGCCGCGATGCGCTCCTCCATGGATCCCCGCACCATCGCGTCGATCAACGACTCCGGTGCGGCGTTCGCCATCGGGCTCGTACCGTCGGCCGTGCTGCCCGGCTCTCGCAACGCCCCGTTGGCGCGACCGGCATCCAAGGCCGCGCGAACTCGCTCCTGCGCAACGATGTCGAACACAGCGTTGCGATCGGTGAGCACCCCAGCCTCGTAGTCGTTCATCAGTGAAACGCCCGCGTTGTCCACGATCTCCACCAGGTCGCGGGCTCTCGCGCGCGCGGCGGCGTCATGCCCGGCCACCGCCGCGTCGTACGCATCGCGGCACTCGGCCAACTTCGTCCGAGCTTGCCGGAGCTGTTCCTGAGCCGCGCGCGCGGCTTCGACGGCCACTCGATCCTCCGTCGTGCCCCGCCCGAAGAGATCGCGCATCTTGTCGCCGAGGCCGAGGCCGAGGCGGGTGGCCCGCTCATGCTCCTCCGCCACCCGTACGGCCTTCTCCTGCCGCTTCAGCGCGGCATGCGCGGCCTGCTCGCGCTCGGCCGCCGCTTCGACACGCTGCCGGTGGTGTTCGCGCACGAGCTCGTTCTGCTGCCGCTCTGCCGCAATACGCTGCTCTACTTCGGCTCTCGCCTTCGCACGTGCGTCCGCGGCGGGGTCTTCATGGCGAGCGGCGGTCGGTGCGTCCGAGTCATCCTGCGCGCGAGAATGTTCGGGTTTTGACTTGGGGGTTGGTGTGTCCGCGTCGTCGGCGGTATCAGATTTCGTCTTCGCTTGTTGCTCGCTCGCACCATCGTCGCCGGCACGTCCGCCGGGGGCATCGTCCCCTCTGGGGTCGGACCCGTCGGGTTTCGGCCGCGACGCTTGCTCAGCGTCGTCGGGATGAGCCTTGGCCTGTTGCTCATTCGCGCCACCGTCGGCCGTGCGGCCGTGCTCCGATTGCGGTTCGCCTGCCGCACGCGGCGTGTTCCGGTTGCCATTCTCGGTGGCGTGAGTCGTCGTCGATCCGGGTGGTGCCGAGCCGTCCTCGGCCGGCCCGCGCGCTCCTTCGACCGGTTCGACGGCCGGAGGGCGCTCCGCGGCAGCATTCTTCGGGGCCGACACACGTGGCGGCCGATTGCCTCCGGCAGCAGCGGGCGAACCACCGGCAGCGGGTGTGCCGGGCTGGACGCCTGCGGCCGGTCGTGCCGGGCCGCCCGATGGCTGCACGGTCTGCCGCTGCTGCCCGGCCGCGTCCGCGAACCTGTCCCCGCCGGGGGTGCGCGGGCCGGAATCACCGCGCTGTGGAGCGGGTGACGGGTCGGTGGTGAGCGTCATGCTCGGGGACACGTCGTGGTCCGATGACAGTCCTTCGGCCGAATCCTTGTGCGCCGCCGCCGGTACCAGCTCGGACACGACCGGTTCGGGCTCGGTGACCACGTCGGAAGCCCGTTGTGCCCCTTGGCCCTCGGTCGCCGACGCGGTCGTGCTCTGTTGCGCCGATGCGTCGTGCGGGCCGGCCGTGACCACTCGCGGACCGGATTCCTCCGCCGACGCGGTCGTGCTCTGCTGCGCCGATGCGTCGTGCGGGTCGGCCGTGACGGGTCGCGGACCGGATTCCTCGTCCGCTGCGACACCTCGTTGCCGAACCGATGACGACGGCCCGGCCGCCGGATCGTCGCCTCGGGCATCCGCGGCGGCGCGGCCTCGCCCGGCCGGCCCCTCGCCCGCCGTGTCCCGGCCGCCGGGATGCGGTCGGGCCGTGGCGGCGGCGTTGTCCGGCACCGCGGCATGCTCCGGAGTGGAATAGGTTGCCGCCGAGGGCTTTTCGGAGGCGACCTGGTTGCCGTGAGCCGGCCCGGGCGCGACATCTGCCGGTCGAGCACTGCCTTCGCCGGTATCCGTGGGATGTGGCCGCACCGAGTGGTCGGGCCCGGCTGCAGGGTGATCATGTTCGGTGATCTGTCGTGCTGTGCCCGCGTTCTCGGCGGTGCTGTGATCCGAGTCGTGCGGTGCTGGAGGCAGTTCCCCGTCGACAGGAGCTTCAGCGGCGCCGACGGTTTCGGAATCCGGTCGTGCGGCAGGAGCGTTCCGTGACCCGGGCGCCTCCGCCGATGTCGGATCCGTCCCGATGCTCGGCACGCCGACCGGGTTGACGGTGGACGCGATGGCGGCTGCGGGGAAGGTGACGGTCTTGACGGGATTGACGTTGTCGATCAGGGCGCCGGGCATGCCTGCGGGTGGTTCCCAGTCCATGCTGTTGTTCGGCACGGAGAACGGCTGCTCCGGAGGCGGCTTGTGCCCTTTCGGCGGCGATACATCAAGTGGTTGATTGCCTCCATCAGCTTTCGGCGTTGTCCCTGCGGGAGCTGCGGGGGCCGGATCCGCGGGTGTGGCAACGGCGTCGGAGGGGGGCTTGACGGACTTGACCGGGTTGAGGTTGTCGGGCGACACATTCGGCAGATTCGGGGGCTGCCAGTCGGCATTGTTCAATGCGAGGGTGGGACGGGCCGGGGCGTCCGCGGTTGCCCCGGTTTGGCGCAGCAGCGCGACAAGATTGTCGATCTGTTGTTGCTGATGGGTGGGGGAGGGGTTGTTCGGATCGAAGTCAGCGGTGACGATGCCATGCGAGCGCAGTGCGTCGACGAGCGAACCAGGCGACGCTTCGGCGGTGGTGACATCCGGTGCGGCAGCGGGTTGGGCAGTCGGGTCGGGAAGTGGTGCCCGGCTGCGCATCCCCTGTGCGGCAAAGGCTGCCGCGCCGATGAATCCGCTACCCATACCGGGGATCAGGCCCTCGGTGAAGGCCTTGCGGCTGAACGGCTGGTCCGACAGCGCAAGCGAGACGGCGGTGCCGCCGAGAGCGCCGACGGCTCCGGCTCCGGCTCCGACCATGGTGGTGCCGGCGAGCTGCAGGGCTACCCTTCCCGCGGTGCTGTTGGCGTTTGCGCCGATGGTGGCGACCTTCGGCCCTGCCCAGAGTCCGAACAGCATGCCGAAAAGGCCACCGACACCGCCGGCGGCCGTCGCCACGCCGACCGACTTCCAATCCATCTGTTCGCGGTCGCCCTTGGCAACCTGAATCGCCTGGGCACCGGCTTGGGTGCCGCCGCCCAGTGCTACCCCGATCATGACTCCGTTGCGCAGCAGCACCATCGAGCCGCGTTCCGCGGCCAGTTCCGCACCGCGTCCGGACAGGAATGCCACGAACCTCATCCACGCGCGCTGCGCCGCGGTTCGGGTCGCCATCTGTGCTATGGCGGCCTGGATCGGACCACCGGCCGCGAACATCAATGCGCACCGGGCCAGCTGGATGGCCAGGATCACGGCCATGCTGATGATGACCATCTTCTGCAGCTCGGTGGCGTTGGCGCTCTCGTAGAGCTGCCTGGCGAGGCTGTCGCAATTGGTGGCCTGCTGTCGGAAGCGATCGGCCGTGCGCTGGTGCTTGTCGGCGATCGCGGCGACGGTTTCGCCGTGTGAGCCCTCGGGCGGCTTTGCCTTGGCTTCGTGATATTCAGCCTGCTCACGACACCATTCGGCCTTATCCGACCAGGCATCGGCGGCACGTCGTTCCGCGTCCTCGTCGCCCAGAGGGAAGTGCCCGGCGACGCACATCACTGCGGCCGGGGGGAGCCAGTCCGGCAAACGCAGCGTCATGGGTGCTCGCGTTCGTCGATGCGTATCCGGCGAGCGGCTCTGGGAACGCTACCGCTGCCGGCATCGCACGGTCGCGCCCGAATCCCATGCCCTTCCGCCGGCGGGAAGTTCCTCTCAGGTCGTCGGCAGGTATGCAGCATCGTCTGCACTACACGGCCCGGTACTATCCCGGGGAACCTTTGCTGTCCCCGCGGAAGAAGGCGCGAATCTCGTTGAGGCTGGGGGCACCCGGGGAGATATCGGGCAGGTCGGGCAGGTCGTCGAAGTCGTCGTCGACGGGTGCGGCGAGGGCCTCGGCCTGCTGCTGCGCCCGGCTCGCCGCGGCTCGAGTGGCGTCCACGATCGCCCTGCTCAACTGCTCCGGTGCCTGGCGCATTGCCGCGGCCGTGAGGCGCAGGTCCGTCAGCACGCCGGCGGCGTCCACGGTCACCTCTACCGATTGATCGGGAGAACTTGCCTGCGTGCGAGCATTTTCCAGTTCTCGGAACACATCGGCGAGTCGGCCCTGCTGGCGTTCGAAGGAGTCGAGCAGATGGTCCAGCTGGTTGCGCATGCCGTTGTTGGCCGAGCGGAGGCCTTCGCGCTCCCATCGATCCATGCCACAACCTTCCGACTCGAAATCCTCGGCGGACGGCGACGACCGCGGACATCCGAACGTGCCCATAATGATGACCGACAGGTGGGTGGCAATTTTCACCGCTGGTGGGAAGGGAAGAACCAGACGCCGTTCGTCCCGGCGGCAACGGGTGTCATTGCCGGTCCGGCAACGCCGCACGCGACATCGCCACCAGCAGCCGACCCAGTACCTTCTGCGGGACGTTGGCTTCGTCCTCACTCGATTCGACCGCGGCGAATGCCTCGGCCAGCGCCCTGCCCGGAACGAACAGACCCTGCTCGAAACAGTTGTCGCCGAGCTGCGCCCGCCATCGCTTGTAGCCGGCGACCACCCGGCTCAGCGTCTCGCCTCGCGGGTCGTTGATCCGCACGTATTCGGTGATGAGCGCGCGTTGCGCCTCCCGGTGTGCCCGGAACCCGCCGGTGAGGTCGATCACGGCGCCGAGCTCCCGCAGGATCGCGGCATACATAGGTCGCCGTGGCGGATCGGATCGGGTCGTCGCCCGGGAACGGCCGGCCAACATCCGAGGATCGATCACAGCAGTGTGAGCCAGCACGATCCACGGCGCCACCTCCCCCGATTGCTTCGCCGTGCAGCGATTCTCGACGGCGGATAGCGAACCCGTCACATCCCGGATCTCGATTCCGCGCAGCACGGCCGGCATCCGCGGGAGGACGGAGTCGGCAGCATCGGCGATGTCCTGGACCGTTGCCGCGGCGATACCCGCCGCGTCGAATCCGACGATCTCGATGTTGTGCCGAGCGGCCATCTCCCGAGCGATCCGCATGGCCTCGGCATCGGTTGCTCGGCGCGCACGTACGCCTGCAGGTTTCGGGGCCCGCTTCTGCTCGGGACGTTTCGGAGCCGGCTCCGGTTTCTTGCCCGCGGGCGGGCGGTCCGGGCTGCGTGGAGGAGATACCCGAGGCGGGGTTTCGTTCGCCGGCGCGCCCGAGGGGCTCGGAGCCTTTGCCCAAGGGGTGCCCGACCCGTTCCGCGTCCACGGCGTATCCGCCGACGGCTTGCCAGAGTCGTTGCGGCCGCTCGGCATCGTCGGTGGACCCGCCTGCTTCCCCGTCGGTGTATTCGCCGGCCTTCCCTGTCGTTCTGCGCTGTTACCGGGCGTCGTCGGCGATCCGGTTTCGGCTGCCGGTGGTTGGTCGCCGGATTCGTCCTCGGGCGATTCGGTTTCCGGGGAATTGCTCGTCGAATCGTCCTGCTGTCCGGATTCCGGAGGTTGCTGTCCGGACTCCGCGGGCTGCTGGCCGGACGCTGCGGGCTGCTGGCCGGACGCTTCGGGTTGCTGGCCAGATGTCAGGGGTTGCTGTGTATCGATACTGCCGCGGTCGTTCGGGGCGTCCGGCTGCCGACGGGCGGAGTCTCCGTTCGCCGGGCGATCGGGCGTGCCCGGCAGCCGTGCGGAATCGTTTGTGTGGCTGAGGGGTTCGCTGGACGTCGCCTGCGGAATGGGTCCTGCCCACCGGTTCCGGCTCGGTGCGTTCGGGGACGGGATGCCATCCTCGGCCGAGTTTCGGATGTTCTGCCGCCCGTAGTGGTCCCCGTCCTCGAACGCATCGGCCGCATGCTTCATCGCGGAACTCATCGCCCGGATGTCCGCGACGAGGTCGTCGAACCCCTCCAACGTACGGTCGGCACCGGGCTTGTAGGTGTGTGCGAACGTCTCGCCGGCTTCGTCGTCACCCCAGAACTCACCTTCGTCGGCGAGTGCCGCCTTCAGTTCGTTCGCCACCCGTTCGGCATCTTCGGCCGCCTGCCGCAACTGCGCCGCCGATTCGCGCAGCTGGGCCGGGTCGACCGACAGTGATTCGGCCACGCAACCCCTTGGTCGATATCGAGACGGCCAGGCCGTCTTCGGCTGCCGAACGGGACGTCGCGCATCGGCGACCGCCACGCGCCAGGCCGGCCCGAGCCGAAGCATAAGCGACGTTCGCTGGTGTTCCCGTCTGCGGGAATGTGGCGGCCGCTTGCCTCGGCCGGTTCGAGAGCCGCGAGGTTGTAGCACTCCCTGAGGTGGGTGCTGCTGCGCTGGTGATCTACTGCTGACTGCTCTGCTGTGGGCGCGAATGGCGAAAGGCCGCCACCATCTTCGAGATGGCGGCGGCCTTCGTCGTTCGGTGCCTGGGGTCAGCGGGTGAAGAGCAAGGCTCGTTTGACTTCTTGGATGGCCTTGGTGACCTCGATGCCGCGGGGGCAGGCGTCGGTGCAGTTGAAGGTGGTGCGGCAGCGCCAGACGCCTTCGACGTCGTTGAGGATGTCGAGGCGTTCGCGGGCGCCTTCGTCGCGGCTGTCGAAGATGAAGCGGTGGGCGTTCACGATCGCGGCCGGGCCGAAGTAGCTGCCGTCGCTCCAGTACACGGGGCAGGAGGTGGTGCAGCAGGCGCACAGGATGCACTTGGTGGTGTCGTCGAACCGGGCGCGGTCGGCCTGGCTCTGGATGCGTTCGCGGGTGGGCTCGTTACCCGAGGTCATCAGGTAGGGCTTCACGGCGCGGAACGCGTCGAAGAACGGCTCCATGTTCACCACGAGGTCCTTCTCCACGGGCAGGCCGCGGATCGGCTCGACGGTGACGGTGATCGACTTGCCGCCTTTGGGCAGCATGTCCTTCATCAGCACCTTGCAGGCCAGCCGGTTGACGCCGTTGATTCGCATGGCATCCGAACCACAGACGCCGTGCGCGCAGGAACGCCGGAACGTGAGCGTGCCGTCCAGGTAGGACTTGATGTAGATCAGCACGTTCAGGAAGCGGTCGGTCGGCAGGACCGGCACCTGGAAGGACTCCCAGTGCGCGCCCTTGTCGTCCTCCGGGTTGAACCGAGCCACCTTGACGGTGATCATCACCGAGCCCTCGGGGACCGGAGCGGGCTTCTGCGAAGAGGGTGCTTCGGCAACAGCAGTCATCAGTACTTACGCTCCATCGGCTCGTAACGGGTCTGCACCACCGGCTTGAAGTCCAGGCGGATGTCCGACAGGAGATCCGAGCCCTCCTTGTAGGCCATCGTGTGACGCATGAAGTTCACGTCGTCGCGATCCGGGTAGTCCTCGCGAGCGTGGCCACCGCGCGATTCCTTCCGGTTGAGCGCGCCGACCACGGTGACCTCGGCCAGCTCGAGCAGGAAGCCGAGCTCGACGGCCTCGAGCAGGTCGCTGTTGTAGCGCTTGCCCTTGTCCTGCACGCTGATGCGCGCGTAGCGCTCTTTGAGCGCGTGGATGTCGGTGAGCGCCTGCTTGAGCGTGTCCTCGGTGCGGAACACCGAGGCGTTGTTGTCCATCGACCGCTGCAGCTCGGTGCGGATGTCGGCGACCCGCTCGTCGCCGTGCTCGCTGAGCAGCTGGGCCAGCCAGTCCTGCACCATCTGCGCCGGGTTCTCCGGCATCTCGACGAACTCGCTGCGCTGCGCGTACTCCGCGGCTGCGATGCCCGCGCGACGGCCGAACACGTTGATGTCCAGCAGCGAGTTGGTGCCGAGCCGGTTGGCGCCGTGCACCGAGACGCACGCGCACTCACCCGCCGCGTAGAGGCCGGGGACGACGTCGCTGTTGTTGCGCAGCACCTCGCCGCGGATGCGGGTCGGGATACCGCCCATCACGTAGTGACAGGTCGGGAACACCGGCACCAGTTCCTTCACCGGGTCCACACCCAGGTAGGTGCGGGAGAACTCGGTGATGTCGGGCAGCTTCTCCTCGAGCACGTCCTCGCCGAGGTGGGTCACGTCGATGTAGACGTAGTCCTTGTTCGGTCCCGCGCCGCGGCCCTCCAGCACCTCCAACACCATCGAGCGGGCGACGATGTCGCGCGGCGCGAGGTCCTTGATGGTGGGGGCGTAGCGCTCCATGAACCGCTCGCCGTCGGCATTGCGCAGGATGCCGCCCTCGCCGCGGACGGCCTCGGAGATCAGGATGCCGAGCCCGGCCAGACCTGTCGGGTGGAACTGATGGAACTCCATGTCCTCCAGCGGCAGGCCCTTGCGGAACACGATCGCCATGCCGTCGCCGGTCAGGGTGTGCGCGTTGGAGGTGGTCTTGTACATCCGGCCCGAGCCGCCGGTGGCGAACACGATCGACTTGGCGTGGAACACGTGCAGTTCGCCGGTGGCCAGCTCGTAGGCGACCACACCGGTCGCGACCGGGCCCCGGTCGCTGTCGGTCAGCACCAGGTCCAGCACGTAGAACTCGTTGAAGAACTCCACGTCGTGCTTGACGCAGTTCTGGTACAGCGTCTGCAGGATCATGTGACCGGTGCGGTCGGCGGCGTAGCACGCGCGGCGGACCGGGGCCTTGCCGTGGTCGCGGGTGTGCCCGCCGAAGCGCCGCTGGTCGATCTTGCCCTCGGGCGTCCGGTTGAACGGCAGGCCCATCTTCTCCAGGTCGAGCACCGCGTCGATGGCCTCTTTGGCCATGATCTCCGCGGCGTCCTGGTCGACCAGGTAGTCACCACCCTTGACGGTGTCGAAGGTGTGCCATTCCCAGTTGTCCTCTTCGACGTTGGCCAGCGCGGCGCACATGCCGCCCTGGGCCGCGCCGGTGTGGCTGCGGGTCGGGTACAGCTTGGTCAGCACCGCCGTCCGAGCACGCGGGCCGGCCTCGATCGCGGCGCGCATGCCCGCGCCGCCCGCGCCGACGATGACGACGTCGTAGCGGTGCTCCTGGACAGGACGAGTTTCACCAGTCCCAATGGTTCGTTCGCTGCGCTCACTCATGCGAGGGGGCCTGTTCCTAACTGATGTTGGGGTCGAAGGTGAAGATGACGTAGGTGCCCACGCCCATGATCAGGATCATCGAGATGGCCAGCAGGGACTTCAGCCAGAACCGGGTCGAGTCCTTGCGGGAGTAGTCGTCGATGACGGTGCGCAGGCCGTTGCCGCCGTGCAACTGTGCCAGCCACAGCATGGTCAGGTCCCAGAACTGCCAGAACGGGCTGGACCAGCGACCGGCGACGAAGGCGAAATTGAGCCGCTTCACGCCGCCGTCGAGCAGCAGCATGATCGCCATGTGCCCGAGCACCAGCACGATCAGCAGCAGGCCGGAGAACCGCATGAACAGCCAGGCGTACTTCTCGAAGTTGTTGTTCGAGCGTGCGCGCGGCGAGCGTGGCAGATCCAGGCTGGCCGGACGGTCATAAGACTTACCGATGACAGGTGCGCTCATGCCTCCACCTCGCTGGCGCTCGGTTCCGGCATGACCGCACTGGCGGCTGTGTTCATTGGGCGCTCGCTTCGCTCGCTCATTGTCAGTGCTCCGTGAACAGGTAGAAGAACTGGCGCCCGATCGCCGGAACGGCCAGCAGGAACCAGATCGCGAGGATGATCCAGAGCATCAGGCGCTGGTACTTCGGGCCCTTGGACCAGAAGTCCACCAGGATCACGCGGACGCCGTTGAGCGCGTGGAACAGGACGACGACGACCAGGCCCATCTCCATCAACGCCACGATGGGCGTCTTGTAGGTCTCGATCGCTTCGTTGTAGGTGTCCGGGCTCACGCGCACCAGGGCGGTGTCCAGTACATGAACGAAGAGGAAGAAGAAGATGGTGACCCCGGTGATCCGGTGCAGCGCCCACGACCACATTCCGGGGTCGCCTCGGTACAGCGTCTTCCGCTTCGGCTGGGCCGGAGCTTCAATCGTGGTCATAGAGTGCGGTGCCTCCAACGTCGTTGATGGACCCGGTCGCAGGTCCGACGCCGACGGCGTGGCGGGCGAATGCCCAGGTGGCTGTACTCCGGCCCGTCGCAGGAACCTGAACCGATCTGTTCTGGACTCTAATCCTCCAGCAATCCCGGAACTAATTCGGCGTACCGTGCGTTGCGCGACAGTCGATCGGGTTAGGCTTACCTTTCTTGATGTATGCGGGGTTCCGTCGTGGCCCTTGCGCGGCCGCGATCGGGCCGGTCCGAGAGGGGTGCCCCATGCCGGAGATCGACTGGAAACAGCTGCGTGACAACGCATTTCGAGTTATGCGGAACGCCTATGCGCCGTACTCGCGGTTTCCGGTCGGCGCCGCGGCTCTCAGCGCCGATGGCCGCATGGTGAGCGGTTGCAATGTGGAGAATGTCTCATATGGATTGGGCCTGTGTGCCGAATGTGTACTCATCGGTAACTTGATTTCGGGCGGCGGGGGGCGTCTGGTGGCCGTCTCGGTGACCGATTCGCGGGGCGAAATCCTGATGCCCTGCGGTCGCTGTCGCCAATTGCTCTACGAGCACGGCGGGGCCGATCTCCTGGTCGATCACAAGGCCGGTGCGGTGCCGTTGCGCGCGCTGCTACCGGACGCGTTCGGGCCCGACGATCTGGACACCGGGCGAAGGTAGCGGCGTCCCTCGCGGCGAACGCGAACGCGGGAGTGCCCACGCTTCCATCTCCCATCGGCGAGAACCCGGGTGTACGTCGCCTCGTGCCAGACTGGCGACCGTGACGGCACTGGACGCGGTTTCGATCATCACCACCAAGCGGGACGGCGGCGAGCTGTCGGACGCGCAGATCGACTGGGTGGTCGACGGGTTCACCCGCGGCGCGGTGGCCGACGAGCAGATGTCCGCGCTGGCCATGGCGATCGTCTGGCGCGGGATGACCCGGCGCGAGACGGCGCGGTGGACCGCCGCCATGATCGCCTCAGGGCGGCGCATGAATCTCACCGGCCTGCCGCGCCCCACCGTGGACAAGCACTCGACCGGAGGCGTCGGCGACAAGATCACGCTGCCGCTGGCGCCGCTGGTCGCCGCGTGCGGCGCCGCGGTGCCGCAGTTGTCCGGGCGCGGCCTCGGTCACACCGGCGGCACGCTGGACAAGCTGGAGTCCATCCCCGGCTGGCAGGCGGACGTGCCGGCGTCGCGGATGCGTGACCTGCTGGCCGACCCGGCAGTCGGGGCGGTGATCTGCGCGGCCGGCGCCGACCTCGCGCCCGCGGACCGGCGGCTCTACGCCCTGCGCGACGTCACCGGCACGGTCGAGTCGATCCCACTGATCGCCAGCTCGATCATGAGCAAGAAGATCGCCGAGGGCACCGCGGCGCTGCTGCTCGACGTCAAGGTCGGCTCCGGAGCGTTCCTGAAGACACTCGACGGGGCGCGCGAGCTGGCGACCGCGATGGTCGAACTCGGCGCCGACGCTGGCGTCCGGACGGTCGCGCTGCTCACCGCCATGGACACCCCGCTCGGCCGTACCGCGGGCAATGCCCTGGAAGTCGCGGAATCGGTGGAGGTGCTGGCGGGCGGCGGTCCCGAAGACGTCGTCGAGCTGACCATCGCCTTGGCTCGCGAGATGGTCGCGCTGGCCGGGCTCGATGCCGACCCCGCCGATGCGCTGGCCGACGGCCGGGCGATGGATCACTGGCGCGCGATGATCCGCGCCCAAGGTGGCGACCCGGACGCGCCGCTGCCCACCGCGAAGCACACCGAGACCGTGCGCGCCGACGCCGACGGCACGCTGACCCGGCTCGACGCGCTGAGCGTCGGTATCGCCGCCTGGCGCCTCGGCGCGGGCCGGGCACGTCAGGGCGATCCGGTGCAGTCCGGCGCGGGCATCGAGATGCACGCCAAACCGGGCGATACCGTCAGCGCGGGGCAGCCGCTGCTCACCCTGCACACCGACACCCCGGAGGCCTTCACCGGCGCCATGGCAGCCCTGCGCGACGCGGTCACCATCGAAACCACTGCCGCACCCGGTCCGGCCGCGCTGATCCTCGACCGAATCGTGTCCTGAACTGTCAGCAGTAACCCGGCGGATGGGCGCGCCGGACCGAGCGGTGTCCGGTTGTGGGCCTGCCCGCATCCGGCGGGCAACGAGATGGTTGCCACGGCCGGACTCGGCTGCCGTTTCAGCGCGCTGCGGCTACCGTCGATACATGACTGGACCGATGCCTCTGACTCTCGCCTCGATCCGCCAAGCGCCGAAAGCGCTGCTGCACGATCACCTCGACGGTGGCTTGCGGCCCGCGACGGTGCTCGAACTCGCCGCGCACAGCGGCTACGACGACCTACCCGCCACCGACGAGGCGTCCCTGGCGGCATGGTTCCGCGACGCGGCCGACAGCGGATCGCTGGAACGCTACCTGGAGACCTTCGTGCACACCGTCGCCGTGATGCAGACCCCGGAGGGGCTGCGCCGGGTCGCCCGCGAATGCGCAGAGGATCTCGCCGCCGACGGCGTCGTCTACGCGGAGGTGCGCTTCGCCCCCGAACAGCACTTGGAGCGCGGGCTGACGCTGGACGAGGTGGTCGAGCACACGCTGGCCGGATTCCGTGAAGGCTCGGCGGCTGCCGCGCAGCGCGGACATCCGATCGTGGTGACCTGCCTGCTCACCGCGATGCGGCACGCGGCGCGCTCGCGGGAGATCGCGGAACTGACGGTGCGCTTCCGCGATCGGGGAGTGGGCGGCTTCGACATCGCGGGCGCGGAAGCCGGTTACCCGCCCAGCAGGCACCTCGACGCGTTCGAGTACATGCGCGCCAACAGTGCGCACTTCACCATCCACGCGGGCGAGGCTTTCGGCCTGCCATCGATTCACGAGGCGCTCGCGTTCTGCGGCTGCGACCGGCTCGGCCACGGCGTGCGGATCACCGACGACATCAGCGTGCCAGGCGCGGTCGAGGACGCGCAGCTGGGGCTGGTCGCCAACTACGTCCGGGACATGCGCATCCCGCTGGAGCTGTGTCCGTCGTCGAACGTGCAGACCGGCGCCGTGCCCTCGCTGGAGAAGCACCCGTTCGACCTGCTGGCCCGCCTGCGCTTCCGCGTCACGGTGAACACCGACAACCGGCTGATGAGCGACACCAGCATGAGTCAGGAGATGTTCAAGCTGGTCGAGACGTTCGGCTACGGCTGGAGTGACCTGGAACGATTCACCATCAACGCCATGAAGTCGGCGTTCATCCCGTTCCCGGAGCGGCTGCGGATCATCGACGACATCATCAAGCCCGGATACGCGGTGCTCATCGGCTAGGGCGGCACGCGTCCCACGGGCACGAGACCGAGTCGGCTACGAGATTCGACGCACGCCCGGCTACCGGTTCGCTAGCGTGGCGACATGGCGACCCTGCGCATATCCCGCCGGTTCAACGGACCACCCGACTCCGGCAACGGTGGCTACGTGGCCGGTCTGCTCGCCGCCCAGCGCGACGAGCAGACGGTCACCGTCATCCTGCGCAGCCCACCGCCGCTGGAGACGCCCCTCGACGTGCGGGCCGAACGGCTCTACGACGGTGACACGCTGATCGCCGAGTCCAAGGGCGGCGAAATCGAACGCGATGCTCCGAGCCGTATCCCCTTCGCCGACGCGACCGAGGCATCGCGCAGCTACACCAGCATCGAGATCTTCGCGTCCTGCTTCGTCTGCGGCAGTAGCCGGGCGGACGGGCTGCGCATCGAACCCGGCCGCGTCGACGAGCACCGAGTGGCCGCGCCATGGGTACCCGACGACACCGTGCCGCTGCGGCCGCCGCTGCTGTGGGCCGCGATGGACTGCCCCGGCGGTTGGTCGCTACCCGGCATGCTCGAACGTCCCGCTCTGCTCGGCTCGATGACCGCCACCGTGCACGACATCCCCCAAGTCGATGAGCGCTGCGTCGTCGTGGGCGAATTCCACCGCGAGCAGGGACGCAAATGCTGGGCCTCGACCGCGGTCTACGGCGCCGACGAACGCCTGCTCGGACAGGCCGAGCAGGTCTGGATCCGGCTGCCCTAGTTACTGCTTGTCGAGCCGGGACTCCAGGTTGCGTTCCAGTTCGCGCCAGGCCTGGGCCTCCGCGGTGAACGGCGGGTTGGGCGCCAACCGGGTGGGGTCGGGGTTCAGCAGGTAGGAGACGTACCAGCCGAGCGGGGTGGACTGGGCCAGGGCTTGCTCCACCGTGTCGTCGTCGGCGTAGTCGGCGGCGTCGGTGAACAGCTCTACCGCCAGATCGAGCTGTTCGATGTCGACCGCCTCGGGGCCTTCGGCCAAGTCCTCGGCCAAGCCGGGCAGCACGTAGACGTTCTCGTCGGTCACCTCGACCTCCAGTGAGCCGTCCACCGCCGCGGTCTGCACGTCGGCGAAGGTGCTCACGCGAGCCAAGTCGTGCTCGTGGTCGTCGGCGAGGTAGCGGGCCAGCGCGCGCTCGGAGGAGAACACCGTGATCGAGCCCCTGGAACCGAGGAAGATCGGCTCGTCGTCGAGGTAGCAGCGCAGGGTGAAGACGCTGCCTTCGGACGTGACGA
Organism: Nocardia arthritidis NBRC 100137; assembly: GCF_001612765.1. Lineage (GTDB taxonomy): Bacteria > Actinomycetota > Actinomycetes > Mycobacteriales > Mycobacteriaceae > Nocardia > Nocardia arthritidis. The sequence continues at coordinate 54,960 of NZ_BDBB01000023.1, forward strand.
TCTTGACCGGGTCGATGCCGACCTCGTGCCAGAACGATTCGTCCTCGCCTTCGTCCTCGTCTTCCTCGTCGTCCTCTTCCGCGTCGAGGTCGACGGGCTCGAACTCCTCCTCGTCGCTGTCGGCGGCGTCGTCGGCATCGACCACGTTCTCCTCGGCGGCCAGCAGTTCGGCCTCGGCGACCGCGACCGCCTCGGCGTCGACCTCGGGCGTCTGCACGACGGAGTCGATGGCGTCCAGGACGTCGTCCCAACCCTTGGCGATCGCGGCGCCGATCTGGTCCCACAGCTCCTCGCCGTCGCGACCGACGAACGCGCTCACGCCGCCGGGCAGCGCGCCCAGCACCGGATGGGAACCGAAGAATTTGGTGACCGTCTCGAGTTCGCACACCTCGCCGATGTTGCGCACCATGCCGAGGGTGTCCTCCAGCTCGGCGACGGTATCGACGTCGGGTTCGCCCGCCGCCAGCTCCGGCACCGCGACCAGATCGAAGGTGAAGTTCTCCTCCGGCTCCAGTTCGACCGCCGACAGACCCGCGACGACCTTCCAGGCCGGATGGTCCACGAGGTCGTTGTCGGCGTTGGTGCGGATGAATGCGGCAAGCTCCGCCACGGACTCGAAACCGTAGAGGGCGTCCTCGTGACCGAGGAACGCCTCCCACTCGTCGTCACCGTCTCGCCAACGCGGTGCCCACAGGGTGACGAGATCGCCGTCGGTCAGGCCGAGCTCGATCGGGACGATGTCTCCAGAAGCCATGTGCGGAAGCCTATCGACCTTCCGCGTCAGGCACTATCCGGCCCGCCCCCATTCGTGTCCGCGGGCGGCTGCCCGGCGGGGACGAACGACTCGTTCAGTGTCGCAACGACCTTGGATCGCTGCGCTCCGGCGTCCTCGGCGGCCTGCCTGCAGGCCCAGACGATCAACTGCCCGACCTCGGCCGGCGGCAGCGATGTGACCGATTCCGCCAAGCTCAGGCCGACCAGCGCGCCGTCGCTGTTCACCTCGACGCTCACCGCGCCATCCTCGGAGGTCCACCGCCCGCGCACCTGCTTCAACCCGTACAGCGCGGCTTCCAGCGCCTCCAGTTTCTGGGTGGCCGCCGCGACAAGAGCGTCCATTTCCGCACTCATACCGGCCTCATCCAGGTCGTCGGTCCCGTGTCCGCGTCGTCGATCCGGTCCAGCTCGTCCACCGCCTGCTGGCGGGTGGGCAGACCCAGCCGGTCGAGGATGTCCGAGGGCATGCCCGACTCGGCGAGCAGTTCGCGCCGCCGCGCCCGCGCCGCGATGGCGGAACGCTGGGTGAGCCGCAGAATCTCGTTGGCGAGCGACTGAGCGCCGTAGCGGTATTCGCTGCGCTCGAACTTGATCTCGACCGGCATGCCCTGATCGGTCGCGCGCACCGAGATGGTGCCGGACCGGTTGCTGCTGGCCGCCACCGTGACGTTGGGGACTGGGGGTCGGGTCATGCCGTCGGCCTGTAGAAACCGTAGAAGTCCATGCCTGAGTTCTCCGTTCGAATCGAGCTGATCTGGACCGGGTCACCCGCCTCGACCAACTGGCCGTTCCCGATCACCATGGCCACGTGGCCGTCCCAGATAGCGAGGTCGCCGGGCATCAGATCACCGGCCGACACCGGTGTGGCCCCGTTGCCCTGGTCGCACGCGAGCCGGGGCAGGTCGACGCCCGCCTCGCCGTAGGCGTACTTGGTGAGCCCGCTGCAATCCAATCCCGCGCCCGGGCTGTTGCCGCCCCAGACGTAGGGCGTGCCCACCGCGCCGATCGCCGACCGGACCGCCGTGGCGGCCTGCTCGTTGGGCGCCTCCACCACACTGCCGTCGGGCAGCGTGATCTTCACGCCCTTGCCGTCGTCGGGCGTGCCCGACGAACCGGTGTCGGGTTTGGGGGTACCCGTCGTGCCGGGCGTGCCACGGGAACTGCGTGAGGACTGCGACTGCAGCGGCGTGGCCATCGCGGTGCTCAGCAGCGAGCCCGCACCGTTGAGCACGCCGGACGCGGCGGACGCCGCTTGCTGCACGCCGGCGGCGGGGACACCGGCCAATGACGGGGTGGTCGGCGGCGGGGTGAGGTCGTTCATCGACGCGGTGTGCGTCTGCAATTCGTTCTGGACCCGGCCGACGACGTTGAGGGCCTGGTTGAGATGGTCGATGGCGGAGCCGACGAGCACGGTCAGACCTTCCGGCGTCGCCAGGACCGGCCCCATGCTCGCCGCGGTGTTCACGAAGGACTGCGCGATGTCGGTGAGATCCTTCTGGCCCGTCTCGACCTCACCCGCGGCCTGGTTCACGACCGTCGCCATCTCGTTGCCACGATCGGAGATGGTGGCCGCGGAGGTCTGCACGCGCAGCGCCTTGGCGGTGGCCGCGTCGGCCGCGCGGCCGTCCCAGGCGGCGTTCATCCCGTTGATGCTGTCGCGGCCCATCTGGTGGATCTGGTCGACCACGGACGAGGTGCTACGCAGCGCGTCGGTGGGACCGCCGGCGGGCAGCACGCCGCTGCCGAAGCTGGCGAGCAGATCCAGGATCGGTTGCGCCAGTGCGTTGACATCGATCACAGGCTCACTCCACCTCGGTGGCCGCGTTCCGCAGCGCGCTCGCGTGCACGGCGTCGGTCTCGGTGAGGACGGCCGCCGCGCCGGTGGCGGCGCCACCCATGCTGGTCAGCACCGCCGACAGCTGGCCGATCGCGGCGACGTGCCCGGCGTGCGCCGCGGCGTAGGCCGCCATGAAGTCACCGCCGATCAATCCCATGATCGGGCCCAGCAGCGCGGGCTCCGCCGCCGCGGCGCTCACCCCGGCCGCCGCCATCTCACCCGCCATGACGTGAGCGGTCGCGCCGTAGGCCGCAATGCCTTCGGTGTCCGCCGACATCTTCCGCATCAGAGCTTCCCCCATCTGTTGTTCCCAGGCAGAGTACGTCATCCACTTGGTTCGACGCGCGCTGTTCCGGTTCGGTTCCGCCGCTTCGGAAAAAAAGTCCGGTGGCATCCGACGGCGCACCCGTGACCGACTTTATCGTTCCCTCATGCGCACCCTCACCGTGGACCATCCACTCGTCGCCGCCCTGCTCACCACGATGCGGGACGAGCGAACACCCAATCCGGCTTTCCGTGCCGCACTGCGTGATCTGACCGGCATCCTGATCTACGAGGCGCTGCGCGACGCGGAGGTCGAGCGCTTCGAGATCACCACGCCGGTCGCTCCCACCGAAGGCATCCGGCTGGCCCGTCCGCCGCTGCTGGTTCCGGTATTGCGCGCCGGGCTCGGCATGATCGACGCGGCCGCCGAGCTGATCCCGGACGCCAGAATCGGGTTCGTCGGTCTCGCTCGCGACGAGGACACCCACCTGCCGGTGCCCTATATGGAGTCGTTGCCCGCCGATCTCGCCGGTCTGCCGGTCTTCGTGCTGGACCCGATGCTGGCCACGGGCGGTTCGATGCGGCACACCTTGCAGTTGCTCGCGGCACGCGGCGCCACCGACATCACCGCCGTGTGCGTCGTCGCAGCACCGGAAGGCGTTGCGACACTAGAGGACTCGGGTCTGCCGGTGCGGCTGGTGACCGCCGTCGTGGACTCCGGACTGAATGAGAACGCCTACATCGTGCCCGGTCTCGGCGACGCGGGCGACAGGCAATTCGGCCCGCGCTGAACCTCCGCCGGGCCGCGGTCAGAAGGTCCGGCAGAAGTCGCGCAATGCCGAAAGGCGTTCGCGGGCAGCGGCTCGCGCGGCCGGAAGACCGGCGCGCGAGCCCACCGGTTCGACCACCTCCAGGTAGCACTTGAGCTTCGGCTCGGTACCGGAAGGGCGGACGACCACGCGGGACGAAACACCCTCGAAGATCAGCGCATCGGTCCGCATCCGGCCCCGGACCCGAAGCAGATCGGTGTATTCGACCGGCTCGCCCGCGATCTCGCGCGGCGGGTCGGCCCGCAATCGCTCGACCACGGCGGCCGCGTCGGTGGCCGAGCCGAGCCGCAGCGACACCTGGTCGCCTGCGTGCAGGCCGAATTCGACCGCGTAGTCGTCGAGTTCGTCGTTCAGGTCGCGACCCGCGGCCTTCAACCGGGCCACCAGGTCGGCCACCAGGACGGCGGCGGAAATGCCGTCCTTGTCGCGGACCGCCGCCGGGTCGACGCAGTGGCCGATCGCCTCCTCGTAGGCGTAGACCAAGCCGTCGCCCGCGCGGGCCAGCCACTTGAATCCGGTGAGCGTTTCCGCGTAGCGTCCACCGCGCGCGGGAGCCAGCTTCGACAGCAGACGTGATGACACGATCGTCGTCGCCACCAGCGCATCGTCCGGGGCGGTGCGCAGCACACAGTCACCGAGGAGCACGCCGGTCTCGTCGCCGCGCAGCATCCGCCAGGCACCGTCCGGCCGTGGGACGCCCACCGCGCACCGATCCGCGTCGGGGTCCAGTGCGATCGCCACGTCGGCGCCGACCCGGGCCGCCGTCGCGAGCAGCAGGTCGGCCGCGCCGGGTTCCTCCGGGTTCGGGAACGCGACGGTCGGGAAGTCGGGGTCCGGTGCGAACTGCTCTTCGACGACGTTGACGTCGGGAAAACCCGCCGCGCGCAGCGCTTCGACGGCGAGGTCACCGCCGACGCCGTGCAGCGGAGTGAGGGCGATCCGGATGCCGGCCCGCTCGCCCGATCCACCGATCCGGGCGGGTATTTCGGCAACGCGGTGTATATAGCGCTGGACCACGTCGTCGTCGGCGGGGACGACCGGCACGCGGTCGATCGGCTCGGCCACGGCCTCGATACACCGCTCGATCTCGGCGTCGGCCGGGGCGATCAGCTGTGACCCGCCGTCGAGATAGACCTTGTAGCCGTTATCGGTGGCCGGGTTGTGCGAGGCGGTGATCTGCACGCCCGCGACCGCGCCCAGGTCACGCACCGCGTACGCGACCACCGGTGTGGGCAGCGGACGCGGCAGCAACGTCACCGGAAAGCCCGCCGCGGCGAAGATCTCCGCGGTCGCCGTGGCGAACTCGGCGGAACCGTGCCTGGCGTCGCGGCCGACGATCACCGTGCCGCCGCCGAGACAGCGGTCGCGCAGCCACGCCACGATTCCCGCGGTCGCCCTGCTCACGGTGGTGACGTTCATGCCGTCCGGGCCCTCGCGCAGCGGCCCGCGCAGGCCCGCCGTGCCGAAGCGCAGCATCTACACCCGTTCCAGCACGCCGCGCAGCAGTTTGCCGAGGCGCGCGGCCGCGGCATGGCCCTCGGCGAGCACCTCGGCATGGGACAGATGCGCGCCGGTGACTCCGGCGGCCAGGTTGGTGACCAGCGAGATACCGAGCAGCCGCGCACCGAGCGCGCGGCAGGCGATGGCTTCCAGCACCGTGGACATGCCGACCAGATCCGCGCCGATCGTGCGCAGCATCCGGATCTCGGCGGGCGTTTCGTACTGCGGCCCGGTGAGGCCCGCGTAGACCCCCTCGGTCAGGCTCGGATCGATCTCCCTGGCCAGCGCCCGCAACTGCGGATCCCAGGCGTCGACCAGGTCGACGAAAGTCGCGCCTGCCAGCGGTGTGCGACCGGTCAAGTTGAGATGGTCGCTGATCAGCACCGGCTCACCGACCCGCAGGCCGGCCCGGATACCGCCCGCGGCATTGGTCAGCACCACGATCTCCGCGCCCGCCGCGACTGCCGCCGATACCGGATGCACCACATCGGCGGGCCGATACCCCTCGTAGAGATGCTGGCGGCCCATCAGCAGCAGCACGTCGTTGTCGTCCACCCGAACGGAATGGAGCACGCCGACATGACCCTGCGCGGTAGGCGTTCCGAAACCGGGCAGCTCCGGCATCGGCACCGACGCCCGCGGCGCCCCGATCTCCGCGGCCGCGTCCTGCCAGCCGGACCCCAGCACCACCGCGACCCGGTGGCGTGACACTCCCGTACGTTCGGCGATCGCCTCGGCGGCCTGTTCGGCAAGCATGATCGTCACCATAGCTGTGTTCGATATGCCGCGCCTTCGCGCGGCGTGTTCGCGGCCCCTTGGTGGCTCGCGTTCGCTTCGCCGGGAGTTGGGGTGCGGTGGGGCAGGGAGGGGGTGTTCGACTCGACCCTTACCCGCGAGTAGGGGTAGCGGCCGGTGCCCGATACGCTGCACGGCATGCCGTATCTGGAACGCCACGGGGAAGTGTTCGTCGTCTACCTCGGCGCCGAGGGACAGACGGACAGCGAGAACCGTTTTCACCCGGACTGGATCGACGCCTTCCACGGGCTGCTGGACGAGGTCGAGAGCTCCGAGGGGCCTGCCGCGCTGGTGACCACCGCGACCGGGAAGTTCTTCAGCAACGGTCTGGACACCGATTGGCTGTTCGGCAATCTGGACAAGATGCACGGTTACCTCGACCGCGTGCACTCGCTCTACACCCGCCTGCTCGCCTTCCCGCTGCCGACCGTCGCGGCGATCAACGGCCACGCCTTCGGAGCGGGCGCGATGCTGGCCACCTCGCACGATTTCCGGGTGATGCGCGCCGATCGCGGCTTCTACTGCCTGCCCGAGGTGCACCTGGGCATGCCCTTCACGATCGGGATGAACGCCCTGCTCACCGAGCGGCTGTCCAACCAGGTCTGCGTGCAGGCGATGACCACCGGCCACCGGTACCCGGCCGACGAGGCGATCGCCGCGGGCATCGCGGATGCCAAGGCCGACGCCGCCGAGTTGCTCTCCACCGCGATCGAGCGGGCCGCGGCACTGGCGAGCAACCGCAAGCCCAACCTCCCCGTGATCAAGCGCGCCCTGCACGCGAAGGCCCTGGCCGGCCTCGCCGTCGCGACCACTCCGGAAAACCTGGCGTTCGCGGCGAGCTGACCCGCCGTCCGCCGACGGCCCGGCCCGTCTCCGCCCCTACGCTCGACCGAGGTCCGATGCGGCACTCGTCCGGCCATCCGCCGCTGCCACGCGGCGAACTATCGGGTAGCGGTTTCCGGTTTCGAGCGAAGCGAGATCGAGCATGCGCCGTTCGCGAGCCATAAAGAGGCCGCGAACACCCAGCGCCGAAGGCGCTGGAAAACCAACACAGTGCGAGACTGTGTTGCATGCCACCATCGCGCAGCGGGCGCCGAGAAGCGCAGCACGACGGCAACGCCGTGCGCGAGGTCGACGCTGTCGCTCGCAGTGACGCCGCCATCCGGGCGGCGGCCGCCGAATTGATCGGGCTCTCGCACTCGATTCACGACGAACCCGAGCTGGCGTTCGAGGAGACCCGCAGCGTCGCCAAGACCATCGCACCGCTGGCCGGCCGCGGCTTCGAGATCGAGAACGGCGTCGCCGACCTGCCGACGGCCTTCCGCGCGCGCTATGGCAGCGGGTCGCTGACCGTCGGTCTCTGCGCGGAGTACGACGCGCTGCCCGAGATCGGGCACGCCTGCGGGCACAACATCATCGCCGCGGCCGCCGTGGGCGCGGCGCTGGGTCTCGCCGAGATCGCCGACGCGCTGGATCTCACCGTGCTGGTGTTGGGCACACCCGCCGAGGAGAGCGGCGGCGGCAAGGTGCTCATGCTGGAGCGCGGAGTGTTCGACGACGTCGCGATGGCGATGATGGTGCACCCGGGTCCGCTCGACATCGTCGGCGCCCGGTCGCTGGCTCTGGCCGACGTGTCGGTGGTTTTCCGCGGACGTGAGGCGCACGCCAGCGCGGCCCCGGAGCAGGGCCGCAACGCGGGCGACGCGGTGACCGTCGCGCAGGTCGCCCTAGGTTTGCTACGGCAGCACCTCCTGCCTGGCCAGCAACTGCACGGTATAGTCGGCGACGGTGGCGTAGCTCCCAACATCGTGCCCGGACGTGCGGAACTGCTGTATTACCTACGCGCAGTCGACTCCGCATCCCTCGACGATCTGACGCGACGAGCGTCGGCTTGCTTCGAGGCGGGCGCCCTCGCGACCGGCTGCACCCACGAAATCCGGACGCTCGCGCCGACCTATACCGAGCTGACCCCGGATCCGGAACTACTGCTGGCCTATCGCGAGCAGCTCACCGGATTGGGACGCGTGCCGCTCGCTCCGGAGTTCGAGGCGCAGCGGCCGCTGGGCAGCACCGATATGGGGAACGTCACCAACGTCATTCCGGGCATTCACCCGGTCATCGGCATCGATGCCGGTGGTGCGGTGACACATCAGCCAGGCTTCGCCGCGGCCAGCGTCAACGCCTCGGCGGATCGTGCGGTCCTCGACGGTGCGCTCGCGCTCGCGCGTACCGCAATCGCCGTCGCCCGCGATGACATCCATAGAGACAGGTTGTTGCAACGGCTAGTTCAACGACAGGAGGACATTCGGTGAGCACAACCGGCCGTTCGGCGGCGCAGGCGACGGGCCCGGCAGCGGGCGTCCGCGTGGCCGCGGAGGGCCCCGGCAGCTCCGCGGCGTCGGAGACCGTGGGATCCGGGCGGGAAGCGGTGGAGTCGTGGCTGGCCGACCACACGGTCGATCTCGTCCAGTGGCGCAGGCACATCCACGCCAATCCGGAACTGTCCCGTACCGAGTTCGGCACCACCGAGTTCGTCTCGGCGTGGCTGACCAAGGCGGGTCTGACGCCGCAGGTTCTGCCCGGCGGCACCGGCTTGATCTGTGATATCGGACCGGACGGCCCGCGCATCGGCCTGCGCGCCGACATGGACGCGCTGCCGCTGCAGGAGTTCACCGGACTGCCCTTCGCCTCCACAGTGCCGGGCGTGTCGCACGCGTGCGGCCACGACGCGCACACCACCATCCTGCTCGGCACGGCATTGGCCTTGGCCGAGGCGCCGGAACTGCCGGTCGGCGTGCGGCTGGTCTTCCAGCCCGCCGAGGAGATCATGCCGGGCGGCGCGATCGATGTGGTCGCCACCGGCGCGATGACGGGCGTGGAGCGGATCTTCGCGCTGCACTGCGACCCGCGCCTCGAGGTGGGCCGGATCGGCATCCGCGTGGGCGCGATCACCTCCGCCGCCGACACCATCGAGCTGGTGCTCGACTCGCCGGGTGGCCACACCTCCCGTCCGCACCTGACCAGCGACCTGGTCTACGCGATCGGCTCGGTCATCACCGGCCTGCCCGGCCTGCTCAGCCGGCGCATCGATCCGCGCACCAGCACCGTGATGGTGTGGGGCGCGGTGAGCGCCGGGAAGGCGCCCAACGCCATTCCCCAGACCGGCATGCTCACCGGCACCATCCGCACCGGAGATCACGGCACCTGGTCGTTGTTGGAGCCGATGGTGCGGGAGATCGTCGACGGCCTGCTCGCCCCGACCGGCGTGCGTTACCAGCTGAACTACCGGCGCGGCGTGCCCCCCGTGGTCAACGACGAGCATTCCACCCGCATCTTCGAGGACGCGATCCGCGCGCTGGGCCCCGACGCGCTGGCCGACACCCCGCAGTCCGGCGGCGGCGAGGACTTCTCCTGGTACCTGGAGAAGGTGCCGGGCGCGATGGCGCGCCTGGGTGTCTGGTCCGGCGAGGGCGAACAGCTGGATCTGCACCAGCCGACCTTCGACATCGATGAGCGGGCGCTCGCGGTCGGCGTCCGGGTGCTGAGCAATCTCGTGCTCGACGCGGGCTCTGTCTGATTTCCAGCGCCCGCGGCGCTGGGGTGTTCGCGGCCCCTTGGCGGCTCGCGTCCGAGCGGGCGAGACTCGCGCCTGCGGCGCATGCGCTTAGCCCACTCGGACGCGAGCCGGGCCGTGAACGGCGCTCGATGGCCTCGCACCCAATGGGAGTGCGACGGCGGCATGGCCGACCCGGAAGGTACGGCCATGCCGCAGGCGCTGTGGTGTGACGCGGGTCAGCCGAAGTTGCCCGGGCCGACGTTGCGGCTGTTACGGGTGCGTAGGGCGTGCACGTAATCCTCTGGCGCGCCCGCTTTTTCGGCGGCGTCGGCGATCACGCCGATATAGCGTGCCGAGGGCAGACCGCCCTCGTAGGCGTCCAGCACGTAGAGCCAGGCCAGCGTGGGCTCCCCGCCGTCGGCGTTGCGGGTGACGCGCAGGCGGATCTTCCTGTGGATACCGAAGTCCGAGCCCTCCCACCGGTCCAACCGCTGTTCGTCCTCTGGGGACACGTCGTAGAGCACGACGAATACCCGGGAACCGGGATCCTCGACGACCGTCGCGAGAGGCCCTTCCCAGCCGATGTCGTCACCGGCAAAGGTCAGCCGCCAGCCCTCCAACCAGCCCGTCCCGGACATGGGGGAGTGCGGACAGCGCTCGAGCATCTGCGTCGAGTCCATGTTGGACCCGTAAGCGGCATAGATCGGCACCAGCAAAGGGTAGCCAATAACCTTCACAGAGCGCGTTCGATTGCCGCACCTGCGGCGCGGCGCGCGGCGGGGGCCCGTTGCGCAGCGGTAACGCGGTCGATAGTGCGAGGTGGTTGCCGGATAACGTTTACCCCGTGCCGGAGATCCCGGCGCGAAGCACGAGCGGAGGTATCAATGACCCGCATCGCGATCATCGGTGGCGGTCCGGCCGGCTATGAGGCGGCTCTGGTGGCGGCCCAGCACGGAGCGTCGGTGACGCTGATCGATTCCGACGGGATCGGCGGGGCGTGCGTGCTGTGGGACTGTGTCCCCTCGAAAACCTTCATCGCCTCGACCGGCGTGCGCACCGACCTGCGCCGCGCTCGCGATCTCGGCATCACCCTGGACCCGAATCAGGCGCAGGTGCAGCTGACCGAGGTGAACGCGCGCGTGAAGGCGCTTGCGCTCGCGCAATCCTCCGACATCCGCTCGAAGCTGCAGACCGTCGGGGTGACGGTGCTGGCAGGCTACGGCGAGCTGATCGAACGCGGCGGCGGCCTGGCCGCGCACCGGGTGCTGGCCAAGCTGGCCGACGGCGCGCAGCAGACCATCGAGGCCGAGGTCGTGCTGATCGCCACCGGCGCGAGCCCGCGCGTGTTGCCGGGCGCGGAACCGGACGGTGAGCGCATCCTCAACTGGCGTCAGCTCTACGACCTGGAGGAGTTGCCGGAGACCCTGGTGGTCGTCGGTTCCGGTGTGACGGGCGCGGAGTTCGTCTCCGCCTACACCGAGATGGGTGTGCGGGTGAAGCTGGTCTCCAGCCGTGACCGCGTGCTGCCCGGCGAGGACGCCGACGCCGCGCTGGTGCTGGAGGACGCGCTCGCCGAGCGCGGCGTCGAACTGGTCAAGCACGCGCGCGCGGACGCGGTGGAGCGCACCGCCGACGGCATCGTGGTGAAGCTTTCCGACGGGCGCACCGTTTCCGGCTCGCACGCGCTGATGACCGTCGGTTCGACGCCCAACACCGGAGGCCTCGGGCTGGAGCGGGTCGGCATCGAACTCGACCGCGGTGGTTACCTGCGGGTGGACCGCGTGTCACGCACCTCGGTGCCCGGCATCTATGCCGCGGGCGACTGCACCGGCCTGCTGCCGCTGGCCTCGGTGGCCGCGATGCAGGGACGCATCGCGATGTACCACGCGCTCGGCGAGGGCGTCAGCCCGATTCGCCTGAAGACCGTCGCTTCCGCGGTGTTCACCCGGCCGGAGATCGCGACCGTGGGCGTCAGCCAGACCGCGATCGACAACGGTGAGGTTCCCGCGCGCACGGTGATGTTGCCGCTGAACACGAACCCGCGCGCCAAGATGTCGAGTCTGCGACGCGGTTTCGTCAAGATCTTCTGCCGTCCCGCGACCGGCGTGGTGATCGGCGGCGTCGTCGTCGCGCCGATCGCCTCGGAGCTGATCCTGCCGATCGCCCTTGCGGTGCAGAACAATCTGACGGTCAACGACCTGGCCCAGACCTTCTCGGTGTACCCGTCGCTCACCGGTTCGGTGACCGAGGCGGCGCGGTTGCTGATGCGGC
>NZ_BDBB01000024.1 GCF_001612765.1 Nocardia arthritidis NBRC 100137
GAACGACAGCGACATGGAGCCGGAGAAGTCCTCGATCGGCGAGAGCTCTTCGAGCACCTCCTCGAGGCCACCGACTAGGCCGACGTCGCCGCGAGCGGCCGCGCGTTCGCGCCAATCCGGCGAACCGATCAACCAGGCGAACGATTCCGTTTGTAGATCGAGAAGTCCGGGCACCTCCAAGGGTTCACGGATCTTCGCGAAAGACACCCGCAACGGGGCTCCGGGGATTCCGGCAACTGCCTTGGTCTGGGTGGAGACTGCCAAGATGCGTCCTTCCAGCACCTCACGCGCGTCGCGTGGTGGTCCGCGACCGTCGCTTGTCTGCTACGAATTCCGCTGGTTACTACCCGAACGAAACTCGAAACAGGCACCAACGGAAGTAACACCGGAAGGGTGAACTCACGAGTGCGATTCGAGGTATGGACAGGAGGCAGCCAGCGCAACGTCCAAACCTACACCCAAGTACACGGGGGTGTCAAAGTACCACCCGTGTGATCGTCCGCATGGCTGGCGCGCCGGGCCGAATTCGCTGGCTGCGTCGTGAGCCGCGGTGCGCTGGAAGCCACTGTGACAGCTGCCGCTGTTGTGAATAGCGTGACGGTTCGGGCGAAACTCGTCAAGTGGCAGGCCCGGTCCGAGCGCCGTCGAGATCGCCTGCCGCGCTGCGTCATCCCGGCCGCTGCGGCAGCCGTTACTGGTCCACGATGTCGCTGGCCAGCCAGCGTCCGTCCACCTTCTGCATGTGCAGGACCACGGGTCCGGCGACGCTCTGCTGCGCCACGCCGTCCTTGGTGGCGCTCACCACCAAGTTGACGATCAGCTCCGCGCGATCATCAGTGAGCAACGTCACAGCAATCGGGTCGGCTTTCGCGTCGGCACTGGTCTGTGCCTGTTTGACGGCTGAAATCGTGGTGGCGGCGTACTTGTCCAGATCGGCGAGCATCTTTCCGGTGAGCACCTGCTTCGCGGTGTCCCGGTAGCCGTCGATGTTCTTCACGTCATAGGCGTAGACGGTCCGCAGGGCGTTGTCGGCGGCCGCCCGCACCTCCTGGGTGGCCTCGTTGTCCACATACGCCTGATTCGACGTGTTCACCCCGGGCTGTTGCGCGGCGAGCCACGCGAAACCGCCCAGTAGGACCGCGGCGATCAGCATGGCCGCGATGACGCCCCAGCGCGCACGCCCGGCAGGCCGCCGCTGCGGACGGCCTTTCCCGCGCGACGCGAGCTCGCGCCACCACGAGGAACCGCGCGCGGCCACAGGCCGCTGTTCGGCGCGGAGGGTGTCCTGTTCCGCGGTGGCGCGGGAAACGCCCGCCACGCGCGGTTTGCGGGCCGCTGCGGGCCGCGCGGACACGGCGCGCGCCGTTTCGGTGGTGGGCCTGCGCTTGGAGGTGACCCGGTTGACCGGTCGGCGAGACGTCATGGGTGTACTCCTACGATCCCGGCTTCGGCGCGGCGGGCGGCTGATCGCCCGCCGGTGCGGACGTCTGCGCGGCGGGACCGCCGCTCAGCAACACCGGCTGGCTGAGCGAGGAGATCTGCTCGGCCTTCCAGACGTCGCCGTCCTTGGCCACGTCGACGGTCCAGGTGTAGCGGTAGTCGGCGGCGGGCTTGTCCTTGCCGTTCTCGGTGACCTGCAGCACGACCAGCGCCGATGCCTTGTCCTCCTCGCTGTTGAGCGAGGTGAGCGCGGCGCCGAGCACCTTCGAATTCATCGCGACCCCGCTCTGCTGGGCCAGCTTCTCCGCCTGGTCCTTGTTCTTCGTGGCCGAGTCCAGCAGCGCGCCGGTCATCGACGACCTGGCCAGCGCCAGCGAGCCGGGCACGTCGTCCAGGTTCATCGAGGTCATGTTGAGCGCGGCTTGGCGTGCGGCGTCCAGCGCGGTGTCGCGGGCGTCCGCGCGCGGGCCGTCGGTGAGCGCGGCCCGCACCCAGCCCGCGCCGAACCACGCGGCGCCGGCCAACGCGATCACGAGCACCACGGCGGAGCAGACCATGGCCACCCGGCCGAGCGTGGACGCGCCGACCGGATGCTCGGACGCGCCGCCGGTCTGTTCGGCAGACTTCCGATCGCTCGTATCCGGCTTCGCGGAGGGGGCGGACGTGTCCACCGCTGTCGTCGCGGTGTCCGGCGTGTCCTGCGACGTCGAATCGGACCGCTTGGTCGGATCGGCGGTCACGACATCGCCTCGCCGTCGATCGGCTCGGTCGCGCTCCAGGGCCGGGTGGCCCTGGTTCGCTCGCTGCAGTTACTCACGCGAGACACCCTAACGTCATTGCTCCTGGTCACCGCTTCGGCGTGACCCCCAGCAGGGTCGACAGTTGTACGGCGGCCGGAGTCAGGTTCAGCTTTTCCGGATCAGTTTTGGGGTTGGAATCCCAGGGCTGGACGATGGCCGGATCGGCGTATTCGGCTCGCGCGCCACCCCGGACGGCGGTCGGATTACCGAACGGCACAAGACATTTGGCGTCTTTGTTGAAGGGGAACTCGTCGCGCGTGTCGTCGAAGTCCGGGTTCTGCGCCTTCATCTGTTCGAGAATCCGATACGTGCCCTCGTAGCCCACGGTACAGGTGGGTGGGTTGTTGACCTCGAGCACCAGGCCGAAGTGGCTGGTCCCGTCGCCGGGCGCGGTGGATGAGCCGCCGATCGACAGCTGCGGAAGCATCTGCAGCAACGGCTTGATCGCGTAGAACTTCGGCGAGATCGCCTGCAGCAGCAGCCGCAGGTTGGCCAGGTCCTGGGTGAGCGAGCCCCCGCTCTCGTCGATCAGCGCGCCGAGCTGCTCACCCGCGTCGGTTCCGGTGCCGATGAGCCTGCGTACGTCGGGGTCGCTGGAGCGCAACTGGGCGGTGAGCTTGTCCAGGCCGTCGCTGAACTCGCGGATCTGCGAGGACTGCTCGGCCTGCGTGCCGAGGGCGATGCGGCCGTCGCGGACCAGCTGAATGGTCTGCGGCAGCGTCGCGTGGAAGGTCTCGGTGAATTTGTTCAGCGAGTCGATCAGCACCTGCAGGTCATCGCCCTTGCCGTCGAACGCTTTACCCAGTTCGCGGACCGTCGTGTTGAGCGCGTTCAGGTCCACCGAGTGCGCGAAGGTGTCCACGCTGGACACCAGCTCCTCGACCGGCACCGGCAGGGTCGCCGAGGTGATCACGGAGTTGTCGCGCAGGTACGGGCCCGCGTCCGAGTCGGGCTGCAGGTCGACGTACTGCTCACCGATCGCCGACCGGTTGGCCACCACGGCTTTCGCCGACGCCGGGATCTTCGGCGAACTCGTGTCGATGACGAGATTCATCACGACGCCCTCGCCGGTGAGTTCCAGCTCACCGACCCGGCCCACCGGGACGCCGCGATAGGTCACCTCGGCGCCCTTGTAGATGCCGCCGGTCTGCGCCGCCCGCAGCTTCACCGTGTACTCGTTGAGCCCGAACATGTGGTCGAGCCGAATGTACCGGCCGCCGACGTACACGACGCCGAGCACGGCGATCACCACGAACGCGATGAGCTGCCACCGCACCAGACGGGTCATCGCGGACCACTCCCTACGCCGAGTTGCTCGAGGATCGCCCCGACCGGACCGGGCACGCCGGGTGCTGGCGGCTGCGCCATCAGCGGCGGCAGCGGCAGGATCGACACAGTGGGCCAGCCCGGACGTGGGCCGTTGCCGTTGTAATACGGATTGGTCGGGTTCACCGGCACGGGCGGACCGACCGGCGGGATGTACACCGGATCGGGTTTGCCCACACCGAGATTGCTGAGCGTGACGCCGATCTGCTGATCCACCGACAACCACGTGTTCACGCTGCCGCCGAAGGTGCTCTCCAGCGCCGAGTCGGGGAACGGATAGGTCGGGATCAGCGGCACCGCCGCGACCAGATCCGGCGCGGCACGCCCCAGCTCCTGCAATGTCGGCCGCAGCGAGGTGAGGTCTCGGATCAGGTCGTCCTTCGAGGTGTTGAGCACATCGAAGCCCGCCTGACCGAGCCGGTCCAGCTGGGCCAACAGGGCGACCAGTTGCGGGCGCTGCTCCTCCAGGATCTTGATGCCCTGGGGCAGCTGGTCGAGGATCTTGCCGATCTGATCGGTCTGCCTGCTCACCCGGCTGCTGAGCACGTCGAGGCCGTCGAGCGCGCGAGTGATGTCGTCCACCTGCTGGTTCAGGCCGCCGATCAGCGTGTTCGCCTGCTCGATCAGCGAGCGCACCCGATCTTCCCGTCCGCCCAGGGTCTTGTTCAGTTCGGTGACGATCGGCTGCAACTGCGCGACGCCGCCGCCGTTGAGCAGCAGCGACAGCGCGCCGAGCACCTGTTCGACCTCAGTGGCGTGCCGGGTGCGGTCGACCGGGATCACCGAGCCGTCGGCCAGCCTGCCGGGTTCCGGATCGGCCGAGGGCCGGGACAGCTCGATGAACTTCTCGCCGAGCAGGTTCGACTGCCGGACCTCGGCGTGCGCGTTCGCGGGCAGGCTCACCGACGAGTTGACCAAGGTGCGCACGGTGGCGGTCCACTGATCCTTGCCGATGCTGATCTTCTCGACCCGGCCCACCGGCACGCCCTCGACCTTGACCGCCGACTGCGGGACCAGATCGAGGACGTCGTCGAACTGGATGTCGATGTGCATCGGGTGCTCGCCCACGTCGGCACCACCGGGCAGCGGCACGCTGTAGATGCCGTCGGAGGCACACGAGGTGACCAGCGTCGCGGACAGGCCGAGCGCCAGCGCCGCGCCGAGACCGCGTGCGACGGAACGGATTCGAATGCTCATCGCTCCCCTCCCTGCGACGGCGGAAGCCGGTCCGACGGCGTGCCGGGCACGGTGCCCGGCACCGGGTCACGCTGCTGGTTCTCGCCGCTGAGGATGCCGAACGGCAGGTTCAGCGTCGGAGTCTGCACCCCGGCGGTGATCTGGTCGGTGATCTCCTTGCAGTGGTCCAGGATCGGCCGCATCTGCTTGCCGAGCGCCTCGAACTTGGGATCGCCGGGCATCAGTTTGGACAGGTCCAGCATCTTGCACACCGCGCCGAACGGGTCCTGGGTCTCAGGGAAGTTCGCGCGCATGTCGAGGGTGCCCGATTCGGCATTGTGCACGTTGATCAGGTTGCTCAACGCCACCGGCAGGACCGGCAGCAGGGCCGCCACGTCGTCGCGCTGATCGGACAGCGTCTTGGTGAGCTGGATCAGCCCTTCGGCATTGCTCGCGATCAAGCCCCGGTTGTCGTCGATGAAGCGCGCGACGTCGCCCAGTGCGATCGACAGCAGATTCAGTGCCGCGCCGAGATCCTGCCGCTCGTCGGCGAGGAACGTCGACAGGTCGGCCAGCTGCGTGTTGAATTGCCGCACCTGCTGGTCGTTCTGCGCCAGCATGGTGATGAAGGCCTGCAGGTTTTTGACCGTGTCGAAGATGTCGCCACGCGCGTCCGACAGATAGCGGGCCGCCCGGGACAACTGGGTGAGGCTGTTGGCCAGCGCCTCGCCGTTGCCCGCCAGGTTCGCCGCGCCGGTGCGCACCAGGTCGTTCACCGCCCCGTCGGCGTTGGCGCCGTTGGGGCCCAGCGCCTCGGAGAGTTCGGTGATGCTCTTGTACAGCTGATCCACCTCGACGGGCGTGGCCGTGCGCTCGCGCGGAATGGTCGCGTCGCGCGCCATTTTCGGGCCACCGGTGTAGGCGGGGGTGAGCTGGATGTAGCGGTCCGACACGATGGAGGGCGTGATCTGCGCGGCCCGCGCGCCCGCGGGCACGTCGAACTTGCGGTCCACGCTCATCACGATCTTGACCTGATCGCCCTGCGGCTCCACCGAATCCACCGAACCGACCGGCACGCCGAGAATACGGACGTCCGAGCCCTCGTAGATGCCGACCGAGCGATCGAAGTAAGCGGTGATCTTGGTGGTGGTCAGCCGGTTGAACAGCCACCACAGCACCACCGCGACCAGCACGGCGAGGACGAGGATCAGCGCGATGCCCACCTTGGCGCCGCGGCTGGAACCGCGCACCGCACCGACCGGATCGCTACGCCAGTTGTCCGCCACGTCAGTTACCTCCCAGAGTGCGGATCGGCTGACGGTAGCCGGGGATGTCGGGCAGGGCGGGCGGCAGCACGTTGACGATCACCGCGTCGAACCAGCGTCCGGTGCCGAGCACGTTGGCATAGAGGCTGTAGAACGGCGCCGCGAGCTCCAACGTCTTGGAGACGTTCTGCTGGTTGGAGTTGAGCAGATCTATCGCGGCGCGCAAATTCTTCAGCGCCGGGCCGATCTGCTCCTCGTTGTCGTGCACGAGGGCGCTCAGTTCGGTCGACACCGTCTGCGCGCCGACCAGCAACTGCTTGATCGACTGCTGCCGGATGTTCAGCTCGGCCAGCAGCTGACCGCCGTTGGCCAGCAGCCGCTCGAATTCGGCGTTGCGATCGGCGAGGATCTGGGTGGTCTGCCTGGTCGCGGCGAAAAGCTTCTTCAGCTCCTGATCGCGTTTGGCCAGCGTCTCCGACAGCCGGGCGACACCGTCGATGGACCCGCGGATCTCCGGCGGCGTCGTCTCGAACGCCTCCGACAGCACTTGCATGCTCTTGGCCAGCTGCGCGGTGTCGATCTGGTCGATGGTGCGCGCTGCGTCGGTGAAGGCGTCCACCACGTCGTACGGGGAGACAGTGCGCGAGAGCGGGATCCGCGAACTCGGCGTAGCCGGCTTCGAGCCCCTCGGGTCGAGCGCGAGGTACTTCTGCCCGAGTAGCGTCTTGATCTGGATGGACGCGGTGGTCTCGTTGCCGATCCAGGTGTCCTTGGTTCGGAAGTCCACGAGCACGCGGTCCCCGTCGAGCCGGACATCGGACACCGAGCCCACCTTGACGCCCGCCACCCGGACTTCGTTGCCCTTCTTCAGGCCCGCCGCCTCGCTGAATTCCGCGGTGTACTTCGTCCCCGCCCCGATGATCGGCAACCGATCCAGGAAGAAGGCCGACACCGTCACCAACAGCACGACGGCGATGCCGAGCGCGCCCAGGAACGCCGGGCTGCGCTTGCCGAGCAGAATGCGGTCGTCCATCAGCGAGCCTTCCCATGGCAGCGCGGCGCGGCGTTGGTGTACAGCGGCTGATTGATCGTCGGCATGCCTGCGGGCAGGTTGAGCTGCGGCGCGTCGACGGCGCCCGGTCCGACGACGATGTCGATGCCGCACAGATAGAACTGGAACCAGGAGCCGTAGCTGGCGGCGCGGCCGAGCTTCTCCATCTTCAGCGGCAGGTTGTACAGCGCTTCGTTCACCTCGTCCTGGCGCTCGTCGAGCGTGCCGGTCAATTGGCTCAGGCCCGCGATCGACCCTTGCAGCGTCGGGCGCACCGGGACGAGCAGGTCCGACGTCGCCGAGGTCAGGTCGGCGAGCGAGGTCACCGAGCGCCCGATCGTGTCGCGCTCGGCGTTCAGGCCGCTGATCAGCGCCTCGGTGTTCACGATCAACTGGTCGAACTGGTCGTCGCGCTGGTTGACGGTGTCCAGCACGGCGGTCAGATTGCGGGTCAGCTCACCGATCACCGCGTCCTTGTCTGCGATCTTGTTGGTCAGGTTCGCCGTGGTCGCGACCAGATCGCGGATGGTGCCCTGCTCGCCCTGGAAGACCTGGATGATCTCGAACGACAGCTTGTTGACATCGTCGGCGGTCAGTGTGCGGAACAGCGGCCGGAAGCCGTTGAACAGCGTGGTCAGGTTCAGCGCGGGCCTGGTGTTCTCGAGCGGGATGGTACCGCCCTCGTTCAGCTTGCGGCCCTGCTCGCCGGTTCCCTGCTCCAGCGCGATGTAGCGCTGGCCGACCAGGTTGCGGTACTTGATCGTGGCGGTGGTCGAGGCGGGCAGCCAATCCCGGTCGGTGAGCTCGAACTTCACCTCGGCCAGGCGCTTGTCCACGATCGAGACGTCGGTGACCTTGCCGACCCGGACACCCGCGATGCGGACCTCGTCGCCGGGATTGAGCGCGGTGACGTCGGTGAACCGGGCCTTGAACCCGGTGCCGCCGCCGCTGTAATTGGCGATGGACAGCGCGAGCATGACCGTCACGAACAGGGTCACCACGACGAAGATGACCAACTTGGTCAGCGGGGCGCCCAGGCCGCGCAGATGCTGCTTCATCGCACGCTCACCTCGCTTCCGCGGAACGCGGGCGCGCCGGCCCGGGTCACCCAGCCGGGCACCTGATCCGGAGCGACGCCATTGGCCGCACCGTAGATCGCGCCGAGCGACTGCTGCTCCATGGGCGAACCTGCGATGGTCGGCATCTTGCTCGCCGGGTGGACGCCGAACTGCGGCGGTTCCAGATTTCCGATCTGCTGGTCACCGGGGTTGCGGCTAGGGACGGCGTAGGAGCCGTCGTTGTTCGGGCCGCCGGTGTACTGGCCGGGGTCGACGCCCAACGGCATCTCGGGGATGCACCACGGTCCCCTGGGGTCCAGCCAGCGCGGTTCGTCCTGGTTGGGCAGGTACTTGCCGCGGGTGTTGGTGAGTTCGATGGTCACCCGCGAGCCCGGCAGGTCGGTGCCTTTGCCGAAGATCCGGTCGATGCGCGGCTTGAGCTGCGCGAAGTTCGCCAGCGAACAGGCGTAGTTCGGCGAGTAGTAGGCCAGCTGCTCGAGCGCGGGGCGGGAATCGGCGGCCACGTCGATGATGTTGTCGCGGTTGGCGATCAGGAAATCGGTGGTGGTGGCCGCGGTCGGCGTCAGCGTCGCGTAGAGGACGTCGATGTCGGTGCGCCGCTGCACGATCGTGGCGTTGGTGGTGCGCAGGTTGTCCAGTGCCTGGATCAGCTGCGGGGCCGCGTCGGAATAGGTGGCCGCCACCTCCGCGAAGCTGCGCAGATCCGCCTGCAGGTCCGGCAGCACCACATTGACCTGGCGGAAGGCGTCGTCCAGCTTGTCCACGGTCTCGCCGAGCGCGGAGCCCTGACCGGCCAGCGCCTGCGACAGTGCGCCGAGGGTGGCCGCGAGATCCTGCGGCGGGATGGATTGCAGCAGCGGGAGCAGGTCATCGAGCAGTTTGCTCAGCTCGATGGCATTGCCGCTGACGTCTTGGCGCAGCGTCAGCCCGTCGGTCAGATGCTGGGGGCTCGGGTTCTCCGGGATCACCAGGTCCACATAGCGTTCGCCGAACAGCGTCTTGGGCAGCAGGCGCGCGGTCGCGTTGGCCGGGATCTGCTGCGCCTTGTCGGGGTTGATGGCCAGGTCCAAGGTCACCTCGCCGCCCTCGGAACTGCTCGAGCGCACCTCGCCGACGGTGATGCCGCGCACCTTCACGTCGGCGTTGCGGGTCAGCGCGTTGCCCACGCTGTCGGTGATCAGGTCGACGTGCACGGTCCGCACGAACTGCTTGTTGTAGATCGCGACGGTGGTCCACAGAAACAACGCGACCACGACGAAGAAGGCGATCCCCAGCACTCGGATGCGTAGCTTCGCGGTCGAGCGCCAGGCCTGCGTGCGGCTCATCCGGCCACCCGCACCGTGGTGGTGGTGCCCCAGATCGCGAGGCTGAGGAAGAAGTCGAGCACATTCACCAGGACGATCGCGGCGCGGACCGCGCGGCCGACCGCGACGCCGACGCCCGCGGGCCCGCCGGTGGCGTGGAACCCGTAGTAGCAGTGCACCATGATGATCACGAAGGCGAAGACCAGCACCTTGAGGAACGAATAGAGCACATCCTCGGGTGGCAGGAACAAACTGAAGTAGTGGTCGTAGGACCCGCTGGATTGGCCGTTGAACCAGATGCTGATCGCCCGCGACGCCAGGAACGTGCCGAGCAGCCCGACGATGTAGAGCGGTATCACCGCGAGGAATCCGGCGATCACCCGGCTGGTCACCAGGAACGGCACACCCGGCACCGCCATCACCTCGAGCGCGTCGATCTCCTCCGAGATCCGCATGGCCCCCAGCTGCGCGGTGAAACCACAACCGACCGTTGCGGACAGGGCGAGCGCGGCGACCAGTGGCGCGATCTCACGGGTATTGATGTAGGCGGTGAGGAAGCCGGTGAGCACCGAGCTGCCCAGCGCGTCGAGGGCCTTGAAGCCCTGCAGACCGACGACGACGCCGACGGAGCCGGACATGAACACGATGACGCCGATGGTGCCGCCGATCACCGCGAGCGCTCCGGTGCCGAAGGTGACCTCGGCCAGCAGCCGCATGACTTCCTTGCGGTAGTGCACCGCGGTCCGCGGGATCCACGCGACGGCCCGCGTGTAGAACGACATCTGCTCGCCCGCGCGATCGATGACGTTGAGCGGGATCCGAGCGATTTCACCCACCCGGCGCATGGACTTGGCGACCGGGGTTCGGTACGACGTGGCCATCGGTCAGGCGCCCTTGGCCGGAACGACCTGTAGGTACACCAGGGTCAGGATGAGATTCACGAAGAACAGCACCATGAACGTGATCACCACGGATTGGTTCACCGCGTCACCGACTCCTTTCGGGCCCCCCTTGGGATGCAGCCCCTTGTACGCGGCGATGACGCCGGCGAGCAGACCGAACACCGCCGCCTTGATCTCGCCGATCCACAGGTCCGGCAACTGGGCGAGCGCGGAGAACGACGCCAGGTAGGCGCCGGGGGTGCCGCCTTGCAGCAGCACGTTGAAGAAGTACCCGCCCGCGATGCCGACCACCGAGACCAGGCCGTTGAGCAGCAGCGCGACCAGCATCATGCCGAGCACGCGCGGCACCACCAGCTTGCGCACCGGATCGATGCCGAGCACTTCCATCGCGTCGATCTCCTCGCGGATGGTGCGCGAGCCGAGATCGGCGGCCACCGCCGACCCGGCCGCGCCCGCGATGATCAGGGCCGTCACGACGGGAGCCGCCTGCTGGACGGTTGCCAGCACACTGGTCGCGCCGGTGAACGATTCCGCGCCGAGCTGCTTGATCAGCGAACCGGTCTGCAGTGCCACGACCGCGCCGAACGGAATCGCGACCAGCGCGCTGGGCAGGATCGAGACACTCGCGATGAACCACGATTGCTCGATGAACTCCCGCCACTCGAAGGGGCGACGGAATGTCTTCCGCAAAACGTCGATGAGCAGCGCAAAGATATTGCCGGCCTGGGCAAACCCCGACTCCAGGGGAGTTCGCAATCGCGCCAGGGTCGAATTCACGATCGCAGATGTTACCCGTTAGTTGTGTTGTGTCGCACGGTGGTGTCGTACGAGCCGCCCTGATAATTAGCCAGGTCGCCGCCGTTGTACGCCATCACCTGCGTATCGTCGTTCTCCGCAAGTGATTCGCGGATCGCGACCTGGGCCGCATGCGGCAGCGTGTGCATGATTTCGCGCACACGTTCCTTGCGGCGAAGCACGCCCTGGCGCACCGGCATTCCCGGGGTGGCGCGCATCTGCGGGATGATGCCCTCGACCTCCTCGGCGCCGCCGTGGTGGTGCCCGGCGTCCACGAGCGCCTGCTCGCGCGCCATCTGCGCCTCGTCCTTCTCCTCCGACATACCGATCGGGCCGATCATGCGGCCGTTGAGGAACTGCTTGACCACCGGCTCGTCCGAGGTGAGCAGCACCTCGCGCGGGCCGAACATGACCAGCTGGCGGCGGAAGAGCATGCCGATGTTGTCCGGCACGGTGCGCGCCAGATTGATGTTGTGCGTGACGATCAGGATGGTGGCGTCGATCTGGGCGTTGATGTCGATCAGCAGCTGACTCAGATACGAGGTGCGCACCGGGTCCAGACCCGAGTCGGGCTCGTCGACGAGGATGATCTGCGGATCCAGTACCAGGGCGCGGGCCAGCCCGGCACGCTTGCGCATACCACCGGAGATCTCGCCGGGCAGCTTGCCCTCGGCCCCGAGCAGACCGGTGAGCTCCAGCTTCTCCATGACGATCTTCTTGATCTCGGATTCGCTCTTCTTGGTGTGCTCGCGCAGCGGGAAGGCCACGTTGTCGAACAGATTCATCGAGCCGAACAGCGCGCCGTCCTGGAACAGCACGCCGAAGAGCTTGCGGATCTCGTAGAGCTCTTTGTTGGAGCAGGTGGTGATATCGGTGCCGTCGATGTAGATCGAGCCGCGCTCGGGGCGCAGAAGTCCGATCAGCGACTTCAGGAACACCGACTTACCGGTACCCGATGGGCCCAGCAGCGCGCTGACCTCGCCCGAGGGCAACGTCAGAGACACGTCCTGCCAAATTCGCTGGGAACCGAAAGACTTGGTTACACTCTCGGTCCTGACCTCGACGCCCACGCCAACCTCCACAATTCTCAGCGAGCTGCCCACCGGCGAACCGCGCGCTCGGATATCGCGGTGCGTCACGTCACAGTGGGTTCGGTCACTGTAACTCATGGGACAGATCGGGCACACCCCAACCTGACTGCGTAGTAACTCCGCAATAGTTTCGGTATCGGCGATAGCGGCGAGATTGCCGGAAAAACGCGAACGGGCGATCCCCCGCGGGGGATCGCCCGTTCGGCGTGTCCGGTCGTGAACTACTTGACCGAGACCTTGGCGCCGGCCTCTTCCAGCTTCGCCTTGGCGGCCTCGGCGGCGTCCTTGGCGACCTTCTCCAGGATCGGCTTCGGGGCGCTCTCGACCAGGTCCTTGGCTTCCTTCAGGCCCAGGCCGGAGACGATCTCGCGGACCACCTTGATGACCTGGATCTTCTTGTCGCCGGCACCCTCGAGCACGACGTCGAACTCGTCCTGCTCCTCGACGGCCTCAGCCGGAGCGGCGGCACCGCCGACGGCGGCGACGGCGACCGGAGCAGCCGCGGTGACCTCGAACTTCTCCTCGAACTTCTTCACGAAGTCCGACAGCTCGAGCAGGGTCATGTTGCCGAAGGTCTCGAGCAGTTCGTCAACGTTGGCCATTGTTGTTTCCTTTCGGTAGTTGATGTCTGAGCGGGCGAGTCGTGCCGCACGGCATTACTCGGCGGCGGATCCGCCTTCTTCGGCCTGCTTCTTCTCCTGCAGCGCGGCGGCCAGGCGGGCCACCTGCGAAGCGGGAGCGTTGAACAGACCGGCGGCCTTTGCGAGGTTGCCCTTGAGCGCGCCCGCCAGCTTGGCCAGCAGCACCTCGCGGGTCTCCAGGTCGGCGATCCGCTCGACCTCGGACACGGACAGCGGCGCGCCGTCCATGTAGCCGCCCTTGATGATGAGCGCCTTGTTGTCCTTCGCGAAGGTCTTCAGGGCCTTGGCCGCGTTGACCGGCTCACCGGTGATGAAGGTGATCGCGGTCGGCCCGACGAACAGTTCGTCGAGACCTTCCACGCCCGCCTCGGCAGCGGCACGCTTGACCAGGGTGTTCTTGGCGACGGAGTACGTGGCGTCGGCGCCGAGCGCGCGCCGCAGCTCGGTGAGCTTGCCGACCGACAGGCCACGGTATTCCGTGACGACGGTGGCCGTCGAGCTCTTGAACTGCTCCGCGATCTCCTCGACCGCGGTGACCTTCTCGGGTTTTGCCATACTTCGCCTCCTCTCTGATTGGTCGGTTCGTATACGCGAACTACCGATCAGGGGCCGGCGACAAAACAAACGCCCCGAACGCAGAGCGTTCCGGGGCGCAACAGAAAACCGAGCCGGGACGTACCCGGATCAATTCCCAGCCTCGGCTCTCCCTGCGTGGGCCGCCGGCAATGTCGCCGGACCTTCGACCGAACCCATGCGGGATCGGCGACCAACGGTCTTCGGTAGAACGGATTGGGTAGCGATCGAACTCGTCGATAACTGATGTCCAATGTACCCGGACAGGTTCCCATCTGCCAAAACGGGCCCCGGCAGGACGTCTGACCGAAACCTGTCGGCCGTTGAATCGTTGTGCTACGACACGCCTTTTCGCCGCGCCCGTTCGATGGCAGCCGCTCCGCCCCCGCTGGTGACTTTTCTCACGGCGTCGCGTTCTGCGCGAACCGGGCGAGCCCACGCAGCGCGGCCACGGCGCCGGACCGGAATTCGGGGTCGGCGATCAGCCCGTCCGGGCCCACGCCCTCGCGCAGCACGGGCAGCCGCCAGCACACATCCGGATCGATCTCGGCCCCGACATAGCCGAGCACGCTGCGCAGCGTCGCGGTCGCGCCGTCACCACGCCCGGGGGCCGCCACGGTGATCCAGGCGACCGGCTTGCGATAGAGATCACCGGTCCCGACGGTCCAGTCCAGCAGATTCTTCAGGCTGCCCGGCAAGGTGCCCGCGTATTCGGGAGTGCAGAACAGCACAGCGTCGGCACGCGAAAGGTGTTCGCGCAGCGCGACGACCGATGAATGAGCGGTGCCATCGTCGTCCGGGTTGAAGGCGGGCAAGTCCGCGAGACCGTCATACCAGACGGTTTCGACGCCGTCCGGGGCGATGGCCGAGGCGGTCCGCAGTGCGGCGGAATTGGTGGAGGCGGCGCGAGTGCTGCCGGAGATCAGAAGAACGACGGTCACATCGAACCCAACCACCCCGCCGGGCGGATTAGTCCGCAAACGCGCGATGGCGGGAACGCATTACGCGTTCCCGCCATCGCGGTCGGCTCAGCCGCTGTTTACGCGTCCTCGTCGAGGAGGTTGCGGGTGCGGTTCGGGTCCACCGGGATGCCCGGTCCGGTGTTCGTCGAGACCGTCACCTTCTTGACGTAGCGGCCCTTGGCGGTCGACGGCTTGGCACGCAGGATCTCGTCCAGCGCGGCGCCGTAGTTCTCCACCAGCTTGGCATCGTCGAAGGACGCCTTACCGATGACGAAGTGCAGGTTGGCCTGCTTGTCGACGCGGAAGTTGATCTTGCCGCCCTTGATGTCGTTGACGGCCTTGGTCACATCGGTGGTGACCGTGCCCGTCTTCGGGTTCGGCATCAGGCCGCGCGGGCCGAGAACACGCGCGATCCGGCCGACCTTGGCCATCTGGTCCGGGGTGGCGATCGCGGCGTCGAAGTCCAGCCAGCCGCCCTGGATCCGCTCGATCAGGTCCTCGGCGCCGACGGCATCCGCGCCCGCGGCCTCGGCCTCGGCGGCCTTCTCGCCCGCGGCGAAGACGATGACACGGGCGGTCTTACCGGTGCCGTGCGGCAGGTTGACCGTGCCGCGGACCATCTGGTCGGCCTTACGGGGATCCACACCGAGACGCACGGCGACCTCGACGGTCGCGTCGGTCTTGGTGCTCGCGGTCTCCTTCGCCAGGCGCGCGGCGGCCAGCGGGGAGTAGAGCTGGGTGCGATCGACCTTCTCGGCCGCGGCGAGGTACGCCTTGCTTCGTTTTGCCATGATTCTCTGTCCTGTTCGATCCGCGGCGCTCCCGGGACTCTGCGTGGTCACGCAGGCTTCCGCCTGGCGAGCCCGTCGCTCGCGCCGCTGTGTTGGTAGTTCAGACGTGGTTATCGGGCCTGGCCGGCCCTCCCACCGGGGAGCGATTCCGCTCAGCCTTCGACGGTGATACCCATCGAACGCGCGGTACCCGCGATGATCTTGGCCGCCTGCTCGATGTCGTTGGCGTTCAGATCTTCCTGCTTGGTCTTGGCGATCTCGCGCACCTGGTCCATGGTCACCTTGGCGACCTTGTTGCGGTGCGGCTCCGCCGAGCCCTTCTGCACGCCTGCGGCCTTGAGCAGCAGCTTGGCGGCGGGCGGGGTCTTCAGCTTGAAGTCGAACGACCGGTCCTCGTACACCGAGATCTCGACCGGGATGACGTTGCCACGCTGCGACTCGGTCGCGGCGTTGTACGCCTTGCAGAACTCCATGATGTTGACGCCGTGCTGACCGAGCGCGGGGCCGACCGGAGGGGCCGGGTTCGCCTGGCCGGCCTGGATCTGAAGCTTGATGATCCCGGCGAGCTTCTTCTTCTTGGGGGGCATCTTTCTTTCCTAGGTGTTTGGTGTCCTTGCTCTTTGCAAGTCTGTGAATCAACCCGCCGCGCGGGCCGATTCATCCCGTCGTCGACGGAACGGATCTAGATCTTCGCGACCTGGGTGAACGCCAGCTCGACCGGGGTCTCGCGGCCGAAGATCGACACGAGCACCTTGAGCTTCTGCTGTTCGGCGTTGACCTCGGAGATGCTGGCGGGCAACGTCGCGAAGGGGCCGTCCATGACGGTCACCGACTCGCCGACCTCGAAGTCGACCTCGATGACCGGCTTCGGCGCGACCTCGCCACCCGCGGACTCGGCGGCCGCCGACGCGGCCGCGGCTGCGGGCTTCTTCTGCTGCTGGGCGGCAGGCACGAGGAACTTCACCACGTCGTCGATGGACAGCGGCGACGGACGGGAGGTGGCGCCGACGAAGCCGGTGACGCCGGGAGTGTTGCGCACCGCGCCCCACGACTCGTCGTTGAGCTCCATGCGGACCAGGATGTAACCGGGCAGCACCTTGCGGTTGACGTGCTTGCGCTGCCCGTTCTTGATCTCGGTGACCTCTTCGGTGGGCACCTCGACCTGGAAGATGTAGTCCTCCAGGTCCAGGTTCTGCACGCGGGTCTCGAGGTTGGCCTTCACCTTGTTCTCGTAGCCGGCGTAGGAGTGGATCACGTACCACTCGCCGGGGGCGCGCCGCAGCGCTGCCTTCATCTCGGCGACCGGATCGGCGGGCTCGGCATCGACGGGGGCGGCAGGGACGGACTCAGCGGGCTCAGCGGGCTCCGATTCCTCGACCGCGGGCTCGTCGGTCGCGAACTCCTCGACGGAGTCGGTGGGCTCGGCCACCGCGTCGTCGGCCGGGAACTTGTCGTGTGTGTCGTTCTCCGGGGTGCTCACTGGGGCACTCGCTTCCTGTGTCGTCACGTACATCCTCTGCGTGCCGGGGCCGGGCGCGCGGCGAAATCGCTTCCACCCGTGTCCGCCCCGGGATCGGCTACCGGCGTCGGCGTTGTTCAGCTAGCCGAACAGCCAGTTGACACCCTTGATGAACGCCAGATCCAACCCGCTGATGTACGCGACCATGAAAATCACGAACACCAGAACAACGCTCGTATAGGTGACCATCTGCTTCCGGTTGGGCCAGATCACCTTGCGCAGTTCCGCGATGACCTCACGCAGGAACTTGAGCAAACGCTTGAACGGATTGCCCGTCGTCTTGCGTTCGGCCCGGTCGGTCGTCTTGGCTGCCTTCCGCGACGGACGGTCGAGCGTGGCGACAGTGCCCGTGTCGACCTGCGAGGACGCAGTGCGGGTCCGCCGGGCGGAACGCTTTCCGCTCGGTCGTGTCGCTGCGGCGGTGTCGTCGCCGTGGTCGGCGGCATGTGCGCCGCGGCGAGTGTCCCGCTCGTCGCTCACGCCTTCTCCTCGCTGCGCTCGGTGCCGCCGTGCGCGATGCGCGCTGTGCCAATGGCTCGCTCGCTACGCTCGCTCACGTCGGTCCTCTCTCGTCGCTGGCATCCAGGGCAGGGGCGACAGGACTTGAACCTGCAACCTGCGGTTTTGGAGACCGCTGCTCTGCCAGTTGAGCTACGCCCCTTCGGTCGGACGGTGTTGGCTGTCCAACCACTGTTCGATATTCAGTTGTTCCCTGGTGTCACACAACACGCGCGCCACTCCGGCAGTTGCCGGCCCCTTGGACGATCCTCGCGGACCGCCTGGAACCAGCCCCTCAGAGCAGCGCGCAGCGGCTGGCGACCCCAGAAACCTGAGTGTACGTTACCGTGCGCGCCATTAGCCAATCCGGGTCGCTGTCCCTGGTCAGGCCAGTTGCACCGTCGCGGTGGCGCGGCCGAAGATCTTCTTGCCCGCCGCCTTCGCCACGATGGCCACGACCGCGGTCCTGGTCTCCGGATCGACCGATTTCACCTTACCGGTGTACTCGATCTCGGCGGCCTCGTCGGAGCCCACGTAGACCGGGCTGGTGAAGCGGACGTTGTACTCCTTGACCGCACCGGGGTCGCCGAGCCATGAGGTGACGAATCCGCCGCCCAGACCCATGGTGAGCATGCCGTGCGCCACGACGTTGTCCAGGCCGACGAGCTTCACGACCTCGTCGCTCCAGTGGATCGGGTTGGCGTCGCCGGAGACGCCCGCGTAGTTCACCAGATCGCCGCGGGTGAGCCGGACGATGCGCGCGGGCAGTTCGTCGCCGGCGGAGACGTCCTCGAACCGGATGGCGTGCTTCGTGCGTACCCCTTGCGCGGGCGGCACGACCGGAGTCGGCGCCTCGGTCACCGCGAGCGTGCTGCGCGGGTGATGCCCCGGCGCGTCCTCGCCGATGCCGTGCATGAGCACGTTGCGGACGGCGGCATTGAGGTTCGGGTCGATGTCGCCGCCGCTGCGCCCGACGAGGGTGGTGTAGGTGGTGAGCACCAGTTCGTCGTTCTGCGCGGTGACGATGTTCTTGGTCACGATGATGTCGCCGCCGAATGCCTGCCGGAACGAGTGCAGGTGGACATCGCAGGTGAGTTGATCGCCGACCCTGATCGGGCGATGGAATTCCAGGATCTGGTCGGTCTGCATGATCTGGCTGAGGTCGTAGCCGGTGACGACCTCTTCGAACAATTTGCGCTGCGCGAGAATCCCGACCAGGGAGATGAAGGTGACCGGCGCGAGCAGGTTGTCGTACCCGTACTCCTGCGCCGCGTCCTCGTCCCAGTGCACCGGATGGTAGTCCTGCACGGCGCGGGCGTACTCACGCACCTTTTCGCGGCCGACCTCGTAGTAGTCGTCGACGCGGTAGTGGTGACCGACCATCGCCGCGGCGTTCGCCGCGGGGTCGAGCTCCTCGCCCGTCTGGACCGCTTCGTCTGTACCGGTGTTGATTGTCACGGGAGGACTGTACCTATCTGACCCCGTCACCCGGAGTCTGCGGAGCGCTCACCACCGCACCCACACCGTGAAAATGCGTCAGGGCCGGACAGTTGTCCGGCCCTCGCGGTGCCACGGCCCGAGATACCGGGATGCGACTCCCGGCGCTACACCACGCGGTAGTTCACGCGTGGAGGACTAGCGGGATTCGCGGTGCGCCCGGTGCGTGCCGCAGTTCGGGCAGAACTTCTTCAGCTCCAGCCGGTCCGGGTCGTTGCGCCGGTTCTTCTTGGTGATGTAGTTGCGGTGCTTGCACTGCTCGCAGGCCAAGGTGATCTTTGGCCGGACATCGGTGGACTTCGCGGCCACGATATGCCTTCTTTCCGGTACCTGATGGTCTTGTATCGGGTTGTGGTAGCGATGGCCGGACTTGAACCGGCGACACAACGATTATGAGTCGTTTGCTCTACCGACTGAGCTACACCGCCACGGCGTCGCATTGCCATGGTGCCGAGCCCGCACTACGGGAGCGATGCCGAGTCGGTCACCACCGGCAATCCGGCGAGCCCCCTAACGGAATCGAACCGTTGACCTTTTCCTTACCATGGAAACGCTCTGCCGACTGAGCTAAGGGGGCATGACTACTTCCGCACCGAGCCCGCGATATTCGACCTCAGCGCGGTGAAGTCTTGAACGAGGTTACACACTCACTGGTCTTCGTACCAAACCGCGTGGTCAGAGAGGTGTTTTACCACGCAGTCGCAGCGCTTCGAGACACCTTCGCGGCCCGTTCGGGAGTAGCGCCCGCTCGCGAAACGCGAGACCGTACCCACGCAGACCTGGCCACTGCGACGCAAATATGGTCACCAGGCGATCGCGAGAACGACCGAACAACTGCTGATTCGAGCCCAGAAACGAAGCGGCCGACCGAGGAAGAAACCGAAGACCGACGAATCGGGGTGCGACAGAGCCCGGCGGCACCGACCCGCGATCCGGCTCGATAAGAACGTCGGTCATCGACGCGCCCGGGTAAACGACCAACGAAACACCTGTGACCAACGCAACCACCGAAAGGGCGGTCCGGGGTCGAAGGTCCGCCGGGCGGGGCGTGGGGGTTGCACCCCCACAAGACATTACGAAGCGAGCCCTGTACGCGCTTTCTGCGTACAGGGCTCGCCTGGTGAGCGGAGTGGCAGGTGTAGGATTCGAACCTACGTAGGCTTTCACCGACAGATTTACAGTCTGCTCCCATTGGCCGCTCGGGCAACCTGCCGTTCGCGCATTGTTTCACGCGCTGAGCAGAATACATCGAACCTGCACCCTGAATGCAAACCGGCTGGCTATCGGCCCTGCGACGCGACTACCCTCGGGGCTCCGGGTAGAACTGACGATGGCTGGAAGCGTCCCGCTCAGCTCACCCCGTCGGACCGTCAGAACAGGAGCGCAGCGTGGCTGATTCGTCTTTCGATGTTGTGAGCAAGGTCGACCGGCAGGAGGTCGACAACGCCCTGCATCAGGCGGAGAAGGAACTCGGCACCCGCTACGACTTCCGCGGCACCGGCGCGTCGATCGAATGGTCCGGCGAGGACAAGATCGTGCTCACCGCGGAGGCGGAGGAGCGCGTCAAGGCCGCGCTGGAGGTGTTCAAGGAGAAGCTGATCCGCCGCGACATCTCACTGAAGGCGTTCGACGCCGGCGAGCCCGTCTCCTCCGGAAAGGTGTACAAGATCACCGGTTCGCTGGTACAGGGCATCGACTCCGAGCACGCGAAGAAGATCTCCAAGAAGATCCGGGACGAGGGTCCCAAGGGCGTGAAGGCGCAGATCCAGGGCGACGAGCTGCGGGTGAGCAGCAAGAAGCGCGACGATCTGCAGGCGGTGATCGCGCTGCTGAAGGGCGAGGATTTCGGGATCGCGCTGCAGTTCGTCAACTACCGCTGACCGGGCCGGAGCGCGGCCGGGACCGAGGCGTCGGCATGTCAACCGAGGAGCGGCCCGGGCTCGGCGTGGACGAAGGCATCCGCGCGCTGCTGCTGCTCATGCCCCGTGTGGTCGGACGGGCCAAGAAACTGGGCGTTCCCGAGGAGCTGGAATCGTTCTCGCTGGCGCCTCGGCACCTGTCACTGCTGGCCAATCTGGTGTTCGACGGACCGACCACGGTAACGGATCTGGCCGCCCGCCTGGAGGTGGCGCCTACGACGGTGAGCTTGATGGTCGGCGAACTCAGCAAGCAGGGTGTGCTCGAGCGCGGCGCGGATCCGGACGACCGGAGACGCACCATCGTCGCCATCGCACCGGCGCACGAGAAGTCCGTGCACAAATGGCTGGGGCGCAGTGCCCGAGCCTGGCGTACGGTCCTAGAGCCGCTCACCGCGCAGCAACGGAAGTTGTTCGTCGATACGTTTCGCGCGTACGAAGACCAGCTGGCCTCGGACGACTGACGCCGCCGGGAGTCAGTACCGGCGCGGGCCGCCTGCCATCTCCTCCAGCCGGGCGATGCGTTCGTTCATCGGCGGGTGGGTGGAGAACCAGCGCGCCACCTTCTCGCCGGGACGGAACGGGTTGGCGATCATCAGATGCGACTGCGCCGCCAGCCGGGGCTCGGGCGGGAGCGGGGCGGCGTGCACGCCGCGTTCGATCTTCCGCAGCGCAGACGCCAGCGCCAGCGGGTCGCCGGTCAGCTCGGCGCCGGACTGGTCGGCCTGGAATTCGCGCGAGCGCGAGACGGCCAGCTTGATCAGCGACGCGGCGATCGGACCGAGCAGCGACACCAGCAGCACGGCGAGCACGTTCGGGCCCTCGCCGTTGCGGTTGCCGCCGAACATCGACATGTACACCGCCAGGTTGGCCACGCCCGAGATGACCGCCGCGAGCGCACCCGCGATCGAGGAAATGAGGATGTCGCGGTTGTAGACGTGGGAGAGCTCGTGCCCGAGCACGGCCCGCAGTTCCCGTTCGTCGAGAATCTGCAGGATGCCGCTGGTGCAACAGACCGCGGCACAGCGGGGATTGCGTCCGGTGGCGAAGGCGTTGGGCGCGTTCGTCGGGCTGATGTACAGCCGGGGCATCGGCTGCCGCGCGATGGTGGCCAGCTCACGCACGATCCGGTACATGACCGGGGCTTCCAGCTCGCTGACCGGCTGCGCGTGCATGGCCTTCAACGCGATCTTGTCGCTGTTGAAGTACGCGTAGGCGTTCATGCCCACCGCGAGCACGATCGCGACGACGAGGATCGTCGGGTTGCGGAACAGCGCACCGATGAACACGATCATGGCGGAGAGGCCCACCATCAGCCCGAAGGTCTTCAGCCCGTTCGCAAACCCGTGCCCGTGCATACGTCTCCCTTGCCGCTCCCCCGTTCACCGAGTCGCCTTACAGCAGCTCAACGATAGAAGCCGCGAGCAAAGTTCCGGTGCAGCCCGTGCCGCGCCGACAACGCACCGTCACCCCGCGCGACACCCTCACCCCACGCGTTCGATGGTGTAACGGACCAGCCGTTCGAGCGCGTCGTTGGCCGGACCGTCGGGCAGGGCGGACAGCTCGGCGTAGGCGAGGTCGGCATAGCCCTGCAGTTTCTCCTTGGCCAGCGCCATGCCGCGGGAGTCGGCGAGCAAGGCGAGTGCCTCTTCGACCTCGTCGTCGGTCTCCAGCGGACGGGCCAGCAGCTTGCGCAGGCGGTCGCCATCGGCGCCCTCGTCGCGCAGCGCGTACAGCACCGGCAGGGTGTGCACACCCTCACGCAGGTCGGTGCCGGGGGTCTTGCCCGATTGCTCGGACGCGGAGGAGATGTCGATGATGTCGTCGGAGATCTGGAAGGCGGTGCCGACCGCATCGCCGAGGCGGGCCAGCCGTTCGACGTGCTCCGCGTCCGCGCCCGAGAAGGTGCCGCCGAAACGCCCGGCCGCGGCGATGAGCGAACCGGTCTTCTCCCACACCACGCGCAGGTAGTGCTCGACCGGGTCCTGGGATTCGCCGGCGCCCATGGTCTCGCGCATCTGACCGGTGACGAGTTCGGCGAAGGTCTCGGCGATGATGCGCACCGCGTCGGGGCCGAGGGTGGAGGTGAGCCGGGACGCGTGCGCGAACAGATAGTCGCCCGCGAGGATCGCGATGTTGTTACCCCACCGCGAGTTGACGCTCGGGGCGCCGCGGCGCATGGTGGCCTCGTCCATCACGTCATCGTGGTACAGCGTGGCCAGGTGCACGAGTTCGACGACGGTGCCCGCGGTGATCAGGGCGGGATCGGTGGGGCGCGGGCCGAGCTGCCCGGTGAGGATGGTGAAGAGCGGACGGAAGCGCTTGCCGCCGGCCTTGGCCAGGTGCAGCGCGGCTTCCTGGAGGAATTCCGCCCCGTCGGACAGCTCCTCGATCAGGAGTTTCTCCACCTCGGCCAGCCCGTCGCGCACCGTATCGGCGAGTCCGGCGTCACCGAGGTCGACCCCGGCCACGACCGTGCTCACGTCGCCCGCGGCTGAGCTGTGCTCGCCGTGCGCCGTGTCCTTGATTCGCTCGCTGCGCTCGCTCATGGCCGATGTGCTCATTTCTTCTCCCAGCGATGCGT
Source organism: Nocardia arthritidis NBRC 100137 (assembly GCF_001612765.1). Classification (GTDB taxonomy): domain Bacteria; phylum Actinomycetota; class Actinomycetes; order Mycobacteriales; family Mycobacteriaceae; genus Nocardia; species Nocardia arthritidis. Next base: position 23,211 of record NZ_BDBB01000024.1, read on the forward strand.
CCGACCCCACGGTAGAGAACCTAGCGTGTCCCCGTCGGATGGCCCATGAACACCGTCACTCTGTGGTGTATCGGCCACTCGCGCGCCGCGTCGCCGGTGATCGTCCACGACGCGGGCGCGGCCGCCGTCGACATGGAGGAGACGGCCCTGCGAGTATGGAGCGCATGGGTGCACCGGAAGCGAGTCCCGCGCGCGACGAGGACGCGTTGCCCAGCCGAGCCGAGGTGCTGGTCGTCGGCGCGGGCCCGGCCGGATCGGCGTCGGCGGCCTGGGCGGCGCGGGCGGGACGGGACGTGGTGCTCATCGATTCCGCCGTCTTTCCCAGGGACAAGACCTGCGGCGATGGACTGACCCCGCGCGCGACCGCCGAACTGGAGCAGCTCGGCCTCGGCGAGTGGGTGCGCGCGCACGTCGTCAACCACGGCCTCCGGATGACCGGTTTCGGCCGCGAGGCGCTGCTGAGCTGGCCGGGCGGATCCTTCCCGACCTACGGAAGCGCGGTCCCCCGAACCGAACTCGACGACAAACTGCGCGAGACGGCGGTGAAGTCCGGCGCGCGCATGGTGGACGGGACGAAAGTGGTCGACGTCACCCGCGAGGGTGACCGGGTGACGGGCGTGACGGTACGAACAGCCGACGGCACGCGCACGATCGCCTGCCGGACGCTGGTGGTCGCCGACGGGGTGCGTTCACCGATCGGGCGGCTGCTGGGCCGCGTCTGGCATCGGCAGTACGCGTACGGCACCGCGGCGCGGGCCTACATCAAGTCGGGACGCAGCGACGATCAGTGGATCACCTCGCACCTGGAGTTGCGTGACGCCTCCGGCGAGCTGGTTCCCGGCTACGGCTGGGTGTTCCCGCTGGGCAATGGCGAGGTGAACATCGGGGTCGGATCACTGGCCACGGAACGCAGGCCCTCGCACATCGCTTTGAAGCCCTTGCTGGCGCACTACACCGCGCAGCGCACGGAGGAATGGGAATTCGAGGGCTCGCTGCGCGCGGTGGCCTCGGCCCTGCTGCCGATGGGCGGGGCGGTCTCGAACGTCGCGGGGCGCAACTGGGTGCTGATCGGCGACGCCGCGGGTTGTGTGAACCCGCTCAACGGCGAAGGCATCGATTACGGTCTGGAGGGCGGTCACCTGCTGTCGGGACTGCTGGACGAGCCCGACTTCACCGCGATCTGGCCGCAGGTGCTGCGCGACCGCTACGGACGCACCTTCTCGGTGGCCCGGCGAATCGCCGGCCTGGCCACGCACCCGCGCATGGTGCCGCTGGGCGGTCCCCCCGTGATGCGCTCGAAGTATTTGCAGCGCACCGCGGTCCGGGTGATGGGCAACCTGGTGACCGACGAGGACGTCGACCTGACCGCGCGGGCTTGGCGGATGGCGGGCCGGGCGTCCCTGCGTTTCGACGAGCGTCCGCCGTTCGCCTAGGAACGGGTGACGCGATGGGCGAACAGCGAGCGCGCGGATTGCCCGCGCTGTATCTGCTGCCGCATCTGCGCCGAGCCAAGGACGTGGCCGACCGTCACTACGCCGACCCGCTCAATCTGGACGGGCTGGCGGCGGCCGCGGGGGTGTCGAAATATCACTTCCTGCGCGCGTTCGCCGCGGTCTACGGCCTGACCCCCGCCGCGTACCTGGCCGAGCGGCGCATCGAACGCGCCCAGGATCTGCTGCGCGCGACGAACCTCACCGTCACCGAGGTGTGCATGCTGGTCGGCTACAGCAGCCTCGGCTCGTTCAGTAGCAAGTTCCGGCAGCTGGTCGGCGTCACACCCTCGGAGTATCAGGCGAAGTTCGCCGACGGCGCTCCGCGCATCCCCGGCTGTTTCGTCTTCATGCACGGCCTGTCCGACCGCAAGCCGCCCGGCTGAGCGAACGGCGCAATTTTGGAGAAGCCGCTGGCGCGGCGCGGGCCATAGCCTGGCCCGCATGACGACGATTACGAACGTTTCCCTGGTCACGGTGTACGTCACGGACCAGGACGCGGCCAAAGAGTGGTACATCGACAAGCTGGGGTTCGTGGAGACCGCCGACGTCACGATGGGCGACAACGGTTTCCGCTGGGTGACCATCGCCCACCCCGCGCACCCAGAGCTGGAGATCACGCTGATGATCCCGGGCCCGCCGCTGGACGACCACTACGCCGACGCCGTCCGGCGCGCGCTGGCCAACGGCACGCACGGCTCACTCGGCCTGCGAACCGAGAACTGCCAGAAGACCTTCGAAGAGCTGACCGCCAAGGGCGTGGAGTTCGTCCAGCCGCCCGCCGAGCGGCCCTACGGAACCGAGGCGGTGGTCCGGGACAATTCCGGGAACTGGCTGGTCCTGGTGGAGCGGAAGGAGTACTCGCCGCAGGACTTCGCCTAGGCCGCGGCGATGTTGCCCCGGCGCCTGCCGGGGCAACACCTCTGGTCAGGCGGTCGGCTTCGCCGACAGCCACTCCTCGATGAACTTGCGCTCGCTGTTGAGCACCCGATGATGCAACTGCTCGGCGAGTGGCTCGATCGCGCCGCCGACCACGGGCACCTTCACCTGCACGGTGCCCGCGACCTCGATCTCGGATCCTTCCGCGGTGGAACGGATCTCGTAGGAGCCGGACATCGCGGTGTTGATGCCGCCGGTGGTGGCCTCGAAGGTGCCTTTGGCGACCTCGCCGATCAGCGGTTGCCAGTTGTCGGTGCGGGAGAAGGTGAGTTCGCTCTTGAGTACCTTGCGGACCAGCGCGGGTACCTTGTCTTCGGCAGCCTTTTCGGTCATATGGATGCGAATGGTGCCCGCGCCGTCGGGATGCGACACCTCCAGCGTCGCGGTGGGCGCGTCGGCGAAGCGGGCCCGCCAGACGTCATCGGTGGTGAGTGCCCGGTGGAGATCTTCGACCGGGACTGCGTACGGCACGGTGAAGCTGAATTTTCGGGACATGGCCGCCACCGTAGCCGAGCCGGTCGGTAGCCTGTGGCGGTGTCGGAAACCAGCCAGTCCAGCGGGCGGCCGATCCGCCTGCGGCGGGCCAGGATCGGGGTGCTGATCGCCGCGACGGCGGTGAGCGTGCTCGTCGGGCTGCTGGTGCTGGCCGCGTGGCGCAACGATTATCTGATCAGCTCCGACAAGGGCAGCACCACGGCCGAGGTGCTCTCGGCGGGGCGGCTGCGCTCGGCGGTAATGTACGTCACACCGGACGGTGAGACGCACAATCCGAAGGTCGGCGTCCTGTATCCGACAAACCTCACCGCGGGTGAGCGGATTCGCGTGGAATACAGCCGCAGCGACCCCGACCTGGTGCGCGTGGAAGGCCGGGACGTGCGCGTCGCCGTTCCGCCCGCGTTGTCGGTCGTCGTGGTGGTCTGGCTGCTCGCGCTGCCCGCGCTGTGGTTGCTCTCCCGCGTGAAAAGGCGCGGCCCGACGCCGGTGGGTTGATCCGCCCCGACAGTTCGCCGGATCTTTTCGTGCCCTTCACTTCGGTGTGGCGGGGCGGCGCGATGCACCGGTCAGGCTGGGAATGTGCGTGTAGCGATCGTCGCGGAGTCGTTTCTGCCGAATATGAACGGCGTCGTCAACTCCGTGCTGCGGGTGCTGGAGCACTTGGACCGGCACGGGCACAACGCCCTGATCATCGCGCCCGACACACCGCGCGGGCAGCCTGCCGCGCCGCGGGAGTATCACCGTTTCCGGGTCCACCGAGTCCCCGCGGTCATGGTGCCGAGGATCAGCTCGCTGCCGGTCGGGCTGCCGCAGCCGGGCATCGTCTCGGCCATCGACGACTTCGACGCCGACGTGGTCCATCTGGCCTCCCCGTTCCTGCTCGGCGCGGGTGGCCTGGGGGCGGCGCTGCGGCTGGACCTGCCGACCGTCGCGGTGTATCAGACCGACGTCGCGGGCTTCGCCAAGAGTTACGGGCTCGGGCTGACGAGCCGTGCCGCCTGGGCCTGGACCCGGCGCATCCACGAGGGAGCCACCCGCACGCTCGCGCCGTCCCGGGCGGCGGCGGAGGACCTGGCCCGGCACGGCGTCCCGCGCGTGCACCGGTGGGGGCGCGGCGTCGACATCGCGCGGTTCACGCCCGACGCCCGCTCCGCAGAGCTGCGCGACGCCTGGCTCGCCGGCCGCGACCGCCTGCTGGTGGGCTTCGTGGGGCGGCTCGCGCCGGAGAAGCACGTCGAGCGGCTCGCGGTGCTCGGGACCGACCCCGATATCCAGTTGGTGATCGTCGGCGACGGGCCGGAACGCCAGCGGCTCGCCCGGCTGATGCCGACCGCGGTGTTCACCGGCGAGCTCGGCGGCGACGAACTGGCGCGGGCGTACGCCAGTCTCGACGTCATGGTGCACGCGGGCGAGCACGAGACGTTCTGCCAGGGCGTGCAGGAGGCGCTGGCGTCGGGCGTCCCGGTGATCGGCCCCGACGCGGGCGGTCCACGCGACCTGATCGCCCACTGCCGTAACGGCTATCTGCTTCCGGTGGATCGTTTCGGCGAGTTGCTGCCCAGTGCTGTCGGGGCGTTGCACGATCCCAGGCTGCGGACCCGGTTCGCCGGGGCGGCCAGGAAGTCGGTGCTGTCGCGGACCTGGCCCGCCGTCTGTACCCAGCTGATGAGCCACTACGCCGAGGTGGCGGGCGCCCGGATCTCCTTGCCCCATACGGCCTGAACCGCGCTCCAGCGTGACGGATGTATCCCCGCGCCACGCTCGGTTCGTAACAGACCGCGAGTTAGGGTCTTCGCGTGGCGAAAACGCAATCGAACCGGGCCTCCTTGGACAAGCAGCCGCGCGAAGTCGCGGCGATGTTCGACGGCGTCGCCCGGCGATACGACCTGACCAACACCGTGATCTCCGCGGGGCAGGATCGCTACTGGCGCTGGGCGACCCGCAAGGCGCTGGCGCCGCGGCCGGGTGAGCGGCTGCTCGATCTCGCCGCGGGCACGGGTGTATCGACGCTGGAGTTGCAGAAGTCCGGCGCCTGGTGCCTCGCAGCCGACTTCTCCAAGGGCATGCTCAGTGCGGGCCGGTTCCGCGACGTGCCGATGGTGGCGGCCGACGCGATGGCGCTGCCGTTCGCCGACGACTCCTTCGACGCGGTGACCATCTCGTTCGGGCTGCGCAACGTGGCCGACACCGACCTCGCCCTGCGCGAGATGCTGCGAGTCACCAAGCCCGGCGGCAGGCTGGTGGTGTGCGAATTCTCCGCGCCGGTGCTCCCGGTGTTCCGCACGGTGTACCTGGAGTACCTGATGAAAGCGCTGCCGAAGGTGGCGCGCGTGGTGAGCAGCAACCCCGACGCCTATGTCTACCTCGCCGAATCCATCACGGAGTGGCCCAATCAGCGCCGGTTGGCGATGCGGATCGCGGCGAACGGGTGGTCGTCGGTGAAGTGGCGCAACCTCACCGGAGGCATAGTCGCACTGCACCGGGCCTACAAACTCGGCTGAACCGGAGACCCGGATCACACCTCACCGCCGGATTCGAGCACTGTGAGGTGGAATGTCACCTGGCGATAACGCGGGGTAAATCCCGCGCAATCGGCGGTCCGCATGATCGAAGGCATGTCCGACCCAGTGACCGGCCACAGCGACGGCACCGCCCGAACGGCGTGCTCGTACTGCGGCGTGGGCTGCGGTATCACCGTGACGACTGCCGCGGACGGCGCGGGGAAACCGGTGATCGCCAAGGTCAGCGGCGACAAGTTGCACCCCTCCAACGCGGGCAGGCTGTGCACCAAGGGCGCGACGCACGCGGAACTGATGCGCGCCACCGGACGGATGGAGACCGCCTACCGGCGCTCGGAGCGCGGCCAGGTCCCGGTGCCCTTCCCCGTGGACGAGGCGGTGCACGAGGCGGCCACCCGATTGCGGGCGATCCTGGACGCGCACGGTCCCGACGCGATCGCACTCTACGTTTCCGGGCAGATGTCACTGGAGGCGCAGTACCTCGCCACCAAGCTCGCCAAGGGTTACCTGCGCACGGTGCACATCGAGGCGAACTCGCGGCTGTGCATGGCCAGTGCCGGGACCGGGTACAAGCAGTCGCTCGGCGCCGACGGACCGCCCGGCTCCTACGACGATTTCGAGCACGCCGACCTGTTCTTCGTGATCGGCGCGAACATGGCCGACTGCCATCCGATCCTGTTCCTGCGAATGGCCGACCGGCTCAAGGCGGGCGCGAGGCTCATCGTGGTCGACCCGCGCCGCACCGAGACCGCCGCGCGCGCCGATCTCTTCCTGCAGATCGCCCCCGGCACGGATCTCGCGCTGCTGAACGGACTGCTGCACCTGCTGGTCGAGGGCGGCCACATCGACGAGGAGTTCATCGCCGAGCACACCGAGGGCTGGGCGGCGATGCCGGAGTTCCTGGCGGACTATCCGCCGCAGCGGGTGGCGGAGATCACCGGGCTGGCCGAGGCCGACATCCGCACCGCCGCCCAGTGGATCGGCGAAGCCGGCGAATGGATGTCGCTGTGGACGATGGGACTCAACCAGTCCACGCACGGCACCTGGAACACCAACGCGCTGTGCAACCTGCACCTGGCCACGGGCGCCATCTGCCGTCCAGGCAGCGGTCCGTTCTCGCTCACCGGGCAGCCGAACGCGATGGGCGGCCGGGAGATGGGGTACATGGGTCCCGGTCTGCCCGGCCAGCGCAGCGTGCTCTCCGCCGAGGACCGCACGTTCGTGGAGACCGTGTGGGAGCTCGAGCCCGGCACGCTGCGCACCGAAGCCGGGCCCGGCACGGTGGAGATGTTCCGCAGCCTGGCCGAAGGCACGATCAAAGCGGCCTGGATCATCTGCACCAATCCCGTCGCCACCGTGTCTAACCGCAAGACCGTGATCGCGGGCCTGGAAGCCGCCGAACTGGTGATCGCGCAGGACGCCTACACCGAGACCGCGACCAACGCCTACGCCGACCTGCTGCTTCCCGCCACGCTGTGGGCGGAAGCCGAGGGGGTGATGGTGAATTCCGAACGCAACCTCACCCTGATGCGGCAGTCGGTGCCGCCCACCGGCGACGCGCGGCCGGACTGGCGGATCATCGCCGACATCGCCACCGCCATGGGGTTTCCCGGTTTCGGCTTCGCCTCCAGTGCCGAGATCTTCGAGGAGATCAAACGCTTCGCGAATCCCGCGACCGGCTACGACCTGCGCGGCGTCAGCTACGAGGCGCTGCGTGACGGACCGATGCAGTGGCCGTGCGCGGAGCCGGAGCGCAGGCGCAATCCGATCCGGTACCGCAACGACGGTGTCAGCCAGACGTTGTTCGTCGACGCGCACGGCCACCGGCCCCGGCTGGCCTTCGCCACGCCGAGCCGCCGCGCGGTGTTCTGGCCGCGCCCGCACCTGCCGCCCGCGGAGATGCCGGACGACGACTACCCGTTCCTGCTCAACACCGGACGCCTGCAGCACCAGTGGCACACGATGACCAAGACCGGCAGGATCGGCAAGCTGACCAAGCTGACCGGCGCACCGTTCGTCGAGGTGCACCCGGCCGACGCCGAACGCCTCGGCCTGCGCGAGGGTGACCAGCTCGAGATCGCCTCGCGCCGGGGCCGAGCGGTGCTTCCGGTCCAGGTCGGCGACCGGGTGCGGCCGGGCGATTGCTTCGTGCCGTTCCACTGGAACGACGAACAGGGCGAATACCTGACCATCAACGCCGTCACCAACGACGCGGTCGATCCGGCCTCGCTGCAACCGGAGTTCAAGGCGTGCGCGGTCGCACTGCGCAGGGTGGCCGCCGTGCCGCGGCCCGAGACGCCCGCGGCGATGCCCGAGGCGGACCCGGCGCATCCGCTGGCGGCCGCGCTCGGTCTCGACAGCGGCACCGCCCCCACGCTCAGTGAAACCGAGCGGATCTACCTGAGCGGATATCTGGCCGCGCTGCAAGCGCTACCGGTGACCGGTCAGCCGGTGCTCCCGGACTCGGCGCCGATGTCGGCGCACAGCAGGCTGTGGGTCGACGGGTTGCTGGCGGGGATGTATTCACGTGGTGCGGCGGGCCCCGCGCCCGCGGGGGTCGAGGCTGCGGCCGCTCGCGCGATCACCGTGCTGTGGGCCTCGCAGACCGGCACCGCGGAGGAATTCGCGGCCACCGTCTCGGCACATCTCGCCGGGCACGGTTTCACGCCGCGACTACTGGATCTGGACTCCTGCGACCTCAACTCGCTTCAGGGCGATGTGCTGGTGGTCAGCAGCACGTTCGGCGACGGCGGGCCGCCGGACAACGGAGCCGATTTCTGGGATCGCCTGGCCGACACCGTCGTGCGGCTGACCGGTGTCCGCTACGCGGTGTTCGCCCTCGGCGACTCCTCCTATGACGACTTCTGCGGTTACGGCCGCAAACTCGACGAGAAATTCGCCGAACTCGGCGCGACCCGGCTGCTTGCGCGCGTCGACAGCGAACCCGACTACGAAGACGCGGCGCAGCGCTGGCTCGCCGACGTGCTCGCCGCGTTCGGCGCCGAGGAACCCGGGTCCCCCGCCGGTCCCCCGGTGCGCGGCGCAGGCGGCCCGGGCCGATCCACGCCCCGGGGCGGCGGGGTCGCGACGCTGGAAATGCCGAGTGCCGCACCGGCGCTCGGGCGCACCCGCACGGCTTCCCCGCCGTTCACCCGCACCGCGCCGCTGCATGCCCCGTTGCTGCGCAACGAGTTGCTGTCGACCGGAGGATCGACGAAAGAGGTGCGCCGCTTCGGATTCGATCTGCGCGGTCTGGAGGCCACCTACGAGGTGGGCGACTCTTTGGGCGTCTGGCCGGTGAACAGCGCCGCGCTGGTCACCGAATGGCTGGACGCCACCGGGCTGGACGGTCGCCGCGTGGTCGAGGTCGACGAGCGCGAGCTCTCGCTGGCGGAGGCGCTGCGCACGCACTACGACATCACCAAGGTCGGGCAGGATCTGCTCGGCTTCCTCGCCGAGCGCAACCACAGCGGCAAACTCGCCAAACTGCTGCGCCGCGACAACCGCAACGAACTGGCGAATTACCTGTGGGACCGGCAGGTCGTGGACGTGCTGCGCGACTTCCCGATTCGAGCCGATCTGGTGGAGTGGCTCGGCACATTGAAGAAGTTGCAGCCGCGCCAGTATTCGATCTCGTCGAGTCCGCTGGTCAGCCCGGATGAGGTGGAGCTGACCGTCGGCATCGTGCGCTACGGCGACCCGGCCGCCACCGGTTCGGCGGCGCGGCGCGGCGGAGTGTGCTCGACCTTCCTCGCCGATCGGGCGGCCGCCGATTACACCGGCGCGGCTGTGCCGATCTTCCTGCAACGCGCACCGCATTTCCGTCCTCCGGCCGACCCGGCCGCACCGATGATCATGGTCGGCCCGGGCACCGGCATCGCGCCCTTCCGGGGGTTCCTGCACGAGCGCAGGGCCCTCGGCTGCACCGGACGCAACTGGCTGTTCTTCGGCGATCAGCACGCGGCGCAGAACTTCTACTACCGCGCCGAACTGGAGGACATGTTCCGTTCCGGCTTCCTGACCCGCCTCGACCTGGCCTTCTCCCGGGACCAGCGGGAGCGGATCTACGTGCAGCACCGCATGGTCGAGCACGGCGCCGAGCTGTGGTCCTGGCTGCGCGATGGCGCCCACTTCTACGTCTGCGGCGACGCGAGCCGGATGGCCAAAGACGTCGACGAGGCCCTCCTGCGGATCGCACGCATCCACGGCAAGCTCGACGAGGACGGCGCACTGGCCTTCAAGAAGCAGCTCGTCGCCGAAAAGCGCTACGTACGCGACGTCTACTGACGGCCCACAACAGCCATTCCACACCACGCACATCGTTCACTGATCGCGATCACAATACGGAACCGGACGCTGCCAAGCGCCGTCAAACTCTCTGATCGAACTCGAAGGTCGGATGGAGCAGCAAACGTCGAACGAGCATCTTCTACGGCGCCGCCGGTTCTGATCTGCACGTCACCCAATAAATGGGTGTCCATCGGCACAATCAGGGGGTCCCATGAACACTCGCGCTTCGCTCACCGTTAGCGCCGTCGCTATCGCCGTGGCGGGCTTCATCAATGCATCTGCATTCGCTCCAGCCAACGCGGCACAGGTATGGGGCGCCTGCGGAGTGTCATCCAAGCAGGACAAGGTCGTCGCTAGCTACAGCAAAGCGACATTGAAGTGCGGCACCGATGGCTGGGGATTCCGCCACATCCAGGGGCGCCACCTGCAGGATTGGCAGAACCTTGCCGACATCGAACGGAACAACTGGCGGGATATCGCCGACATCGCGATTGCGAAATCCCTCGACGCACCCGATCGGACCGCCGCGGCGGGAGGCGGCAAGACCTGTTACTCGGGTCAGATCTATCTGGTCAATCACGTCACTGGGCAGATCGCGAAGACAGTGGAGCCCACCGTTATCGTTGGCAGTGACGGAGCGATCATCACCGCTTACCCGGGAGGAAAGGCTTGCCGTGCATGAGCCGACCTACGAAGAGCTGACGGACTCCATCGTTCGAGCCGCGAACTGGGAAGGGCTCAAAGTTCGCATGAAGGACGGCATTCCGTACATTGTCGAACGCAATGGCGCGGCGCTGACTCCTCCGGTCGCCATGCGCTTCACGCCGGACACTCTGCAGGAGTACTACCGCAAGATCGCGGAGGATGCCCTGCGTGGCAGACCCGAATCCCCTTGGGAGTGGTGGATGGACTTGATGTCCACCCACCTCGGCGAGGCGATGTACGACCTGGACCGCGTGGGCGGTCCGGCCGTGATCACCATCGGCAAGTTCGGCTTCACCGCGACGCGGATTCGAGCGGAGTGACGTCCTCGGCTCACACCGCGGGCGGGTTCAGGCGGGTGAAGTCCGGGAGGCGGTAGTACGGGTAGTAGGGGTAGGGCGGGGTGGTGGCGCTTGCTTTGTCCAGGCGGGCGATCTGGTCGGCGTCGAGTTCCCAGCCGATCGCGCCGAGGTTCTGGCGTAGCTGCTCCTCGTTGCGGGCGCCGACGATGACGGTGGCGACGGTGGGGCGACGCAGCAGCCAGTTGAGGGCGATCTGCGGCACCGTCTTGCCGGTTTCGGCGGCCAGCTCGTCGAGGACGTCGACCACGTCGTAGAGCTTCTCCTTGTCCACCGGCGGACCGGCCTCGGCGGTCCGGTGCAGGCGACTGCCTTCCGGAAGCGGTTGGCCGCGACGGATCTTGCCGGTGAGCCTGCCCCAGCCGAGGGGACTCCAGACCACCGCGCCGACACCTTGGTCGCGGCCGAGCGGCATGAGTTCCCACTCGTAGTCCCGCCCGACCAGCGAGTAGTAGACCTGGTGCGCGACGTACCTGGTCAGTCCGTTGCGATCCGCCGCGGCAAGGGATTTCATCAGCTGCCAGCCCGCGAAGTTCGACGCGCCGACATAGCGGATCTTGCCGGCGCGCACCAGATCGTCCAGGGCCGCGACGACTTCCTCCACCGGCGTGCCCACGTCGAAGGCGTGCAGCTGGAACAGATCGATGTAGTCCGTGCCCAGCCTGCGCAGCGACGCCTCCACCGCACCGATCAGCCTGGCCCGGCCGGAACCGGCGTCCGCGGGGCCGGGGCCGGTCGGCAGCGTCGCCTTGGTGGACAGCAGCACCCGATCACGCCTGCCCTGGACGGCGGCGCCCAGCACCTCCTCCGAGGCGCCGTCGGAGTAGACGTCGGCGGTGTCGAACATGTTCACGCCCGCGTCCAAGCTGATGTCGACCAGCCGCCGCGCCTGTTCGGCATCGGTGTCGCCCCACGCGCCGAACAGTTCACCCCGGCCACCGAAAGTGCCCGCGCCGAAGCTCAAGGCCGGGACGTGGAGACCTGATGCGCCGAGCCGCCGGTACTCCATCTGCGTGTCGACCATCCGAACGTTCACTGGACAGCCCTCCTAAAGGGTCTATAGTTCCATTAACACCTCGGACGGTACACCCGTTCGCCAATAAATGAAACTGGAGTGCCGTTATGGAGCCGGAAGAGGCCACACCCGGATCGGTTCGACCTGGTGGGCGGACCGCGCGGGTTCGCGCCGCCGTCCTGCGAGCGGCGGGCGACCTACTGGCCGAACACGGGTTCGCCCACCTCGACCTCGCCGAGGTGGCGGCGCGCGCCGAGGTCGGAAAAACCACCGTCTACCGCCGCTGGCGCACGCCCACCGGCCTGATCGCCGACCTGCTGACCGACATGGCCGAGAAATCGCTGCCGCACGCCGACACCGGCTCGCTGCTCGGAGATCTCACCGCCAACGCCCGCTTGGTCGCGAAAACGCTGTCCGATCCCCGCCAAGGCAAGCTCTTCCGCGCCGTGATCGCCGCCGCCACCTGCGACGAGTCCGCCGCAGCCGCTCTGCGCCGCTTCTACGACGTGCGGCTCACCGAATGGTCGGCGTGCGTAGCGGCCGCCGTCGCGCGCGGCGAAGCGCCGGAGCGTACCGACGCACGCGCGGTGCTGTCGGCGGTGTCGGCCCCGCTCTACTACCGGTTGCTCGCCAGCGGCGACCCGATCGATGATGCCGCCGCGGATACCGCCGCGCGCGCGACGGTCGATGCCGTGATCGCGGGCACTTTCGTAACCACCGATCCGCCGCGCGGCTAGCCGAGCACCGCTTCGCTGGCGCCCGCGGTCCAGTCCGCGCGGCGACCGGTGTAAGCGAGCATCCGCGCCAAGGCCGGCGCATCGGGCGCGACCGGCACCACCGGCCCGAACAGACCGGGCACCCCTTCGGCCGGGGTCTCGCGCAGCATGTCAAGCAGGATCGCCAGGTGCCCGGCGTCGCAGGCGAAGGGCTGCCCCGTGGCTTTCGCGAGGTCCCAGCCGTGCACCACCACCTCGTCCAGGGCGATCCTGGCCATCACCGGGGCCGCTTCGCTCACCCCGCCCGCCTCGGTCACGCCGTCCCAGGCCACGGGCTCCCGCCACGCGGCCACCAGAGCATCGAGCTGAGCCGGAACGCGCTCGCGCCAAGCCCCTGGCAAGGCGCGCTCCACCAGCGGAGCCGGCGCGACCGAACCGCCGACGGCCTCCTTGGTGGCCGCCTGACGAAACGCCTCGGTCAGATCGAGCACGTGCGCGAGCAGATCACGCACCGTGGTGTCGGCGCACGGCGTCGGCGCGGCGAGCTGGTCGTCGGTGATGCGGCCGACCACGGACGACAGAGCGACAGCGGCGGGTTCGAAATCGAATTCCGGATTCATCGAATCTCCTGAGCCGGGGATATGTTCAACCATGCAGACGTCCCAGCCGGGCCGAACTCATCGGTCCGGAGGAACGCGAAGTCGAACACCGCAGGAATAGCGCTCCGGTCAGCTCTGCGATGCGATGCGGTCGGTCTGTGCGCGATGCACATCCAAGGCCGTGTGCAGGAAGTCGAGAATCAGCGAGAGCTGCTCGGCGTCGTAGCGACCGAGAGCCCGCGCACCCGCCCGGCCGACCGGCTCGAAGATCCGCTCCGCCATGTCGCGCGCGGCGGCAGTGGCGGTTACCAGCACACGGCGCCGATTGGCCGGATCCTGACCGCGTGTGACGAATCCCGCCCGCTCCAGTCGATCGATCACCGCGGTGGTGGCCGCGGGGCTGAGCTGCACCGCCGCGCTCAACTCACCCGCGGGCAGCGGGCCACGGCCGAGCACCACATCGAGGCAGCGAAGATCGGTGCGGTTCATGCCCAGGTGCGCGGCGACCGCCTCGTCGAAGACGTCGAAGCTCTGCTGGAGCAGTCGCAACTGCGTGCCGATGGCACCGATAAGAGTTTCTTTCGACATTCGAAACTTTCTGCTATCGTATCTTTCGTTCATCGAAATAATAGCACGCACAAGGACGCTGCCATGCACGACACCGACATCGACGACGCCGAGATCCGCACGCTGTTCCGCGACCTCATGCGGGCCTGGACCGACAACGACGCCGAGGCCTACGCCGGCCATTTCACCGCCGACTCCGACTACGTGTCCTATGACGGCACCCGCGCGATCGGCCGAGCGGAGCACCAGCGCAATCACGACAAGCTCTTCCGAGGCGTGCTGGCAGGCTCCGCACTGGTCGGCGACCTGGAGTCGATTCGCTTCGTCACCCCGGACGTGGCGATCCTGCACGGCACGGCGTCGGTACTGATGCCGTGGCGATCGCGGCTGCCCGAGCGCAGGCGATCGCGCCAGACGCTGGTGCTGGTACGCACCTCCGAGGGCTGGCGGATAACCGCGATCCACAATGGCCGGATCCGCCCGGTGACGGTTCCCGAACCGGATTCCTTTCCGGCCGGAATGTCTCGCCTCATGGGCCGCGCGGCACGCAGGCTCAGAGTCGGACCGCGCCGGCCCGCTCGGTAACCGCGCGGAACCGGGCCGTCTCGACCGCCGCGCGAGGTACCGCCGTTACGCACTCGTAGCGGCGAAATGCGCTGGAAAAGCGGATAATTGGTAGATGAAGGGTGATCGGGTGGAGATCGTCGTCGACGTCGGCGACGGATCTCGCAGTTACGAGATCGCGGCTACCCGGGCGGGGCGGCGGGTCGAGGTCAGGATCGCGCGTGGCGTGGTCGAAGTCAGCGAGGTGACGCGATCGGGGACGGCGGTGCGGACCGCGCGGTTCATGGCCGGGCGCACGCTCGCGCTGGTCGAGCACCCCGCCGATGCCACCGCGGCGCGGGCCGAAGAAGAGCGACAACGCTGACGCGAAAATGCTTGCCGTCCGTCCCGGCCACGGGCATCCTCGATGCAGTCGGAGTCGATCGTCCGCCTCGATTGCGGCATCCCGCGGCGGGTATGCCCATCGAGACGCATACGCGGAGAGGAGCGCACGATGTCAGATCCCCTTGCCGACGCGGTCCCGGAGGCGGATCTCGCCGAGCAGTCCGTCCCGGCGTATCCGGAGGAGCCGGTGGTCGCCGACGACCTGCCGGAGCAGGACGATGCCGTCGGACGGGCGATTCCCGAGCGCGACGTCTTGGAGGCGAATCCGGCGGACGTGCTCGAGCAGTCCATCGCGGTTCCGATGGACGACGACCCCGAGGATGAATTCGGCTTCTGACCGTACGGCTCAGGGCTGGATCTTCGCCCACACCGTCGCGTGCAGTTCCCGCAGGCTGGACCGCTCGGTGGCCACCTCGAGCACCCGCATGCCATGGGCGTGCCCGGTCAGCTCGACGGCCAGCTGTTGCGGGTCCACCTGCCGGTGCGGGATGCGATAGGCGGCGCACAAGGCGGCGAGATCCATGCCGTGCGGGGTGCCGAAGACCCGTTCGAACACGCCCGCGTACTGCGGGTCGCCCTGCTCGAGCAGCTCGAAGATGCCGCCGCCGTCGTCGTTGGCCACCACGATGGTCAAGTCAGCCGGCCGCGGTTCGCCGGGGCCGATCAGCAGACCGGACGCGTCGTGCAGGAAGGTCAGGTCGCCGATCAGCGCGATGGTGCGCCCCTCGTGGTGCAGGGCGGCGCCCACCGCGGTGGACACCGTGCCGTCGATCCCGGCGACGCCGCGGTTCGACAGCACCTTGATCCCCGGCCGCGGATGCGACACCAGCGCGGCGTCCCGCACCGGGTTGGAGGCGCCGAGCAGCAGTTGGTCGCCATCTCGCAGCGCGTCCATCACGACCGCGGCGACGTGCAGCCCGGTGGGTTTCGGATGCCGCGCGAGTTCGGCGCGCACCACCTGGTCGGCTTTCGCGTTCAGTTCACGACAGTGCTCCAGCCATCGCGGGCTGGGAGCGCCGCTGATGACCGCGCGCGTGCCGGTACCGACCACGTTGCCGGACACGTCGGGCCAGCGCGGACCGGTGGTGAGCGCGTAGACCCGGACGTCCGGATCGGCGAGCACCTTCGAGACCTGCCGGTGCAGGGTCGGCCGGCCGGTGATGATCGCTTGCTTCGGCCGCAGCAGCGACAGCACCAGCGGATGCAGCGCGGGACCGTGCATGGGCGCGGTGGGCTCGGCGACGGTCGGCAGATCCGCCAGCTCCGGCCGCAGCCCGGCGCCGTGTCCGGAGATCACCACCGTGTCCGGTGTGAGGTCCAGATCGAGCGGCACGTCCAGGGTGGCGTACTGGGTCTGGGTCCAGGCGCGCTCGCCCGCGCGACCCGTGGGAGCCGACTCGCCCGGCGCCAGGTCGGGGACCAGCGGCTCACGCAGCGGGACATCGAAGTGCACCGGGCCCGCGTTGCCGGAGCGGGTGCCGCGCGCCGCCGCCAGCACCCGGCAGACCGCCGAACGCCACTGGCTGTTCTGCTGGTCATAGGGCGGGTGGTCGGCGTCCCCGGCTTCCCGCTCCGCCAGACCGAGCGAGATGGTGGCACGGACCTGGCTGCCGAACAGGCCGAGCTGCTCGACGGTCTGGTTGGCTCCGGAGCCGAGCAGTTCGTAGGGCCGGTTGGCACTGAGCACTACCAGCGGGACGCGGGCGTAGTTCGCCTCCAGCACGGCCGGGCCGAGGTTGGCCACCGCGGTACCCGAGGTCATCACGACCGGGACCGGGTGCCCGCTCGCGATCGCGAGCCCGACGGCGAGGAAGCCCGCCGTTCGCTCATCGATCCGCATATGCAGCCGCAGCCGCCCCGCCGCGTCGGCAGCCTGGAGGGCGAAGGCCAGCGGAGCGTTCCGGGAGCCGGGGCAAAGGACGACATCCCGTACGCCCCCGCGCACGAGTTCGTCGACGACGACCTGCGCTTGTGCTGTTGACGGGTTCACGTCTCCAGACTGGCAGACAGTCAACTGGAAGTCGCTGCCGGGAGGCTTGCAATCACACTGTGTCCTCGGACACTGCCTCCGGGCCGCGACGGTGGTTCGCTCCCGATGAGGCCGTCGACCCGCGCGCCTCGGCTGACGTCCGAAACATGCCGCAGGGAGGTCGCTATTGGTAGATGCTCGGTCGCGATCCAAGGAGAGGCCCGCAACAACCCTCCGCTCGGCAGGCGCTCAACAAACACCGCCCAGCTCTCGCCCAGCAGCGACTACCACGTAATAACAGGGCCAGCGGTAATCACTCGGACCGTGCCCCTTCAAGGAGGGCTCAGAGCGTGCCCTGACCTACTCACTCGGCCACACCGGCCCGGCTCCCGGTTTCGAGCGAAGCGAGACCGAGCATGCGCCGTTCGCGGCCCGGCTCGCGTCCGAGTGGCCGCCGCGTCCGCGACGAAGTCGCAAGCGGTGGTCGCTCGGACGCGAGCCATGAGAGGGCCGCGAACGCGCCGCGACGAAGTCGCGGCAGGAATTACTGAGCGTGCTTCTGGATCAGGTCGCCCACGCGCGGCAGCGCCTCGATGACGTTCTTCTTCGCCGAGGAACGCATCGAGGAGTAGACCTTCTGCAGGGCCGGGCGAGTGGAGGATTCGGCCCGAGCGTCGGTGACGGCGAGCAACGCCTCGGCGACCTCGTCCGACTTGGCGACGAGCAGATCGGCGAACTTGCCGGAGCCCGAGGCCGTGTACTCCTGCCAGAACGGCTCCAGCTGCGCGACGAACTTGGGCGCCAACGACTCCAGCGCATCGGGCACGATGGACGGGCTGATCTTCTTGACCGCCGCGTAGCCACCCTTCACAGCCAGGCCGGACGCACCACCCTTGTCCGAGACCTCGGCATCGAGAACCTCGACGGCGTCGGCAAGGAAAGCCGGGCGCTTCGCGTCGTCGAGCAGGGATTCAGACAGTGCTGCAACCACTTTCAGGTTCCTCCGGATCGGTATCGATGAACGAGCGAGGGCAACTATACGCACCCGCGCCAGCATTCACCCGGCTACGGCTGCCACGGCAGCAACTCCACCATCAGACCTTCGCAGTCAGCGAGCAGATCGCCCTGCTCATCGAGCAATTCGGCGGCGATGAAAGTTTTGCGCCCTTCGATCCGGTCGACCCGTCCGCGAACCGTCAGTTGCGTTTCCAGCGGAGTGATCTTGCGGTAGTTCACATGAAGGTACGCGGTGCGGCTGATCGGCCGTCCGGCGTAGTGCACGATCATGCCGAGCAGATCGTCGAACAGCAGCGGCAGCACACCGCCGTGCGCGGCGCCGTTGCCGCCGAGATGGAAGCGGCGGAACACACCGGTCATCTCGATGCCGTCCGGCCCTGCCTGGACCACCTGCCACGGCAGCAGCAGAAGGCTCCCCCGTCCCGGCAGTTCGACGGCGCGGCCGGCCGGCCCCTGCAACTCGGGCGCGCGGTAGGGCTCCAGCAGATCGATCAGCTCGCGGGCTTTGGCCTGAGCGGCCCCGAACACGTCGTCGGGCGCGTCCACGGACACCGCGAGATCCTGCAACGTCCGCATGGCTTCCACGAATCCGCCGAAGTCCGGCCCCACCCGCGCGGGCGTGACCTTCGGAAATCCGCCGTGCTTCTCGTACCGGGACCCGTCCACCGCGCTCCGGTCGATAACCGGTTTCACTCGCTCGCTCATAACTTGCACGGTAACGCGTATTTTTACACCGTCAAATCGAGATCCCTCCGCCCGCTCACGACTTTCGGGCGCAGCGAGACCTAGCATTGCCCGGTGACGTTCAATCCGAAGCTGTGGCGTCCCGTTCCGGGATTCGAGAACCTGACCGACATCACCTATCACCGGCACATCGAGCAGGGCACCGTGCGTGTGGCGTTCGATCGGCCGGAGGTGCGCAATGCGTTCCGCCCGCACACGGTCGACGAACTCTTCCGGGCGCTCGACCACGCGCGGATGACTTCGGACGTCGGCGCGGTGCTGCTCACCGGCAACGGCCCCAGCCCCAAGGACGGCGGCTGGGCGTTCTGCTCCGGCGGCGACCAGCGCATCCGCGGCCGCAGCGGGTACCAGTACGCCAGCGGTGACACCGCGGACACGGTCGACCAGGCCCGCGCGGGCCGCCTGCACATCCTGGAGGTGCAGCGGTTGATCCGTTTCATGCCGAAGGTGGTGATCGCGCTGGTGAACGGGTGGGCCGCGGGCGGGGGCCACAGCCTGCACGTGGTCTGCGACCTCACCCTGGCCAGTCGCGAGCACGCCCGCTTCAAGCAGACCGATGCCGACGTGGGCAGCTTCGACGGCGGCTACGGCAGCGCGTATCTGGCCAAGATGGTCGGCCAGAAGTTCGCCCGCGAGATCTTCTTCCTCGGCCGCCCCTACACCGCCGAGGAGATGCACCAGATGGGCGCGGTGAACAAGGTCGTCGACCACGCCGAACTGGAGGACGTCGCACTGGAGTGGACCGCCGACATCAACGGCAAGTCCCCGCAGGCTCAGCGCATGCTGAAGTACGCGTTCAATTTGCTGGACGACGGTCTGGTGGGCCAGCAACTCTTCGCGGGCGAGGCGACCAGGATGGCCTACATGACCGATGAAGCCGTCGAAGGCCGCGACGCGTTCCTGCAGAAACGCGAGCCGGACTGGACTCCCTACCCCTGGTACTTCTGACATGGACATCCTCAGCAGCCGGATCATCCTGCGGCCCGCCGACTACCAGGCGACGCTCGCGTTCTACCGGGACGGCCTGGAGCTGGCCATCGCGCGGGAATATCCGGGCGGCACCGTCTTCTTCGCGGGCCAGTCGCTGATCGAGGTGGCCGCGCACGGCGGGTCGGGGGAATCGTCGTCGTTCGAGGGCGCCATCTGGCTCCAGGTGCGCGACGTGTCCGCCGCCGCCGTGGAACTGGCGCTGAAGGGCATCGCGATCGACCGCGCCCCGGTCGAGGAGCCGTGGGGCTTGCACGAGATGTGGGTGCGCGATCCCGACGGCGTGCCGATCGTTCTGGTGGAGGTCCCGCCGTCGCATCCGATCAGACGGGATTCCCGCTGGTCGCCGTCGTAGCAACGGTTCGGATCGGTAGTTCGGCGGGCGCCACCGAGTTGCCAACGCGAGAACCGGCGAGGACGATAGCGCTCGGATGGCCACCCGACCGCCGACGTCCGGGCCGGCTGTGTCCGTGTCCCGTCCGACCGAATGAATCGCAGTCTCGATGTCTGTCGTACTTGAGCCCCGATCCGACCGGGTGACCGCGCCGCGGGTGCGCCACTCCGGCATACCGACCCGTTCCGCACGCGGTTACGCGGGCATGACACGATCCCTACCGTGAGGGAGTGCAGCGAGCGAGCCATGGGCACAGCGGCTCTGGGCACGACCGAGCCTGGCGAGCGGCGAGGCATGGCATGAGTAAGACACTGCGCACCTTGCCGATGCCCACCGGGTCCGGTCTCGGCGACGTCATGCCCCATCTGCGGGAGGCGCTGGAAGGTAGCGGGGCCGCGTGGCTGCCCATTCCCACCAGTGATCGACGCGAGTCGAGACGCTTGAGCGACGCCCTCTCCCCCGGCGAGCCGATCGACGAGGAAGTCGCTCTGGTGGTGACCACCTCGGGCACCACGGGCGTGCCGAAGGGCGCGATGCTGAGTTCGGCGGCCCTGCGCGCCAGCGGCACCGCAACACACGACCGGCTCGGCGGCCCCGGCAACTGGTTGCTGGCCCTGCCCACCCATCACATCGCCGGAATCCAGGTGCTGCTGCGCAGCATCCTGGCGGGGACCGAACCCACCGTGCTGGACGTGTCCGGCGGATTCCTCCCCGAGGCCCTGGCCGGCGCGATCACGGGTATGCGCGGTGAACGGCGCTACACCTCCCTGGTCCCGACCCAATTGATCAAGGCGCTCGAGTCGCCGGTGGCCACCACCGCGCTGGCCGAACTCGACGGCGTGCTGGTGGGCGGCGCGGCCACTCCACTGCCGGTCTACGAGCGGGCGCGAGCCGCGGGCATCACCGTGGTGCGCACCTATGGCATGAGCGAGACCTGCGGCGGTTGCGTATACGACGGCGTGCCGCTGGAGGGCACTGAGGTCCGGATCGAAGACGGCCGGGTGGTGCTGGGCGGCGCCATGATCGCTACGGGCTACCGCAATCAGCCCGACCATCCCGCCTTCGCCGAACCGGGCTGGTTCCGCACCGAGGACGCGGGCACCTTCGACAACGGCTTGCTGAGCATCACCGGACGGCTCGACGAGGCGATCACCACCGGCGGCCTGCTGGTGATCCCGCAAGTCGTCGAGGCCGTGCTGATCAACCACCCGACGATCAGCGAGGTGGTCGTCGTCGGCCTACCGGACGAACGCCTCGGCCAGCGCGTCGCCGTCGCCGTGATCCCCGCCCCCGGCGCCACCCCCGACCTGGCCGAGCTGCGCGAATACGTCGCCGACGAACTGGACTCCATCGCCGCCCCCCGCGAACTCGCCGTCCTCGACGAGTTCCCCCTCCGCGGCCCCGGAAAGCCCGACCGCGCCAAACTCCGCGAATACCTTTTGGCCGACTCGACCCACTAGTGACAGCGGGGCAGCGCCCGCGGCAGAACGCGCTGCCCCTCTCCATCCGGCACGTCATCTGACAGCGCCGTGCAAGAGCCGTGCAAGTCCCGGTGTCCACAGTTGTCCACATGACTTCTTTCGCACCAACTTCAGCGCTCGCCGTCGAGGCGGACGGCCTGGTCAAGGTGTTCGGGGAACAGCGTGCCGTCGATGGGGTGAGCCTGGCGGTGCCGCAGGGCTCGGTGTACGGCGTGCTCGGTCCGAACGGCGCGGGCAAGACCACGACCATCCGCATGCTCGCGACCCTGCTGCGACCGGACGGCGGCCGTGGCCGCATCTTCGGCCACGACGTGGTGGCGGAGCCGACGGCGGTCCGCTCGCTCATCGGCGTCACGGGCCAGTACGCCTCCGTCGACGAGGACCTGACCGCCACCGAGAACCTGATCGTCTTCTCCCGCCTGCTGGGCCTCAGCAGCATCGACGCCCGGCGCAAAGCATCCGACCTGCTGGAGGAGTTCGATCTCACCGAGGCGGCGAACAAGCCGCTGCGGAACTTCTCCGGCGGTATGCGGCGCAGGCTCGATCTGGCGGCCAGCCTGATCGCGACGCCGCCGTTGCTGTTCCTCGACGAACCGACGACCGGTCTCGACCCGCGCACCCGCGCCCAGATGTGGGAGACCATCCGCCGCCTCGTCCGCGAAGGCGCGACGGTGCTGCTCACCACCCAGTATCTGGACGAGGCCGACCAGCTGGCCGACCGGATCGCGGTGATCGACCACGGCAAGGTGATCGCCGACGGCACGGCCGACGAACTGAAGGCCTCGGTGGGCGGCTCCAGCCTGCACCTGACCTTGGTCGATCGCGTCAGGCTCGATGAGGCGCGCCGCATCATCGGCGATTTCCTCGGCGTCGAAGCGCAGATCACCCCGGAGGCCGGGCGGCTCACCGCGCCGTTGACCGACGCGGGCGTCACCGCCGATCTGCTGATCCGCCTGCGCGAGCGGGAGATCGGCGTCGACGAGATCACCGTGACCAAGCCGAGCCTGGACGAGGTCTTCCTCACCATCACCGGCCACCCCGCCGACGACACCACCGACGAGTCCGAGAAGAGCGCGGCGTGAACGCCCGGCCCGCAGGCGGCAGCCTGCGTGACCACGAAGCACCCGCGCACGCCGATAAGGAACCCAGCATGACCACCCTCACCACGACCGAGCCGCGCCATGCCGCGCCTACGAAGATTCCCGAAGTCAGCAACCACGTTCCGCTGGGCCAGGCGGTGTCGAATTCGTTCACCATGGCCTACCGCGGCCTGCTGAAGATCAAGCACAAGCCCGAGCAGCTGTTCGACGTGACGATCCAGCCGATCCTGTTCACCGCCTTGTTCGCCTACATCTTCGGCGGCGCCATCGGCGGCAGCGTGCACGACTATCTGCCGGTCCTGATCCCCGGCATCCTGGTGCAGACCGTGGTGCTCACCTCGGTGGTCACCGGCACCCAGTTGCGCGAGGACATGGACAAGGGCGTGTTCGACCGGTTCAAGTCTCTGCCCATCGCCCGCATCTCGGCGCTGGCGGGCGCGCTGCTGGCCGACATGGTGCGCTACGTCATCGCGACCGTGCTCACCATCGTCGTCGGCGTCGCCATCGGCTATCGCCCCGAGGGCGGTGTGCTCGGAGTGGTCGCGGCGGGTCTGGTCATCGTGGTCTGCTCGTTCGCGATCAGCTGGATCTGGGCGCTGGTCGGGGTCACCGGCAAGAGTGCCGCGGGCGTGCAGGGCATCTCGATGATGATCATGTTCCCGCTGACTTTCATGTCCGGCGCCTTCGCCATGGTGAGCACGATGCCGGGCTGGATGCAGGGGCTCAATCACGTGAACCCGGTGTACTACATGGTGAACGCGTGCCGCGGATTGATGAACGGCGCCGGTTTCGGCGGCGACCTGGCCTGGTCGTTGATCGGCGCGCTGGTCGTCATCGCGATCTTCGCGCCGCTCACGGTCAAGGCGTACATGCGGCGGGCGTGAAGCCCCTCCACACGAGCAGGCCGGGTGGCGACTGTTACCCGGCCTGCTTTCGCCGTATTTCGCACGACAGCGCAATCCCTCGCGCACGCCAGAGCCTCGGCGAAGAACGAATGACCATAAGCGAAGATCGTCAGTGGGCGGCGCTGAGGCTGTGGAGCATCCGCAGGATGCGGTCGGCGGATTCACCGCGGCGCAGGTGGCCGAGGCGGCGGCGGGCTTGCGCGACCTGGTCGGCGCCGAGCTTCGCGATCGCCGCGTCCAGGTGCCGTTGCCAGCGCATGGAGGGGAAATCCTGACGGCAGAAGACGTTCGGCGCCAGCACCAACAAGTCGAGACCCGTGCCGACCTCGCGGTCGACGGCGATGAGATACGACCCGACCGCGCAGGCGACACCGCCGATCTGCGGCAGGTCCCGGTACTGGTTCATCATCGGCACAGTGAGCTCGGCCAGCTGTGCGGCCAGGACCGCGCTCGAGCCGACGCCACCGTGGAGTACCCGCGCGGCGAGCGCCGCCGCGGCGAGCATCAGGGCGCCGGGCCCGGGACCGAGCGCGTGGTCCGGCCAGCCGAACAGCTCCAGCGCACGCTCGTAGCGCGCGAATCCGCCCGCGGTGTCACCGGTCGCGAAGGCCACTTCCGCCGAACTCTGCATCACCGTGGACAGCAGCCGATTCTGTCCGAGAGACGAGGTGTCCAGATCCGGCGTGCCCAACGCGAGGTCGAGTTCCCGCCGGGCCTGCTCCAGATCGCCGACACCGACCAGCGAAGCCACCAGCAGGCTGCGAATCTCCACCGTGTCCTCGTAGGCGCCGAGCCGCTGCAGCAAGTCGAGCGAGCGGCGGTAATAGGTCACCGATTCGGCGTACTGGGCGATCTGTCCACAGACCTGTCCCAGGTGCCTGCTCACCATGGCCACGCTCCAGACATTCTCGTGGCCGAGGACCTCCAGCGCCTTCATCGCATCGATGGTGGAGCCGCGCACGTCGCCGAGGTTTTCCCGGATATTGGCCCGCAACAACAGCGCCGTGCCCCTGGTCTCCGGATCGGCCGAACGCGCCGCCTCGGCGAGCAGCCTGCTGAGTCCGCGCGCATCGGCTCTGGTGAGTACCACCCGGGCGATGAATCGGTTGTTCTCGGTGAGTTCGACGGAGAGACGAAGCAAGCGGCGCACGCGCAGACGCAGTGCGGCGATCTCCCTGACGCTGCCGTTGGTGTAAGCGAGATGCAGGAAGGTCATCTGGTAGGTGACGAGCACGAGGTCCGGACGCGGACCTTCCGGACCGAAGTCGGTCGGTTCCAACTCGATGACCCGCTGGGCCCAGGCGATCACTTCCATATGCGATCCGCGGATCACCCACAACGTGCCGATGACCGGAAAAATGGTGTAGGCCGTTGCGGCGTCACGCCTTTCGATGCCGCAACGCAGTGCGGCGAGCAGGTTGTCCAGCTCCGCCGCCACCGACAGCGCGAGGTGGAACTGATCGCCGGTCATATACCGGCTCGCCGCGTCACCGGCGTAGTCCTCGGCCCACCGCATCATCCGAGTGTCGACTGCGTCCGGCTCCCCCGCCGTGGCGGCCAGCTGCTCTTCACCGAATTCCCGCACCGTCTCCAGCATGCGATAGCGGGTGCCGAGCAGTTCGTCGTCCAGCACGGTGAGCAGCGATTGGTTGACCAGACCGTCGACAGCCGCGGCGACATCGGTCACGTCGGCTCCACCGGCGACCGCCTCGGCGGCCGACAGCGTGAAACCGGCCGGAAATCGGCACAACCGACGCAGTGTCGCTTGCTGTTCGGTATCGAGCAGGTTCCAGCTCCAGTCGATAACCGCGTGCAGCGTGCGATGCCGTTCGGGCGAACTGCGGTCGCCATGGCGCAGCAGCGCGAACCGATCGGCCAATCGCTCGTTGATCTCCTCGACGCTCATCGCCCGGACTCGGGCGGCGGCCAGTTCGATGGCCAGCGGCAGCCCGTCGAGCGTGTGGCAGAGCTGGGCGACGATCTCCGGGTCCAGCCGGACCGCCGGGCGCACGGCCCTGGCACGGGCGGCGAACAGCTCGGTGGCGGGTGAGCCCGCCGGATCGATCGTCAGCGGCGGCAACGGATACACCGTCTCCGCGGTGATGGTCAGCGGCGACCGGCTCGTGGTGAGCACGGTCAGCCGTGGCGCGACGCCGATCAGGTCGGCGACCACCACGGCGACCGCGTCGACCAGATGCTCGCAGTTGTCCAGGATCAGCAGCATCGAGCGCGCCGACACCGCGTCGCGCAACCGCCTGCGCAGATCGACCGTCTGCCCGGAGCGCAGTGTCGCCGTGTCGAAGGTGACCTCGCTGAGCCCGAGCACGGCGGCGATCGCCGCCTCGATCTCGACCCTGGCGTCGCCTCCTTCGGCACGCACCGAGGCCAGCTCCACCAGCGCCACCGGGCGGGTGCGCGCCACCCGCGCACCGAGCTCGTTCGCGATCCTGGTCTTCCCCGCTCCGCCCGGGCCCAGCACGGTGACCACCCGGGAGGCGTGCAGCAGATCGGTGAGCGCGGCGAGATCGTCCGTCCGCCCGAGCAGCGCGTTGGGCGCGGCGCGCAGACCCATCGCGGCGGGCTGCGGGTCCGGGGCCGCATCGGCCGAGGGCGTGGAAGCGGCCGGGAACCCGCTTCGGTATCCCGCGCTCGCCACCGGCGTCGGGGCGCGCGGCGGTGCGGTAGGCCCGATCGGCTCCCCGCGCAGGATCGCCGTGTGCGCCGCGGAAAGCGCCGGTCCCGGATCGGCGCCGAGCTGGTCGGCCAGTCGCGAACGGAAGGACGCGAACGATTCCAGCGCCTCGTTGCTCCGTCCCGAGGCGGCGAGCAGACGCATCAGGATCAGCTGCGCGGGCTCGTCCAACGGGTCGGCGGCGGCGCGCAGCCGAGCCAGGTCCAAGGCGCCGTCGATGTCGCCGCCGCCCTCGCGTGCGGCGAGTTCGAGTTCGTCGAGTTCGGCGCCGCGCCGCCCGGCCGCGTGGCGCAGCTCATCGGCGAGGCCACCCGGTGGCAGGTCGGCGCCGGGGTCCCCGCGCCACAGCGCCCGCGCTCCCGCGATCTCCGCAAGGCATCCGGGAAGGTCACCGGCGGCGTGCAGCCCGCGCGCCCGCGTGACGCGCTCGCCTACCGAGGACAGATCGACCTGTTCGGCGGCGAGCGTCAACCGGTAGCCCGCCGGGCCGATTTCCAGCGCGCCCTCCGGCAGCGCCGACCGCAGCCGGGAGACCTGGGTGTGCAGCGCGTTCATCGGCGACCGTGGCGGCTGTTCACCCCAGACGTCCTCGATCAGGGCGTGCGCGCCGCGGCTGCGGCCGGGTCGCAGCGCGAGGGCGGTGAGCAGCAGCCGGGAGCGCGCCCCGGGCAGCGGCGTCAGCAGGCCGTCTCGGCGCAGCGCGACCTCGCCCAGCAGGGCCACCACGACCGATTCGCCTGCGGGCGTCGTCACTGCTCGACTGTGGCCGTGCGGGCCGCTGCGCTCCAGATACATCCCGCGGTCATCGTAGGCGAGCCGGCCCGACGGGGCCGACACGATTTCTTTGCCGCGACTGTGAGCGGTCGGTGGCATAGTCTGACCCCCATGGCTGAGTTCGAGGTGGTCCGATCGGCCGTGGTCACGGCCGAGCCCGCGCGTGTACACAAGCTGATCAACGATTTCCACAAGTGGGTCGAGTGGTCGCCGTGGGAGGACCTCGACCCGCAGCTGCAGCGCAGTTATTCCGGCGCGGACACCGGCGTCGGCGCACGCTACGCCTGGAGCGGCAACCGCAAGGCGGGCGCGGGCAGCATGGAGATCATCGGCAGCACCGACCGCGAGATCGGCGTGCGCCTGGATTTCCTGAAGCCGATGAAGGCGACCAACATGGTGACCTTCATTCTGGACCCGGTCGAGACCGGCACCGAAGTGACCTGGCGGATGACCGGCAGGCAGACCGGCCTGATGGGCTTCCTCGGCAAGTTCATCCCGATGGACAAGTTCGTCGGCCGGGACTTCGAAAAGGGGCTCGCGCGGTTGCAGCAGGCGGCGACGACCCAAACGGCCTGATCGCCGCGCGCGAACTGAGGGCGGACCGTGTCCGAATGCGCCCATTATGCTGCGGACATGGCTACTGCAGCGCAATGGATCGAGGGCGCGCGACCCCGCACCCTGCCGAACGCGATCGCCCCGGTGCTCGCCGGAACCGGAGCCGCCGCGTCCGTCGACGGTGCGGTGTGGTGGAAAGCGATTCTCGCGCTGTTCGTTTCGCTGGCGCTGATCATCGGCGTGAACTACGCCAACGACTACTCCGACGGCGTCCGCGGCACCGACGACGTCCGGGTCGGACCGTTGCGCCTGGTCGGGCAGAAACTGGCCTCGCCCGCCGCGGTGAAGACCGCCGCGATCGTCAGCCTGGTCATCGGCGCCGTGTTCGGTCTGGTGCTGGTATTCACCAGCGCGTGGTGGCTGCTGCTCATCGGCGCGGCCTGCCTGGCCGGGGCCTGGTACTACACCGGTGGCAGCAACCCGTACGGCTACAGCGGATTCGGCGAAGTGGCGGTATTCGTCTTCTTCGGCCTGGTCGCGGTGCTCGGCACCCAGTTCGTGCAGGCGGACCGGATCGACTGGGTGGGCGCACTGCTCGCGGTCGCGGTGGGCGCGTTCTCCAGCGCCGTGCTCGTCGCGAACAATCTGCGCGACATTCCCACCGACACCGAATCCGGGAAGGTCACGCTCGCGGTGAAACTCGGCGACCCGCGCACCCGCCAGCTGCACCTCGCACTGCTCGCCGTGCCCTTCCTGGTGACGTTGGCGCTGGTCGCCCGCACACCGTGGGCACTGGCCGGGTTGATCGCGATCCCGCTCGCGGTGCGCGCCAACGCGCCGGTGCGCGGCGGCAAGGGCGGCCTGGAACTGATTCCCGCGCTGCGGGATTCCGGACTGGCCCTGCTGGTCTGGTCGGCGGTCACCGCGCTCGCCGTCGGGCTGGGCTAACGCGCTTCCCCCGGTTTCCGAGCGACGCGACCTTGCGGGCCCGGTGACGGGTCCCGCACCCGCGAGGTGACGGACTAGTCCTCGTCCGGCACCAGGATGCCGAGCACCCAGTTCACGAGCGAGACGATGATGCCGCCGATCACCGCGGCCCAGAAACCCTCGACGCGCAGGCCGTAATCGGTGAACGCTTCGGTGATCTCGGCGGTCAGCCACAGCATGAACGCGTTGATCAAGAGCAGGAACAGCCCGAGCGTCAGGATCACCAGTGGTAGCGATAGTAACTTCACGATCGGCTTGACCAGTGCGTTCACCACCGTGAACACAGCGGCCACCGCGAGGACGACCGCGATCTTGGCGCCGTTGCCGCCTTCGGGAGCGAGGATGTCGATCTTGTCGACCCAGAAGGCGGCCAGCCAGATGGCCGCCGCGTTGATGATCAACCGAATCACGAGCTGCATGGCCCAATGCTAGGCCCAGGGTGCGGACACGCGCCGCTGGAAGACACGAACTCCGCAGGCGCATGTCCGCGGGCTCAGGCCGCACGATCGAGCAGGGCGTGCACCTTCGGGCGCAACTCCTGGATCACGGTGGGGCCGCCGAACAGGCGCACCGTTGTCTGGTTGGGGGCGCGTAGGATGCCGAGCAGCATATGCCCGGATTCGATGGTCTTGTCCTTGCGGCCGAGCGCCTCCCGCAGGGAGAGTTCGAGCACTTTCTTCGCTTCCCTGGTGAACGGAATGTGCCCGTAGTACCCGCCGCGACCCCACGGGAACGACCCACGTCGCGGGTCCGGCGCGGCGCGGTCGAGCGCGTGCTCGCCGAAATGTGCTTCCAGCGACTCCCGGACGGCGTCCAGATCGATGCCGATGGATCGCAATGCCTCGGCGTCCTCGGGACCGAGGGGAACCCCATTGCCCTGCTCGGCCAGCGCGCGTCGCACGCCGTCGCGAGTGAGTCCCGTCTCCGCGAGCAACGCCGTCAACTCCGGCTCGGCCTGGCCGAGCAGTCCGAGCAACACGTGCTCGACCTCGATATTCGACGCGCGGAGTTCACGCGCGTC
This sequence comes from Nocardia arthritidis NBRC 100137, assembly GCF_001612765.1. GTDB lineage: Bacteria > Actinomycetota > Actinomycetes > Mycobacteriales > Mycobacteriaceae > Nocardia > Nocardia arthritidis. The sequence goes on from NZ_BDBB01000024.1 coordinate 52,476, forward strand.
CTCCTGGGCGATGACGATCGCCGTGCGCGCCGACCTGCTGAACCGTTCGAACATCAGCGATTCCTGCCTTTCCGGTTGTATTTCTGATGGACCGCCTGCTTGCTCACCTCGAGCGCTTCCGCGATCGCCTGCCAGGACCAGCCCTGGGCACGGGCGTTGGCCACCTGGATCGCTTCGAGACGTTCGAGCAGCCTGCGTAGCGCGAGCACCGCGCGCAGCCCGACCTTGGGATCGGGACTGCCCGCGGCGGCCGCCAGGGTGGTTGCTTCTGTCATGGCGTCAATTTTGATTGACGCTCACGCATGGTGTCAACAAAAATTGACGCGTGATGGCGCGACAGCGCCCGATTCCGCGCTCGGCGAACAAGAAAGCCCCGCACTCAGGCGAGGCGCGAACCGATCAGGCGTCCCAGATTCCGGTTGCCACGAACTTCTCCAGGACCGCGGTGGGCTCCGCGAGATCCAGCCCATGGGACGCGACCCACGCATCGTCGAAATACGTTCCGGCATAACGGTCCCCGCCGTCACACAGCAGGGTGACGACGCTGCCGCCGCGCCCTTCGGCGAGCATCTCGGCGATCAGGGCGAACACGCCCCACAGGTTCGTCCCGGTCGATCCGCCGACCCGGCGGCCCAGCCGCGCGCTCGCGAACCTGGCCGCCGCGATGGACGCCGCGTCGGGCACCTCGAACATCCGGTCCACCACTTGGCCGATGAACGAGGGCTCCACCCGCGGGCGGCCGATGCCTTCGATCCGCGAAGGCATTCCGGTCTGGTAGCCCGCGTCCCGCGTCTGGTAACCGCCGTAGAAAGCGGAGTTCTCCGGATCGACCACGGCCAGCTTCGTCGCATGCCTGCGATATCGGACGTAGCGGCCGATCGTGGCGCTGGTGCCGCCCGTGCCCGCGCCGACCACGATCCATTCCGGCACCGGATTGGCCTCCAACAACATCTGCTGGAAGATCGACTCGGCGATGTTGTTGTTGCCGCGCCAGTCGGTGGCGCGCTCGGCGTGCGTGAATTGGTCCATGTAGTGACCGCCGCATTCGGCCGCCAGCCGCGCCGCCTCGGTGTACATGTCCGGCGGGCGCCGCACGAAATGGCAGCGACCGCCCTGCGCCTCGATCAGCGCGATCTTCTGCGGGGAGGTGCTCGCGGGCATCACCGCCACGAAGTCCAGGCCGAGCAGCTTCGCGAAGTAGGCCTCGCTGACCGCGGTCGAACCGGAGGACGCCTCCACCACCGTCGTCCCCTCGGTGACCCAGCCGTTGCAGATGGCGTACAGGAACAGCGAGCGGGCCAGGCGGTGCTTGAGGCTGCCGGTGATGTGCGTGGACTCGTCCTTGAGGTAGAGCTGGACGTTCCACCCGGCGGGTAGCGGGTAGCGCAGCAAGTGGGTATCAGCGCTGCGCTGGGAGTCGGCATCGATCAACCGCACCGCGTTGTCGACCCAGTCGCGCGGTGCGGTGTGATCACAGGACTTCACGACGACGTCCCCGACTCCGGCGGGGTGGGCGGCTCGTCGCCGCGCAACCGCGCCCGTAGCTCGGCCTTGTCGCGGCGCCTGCGCTCGTCGACCACGGCGATGTCCTCGTTGACCTTGGCCCGCAGCCGCTTGAACAGCGCCAGCGAAAGCGGCATCGCGATGATGAGCGCGAACAGGGCCGCGACCACCAACGGAATGTCCACCGACACCAGCCGCGCGGCCAGCACGATCACCGCGGTGAGCACTACCACGAGACCCAACCTGGCGACGGTGTAGAGGGCCAGATTGCGGGCAAGCCGACGACCTGCGCCAGCCGTTTGCTGTCCGGAAGCACCTTTTGGTGGAGTTGCGTCACGCACATCCCTCAGCCTATGCGAAGCTGTTGCCCGCCCCCGGTGCACGCCCAATGCCGGGGGTGGGGCGCACATCCGATTTGTCTATTACCTCCCCTTTACCAAGTGTAGGTGGTTCGAGTACCTAGGGGTTTCAGTGCGACGATGGCGCCATCTGATGAGGGAACTGTCGAGAACGGAGAGGTTTGCTATGACTGCGATCACCGTCGGCGGCCAGGACACCCTGCTGACTCCGGGCCAGGTTGCTGCCCTGTTCCACGTCGACCCCAAGACCGTGACGCGCTGGGCCCACGCCGGGCGCCTCGGGTCGCTGCGCACACCGGGCGGACATCGCCGGTTTCGCGAATCGGAAGTACTCCAGCTGCTCAAGTCGCTGACCACAGAGGCGACCGCGCGCTGATCGCAGGGCACGCGGGCCCGTCGTGCTCGGGTCCGCGCTCGCCCGCAGACCATTTTCTGCGTCTGCGGTGTGCGGGAGTCACGTCCGCGGCTACCCTCGTAATCAGGAGGTGAGCGACGTGACGTACCTGTTGGCACTCATCGCGGTGGTGGCAATAGCGGTGTTGTGCTGGAAGGCGTTCGGCCCCGAGCGGACCGGACCCACTGCCCCGCAGACGCGTTCACCACAGCGCAAGCGCGTCATCGGACCCGACGACGACCCGGAGTTCCTCTGGCGACTATCTCGCCAGCACCGCGACGGCGAGTCCGGTTCCGCCGAGCGCTGATCGTTCGCAGTACCCGCGCGATAGCACGCGTCCAGCGGTATCCGGCGTTCGCGCGTTCTCTTTGTTCCGAGTATCGACCGTGGACGATCCGCCGGGGGTAACTCCCTCTCCCCCGTCGGGACCACGGCGATCGACAACCCGGTCCGGGTGTGGCAGGCGCGCTGCGGGGCGCCTGCCCCACCCGATCCGAGGGGTATCGATCAGGGTTCGCCGTTGACGACCGCCATCAGCGCGTCCATGAACGGCTGCCCGCCCTGGATGGCTCCGCCCGCGATCGCGCCGACGACCAAGCCGATGGGGCCGGTGATGATGCTGAAGAAACCCAGGCCGATCAGGGCCCCGAGCAGCCCGCCGAGCAGCGCGCCGCCGACCACGCCGACGACGTTCTGGTTCAGCTCGGCGATGAGCCGGTTCATCGAGCTGATCGGCTGCATCTCGCCGATCTCCTTGGCGTCCGCCTTCGGAGTGAGCGCGAGACGCCGTCCGCTGTCGGAGATTTCGTGCGCCACCGAGAGCTTGCTGCCGGAAACCTGGAAGGTCAGCGGCACTTCGGCGACCACGGCTCCGGTATCGGAGGTCAGCTTGATCTTGGTTCCGTCATCGACCACCGCGAAGGTGCCGTGCTCGACGGCGGTGCTGATAGCCCCGGTCTCGCGCGAGACCGTGGTGCGGTAGTCCACCCCCTGCTCGACGCCTGCTGTCGTGATCTCTCGATCCGGTTCTACGGGTTGCGCGTTCGCGGCCCCCGCCGTGATGCCCACTGCGGCAACCGCACCGAGCGTAATGGCGGCAATAGTGCCGAACTTCATTCTGGAATTCCTTCTCACCGAGACACCGGCTCCGGAGGCCGGATGGCGTGTGACTGTACAGCGCCCGTGACTTGTTTCCAGACCTGGCGGCCGGCACACGCGATCGAGCGCTTCGTTATCCGATTGTGATCACTTCGACCTCCGAAGCGGACACGCAGGTGAATTCCCAGGCGGATCGCTACGCCTGGGAAGCAAAACTCGACGCGGACGTGCCGCGTAGTGTAAGCATGGCGTGGTCTTCAATCCGCAAGATTCACAACTTCGAGTCGCTAGGTGGGTCGAAGGGTTCACAGCTCTGGAGGACGTACGTGTCGCGCCAACGTGTCCGCGCCGGTATCACCCTGGCCGCCTTCATGGTCGGGACCGGACTGGCGGCCACCCTCGTGGTCGTCGCCGCGCTATCGATGTCCGGCCCCGCCGAGGAGCCGGCCGCAGCCGCCCAGACCGCTACCGCACCAACCACATCGACACCTCCGCCGACGACCGAGGAGCTGCCGACCACCACCGAGCCACTGCCGACCACCTCGGCGATGCGTGGCGCGTCGAACAAGAGCACCACCAGCCTGCAGGTGAACATCGGCGACTGCGTGCAGCTCGGCGGCGCGGGCGGGATCGACAAAACCGCTTGTGGCAGCCCTAACTCCGTTTACAAGGTCATCGAGAAGGCGCCCGCGAACGCCGCGTGCCCCACCGACGCCGACCACACCTACAACGAAACCCTGCACGGGGCGGCACAGGCCGCGCTGTGCCTGGACATCGACTGGATAGTCGGCGGCTGCATGGAACTGACCCCCGGCAGTCCCAAGCGACTGGATTGCGCGATCCCCACCCCGGGCGCTGTCCGAGTGATCGACATCAAGCAGAACACCGTCGACGTCAACGCCTGCGGCTCGGCCGACAGCGGAATCGTTTATCAGCAGCGACATTTCGTCGTCTGCGTCGCCCGCCTGTAGGCGGCTCTGCGCGTCCGCAATACAGGCTGCCGCCCCGCAAAGAAGCCGCGCCCCGGCGGTCGATTAACAGACATGCGAAGTTCTGTGTCCCTTAATACCGGACTCGAAACGTTATTCGTTCTGCCACTGGCTAATTCGCTCGGTGACAGCTCGCGCGTTACACGTATGGCGAACCGAGGGTATCTCGCACAATTCGGGCGCCACAATCTGAAACGTCCGCATTCAATTATCTCGACGCAATCGCACGAATAAAAACCCTTCTGTTCCGCAAAATACTGCCGGTATGCGCTCATCGAGTCGTGCCGAAAGCGGCAGACCCATGAGCACCGCGTCCCACAGCTCGCCGCTGCGGCGCCGGTAATGCCCCCGCAAGACGCCCTCGACCTCGAAACCGGCTCGGTCGTAGAGCGCCATCGCATGCTGATTGTGCGGCCATACTTGCAGACTCACCTTTCCCGGCCTACCTGATGGCTTCAGCTTCCAAGACCTACAGGGCATTACTACGCCTCACTCTTGATCCGCCAGGGCGCCGACATCAAGACCGTGCAAGCCCGCGTCCGGCACGGCAGCGCGGTGACCACGTTGCGCTACTACGCTCACCTGTGGCCTGATGCCGACGAGACGACGCGGACTGCGGTCGGCGGCGTACTTGAAGCCCGACTCGGCACTACTGCGTACTCACTGCGTACCGAAGACCCAAGCAATTCGAGCGAGTGACCCGTCGACCGCACGAATGTGCAGGTCAATCCCTCTCAGTTCAACCCCGCGTACGAGTGCAACCCGCTGATCACCATGTTGATGATGAACAGATTGAACAACATCGCGACGAAGGCGGCGATGTTGATCCAGGCGGCTTTGGTGTCGCGCCAGCCGGAGGTGGCGCGGGCGTGCAGGTAGGCGGCGTAGAGGACCCAGGCGATGAAGGAGCAGGTTTCCTTCGGGTCCCAGCCCCAGAAGCGGCCCCAGGCGGCCTCGGCCCAGATGGCGCCCAGGATGACGCCGGCGCCGAACAGGGGGAAACCGATGATGGTGGCCTTGTAGGCCAGGCGGTCCAGGGTGCGGGCGTCGGGCAGGCGGCGGGCGATGACGCCGAGGACGTTGTCGGACTCCTGGCCGTCCGGCTGGCGCAGGCGGTAGAGGAACAGCATGCTCGCCACGCCCGCGAACAGGAACACACCGCTGCCCACGCTCACGATGGTGACGTGCACCGGCAGCCAGAACGACTTCAGCGCGGGCACCACGGGTGCGGCGTCGGCGTAGAGCACCGTGCCCGCGAGGAACAGCAGGATCAATACCGGGACGAGCAGGAACGCCCACATCGCGCGATAGCGCTGCTCGCGCAGCAGCACCACCCCGACCAGCACGGCGGCGGCCGTCGCCATGGTGACGAACTCGTACATGTTGCCCAGCGGGAAGCGGTGAGTCGCGAAACCACGCAACACGATCGCGCCGACGTGCAATGCGATCGCGACCATCAGCACCGAGAACGCCATGTTGCCGAGCCGCTCCGACAGCGGCCGGCGCGCAGGCTCGACGACCCGGCCGGGACCCTGCGGTGTCGATCCGCCGCCCACGGTCACCAGTTCACGCTCGCTGACCTGGCGGCTGCGCGCCGTGGCGTACTGCCAGATCAGCAGCACCAGCACCAGCGCGTACACCACGATCGCCGTCTTGAAGGCGAGATCGCTGTACCTGGCGATGGTTTCGTCGATCGGCATGGTCACTCTCCCGTGGTCTCGGCGTGCTCGTCGAGCAGACGGGCGCGCAACCGGTCGAACTCGCCGCCCCAGCCCGCCTGGTCGGTCCTGGCCAGCCCGCCCATCTCTACTACAGTACGTCGTTGGTCAACGGTACCGGCCGTGTCCTCGGCCGGGTAGACCCGCACCCAGATCCGCCTGCGCTTGATCAGCAGCGAGACCAACAGGCCCGCCATCATGAACAGCGCGCTCACCAGCACCCACTTCTGCGCGGGGTCGTGGGAGACCTGCAGATTGACGAACTCCTGCGCGCCGTCGAAGGTGACCTTGGTGCCGTTCGGCAAGGTTGTCGACTCGCCGGGGCGCAGATTGACTCTGGCCTCCTTGGCCAGCCGGCCCTGTTTGACCTGCTCCGGGTCCAGCGCGAACAGCGACTGGGGCTTCCCTGTGTCCAGGCCGGTGTCGCCGCGATAGATGTCGACGGCGACGGCGGGATCGTTCATCGCGGGGAACGCCGAGGTCAGCAACGACCCGTGGAACATAGCCGTGGGCGCGAACAACCCTTCGATCGCGATCTGGTTCTTGCGGCGCTCCTCGTCGGTGGCGTACATGCCACCGGGCGGGTCGATCCGCAGCACACCGCTGGACAGGAACGTGGAGGCGTCGTCGGGACGCCACTGGATGGACTCGGTGCGGGTCTGACCGTTGGGGAAGGTGATCGTGAAGGTCGGCGCGTAGCCGTGGCCTTGCAGGTAGAGCCGGTCGCCTGCGACGCGCAAGGGATGGTTGACCTGCACCCGGGTATCGCGCCAGGTGTTCGTCCGCAGGTCGTCGCCCGCCTGGTAGGCGAGGTTCGCGGTGAACATCTCCGCTTGCCCGTTGGTCAGGTAGTCGGCCTTGAAATCCTTCACGCGCACGCAGATGGGGGTCATCCCGGTGCCGTCGTTGACGTTGCCCGCCTTGAACGAGTCGAACACCGCGGGCGAGGTGGTGCAGAAGCCGGGGCCGTTGTTCGCCAGCACGATGACGCTGCCCTCGTAGCCGAACAGCTTGCCCACCGCGATGGCGATCAGCAGCCCGACCAGGGCCAGATGGAACACCAGGTTGCCGAGTTCGCGGGTGTAGCCCTTCTCCGCCGAGAGCGCCAGTTCGCCCTCGCGGGGGCCGGGGCGGACCTCGGTGCGCCAGCCGCGCAACTGGGCGCGGGCGTGGTCGACGAGTTCCCGGGGCGACCGCTCGGCCAGACCCGAGTAGTGGTGCGGCAGCCTGGTCAGATTGCGCGGCGCCCGCACCGGCGGTGTGCGCAGCGCCCGGTAGTGGTCGATCGTGCGCGGCAGGATGCAACCGACCAGGGAGATGAACAGCAGCACGTAGACGGCGGTGAACCAGAAGCTGGAGAACACGTCGAACAGCTCGAAGCGGTCCATCCACGGGCCGAGCGTCGGCCGGCCGGCGATGTACTGCTCGACCTTCTGCTCGTTGAGATTGCGCTGCGGCAGCAACGCGCCGGGAATCGCGGCCAAGGCGAGCAGGAACAGCAGCACCAGGGCGGTGCGCATGCTGGTGAGCCCGCGCCAGGTGTTGCGCAGCAATGCCCAGGCCCGTCCGGGCAGGGATTGGCGCGGCGGCCGCTCGGTGCTTTCGATCGTCGGCTGGTCGGTCACGGTCATATCGGCAAGGTCACCTCGGAGACGAACGCGTCGCGCACCCAGGCGACGAACTGGTCCCACGCCCCGGTGACCAGCGCGGCGCCGACCGCGACGAGCAACAGTCCCCCGATGATCTGGATGGTGCGGGAATTGCGGCGCAGCCACCCCACCCCGCGCAACGCGCTCGCCGAACCGAAGGCCAGCACGACGAACGGCAGACCGAGTCCCAGACAGTAGGCGACGATCAGCGCGACCCCGCGCGCCGCCGTCGTCCCGTCGGTACCCGCGGCCACGGCCATGACGCCGGAGAGCGTGGGGCCCAGGCACGGTGTCCAGCCCAGCGCGAACACTCCACCCAGCAGCGGTGCGCCCATGAGGCTGGTGAGCCTGCGCGGCTCCATCCGGGTGTCGCGCTGCAACGCGGGCACCAGGCCGATGAAGACCAAGCCCATCAGGATCGTCACCACGCCGCCGATGCGTTGCAGCAGTTCACGGTTCACGTTGAGGGTCTGGATGACGCCGAAGACGGTCGCCGTGGCGAGCACGAAGACCACGGTGAAACCGGCCACGAACAAGCCGGCCGCACCCGCGACCCGCATCCGCCCCGAGCGAAGCGACTCGGCGGCGGTCACCGCTCCTCCGGTACGGCCCCCGGTGGCCTGCGCGACGGTGGCGGGCGGCGCCTCGGCGCCGACCAGTCCGGCCAGATAGGAGAGGTAGCCGGGCACGAGCGGCACCACACACGGCGAGGCGAACGACACCAGACCCGCGAGCAGGCACGCGCCGAGCGCCAGCAGCAGCGGCCCGGAGGCCGCCGTCTGCTGGAACGAATCACCGACTCCGGCGAGCACCATCACAGGTTCTCCCCGTTATGCGGCGCGGTGCGCGCAAGCGTCACACCGATTCCTCCGGCGTGTCCTCTGGCGATCGTCCGGCGCCGCGGCGCAACGACACCTTGCGCTCGGTGGCGGTGGGTTCCTCGGCCGCCTCGAATACGGCGAAGTCCAAGAGGGAGTCGGCGGCGACGCTGCGCGGCACGGTGGCGATGCCCGCCCACCGGTCGTCGACGGCCCATCCTCCGCCGATGCGTCGGGCGCCCTGCCGTGGCCGGCAGGCACGCAGGTGGCGGGTACGGCGGTCGCGATTCACTGTGATTCCTCCGCGGCGATACTTTCGATTACCGGCTGTAGGTCTTCGGCCAGCAGGGACCGCAGGAAGACCGCGGCGACCCGGTGTTGCCGGTCGAGGACGAGCGTGGTGGGGATGACACTGGTAGGGAAGTTCCCGCCGAGCGCCAAGAGCGTGCGCATCGACGGGTCGTAGACGGACGGGTAGCCGACCTTGTTGTCGACCACGAAATCCTGGGCCTTGTCCTGTTGCGGATCGCGGACGTTGATCCCGAGGAATGCGACGCCTTTGTCCTTGGTCGCCTCGTAGACCTGTTCCAGGGCGGGCGCCTCGGCGCGGCACGGACCGCACCACTGGCCCCACAGGTTGAGCACCACGACCTTGCCCGGGTAGTCCTCGACCGAGGTGGTCTTGCCCGCCGTCATCAGGTCCGGGCCGGCCAGTTTGCCGATGGTGCCGCGCGCGGCGGGCGGGTCGTAGCGGATGTCGGTCTTGCCGCCGGGCGAGACGAATTCGAAGGTGCCGCCCGAGGCCACCGCGTCCGAACCGGTCGAACAACCCGCGAGCGCGGCGATCAGCGCCACGCACGCGAGCAGAACCGGCAGTGCCCGCCCGGTGCGCACCGAGGGCGGGAGGGGGAACGCGGTGGAGCGGGTCATGCGCCGTGCACCGACGGGTCCGAGCCGCCCGCGGGCTCGGAGTAGACGATGTCGACGAGCGTGTCGCCGTGATAGACCAGCGAGGTCAGCGATGCGAGCGAGCACTGCCGCTGGCGCGGGTCGTGCCAGAGCCGCTGCCCCTGCAGAAGCCGCCGCAGCGTCCACACCGGTAGCTGGTGCGAGACGAGCACCGCCTCCCGGCCGGCCGCTTCGACCCGGGCTTTGTTCACTGCCGCCAGCATGCGGTGCGCGATCTGCAGGTAGGGCTCGCCCCAGGACGGGGTGAAGGGGTCGCGCAGCTTCCACCAGTGCCGCGGCTTGCGCAGCGCGCCGTCGCCGACCGACACGCGCAGGCCTTCGAAGGTGTTGCCCGCCTCGATGAGGTTCTCGTCGGTGCGGACGATGAGGTCGTGCTGCGCGGCGATCGGCTCGGCGGTCTCCTGGGCGCGCTGCAACGGCGAGGCGATGACCAGCGCGATGTCGTGATCGGCCAGGGTCCGCGCGACGGCGGCGGCCTGCGCGCGCCCCGCCACCGAGAGGCTGAAGCCGGGCAGGCGGCCGTAGAGAATGCCATTCGGGTTGTGCACCTCGCCGTGCCGCAGCACGTGCACGATCGTCTCGATGGCGGCGCCGCCGTCGTGCACCCGCTCGGCGGCGCTGATCCGGCCCTCGGCGCGCTCGACCGGCTCGGGGGCCTCGTCCTGCGCCGGGGCGGCCTCGGGGTCCTCTTCTGCCCCGGCCTGCGCCGTCGCCCCCGCGGCCGCGGCGAAGTGAGCGCCCGCGTCGACCAGGCTCGATGCCATGGGCTCGGTGGTCGCGGACCGGGTCGCGGCGGCGAATTGCTCACCCGCGTCGATCACGGTCGCCTCCGCGACCGGGTCGATGACCGATGCGACGGCGACCGCGCCGTTGGTCGCGGTCACGTCCGGCTCGGCGGACGGCTTGGCCGGCTCGCGCCGGTCGGCATCGGGCTGATCGAGGTCGGAGGTCACGCGCGGGATCCTTCGGGGGTGGCGGCCGCCGCCGCGTGCGCGGCGGCGGGCAGGGCGGCAGCGATACGGTCGAACGCGTCCTCGTCGAGCGCCGCGGAGACGAACCACGCTTCGAACGCGCTCGGCGGCGCGTACACGCCACCGTCGAGCAGGGCGTGGAAGAACGCGGGGTAGCGCCAGGTCTCGCTCGCCTTGGCGGCGGCGTAATCGGTGACCGGGCGTTCGGCGAAGAACACGCTCACCATATTGCCTGCGAATTGCACCTGGTGCCCGACCCCCGCGGCGGTCAGCGCCGAGCCGAACAGCTCGCCGAGCCGCTGCGCGTTGCGGTCCAGCGCGGCGTAGACCGCGTCGTCGGCCGCCCGCAGCGTGGCAAGGCCCGCGGCCACCGCGACCGGGTTACCGGACAGCGTGCCCGCCTGGTAGACCGGGCCGAGCGGCGCGAGGTGGTTCATGACCTCGGCGCGTCCGCCGAACGCGGCCGCCGGCAGTCCGCCGCTCATCACCTTGCCGAAGGTGTAGAGATCGCCCGCGACGCCTTCCCGGCCGAACCAGCCCGCACTGCTGACCCGGAAGCCGGTCATCACCTCGTCCATGACGAGCAGCGCACCGTGCTCGGTGGTGAGGGCGCGCAGGCCCGCGTTGAAGCCGGGCAGCGGCGCGACCGCGCCCATGTTGCCCGCCGCCGCCTCGGTGATCACGCAGGCGATCTCACCGGGGTTCGCGGCGAACGCGGCGGCAACGGCGTCGAGGTCGTTGTAGGGCAGCACGATGGTGTCGGCCGCCTGCGCGCCCGTCACGCCCGGCGAGGTGGGCAGGCCGAGCGTGGCGACGCCGGAGCCCGCGTCGGCGAGCAGCGCGTCGACGTGACCGTGATAACAACCGGCGAACTTGATGATCTTGGTGCGGCCGGTGTAGCCGCGGGCCAGCCGGACCGCGCTCATGGTTGCCTCGGTGCCGGAGTTCACCAGCCGGACCCGCTCCACCGGCGTGACCCGGCGCACGATCGCCTCGGCGAGTTCGATCTCGGCTTCGGTCGGCGCGCCGAAGGACAGGCCGCCGCTCGCCGCGCGGCGCACCGCCTCGACGACCGCGGGGTGCGCGTGGCCGAGGATCATCGGCCCCCAGGAACAGACCAGGTCGACGTACTCGTTGCCGTCGGCGTCGACGAGCGTGCAGCCGGCGGCCGAGGCGATGAATCGCGGTGTGCCGCCGACGGATCGGAATGCCCGCACCGGAGAGTTGACGCCCCCGGGAATCACCGAACTCGCCCGGTCGAACAGCTGAGCGGAAACCGGCACCGTCGCACTGGTCACGCGCGGAGAAGAACTCACGCGTTCCAGTCTCGCAGCACCGAAAAATCGGTTCGACGACAGGGTGTAGTGCAGTGATGCAGGCCGCAGCCGTCCGGCAACACGCCGAGGTGAGGTTCGCGCGAAATTCGATCGCTGGACGGTTGCCGGTGCGTAGTCTCAGCTCACATTCGTCCATCATTCGGGAGGGTCTGCATGCGGATTGCCATCGTCAGCGTGGGTGTGCTCGCCGTCGTCGCGGGAGCCGCCGTGACTCTCGGGGCCGGGTCCGCCGCCGCGCAGCCGTTCGATCAACTCGACCAGGCGCGGCTGGCCATCCCGCTGGACCACACGGCGACCACCATGCTGGCGGGCGGACCGATCCCGGCGCTGGTCACCATGGTCGTCCCGCCGAACCGGATCGGCGCCGGGCTGAAGGACGACTCGGCGATCTACCGCGACGATCGCGGGGCGGTGCACGCCACCTTGCGCCAAGTGGTGCTGGAGGCCGCAGGCCATCCGGACGGGACGGTCACCGTCTATCTGAACGCTCCCGGCGCCCGCAACGGCCGGGTGCTGGATATCTACCAGCACTGGAACTGAGCGGGCGCCGGGACGCCGCCGTCAGGCGTACATGCACGGGACCTGCGCCGACATGGTGTGCAGGAAGCACATGAACCCGTTGTAGGGGCCCGCTGAGCCCGAATCCGGCACGAGAATCGGCGCGTCGACCGGGTTCGCGTTCTCCAGGGGCAATCCCGGGTTCGCGCCCGCGGGCGCGGCCCCGATCCCGAGGGCGGCAGCCACGGCAAACGCGGCACAGATCTTCACGGCGAACCGGTTCATCAAACACTTTCCTTCATTGACGCGCGTTCCAACTACGGCCGAAATACTAACGGCCCCAGAGCCATTCCAGCCAAAGCGCACAGTCGGCAGGCATCGGGCAGCGGACGGAGCGCGGTTGCACGGTAACTCGCTCGCGCGCCGTCCGCAGCGGTTCGCAGGCAATCCGTGGCTACGTGAGGCCCAGGCAGAACTTGGCGAACCCGGTGGTCACCAGGCACGCCAACGGCGTGGGTAGCAAATGCAGCAACGGTGCGGGCGCAGTAGCGGCGAAAACCGGTGTCGCCGGAACAGGTGTTCCGGCAACGGCTTCGGCGGACGCGGTGGCGGGAGCGGCTGCGGCCGCGCCGATCACACCGGCCGCCACCGCACCGAAAAGTGTTCGCTGGACAGTTGGTTTCATGTCCGTGGCATTCCCGCGTTCCGCGAGGTCAAACGCTCGCAAGCGGACTCGCGCCGATCAGCCGCCGGTCGCGGCGCCACGACGAACGCGCCGGAGCCGGGCCACGGCGTCGATGGCGAGCACACCCGCCACCGCGACGAGCAACGTGGCCAGCAACCACCAAGGGCCCGTGTAGCGGATGGCGGTGAAACCCGGGGCGTCGCCGGCCGGCGCGAAGTCGGTGGTGCGCACGCCTGCGCGCGCGCTCAGCGCCGCCGCGATCAGGGCGAGCACGAACAGATCCAGTTCCACGAGCACCGCGACGATCCAGCGCCTCATCGGTCCACTCCGTCCGAACTGCGCTGGACGGCTTCGGTCAACGCCGTTCGCAGCGCCTTGTGGTCTCTGGCCCATGCTTGCACCAGGCCGCCGTCGGCCAGCCGCAGCCCGACGCCGGTGCGGCGGCGGGGCACCCCACTCAGCTCGCCGAGCGCCCTGGCCGACTCCCACTCCTCGTCGTCCCAGGAATCCTCGTCGCGCTCGGGAAGGACCTCCGCGATCGAATCCAGCGGTAGCGACTCGGTGCCCGAACGCAGCGTCTGCGCGGTGAGCTCGACACTGACGTGCCGCTTGCCCGCGACCACCTGCAGTGCGACGAAACCCGCGATCAGCGCGGCGCAGAACACCAGGGCGAACCAGTGTACGGCGCCACCTGTAACGAATTCGAGGACGAGAACGGCCAGGCACAGGATCGGCCCGTAGGCCACCGCGCGCCAGCGGGCGCCGGGTTCGGCGAACAAGACGGCGGCAGCGGTCATGCCGGGCCTCCCGCGGCAGCGCGCGCCGACATGGCGAGAAGTGAGATCAGCGACTCAGGCCGGGCAGCAACAGCACGGCGACGGTCAACACGGCGAACAGGATCAACAGACTCAAGACGGCCAGATCCCGCCGAATGCTGTGCGGCTGCTGGATCACCACTCGCATCGATGCCTCCGATCCTCCGGAGCCATCTGCCGAGTTCCCGCACGAAATACACGACAACGCATGACGAACGACTACCGGTTCCCACGTCCACTGTGACAACCCTCACCATACATGCCGGACTGTCTCGGACAAATTGGGAACGTGTTGCATCAGCGCCTGCCGGGCAGGAAGTACGCGGTGGAATCGGGCCGGTGGGACAGATAGATGGCGCCTACCGCCAGCACCGCCTGCACGATGGACGCGCCGCCCGCCACGAGCGAAGCCGTCCCGGCCACCGCGTCGATCGCCAGCAGCGCGCCGACGCCGATCACCACCACCCAGGCGCCCACCACCGTCAGCACGGTGCGCGCCCATGGCTTGCCGCGCCCGAACTGGTGCACGATCACCGACGCCAGCGCCGCGACACCCAGCCCGATCAGCACCACGACGACATAGACCAGCGACACCATCAACTCAGCGCTGGCCATCGTGACCTGCGGATCCTGCACTCTGGCCTGCTCGAAGACCTCTTCGGCGAACGTGCGCCGCTGATCCAGCGCGGCGACGATCGAGGCGATCAACTGCACGACGCCGAAGCCGATCACACCCCACCACAGCTGCCGCGCGGTACCGACGTCCTCCGGCATCGGGGGCCGGGCCGGGCCCGCGGCGCACGGTCCCGCCATATTCGTCACGACAGCCAGTTCGCGGCCTCGGTCGCCCAGTAGGTGAGCACGATGTCCGCGCCCGCGCGGCGGATACTCATCAGTGACTCGAGGACGGCGCCACGGCGGTCGATCCAGCCGCGCTCGGCGGCGGCGGTGATCATCGCGTACTCCCCGGAGATCTGGTAGGCGGCGACCGGGACCGTCGTGCGATCGGCGACCTCGCGCAGGATGTCCAGATACGACATGGCCGGCTTCACCATGACGATGTCCGCACCCTCGGCCAGGTCCAATTCCAGTTCGCGGATCGCCTCGCGGCGGTTGGCCGGATCCTGCTGGTAGGTGCGCCGATCGCCTTCCAGCGAGGAGTCGACGGCCTCCCGGAACGGGCCGTAGAACGCCGAGGCGTATTTCGCGGAGTAGGCCAGGATCCCGGTGTCGATGCGTCCGGCCGCGTCCAGGCCGCGCCGGATCGCCCCGACCTGGCCGTCCATCATGCCGCTGGTGCCGAGCAGGTCGGCGCCCGCCTCGGCCTGGGCCAGCGCCATCTCGACGTAGCGGTCCAGCGTCGCGTCGTTGTCGACCGCGCCGTCGGCGGCGAGCACGCCGCAGTGGCCGTGGTCGGTGAACTCGTCCAGGCAGGTGTCCGCCATGACCACGGTCGAGTCGCCCACCTCCTCGGCGAGCGCGCGCAGGCCGCGGTTGAGAATGCCGCGCGGGTCGCTGGCGGCGCTGCCGACGGCGTCCTTGTCCTCCGGGCACGGCACGCCGAAGAGCATGATGCCGCCCACACCGGCCGTGACGGCCTCGACGGCCGACTTGCGCAGCGAGTCCAGCGAGTGCTGCACCACGCCCGGCATCGAGCCGATCGGGCGCGGTTCCGCCAAGCCGTCGGCCACGAACATCGGTAGTACCAATTGTCGTGGTTCGAGTGTCGTTTCGGCCACGAGACGACGCAAAGCCGGGGTGCGGCGCAACCGCCGTGGGCGGTCCATTCCGGTCATGAATCGCACGATACGCCCGGTGTGATCGGCTGTCGCGAGCGCCCGTCGCCCGCTTGCGCCCCCCGGCCCGTTACGCGGCGATCAGCCTTGTCATCCGACTGATAACGGTGTGTGAAATCACACCTCGCACTGCGCGCGGAGGCGCATACTCCGACTAGGGGCGAGACCCGCTGGGGGACAGCATGACCGATCCGCACATCGACATCTCGCTGGCCAGAGCCGCCGACTTCGAGTCGTGGGTGGCGGTACTGCTGTCGGACTGGTGGCCGGTACTGACCGACGGTCTGCCCCCGCCCGCGACCGCACTGCGAACCTGGCGCGCCACCGACGCCACCGGGCAGAACTTCAGCGTGGAGTTCCTCGCCCGGCAATCGGCCGCCTCCGGGGTGATGCCCTGCGCGCACGTAGCCTTTCCCGGCCTCGGCATCCGTCCCGACGAGCACGAGTGGGTGCGCAGCCGGGGGACGCATCTGGTCGGCGGCACCGAGGACGCCACGGTCCAGCTGTGGTTCTCCGACACCGCCCGCTGCGTCTTCCTGCGCTTGCGGAGCAGGCCGTGCCGGGTGCTGGAAGAGGCGGGCCGACTGCTGCGCCCCGGGGCGGAAATCAGCCTGCGGTTCCCCTGCACCACTTCGGGGCCGCTGGACGTGCGGGTGGCCCGCAACAGCGCACGGCACTTGCTCGCCGAGCACAGCGCACGCCATGCCACCCCGGCCGACCCCATGCAGCTCGGTCCGCCACAGCGGGTCGCCGACATCGGCTGGGCCTTCATCTTCCCGTGGTCGACCACATCCTGGTACCTCGACGGCTCCGTGCCCACGCTTCCGCCGGGCAGCCGCGGGCCGATCGTAGTCGTCAAGGACACCGGACACACCTGGCTGCTGGACAGCCTCCGCAACTACGATGCGCAACTGGCCGCGTACGCGCGGGCGAACGGGTACCGCGCCCCGCTCCAACAGGCGCGATGATGGACAGCGTGGATTCCGCGGAGTCTCGCGAGGCGGGGTGCTGAGATGACCGAGCGACCGAGTGAGGTCGAACTGCTCGCCATGCAACGACGCGCCGAAGCGCTGTGGGATGCGGGCGACACGGCGGGCGCCGAACACTGGCTGCGCCGGGCCGCCGCGGGTGGCAGCGCGCCGGCCATGGGGATGCTCGGCGCCCTGCTGGGGGCCGACGGCCGGATCGGCGAGGGCATCAGCTGGCTGGAGACCGCCGCCGCGCGCGGCAATGCGGCGGCGGGGATGCAGCTGGGCTTGCTGCACACCGAGCGCGGAAATCTGGACGAGGCCGAGCGCTGGCTGCGGCCTGCGGCCGAGCGCGGATTGCCCGAAGCCCTCTGCAACATGGGCGTACTCGCGAATCGGCGCGGCCGCGACGAGGAGGCCGAGCAGTGGTATGAACGAGCGGTTCGCGCCGGAAATCCTACGGCCATGCGCAGTCTGGGCCTGCACCTGGCGCGTCGCGGCGAATTCGACCGGGCGATCGACCTGCTCACCGAGGCCGCGCGCCGCGGAAGAACCGATGCGATGGCGGTGCTGGGCGCGCTGCACCTGGACCGCGGCGACCGAACCGGGGGCGAGCAGTGGCTGCGCAAGGGCGCCGAAGCGGGTGACCCCGACTCGATGTTCCATCTCGCGCTCTTACTGCGCGCCTCCAACACGCCTTACCTGGCAGGCGATTTCACCGACCCCGAGGTGCTGCGAACCGCCGCCGCCATCGCGACCGGCCGCACACCGGCGCAGCGGGAAGCTCGGCAGTGGCTGGAACGCGCCGCGGCACTGGGCCATCCGCAGTCGCTGCGGCTGTT
Organism: Nocardia arthritidis NBRC 100137; assembly: GCF_001612765.1. GTDB lineage: Bacteria > Actinomycetota > Actinomycetes > Mycobacteriales > Mycobacteriaceae > Nocardia > Nocardia arthritidis. The sequence continues at coordinate 69,885 of NZ_BDBB01000024.1, forward strand.
GCACGATCTGTGAGCCGCCGACCGCGTGAAAGCCCTTGTGGCCTGCGAACTTGTCGGTCCCCCACGGTAGAATCGAAGATACGTTCGAGGGGGCTTCCGCCCCCGATCGCCACGGGAGGGATGCCAATGCGCACACCACAAACCGTTCTCATCGATCGCCCCTACGCCCCGCTGGAGAAGCGCCGGCTGCCCGCGGGTCGTCCCCGGGCGTGGTATGTCCTGCACAACCGGCGGCTGAAGGCGATGCGCCTGGCGATCGCGCTGCTCGACTCCGGCGTCTACGCCCCGAGTTATGCCACGAACAAGCGGATCAGGCACACCGCCGAGGTGATCGGCATCCGATTTCCGTCCGACGCCACCTGCTCCATGGTCCGCACCTTGATGCGCAAGCGGTACTGAGCGCCGATCCTCGTTCCGGGCTCGCGGTCGCGAAGGCGGTATCGCAGCGCGCCTTCGCGACCGCGCACGAACGAAAGGGCGACCATCTCGGTGCCCGGCACGAGCCCACATCACGATGCAGGTCGTAACGCGCCGCACGATATCAACCGCCTCGCCCGGGCACCCCGGCAGCGAGACCGAGCAATCGAATACAGCTACCTACTGCGGCGGCTCTTCTTCCGCGGAGGCGGCAGGAGGCCTTCGGCGCGCAGCCGGGCCGCGTGTTCGGCCAGCGCTTCGACCAGGGGACCGACCTGGGCCACGTCGGGCTGCACGTCCACGCGCAGACCGAATTCGATGGCGGTCTCGGCGGTCTTGGGGCCGATGCACGCCACGATGGTGCGCGCGTGCGGCTTGCCCGCGATGCCCACCAGGTTGCGCACCGTGGAGGACGAGGTGAACAGGACCGCGTCGAAGCCGCCGGTCTTGATCATCTCGCGGGTCTCCGCGGGCGGCGGCGAGGCGCGCACCGTGCGGTAGGCCGTCACGTCGTCGATCTCCCAGCCGCGGTCGCGCAGGCCCTCGGCCAGCGTCTCGGTGGCGATGTCGGCGCGCGGCAGCAGCACCCGGTTCACCGGGTCGAACACGTCGTCATAGGGCGGGAAGTCGGCCAGCAGCCCCTCGGAGGACTGCTCGCCGCTGGGCACCAGCTCGGGGTTGATGCCGAACGAGCGCACCTTCTCCGCGGTGGCCTCGCCCACGCAGGCGATCTTCACGCCGGAGAACGCCCGCGCGTCCAGGCCGAACTCGGCGAACTTCTCCCACACCGCGCGCACCGCGTTGGTGGAGGTGAACACCACCCACTGGTAGCGGCCATCGACCAAACCCTTGACCGCGCGCTCCATCTGGGCGGGGCTGCGCGGAGGCTCGACCGCGATGGTCGGCACCTCCATCGGGATGGCGCCGTGCGTCACGAGCCGTTCGCTCATCTCCGCGGCCTGATCCTTGGTGCGCGGCACCAGCACGGTCCAGCCGTACAGCGCGCGCGACTCCCACCAGGACATCTTCGACCGGTGCGCGACCACCTTGCCGATGGTCACCACCAGCGGGCCGACCAGCTCCGAGGCCGCGCTGTTCAGCGTGGCCAGGGTGGCTTCGATGGTGCGCTGCTGGCGGGTGGTGCCCCGCACCGTCACCGCGACCGGGGTTTGCGGCGCCATGCCGTGCTCGACCAGGGCGCTCGCGGTCTCGGCGAGATGCCCGGAGGTCGCGTGCAGCACGAGCGGGCCGGGGGCGGCCGCAAGCGCGGCCCAGTCGACCTCGCCGCGCACGTCCGCCTCGGTGTGCCCGGAACCCAGTGCGATGCCCGCGTAGCTGGGCACCGCGGAGCCGTTGGGCAGGCCGGGCAGCACCTCGAAGACCATGTGCGACCTGGTGACGGCGTTGACTTCGGCGATCACCGAGTCGGTGGTCAGGGGATCGCCCGCGACCACACGCACCACGTCGTGCCCGGCGCGCGCTTCGGCGATCAGCGTCTTGGCCACCTCGGCGGGCTCGCCGAGCGCGGGCCGCACGTCGACGGGACGTTCCCCGTCCGGCCCCGGCTCGACCGAGGTACCGATCAGGGCGAGCACGCCCTTGTCGACGTCCGGGTCGGTGAACGCCAGCGTCGCCCGTCCGATCACCTCACGGGCCCGGACGGTGAGCAACGCCGGGTCACCGGGACCCGATCCGACGAAAAGGATGCGACCGGGGTGCTTCTTCGTGGCTCGGCTCATGCCTGCACCTCGCTTGCGCTCGGCTCCGGCATACCCGAGGGCACGGTGCCTGTGCTTCCGCTCATCGGCTGTTCTCCATTGGGCTGGGGTTGGGCAAGTCTGTGGCGGGCGAACTCACCGCCCGGGTGGGGGAACCGTGGTCCGGTTCGGCGGCGAGCAACTCGCGCGCACCCATATCGAGCAACTCGCGGGCAAGCGCGCGGCCGAGCTCTTCCGCATCAGCCGGGGCGCCGACCACCGAGGCCCGCAGCACGTCGGATCCGTCGACGGCCGCCGCGCAGGCGCGCAGCGACAGCTCGTCCACGATCCGCCCGTCGTCGTCGAGCGATTCGACCACTTCGGCGAGTGCGCCGATCGGCGCGGTGCAACCCGCCTCCAGTTCGGCCAGCAGCGACCGCTCCGCGACGACCGACGCGCGGGTGGCCGCGTCGTCCAGTCCGGACAAAATCTCCACCAGCGCGCCGTGGTCGCTGCGGCATTCCACCGCGAGCGCGCCCTGAGCGGGCGCCGACAGCATCTGCACCGGTTCCAAAGCCTCGGTGACCGCGTCCAGCCGGTCGATGCGGGCCAGTCCGGCTCTGGCCACCACCACGGCGTCCAGCTCGCCCTCGCTGACCTTGCGCAGGCGGGTGTCCAGGTTGCCGCGCAGCGGGACGACATCCAGGCCGAGCCCGAGCGCCCGCAGTTGCGCGGCGCGGCGCGGGGCGGAGGTGCCGACCTTGGCGCCGGCGGGCAGCTCGCCGAGCACCAGCCCGTCGCGCGCGACCAGCGCGTCGCGCGGGTCCTCCCTGGGCGGGATCGCGGCGATGGTGAAGCGCGGGTCCTGCGCGGTGGGCAGATCCTTGTAGGAGTGCACAGCGATGTCGATCGCGCCCGCCGCCAGCTCGTCGCGGAGCGCGGAGGTGAACACGCCGACGCCGATCTTCTGCACCGGGTCCGACGACAGGTCGCCTGCGGTCTTGATGACGACCAGCTCGGCCGGCTGCCCGGCCGCGATCAGCGCGTCGCGCACCGTGCCCGCCTGGGTGAGCGCGAGCAGGCTCCCCCGGGTGCCGATCCGCCACGGGGTACGGGTGCCCTCCGCGGTCGCCTTGTCTTCTCGGTGCACCATGGTCATGCCGTCTGCCCCTGTTCCTCGCCGCGATGGCCTGCGGTGAAGTCGTCGGCCAGCGCGATCTCCGCGTCGGCCGCTGTGATCTCCGCATGATCTCCGGCGAGCGCGGTGATCTCCATCGGCGCGGCGACCGCTTGGGCCGCACCTGGTTTGAGTTCGAACAATTCGCGCAGCGCTTCGGCGTAGCTGTCACCGCCCGGCGTGGACGCGAGCTGCTTGACCCGCACCGTCGGCGCGTGCAGCAGCTTGTCGACCACCCGGCGCACCGTGCGCGCGACCTCGTCGCGTTCCGGGTCGGCCAGGCCGGGCAACCGCGAATCCAGCCGGAGGAGCTCGGCCTCGACCACCTCCGCGGCGCGCTGGCGCAGCGCCGCCACCGTCGGGGTGACCTCGGCCATCCGCTGGCCCGCAAGGTATTTGGCCAGTTCGTCGGCCACGATCGACCGCGCGGCCGCGGTGTCGTCGGCGGCGGCGCCCGCCGCCGGATCGCGCTGCAATGTCTCGATATCGATGAGCGTGACGCCGGGCAGTCCGGCCACGGCGTGCTCGACATCGCGCGGCAAGCCGAGATCGCAGAACACCAACGGCCGATCCACGGTGGCGAATTCCTCGCCGCGCTCGCGCTCGGTGAGCGCGCGGTGGGTGTCGGCGAGCGTCACGACCGTGCCGACCGCACCGGTGCAGGTGACCACCACGTCGGTCGCGGCCATCGCTTCGGTGAGCCGCGACAGCTCCATGGCCTCGGCCTCGACGCCGTGTGTTCGCGCGGTCTCCGCGAGTCTGCGCGCCCGCGCGAGCGTGCGGTTCACCACGATGATCCGGCCGATCCCGGCGCGCGAGAGATGCGCGACCGCAAGACCGCCCATGGCGCCCGCGCCGACCACCGCGGCGGTCCGGTCGGCCAGCGGGCCGAGTACCTGCTGCGCGCGATCGAGCGCCACCGACACCACCGACGCGCCCGCGCGATCGATGCCGGTTTCGGCGTGCACCCGCTTGCCGACCCGCAGCGCGTGCTGCGCCAGCTCGTGCAGGGTCCGTCCGACCGCCTGCTGCGCGTCGGCGGAGGCGTAGGCGCCGCGGATCTGGCTGAGCACCTGCTGCTCGCCGACCACCATCGAGTCCAGTCCGCTGGCCACGGCGAACAGATGCTCGGCGGCGGCCTCGGAGTAACGGACGTAGGCGTGCTTGGTCAGATCGGGCATCGGCAGGCTGGAGTGCTTGGTCAGCAGGTCGCCGATCTCGGCGAGACCGCCGTGGAAGGCGTCGACCACCGCGTAGACCTCCACCCGGTTGCAGGTGGAGACGATCATCGCCTCGGACACGTGGCTGGAGGAGATCAGGCGGTCGATCAGTTTCGGCCGGTCGGCATCGGTGACGGCCACCTTCTCCAGGACCGGGACCGGCGCGCTGCGGTGCGAGATGCCGACGAGGAGAACGCTCATGCCGCCACCGTCCCGGCACGGGCGGGACCCACCGCCGTGCTGTGCTGCATGATTCGCTCGCTGCGCTCACTCATGGTGTGACCACCGATCCCTTGCTGCTTGGCTCCGTTGCCGTATGCGAGGTTGCCGTATGCGGGGTTGCCGAGTGCTGGAGCGCCGGGTGCGCGGGCGCCGCGTGCGGCGTCGGCAGACGGTGCGCGATGCGCCCCGACCCGGCGTGCGCGACCTCCGGCAGCGGGGGCTGCTCGGCGTTGCGCACCCGTTCGAACGAGAGCATCTGCATCTCGACGGCCAGGTCGACGCGACGGACCTCGACCGTCGCCGGTGCGACCAGCTCGCAGGGGGCGAAGCTCAGAATCGACTGCAGTCCGGACGCGACGAGCCGGTCGCACACGTCCTGGGCGGCATCGTCGGGCACGGTGATGACCGCGATGGTCGGCGACAGATCGGCGACCGCTGCGGCCAGCTCGGTGACGTCACGCACCACCAGGCCGGCGACCGGTATGCCGATCACTCCAGGGTCGCTGTCGAAAATGCCGACCACCGTGAACCCGCGCCGCCGGAACCCGCCGTAGCCGACCAGGGCGCGGCCCAGGTTCCCCGCGCCGACCAGCACGACACGGTGGCCCTGGGACAGGCCGAGGACGTCCTCGATCCGGGCGCGGAGCTTGGCCACGTCGTAGCCGACGCCGCGAACTCCGTTGGGGCCGAGAAAGGACAGATCCTTGCGCAATTTGGCCGAATTGACACCCGCCGCGACAGCCAGTTCCTCACTAGATACGATGGCAACACCGTCGTCGGCCAACATGGCGAGGACCCGGAGGTAGGTAGCCAGCCGCGCGACGGTGGCCTGCGGGATGTCCTTCTGCAGAGCCCTGCCGGAGACGCCACCTGGCGCCTCATGCTGCTCTGTCACGTCGTCGGCTCCTCGTCCCGGGCCTCGGGCTCCGGTTCGTCGCTCGACCCCGCTGACCCGGGGACGGTCCGGTGCCATGGTGTCGAAGTTTCGGATTTCGGGGCGGCTCCGCAGCCTCGGCATGCGGGTCGCGTGCCACCACCGTAACTGCTTGTGAAGCCCTGCACAAAGTCGGTGAAATTGGCCTCATTTTCCGCCGCGACCAGCACAGCGGCCGAATCGGACGGAAAACGGCGTACTCAGCGCTTCAGGTCCGCCCGCAATCGGGTCTCGTCGACATCGAAATAGCTGTGTTCGCGACCGTCGAGCAGAACGACGGGAAGCCGGTCGCCGTACTCCGCGCGCAGGCCAGGGTCGGTAGCGGCGGCTTCGTCGACGTCGACGGTCCCCGGTTCGATGCCGAATTCGGCGCAGATCGCGCGCAACTGTCGCAGTGCGATCGCACACAGCCCGCACCCCGCGCGGGTCAGCAATGTCACCGAATGTGTGGGATTGGTCATGACCGAAATTTAATCCGGGGCCGAACACCGCGGGGGCTCGGTGCGCGCCACGCGAATGTGTCGCGCGCCGCCTTCTGCCGTGACTGTCGCATGATCCGGCTACTGTTGACATGGTTCGCGCGACGGGCGGAGGTACTGGTGCCGGAACGATCGAAGGTGGCGAGGGCCGGATTCATCGCGGGACGATTCGGTGAGTTTCCGGCGCGGTGGAACCTGAGCCAGATGGGCCAGGGTCTGCAAGACCAGCTCGCCCGCATCTCGCGCAGCCCCTTCGGCCCGAGTGAAGAGGAATTGCGGGCCAATCTGGCCGGTGAGGCGAGCGCCGACGCGGCGCTGACCCTGCACGACGCGGAACTCGCCGCGGGCGAGGCGGAAGCCGGCCTCGAGGCGCCGCGCGACCTGACCGCGGCGGCGTTCTTCGACGTCGACAACACCATGGTGCAGGGCGCCTCCATCGTGCATTTCGCCCGTGGTCTGGCGGCGCGCAAGTACTTCAAGACCTCCGATCTGGTGGACGTCGCCTGGAAACAGGTGAAGTTCCGGGTCACCGGCAAGGAGAACAGCACCGATATGGCCAGTGGCAAGGAGAAGGCGCTGGCGTTCATCGCCGGGCGCTCGACCGCTGAACTGGCCGCGCTGGGCGAGGAGATCTACGACGAGATCATCGCCGACAAGATCTGGCCCGGCACTCGCGCGCTCGCGCAGATGCATCTGGACGCGGGCCAGCAGGTGTGGCTGGTGACCGCGACCCCGGTGGAGCTGGCGCAGGTGATCGCCAAGCGGCTCGGGCTCACCGGGGCGCTGGGTACCGTGGCCGAGAGCGTGGACGGGACGTTCACGGGGCGACTGGTCGGCGACATCCTGCACGGCCTGGGCAAAGCGCACGCGGTGCGCACCCTGGCGATCCGCGAGGGCCTGAACCTCAAGCGCTGCACCGCGTATTCCGACAGCCACAACGACGTGCCGATGCTCTCGCTGGTCGGCACCGCCGTGGCGATCAACCCCGACTCAGACCTCCGCGAAGTCGCCAAGAACCGCGGTTGGGAGATCCGCGACTTCCGCACCGGCCGCAAGGCCGCGAAGATCGGCGTGCCCACCGCCCTCGCCCTCGGTGCCGCAGGCGGCGCGGTAGCCGCGGCGGTCACACGCCACCGCGATGGTCACTGACCAGCACACCCCCAGCGGAACACCGAACCGTCCATCCGATTCGACAAGCCGTACCCGCGCGGCCGTCGGCAGCTGACCGACGCGGTCAGTGGTGGAGCCGAACGAATGAGCGCATGCGCCGTTCGCGACCCAGCGCCGCAGGCGCTGGCACACCAACACAGCGGCAAACGATTCAGCCCGTGAACACGTTGCGGCGCTTGGTGAGCAGCTTGTAGAGCGTCTGCTGGATGGTCTCGCGTACCTGGTCGGTGACTTCGAACATGGTCATCGGGTCGTCGGCGGCCTCCGGCTCGTAGGGCGTGGTCGGGACGGGGGTGCCGAATTCGATGTACCACTTGGACGGCAGCGGTACCGCGCCGAGCGGGCCCAGGTGCGGGAACAGCGGCGTCACCGGGAAGTAGGGGAGGCCGAGCAACCGGGCCAGCGGCTTGAGATCGGCCAGCTTCGGGTAGATCTCCTCGGAGCCGACGATCGAGCACGGGATGATCGGCGTGCCGGTGCGCACCGCCGCGGCGACGAAGCCTCCCCGGCCGAAGCGTTGCAGCTTGTAGCGATCGGTGTACTGCTTGCCGACGCCCTTGAATCCTTCCGGGAACACGCCGGTCAGCTCGCCGGAGCGCAGCAGTCGTTCGGCATCCTCCCGGCAGGCCAGGGTGTGGCCCGCCCGGCGCGCCAGCACACCGAGCACCGGCGTTTCGAAGATCAGGTCGGCCGCCAGCAAGCGCAGCGCGCGCTGCTTGGGGTGCCGGTCGTGCACGGCCAGCTGCAGCATCAGGCCGTCCAGTGGCACGGTGCCCGCGTGGTTGGCCACGATCAGCGCGCCACCCGCCTCCGGCAGGTTGTCGATTCCGCTGACCTCTACCCGGAACCACAGGTCCGACAGGGGGCGCAGCGCGGGCAGGATGACCGACTCGAGCAGGTGCTCGTCGAAACCGAATTCGTCGACCTGGTAGTCGCCGGTGAGCCTGCGGCGCGCGAAGTCCGCGGTCTTGGAGATCTGCTTGCCGAGCGCGCCGCGCAGCATCCCGGACAGCGACTGCGGCGCGGCTGGCGTCACCGCCGCGCGCCGCTCGACCAGCGAGGTCACCGGACTCGAAGCGGCCAGGCGGCGTGGCGCCGGACGCTGGCGCGTCTCGATCTGAAGATCGTGGAGTTGGATGACTTTCGCTACGTCATTCATTGGTGTGCTCCCGTACCGGCCCCGAGCAGGCCGAGCAGTTTGTGTTCTGCGGCGTCGATCCACGCTGGATCGACTACGGGCCGCAACGCTGCGCCCCCGATGAAATCGTCGAACGCCTGCACCGTCGTCCAGCGCGGCTCGAACTCGAGTTCGGTGCGCATGCGCGTGGTGTCCAGGCCACAGCCGAAGTGGAAATAGTCGAGCTGTTCGGCGGAGAACTCCCGCATCACCGGGCCCATAAGGAAGCGGCCCGCGGTGCGGAACATCGTGAAGGGAACGGGCAACTCGATCCGGCCCGCCCGCCGGACCGCCTGTGACAGCGACAGCGCGCCGTCACCCGCGATGTTATACGTACCACTGACCGTACGCCGTGCCGCGTGGGTCAGCGCGGCCACCGCGTCCTCCTCGTGCAGCAGCTGCATCCTGGCGTCCCGGCCGAATACGGTCGGAGTCACCGGCGAACGCAGATATTGCACACCGCGGGCAGCCAGCCGCGGGCCCACGATCGGTGCGAATCGCAAAATTGACGTGGCGATATCGGGACGCCGCCGGGCGAGCCCGCGAACATAACCCTCTATATCGATCATGTCGCGCGCGAATCCGCCGCGCGGTGGCGTGCGGGCGCTCATTTCCTCGGTGAATTTCGCAGGATCCTTCGCGCTGCACCCGTACACCGCCGACGAGGAGCGCAGCACCACCCGGCGCACCGAAGCCACCTTCTGGCACACCGCGAACAGCTGCATCGCGCCGAGGACGTTGTGATCCTTCATCACCGCGCGACCGCCGCCCGCGGGCGGGCGGGTCAGCAGGGCGGTGTGCACCACGGTGTCGACCTCACCACCATCGATCACCTTACGGATCAACGGGTTTCGGATGTCCGCTCGCACGAATTCGGCGCGGCCCATGCGCCGCTGCAACTCTCGGCCGGGCGTCATCGTGTCGACGGCGAGAATGCGCTCGATCCCGGGATCCTGGGCGAGGCGGGCGACGACCGTGCCGCCGAAGAAGCGGCTGGCTCCAGTGACCAGCACTACCTTCGGCGCGTGTCCTTCCCGACCCTCAGAACCCACCGGCACCCTTTCCCTTGCCAGCCCGCCCTTGTGATTATTCCCAGTGCCCAGCGTAGCGGCTGCCTACCCGCTCACCGAGAGTATTAACCAGGATCTAACGATGACTTCAGTCACGTGATACAAATGGCGATTCCAAAATTTCAAATTTCAAACAAAAGGGCCCGTCACCTATTGGTGACGGGCCCCTCGCAGCTAACACGCAGCGATGCCTACTTGCCGAGTTTGCGCCGCTGGACACGCGTGCGGCGAAGCAGCTTGCGGTGCTTCTTCTTCGACATGCGCTTGCGGCGCTTCTTGATCACAGAACCCATAGGGTTGTCCTCGCGTTCTCTCTACTCGGCGCGCACGCTGCCCGTGCGCGATTGCCGGACGTCCGTCCGCCCTGGCCCCGGCCGACGGGCCGGGGTCGCTGGGCAAGCTCACGCCCCGTGTTCGCGCCGCCGGATACCACGAGGCAACGAACAGCGATGCCACCGGCGGGCGAACACGAACCGAGGGTCTATCGTACCGGCACGCACCGCCGGTCTCGAAACCGCCTCATCCGGCGTCGAAATAGGACGTTTCCAGATAGTCGTGTACCGCCTTGGCGTGCACCCGGAACGATCGGCCGACGCGCACGGCGGGCAACTCGCCCGAGTGCACCAGCCGGTAGACCGTCATCTTGGACACCCGCATCAGACTCGCCACTTCGGCGACGGTGAGAAACTGGGTGCCGCCGCCGAGCACGGATTGCCCCTGCGTCGCGGCCTCACGCTGTGTACGGGAATTCCCCCGACCGCCCGCGGGACCGGAGCCGCCGGACGCTCCGGAATTCGCAGACATCTTGTTCGCAGACATCATTGCACCATTGACCTCCGGCACGTCCGCGCCACCGGCTTCCCCACCGGCGGAACAGACACGCACGTGCTCCTTGAAGCTTAGCGGGACCAGTGGTGTTACTGCGACGGGAGTGAGAAATCGGGTTTTCCGATTTCATACAGACCGGTCACTCCGCAGACGCGCCTTGTTCGACCGACCTTTGCTTGGCCGCGAAGAGCGCTTCTATGAATGCCGAGCGTAGTCCTCCGCGCTCCAGCTCGCGGATCGCCGCGGCGGTGGTGCCCGCAGGTGAGGTGACCGCGGCGCGCAATTCCGCGGCGGTCTGGCCGGAGCCGTCCAGCAGGGCGGCCGAGCCGACCATGGTCTGCACGACGAGCTGGGTGGCCACATCCCTGGTCAGCCCCAGCCCGACGCCCGCGTCGACCATGGCCTCCACGACCAGGAAGAAATAGGCGGGCCCCGATCCGGACACGGCGGTGACGGCGTCCATCTGGCTCTCCGCCACGGTGACCACTTTGCCGACCGCGCCGAGGATCTCGGCGACCAGCTCCAGATGCTGCTCGCGCGCGTAGCGACCCGGCGCGATGACGCTCATCCCCTGCCCCACCAGCATCGGCGTATTCGGCATCACGCGCACCACCGGGAATCCGGCGGGCATCTTGCCCTCCAGCCGCGCGGTCGGCACGCCGGCGGCCAGCGAGACCAGGACCTGGTCGCGGTCGCTGCCGATCTCCGCCTTGCCCAGCGGCGCGAGCACGGCGTCCACATCGCCCGGTTTCACCGCGATCACCAGCAGATCCGCGCCGATGGCGGCATCGGCCAAGTCGTCGGTGACCCGGGTCCCGAAGCGGTCGGCGAGCTGATGGGCCCGCTCCCGGTGGGTCTCCACGACGACCAGGTCCTTGGTCAGCCGCCCGGACTCCAGCAACCCGGCGACCAACGCCTCCCCGATGCGCCCGCCACCGATCACCGCAATTCTCGTCATGGGGCTCAAGGCTAGACGGCGCGCGCCGGGGCTCAGCGCTGGGGAACGAGCGCCAGTTGACGACTCTGCGCGACGACCGCGCCGGTCGAGTCGAGCACCAGCTGATCCTCGTCGAACATGCGACCGCCCACCTCGTGGGTGGTGGCGATGATCCGCAGCCAGCCCGGCGCGGGCCTGCGACGCAGGTAGGTGGTCATTTGCACGGTCGGGGCCCAGCCGAAGTGACCGAGATTCATCGGCACCGGCGGACTCATGTCGGCGCTCATCATGGCGAAGTACATCGCGACATCGGGGTCCTGTTCGTCACCCGGTCGCGGGCGCATCCACATCCGCAGCCGCGGTTCGCCCTTCGCGCCTTCCAGGAAGCGGGCCCACTCGCGGTCGAGGTGGATCTCGGCGCCGCGGCCGACGTGCACGATGTCGCCCATCGGGGAACCGGGCTCGTAGCCGGCGGCGTCGGCGGGCGGTTGCGCGGGCATGCCGGAATGCTCCGGCGCGTAGATCGGGTCCGCGTCGTCGAGGCGGCTGAACGTCAGCGCCGTGCGCACCAGGACGCGACCGTCCTGGACGAGGTCGGTGTCGGCCAGGCAGATCTGTCGACCGATCTTGCGGACCCGCACCTCGTATTCGACCTCGCCGGGGTCCGGGGCGCCGAGGAAATCGGAACTTGCGGCGATCGGCGCCATGCCGACCAGCGCGGGATCGGACGCACGCAGCCAATTCGTCGCCGCTGCCGCGCTCGCCGCGACCATCGTCCCGCCGTGCACCTTCGGGCCGATGGTCCAGATGTCGTCGATGATGCCCAGATAGCGACCGGTTCCCGGGGTGGTGGGCGGCGCCTCTTGCAGCGCGCACACCCGGCTGAACGGTGCGTCGGTCGTGGCCGCCGGGCCGAAATCGGCCGTGAGCTCCGTCGTCATCCTCACTCCTGTCCTCCGTCGCCCCCCGATGGCGGCATTCGCGGCTGCGCAGCCGGACGGTCTCCGAGGGGTTCGTACAGCGTACAACGCACCCGGGACAGGATCGTATCGCCGCATACCGGAGTAGCGACGAGCGTCACATCGGCGGTTCGGGCGACCTCCGGCTCGCGCCGGCGGCCGTTGGCGCGGCGGCCACGACCAGATGCTTGCGCGCGAAGGCCAGCGTGCGATGCAGCATGTCGGCTCGCTCCTTGGTGGTGCGCGCGTTCTGCGTGTTGATCTCGGCGACGACCTGACCGGTGAAACCGGTGCGGACCAGGCTCGCGCACACCTCCACGCACGGTTGGGTGCCCTCGCCGGGAACGAGATGTTCGTCGTGCGCGGCGCCCCGGCCGTCGGCCAGATGCAGATGGGCCAGACCAAGGCCCATGCGGGCAGCCAAGGCCAAGGGGTCGGTGCCGGCGGTGGCGGTGTGCGACAGATCCAGCGTGTAGTGGCGGAAGCCGGTGTCGGTCGGGTCGTAGGAGGGGCTGAAGGCGGTGAGCGCCGGACCGGGGCCGCCGCGCCGCTCCAGCCGTCTCACCGCGCCCTCGCGCCGGCCGAACAGCGTGTCCGCCCGCATCGGGAACATATTCTCCACCGCGACGACCACCGGGCTGTTGTCTTCCAGCTCGGCCACCTGCGCGGCGAACCCGGCGGCATAGCGGCGCTGCCAACGGAACGGCGGGTGCACGACCACCGTGCTCGCGCCGAGCGACTCGGCGGTACGCACACTGCGCTCGAGTTTCGCCACGGGATCCGAACCCCACACCCGCTGCGAGATCAACAGGCAGGGCGCGTGCACCGCCAGCACCGGCACACCGTACCGGCGTGAGTAGGCCTGCACGGTGGCGATGCTCTGGCTGGCGGGCTCGGCCCAGACCATCAGCTCGACGCCGTCGTAACCGAGTTCGGCGGCGTACCGGAACGCGGCCTCCGTATTCTGCGGGTACACCGAGGCGGTCGAGAGCCCCACCCGGATCGGCTTCGGCCGGGACAGATCCCCGGCCTCTCCCGGGGGTTCCGCGCCGGTGCGCGCCCCCACCCCGGTCTCGTTCGCCTGTCCTATGTTCGCCACGACTGCCCCCTGCTCAGTTCGTGCTGAGAAGAAATGCCAAGGGCCCCAGCGTGACGAAGATGCCCACCACCACGGCGATCACGGTGCTGAGGATGTCGTCGGTCCTGCGCAGAATCCGCACGAGGGCCACCAAGCCGAGAATCACGATCATCGCCAACGCCAGCGCCACCCACGGAAGCATCTCCCACATGCGCTCGAAGCCTTTGAACAGCAGCATGCCCGCGACGGCGGCGCCGATGCTCTGGCCGCCGAGGATCATCCACTGGCGCCGGTTCTCGTCGTCCTCCGCCTTCTTGGCCGCCCTGGACCGGCGCGGCGCGGTTGCCCGGGTGGCGGCGCGAGGTTCGTCGGCGAGGTCGTCATCGTCGTCCTCGTCCAGCTCGATCGGCTCGTAGACGTCGGTGACGCCGTCCATTTCCGCCATCTCGGCGGCGCGCCCACCGCGCCCACCGCGACCGCCGCGCCGCGCAGCGCCGCGCTCGGCCCGGTCGACGCCATCGCGCAGCAGGTCGCCCGCGACCGTCTGGCCGGAGAGCAGCTGCTGGTCCTGATTGGCCAGCGACCACGCGGCCGTCGGAATGCCGCCGGATTCCGGCGGGGGATCGCCCTGCGGCTTGTGCCGCCGGGCGGACCAGGCCGGTAGACCGTTCTCACCGACGCCCTCCCGGCGGGCTGGTCGTCGATGCGCCTCCGGCTGCGGCTCGAGCGGAACGGGCCTGCCCGGCTTCGGACGCGGATCGGGCGGCGGCGGGAGGGGCAGCGGTTCGGACTCCGGGGCGAAACCACCCGTGGCGGGTGACCAGGCCGCGGTGGACGGGCTTAGATCCTCGGCCGCTTCCGCGGCCTCCGCCGCCCTGCGCCGCGCGGCGCGGCCGCCCCGGGCGCCGTTGCGCTCGGGAAGAGGTGAGCGGCCGAAGCCGGGCTCGTCGAACTCGGCGTGACCGTTGCGGCCCGGTTCGCCTGCCCCGCGCCCTGCCAGCGGGTCCCGGCCGAACGACTCGGGCTGGACCTCGTGCCAGGACCGGACCTCGGTGGCCTCCTCCTCCGGTTCCTCGCGCCTGCGCCTGCGCCCCGAGCGCGGAGGCGTCTCGGGCACGCCGCCCGGCAGGTCGGGCACGTACGGACCGGGGGCCGCCGAGAACAGGTCCGACACCGGGGTATCCGGCGACAGCGGGTCGTAGGACGTGCCGTGCCGCGCGGAGGGCATGTCCCGGCCGGGCATGACCCGGCTGGATCGCCCGGGCGGCGGATCGGCTCGCGGCGGGTCGGGCTGCGCGTAGCCGGCCAGCGGGTCGTACATCGAAATCGGGCCCGACATCGGCGAATACGACGACGGGTCGGGCTGCGGCTCGGGCGCGTAGGACACGGGCTCCGGCGGGGGCGGATCGAACGAGGGCGACGCGTAGGCGGGCTCCTCCGCTCCGGCATCCGGCGCCGCGTGCGCGGAGTGACCACCGCCTTCCCGGATGACCGGCAGGTCGCCGGTCAGTTCGGCGACGGAGATTCCCCGGCCACTGCGGCGGCGCCTGCCACCGCCGGACGAGCCACCGCTCTGCTGGCCGTTTCGTGCCAGCAGTTCCGCGACCGACAGCTGTTTGGAGTCCTCACTCATGACGACACCGTCCCGATCGAGCCCGGCGCGGGCGCGCCGCCGGACGCCGGCCGACCGTCTCCGGTCGCCGCGCCCGCTGAGTACGTTGCTTCGGGTCCACCATTCATATCGGTATCCAGTTTGCGCAGGATGAGCCCTTCACGCAGCGCCCACGGACAAATCTCCAAGGAATCCAGCGAAAGTGCCCGCATACTCGCCTCCGCGACCAATGCGCCGGCCACCAATTGCTGTGACCGATCGGAACTTACGCCTTCCAATTCTGCACGGTCCGCCGCCGTCATTCGCGAGATGAACGCAATCAGTTGGCGCAGGCCCGAGCTCGTGAGTGTACGACGCACCCGCGGGCCCGCCGCCGAGGGCGCCGCTCCGGTCAGCCGGGCCAGGGACCGGAATGTCTTCGATGTGCCAACGGCCAGATCGGGCTTGCCCGGCTCGAGCAGCTTCTTCGCGGGCACCACCAACTCGGCGTCGAGCCAGTCGCGCAGCACGGCCACCCGCCGCTTGCCCGGCGGGTCCTCGCGCAGCCATTCCCTGGTCAACCGGCCCGCGCCGAGCTGCAAGGACACCGCGACGTCGGGTTCCTCGTCGCCGCCGTTGGTCATCTCCAGTGAGCCGCCGCCGATGTCCAGATTGAGAATGCGCCCTGCGCTCCAGCCATACCACCGGCGCACAGCGAGAAAGGTCAGCCGCGCCTCGTCGACGCCGGTCAGCACCCGCAGGTCGACACCCGTCGCGGACCGCACGCGGCCGAGCACCTCTTCGGAGTTGGCCGCCTCGCGCAGCGCCGAGGTGGCGAACGGCATCAGTTCGACGCATTTGGACGTCTCGGCGATGCTGGCGAATTCGGCGACGGTGTCGATCAGCCGCTGCGCGCCCGCCTCGGTGATGCAACCCGCGGCGTCGATGTTCTCCGCCAGCCGCAAGGTGGCCTTCGTCGAGCTCATCGGCATGGGGTGACCGCCACGATGCGCGTCCACCACGAGCAGGTGAACGGTATTGCTTCCGACATCGAGTACCCCAAGCCGCACATGAACACGGTACTGGGTGGCGCGGCACTACAACCCAGGCGACTGAACTGTTAGCGTCCTATTTCGTGACGGTAGGCGCATCCTCGAGCAGCCCGACCCGGCCCCGACCAGCGGGGAAGATCGACCCGGCCCCCGAAGTCGATCCCGACTTTCCCCGTGAGTGGATCGAGTTCGTCGATCCGGCAAACGACGAGCATCTGATCGTCGCCGATCTGACCTGGCTGCTGTCGAGGTGGACGTGTGTGTTCGGCACCCCTGCCTGTCAGGGCATCCTGTCCGACCGGCCGGATGACGGCTGCTGCTCGCACGGCGCGTTCCTCTCCGACGAGGAGGACCGCAAACGGCTGAGTCGCGCTGTGAAGATGCTCACACCCCAGGACTGGCAGCTGCGGGGCGAGGCGACCAACGCGCAGGGCAAGATCACCAAGGGCAGCTACCTGGAACTCGACGAGTTGGACGACGAGCCCGCGCTGCGCACACGCCGGTTCGAGGGTGCCTGCATCTTCCTGAATCGCCCTGGCTTCGCGGGGGGCGTCGGCTGCGCACTGCACACCATGGCGCTGCGGCGCGGCATGGAGCCGCTGGAGGTGAAGCCGGACGTGTGCTGGCAGCTGCCGATCCGCCGCACCCAGGACTGGGTGGACCGGCCCGACGGCGTGCAGATCCTGCGCACTGTGATCACCGAGTACGACCGCCGCGGATGGGGGCCCGGCGGCGCCGATCTGGACTGGTACTGCTCCGGCTCCCCCGACGCGCACGTCGGCAGCAAGCCGGTCTGGCAGTCCTACGGCCCCGAGCTGACCGAACTGATCGGCGCGCCCGCCTACGCGGAGCTGGCCCGGCATTGCAAGCGCCGCGAGGGCCTCGGCCTGATCGCCATCCATCCGGCGACGGTGCATGCCGAGCGGATGCCCGATTCCCCGGATCGGTTCGCCTGATCGTTTGCCAACCGAGCGCCCGATAGGGCGTCCGTTCGCCGTGCGATACCGCGCTCGGTTCACCCCGTCGCCATGCGAGCTTCACTCGGATGGGGTTTGATGTGCCGTTATGTCCAAGAAAGTTCTCACCGCGGCGACCATCGCCCTGGGCGCCGCCCTCTCGCTGACCGGAGTAGCCCACGCGGAGCCGAATGGCGACCCGCACAAGTTCTACGACTTCACCACGGAGTTCGTTGCGGCCACCGATCCGGCGGCGGTCAACGCCAAGGCGGCGGGCAAGCTCCTGATCGCCAGCCCGTACGGCACCTCGCACACCATCGCCTGCCGCGGCACCAACGCCGCGGACCTCTACGACTGCATGCAGGAAGACGATCTGGGCTGGATCACCCTGCAGAAGACCGAGACCCCACTCGGCACCACCTGGATCTACTTCCCCTGATGTCCGCCGACGCGACGGCCGAGAGCACCGCGGTGCTCTCGGCCGTTCGTGTTCCGCGCCGCGCGGGCGGTCATGCCTCCAGTTTGTAGCCGAGGCCGCGCACGGTGACCAGGTGTTCCGGCTTGGCCGGGTCCGCCTCGATCTTCGAGCGCAGTCGCTTGACGTGCACATCCAAAGTCTTGGTGTCGCCGACGTAGTCGGCGCCCCACACGCGGTCGATCAGCTGACCGCGGGTGAGCACCCGCCCGGAATTGCGCAGCAGGTATTCGAGCAGATCGAATTCCTTGAGCGGCAACGTGACCGGCTTGCCGTTCACCATCACGGTGTGCCGGTCGACGTCCATCCGGACCGGACCGGCTTCCAGCACGCCGCTCTCGTTGGTGCCGTCCAGTTCGTCGCCCGCGCCGCGGCGCAACACGGCGCGGATGCGCGCGATGAGTTCGCGTGCGGAATACGGCTTGGTGACGTAGTCGTCGGCGCCCAACTCCAGGCCGACCACCTTGTCGATCTCGCTGTCGCGCGCGGTGACCATGATCACCGGGACGCCGCTGCGGGTGCGCAACTGCTTGCACACGTCGGTGCCGCTCATGCCGGGCAGCATGAGATCGAGCAGGACGATGTCCGCACCGGACCGGTCGAACTCGGCGAGCGCGGACGGCCCGTCACCGACCACGGTGACCTCGAAACCCTCCTTGCGCAGCAGGAACGCGAGCGGATCGGCCAGCGACTCCTCATCCTCGACGATCAGAACACTCGTCATCTGCGTGCCTCCACACCATTCGGTCGGCCCGGTCCGGTAGGACGCGGGCTTGTTTCCATCATGCTCACCACGGCGCCGTCGTGGTCGTCGTCGGCGCCTGCTTCGTGGTGGGCGGGTATGCGCAAGGTGAACGTCGATCCGGTGCCCAACTTGCTCCACAGGGTGATTTCCCCGTTGTGGTTGGCGGCCACGTGTTTGACGATAGCCAGGCCCAGTCCGGTGCCGCCCGTCTGGCGCGAACGCGCCTTGTCGGACCGGAAGAATCGCTCGAACACCCGCTCCTGGTCCTCCTTGGCGATGCCGATGCCGCGGTCGGTGACCGCCATCGCCACGTGATCGCCGCGCAGCGAGCGGCTCACCGACACGTGCGAACCGGGCGGCGAGTAGGCGATCGCGTTCTCCACCAGGTTGGACAGGGCGGTGACCAGCAGGGTTTCGTCGCCGAGCACCTCGAGCCCGCTCGGGCGGTCGGTGCTGACCGTGATCCCGGCGGCTTCGGCGGCGGTGCGGGAACGATCGACCGCCTGCGTCACCACGGTGTCCACGTCCACCACCTCGAGTTCGGGCAGTTTCTCCGCGCCCTGCAGGCGGGAGAGGGCGATCAGCTCGGTCACCATCTTGCCGAGGCGGCGCGATTCACCGAGCACGCGCTGACCGAAGTGTCGCACGGCGTCGGGGTCCTCGGCGGATTCCAGGAGAGCCTCGGCCAGCAGGCTCATCGCGCCGACCGGGGTCTTGAGTTCGTGGCTGACGTTTGCGACGAAGTCGCGGCGGGTGGCCTCCATGCGGGCCTGTTCGGAATCGTCGTCGGCGAACAGCACGGTGAAGGTGGTCTCCTCGCGCGACAGTTGCCTGGCGACGCCGCGTACCGCGATGCGGCCGCGGCCCGGGACCGGATTCTTCGCGGTGAGGTCGAACTCGGCGGATTCGCCGGTGGCCAGCACCTTCTCCACCGCAGCCCAGGCACGCTCGTCGAGCAGGCGATTGCGGACCAGCCCGAGTTCTTCCGCGCGCGGGTTGACCAGCACGACGTCGCGGTATTCGTCGACAACCGCGATACCGCTCTCGGAAGCGAGCACGATCAGGTCGAGGACCTGGGACATGGTGAGACCGGAGTCGGCCTGCCTGCGCGCGGCCTGCCTGGCATTCACATACGGGATCAATAGCCCGCCGACTGCCAGGCCGACGACAGCCGCCAAGATGGCCAGCAGCACGGCCTGGGGAACACTCACACTTGAATCGTACGGTCGCCGACCAGTAGGCCACCGCCGGGTACGTGAAGTTTCGCGCAGGTCACAGGCCCTTCCGGCCCCGTTAGCCGCATGTTTACGCACTGTTCGGCATGGGGTACTGGCAACCGATTCACCGGGCGGTCAGTCTGCTTCGTCATCGACGCCGGCGAGCGCCTCGTTCACGGCGTGACCGTGCTTGTCCACCCAGTCGCCGAGAGCGTAGATCGGGATCAGCAGATCCGCGCCCGCGGTGGTCAGCTCGTATTCGACTCGGGGCGGCGCCTCGGCGTAGCGGTGACGGCGCACCAGCGTCATCCGCTCCATCCGGCGCAGCGTCTGCGTCAGCATCTTCTGACTGATCCCGCCGATGGCCGTGCGCAGCTCGCCGGGCCGCATGGGGCCCTCGCGCAGCATGTACACGATCACCGGCAACCAGGAGTTGCCGAAGATGTCCACACCCATCCGAGCGGGGCAATCGGATTCGAAGTCGCCGTACGGCGCGAACTCCACCCGCTCGGCGGTGACCGGTTCGATCGGTGCCGCGCTCACCGTTCCAGCTTGCCAGCGCCGTTGCGCACCGCGGAGTGCCCATCGGGCTTCCTAGCGTCGTGAGCGAACACCTCGAGTCAGGAGTTGGAATGCGAATCGGAATCATCGGTGCGGGCGCTATGGCGCGGGCGCTCGGCGGCGGCTGGAGCGCGGCCGGTCGCGAGGTGCTCGTCGGCGCCCGGTCCGCCGCCGCCGCAAGAGAACTGGCCGCCGCGATCGGCGCGCGGGCCGGAACCATCACGGACGCGGCGGGGTTCGGCGATGTCGTCGTGCTCGCCTTGCCGGTCCATGCGTTGCCGGAGGTGCTGCACGCCGTCGGGGGCCTGCTGGCCGGCCGCACGATCGTCGACTGTACGAACGCCTTCGCACCGGATGCCGCGGCACCCGAGGGAACCACCGCGTTCGTGTTGGCCGAAGACGCTGTCGCGGAACGGATCGCGGAACAGGCGCGCGGTGCGCACGTGGTGAAGGCGTTCAACCTCTGTGCCGCCGAGGTGTGGGCGGCGAAGGAGCGGATCTTCGACGGCCGCCGCTTGGCGATGCCGCTGTGCGGCGACGACGAGGCGGCGGTGCGAGCGGTCGCGGCGCTGGCCGAAGACCTCGGGCTGCAACCGATCCCGGCGGGCGGGCTGCACCGGGCCCGCTATCTCGAGGCTATGTCGGTGTTCACCGTCGGTCTCTGGTTCGCCGGACACGATGCCCGCGCCATGTTCCCGCCGGTGGACGCCGCGTTCGCCGTCACCGACTGACCGGCCGGGAGTCAAGCGGGATCGACCGAGCCGAGGTCGGCGAGCTTGCGCTCCAGCACCACCCGCTCGCGCTGGTTGCCGCACAGACCGATGGCGCGCTCCAGTTCGGCGCGCGCCTCCTCGGTGCGTCCCAGCCGGACGAGCAGTTCCCCGCGAACGCTCGGCAGCAGATGCCAGTGCGACAGTGCCGCGGTGGCGGCGAGCTCCTCCACGATCGGCAGCGCCGCGGCAGGCCCCCGCGCCATGGAGACGGCCACCGCCCGGTTGAGGTCCACCACCGGCGAGGGCGCGAGCCTGCCGAGCGCCTCGTAGATGAGCACGATCCGCTCCCAGTTCGTCGTCTCGACCGACCCGGCGACGGCATGGCATTCGGCGATCGCCGCCTGCAACCCGTAGGCGCCCAGTCCCCGGCCGAGCTGCTCGGCGCGGGCAAGGGCGGCTCGGCCCCGGCGGATCGCGGCGCGGTCCCAGCGGCCGCGGTCCTGGTGCTCGAGCAGCACCGGCTCGCCGTCCGGGGCGGTGCGGGCGGGAAATCGCGCCGCGGTCAGCTCGAGAAGCGCCAGCAAGCCGTGCGTGTCGGGCGCCTCCGGCACCAGCCGGGCCAGCACCCGGGCCAAGCGCAGTGCTCCGCTGGCGAGGTCGAGCCGGATCAGATCCGCGCCGGAGCTGGCCGATGATCCCTCGGTGAAGATCAGATAGACCACACTGAGCACCGAGCCGAGGCGCTCGGTGCGCTGCTCGGCCGGTGGCACCTCGAACGGCACCCTGGCCGCCGCGAGTGTCTTCTTCGCCCTGGTGATCCGGGCCTGCACGGTGGCGGCCGGAACGAGGAACGCCTTGGCGATCTCGTCGCTGGTCAGTCCACCGACCACCCGCAGGGTGAGCGCCACCCGCGCCTCCCGCGACAGCACGGGATGGCAGGAGATGAACATCAGCGCGAGCAGGTCGTCATCGATCCGGTCCGGATCCCACAGCGCGTCCTCGGCGTCCCTGGCCGGATCGGCGGGCGCTCCTCCCGAGACGGCGCCGCCCTCGCCCAGGTCGCGGGCGAGGGCGGTGTACCGCTCGTCGAGGGCGGAGCGCCGCCGGAACGCGTCGATCGCGCGGCGGCGGCCGACGGTGAGCAACCACCCGGCGGGATTGCGCGGAACGCCGTCGCGCGGCCAGGTCACGAGCGCCTCGGCCAGCGCCTCCTGCGCCAGATCCTCGGCCAGCGCGAAGTCGCCGGTATACCGCGCGAGCGCACCGACGATCCGGGCCGACTCGATCCGCCAGACCGCGGCGACGGCCTCACGGCCGGTGTGGTCGCCCATCGCCGCTCGATCCGCTCAGAGCTGACCGGTGGCCTCGCGCCACGCCCGCTCCTTCTGAACCCACACGTTGTCCTGCGGGAACTCGTCGATCGTGGGAACCCGGCGGATCTCGGTCTTGAAGCCGGGGCCGGTCATCGGCATCCGCTTGGCCCACTCGATCGCCTCCTCCTTCGAGGCCACGTTGAGAATGTAGAACCCGCCGAACAGCTCCTTGGTCTCGCCGTACGGGCCGTCGGTGACGACGGGTGTCTCGGAGGAGTAGTCGACGACCACGCCCTCGGCGGCGTCCTCCAATCCCTCCGCCGCGAGCAGCACGCCCGCCCGGATCAGCTCGTCGTTGAACTTGCCCATGGTGTCGAGCAGCTGGTCGAAGTCGGTGTTCACCATCCCCGCGTAGGCCTCGTCGGTGGCGCGCATGATCAGCATGTACTTCATGGTTGTCTCCCTGGCTGTCCGGGTCCCTCTCCGGACCCTCTCACCCATAGGTCGAACGAAGGCCTTCGGAGATCGACAGACGCGCCGAGGTTTTTTCGACCCGTTCGCCAGACGTTCGATCGGAGCGTGTGCCCTCGCCCATACCCCGCGGCGTCGATCATGATGCGCGAAGGGCACACGCCCGGACCTACCAGCCCGGATTGCCTCTGACCGGGATGTTGACGAAGCTCGGACGATCGGGATCCAGCTCCAGATGCTGTGGCCGCAGGCCGGTGTCGATCAGCATGGGCAGGATGGGCAGGCCCTTGGGGAAGTTGCCCGCGTACACGTCGACGCGCAGGCGGTGGCCCGGCTGCAGGAGCGCCTCGGTGGCAGGCAGCGCGAAGTCCAGCGTGGTCACCTCGCCGGGGACCGTCGGCTGCCGCTGCTCCAGCGAGGTGAACGGCCGCGGATCGGTGTAGTCGCCGTTGGCCGACTTGCTGCTGTTCGCGTCGTCGATCGCCCGCAGCGAAGCCATGAGCTGCCCCGACGACAGCACGCTGGACTGCCCGTCCGGCGCGACGTCGTTCACGGTGACCACCCAGTAGCCGTCGGCCGCGTCCTGCACGGTGTTGAGCCGTACCGCGATCCGCCCGGAGACCGAGGTCGGCTCGGCGACCGGGGCGCTGGTGAAGGTCAGGCCGTTGAGCTCCTCGACCCTGGAATCCTTGGCGCAACCGTCGATCACCGACAGCACACCGGCGGTGCCCTGCGCGGCGTCGTTGGAGCACAGGCTGGTCAGGCCGGGCGCAACGGTCAGGCGGGCGGGCTCGCCGCTGCCCTCGGGGCTGAGCGAACCGTCGTAGACACTGTTGGCGGTGCCGCTGGGCGCGGCGGACAGGTACATCCTGCGATGCACCGCCTGTTGCGCCTCCGCCGCGGGGGCCGGCGCGGCGAACGAGTCGGTGGTGATCCAGCCGCCACCCTGCTGGCGCAGAGTGATCGGGCCGTACCGGTCGATGCCGTTGTCGACGTCCTTGAGCCATTTGTCGAACCACGCGCGCTGCAACACGTCCAGCCTCGGCGGCAGGCCCGGCCGGCCGTACTCGTTGCCCGAATTGAGGTGGTAGGTGTTGCCCATCAGCAATTGCTTCTGGCCCGGCGGCAGCGGAATCTCGTTGTAGATCTTGGATTCCGAGTAGGCGAACAGGTCGTGCCAACCGCCGGTGACGAAGGTCGGCGTCCGGATCCCGCTCGGGTCACCGAGCCAGTCCTGACGCGGCCGGGAACCGTCGGTCAGCAGTTCCTTGGCGCGCGGGTCGAGATCCTCGAGGCGCGCCGTGGTGTAGACGTTCAGCAGGACGTCCATGAACGTCAACGGATCTCGGGCGCGGTCTGCCAGCCACGTGGTGTCCAGTTGCCCGTTGAGCACCGAAGCCAGATCGGGAATCAGCTTGAGGCCGTTGATCGCGGTCAGCCACAGCGGGATGAAGTTGAAACCGAAGCCGCCGCCGGGCGCGAGCACGTCGTTGACCAGGTCGCTGCCCGGCACCACCGGGAAGATCGCCTGCAAGGCGGGTGGGCGCCGTTCGGCGGCCTGCACCTGGTTGATCCCGGAGTAGGAGATGCCGTTCATGCCGATCCGGCCGTTGGACCACGGCTGCCGGGACGCCCAGTCGATCACCTCGACCGTGTCCTGCTGCTCGCGGTCGCGCAGCATGTCCCAGACGCCCTGGGAGAAACCGGTGCCGCGCACGTCGACGACCACCTGCGAGTAGCCGCTCTTGATCAGCTGCCGGTCGACGGTGAAGTTGCGCAGTTCGCCGCCGCCGAACGCCTTGGTCAGATCGGTGACGCCGGACAGCGGGGTGCCGCTCATGTCGATCTGGCGGAACAGCTCGATCAGCGCGTCGGACAGGCCGGGAATCGACTGCGCGTGATCGGCCAGGTTCGACACCAGCTTGGTGTAGGGCGTGAGGTTGACGATCGTCGGCGTGGGCGTGTCGATGGGCCGGCCGGAGGCGTCCGCGGGGCGGTAGACGTTGCCCTTCAGAACGGTCCCGTCACTCATCGTGATGGGGACGTCCCATTGGATGTTGATGCCCGGGTACTGCTGGGGGCCGTCTTGCGTTGCCGCCCAGTCCGCTCCGGCGGCGCCGCCGTCCGGGCCGGTGGGCGGCGCGACGGCATCCGCGCCGCCTGCGAGGAAGGGAACGAGCATCGTGACGGCAACTGCCGCCACCGTGGCCCGCAACGCGTGCTTCATCGGACGTGATCCACCTCTCGGCTGGTCGAACGACCAGAGTGTACCGACCTACTTGCCGGTAAAAACAGTGGGTAACTTAATCGGCCGATGCTGTAGCACCGTTCGACGGCCGCCCTACCGGCGTGTCGCTCGCAACACCCTGAGTTCGCGCCTGAAACGACAACGCGCTGCCACCCGAGCGGGTGACAGCGCGTTGCGGAGTTCGCGATGTGCCGGCTATTTGCCGCCCTGACCGGCGACGGCGGCGGCGCCCGCGGCGGCCGCCTCGGGGTCCAGGTACTCGTGCGGGCGCACCGGGCGGAGGTCCTCGTCCAGTTCGTACCGCAGCGGGATGCCGGTGGGGATATTCAGGCCCGCGATGTCCTCGTCGGAGATCTGGTCGAGGTGCTTGACCAGGGCCCGCAGCGAGTTGCCGTGCGCGGCGACCAGCACGGTCTTGCCGGCCAGCAGGTCCTTGGAGATGGTCGCCTCCCAGTACGGAACCATCCGGTTGACCACGTCGAGCAGGCACTCGGTCTTCGGGACCTCGATGCCCGCGTAGCGCGGATCGCCTTCCTGGCTGTACTCGTTGGCCGGGTCGATCGGCGGTGGCGGGGTGTCATAGCTGCGGCGCCACAGCATGAACTGCTCGTCGCCGTACTTCTCCCGGACCTGCGCCTTGTTCTTGCCTTGCAGCTCGCCGTAGTGGCGCTCGTTGAGCCGCCAGTCCCGGATCACCGGGATCCAGTGCCGGTCGGCGGCGTCCAGCGCGATGTTCGCGGTGGAGATCGCCCGGCGCAGCAGGGAGGTGTAGACGACGTCCGGCAGGATGCCGTGCTCGGCCAGCAGCTCCCCGGCGCGCTTGCCCTCGGCGATGCCCTTGTCGGTCAGATGCACGTCCACCCAGCCGGTGAACAGGTTCAGGGCGTTCCATTCGCTTTCGCCGTGGCGCAGCAGCACGAGGGTGTACGTCATGCGGCCATCCTCCCATGCGCGCCCGGCCGGGTCGCATCGGTTCCCGCCCCGCCGCCACCGCCTGCGCGGCAAAGCGCGATGTCAGACCGGTTCGTCCACGGCGAGCACGCCCGCGCCCACCAGCGTCGCGCCCTCGGCGATCCCGGAGAGTTCCACCCGCAGGCCGTGCAGGAACTTCAGCCCGGCGTGCGCGTCCACCGCGGCGCGCAGCGGATCCCACAGGGGCGCACCGGATTGCGCGAACCCGCCGCCGACCACCACCCGGTCGACGTCGAGCAGGGCGGCGGCCGAGGCGATCGCCGTGCCGAGCGCGGTGCCCGCCCGGTGCAGGGCGGCGACCGCGATCTCGTCACCCGCGTGCGCGTCGGCGGCCAGTCGCGCACCCGTGCCGCCGGACCAGCCCTGCTCGCGCGCCCAGCGCACCGACGACATGCCGCTGGCGATCGCCTCGACGCAGCCGCGGCCGCCGCAACCGCAGGGTGTGTCCCAGCCGGGCACCACGATGTGCCCCACGTGCCCGGCGTTGCCGGTGCGCCCGAGCAGCACCTTTCCGCCCGCGACGATCCCACCGCCGATCCCCGACGACACCGTCATGGCCAGCGCGTCGGGCACTCCGCGCAGCGCGCCGAGGCGGTGTTCGGCCAGCGCGAGACAGGCGCCGTCGATGGCGAAGCGAATCGTGGCGGCCGGGAACAGCTCTCGCACGGCGGCGACCACCGGAAAGCCCGCTTTCCACTCGGGAATGTTCAACGGACCGGTAACGCCGGCCCGCACGTCCACCGGACCGGCCGCACCGATCCCTACGGCGCTGACCGGTTCCGCCGCCGCCACCGCGAGCAGCAGTTCCCGACAGGCCCTCCATACACCCGCGTCCGGCACGTCCACCCGGCGTACTTCGCGCACCTCGGGACCGGGGCCCACCACACCGGCCGCGAACTTGGTCGCGCCGATGTCCAGAGCGAGAATCGCCAACGTCGTGTCCCTTCGCCGATCCGAGCCACCTGCGATTGTCACCCGGCCGGTGCCACGGCGGGCCGGATCCGGCGGCCGGTCAGGGCTTGTCGGCGGAGTCGACCAGATGCTCGAAAGCGCGCAGGTTCTGCAACGATTCACCGCGCGAGACGCGCCACTTCCATTCCCGCCGAATCGATTCGGCGAAGCCGAGTTCCAGCAGTACGTTGAAGTCGGCGTCGACGGCCTCGAGAATCTGCCCGAACACCCGGTCCAGTTCGTCAGGGGTGACGGCATGCGCGGACAGGCGGCCGACCAGATAGATGTCGCCGACCCGGTCGAGGGTGTAGGCGACGGCGTAGAGCCGGCGGTTGCGGCGCAGCAGGAACTTGTAGACGCCTTCGAAGTTCTCGTCCGGCTTACGGCAGACGAACGCTTCGACCCGGACACCGTGGTTGCCCACCGTGAGCATCACCGTGGTCGCGAGTTTGCGCTCGCCGGGCAGGACGACGACAAAAGTCTCCTCGCCCGGCCGGGTGTACTCGATCTCCCTGTCGCGCAGCGTCTCGTCGATGAGCTGCGCGGTCGCCTGCACCTCGTTCACCGGCGTACTCCCATCCGGCGCCGCCACAGCGCCCGTGATCTGGCCTGGCTGGTCTCACCGAGCAGGGCCGCCGTCCGCTCTCCGGCCGGGCCGGTGCGGTCGGCGGAGTCCGAATCGTACGCATCCTCCCGCACGACGCTGTGCGCCAGGCCGCGGCCGCCCAGCCCCGTCCGCTCCTCCCGGAAACCGGCCAGGGCCGCAGCGTAGCTGGCCAGCAGCCCGTCGGCGGTGTGCGCCCAGGAGAAGTTGGCCGCGTGCGTGACGGCCTGCTCGCTCATCCGGTGCAGGCGGTCGGGGTCGTCCAGCAGCAGGCCCAGCGCGTTCGCCCAGTCCGCGGTGCGGTGCCCAGGGACCAGCAGACCGGATACATCGTGCCGCACGGCGGTGCCGAGACCACCGACATCGGCGGCCAGCACCGGCGTGCCACTGGCCTGCGCCTCGATGGCGACCAAGCCGAAGGACTCGTTGTAGCTCGGCACCGCGACCAGGTCGGCGGCGCGATAGACCTGCACCAGCCGCTGCGGGGGCTGCGGGGGCAGGAAGCTGACCCGCTCGGCGATGCCCAGCTCGGCGGCCAGATCGATCAGCGCGTGCGGCCGCTCCAACCCGCTGCCGGACGGACCGCCCACGATCAGCACGCGCAGCTTGCGCGCCGGGTCGGCGCGCAACACCTCGGCCGCGGCGCGCACCAACACGTCGGGCGCCTTCAACGGTTGGATCCGGCCGACGAACGCGACGATCCGCTCGTCGGCGGCCAGCCCCAGTTCGGCGCGGGCGGACGCCTTGTCACCGGGGTGGTAGCGGCTCAGGTCGGCGCCGGGCGGTACGACGTCGATGCGCTGCGGGTCGGCGCCGTAGAGCTCGACCAGCTGGCGGGCCTCCTCGGCGGTGTTGGCAACCAGCCGATCGGATTCGGCGATCACCTGTTTCTCGCCGATCTCGCGGGTCACCGGTTCGGGACAGTCGCCTTCGGCCAGCGCGGAATTCTTCACCGCCGCCAGGGTGTGCGCGGTGTGCACCAGCGGCACCCGCCACCGGTCCCTGGCCAGCCAGCCGACCTGGCCGGACAGCCAATAGTGCGAGTGCACCAGGTCGTAGTAGCCGGGCAGATGCCGGGCCTCTTGCCGCAGCACCTCCGCGGTGAAGGGGCACAGCTGAGTGGGCAGATCGTGCTTGTCCAGCCCCTCGAACGGGCCTGCCACCACGTTGCGCACCAGCACGCCGGGCGCGGCCTCCTGGACGGACGGGACGTTCGACGCCGTAGCCCGGGTGAAGATCTCCACCTCGGTGCCGCGCCGGGCCAGTTCTACGGCCGTCTGCAGAACGTAGACGTTCATGCCGCCCGCGTCGCCGGTGCCCGGCTGCGCGAGTGGTGAGGTGTGCACCGATAACACGGCGATACGGTTCGGCCGTAGGCCCGGGCGCTGGCTCACACTATCCATAGTGCACGTTGCGTTCCCCGACTCAGACACGCTATCCGCGGCAAGTGAGAGCTATCACAGGGCAGGCATGAATCCGATCACAGGCCGTCGACGAACGCGCTCACCTCGGCGACGAACCGGGAACGGTCCTCGATGAACAACCCGTGCTGGGCCCCGTCCCAGTACGACGCACGCGCGTCCGGGGCGGACTCGGCGATGTAGCGGCCGTTCTCGATCGGGACGACCTGGTCGGCCGTCCCGTGCAGGACGAGCACGGGAACATCCAGCGCGCGGAGTGTCTCGGTGTTGTCGACGGTCCGGTAGAACAGCGCTTTGCGCACCGCGGGCGGGGTGGCGAGACTGGCCCCGAAAAGGCGCTGCGCGTCGGGTCCCTTGTCCGCGCCCGGTCCGGTGTTGGCGTTGCCGAACACACCGAAGGCGCGCACAGCCCGCCCCGCGCTCTCCTCGAAGACGCCCGGTATGGCCTCGCCCATCATGCGGCCGGTCGCCGCCCCCGGCACACCGGGCCCGATGTTCGCCATCGAGCCGGTGTAGACGACACCCGCGACGGCGTCCGTGCCGTAAGCGGTCAAATAGTCCGACAGCACGATCCCCCCGTAGGACCAGCCGAGCAGCACCGCGCCGGACGCGATGTCCTCGGCCGCCAATACCGCCGCGAGGTCGGCCGCCCAGTTCTTCGGATCGTCGTAGCCCGTCGCGGGCGCGTCGGAGTAGCCGTGGCCGCGCAGGTCGACGGCGATCACCCGGAAGCGCGCGGCGAGGTCGTCGGCGGCCGCGCCCCAGCAGCGCAGGTTCGCCGACCAGCCGTGCATCAGCAGCAAGGGGCGACCGTGCGCCGGACCACTGACCCGATAGACGATGTTCGTTCCGTCCGCGCTCACCACGTCCCGAATAGCCATGCCACCGAGGCTAACCGTCGTTCCGGTGACCGCGGCGATCCGGCAAACCTCGCGCACCTAGGATCTACCGGCATGAGCACTCGCAGCGCCGTCGTCACCGGAGCCAGCTCGGGCATCGGCGAGGCCACTGCCCGGGAGCTGGCGAAGCAGGGCTATCACGTCTACGTCGGTGCGCGCAGGGTCGATCGCCTGCGCCGCCTCGCCGAGGAGATCGGCGGCACCGCAGTGGAACTCGACGTCACCTCCGACGAGTCCGTGCGCGCGTTCGGCGAAGCGGTCGAACGCGTCGACGTGCTGGTCAACAACGCGGGCGGCGCCAAGGGCCTGGCGCCGGTGGCCGAGGCCGACCTCGACGATTGGCGCTGGATGTGGGAGACCAACGTGCTCGGCACGCTGCGTGTCACCAAAACCCTGCTGCCGAAACTGATCGCCTCCGGCGACGGACTGATCGTCACCGTCACCTCGGTGGCCGCGTTCACCGCCTACGACAACGGTTCCGGCTACACCTCAGCCAAACACGCGCAGGCCGTGCTGCACCGCACCCTGCGCGGTGAGCTGCTCGGGCAGCCGGTACGCCTGACGGAGATCGCTCCCGGCGCGGTGGAAACCGAGTTCTCGCTGGTGCGATTCGACGGCGACGCCGAGCGGGCGGCAAAGGTGTACGAGGGCATCGACCCGCTGGTCGCCCAGGATATCGCGGAGGTCATCGGGTTCGTCGCGTCCCGGCCAGCGCACGTCAACCTGGACCAGATCATCATCAAGCCGCGTGACCAGGCCGACGCTGGGCGGTTCGCCCGTCGTACCTGAATCTTTCATAGCCGAATCGCATTACTCGTTCGGCGGACTCGGCCGGGTCGCGGATTGCTCGGTCTTCGCTGCGTGTTTCGAGCCGTTAGCATCCGAGGAGCTGTCAGCGTAAGGACATCGGATGGGAGTGGTTCGGCTCATGCTCAAGGGCTTCAAAGAGTTCCTGATGCGCGGGAACGTCATCGATCTCGCGGTCGCCGTCGTGATGGGCACCGCGTTCACCTCCGTGGTGACCTCGGTGACGAAAGGCGTTGTCAACCCGCTGCTCGCGGTGTTCGGCAGCACCAACGCGCTCGGCCTCGGCGTTCAGCTGATCCCCTCCAAGCCCGCCACCTTCATCGCCATCGGCCCGATCATCACGGCGGCCGTCGATTTCGTCATGGTCGCCGCGGTGCTGTACTTCGTGCTGATCGTGCCCATGAAGACGATCAAGAACCGCTTCGGCACCCCCAAGGCCGCCGAACCGACCCAGATCGAGCTGCTGACCGAGATCCGCGACCTGCTCGCCGAGCGGCACGAAGCGGTCCGCGCGCAACAATCCGCCGACCGCAGAATCGAAGCGGAACACTCCGACGACAGCGAGTTCGAAGCGCGGAACGTGAAGGCCCGCTAGAACCGGTCAGCGCGCTCCCGCGGGCTGCGGGGGCAGGGGCGTGGCGGAGACCACGGGCGACGGCGCGCCTTGCAACGCCGACATGGTCTTCCAGGTGCTCCAGTCGATGGTCCAGTCGTAGAGGTCGCCGTCGGCGGCCGAGAGCGGGATCGAGGTTCCGGTCACCTCTACCGGATCGCCGTACAACGCCGTGGGGAAATAGGCCTGGGCGTCAGCGGGTGACAGGTTGATGCACCCGTTGGTGACGTTCGCCGAGCCTTGCGCCGACAGCGATTCCGGGTTGGCGTGGATGAATTCGCCGTTGTTGGAGATGCGTACTGCCCAGCGTTCGCGGACGTTGGTGTAGTACGGCGGGTTCGACATCATGAAGTCTTCGTACTTCTCGGTGACCACGTGAACGCCCGAACGGGTCACGTTGCGCGGTTGGTTGCCCTCGCCGTAACTGGCCGCGAGATCGAACACGGTCCGCCCGTCACGCACCACCTGGATGCGGTGGCTGGGAGCGCTCGCCTTGACGATTTGGCTGCGGCCGACACGGAAGTCCGTGGTCAGATCGGAATCGCCGTAGTTGCCCGCGCCCAGGTCCAGTCCGTAGAGCCGGGCCGAGACGTGCACGCTCGTCCCCGGCGTCCAGTAGTTCCTCGGACGCCAGTGCAGGCGTGAGCCGCCGTCGTCCGGGAACCAGGCCCACGCGCCCTCGGTGGGCGGGTCGGTGGTGATCGTGAGCGCCTTCTCCACCGCCGCCTTGTTCACGACCGAGGACTTGAACTGCAGGATGATCGGCGCCGCGATGCCGACCTCCTGGTTGTCCCCGATGTTCAGGGTCGCGGGGACGGTGTTCTTGGGCGCGAGCGTGCGAAACGATCCATCGATCGGGATCGGCTTGCCATCGGTGCCGACGGCGGTGCCCGACCAGGTGTAGGTGGCGTCGTAGCCGAGCGGCTCGGTGATGGTGTAGCCGCGCCGGTCCGCGGCGAGCTCACCGCGGACCTGCTTGCCCGCGGCGTTGGTCAGCGCGACCTGATCGATGGTGCCGTCGCTGATCGTCACCGAGACCGGGGCGGTCGGGTTGACGTCGGTGTCGTCATCGGCGGGGTTCAAGTTCACTTTGGCGATCGGGCCGGAGTCGCGACTCGACGGGCCGGAGTCACGGTCTATGGTGCAACCGGCCACCAGGGCGACGACCACCAGCAGGATGGCCGACGCCACGGCAACCGATCGGCGGATCATCGGACGGTGGTTCACTTCGTCGAATCTACGCGCGGCGCGTGGCCGGACTCGTTTCCGCGGCGTGTGGTGTCGGCCTCAGCGCGTCAGAGCGTGACGCCCACGGTGACCGGCTCCGGCTCCAGCCGGATCCCGAAGCGCTCGGCGACGCCGTCGCGAACCGTCCGGGCCAGCGCCACCAGATCGGCGGCACCTGCGGCGCCGCGATTGGTCAGCGCCAGTGTGTGTTTCGTCGACAGCCGAGCTGGCGCTCCGGCGCCGGGGAAGCCCTTGGCGAAACCCGCACGCTCGATCAGCCAGCCCGCGGAGAACTTGACCCCGTCCGGCGCCGGATAGGTCGGCACCGCGACCTCGCCCAGGTGCGCGACGATCGCGGCGCGCACTTGCGCCACCCGCTCCGGCGCGACGACCGGGTTGGTGAAAAACGAGCCGGCACTCCAGGTGTCGTGGTCGGTGGGATCGAGCACCATGCCTTTGCCCGCGCGCAACCGCAGCACCGCGTCCCGGACCTGTGCCGCGGGCCGGGACTCCCCGTCCCCGGCGCCCAGCACCGAGGCCAGTTCGCCGTACCGCAGCGGCACGCTGGAACCGTCCGGGCGCAGCGCGAACTCGACCGCGAGCACGACGGCGTCGTCACGGTGCTTGAGCACGCTGGTGCGATAACCGAAGCCGAGTTCGCCGGGCTCCACCCAGCGGATCTCTCCGCTCGCGCGGTCCAGCAGGCGCACCCGGCGCAGCAGCCCTGCCACCTCCGCGCCGTAGGCGCCCACGTTCTGCACGGGCGTCGCGCCCGCCGAACCGGGAATGCCGGACAGGCACTCCAGTCCCCCGAGACCGGCGGCGACCGTCGCACGGACCACGGCGTCCCAGTTCGCGCCCGCCTCGGCGACCACACCGCCGTCACCGATCTCGACGCCGGTGGTGGCGACCCGGACCACCACGCCGTCGAAGCCGTCGTCGCTGATGAGCAGATTGGAGCCGCCCGCGAGCAGCAGGACCGGGATGCCCGCCGCGTCCAGCGCGCGCACCGTCGCGACCAGTGCCTCGGTCGTGGCGCATTCGGCGACCAGGGCGGGCCCGCCGACCCGCAGTGTGGTCAGCTCCGCCAGCCGCACGTCGGCGCGCAGCCGCGCACCGGTACCGGCGAGGAGGTCCGACGGCACAACTCGTGAAGTTCGCACGGTGCTAAACGGTAGCGTGCGTGCCAACGGCTACACGCTGGTGTATTCATCTCGCCGACGAGCGGATGGCGCCACTCGGATAGTACGAACGCAACCCGATAGCCCGAGCGCAACCCGATAGCAGGCGCGCCGACGGCCACAGGGGCGTTGTTCAGCCCGCGAGCAGATCGGATAACACCACTCGTGTGGCTCCGGCGCTGCACGGTAGCGTGTGCACTCATGGCTACACCGCTGGCGTACACGGCCCGCTACTCCCATCCGCCCGCCGGGGTGCGCGCGGCGTTCGCGAACGATCAGTACTGGAAGGATCGCGTCGCGGCGGTCGGTGGCCCCAATGCCCGGCTGGATTCGGTCACCGTCAGCGGTGATCAGGTGCGCGTCGAGATGGTGCAGGCCATCGCCGCCGAACAGCTGCCCGCCGCGATCACCGCGGTGCGCCCCGGCGATCTGATCATCCCGCGAGTCGAAGACTGGACCGGCGATCGGGCCGACTTCGAAGCCCGCGTCGAGGGCGCGCCCGCCGAGGTGCGTGGCACCGTCACGTTGGCCGCCGACGGCTCCGGCGCCGTCGCCACGGTCGAGGGTGCCATCGAGGTGAAGATCCCGCTGTTCGGCAGCAAGATCGAGAAGGCGATCGCGGAGCATCTCACCGAGCTGCTGAAGAACGAGGCGGAATTCACCGGCCGCTGGCTCGCGGAGCACTGATCCACGCGGGGAATGCGGACATTGTTCGACGTCACACCGTGCGGTCCCCGCGTTCGTGGCACGTCCGCACTCCCCCCGCCCGCCGAGGTCGGCGGCGCCGCACCCAGTAACGTGTGAGCCCATGGCACGCCGATTGGACTACTCCGCCCGCTATCCGCTGCACACCGCAAAAGAGCTGTACGCGGCGCTGTCGAACCGCGATTACTGGGACGCGCGGATGCAAGAGATGAGGAAGTACTCGCCCGGCAACGAGGTGGTCCGGCTGGAGGCGGGCGACGGCGGTATCGATGTCGAACTGCACCACATCCTGCCCCGCGAGATGCTGCCGGAGATCGCCCAGACGGTGATCCGCAAAGACATGGTGATCACCCGCAAGGAGACCTACAGCCCGTTCGCCCCGCACGAGATCACCGGGAAGTACTCGGCGGCTATTCCTGCGGGCCCCGGCAGCCTCGGCGGCACCATCCGCCTTTTCCCCACCGACACCGGCTGCACCATGCGCTTCTCCTCGGAGGCGAAGGTGTTCATCCCCATGGTCGGCCCGCGCCTGGAGCAGCTGATGCTGGTGAACCTGGTCGACCTGTTCCGCGGCGAGGCCGAGTTCACGGTCAAGTGGCTGGAAGAACAGCACCCCACTCGCTGACCAAACCGGTCGGCATCATCACCCGTGGCACCACCGCCGTCAACCGCCTCCGCCGCAGCGACCGCTGGCTGATCAACGACGACCTCGTCGCCGACCGGCTGGCCCGCTCGCCCGATCCGCTGGTGGTCGACCTCGGGTACGGCGCGAGCCCGTGGACCACCTTCGAGATGGCGGCGCGCCTGCGCACGATCCGCGACGACGTGCGGGTCGTCGGGCTCGAGATCGACCCGCAGCGCCTGGTGCCCGGCCGCGACGGCGTCACCTTCGCGCGCGGCGGCTTCGAATTGGCCGGGCTGCGACCGGTCCTCGTCCGCGCCTTCAACGTGCTGCGGCAGTATCCGGAATCGGCGGTCCCGGACGCGTGGTCGACCGTCCTGGCGGGGCTGGCGCCGGACGGACTGCTGGTCGACGGCACCTGCGACGAATTGGGCAGGCGCTGCGCATGGATCCTGCTCGACCGGCACGGGCCGCGCTCGCTCACGCTGGCCTGGGATCCGTTCACCGTGGAGCGGCCCTCCGACCTCGCCGAACGCCTGCCCAAGGTGCTGATCCACCGCAATATTCCCGGGGAACCCATTCACGCGCTGCTCGCGGCAGCCGATCGGGCGTGGGCCCACGCCGCGCCGATGGCGCCTTTCGGTCCTCGTGTCCGCTGGCGTGCGGCTGCCCAGGCCCTGCGCGCGGAAGGCTTCCCGATTCGCCCCTACCGCCGTCGCCTGCGCGACAATGTGCTCTCGGTGCCGTGGCCGGCCGTCGCGCCGCTCGATGCGAGCTAGCGAGAGTTTCGTCACGCTACGGCTAGCGCCTGGTATACCCGTCTCGCGGCGCGGGGCGAGAGGCGCGCTCCCGCGTCGGTGATCTCCCGGCCCGCGCAGCGGTCGATGGCGACCGCGTCGGCGACCACCTCGTTCAACGCCGCCTGCCCGATATCGCCCTCGGCCAGGTCCAGCACCGTGCGCACCGGCGTCGTCACCAGGAACGGGCCCGCCGATTCCACGTCGGCGCCTGTCAGCGACCGGTGCACGACAGCCAGCCGTGGCGTCACCGGTGGACGTCCCGCGCGCACGGACAGGTGCAGGAACCGCGGCGACAGGCTGCCGAGCCCGTGCAGCTCCGCCGCACTCTGATGGGATACGACCGCGGCGCCGTCGAACCAGGCCGCCCACATCGCGTATTCGTCGAGCGGACCTTCCGGCCAACCGGCCAACCGCAGCATGCCGATTCCTGCTCTGGTCACCGAACCGTCGCCGAGGCCTGCCCGCACGCGCGCCCCACACCCCGTGCGCAGTACCTGCCGAGTCGTGAAGAAACCGGCGTGCCGACCGGCCCAGCGACGCAGAACACGCCATCCTTGTTCCGCGGATCCGATCGCGCGGCTTGCCACATCGCCAGCCATGGGCATCAGGCTACGCTCGGTTTTTGTGCTTCATGTCACATTCGAACCCCTCACTGCCTCCTCAGAGATGGCACAGAAAGGTCGGGAAGAATTTTCGCCATGAGTACGAACACATCCTCCACCAAGACGATCAACCGGCGAGCCCTGCTGATCGCCCTGACCGTGGTAGCTGTTCTGCTCGCCACGATCCTGGTCGGCGGCGAGGCCTACGCCAGGCACACGGTGTCGAAGTGCATCAGCTCGCAGTTCGAGAAGGAGATGGGGTCGAAGATCGACGTCGGCTTCGGCCCCAAGCCGATGCTGGTCACCTGGATCGACGGCAAGGTGCCCTCGGTACGGGTGGACAGCGACGACACCAAGTTCGGTCCCGCCGTCGGGATGGTAGTGCACGCCGTATTCCGGGACGTCGACCTCGCCGACCACGGCGGAGGCGAGATCGGCAGCTCCTCGGCCGATGTCACCTGGAGCAACGAGGGGATCAAGGAAACCCTCGGCGGCATGGTCAGTGACGTGAGTTCCTCGGCGAGTACCGGCCTGCTCACCCTGTCGGTGCTCGGCGGCCTCGCCCAACTCCAGCTCGAGCCGCAGGTCGTGAACGGGACGGTCCAGGTGGAGACCATGTCGGCGGAGCTGCTCGGCATGGGCCTGCCCGCCGACCTGGTGCAGAGCATCGTCGACCTGTTCACCCAGAGCCTGCAGAGCTACCCGCTCGGCATGGCGGCGACCGAACTACAGGTCACCGACTCCGGCGTCGCGGTCCACCTGTCGGGTGGACGCACCCAGCTCGAACCCGCGGGCGACAGCTCCGACATGCGCTGCTGAACGCGTCCCGCCGCAACGTCTTCGGGCGTTGCCGAGGCACTCGGGGCGAACCGGATATCCGCGAACGCTTTTCGGCTGCCGATCAGGGCGCGAAGCCGTCGAGCACCTCGCGGGATCTCGACAACCCGAGCCTGGTCGCGCCCGCCGCGATCAGCTCCGCCGCCGCCTCGGCGGTCCGGATCCCCCCGCTGGCCTTGACGCCGAGCCGCCCGCCGACCGTTTCGGCCATCAACCGCACGGCGTGGACGCTCGCGCCCCCGGCGGGATGAAACCCCGTGGAGGTCTTCACGAAATCGGCCCCCGCGCGCTCGGCGACCCGGCACACCTGCACGATCGCTTCGTCCGGCAGAGCGGCGGATTCGATGATCACTTTCAACAGGGCCCGATCGCCCACCGCCTCGCGCACCGTGACGATGTCGGCGAGCACCGCCGTGTAATCCCCCGCGCGGGCCGCGCCGACATCGATGACCATGTCGACCTCTGCCGCGCCCTGGTCCACCGCGAGCCGCGCCTCGGCGCCCTTCACCAGCGAATGATGCTTCCCCGAAGGGAATCCGGCGACCGTCGCGACCACCAGTCCGGGCGCGCGTACCGGCAACATGGACGGCGACACACAGATCGCCAGCACGCCCAATGCCCGCGCGTCCTCGATCAACCCGTCTACCTCGGCGGGCGTCGCCTCGGGGGCGAGCAGTGTGTGATCGATCATGGCGGCCACTTCGGCCCTGGTCAGCGACGCGGAACTTGCCATGGGGTGAGAGTCTGGCACACCGGAGGCGAATTCCGTTGCGCGCCTGGCGGCACTTCCCGCACACTCGTAGCTGATGGCGCATCGGACAACGTTTCGCCACGGTCGACTGACTAACGTGTGCGGATGGGCCCTACTTCGTTCGGGAGGAGACGACCGTGCTGATCCGTCGCGAACGCGCCGACGACGCCGCTGCGATCGCTGCGGTGCACCGCAGCGCATTCGCACCGCGCTATGCCACTGCCGGCGATGCCGATGGCGCCACTGCCGGCGATGCCGATGGCGCCGACGTGTCCGGTGACAGCGCCGATCCGCCCGAGGTGAACCTGATCGCGCGCTTGCGCAGCGACGAGGGCTGGATCCCGACGCTCTCCCTGGTGGCGATCGAGCACGACAGCGTGGTGGGCCACCTGTGCCTGACCAGAGCCGCCGTCGGCCCGTTCCCCGTGCTGGCGCTCGGCCCGATCGGTGTGCTCGCCGACCATCAAGGCTCCGGGGTCGGTTCGGCCCTCATGCACGCGGCGCTCGGCGCCGCCGACGCCCTCGACGAACCCCTGATCGGCCTGCTCGGCAGCCTGGAGTTCTACCCCCGCTTCGGTTTCGTCCCCGCCGCCCGTCTCGGCATCACCCCGGACGACCCGGCCTGGATCAGCCACTTCCAGGTCCGCTCCCTGTCGGCCTACGACTCCCGGATAGTCGGCGAATTCCACTACGCGGACCCGTTTTACAACCTCTGACCACGACACGAATAGTCGATGCCGACCGGGTGTAGTTCAGCCCGCCGAGCCGAGCGCACAGCATGCGCTGAGCCCACGGGTCGATAACGGTTACGCCGGCAGCTCGGAAGGGCGCGGTATCGCGAGTGGCCACGGCCATGTTCGCGGCGCCCGCCGTCGCGGCGATGTAGCCGTCGGCGGTGCCGATCGCGGCCCCGGCGGCACGGGCGGTGGCCATGAGTTCGGGGTCCGGCGCCTTGCGAAGTGGTTCGGAAAGGACGTTGGTGTCCAGAACGATCACTCGAACTCCAAGGGGATGACCGGTCGGCGGTCCCGCGCGGTGAGCGCGTCGAACTCGTCGTCGGTTAGTCCGATCTCGCGACCGATCTCCGCCAGCAATGTACCGAGTTCGACTCGCGCCGCAGGGGTAACGGCTTCGATGAGGATCGCGCGAACCTCGGCCTCGGTGCTGTGCCCGTGCTGCGCCGCGCGGACACGCGGCGCCTCGCGTACTTCGTCGGGTAGGTCCCGGACCGTCAGGCGAAGGCGCGGCGCATCCCGCGGGGCGCACCTGGGAGGATGAACGCATGAGTTCCGCTCCACCCGTCCTGGACGATCGCCGCTACGTGCTGACGCTCGGCTGCCCGGATCGTCCGGGCATCATCGCCGGGATCACGTCGTTCATCGCCGAGTTCGGCGGCTCGATCGTGGAGGCGGGGTACCACTCCGACGTGGAGACGGGCTGGTTCTTCACTCGCCAGGCGATCAAGGCGGCGACGGTGCCGTTCGGGATCGAGGAACTGCGCGACCGGTTCGCCGGGGTGGCGGCCGACCTGGGTCCGCAGACCGAATGGCAATTGCTGGACTCCCGCGCCCGCCGCCGCGCGGTGCTGCTGGTCAGCAAGGACGGCCACTGCCTGCACGATCTGCTCGGGCGCGCCGCCAGCGGTGAACTGCCCGCCACCATCGAGGCGGTGATCGGCAACCACCCGGATCTCGCGGCGATGACCGAGGCGCACGGGGTGAAGTTCCATCACGTGCCGTTCCCGAAGGACCCGGCCGAGCGCGGTCCGGCCTTCGAGGAGGTCCGCGCCCTGGTGGACGCGCACAACCCGCACGCGGTGGTGCTGGCGCGGTTCATGCAGGTGCTGCCCGCCGAGCTGTGCGAGCACTGGGCGGGCAAGGCCATCAACATCCATCACAGCTTCTTGCCGTCGTTCGTCGGCGCTCGCCCCTACCATCAGGCGTTCGCCCGCGGCGTGAAGCTGATCGGCGCCACCTGTCACTACGTGACCGCGGAACTGGACGCGGGCCCGATCATCGAGCAAGACGTCATCCGCATCGATCATGCGGACGAAGTGCGCGACATGGTCCGCCAGGGCCGCGACATCGAGCGGGTGGTCCTGGCGCGCGGGCTGCGCTGGCATCTGGAGGGACGCGTGCTGGTGCACGGCCGCCGGACGGTCGTCTTCTCCTGACGGGGCGAACGCCACCCCGGCGCGTCAGCCCGCGAGGTCGGCGCGGGCGCGCTTGCCCACCTCGGCGAGCAGGCGCCCGAGTTCCTCGTTGAACCGCTCGTAAGCCTCGACATTGCCGAGATGGCCGGTAGGCAGCATCTGGTAACGCACGAGGCTCCCGGTCTCCCGCAGCAGCTCGACGATCCGCTCGGAGTGGGCCGGTGGCGTCATGTCGTCGAATTGTCCGGAGAGCACCGTCGTGGGGACCACGAGATTGCGCGCCGACTCCCCGACATCCATCGTGGCGAGCAGGAAACCGAACCTGGAACGCACCCGGGCCGGGCAGGACCGCACGATGGCCATGCTGAAGTCCAGCAGCTCACCCTTGGCCGCGGTGCTGAGGATCTGGCGCGCGAACAGCCAGCGCACCGGCGCGATGGGCGGGAAGACCATCGGGGCGCCGAGCCCCAGCCTGCCGAACAGGAACGGCAGCGGCACCTTCAGTTGCAGCATCCGCAACGGCCGGTTCAGCAGCGGCACGACCGTGGTCTCCAGGATCAGCCGATCGGCCGCGGTATTGGTCAGCAGCACCGCCTGCGCCTGGCGCGCGACCCGCTCGGGGTAGCGTCCCGCCCACGCCTGCAGCGTCATGCCGCCGAGACTGTGCCCGACCAGCACGGCACGTTGTCCGGGCGCGAGCGCCGCGTCGAGCACCGCGGCCAGGTCGTCGGCCAGCAGGTCCATGCTCAACTCGCTCGACCCGTACTCACTCTCGCCGTGGCCGCGCTGGTCGTAAGCGATCACTCGGTACTCGCCGGCGAACGCGTTGATCTGCGGATTCCAGTATTCGAGGCAGCAGGTCCACCCGTGCACGAGCACGATGAGCGGCTTGTCCGACGAACCGTAGGCGTGGACGCGCAGCCGGGCTCCGTCCCCGGCGCGGACCGGGATCACCTCATGGGGCACGGTCGGCGGGTTGAACGCCGCGATCCGGTAGGTACGCGAACGCAAGTCGGCGCTGTGCGCGTCGCGCAAGCTCCGGAGCAGCCCCGGGAAGCTCGTCAACGCGGTCGGCAGCATGGCACGCATCGGACACTCCTTTGTGTTACTGCTAGATACAGTAACCCCGATTCGCACCGCTTGCTAGTGCAAGCACCCTTACCGGTCGGCGATCTCCGCCCTCACCAGCGCGGACCCCGCTGCACCTCATCGACCTTGGGCCGGACGTCGGCCAAGTAGACGCCGGTGGCGATGATCGCCGCGAAGGAAAGCAGGCCCAGACCCGCGGGCGAGAGGAGGAGCACGAGCACAGCCGCCCCGAGAATCGCCAGCCAGATCGGCTTGGTCAGCTTGTCCACCGCGGTGAACGCGTCCGGACGCTGACGCACGGCGTGGATCAGCGCGAAAATCGTCGCACCGAGCGCCGCCAGCCACAACACCAGCAGGATCATCCCGGTCAAGCCGTGCACCATATTCACCCCACCCATCATAGAAGCAACGCCCCCGCGCACCAGGGGTGCGCGAGGGCGTCGGACAGCTTCGCCGGCGGGCGGTCAGGCCTTCTTGGGAGCGGCCTTCTTCGCCGGAGCCTTCTTGGCCGCGGCGGCGGGGGTGGTCGCCTTCTTGGCCGGAGCCTTCTTCGGCGCACCGTTCGTCACCGGAGCCGGGGTGGCCTCGGTGGTCACCTCGACGACCTCGGCCTCGACGACCGGCGCGGCCTCGGACACCGGCGCGGCCTCGGTGTCCTCGACCTTGGCCGGGCGGCCGAGCAGCCCGTTGACGCGCCCGAACACGTCCTCGGCCCGGCTCACCGCGTCGCCGTAGATGGTCTCGACCTTGCCGATCCGCTCCTCGACCAGGTGGTTGGCGCGCAGCCGCTCGATGGCCTCCTCACCGCGGACGGCGAGGTCGGCGTAGAGGTCCAGCGCCTGCCGGTAGTACTTCTCGGCCAGCGTGCGCAGCTCCTCGGCGGTGAACTTCTCGCGCAGCTCGGCGAGGTCCTCCGGCAGCTCCGACGGCAGCCCGGACAGCCGCTCGCGCAGCGACTCGAACTGCGCCTGGACGTCGGCGGGGACGGTGGCGAAGCGCTCGCGCGCCCCCTCGACCCGGGCCTGCACGTCGGTGGTGACCGCGCGTTCGCGCACCTGCGCGACCACGTCGTTGACGGCGGCGTAGAGGGCGTCACCCGCACCGACGGTGGCGAGCAAGGGCTTGGTAACGGTGGCGTTCTTCTCGGTCATGGTGTTTCGTTCTCCTGGCGTGGCGGAGTGTCGGTTGTCGTGCGCGGAACGTCGCTGTCCCATACGTCCCCCCCTGCCTCGTTTCCTCCGTTTTCCCGGCGAAACGATTCATAGATGTCCAGCAGCACCTGCTTCTGCCGCTCACTGATGGACGTGTCGGCGAGCAGGGCATCCCGGACCGGACTGTGCGGCCGCTGCTCGAGATAGCCGGCCCGTACGTACAAGACCTCCGAGGAGACCCGCAGCGCTTTCGCGATCTGCGTGAGCACCTCGGCGGACGGATTGCGCAGTCCGCGCTCGATCTGACTGAGGTACGGATTGCTCACCCCCGCCAGCTGGGCGAGCTGACGTAGCGAGACCTGCGCGGCTTCCCGCTGCGCCCTGATGAAGCCTCCGATGTCGTGCGCCGCGTTGACGACGCGCCCTCCTCGTTCGCCGACGCCGGACGAGTGCTCGTCCGATCTGTCGGTGTACTCGGCGGAAACCTCGGGCTGGTCTGCCATCACTCACCTTCTGGCGGTTGTACGAGTTCGATTCTAGGACAGGGTGCTAGCTATTGCAAGCAGTCTGCTAGCAGTGTTGGGGCAAACGGTCCGCGTGCCGCGGCTCAACCGCCGAACATCAAATGGGAAATCGTGTAGATCGCCAGTCCGGCAAGCGAACCGACGACGGTTCCGTTGATGCGGATGAATTGCAGATCCCGGCCGACCTGCAATTCGATCTTCTTGCTCGCCTCTTCGGCATCCCACCTGGCAACCGTGTCGGTGACCAGGGTGCTGATCTCACCGGCATAGTTTTCCACCAAGTAGCGCGCGCCGCGGTCGATCCAGCCGTCCACGTTGGCGCGCATGTCCGCGTCGTCGCGCAATCGCTCGCCGAGCTGCTGCACGTTCTCGGCGACCTTGCGCCGCAGGGTGCTGCGCGGATCGTCGGCGGACTCCAGGATCAGCCGCTTCGCCGCGCGCCAGGTGGCCGAGGCGAGTCCGGTGATTTCCTCTCTGCCCATGATCTGCGTCTTGATGCGCTCCGCCTTCTTGA
Source organism: Nocardia arthritidis NBRC 100137 (assembly GCF_001612765.1). Classification (GTDB taxonomy): domain Bacteria; phylum Actinomycetota; class Actinomycetes; order Mycobacteriales; family Mycobacteriaceae; genus Nocardia; species Nocardia arthritidis. Next base: position 113,014 of record NZ_BDBB01000024.1, read on the forward strand.
TCATGGCGTCGTCGTTCTGCAGGTCCTCGGCGAATTCCTCCAGGAAACGATTCGCGGCGAGGCGAACTTCGTGCTCCGGATCGGAGCGGATCTTCCAGGTGAACTCGACCAGTTCCCGGTAGATCCGTTCGGAAAGCAGGATGTTGACGAATTTCGGCGCCCATTGCGGCGCGTCCCGCAGCACGATCCGATCGATCGTCTCCTGCGAGCCCAGCGCCCATTGGTGCGCGCGCTCGGCGAGCAGATCCAGCAGCGCCTGCTGCCGGTTGTCGGCGAGCAGTTCCGCGAGCACCCGCCCGATCGGCGGACCCCACAGCGGCTCGGCGATCCGCTTGACGATGGTGTTGTCGATGACCTGCTCCACATCCTCGTCGCGCAGCACGCCGACGACCGCGCGCAGGATCGTCGAACTCTCCTGCGCCACGCGAGCGGCATGACCGGGATCGGCCATCCAGCGCCCGACCCGCCAGGAGACCTGTGCCGAGTTCACCTTCGCCGACACCACCTCCGGCGCCAGGAAGTTCGTGCCGACGAAGCTGCCGAGGCTGGCGCCGAGCTGGTCTTTTTTGCGCCGGATGATCGCCGTGTGCGGAATCGGCAGGCCGAGTGGATGACGGAACAGGGCGGTCACCGCGAACCAGTCCGCCAGCGCGCCGACCATGCCCGCCTCCGACGCGGCCCGCAGGTAGCCGACCCAGTCGCCACCCGCCCCCCGCGATTCGGTCCAGCGGCAGAACAGATAGATCGCGGTGGCCAGGGCGAGCAGGCCGGTGGCGAACGCTTTCATCCGCCAGAGGTCACGACGCTTGGCCGCCTCGTCGAGTACGGCGGCTAAGCCGAAGGGCGCGGCGGCAGGCCCGGCGGGGGCGTCCGCCACCGCGGTGTTGCCGGGAGCTTTCTCCATGCCTCCCATTCTGCTGTGCGCGGTGAAGTGGGCGAGCGGGCGAGCGCGATGTGGACACGCCGGACGCGCCCGAAGCTGTGGTTCCTACCGCATCCGGGCTCAAAAGCGCATATCACGGGTAGCGGGGACCTAAGCTGGTAGCCACCGAGCCCAGACGAACGAGGGAGCCCACGCTGTCCACCGAAGACCTTGTCGATATCGGCGAGCGACCGTCGGCGGTGCGCGGCGGCCGGATGGACGGCCGCAAGCGCCGGTGGCGGCAACACAAGATCGACCGCCGCGAGGAACTCGTCGACGGAACCCTCGCCGCGGTGCGCGCCCGCGGCAGCAACGCGGGCATGGACGAGATCGCCGCGGAGATCGGCGTCTCCAAGACTGTGCTCTACCGCTACTTCTCCGACAAGAACGACCTGGTCCACGCGACCATGCAGCGGTTCATCGAGACCACGCTGATGCCGCGGGTGTACGGCGCGATCAGCCTGGACGCCGACGAATACCAGCTGGTCCGCTCGGCGCTCGCCGAATACGTCGGGACGGTGGACGAGGACCCGGAGGTCTACCGGTTCATCATGGGCAACGGCTCGGCCGACCAGTCCTCGCTCGCGGAATTCGAGAAGCTCTTCGCCGAGGTGGTGTGCGCCGTCATCACCGAGCGCGCCGGGGAGCGGGGCGTGGCCACCGAGGGCGCCGCGCTGGCATCGTACGTGCTGGTCGGCGGCATTCAGCTGGCCACGCACTGGTGGACCACCAACAAGTCGCTGTCCCGCGAGGACGTGATCGACTACCTCACCATGCTGGCCTGGAGCGCCATCGAGGGCATGGCCCGCGCCGGCGGCTCGCCCGCGACCTTCAACGCGCAGCAGCACGTGCTGCCCACCCCCGAAGCGCCCGCGCAGGACTGACTCGGGCCGTCGGCCCAGGTGCTAGCTGGACCGCTTGCTGAAGTTCACCGGCACTGTCGACTTTGCCGGAACCTTGGCTAGTCTGAACCCCGAGCGGTGCGCCGAGTGCGCTGCGTCACCGCCGGCGCCGTACACGACGGCGGTCCGCGCGGGACACGACGGCCCGCACGCTGCCGCCTGCGCGTCCGTCGCTCCGACCGCGGCACCAACGGAGGTACCTCGATGGCGAAGCAAGTACCGACCTCTCGGCTTGCTCGTGGCACCAAGCTGGGTGCGGTGGCAGCCAGTTCGGTGCTTCGCACCCAGCGCACGCGATTGACCATGCGAGGCAGATCCGAGGCCGTCCGGGCGAAGATGGCCGAGGAATCCATGATCCGCACCACCGAGCAGGTGGTCATGGTGCTGGGCACCATGAAGGGCGTCGCGATGAAACTCGGCCAGATGATGTCGGTGCTCGATCTGGACCTGGTTCCCGAAGACCACCGGGAGCGGTTTCAGAAACGCCTGGCCGTGCTGCGCAACGCGGCCCCGACGGTGTCCTTCGCGTCCATGCGCCAAGTGATCGAGGACGATTTCGGCAAGCCGGTGGACGCGGTCTTCGCCGAGTTCGACGCCGAGCCCGTCGCCGCCGCCTCGATCGGCCAGGTGTACCGAGCGCGACTACACGACGGCTGCCAGGTCGCGGTGAAGGTGCAGTACCCGGGCATCGACGCGGCGGTGCGCGCGGACCTGAAGAATCTGGCCATGTTCCGGCGCGTACTGCAGTCCGCGATGCCGTGGGTGACGCCCGCGGTCCTGGACGAGCTGCGCCTGAACATGGAGGCCGAACTCGACTACCGGGCCGAGGCGGCCACCCAGTTGCAGATCGCCGAGCTCTACGCCGAGCACCCGTTCGTCATCGTGCCGCGCTCGCTACCGGAGTTCTCCACCACGCGGGTCCTGGTCACCGAGTACGTCCACGGCAAGGGTTTCGACGAGATCCGGCAGCTGCCCCAGGTGGAGCGCGACCGGATCGGCGAGATCATCTACCGGTTCTACATGGGATCGCTGTTCACCTTCAACGAGTTCTGCGGCGACCCGCATCCGGGCAACGTGCTGCTGGCCGCGGACGGCCGGGTCGGGTTCCTGGATTTCGGGCTGTTCAACCGGATGGATCCCGAGCACGTGCAGTTCGAGCTGGTCTGTCTGCGCGCCGCCGCCGAAGACCGCGCGGAAGATCTGCGCGAGTTGATGATCCGGCGCGGCGTCATCGATTCACCGGAGGAGATCGGCGCCGAGGAGTGCCTGGAGTACGTGCTCGCCGCCTCGGAATGGTGTCTGATCGACGAGGAACTGACCATCACCCCGGAGCTGGCCAGTGGCGCCTTCCTGCTCGCGGTCGACCCGAGGGCCAGCGAGTTCACCGGCATGAAGCAGCAGAACCTGCCGCCGGAACATCTCTTCTCCCGCCGCGCCGACTTCCTGACCTTCGGCATGCTCGGCCAGCTCGGCTGCACCGCGAATTGGCATCGCATCGCCCGGGAATGGCTCTACGACGAACCACCGGCCACCGAGCTCGGCCGCGCCCATCACGCCTGGCTCGACGGCCGCCCGCAGACCGCGCCACAACGGCCGCGCAAGAAGACCACGAAGTAGCCGCCGACCGGCGACACGACCGCAGAACGGAAGACCCATGGCAGACACTCGGGAATACGACCTGGTCCTCTTCGGCGCGACCGGTTTCGTCGGCAAGCTGACCGCGGAGTACCTCACCGGCGCTGCCCCGGAATCCGCGCGGATCGCGCTGGCGGGACGGTCGCTGGACAAGCTGACCGCCGTGCGCGACGACCTCGGCCCGAAGGCCGCGAGCTGGGGCCTGGTCGTGGCCGACTCGAAAGACCAGGCCGCACTGGACGAGTTGGCGGCACGCACCAAGGTCGTGGTCACGACGGTCGGCCCGTACCTGCGCTACGGGTTGCCGCTGGTGGCGGCGTGCGCCAAGGCGGGCACCCATTACGCCGACCTCACCGGTGAGCCGCTGTTCATCCGCGAAGCCATCGACGCCTATCACGAACAGGCCGTCGCCACGGGCGCGAAAATCGTCAATTCGTGCGGCTACGACTCGATTCCGTCCGATCTGAGCGTCTACCAGCTCTACCGCCGCACGGTCGAGGACAACACCGGCGAGCTCGTCGACACCACGCTGGTCGCTTCGCTCAAGGGCGGCGTCAGCGGTGGCACCATCGATTCCGGCCGGGCCATGATGGAGGCGATCGCCGCCGATCCGGCCAAGGGCTCGGTGCTGTCGCATCCGTATTCGCTGAGCCCGGACAAGTCGATGGATCCCGATGTCGGCCGCCAGTCCGATCAGGCGCTGTCCCGGGCGAGCGCCGTCGACCCGAGCCTGGACGGGTGGGTGAGCACGTTCGTCATGGCCGCGCACAACACCAAGATCGTGCGCCGCACCAACGGGCTGCTCGGCTGGGTGTACGGCAAGAACTTCCGCTACCGCGAAGTGATGAGCGCGGGAAGGTCGCGGGTGGCGCCGCTGGTCGCGGCGGGCATGGCGGGCGGCATCGTGGCGGGCCTGACCGCGGGCGCGCTGCTGTCGCGGGCCGCCGCGGGCCGCAAGCTGCTGGACCGCGTGCTGCCCAAGCCGGGCACCGGGCCGGACGAGAAGGCGCGCAAGAGTGGCTGGTTCACCATGAAGACCTTCGCGCACACCACTTCGGGCGCGAAGTACGTGGCCACCTTCTCCGGCACCGGCGACCCTGGCTACCAGGCCACCGCGGTGCTGCTCGGCCAGAGCGGTCTGTGCCTGGCCTTCGACACCGACAAGCAACCGGAACTCGCGGGCATCCTCACACCCGCCGCCGCGATGGGCGACGCGCTCACCGAACGGCTGCGCGCAGCGGGCATGACCATCACCGTGGACCGCGCCTGAGAGACGTAGCCCGGTGAACCTCGCACGAAAAACGATGAATGCCCCCGCGCTCGCGGCGGTGTACGAGCGAGCCTGGCGGCCGACGCTGTTCTATCTCGCCAGCGGGCGGACGACCGCGGCGGACCGGCGTGACGCGGTCGCCACCCTGCGCCTCGGCGGCGCGCAGAAGGTGCTCGACATCGCCTGCGGGCCGGGTAATTTCACCCGGTATCTGAGCGAGGCGCTGTCCGGCGACGGCTACGCGATCGGCTTGGACTACTCCGAGCCGATGCTGGCGCGCGCCGTCGCCGACAACGCCGGACCGCGCGTCGGGTATCTGCGCGGCGACGCGCGCACGCTCCCGTTCGCGGACGGCACCTTCGACGCCGTCTGCTGTTTCGGCGCGCTCTACCTCATTCCCGACCCGCTCGTCGCCGCCCGCGAGATGATACGCGTCCTCGCCCCCGGTGGCCGCATCGCGATCACCACCAGCCATCGGGCCGCCAACCCCATCGGCGAGGTGAGCCGCATGGTCGGCGGTTTGAGCGGACTGCGGGTATTCGGCACGCGAACTTTCCCGACCCTCTTCGCCGAACAGGGCTTGGTGGAGATCGACCAGCGGGTCCATCGCCTGCTCCAATACGTCAGCGCGACGAAACCCGCTTAGCCGCCGGAGACAGCGTGCGCTCGCCCTTTCCGTGGCGGCCTACCCGTCGATGAACAGGTCGGCGGCGAGCGCACCGGCACCCGGTACGACCCGATACCGATCCAGGTCGGTGCTTGCATGCGATGCGAGGACATCCTCGTCCAAGAGAAGCTGACCGGTGTAGGTCGAGGCGGGACTGGTGACGATCAATAGAGCGGCATCGGCGCAGATCAAGGGCGTGCGGGACGCGGCGACGGCGTCCTCGCCGCCGAGCAGGTTGCGTACCGCGGCGGTGTCGATTTTGGTCCGGGGCCACAAGGAGTTCACGGCGATGCCATAGGACCGGAATTCGTGCGCCAAGCCGATAGTGGCGATGCTGACACCGTATTTCGAGACGGTGTAGGCGATGCCGTTGCCGACGTGCGCGGGATTCATGTTGAGAGGCGGGGAAAGTGTGAGGATGTGTGGGTTGCGCCCGGCTTGCGCCGAGATACGCAGGTGCGGCAACGCCAGCTTGGACAGCAGGAACGGGGCGCGCACGTTGACCGACTGCATGTGGTCGTAGCGCTGCATGCCGATCTGCTCGGCGCCGGTGAGATCGACCGATCCGGCGTTGTTGACCAGGATGTCGATGCCGCCGAAGCGATCGACGATGCGATCGACCGCCTTCGCCAGCGCCTTGTCATCGCGCACATCGGCCACGAGCGGCAGTACGTCGCCACCCGCTGCCGCCACGTCGGCGGCGGCAGTGTGTATCGTGCCGGGCAGCTTCGGATGTGGCTCCTGCGTACGAGCGATCATCGCGACGTTCGCACCCTCCGCCGCGAACCTGATCGCGATCGCCCGGCCGATGCCACGACTGGCGCCGGTGACGACAGCGGTCCTGCCTCTGAGCAGATCCCCGGTCGAATCCGCACGAACGGACGCGGGCGTGGGTAGAGGGTTGTTCATGGCGGATGGTCCTCTGCCGAGAATGCACGATCTTGTGGAGTGAGGCTAGCTGGCATTCGCCGGGCTCGCGCGCGATCGTTGTGCATCAGGGCGAAGTACGCGACGAACTCGCCTCCACCCACAGCGTGTCACGGCACCGGCGGCCCGGAGCCGAGATCGACCATGCGGTGCAGGATCGCGGGAGCCAGGGCCAATTCGAATTCGGTTCCGCTGCTTTCGAAGACGAACGCGAGGTAGTCGTCGCGCGTTACCGGGGCCAGGCGGACCGAGCATTGCTCCCCCACGATCACCCAGCCGCCGACGGTCAACCGATCGGACATCGCCCCTCCCGCCCTTCGACACTTCCGACAAGTGGACTATGCCAGTTGCGGCGGCGGGGTGTCAACGGCGGGAATCGGCCGTTGAGCTGGTGAAATACTCGTGCGGCATGATCCACCGGCCGGGTGGGTGGACGGTCTCGCGGTACTCGAGCGGGACGCCCTGAGCGTCCAGACCGAGGCGGCGCACAACCAGCACCGCTGCCGGATGCCGAAGCGTGAGGTGGCGGCGTTCGTCGTCGGTGGCCAGCCGGGCGCCGACGCTCTCGCGCACAACGGCGAGAGCGCGTCCGGTGGCGTCTTCCAGATACCGTGCGACTCCGCCGAGCACGGCCTCGGATTCGAGCAGCAGGGCGGCGGTTTCGGCGAAACCGCCCGGATACCAGCAGGTGGCCAATCGAGCAGATCCGGATATGTCCTCATGCAACGTCTTTCGCACGATCACCGAACTGGGAGCGGGCAGGCCGAGCGGATCGGTGACCTCCCGCGGTCCTTCCACCACCGCGGCTCGCAGCACGGTCACCGACCGGCTTTCGCGCGAAGACGGTCCATACCGGGGCGCACTCTCCCGCAGCAACACAGGCTGTTCGGCCACATAGGTGCCCGATCCGCGACGGGACCGGACGATTCCCTGCTGGCGCAGCGTATTCAGCGCCTTGGCGGCGGTGGGGCGGGCCACCTTCCAGCGTGCGGCGAGCTCCCGCTCCGAGGGCACCTCGGCGCCGGGCGCCAGCTCGCCGCGTTCGATCAGCGCACGGAGATGACCCGAGATCTGCAGGTATTTCGGGACTACGTCGTCGTTTTCGGCCACCGGTCGCCTTCCCCTGCGGATACCGCCCCTCGGACCGCTGGTCAGTTTAACAACGGCGGATCCGAGTACCGGGGGCTCGGCACAAGCGCATACCGACCCGGTCCGCCGTGCTGAACCGAGCGGTAAAGTGCGGGTCCAGTACAGCGCGGTACGAACAGGACCGAGCGGAAGGGGGCTTCCACGTGGCGGTACCCGATACCGGACAGGGGACGGCGCGCGAGCTGTACGCGGCGGCCATGGGCGCGGGCGGGGGCGAGAAGTTCGAGCTGGATACGGCGGTCGCGGAGAATCTGGCCGCCGCGTGCGACCAGCTGGTCGACGATCTACGTCGCGCGATGGCCGGGGAACACCTCGTCACCGAGGTGACCGGCTTTCCCGACCTGCCCACCGGGCACGGCCTGTCCCGCGGTTTCGCCGCGAAAGGACGGCAGTACCTGGACACCCTGGCGGCGTTCCAGGAGACGGCGCTGCTGTTCAAGGCGGCGTATCTCGCCGCGGCCAACCGGCTGGCCGACGCGGAGGCGGCGAATCAGGCCGCGCTGCGGCTGATCGCCGACTACCTGGAGCCCAGTTGAGCACGCACCCGCGCGCCGGGACCGACTGAGGGGGACGACGGATGGCAGACTCCGCGGCACGCGCCGCCGCCGACGACATCCGGCAGGAGCTGGCCGGATTCGCCGACGGGGCGACCGATCCGGCCTACGCGCCGGATCGGGAACTGTTCGGCGCCTATACCCATCAGCAGATCTGGGATCTGGTGCATGAAGCGCTCGACCCGGCGGCGCTCGGCCGGATCGCCGAGGCATGGCAGGCCAACGCCGACGCGGTGGCCGACGCGTTCCAAGCCTTCTCCGATGCCACCAACCGGGAATTCGCGCGCTGGTCCGGCCGGGCAGCCGACGCCGCGGTGGGCGCGACCAGGCAGTTCGTCCGCGCGGGCGGGGACGCGCAGGACGTGTGCCGGGCGGTCGCTCGGCTGATGGAGTTGAATAGCGATGCCGCGCAAACGGTCCGGGGCGCGATCGCGCCGCCGCAGCGGTATCGGCCGCTGGCGGACCCGGCCGCCGAAGCGGTTTACGGTGGAAAACGTAGGATGGAACACGATAGTGCGGCGGCAGACATCGAGGCGGATGTCCGGGACACGATGACCTACGTCTATACCCCGACGATGCCCGCCACCGGCGACCGTGTTCCCCGCTTCCCCCGGCCGCACGAAGGTTCGGCGGCCGACAACGCACCCGGCGATCCGAGTTCCGTCCGCGGAGGCGGCGCACGGTGAAATGGGTACTGACCCCGGACGAATTCACGCATGTCTGGACGAACGAAACGAGCCTGGACCGTAGGCCCTATCCGGTCAACATGGTCCCATCGGCCACGGCGCGCACCGAATCGGAGTACCACGCTTTGCGTTTGCCGCAGCGCTTCGCCCGGCAGGCCGAACCCGACCTGGCCGCCGCGCTGGTGCTCTGCGCGCGCAACGACGCGACCACCATCACCGTCTCCGGCGAACGCTCCGCCCTCGCGCGCAACGGGAGCGAGAGCGAGACCGAACGGATTCTCGCGTTCGCCGCGGTGGTGCACAACCACGCGGGCATCCTGGTCGCCACCCCGGACCGGGTGACCGTACAGATGTGCCATGCCCGCGTCGTGGGCGAACGCCTGGTGCAGATCATCGGTTCGGCGCGGCCGGGCAGGCTCGCCCCGATGCGGGAGCCGCAGGACGCCGTGCTCAGTCCGGACCGCACCGAGCCGTTCGTCACCAACGGCCATCGCGGTGCGGCGAAATTCCGTCAGACACTGCGCAAGCCGGTGGACGGGCGCGGTTTCATCACCGTCACGGTGGAGCCCGAGAACCCGATGTCCCCGCCCACCCGCCATCGCACCTGGCTGGACTTCACCGGCGACGGTCGCTACCTGCTCACCACCGCGCACGATCTCATGCTCACCCCCGTGTCGGACGAGGAGTTCGCCACCCAGCTGCTGCGGCTCGCGCAAGTGTGACCGGGCGGAACCACCGCGTGGTTAGGGTGGGGCTATGCCTGAACAGTGGAAGGTGTGTCCTGCCGAGGCCATGAAGGCCGACGGCTTGCGAGTAGCCGAGCTGGACACCTCCGGGACGCCGGGATTCACCGGCGACAAGAAGACGGGCGTCGCACTGCTCGCCGAACGCAGCCAGGTGCTGTCGGATCTCCAGGAGAAGCTGTACGCCAACGGCCGTTCCGGCGACCGGCGCAGCGTGTTGCTGGTCCTGCAGGGCATGGACACCGCGGGCAAGGGGGGTATCGTCCGGCACGTCATCGGTTCGGTCGACCCCCAAGGCGTCGATCACGCCGCGTTCGGCGTACCGACACAAGAGGAGCAGCGCCATCACTATCTGTGGCGCATCCGCGAGGCGCTGCCGCGCGCGGGTCAGCTCGGCGTGTTCGATCGCTCGCACTACGAGGACGTGCTCGTGGTGCGGGTGCACAACCTGGTGCCACCGGCGGTGTGGGAGCCGCGCTACGACGAGATCAACGCGTTCGAGCGCGAACTGGTGGACGAGGGCACCACGCTGGTGAAGGTGGCCATGTTCGTCTCGCTGGACGAACAGAAGAGGCGGCTGGCCGAGCGACTGGAACGGGCGGACAAGTTCTGGAAGTTCAACCCGGCCGACATCGACGAGCGCGCGTACTGGCCCGCCTATCAGGAGGCGTACCAGGCGATGCTGGACCGCACGTCCACCGAGTACGCGCCCTGGCACGTGGTGCCCGCCGACCGCAAGTGGTTCTCCCGGCTCGCGGTCACCGAACTGCTGATCGCGGCTCTGGAACGGCTGGAACTGGAGTGGCCCTTGCCGACGTTCGACGTCGAGCAGCAGAAGCGGCGCCTGGCGCGGGCCTAGGTCACCGCGTCGCGCGCCCGGCTTCGCGGGCCGCGTGCCGCAGTTCGGGCGGGTTCCGCCGAGTTCGCCACTTGCGCACACGCCTGCTCAGGGCAGCTGCCGGACAATCCGCGAGCCCGGACGGTGGGGCGTCCAGCCGGTGTCGGCGATCCGTCCGGTGCGCACGAACTCGCCCCAACAGTCACGAGTTCGGTGGCCCAGCGCGTCGATCTCCGCCGCGGTCAGGGGCGCGAGCATCGGAGCGCCGTGCCAGGTGTCGCCGTCGGCGAACAGCAGCGGCAGATCGATGCAGTGGCAGGCGCCGTACGGATTCGCGGGGTGAAGCTGTTGCACGCGGTAGCAGTACACGCGCGCGCCGGCATCGGCCAATTCGTCGGCGAAACGGAACAGTCCGTGCTCGAACGCCTTTCGCCCGATGAGATGCTGTAGCGCCGCGTCGATCCGCGCACCGGTCACCGGCAGTCGCCGTAACCTGCCGAAGACCGGATGCGGGCCGCCGTAGAACGCTCGCGACTCCTCGGCCGTGCACCCGAGCACCACCGGCAGATCGTTGGCCGCGTCTCGTACCGCTCGCCGCCAGGCGTGCTGGTCGGGCAGTGGGCCCGCGTCGGCCACGGGCAAGAAGGGCGGGGCGGGGTTCAGCGCGGCGGGCCCGGCCATCCGGCGGACCGTACGTCCCTGCGCGGCCAGCAGGTCGGGCACCGCAGCGGTGCGCGGATCGGCGTCGAGTTCGGCGAGGAACATCGCCCCGACCCGCTCGGCCCGCCGATGGCTCTGGAAGCCGACGCCGAAGGGTGCGCTCTGCACGATGGCCTGGGCGAACAGCGGCCTCGCTTCCGCGATCCCCAGCAGCGCGACGACCGACTGCGCGCCCGCCGACTGTCCCGATACGGTGACGCGCTGCGGATCGCCGCCGAACTCTCCGATGTGCTCCCGCACCCACCGCAGCGCCGCGATCTGATCGCGCAGACCGAGATTTCCCGCCGAGACACCCGGTGCGCGGAGGTAGCCCAGCACGCCGAGGCGGTAGCTCACCGACACCACCACGACGCCGGTCTGCCGCACCAGCCGGTCCGCGTCGTACAGGTTCCATTGCCCGCTGCCGGCGAGATAGGCGCCGCCGTGCAGCCACACCAGAACCGGACAGCTGCCCGGTTCGGCGCCCAGGGGGGTGGTAACGGTGAGGGCGAGGCAGTCCTCCGCCTGCTCGAGGGCATCTGCCCGCCCCATCACTCCCTCGAGCCGTCCCGGCAACTGCGGTGCGATGGCGTACCGGCGCGTCGCGTCGTACACCCCGTCATGGGCCTCGACCGGCTCCGGCGCGCCGAATCGCTCTGCCCGCGCGTAGGGAATCCCGCGGAATACCGCGACCACATCGCGAGCCTCGCCACGCCAGCGTCCCGAGGACGCCACCACCTGCTCCATGCCACTCCCGCCTTCTATCGCAAGTCGACTTGCGATATCACCACGCTAGGGCTCCGCACCGAAGGAACGCAAGAGTAGTTGCGATAATCGCCGCATGAGTGACTCCCCCGCACAGATCCGCGGTGCGCGGTTACAGAAGGCCGTGCTCGACGCGACGCTAGCCCGCATCGAGTCGGCCGGCATCGGCACCGTGCGGATCGCCGATGTCGCCGCGGACGCGGGCGTGCACGAGACCTCGATCTACCGTCGGTGGAAATCACTGCCCCGTTTGCTCCTGGACGCGCTGCTGTCCCGAGTGGGCGAACAGATCCCGCTTCCGGACACCGGTTCCTTGCGGGGCGATCTGGAGCGGTTCATGACCGACCTCATTCGTTTCGCGGAGGCTCCCTCGGGTCGAGCCTTGATCCGCGGCACCGTGATCGCCGAGTCCGACCCCGAGGTGGAGGCGATCCGGCGCGAATTCTGGCTGCGGCGGCTGTCGTCGTCGGAAGAGATCGTCCGGCGGGGTATCGCCCGCGGGGACGTGGCGGCGACGGTGGACCCCCGGCTGATCATGCTGACGCTGGGCGGCCTGGTCCATCTGCACGTCACGCAGCTCGGCGGCGAGCTGCCGCCCGGCCTGGCCCGTCACGCCGTCGATCTGATCCTCACCGGCATCGAACCGCGCTGACCATGCCGCCGCCGGCGTGATTCGGCCGATATCACCGGTGGCGGGACGAATGTTTCGGAATCTCTCAGGAAAGCCGACCATGATGACCACTGCGGGCCGATCACGCGGGTAGGCGGCCTGCGGATCTACGATCGTGACGGCAGGAATCGTCCGGCGAGCGAAAGGCGTGGTGAGCGCACGGTGAGCAAGAACCAGGGTGGGAAGTCGAACCCGCTGCTGGCGGCGGAACGCGCCGACCGCAACCGCAAGATCTTGATCCAGGTGGCCGTCGCCGCCGTGCTCGTCGCGCTGATCGCGGCGATCGGCATCGGCATCGCGGTGAAGAAGGCCCGCAACGACGATCCCGGCCCCACCCCGTCCATCGCGGCGACCGGCACCACGAACGCGGGCGCCGTGCCCGCCTCGATTACCGACAACGGCGCGGTCCGGATCGGCAAGCCGGACGCGAAGGTCACCGTGCGCGTCGTCGCCGACCTGCAGTGCCCCGCCTGCAAAGCCTTCGAGGCGGCCAACGGACAGGTGCTCGAGGAGGCGGTGGCCAACGGCACGGCGGCCGTCGAATACAACGTGATCGCCTTCCTGGACAAGGCCTCCACCACGCGGTACTCCTCGCGCGCGGCCAACGCCGCCTATTGTGTCGCCGAAGCCGACCCGTCGAAGTACCAGGCTTGGCTGAAGACGATGTTCGCGCAGCAGCCGCCGGAGGGCGGCGCGGGTCTGCCCGACGATCAACTGGTCCAGATCGCCAAGAGCGCGGGCTACACCGACGACGCGGTCGCCCAGTGCATCACCGACCACAAGTACGACAAGTACATCCAGGCCAACACCAAGGAAGTGCTGGGAAGCGGCATCCAGTCGACTCCCTCGGTGTTCGTCAACGGCAAGAAGATCGAGTCCAGCCAGGACATCTTCGGCACCGGCGCTCTGGCCCCCGTGATCAGCGCCGCCGCGGGGCAATGATCACCGCGGGGCCCCGGGCCGCCTGGGTCCTGTTGATCGGCGGGCTGGCCGGCTGGCTGGCCGCGGTGGCGCTGACCGTGGAACGGTTCAAGCTGTTCACCGATCCCGGTTACACGCCGTCGTGCAGCATCAACCCGATCCTGTCCTGCGGTTCGGTGATGGTGACCGACCAGGCCGCGGTCTTCGGGTTCCCCAACCCCTTGATGGGCATCGTCGGGTTCTCGGTCGTCGTCACGCTGGCCGCGCTGGCGGTGGCCGGGGTCGGCTTCCCGCGCTGGGTCTGGGGCGGGCTGTGGCTGGGCAACCTGCTCGGGCTCGGCTTCATCTGCTGGCTGATCTTCCAGAGCCTCTACCGGATCAACGCGCTGTGCCCGTACTGCATGGTGGTCTGGGCGGTCATCACGCCGCTGCTCGCGGTGAGCACCGATCAGCTGTGGGGGCGTTCCCGTGGTCCGCTCGGCGTGCTCGCCGAGTGGCGCTGGACGATCGTCGCGCTGTTCTTCGCGGTCGTGCTGCTGCTGGTGTTCCTGCGCTTCCAGGATTACTGGCTGTCGCTGGTCTGATCCGGATCAGTTCGGCGGGCCCGCGACCAGCGCCACCGGTACCGTGCGCCGGCCATTCGCGCCGGTGATGCCCAAGCGAATGGTGTCGTTGGGCTTGTGTGTGTTCAGCGCACTGCGCAGGGACTGCGCGTTGGTGACGGCGCGGTCGTCGATCGAGGTGATCACGTCACCGGCGGCCAGACCGGCGGCATGGGCGGGCAACCCGTAGAGCGCCGCGTCCACGCGAGCTCCGGTACCGACCGGCAGTGCGTTGGAGATCAGCACACCGAGAGTGGCCGTGGGTCCGATGTGCACGGTGTCGGTCGGGGTGCCGGAGCGAATCTGATCGACCACCCGCATCGCGGCGTCGATCGGCACCGCGTAGCCGTTCGCGGGGTGGTCGGCCGACCGGGCTCCCTCGCCCGACGCCGCGGCGATGACGCCGACCACGGAGGCCGTCCGATCGACCAGCGCTCCCCCGGACTGTCCCGGCGTGACCGCCGCCGCGACTTCCAGCATCCCGCTGAGTGCTTTGCGCGACAGATCGGCGGCGTTGACCGCCACGATCGCGCTGTCCAGATCGGTGAGGGGGCCGTGCACCGCGGTCGGCGTGCCGCCGGTCCCGCCCGCGTTGCCGATCGCCAGGACCTCCTCGCGCATGTGCAGTCCGGTCGACGTGCCGATGGTCGCGATGGGCAGATCGGTGGCCGCGGCCAGGTCGAGCAGCGCGATGTCGGCCTCGGCGTCGTAGCCGAGCACCTCCGCGTCGTAGACCTTGCCGTTGCCCACGTCGGTGACGGTCACGGTGTCGGCGCCCTTGACCACGTGATGACTGGTGAGCACCTCGCCATCGGCGGTGAGGACGATGCCGGATCCCGCCGCGCCCGGCCCCGCCCGCTCGGTCGAGGCATTGATGTTGACCAGGGCCGGTCGCACCGCCGCGGTGACGAACCCGGGGTCCAGCGGCTCGGGCGGAGCGAACGCGACCGAGGCCGCGGTCCCGGCGGGGCCGGGCCGGTCGCGATCGGCCGATTCGCCGCGATAGCCGAGGAACGCGGCGACCGCGAGCACGAGGGTGACGACGAGCACGAACACCCGGCCACCACGCGGCGGGCGCCGCGCCCCGGTCCACTGCTGCCGTTCTTCGTCCATGGCACTCCCGCCTCGGCCGAACCGCTCACCGAAACCATTGTCGCCGCAGAACGCCGCCGAAGATCATCAATCCGGCGACCGCGCCGGAAAATGTGCCGTGATCGGGCCTCTTCCGTGTCACAGTTGGCAATCGCACCCATGCGACGGTAGGCATGTCCTCATGAGCACAGTCGCCGCCTACGCCCTGTCCACCCCTGATGGGTCGTTCGAGAAGGTCACGATCCAACGCAGGGACCTGGGCCCGCACGACGTGCTGATCGACATACAATTCGCGGGCATCTGCCACTCCGACATCCACACCGCCCGTGACGAGTGGGGCAGAACCCGCTACCCCTGCGTGCCGGGACACGAGATCGCGGGCGTGGTCGCCGCGGTCGGGGCCGCGGTGACCAGGCATCAGGTCGGCGACCGCGTCGGAGTCGGCTGCATGGTCGATTCCTGCGGGGTCTGCGCACCGTGCCTCGCCGACGAGGAGCAGTACTGCACCGCGGGCGCGACCATGACCTACAACAGCACGGTCGACCCGGCGGTGCAGCCCGGCGGGCACACCCTCGGCGGTTACTCCACACAGATCGTGGTGACCGAGAACTTCGTGGTCGCCATCCCGGAGGGAATCGGCCTGGATGTGGCCGCGCCGCTGCTGTGCGCGGGCGTCACGCTGTACTCGCCGCTGCGGCACTGGAACGCCGGACCGGGTAAGAAGGTCGCGATCATCGGCATGGGCGGACTCGGCCACGTCGGGGTGAAGCTGGCCTCCGCCATGGGCGCCGACGTGACCGTGCTGAGCCATTCGCTGAGCAAACAGGACGACGGCAAACTCTTCGGCGCGAGCGCCTACTACGCGACCAGCGACAAGCAGACCTTCCGCGAGTTGCGCGGCCGGTTCGACCTGATTCTCAACACCGTCTCGGCGGACCTGCCCATCGATGACTACCTGCGGCTGCTGAACTTGGACGGCACCCTGGTGATCCTCGGTCTCCCCGACAACCCGATGAGCGTCAAGCCGTTCAACCTCGCCGGGTACCGCCGCTCGCTGGCGGGCTCGATGATCGGCGGCATCGCGCAGACCCAGGAGATGCTGAACTTCTGCGCCGAGCACGGCATCGGCGCCGAGATCGAGCTGATCGCCGCCGACGAGATCGACGGCGCCTACGACCGGGTGGTGGCCAGCGACGTGCGCTACCGGTTCGTCATCGACGTATCGACCATGTGAGCCTGCTCGCCGTAGCGGCGCTGCCCCGCGAAGTCCGGCCGCGAACCGGTCGCGGGGTGGGTACCTTGGCGTTGTGCCTGTGCAGGACGACGACGAGATGCCACCCGCCGACGGCCCCCGCGGCATGCCACCGTGGCTGCCGCGCGTGTTCCTGCTCGCCGCGGCGACGGTCACCGGGTTGCTGGCGGCCTTCTGGGTGCTCGAGCGGCTGCAGGGCCTGCTGACGGTTCTGCTGGTCTCGCTGTTCCTCGCCTTCGCCATCGAGCCCGCGGTGAACTGGCTGGCACTGCGGGGCATGCGGCGTGGTCCCGCGACCGGATTGGTGTTCCTCGTCCTGACGGCCCTCGTCTTCGGCTTCCTCTGGACGCTGGGCGCCCTGCTGGTCGATCAGGTCACCACCTTGGTGAAGAACGCCCCCGAATACGCGGACCGGGGCGTGGAGTGGATCAACCACACCTTCCATCAGGATCTGTCCAGTACCGACATCCAGAAGTACGCCACCGACTGGAGCTCGACCCTGGAGGGCTACCTCACCGGCTTGGCGGGCAACGTCTGGGGCATCGGCACCGCCGCGCTCGGCGCGCTCTTCCAGGGCCTCGGCATCCTGCTGTTCACCTACTACTTCGCCGCCGACGGGCCCAGGATCCGCACGGCCGTGTGTTCGCTGCTGCCGCCGCGGCGCCAGCGACATGTGTTGCGCGCATGGGACATCGCGGTGGCGAAGACCGGCGGGTACATCTATTCGCGCGGGCTGCTCGCGCTCGCCTCGACGCTGGCGCACTACGTGATACTGCGGATACTGGACGTGCCGTCCGCGTTCGCCCTCGCACTGTGGGTGGGCGTGGTCTCCCAGTTCATCCCCACGGTCGGCACCTATCTGGCCGGTGCGCTGCCGGTGATCGTCGGGCTCGTGCACGGCCCGAGCACCGCACTGTGGATTCTCGGGTTCATCGTGCTCTACCAGCAATTCGAGAACTACGTGCTGCAACCGCGCATCACCGCGACCACCTTGGACATGCACCCGGCCGTCGCGTTCGGGGCGGTGCTGGCGGGCGCGGCGCTGCTCGGCGCGACCGGCGCACTGCTGGCCATCCCGGTCACCGCGACGGTGCAGGCGTTCGCCGGCGCCTACATCCGCCGCTACGACGTCCCGGCCGACGTGGAGGCCGACATCGAGCGCACGAGTGGTCCGCCCAAGCGGCGCCGAAAGTTCGCAAGGCAGTTGACCCTCCGCCTGGCAGGCCGACACAACCCGCCCGCGGAATGAGCCCACGGCCGGTGACCGGCGTATCCCACGCCATGGGTAGCCAGGGATCGCGCGCCGATGTAGAACTTCTCGGAAACGATTCGCACCACTCGGTGCCGAGGCTGGATGGGAACAATGCTGAAGCGGCCGCCGGACCTGGCCTTCGACCTCGGCAAGATGCACCGCAGGCGCAACGACCTGGCGGCCGCGCGCGAGGCGTTCCAGATCGCCATCGCCTCCGGTCACCCGAACTGGGCGCCGCTGGCCGCCGCGGAGCTGGGCGGGCTGCTCAGCGCGTCTGGTGACAAGCCTGCCGCCGAGGGCGCCTACCACGTCGCGGTCGACTCCGGCCACGAAGACGCGGCGCCGCGCGCGGCCTACAATCTCGGCCTGCTGCTGGCCGAGCGCGGCGACACCGCGGCGGCCGAAGCGATGTACGAGCGCGCCGCCGCCTCCGGCCATGCCGACGCCGCACCCCGGGCGTGGATCAATCTCGGCTACTCGCGAGCCAAACGCGGCGACTCGGAGGCGGCGCGCACGGCCTATCAGCACGCCATCGACGCCGGACCCGGTGATATCGCCCGGCTCGCGCTGTCCAACCTGGCCTACCTCCTGCGTACCGAGGACGACCTGGTGGGCGTGAAGGCCGCCTACCGCGCCGTGATCGACGGCTGGCCCGCGGATCAGGCGCTCATCGTCGCGGGCGATCTGGTCCAGCACCTCGGCGAGGCGGGCGATTGGGCGGGGGCCAGGGAAATCAGCCGGTCCATGGCCGAATCGGACGATCCCGCGGTCGCCGCGCGGGCCAGCTTCGAGATCGGGCTATTCAGCGAGCGGCTCGGCGAACCGGACGTCGCGCTGGCGGCGTTCCAGCGCGCGCTCGATTCCGCGGATGCCGAAGCCCGCACCCGGGCGGCGGCCGCGCTAGCGCCGACCTTCCATGAGCGCGCCGCGACCGTGCTGCGCGAAACGGACTGGGCGGGTCTGGCGCACGCCCACGGGTCCGCGGGCGACGCTCCGGCCATGCTCGCCGATCTGATCGGCGCGGATGTCGACGACCAGGTGCGCGGGGTGGTCTTCCTGTTCTCCGCCGTCCTGCATCAGGGGTCGATCTACTCCGTCACCGCGCCCGCCGCCGAAGTCGTGCTCGGCGCCCTGCTGCACGAGCGCACCGAGGTGACCTACGCTCGCGCCTGGCTGCGCGAGCCGCAACCGCTGCGCGTGGAACTGCTCAACTGGCTGCACGAGGTGATCGCCACCGCGGCATGGCAATCCGCCGCCGAGGACGACGCCGAACTCACCCCGGCCGACCGCGTCGCGGCCGCGGACTGCTTGGCGCTGCTGCCGCGCGTGCGGGCCGCCACGGC
>NZ_BDBB01000025.1 GCF_001612765.1 Nocardia arthritidis NBRC 100137
CATTTCGGCGCACCCGGTGCCGTGTCCGATCCCGGACATCGTGCCCGGTGAACTCGGGGCAGGCGCGGGATGCGGGCGCTCTTGCCACCCATGGCTATTCGCCGCGTTGCCCATCGTGCGCACATGTGGTTCACTCTCGGCAGAGATGCGATCGAAGGACGGTCGCGGAGTTCGGTGTGGGGGGAAGGGTCCTTTCCGAATCGGCACGGCGAACGGCCCGGGTCGTTCGACGATCAGGCGTCTCACCCAGGGACAACTGCATGCGGCCGATTCGGCCGCACCCGGGAAGGAAGCGCGAAAAGTGAAACATCGTAAGCCGAGTCGGGCGCAGCGAGCGATGGCGAGCACCTCGTTGCCACTGGCCACAGCGGCTGCAGTGGCCACTCTCTTCGCTGCTCCTGCGGGTGCGGCTCCGAACGATCCGACCACTCCGCCGGCGCCTGCTCCCACGCAGCCGGGCGTGAACGAGTCGCCGAGCACCCCGGAGACCACGCAGCCGGAGCCGAACAAGCCCGAGTCCAAGCAGGATCCGGAGAAGCCGGAGAGCAAGCCGACGCCGCGTCAGCCGGGCGTCACCACGCCGGAGTCGGACCACGCCGCGCCCGACCAGAAGGATCCGAAGCTCGCCAAGCCGACCCAGCCGGGCGTGACCCCGCCTCGTGTGGCGCCGCTGCCGGTCCCCGGCCAGCAGAAGCCGAGCGATCCGCAGGCCGCGGTCTCGCCGGACCAGGCCGCGCCGCAGCCCGGGCAGCAGGCGGCTCCGCAGCCCGGCCAGCAGGCCGCGCCGCAGCCGGACGCCCAGAGCGGCAACGCCCAGGCACGGCAGCCGGACAGTTCCACGCTGGTGCAGCCGCAGGCGCAGCCGCGCTGGCAGGCGCCACGCATGGAGGCCGCCCCGGCCGCCCCGGTCGTGGAGATGACCGGTCCGCACGCGGAGATCGGCGCGAACATCGACGGCGGCGCGTTGCTGCCGGGCCACGTGGCCAATACCCACCACTTCAGCAACGAGGCCGGGTACGTCGGCACCATCGGCTACCGCACGCCGACCGGCGCGGGCGAAGCCGGTGTCTCGGTGGAGTTCGTCGACAAGAACACGGTCAAGCTGACCACCTACACCGGTGGCGAGGGTCTGGCCTCGAACAACACCACCGCGGTGTTCGACACCACGCAGCTGAACCAGGCCAAGGCCGCGGTGGAGGACTGGATCCGGGAGCAGCCGGGCGGCGCGGCCGCCCTGGAAGCCGCCGCACAGGTTAAGCTTCCGCTTCAGCCGGGCGACTTCGCTCCGCAAACCGTCGACGTGGGTGGTGCCACCACGCAGTGGGGTGGTTCACTCCAGTACTGACACGTGCTGTTTTCGACGGGTGGGGCGGCCGTTCGCGGCCGCCCCACTTGTGTGTCCTGGGAAAGGATTGGGTGTGACCTCCGAGGGTGATGCGAGGGAGAGCGAATCCGACCAGTCCGGTTCGGAGTTCGGTCCGTCGTTGGGGGAGTTCGGGCCGCCGGTTTCCGAGTTCGGGCCGCCCGTCGCGGAATTCGGTCCCCCGATGGGCGCGAACGCGGGCCCGGGCTGGCGGGTGCCGCAGCAGTCGACCGACCACCCCGAACTAACCTGGCGTCCGGCAGGAGAGCCGGAGACGACGCCCGCACTGTCCCCGCAGTTTCGCGCGCCGGATTCGACGGTCTACTCCGAGCGGCCGGTCGCGCCGCCCGCGGCTGCCCAGCCCCAGCCGCCCGCCGCGGAGGCCCCGCGCCCGCAGTCCAAGGACGGCGAGCAGGACTCCTGGTGGAACCGGCCGACGCTGGAAGGCGGCGTTCCGAAGCCTCCGCCGCCCTCGGAGTCGGCTCTGTCCTGGGCCGAGGACCCGATCGCCATGCGGCTTGCGCTGCGCCTTCCCGAGAAGCCCCCGCCTGCGCGGCGTAGCCCCTCGCGGCGCTGGGTCGTGCTGGGGACGCTCGCGGCGGTGGTGGCGTTGGTCGCGCTGACGGTGACCATCGTGATGGCCGGCGGCAGCGATGACGGCCAGGACGGCACGGTTGCTTCGGCCGCCACCAGCGCCGTGGCGATGAACTGCCCGACCCGCACCGAGGGCAATGTCACCTTCGGCAACGGCCCGGGTGATACGAGCAGTGGGATCCGAGCGATTCTCGGCTTCGAGCATGCGTACTATTCCGAGCGCAGCGCCACCCGCGCGCACACTTTCGTAGCGCCGGACGCGAACGTCGAACCCCCTGTCGATCTGCAGAAAACCATCGACCAGCACATCCCGCAGGGCACGGCCTATTGCCTACGGATCGCGGAGATGGCCCCCGATCGATTCAACGTCGAGCTCACCGAACGCCGCCCCGATGGCACAGAGGCCAAGTACTTCCCCGTGATCACGACCGTGAACCTGGACGGACGGACCCTCATCTATCTGATCGATTGACCTCATCTTCTCAAAATATGAGATTCTGATTTCAGACTCTGGTATGAATGTGCGACAGTGGGGTATCGCGCATTCCTCGGAGGTGTCCATGTCGTCGATCACTCCACCGTTGGCCCGGCGTCTCGGTGGTCTGCAGAGTTCGGCGATTCGCGATCTGTTGAAGGTGGCCGCGCGCGACGACGTCGTCAGTCTGGCGGGCGGCCTGCCCGATGAGCAGTTGATGCCGCGCGACCGGATCGCGCAGGCCGCGGAGTCGGCGCTGGCGGACCGGGCGCGACTGCAATACACCGAATCAGCGGGCTGGGGCCCGTTGCGTGACGTGCTCGCGGCACGCGAGACCGTGCGGCTGGGGCGGCCGGTGCCGCTCGAGGAGGTGTTCGTCACCCACGGTTCGCAGCAGGCGCTGTCGCTGCTCGCCGAGGTGCTGCTGGATCCGGGTGCGCTCGTCGTGGTCGAGGATCCGGCGTACGTCGGCGCGCTGCAGGTGTTCCGTGCCGCCGGATCGCGCATCGTGACCGTCGCGCTGGATGCCGAGGGCATGCGGGTCGACGCACTGGCCGACCTGCTCGGCCGCGGCGAGCGGCCCGCGCTGGTGCACACCGTGAGCAATTTCCACAATCCGCGCGGCGTCACCATGAGCCCGGTGCGTCGTCGTGAGCTCGCCGAACTCGCCGAGCGGTATGGATTCTGGGTGATCGAAGACGATCCATACGGCGAGTTGTGGTTCGATAGCCCGTCGCCGGAGCCGGTCGCGGCGTATTCGCCCCACGTGATCCGGCTGTCGAGCGCGTCGAAGACGCTGGCCCCGAGCTTACGGGTGGGCTGGATGACCGCGCCCGACGCGGTGTGCAGAGGTGTGGAGTTGCTGAAGCAGGGCGCGGACCTGTGCGGATCCGCGCTGACCCAGCAGATCGCCGCCGAGCTGCTCGCCGATGCCGACTGGCTGGGGGCGCATGTGCGGGAGATCCGGCGCGTCTACGGTGCGCGAGCGCGTGTCCTGGTGGACGAGCTGCGCATGCGGTTCGGTGACCGGCTGGTGAGCACCGACGCCGCGGGTGGCATGTTCGTGTGGGTCGATTTCACCGACGGCACCGACACCGTGGATCTGTTGCCCCGCGCCGTCGATCTCGGCGTGGCCTACGTCCCCGGCGAGGCGTTCGCGGTCTCCGGCGCTCATCGGAATTCGATGCGTCTGTGCTTCACGACCTCCGAGGCGGCGACGCTTCGGGAGGCGGTCGCGCGCTTGGCACACGCGATAGGTGAATAGATTCGGGCGCAACGAGTTTCGATTGCCTCCGGATGGATTCACCCGATAGGGTTGCGCACATCCAATAGGAGGGGAGTAATTCGATGATCGTGAAAATGCTTGCGAGCGCTGTGATTGCCGTCGGCATGGTCTCGCTGGTGCCGGGTGTCGCTTCGGCGCACCACTGCCAGCCGGTGACGACGTGGTGCCATCCGGGCTAGCCGAGTCGCCGGCCGGGACCCAGTCTCGGCTACCTCGATCGGGCCGGTTCGATCTTCGAACCGGCCCGATCTTCGTCTCGCGGGTCTACGGCGAAACCGGGCGTCCGGCGACACTGCCCCGCGCAAAGCTCGTCAGAATCGGCACGCGGCGGTCACCGGTCGCTTCCGGGCCGGGTGGGACGGGCTAGTGGAATGGATGCGGTACGGCGAGCGAAATCCCATCCGGTGCGGTCGTCAGTCCACCCAGCCGTAGGTGCGCTCGACGGCCTTGTTCCACGCGGCGTAGTGCTCGGCCCGGTCGGCGTCCGACATCGCGGGTTGCCAGGTCTTGTCGGCGGTCCAGTTGGCGCGGATGTCGTCGGTGCCCGCCCAGTAGCCGACGGCGAGCCCGGCCGCGTACGCCGCGCCGAGCGCGGTGGTCTCGTTGACCACCGGGCGCACCACGGGCACGTCGAGGATGTCGGATTGGAACTGCATGAGCAGGTCGTTGCCGACCATGCCGCCGTCCACCTTCAACGTGGTCAGCTCCAGGCCGAGCCGCTGGGACTCGGCGTCCGCGCGCATCGCGTCGACCACCTCACGGGTCTGGAACGCGGTGGATTCCAGCACCGCGCGCGCGAGGTGCGCTTTGGTGACGAAACGGGTGAGCCCGGCGATCACGCCGCGCGCGTCCGGACGCCAGCGGGGAGCGAACAACCCCGAGAAGGCGGGGACGATGTAGGCGCCGCCGTTGTCGCCGACGCTGCGGGCCAGCGGTTCGATCTCGTCGGCGGCGGAGATTATGCCGAGGTTGTCACGGAACCACTGCACCAGCGAGCCGGTGACCGCGATGGAGCCTTCCAAGGCGTAAACCGCGTCCGCGTCGCCGAGGCGGTAACACACCGTGGTGAGCAGGCCGTGCTTGCTGAACACCGGTGTGGTGCCGGTATTGAGCAGCATGAAATTGCCGGTGCCGTAGGTGTTCTTGGCCTCGCCCGGCGACAGGCAAGCCTGGCCGAAGGTGGCGGCCTGCTGGTCGCCGAGGATGCCTGCGACCGGCACCCCGGCCAGCGGTCCGGAACTGATGGGGGCGTAGACCTCCGAGGAACTGCGCACCTGCGGCAGCATCGACTCCGGCACGCCGAACTCCGCGCAGATCTCCGGATCCCACTGCAAGGAGCGCAGGTCCAACAGCATGGTGCGGGAGGCGTTGGTCACATCGGTGATGTGCTCGCCGGTGAGATTCCACAGCAGCCAGCTGTCGACGGTGCCGAAGCACAGCTCGCCCGCCTCCGCGCGCTCTCGCACACCGGGCACGTTGTCCAGGATCCAGCGCAGCTTCGGCCCCGCGAAATAGGTGGAGAGCGGGAGCCCGGTGCGATGCTGGTAGCGGGCCGGTCCCGCGTCGCCGCCGAGTTCGGCGCACAGCCGGTCGGTGCGGGTGTCCTGCCAGACGATCGCGTTGTACACCGGCCGCCCGGTCGCGCGGTCCCACACCACTGTCGTCTCGCGCTGATTGGTGACGCCCACCGCGGCGATGTCCTCAGCGCTGAGCCCGCTGCGCCGCAACACGTCACCGAGGACGAATTCGGTATCGCGCCAGATGGTTTCGGGATCGTGCTCCACCCAGCCCGGTTGCGGGAAGATCTGCTCGTGCTCGCGCTGGGCGACGCCGACGACGTGCCCCTGCCGGTCGAAGACGATGCACCGACTCGAGGTCGTGCCCTGATCGATGGCGGCCACGTAGCGACGCATGCGTGCAGTGTATTTGGCTGTGTTGGTTTTCCAGCGCCTTCGGGCCGCGAACGGTGCATGCCCGGTCTCGCTTCGCTCGAAATCGGGGTCGAGGTGTTGCTGGGCGCGTTGGTGTGCAGGTTCCGGCAGCGCAGCTCGACCGGCGGCAGGTCTCACCGGGACCAGCTGATGGATGGCTTGGAGGCAGCTACCGATTGGACGCGGGTGCAAGTACTCGGCTACGACGACGGCTACCGCTGCGCCTTCATCCGGCTGATCGAGATCATGGTCGACGCCGAGCGCGGCGATGACTCGCGGTTTTCGGCACACGGCGGCGGCCACCGCGGGTTCGCGACGCTCATGGAATGCCTGGTTCGAACCAACGGCATCGACCGGCTGCGCGCGCTGACTTCCCCGGCGCCCGATTGCGGCCGGTGCGTCCCGGCCCTTTCCAGCCTTTCGAGGGGGAGCGCGGTCGAAACGGAGTGGATGGTGAGTGCTGCGTGGTGTCGGCTGCCTCACTGGGCGGTGGGGGGATACCCGACGCTCGGTTAGGGTGGATCTTGTTACCGGCGAGTAGGCCGGGGCGACACGAACCGGGGCGCGGGCGGTCGATCCGTGGCGGTTCGCCTAGCCTGGACCTGAACGCTCGATCGGACACATCCGCGTCGGCTGGAGGAGTCGAGCATGGCCAAGAAACCGGATTCGCAGGCCCTCGGGCCGGAGCAGCGCAGGGTGGCCTGGGAGCGCTTCGGCAAGGATCATTTCGATGTGGTCGTCGTCGGCGGTGGCGTGGTGGGGGCGGGCATCGCGTTGGACGCGGCGACGCGTGGGTTGCAGGTCGCCCTGGTCGAGGCCCGCGATCTCGGGTCGGGCACCTCCAGCCGGTCGTCGAAGATGTTCCACGGCGGGCTGCGGTATCTGGAACAGCTGGAGTTCGGATTGGTGCGCGAGGCGCTGCGGGAACGCGAGCTCACGCTGTCCACCCTGGCGCCGCACCTGGTGAAGCCGCTGCGGTTCCTGTACCCGCTGACCCACCGGGTCTGGGAGCGACCGTATGTGGCCGCCGGCCTGGTTCTCTACGACACCATGGGCGGCGCCAAATCTGTGCCGGGTCAACAGCATCTGACCCGCGCGGGCGCTCTGCGGCTGGCGCCGGGGCTGCGGCGCGACTCGCTGATCGGCGGTGTCGCCTACTACGACACAGTCGTCGACGACGCGCGCCACACCATGATGGTGGCGCGCACGGCCGCGCACTACGGCGCGGTGATCCGCACGTCCACGCAGGTGGTCGGGTTCCTGCGGGAGTCCGACCGGGTGGTCGGCGTGAAGGTGCGCGACACCGAGGACGGGCGTACCGGCGAGGTCCGTGGCCATGTGGTGATCAACGCGACCGGCGTGTGGACCGACGAAGTCCAAGCCCTGTCGCACCAGCGGGGCCGGTTCCACGTGCGGGCTTCGAAAGGCGTGCACATCGTGGTGCCCAGAGACCGGATCGTCAGCGACACCGCGATCATCCTGCGCACCGCGACTTCGGTGCTGTTCGTCATCCCCTGGGGCGCTCACTGGATCATCGGCACCACCGACACGGACTGGAATCTCGACCTGGCCCACCCGGCCGCGACCAAGGCCGATATCGACTACCTGCTGAAGCGGGTGAACGAGGTGCTGGTCACGCCGCTCACCCCCGACGACATCGACGGTGTGTACGCCGGGCTGCGCCCGCTGCTGGCGGGAGAGAGCGACGTGACGTCCAAGCTGTCGCGCGAGCACGCGGTCGCGCGGGTCGCACCCGGTCTGATCGGCATCGCGGGTGGCAAGTACACCACCTATCGCGTGATGGCCTACGACGCGGTAGACGAAGTGGCCGAGGACATTCCGGCCCGGGTCTCGCCGTCGGTCACCGCGAAGGTGCCGCTGCTGGGCGCCGACGGGTATTTCGCGCTGGTCAATCAGACCGTGCAACTGGCCGAGACCTTCGGCGTGCATCCGTACCGGATCAAGCACCTGCTGGACCGGTACGGATCGCTCATCGAGGAGGTCATGGCCTTCGCCGCCGACAAACCCGAACTCCTGCAGCCGATTACGGACGCACCATCCTATCTACAGGTGGAGGCGGTCTACGCGGCGGCAGCCGAGGGCGCCCTGCACCTGGACGACGTCCTGGCCCGGCGGACCAGGATCTCGATCGAGTATCCGCATCGCGGAGCCAATTGTGCCGAGCAGGTGGCCCAGCTGATCGCACCCATCCTGGGCTGGGACGACGAGGAGATCGACCGAGAGGTCCAGACCTATCAGGCGCGGGTCGACGCGGAGGTCCACTCGCAGACCCAACCGGACGATGCCTCGGCCGATGCCCTGCGGATCGCGGCTCCTGAGCCGCGCCCCGAGATTCTGGAGCCGGTGCCATCCGAAGGGTGAGCCGGCCGGTATACCCGGTGGACGGTCGCACCCCGGAGTGCAATCAATTCTCGCCGACGGGCGCTTCCATCCGCATCGCCCAGTCGACCAGGGAGTGCAGATAGCGCAGCACCAGTTCGTCCGGGTATTCGATCGGGTCGATGAGGTGCAGGCGGGCCAGTTCCTCCATGGCGGTCAACAGGATTCGCTCCGTCGGGCCGTTCGGATCCACGGTGACCCCGAGATATCGGGACAGGTGGCGCGCGCCGATCGCCCTGGCGTAGGCGCGGCCGAGCGCGAGCCGCTCACGCAGTTCGGGCGGACCGCCGTCGAACGGGCTGAGGATGATGCGCCAGCTGGTCGGCGCGGCGTGCAGGTAGGCGAGGATGCCGCGGCCGACACGGTCCACGTCGCCGTGGTCCCAGTCCACGCTGCGCACACCGGCGAACGCGATGGCCGACTCGCGATCCAGCAGCGCCGCCGTCAACCCGGACAAGTCGGTGAACTGCTGATACACCAGCGCGCGGGCCACCCGCGCCTCGCGCGCCACCCGATCGATGCTCACCGCGCCGAAGCCCTCTGTGGCGACGATGTCGCGCGCCACGTCCAGCAATTGGGTGCGGCGGTCGGCGGCGGACATCCGGCGCTTCGGCCGTGCGGGCTCGGTGCTCGCGCGCTCGGCCGTGGAGCGATCCGTGGTCACGCAGTCGACGGTAGCTCGAGCAGGAGATCGACCGCTCGCGCAGCACTCTGTACCGCGCTCTCCATCGTCGCCGACCAGTCGGTGGCGGTCCAGTCGCCCGCGAGCACCAAGGTGGGCACCGAGGTCCGTTGCTCCGGTCGTAACGCGTGGGTGCCGACCACCTGCGAGAAGGTGGCTTTCGGCATGCGTACGACCTGCGCCTGCACGACGTTCGCCGCGCGCGCCGCCGGGTAGTAGCGGCGCAGCAGCGCCATTTGCTCGTCGACGATCTCGTCGCTGGTCTTGTGGATCTGTTGGTAGGCGCCGCTGGTGGTCAGGCAATACAGCCAGGCTTTCGCGGTACTGCGTCCGGTCATCCGCTGGCGATCGAACACCTCATCGATGACGCCGGTGCCGCCGATCAGGGCCTCGAACTCGGCCGCGGTGCCCAGCGGGCGATCGAGGTAGAGGTTGGTGCTGACGATCGGCGTGTATCCCAGTTTGTCCGCGGCCGCGTAGATTTCGGCGTGCTCGGGCAGTTCGTCGAGCAGGCCCCCGATGTTCGAGTTGGGCACCGCGCAGACCACCGCGTCGGCCGGGATCGTGGTGCCGTCGGCCAGTGCGACGCCGGTGACTTCGCCGTCCGAGATGTGAATGCGGCGGGCCACGGCCCGGTAGCGCACCTGCACACCGTGCTTGTCGAAGACACGCAGCGCCCCGGTGACATACAGCGTGTCCAGATCGGTGGTGG
This sequence comes from Nocardia arthritidis NBRC 100137, assembly GCF_001612765.1. Taxonomy (GTDB): domain Bacteria; phylum Actinomycetota; class Actinomycetes; order Mycobacteriales; family Mycobacteriaceae; genus Nocardia; species Nocardia arthritidis. The sequence continues at coordinate 9,443 of NZ_BDBB01000025.1, forward strand.
GGTAACCGATGCCGACGGCTCGTCGGTGCCGCAGGCCCAGCCGGATGCCCGTGGCCATCACATCGGCGAACACCTTCGCCGACTCCTGCTGCACCGGCTCGGCCGCGATGCCGAGCGCCAGCCAATCCCACAGCGCCTCACGCGCTTTCGCTGGCATGCCGACCCGATCGAACCATTGCTCGGTGGTGAGGTCGGGCAGGTCGGCGGGCTGGTTCAGGCACTGCCGGCCCAGGCGGAGGGTGGCGACCGCCGCCCGCGCGCGCTCCAGCGGATTCGCGTCGGGATGCGCGCCGAACAGCGTGCGCACAGCGGCGATTCCCTTGGTGCGCAGCATGACGCTGCGACCGTCGGGCCAGCGCAGCGTGGCACCGTGGGGAAAGGCGATGTACTGCCGGGTGCCGACGCTCGTGAGATAGCGGAACAGGTGGTCGTATCCGCTGGCGATCACGTGCTGGCCGTTGTCCGGTGGATCGTCCACCGCCTCGGCCCGCATGGCGTGGGTGCGTCCGCCGAGCTGTCCTCTGCGCTCCAGGAGGGTGACCTGCTTGCCCGCCTCCGCCAGCCAGACCGCTGACGCGAGCCCTGCCAGGCCGCCGCCGATCACCACGTATCGCCGTGGGTCGCTCATGGTGCTCTCCCGTCCTAACTTGCAAGTTGTAAGTTATTGGGCGGGCGGTGACTCGTCAAGGGCGGAGCGGTCTTTCACGCTGCGCCGGGCGCACCCGGATCGGGCTGGCATTGCGGGCAGAAGAAGATGCCGCGTTCTCGCTGCACCACGCGGTCGTAATCGGGTGCGGTGTCACCGAGCAGGTCGGCGACCAGCGGTGTGCCGCAGCGCTGGCACGGGCGGTGCGTGCGGCCGTAGGCCAGCGGCCGTCGCGGAGGCTTTCGGACCGCTTCGGTCAGGATGCGGTGTGCCTCGTTGACCACTGCCGGCAGGTCCGGGACATCCCCGACCCTGGTCGCTGGATGGACGCGGCGCAGGAAGCAGACCTCACTGCGGAAGACGTTGCCGATACCGGCCAGATTGCGCTGGTCCAGCAGGGCGACGCCGATGGGTTGATCCGGATATCGCTCCAGTCGGCGGACGGCTTCGGCCGCATCCCACTCGGGACCGAGCAGGTCGGGCCCCAGGTGGTCGACGATGCGGTGCTCGTCGCGCACGCGCACCACCTCGACTTTGCCCAGCGAGAAGCCGACGGCCTCGATATCCGTGGTGCTCAACACGACCCGCGCGGCCACCCTGGGTCTGGTCCAGCGCTGTCCGCAGTGGAACACGCGCCAGCTGCCCTCCATCTTCAGGTGCGTGTGAACGCTCACGGTAGGTGTGCGGATGAACAGATGCTTTCCGTAACTGCCGACGCTCTCGACCACCTGTCCGCGCAGATCGACCGTGGCGTATCGCGGCACCCGGAAATCGCTGCGGGTCAATTCTTTTCCCGCCAATGCGGCACGAAGCCGTTTGGCGGCCAGGAAGACGGTGTCGCCCTCAGGCATGGGACAGCTCCGGCCCGGCACCGCGCCCACCGCTGGACGGACGGGACCCTTCTCGCTTGCCTGTGTGGGTTCGCGTGGGCGTGGCTTCCCGCAACCTCGAGTCGATGCCGGGGTGCGCGTTCACGGGCGGCTCCGCAGGCGCAAACCGCGTGGGGTGGCGGAGAAACCCGCTTCGGTGAGGAATTCGGCGAACGTGTTGCCGTGCACTGTGTCTCCGTTGACACGATCGATGACCAGCGAGTCCACCCGGCCGCGCCGGACCAGGTCGGCGAGCGCACCGGCGGCGCCACGGCGCGCGTCGGGATCCTCGGTGAAGGTGAGCAGGGTCTTGCCGCCCCGTTCCAGATACAGGACCAGTTCACCGTCGACGAGCACGACCAGCGCCCCGGCCTTGCGTCCGGGCCGATGCCCGCCCTCGACGTCGCTCTTCGGCCAGGCCAGCGCGGCGCCGTACGGATTCGCGGGATCGCACGCGGCCAGCGCCAGCACCGTGCCGGTCGGTTGCCTGGATTCGGGACGGGCGCGTTCGGCGTCGAAGGAACGCAGCCGGTCCACCACATCGGTGGTGGAGAACTGGGCGCCGCCGAGCGAGTCGACGAAATAGCCGCGGCGGCAACGACCGCGATCCTCGAACTCGGTGAGCACCCGGTACATCAGCGCGAACCCGCCCGGTACGCCCTCGTTCTGCACCGAGCCCCTGGTCAGCACGCCGTATCGCTCCAGAAGCAGATCCGCCGTAGCGTGTGCGCGTACGGTGTTGTCCGACACCCGCTCCGGCAGCAGCGACCATCGTCCGGCGACCGAGGGCGGACCGGAACGGGTCGGCATGCTCGGACGGGGCAGGTAGGCCCGGCCCCGCGGCGCGCGCCGGGGCGTGCGGTGGGCAGTCGTGGTCCGCGTCGTGCCGGACAGCAGTGCTCGCACCGGTGCGAAAGTGTCACCGGAAACCACACCCGCCCAGACCAATTCCCACAGTGCGGAGGCCACCGCGGCGTCATCGAGCAGACCGGTGGCGTCCGAGAGCTGCCGGAAGAAGTACGCGCCGCCGCCCTGCGGCACCGGGATCAGTCGTTCGGCGGAGGCGCCGGAGGGCCGATGCCCCGCACCGGTCGCGTATGCCGAGTCGACCGGTGCGGGCCGACCATTGTCCGGCTCGTACCCGATCGGTGCGGCGGCGCCGCCGGTGTGATCGGCCGTGTCGCCGGATCGCCCGTGCCCGCCGCGACCGTCGCCCGCACTGCCGGACGGTGAATCCGGCTCGTCCAACGACACCGGCGTGCGATCCGGGACGTCCTGCGCCGGGCCGGGCGGCGTCCACGGCACGAACCTCGCGCCCAAGGCGGTGAGCAGGCGTGCTTGCGCATCCGTCAGGTCGAGCTCGTCCGGCGGCGCGAGGGTGAACGGCGCCTGCTCGGCCAGATGCAGGGCGATCCAGCCGTCCTTGGCGGTGATGGCGCCGTGCCCGGACCAGATCACCTCGCCGGTCGCCATGAGTTCGTCGAGCATGGCGGGGGTGTAGCCGGGCACCCGCGCGGGCAGGATGAGCGACTCCCAGGCGGAGGCGGGAATCGGCACGCCCGCGAGCTGTTCCACCACGGCAGCCACGCCGTCGACGCCGCGCAGCTCGCCGCTGCCGATGTGTTGCCAGGACGGGAGGAAGCGCCCGAACGCGGCGGTCGAGACCGGCTCGACCTCGTGCCGCGCCGCGGCCAGCGACCGGCGGCGCAGCCGGCGTAACACTTGCGCGTCACACCATTCGGCCCCGGCTGCTCCTGGGGTGAATTCGCCTTCCACCACCCGTTTTTCGACGGCCAGGCGTTGCAGCGCGCCGGCGGCGACCGCGGCGCCCAGCCCGAACCGGGCCGCCACCGCCTCCGTGCCGAACGGGCCGTGCGTGCGTGCGTAGCGGCCGACCAGGTCGCCGAGCGGATCGGCCACCGGCTCGATGAACGCCGCAGGCGTGCCGATCGGCAGCGGAACCCCGAGCGCGTCCCGCAGCCGGGCCGCGTCCTCCACCGCCACCCACCAGCTGCGACCCGCGAAGGAAACCGCCAGCGCCCGGCGTGCGGCTACCAGGCTCTCGAACCAGGCGGTGGGGTCCTCGTCGGAGCGTTCGGCGGCTTCGGCGGCGGTCAGCGGCCCGAGCAGGCGCAGCAGATCCGCCAAGCCCTCGGCGTCCCGTGCGTGCCGCTCCGGGGTGAGCCGCTGCAGTTCCCGCTCGGTCTGCTCGATCACCGCGGCATCGAGCAGTTCGCGCAGCTCGACCCGGCCGAGCAGTTCGGCGAGCAGCCCGGAATCGAGCGAGAGCGCGGCGGCGCGCCGTTCGGCCAGCGGGCTGTCGCCGTCGTACATGAACTGCCCGATGTAGTCGAACAGCAGGGCGTTGGCGAACGGGGACGGTGTCGCCGTCTCCACCTCGACCAGCCGTATCTGGCGCCGCCCCACCCGGCCGAGCAGGTCGCGCAGCGACGGCAGATCGTAGACGTCGCGCAGGCATTCGCGCACCGTCTCCAACAGGATCGGGAACTCGGGGAACTTGCGCGCCACGTCGAGCAGCTGCGCCGAGCGCTGCCGCTGTTGCCACAGCGGGGCTCGCTTGCCCGGATCACGGCGCGGCAGCAGCAACGCGCGCGCGGCGCATTCCCGAAACCGGGAGGCGAACAGCGCCGATCCGCCTACCTGCTCGGTGACGATGTCGTCGATCTCGTCGGACTCGAAGACGAACAGTTCGGCGCCGGGTGGATCGTCGGTGGTGTCGGGCAGCCGCACGACGATGCCGTCGTCGGAAGCGTTCGGCGCGGCGTCCACGCCGAACCGTTCGCGCAGCCGCGCTCCGATGGCCAGCGCCCACGGCGCGTGCACCGGAAGGCCGTAGGGCGAGTGCAGCACCAGCCGCCAGTCGCCGAGTTCGTCGCGGAACCGTTCCACCACCAGGGTGCGGTCGGTGGGCAGGTGCCCGGTCGCGGTGCGCTGCTCGTCCAGCAGGGTGAGCAGATTCGTGGTCGCGTTGTCGTCCAGACCGGCGGTGCCCATGAGCCGTGCGACGCTCTCCGGCATCGGATCGGTGAACGCGCCGCGCGCCGCGCGTCCCATGGTCGGCTCGGCCCCGTCGTGTCGTGGCTGCTCCCGCGCGCGGGGCGGTTTCGGCGCACTGCCGTCGCGTCGCGAGCTCTTCCTCGTGCTCGCCTGCCCCGCCGGTTCGGCGACGCGCTCCCGCGCCACCGTGCGGACGAACTCGCCGAGCGCCGCGCCGAGTTCGGCGGGCCGCCCGAGCCCGTCACCGTGCCAGAACGGCAACCGCCCCGGCTGCCCGAACGCGGGCGTCACCAGCACCCGATCGAAGGTGATCTCCTCGATCCGCCAGCTCGTCGCCCCGAGCGCGAACACGTCGCCGACCCGGGACTCGTAGACCATCTCCTCGTCGAGCTCCCCCACCCGGGAGGCCTTCTCACCCACCATGTACACCGCGAACATGCCGCGATCGGGGATCGCTCCGCCGGAAGTCACGGCAAGCCGCTGCGCGCCGGGCCGCCCGGTGAGCGTGCCCGCGTCGCGATCCCAGACCAGCCGGGGACGCAACTCGGCGAACTCGTCGGACGGGTACCGCCCGGAGAGCAGGTCCAGTACCGACTCGTAGGCCGAGCGCGGCAGCGACGCGTAACTCCCGGTGCCGCGCACGACGTCGAACCACCCGTCGACGTCGATCGAATCCAGCGCGCACGCGGCGACGGTCTGCTGCGCCAGGATGTCCAGCGGGTGCGTCGGGATCTGGATCGCCTCGATCTGCCCGGATGTCATCCGCTGCGACGCCACCGCGCAGTGGATGACGTCGGTGCGGTGCTTCGGGAAGATCACCCCGCGCGAGATCTCGCCGACCTGATGCCCGGCCCGCCCGATCCGCTGCAACCCGCTGGCCACCGAGGGCGGCGCCTCCACCTGGACCACCAGGTCGACCGCGCCCATGTCGATGCCGAGTTCCAGGCTGCTGGTCGCGACCACGCAGCGTAGCCGCCCGCTCTTGAGATCGTCTTCGATCAGCGCCCGCTGCTCCTTGCTGACCGACCCGTGGTGCGCTCGCGCCAGTAGTGGCCCGGCGCCGTGGATCACCTCGGTGGACGGCCCGAGCTGAGCGGGCGGCTTGTGCTCGGTCTCCACCGGTTCGCCGAGTCGTGCCGCGTAGGCCTCGTTCAACCGCGCCGTGAGCCGCTCGGCGAGCCTGCGAGAGTTCGCGAAGACGATCGAGGACCGGTGCTCCAGCACCAGTTCGACGATCGCCTCGTCCACGTGCGGCCAGATCGAGCCCGGCTGATCGGAGTCGCCCGGGTCGGTCATGTCCGCTACCGGCACCCGCACCGACAGGTCGAACGTCTTCGGCGCCGGGGGCGCGACCAGGGTGATCGGCGCGTTGCCGACCAGGAACCGCCCGACTTCCTCCGGTGGCCGCACCGTCGCCGACAGCCCGATGCGCTGGGCGGGCCGCTCGGTCAGCAGGTCGAGCCGGGCCAGCGACAGCGCCAGGTGCGAACCGCGCTTGGAGCCGGCGATCGCGTGCACCTCGTCCACGATCACCGTGCCGACGTCGCGCAGCGTGTCGCGGGCCGCCGAGGTCAGCATGAGGAACAGCGACTCCGGCGTGGTGATCAGGATGTCCGGCGGGGTGCGCAGCATGGACCGCCGATCGGAGGCGCTGGTGTCGCCGGAACGGACGCCGACGGTGATCTCCGGCGGCTCCAGTCCCAGGCGCCCGGCGGTCTGCGTGACGCCGACCAGCGGCGCCCGCAGATTGCGTTCCACGTCCACCGCCAGCGCCTTCAGCGGGGACACGTACAGCACCGAGGTGCCGGCCCGCTCGGGCCGCTGCTCCCGGGTGGCCAGCTGGTCTATCGCCCAGAGAAACGCCGAGAGCGTCTTCCCCGACCCGGTCGGCGCGACGACCAACGTGTGCTCGCCCGCCGCGATCGCCTTCCACGCCCCCAGTTGCGCGGAGGTAGGCGCTGGGAACGCGCCGTCGAACCACTCCTGGGTCGCGCGGGAGAACTGGGCCATGGATTCAGTGTGCACCCGGACACCGACAAGCACGCCCGTACCGTTTCGCGAGCGAAGCGCGAGCAATCGAACAACAGCCGCCGACGCCGGGCCGTACGCTTCCACAGGTGCAGAAAGTGCTCAGACTCGACCTGGTCAGCCACGGAATGACCGAGGCGATGCGGAAGGCACGTTTCCCGGTGGACGAATCGCTCACCGAGGCGGGCAGGCGGGCGATGGCCGAGTGCGGACCGCTCACCGCCGCGCGGGTGCTCACCGGCCCGGAGCGCCGGACGGTGGAGACCGCCGCGCTGCTGGGTTTGCCGGGCGAGGAGGACAACCGGCTGCGCGACCTGGACGCAGGCGCCTGGCGCGGCGGCGAACTGATGTCGGTACCCCAGGACGAGCTGTACGCCTGGCTCACCGACCCGGCGTTCCGCGGGCACGGCGGCGAATCCGTGCTGGACGTGATCGAACGGACCAGGTTGTGGATGGCCGAGGTGGCCGCGCAGTCGGTGTCCACGATCGCGGTCACCCATCCCGCCGTGGTCCGGGCCGCGCTGTTGGTGACGCTGGACGCTCCGCCGAAATCGTTCTGGCGCATCGATATTCCGCCCGGCAGCGTCACCCGCCTGCACTATCGCGGGGAATGGACGCTGCACTTCACCGCCTGACGCCCGAACGCGCGTGGCATGCGGGACGAGCCGCGGCCCGGGAGAACATCTCCCGGGCCGCGGCTCGTCTGGGTTCAGCAGCTGGTCGGTGCCGGGTCGCCGCGGAACCTGGCCTCCACGTAGTTCCACGCGTCGGCGAATCCGGCGGCGGCCGCGGTCATGTGCTCGGAGATGTCGACGGTGTGGAATGTCACCGGCGCACCCGCTTTGCAGTATCGGTCGGCGACCTCGGCGACGGGTTGGTAGAAGGTCATCTCGTCGAAGCGGCCCTGCCAGAGGTAGGTAGGCACGGTCGGCACCCCATCGAAGTACCGCAGACTGTTCTCCCGCAGGACAGCGTGCGCCTCGGGGCTGTCCATCAGGCTCTTGGACGCCGCCATCTGCTCCGCGCTGCGGAAGGCGCCGTGGAAGAGCAGGAACCGGCGGCAGGCGTCATGGGTGAATTCCCGGAACCACAGACCGTTCTCGTTGAGCTGGTCCGAGATCGGCAGCCGGTCCGGGTACTCCCGCTCCAGTCCCATGGCGGCGGCGAAGGCGAGGCCGAATCCGGGATGCGGCGCGAAGCCCAGTGACATCGCCATCTCCTCCAGGTCGGCGGGGATGCCACCGGCCACGGCGGCGGTGAGCTTCAGCTCCGGCGCGTAGGTGGGCTGCATGGCGGCCGCCCACGAGGTGGCCATGCCGCCGCCGGAGTAGCCCGCGATGGCTACGGGGGAATTGGAGAGACCGAGATCGGCTACCTTGCGGACGGCCTTCACGCTGTCGAGGGTCATCATGCCCGCCAGGCGCGCGGCGCCGTAGGCGGAGGTGGGGCCCAGGTAGTCCGGCAGCGAGATCGCCCATCCGCGTCCGATGGGCAGCATCGCGCCGACCGCGTCCTGCAATTCACCATTGAACAGTGAGCGCGACGGATTGCACTGGGTGCCGAGCGAATTGATCAGCGCCTGATAGGAGACCAGCGGCGGATTCTTGACCCCGGCGGGCAGCAAGACCGTCGTGATGCCCATGACGGGCTTGCCCTGCGAATTGGTGGAGCGGAATGCCACCTGCCAGCCTTCGGTCCCGACATAGAGGCCGGTGTCGATCCTGCGGCTGCGCACGACGTCGCCGGGGGCGAGCGCCTCGAGGTCGGGCGGCGCCGTATAGAAGGCGTCGGGATCGGGGGTGGGATAGAGGGGCTGAGCCGTTGCGGGCAGGCCGAGCAGGCCGAGCGAGAGGATACTCACCAGCAAGATCGCAATCCTGGATGGAACTCTGAACACGGGTTTCCTTCGAAAGTCAGCCGTCACCGACCCACCGCCCCGCGGCCCCGCCGCGGCGTCGGTGCTTCGGACGGACCGGCACTACACGGAAAACCGCAGCGAACGTTCGCTGCGGGACAGAGCAGAAGGAACCGCCGCAACGACCCTGAGTCGATCATGACGGACTGCCGCACCTCCTTCGGCTCCGGGACCGCCGGTAGCCGCGAAGGCGGCACCATCCGCTGCGAAAGATAGCGCTCCACCGATCGGAGCGTCGCATCGGAACAGACGAACCGGACATGTCACAAAACCCGTGGCCCGCCCTTCGGCAAGATCACTAAAGGAGGCGGCCTGCCCGCCCGCACACCGGATCTGCCTCTCGCGCGGCTCATGCGAAGCTGAGTACCGTCCGTTCGCCCAGCGGGCGTTGCAGGTCGACCACGACCACGCCGTATTCGCGCTTCTGCTCCGGGTTCGCGCCCTGGCAGGGCGGCATGCCGCGATGCAGGCCACGGATCAGCCGCACGCTCACCCGATCGGTCGATTCTTCCACGCGCGCGGTGAATCCGATGCTCGGACAGCCGACCGGACCCGGGATGTGGATCGCGAGCTTGTTCGTCCCGTCTTCGATGTCGTACTCCGAGAAGGGCATCGCCGACGTGGGCTCCAGGTCCGCGGCATGCGGGACGACGATCATCGTGCCGCCCGCGATTCGCCGGGGTCCCGGATCGGCCCGCGTGCCCGCCGGCGCTTCCGCGGTTCGCTCCGGCGTGGAGGGGGCGGCCGGGTCCGCGTGCTGCCCGCACGCGGTCAGCATCCCGAACATCGAGGCGGCGACGATCGCCGCGCCCCTCCTCAGCATTGCCATCTTTCCACCTTCACACAGGTGGGTGTGGGGGCGGCGGAGGAAACGCGGTGCGGCACGGGCTCGGCTCGCCGCAGACGATCGAATGCCTGGACGCGTCCTTGTGTTCGCCGTCACATGAACCTGGCACTGTGCTTAGGGCGTGCCCATTTGACGATCCAGAAATTGGGCAGAATGCTCAGTCAATTCAATGGAGGTTGTGCGTTCAGATCTTCAGAGACACGATATCGGCAACAAGTGCTCAACGATGCGAGGCCGCCGGACCGGGGGCCGAGCGGACGGGTGGATCTGTATGACCGAGCTCGCCGACCGCGATCTGATCGCAGCTCCCTACGACCTTGCCGACCGATACCGTGTCGGCTCGGGGACCGTTGTCCTCACCGGCGTCCAGGCCATCGCGCGGCAGCTGGTCGAGCAGCACGTGCGGGATCTGCGCGCCGGGCGGCGGGTGGGGACGTTCGTCTCCGGGTATCAGGGCAGCCCGCTCGGCGGCGTCGACAAGATGCTGGCCGGCATGCCGGACGTTCTCGCCGAGCACGACATCTCGTTCGTCCCGGGATTGAACGAGGAACTGGCCGCCACCTCCGTATGGGGCAGCCAGGCCGATCTGCCCGCCGGCGCCGCGACCCATGACGGCGTTGTCGGTGTCTGGTACGGCAAAGGTCCCGGTCTGGACCGCGCGACCGACGCTCTGCGGCACGCCAACATGTACGGCGTGAATCCGCGCGGCGGCGTCTTGCTGCTGGTAGGCGACGATCCAGCGGCCAAGTCGTCCACCGTGCCCGCGGTGAGCGAGCGCTCACTGGCGGCGATGAACATCCCCGTGCTGTTCCCGCGCAACGCCCGCGAGATCATCACCATGGGCCTGCACGGGGTGGCGCTGTCGCGCGCCTCGGGCTGCCTGGTGGCGCTGAAGATCGTCGCCGATGTCGCCGACGGTGCCTGGACGGTCGACGGTTCGGTGGGTGACATCGACCTCGTAGTGCCCGAAATCGACTGGGAGGGAAAGCCCTTCCACTACCGGCAGCGACCGATGGCCGCCCCGGCCGACAGTCTGCTCGCCGAGGCGGATCTCTACGGTCCCCGCTGGGAGCTGGTGCGCGCCTACAGCACACGCAACGGCCTGGACGTGATCGAGGTCCACCCGTCCCACGCCACGATCGGCATCGCCGCCACCGGGACCACCTTCGACGCGGTCCGTCAAGCGTTGCTCGACCTCGGCGCGGACGACGACGCACTGCACGCCGCGGGAATCCGGCTATTGCGCATCGGGATGCCGTATCCGATCGCGCCCGACCGTGTCCGGGAGTTCGCCACCGGGCTCACCCGGCTGATCGTCGTCGAGGACAAGACGGCCTTCGTCGAGACGCAGATCCGCGACATCCTGTACGGCGTCGCGGGCGCGCCCGAGATCGTCGGCAAGCGCGACCACGCGGGCCGCCCGCTGTTCGGCGCCGACGGCGAACTCACCTCCGGGCGCATCGCCGCACCGCTGCGCCGCGTACTCGACGGACATCTCGCGCTGAAACGTCCACTGCCGCAGTCGCTGTCGCTGTCGGTGCTGCCCGCCAAGCGCGCCGCCTACTTCTGTAGCGGTTGCCCGCACAACCGCTCCACAGCCGTTCCGGAAGGCTCGTTGGCGGGCGGCGGCATCGGTTGTCACACCTTGGTGACCATGTCCGACCGGACCGACAGCAAAGTCACCGGGCTGACCCAGATGGGCGGCGAAGGCGCGCAGTGGATCGGCCAAGCCCCGTTCACCGACGTGCCGCATTTGTTCCAGAACATCGGCGACGGAACGTACTTCCACTCCGGCCAGCTCGCCGTGCAGGCGTGCGTCGCCGCGGGAGTGAACATCACCTTCAAGCTGCTGCACAACGACGTGGTCGCGATGACCGGCGCGCAGCACGCGGAGGGAGCGCTCACGGTGCCGACGCTCACCCGCAAGCTCGCCGTCGAGGGTGTCCGGCGGATCATCGTCTGCGCCGACGAACCCGGGCGTTACCGCAAGCGCGATCTGGCTCCAGGCACCCTGTTGTGGCACCGGGACCGCCTCGACGAAGCCCAGCGCGCGCTGCGCGAGATCCCCGGTGTCACGGTGCTGATCTACGACCAGCACTGCGCTGCCGACGCCCGGCGGCAGCGTAAGCGCGGCGCCCTGCCGGTGCGCCGCACCCGGGTGGTGATCAACGAAGCGGTGTGCGAAGGCTGCGGTGATTGCGGCGTCCAGAGCAATTGCCTGTCGGTGCAGCCGGTGGACACCGAGTTCGGGCGCAAGACCCGAATCGACCAGACCTCTTGCAACACCGACTACAGCTGCCTCAACGGCGATTGCCCTTCGTTCGTCACGGTCGAGCTGCCCGATCCGGCGAAACGGAAGGAGCGCGCGACGAGCAGGCGGCCACAGCCACCGCGACTGCCGGATCTGCCCCACGAACCGCCGGCGACCACGCAGAACGTCTTTCTCGCCGGCATCGGCGGCACCGGCATCGTCACCGTGAACCAGGTGCTGGCGACCGCGGCGATGCGGGCCGGGTACGAGGTGGCGAGTCTCGACCAGATCGGCATGAGCCAGAAGGCCGGACCCGTGGTGTCGCACCTGCGCTTCGCCGTGGACGCGCTGGAGCCCGCCAACCGGCTGGCCCCCGCTTCGGCCGATTGCCTCGTGGCCTTCGACCTGCTGGCCGCCACCGACACCAAGAATCTGGCCTACGGGTGTGCCACGACGACCGTGTCGATCGCCTCCACCAGCAAGACGCCGACCGGCGAGATGGTCTACGACAAGTCGGTCGCCTATCCCGACGAGGCGGCGCTGTTGCGGCGATTGGAGCAGGTCTCGCGGTCGGTGCGGTCCTTCGACGCGCTGGCCGCCGCGCAGGTCCTCTTCGGCGACACCGCCGCCGCGAACTTCCTGCTGATCGGCGCCGCCTATCAGCTCGGCGGCTTGCGGCTGCCGGGCGCCGCGATCGAGGAGGCCATCGAGATCAACGGAGTGGCCGTGGCGGCGAATCTCGCCGCGTTCCGCTGGGGGCGGGTGGCGATCGCACGGCCGGCGGAGTTCGCCGCCGCGACCACTCGCCGCGCGGCCGAACCGGCTCCGGTCGTGGTGCCCGCGGACCTGTTCGAGGGGTTGACCGCGACGGGAGAGACGCGGCGCCTGATCGAGCTGCGGGCCGTCGAGCTGATCGGTTTCCAGAGCGCGGCGGTGGCACGCGCCTACGTCCGCACGATGCAACGCATCTGGGCGGCCGAGCGCCGGGTGACCGACCGTACCGAATTCAGCGAGCAGGTGGCGCGCGGACTGTACAAGTTCACCGCGTACAAAGACGAGTACGAGGTGGCGCGCCGGCTCACCGACCCGGCCTTCCTCACCGAGGTCGCCACGCAGGTCCCCGAGGGGGCGAACCTCACCTACCGGCTGCACCCACCGCTGCTGCGCGCGCTGGGACGGAAGAAGAAGATCGGCATGCGGCCGGGCAGTCACTTCGCCCTTCGCTTGCTGGCCAAGGGAAAGCGGCTGCGCGGCACGGCGTTCGACCCGTTCGGTTACGCGCACGTCCGACGGGTGGAACGCGAGCTGCGCACGCACTACACCGCGATGGTCACGAACTTGGCCGACATGCTGGACCGATCGGGCTACGACCGCGCCGTGCGGGCGGCGGCGCTCGCCGACGTGGTGCGCGGCTACGAAGACATCAAGCTCGCCGGCGTCGCACGCTACGCCGAAGGCTTGCGGGAACTCGGCATCGAGCCGCCGCGATGGTGACGGGTGTTTTCCGGCGGTGCTTGCTGGTCGGTGCCACCGGCCGCGTCACCCGGAGGCCGACCGGCCGAGGCCGCGCGAAGGCACAAGCACGCGAACGATTCACCCGGGGTCAGCCGATCCACTCGATGAAATCCGCGGCGTCTGGGTTGCTGCCGTGCCCTGCGTGCCCGATGGCGGCGAAGAAAAACCCGGTTCAGACGGTGTGAACCGTCTGAACCGGGCCTGTAGTAGCGGGGACAGGATTTGAACCTGCGACCTCTGGGTTATGAGCCCAGCGAGCTACCGAGCTGCTCCACCCCGCGTCGGGTAAGGACAACACTACACAGGGTGGTGCGAACAACCCAATCGCCTGGTGGGAGCGGGTGCGGCGAGTGGTTCAGCCGAACTCGATGCCCTGGGCGAGGGGCAGTTCGGTGGAGTAGTTGACGGTGTTGGTGGCTCGGCGCATGTAGGCCTTCCAGGAGTCCGAGCCGGATTCGCGTCCGCCGCCGGTCTGCTTCTCACCGCCGAAGGCACCGCCGATCTCGGCGCCGGAGGTGCCGATGTTGACATTCGCGATGCCGCAATCGGATCCGTCGGCGGCGAGGAAGCGTTCGGCCTCGCGCTGGTCGGTGGTGAAGATCGCGGACGAAAGACCCTGCGGCACTTCGTTGTGCAGGGCGATCGCGCGATCGAAGTCGTCGTAGGTGAGCACGTAGAGGATCGGTGCGAAGGTCTCCTCCCGCACCACCGCGGTCTGGGCGGGCATGCGGACGATGGCGGGCCGCACGTAGTAGGCGTCCTCGCCGAATCCCTCGACGCGCTCACCGCCGCACATCAGCTCGCCGCCGTCGGTCACCGCCTTGTCCAGCGCCGCGCGCATCCCGGTGTAGGCCTTGCCGTCGATCAGCGGCCCGACCAGCACCCCCTCGTCGAAAGGGTTGCCGACGGGCAGTTGCCGGTATGCCCGCTCCAGCCGGTCCATCAGCGGGCCCGCCACGTCCCGGTGCACGATCAGCCGCCGCAGCGTGGTGCACCGCTGCCCGGCCGTGCCCGCCGCCGCGAACACGATCGCCCGCGCCGCGAGGTCGAGATCGGCCGACGCGGTGACGATCGCGCCGTTGTTGCCGCCCAGCTCCAGCAGGCAGCGCCCGAGCCGCTCGGCCACCCGCGGCGCCACCAACCGGCCCATCCGCACCGACCCGGTGGCACTCACCAGCGCGACCCGTCCGTCGTCGACGAGTCGGGAGCCCACTTCGCGCCCGCCCTGGATCACTTGATGGATCTCGGGATCCGCGCCGACCTCGCCGGTCGCGCGCCGGAGCAAGGCGTGACAGGCCAGCGCCGTCAACGGCGTCGTCTCCGATGGTTTCCAGACCACGGTGTCGCCGCACACCAGCGCGATCGCCGTGTTCCACGCCCAGACCGCCGCCGGGAAGTTGAACGCCGAGATCACCCCGACCACACCGAGCGGATGCCAGGTCTCCATCAACCGGTGGCCGGGACGTTCCGAGGGCATGGTGTGGCCGTACAGCTGCCGGGACAGGCCGACGGCGAATTCGCAGATGTCGATCATCTCCTGCACTTCGCCCGCGGCCTCGGCGGGGATCTTGCCCGCCTCCAGCGTCACCAGCTCGGCCAGGTCGCTCTTGTGTGTGGTGAGCAGCTGCCCCAGCCTGCGCACGACACCGGCCCGGACGGGAGCGGGAACGCCGCGCCAGCCCCGGAAGGCGGTAGCGGCCCGGCCGATGGCGGCATCGACCTCGTCGGGCGAGCTGGACCGCAGGGTGGTCAGCTGCCCTCCGGTGATCGGAGTGCGCGCGGGCAGATCGCCGGGTTCCGCTGGCAGCGCGCCGAATCGGCGCAGTGTCGCCTCCGCGCGGGCGGTGAGCTGCCGGGTGGTCTGAACGTCCAATACCTCGGTCATCTGTTGTTCCGCCGTACCTTTCGGCCGCGTCGCGGCGTGTCTGTTCCCTCGAGTGGGAGGATGGAGGTCAGGTTTCGGACACGAGGCGCGCCGCCTGAGTTAGCCTTCGCTGATGGCGGATACACCGGCAAGACCCGTACTCGATGACATCGATCGCCTGCTGATTCGTGAACTGATGGCCGATGGACGGGCCACTCTGTCCAACCTGGCCGAGAAGGCGAGTCTGTCGGTGTCCGCGGTGCAGTCCCGGGTCCGCCGATTAGAGGCGCGCGGTGTGATCCGCGGGTATACCGCACACGTCGATCCCGAAGCGCTCGGTCAACTGCTGTCGGCATTCGTCGCGATCACTCCTCTCGACCCGTCGCAACCCGATGACGCGCCCGCGGTGCTGCAGCACATCCCCGGCATCGAGGCGTGCCACTCGGTGGCCGGGGAGGAAAGCTACATCCTGCTGGTGCGTGTGGCGTCTCCGCGGCACCTCGAGCAATTGCTCCAAGAGATCAGAGCCACCGCCAACGTGCGCACCCGGAGCACCATCATCTTGCAGACATTCTATGACAGGTAGCGATTCTGTGTAATTAGTACGGATAGTCATAGAGGTTCCGTAAATTTTTACGTACCCTCAGGGCGTGACCATCGAACTGGAACGCACCCGCCCGGCGGTCACCCCCGCCGCCCGGGTCCATGAGATCTTGTCGGCGAGCATCCTGGCCGACGGCTTCGACCTGGTGCTCGACCTCAACCGTTCCCGTGGCTGCCGCCTCGTCGACGAACGCGACGGCAGCCCCTACCTCGACATGTTCGGTTTCTTCGCCTCCAACGCGTTGGGCATGAACCATCCCGCCCTCGCCGAGGACCCGCAGTTCCTGGCCGAACTCACCGCCGCGGCGGTGAACAAGCCGAGCAACTCCGACATCTACACCGTCGAGATGGCCCGCTTCGTCGAGACCTTCGTGCGGGTGCTCGGCGATCCGCGGCTACCGCACCTGTTCTTCATCGACGGCGGCGCCCTCGCGGTGGAGAATGCCCTCAAGATCGCGTTCGACTGGAAGAGCAGGCACAACGAATCCCAGGGCCGGGCAGCGGAACTCGGTACCAAAGTGCTGCACCTGACCGGCGCGTTCCACGGCCGCAGCGGGTACACCATGTCGCTCACCAACACCGATCCGGTGAAGACGGCGCGCTTCCCGAAGTTCGACTGGCCGCGCATCAAGTCCCCTTACGTCACCGACGCCTTCGACATCGAGGAGGCCGAGGCGTGCGCGCTGGCGCAGGCGCGGCGGGCGTTCGAGGAAAACCCGCACGACATAGCGTGTTTCATCGCCGAGCCGATCCAGGGCGAGGGCGGCGACCGGCACCTGCGTCCGCAGTTCCTGCAAGCCGTGCAGCAACTGTGTCACGAGCACGACGCGCTGTTCGTGCTGGACGAGGTGCAGACCGGCGTCGGCATGACCGGAACGGCCTGGGCCTACCAGCAACTCGGCCTGGCGCCGGACGTGGTCGCCTTCGGTAAGCGGACCCAGGTGTGCGGCGTCATGGCGGGTGGCCGCGTGGACGAGGTGCCCGACAACGTGTTCGCGGTCAGCTCCCGGCTCAACTCGACCTGGGGCGGCAACCTCGCCGACATGGTGCGCAGCAGGCGCATCCTGGAGGTGCTCGAGCGGGACGAGCTGATCGAACGGTCCCGGCCGCTGGGGGCGCACCTGCTCGAACGGCTGGGCGCGCTCGCCGCCCGGCACACCGATGTCAGCGAGCCGCGCGGGCGCGGCCTGATGTGCGCGATCACGCTCTCGTCGTCCCGGCTGCGCGACGAGGTGCTCACCGCGCTGCGTGAGCGGGAGCGGGTGCTGATCCTCGGCACCGGCGAGCGGGGCATCCGGTTCCGGCCCCCGCTGACGGTCACCGGCGCCGAGCTGGACGAAGCCGTCGACGCCCTGGACCGGGTCCTGGCCGGCCTGGAATAGCCCACGAACAGGAGGATCCGGGTCCGGTGCGCCCAGCGGGTGCGCCGGAATCCCGGATCCTCCTCCTGGGCTCAGCATCCATGTCTTCACCACTCGCCGAGAAGGCACGGCACTCGAACCGACAGCGGATGTACCGGTGCCGCGCGTCCCACTCGTCGCCTCCGTTCCGTGCTGTCCGATCACCCGGAATCCTCTGGTGCGCACCCCCTCGGAAAGGTCCGCACGGGCTCACCATCCGGCCGTTATCCCGACGGGCGTACGGCGTGACGCGCCGCCCTGGCACCGGCGCGCCGGTCGTCGAGTGGTCAGGATATGACCGGATGCAAGCCCAAACCCCCCTCGACGAAACGGCGGACGGACGTCAGCCCGGCGTCCAGGGCCGCTTCGTAGCCCGGGCGCGCCCACCCCGTCACCGCCGCGGTGCCGTCGCCCGCAGGCGTCGCTCCGATCTCGGCCACCAACTCGGCCGTGGTCGGTTCGCAGACCGCCCAGGAGAAATGCGTCTCCTCCGCCCAGCCCGCACTGCGCCGGGCCACATAGTCCGGCTCGGTGATGCCACCCTCGGCCAGGGCAGGACGGTCATCGATGCGGTCGTCGGCGCGCATGGCGCGCAGATACCAGGCACCCGCGTTGATCTCGATCGGCTCCATCACCGTCCACCCGTTGCGCCGCGCCCGTAGCTGGCCGCGGCGACCAGCGCGTCGGTCACCACTCCGCCGAATTCCGCGACGCCGACCGGCCTGGCTGCGACATGATCGGATGGCCGCGCCGCCATTTTCGCGCGTTTCGCGGTATCCAGGCTGATTTGGGGTAGCTCGGTCATGAGGAAGAGGCTAGCGGGAGGTTTTACGACATGGGCGAGCTGTGGTTCGGCCACTACCGCCTCGATCGGCTGATAGGCAGCGGCGGGATGGGCGAGGTCTGGCTCGCGCACGACACCACCGCCGACCGTGCCGTCGCGTTGAAGGTACTGACCGCCGCGTACGCGGCGGACGCCAAATTCCGGCAGCGTTTCACCAGGGAGGCTCGGCTCGCCACCCAAGTGCGCGGGCCGCATCTGGTGCCGATCCATTCGTTCGGCGAACTCGACGGCCGCCTGTACATCGATATGGAGTTCATCGAAGGCTCCGACGTGGCCGCGCTGCTGCGGCGCGCGGGGCGGCTGGAACCCGAGCGCGCGATCGAGATCGTCGTGCAGACAGCCGCCGCGCTCGACATCGCGCATCGTGCGGGCCTGGTACACCGCGACGTGAAGCCGTCCAACATCATGGTGACGCCCAACGGCACCGCCTACCTGATCGACTTCGGGACCGCACAGCGCAGCGACCAGCCCGCGATCACCGCCACCGGCAATGTGGTGGGCACGCTGGCCTACATGGCGCCGGAGCGGTTCGACGGCTCGGCGGTGCCCCAGTCCGATCAGTATGCGCTGGCCTGCGTGCTGTACGAGTGTCTCACCGGGCGACGGCCGTTCGACGACGGCGACCCGCCGCGCATGATGCGCGCCCACCTGATGCAAACCCCTCCGCTCGCCTCCGCACTGGATCCGGCCCTGCCGCCCGCGCTGGACGCGGTGATCGCACGCGGCATGGCGAAAGATCCCGGCCTGCGCTGGTCCAGCGCCGGGGAACTGGCATCGGCCGGGTACGCGGCCCTGACGGGCCAGGACGCCACCACGGTCGAGCTCGCGTCGTCGGTGCCGACCTTCGTGCTCCCGCCGCCGCGTGGGGTCGTCCGGACCGGCCCCGCGTCCGAAGCGCGAACGCCTTCCGGATCGCGTCTGGCGCTGGTGGCTCTCGCGGCGCTGGTCGCGCTGGTCGCCGGGTCGCTGTGGCTCGGGCACCCGGACGCGGCCGACGCGGGACCGGCCACCGCTCCCGTCCCGTCTCCGAAGCAGCAACCGTCCGCGCCGCCGTCGCACGTGCCGGCCACGCGGATGCCGGTGCCCATCTCGGCGCCGATCCTGGTACTGCCCGGCGCGGGTCAGCCGTGCGACCCGGTGGTGGACCTGCACAGTGTCACCGTGGACGGCCTCGAGCTGACCTGCACTCCGTTGGCGGACCGGTCGAGCTGGCTTCCGGCAGCGCCGGACGCGGGCGGTGTCGCCGCGGAGAACGTCGACGACTCGAACTTGTCCGGACAGCCCGCCTCCGACGACAAGCCCGGCCGGGGCAAGCCCGATCACGCGAACCAAGGCAACGGCAACGGCAACGGCAACGGCAAGCCCAAGGCCAAGCCGGGTAAGTAGCCGGCCCGTCGCGGACTGTCGTCGAGCACACAGTGGTGCGGGACGCGGGGTGCGGTTACGCTCCGAATGAGGCCGCTTCTTCGGTGTCGGCGCGGTGAGCTGCTGATTTCCGTTTTCCACGGGTGGCGGCCGGGTCGACCAGATGTCAACGGTGACTGGAGGTTCGCGATGGGGGAGGTGCGATTCGGGGGTTACCGGCTGGAGCGACCGCTCGGCAAGGGCGGCATGGGTCAGGTCTGGCTGGCGTACGACATGGTAGCGGCGCGACGGGTGGCGTTGAAGCTCCTGCCCGCCGATCTCGCGGCCGCGCCGGGATACCGCAAGCGGTTCGAGCGTGAAGCCGAAGCCGTGGCGCAGTTGCGCGACCCGCACGTGCCGCGGATCCACCGATTCGGCGAGATCGGCGGCCGGCTCTACATCGACATGCAATTCGTCGAGGGCGCCGACCTGGCGGGCAAGCTGGTGGCCGAGGGCCCGATGTCACCGGCCGTCGCGATCGGCGTCATCGGCCACGTCGCCGCCGCGCTCGATGTGGCGCACCGGGCCGGGCTGGTGCACCGCGATGTCAAACCGTCGAACATCGTCGTCCATCCCAGTGGCTTCACCTATCTGATCGACTTCGGCATCGCGCACGGGCTCGGACAGACGGCCGTGACCGCCACCGGCATGGCGATCGGCACCCTCGCGTACATGGCCCCGGAACGGTTCAGCGGCAAGGCGGACGGACGCGCCGACGTTTACTCGCTGGCCTGCGTGCTCTACGAATGCCTCACCGGTGCGCGGCTCTACGGTGACACCGATCCCGCGCAGCAGATGCATGCCCACCTGATGGCGCCGCCCCCACGTGCCGGTTCGGTGTGCGCCGCCGTCCCCGCCGCGCTGGACGCCGTGATCGCTCGCGGTCTGGCGAAGGAGCCGAGCGAAAGATTTCCCACCGCAGGAGAATTCGCCGCTGCCGCGCGAGCCGCGATCGGCGCGTCCGCTCCGGAGCCGGTAGCCGTGCCGCCGTCCGGATCGGATCGCCCGGCGACGAAGCCGTTGACCGGTGTCGATTCCGTGCCGGCCTCGGGGTCTTCGCACCGCTCCGGAGTCGACGATCTGGCGAACCCCGCTGCGCAGGAAAGGCCTTCGCCTCGAACGGACTCGAAAGCCGACGCGGCCGCACCGGAATCCGTGGGCTCCGAGCCACTGCGGCGAACCCCTACCCCGACCAAAGTTATGCCGAACCCGGGCCCTATGCCGACCCTTGTGGCCACCAGGCTCGACTGGTCGACAGTCGCGCCCAATCCTGGACCGATTCAGCGTGTTCCGAGTCCGGGCTCGTCACCACAGAGATACGCCGGTGCGCAGCGTCCGCCCGCAGCCACCGGTTATCCCGTTGCAGGACAGTCGTATCCAGCAGGGCGGTGGTACCGGACCGGGTCGTATCCCGCCGAACCTGTCCGGGGCGCACAGCCGGGGTGGCAGGAACGGTTGCTCGCTCGCGTGCTTCCCCCGAAGCACGGCCCGGTCGCATCGCCGTATCGTGCGCCGGCGCGAAAGGTCTTCCCAGCGGTCCAGCGTCCGGCACCGCCGGTCGCGCAGCGTCGCCCGGGCGTCCCGGTCCCGCAGCGTCGGCCGCGACGTCACCGGAGTCTGCTGTCGAAGATGATCGGCGCGCTGATCGTGGTGTTCCTGGCGCCGTTCGCGTTCGCGGCGGGCTGTGTCGCGTTGATCGCGGCGGGAACCAGGGCCGGCGATTCCGGCGCGCCCGCGCCCACCTTGCCGCCCTCGGCGGTGGCGGTGGAGAACCCCGGGCCACCCGGGGACGACCGCGCATCCGATCCGGCCGCCGTGGCGCCGGTGGGCAGTCCCGTGCGCGACGGCAAATTCGAGTTCCTCGTGACGAACGTCGACACGGGTGTGGCACGAGTCGGTTTGCAGCGGGCCACGGGCGCGTTCCTGATCGTCACGCTGACCGTCCGGAATATCTCCGACGAGACGAAGTGGTTCCTCCCGATGGGCCAACGCCTGCTGGACGCGCAGAACACGCCCTTCGACCACAACGCCACAGCCACCATGTGGCAGAACACCCAGCAGCGCCTCGGCTACTCCTTCGAGCTGCGCCCCGGACAGTCCGCCACCACCCAGCTCGTGTTCGACCTGCCCCGGACGGCGACCCCCGACCACTTGGAACTGCACGACTTCGTCCTCTCCGGTGGCGTGCGAGTCCACATCGCCTGAACGCCTCGGCGCCTCACCACCGCGCCGCGCCGTTGAGCTGACCCGCGATGAATATTTACCGTGCGCCCGCTGGAGCGGAGGCGGGCCGAAGTCGGTCAGGCGGCTGGGATGACGGCGGAGAGCGCGCCGAGCACGGCTGTGCGGCCGATTTGCAGAGCCCTGGCGAGCAGTGTGGTGTCCCGGGCGGCGCTGTCCACGTCCGGAGAGCCGAGGGGCGGGTGGATCTGCAGCACGGAGTCGCCGAGTTCGGCGAGGGCCCGGTCCTCGAGGTCCTGTTGCCGGGGGCGTTCGAGCCAGGCCCGGTACGCGCCGGGGGCCACGGCGCGTAGATAGCCGCCGCCGACGATCTGGTGCAGGCGCGAGGCGGGCGGGCGCCGTTCGTCCACCCTCCGGGTACGCAGGACCAAGGCATGGGTGGCGCCCGCGCGGACCGCGGTGCGGATCGGCACTGTCTCGGAGAGACCGCCGTCGAAGTAGGCCGAACTGCCCAGGGCGACCGGCGGCCCGGCCAGGATCGGCAGGCCCGCCGACGCGCGCAACGCACGCATGAGCGTCTGCTTGTCGGTGATGTGCGGATGCAGATCGACCGCCTGCCCGGTCCGGATATCAGTGGCGATCGGATGGAAGGTCGTGGAGTTGGCCAGGATCGCGTCGAAATCCATCGGTTCGACGCCGTCGTACACCTGGTGCACGAGATACCGCAGATCGAAAGCCGGACGCCCGCGCAGGAGCCGGGCCGGGTCGACGGCGCGGCGCATGATCTCCGGGTCGGTCCAGGAGCGCATGCCGGGGATCGCACGCCCGCACAGCAGCCAGGCGCCGTTGATCGCGCCTGCCGACGTGCCGTATACGGCGTCGAACACCCCGGCGAGCCCGAGTTCCTCCAGCGCCGACACCATGCCGCTGGAATACACGCCCCGGCTGCCGCCACCCTCTATCACCAGCACCAGGCGGTGACCGTCGGCGCGGCCGGCCGTGGCGCGCCTCGCGCGGATCACCTCCGCGACGGGGGAGAGGCTTGTCGAGCTGGTCACCGCAACACGATACGACACCTCGGTGTGCGGATCCGGTCCAGCGGAGGCAGCACGCGTGACGACGGAGGGACTGCCGTGTGAACAGCGGAGCGGGCGCGGGACCTCGTTGTCCCGCGCCCGCTCCGCGACGTTGCTACTTGATCTCTGCGAGAACGGTGCCCTGCGTGATCGCCGCGCCCGTCTCGACGGACAGGCCGGTGACCACACCCGCCTTGTGGGCGTTGACCGGGTTCTCCATCTTCATGGCCTCGAGCACCACGATCAGATCGCCCGCCTCGACCGACTGGCCCTCTTCCACGGCGACCTTGACGACGGTGCCCTGCATCGGAGCGGTGACCGCGTCACCGGAGGCCGCGCCGCCGCCGGCGCCGCCACGCTTGCGCGGCTTGGGCTTCTTGCGGATCACACCGGCGCCGTTACCCGCCGCGCCGGCCGCACCGGCGCCGACGGTGAAGTTGCCCGGCAGCGAGACCTCGACCCGGCGGCCGCCGACCTCGACGACGACCTTCTGACGCGGCTGATCCTCATCCTCGTCGGCAGGGGCGCCCGCACCGGTGAACGGCTCGACGGTGTTGACCCACTCGTTTTCGATCCACTTGGTGTAGACGTCGAACTTCTCGCCGTCACCGATGAACGCCGGATCCTCGACGATCGCCCGGTGGAACGGGATGACCGTGGCCAGGCCGTCGACCTCGAACTCGGCCAGCGCGCGCCGCGCCCGCTCCAGCGCCTGCATGCGGTTCTCGCCGGTGACGATCAGCTTGGCCAGCATCGAGTCGAACTGCCCGCCGATCACGCTGCCCTCCACCACGCCGGAGTCCACGCGCACACCGGGGCCCGACGGCTCCTTGTACACGGTGACCGGGCCGGGGGCGGGCAGGAAGCCGCGGCCGGCGTCCTCGCCGTTGATGCGGAACTCGAAGGCGTGGCCGCGCGGCGTCGGGTCCTCGGTGATCTCCAGCTTCTCGCCGTTGGCGATGCGGAACTGCTGGCGAACCAGGTCGATGCCCGCGGTCTCCTCGGTGACCGGGTGCTCGACCTGCAGCCGGGTGTTCACCTCGAGGAAGGAGACGGTCTCGCCCTGCACCAGGTACTCGACGGTGCCCGCGCCGTAGTAGCCGGCTTCCTTGCAGATGGCCTTGGCCGAGGCGTGGATCTTCGCGCGCACCTCGTCGGACAGGAACGGCGCGGGGGCCTCCTCGACGAGCTTCTGGAAGCGCCGCTGCAGCGAGCAGTCGCGGGTGCCCGCGACGATGACGTTGCCGTGCTTGTCGGCGATGACCTGCGCCTCGACGTGGCGGGCCTTGTCCAGGTACTGCTCGACGAAGCACTCGCCGCGACCGAAGGCGGCGGTGGCCTCGCGGACGGCCGAGTCGTACAGCTCCGGGATCTCCTCGATGGTGTGCGCGACCTTCATACCGCGGCCGCCACCACCGAAAGCGGCCTTGATCGCGACCGGCACACCGTACTTCTTCGCGAACTCGACGACCTCGGTCGCGTCCTTGACCGGGTCCTTGGTGCCCGCGGCCATCGGCGCCTTCGCGCGCTCGGCGATGTGCCGCGCGGTGACCTTGTCGCCCAGGTCGCGAATGGACTGCGGGGAGGGGCCGATCCAGATCAGCCCGGCGTCGATGACGGCCTGGGCGAAGTCGGCGTTCTCGGAGAGGAAGCCGTAACCGGGGTGGATGGCGTCGGCGCCGGACTTGGCAGCGGCGTCGAGGATCTTGTCGAACACGAGGTACGACTCGGCCGAGGTCTGGCCGCCCAGGGCGAATGCCTCGTCGGCGAGCTTGACGAACGGGGCATCGGCGTCCGGCTCGGCGTAGACCGCGACGCTGCCGATACCGGCGTCTTTGGCCGCCCGGATCACGCGCACGGCGATCTCGCCTCGGTTAGCTACGAGTACCTTTGTGATCCGCGCGCTGGCATGGCTGGGCACTGAGCCTCCTGTGTGCATTCTTCTGGTCGCTTCGCCGGGGGTGGGGTCGCTGTGCAGCCTCCGCTCCCAAAATCGACTTGTTTACGTCTCGGGCGAGTGTAGGCAGTCTGCCAACAGACGCCGAACTCGGCTAGCCCTACTCAACAGTAGGTCGCGGATCACAACGCACGCGGTCTGTGTTTGGGACCGCACCCGACTCACCTGCTCCGGGTGCGCCGAGAACCGCCGCGTGCAGGCACTTCGCCGGGTTCGTCTCCCTTGGCGATCGGCATCCGCACCGAGTTTCCCCACTCGGTCCAGGACCCGTCGTAGTTGCGCACTCCGTCGCGCCCGAGCAGGTAGGTCAGGACGAACCAGCTGTGGCTGGATCGCGCGCCGACTCGACTGTAGACGATCACCTCGTCCTGGCCGGCCGACGCGCGGTAGACGTCCTCGAGTTCGGCGCGCGAGCGGAAACTCCCGTCGGCGGCGACCGCCTCGGTCCACGGGACGTTCGACGCGCTGGGGATGTGGCCGCCGCGCAACGCCGCGTCCTCGGGATTGGCCGCGTCGAGCACGCGCGTGCCGGAGTATTCCTCGGCCGAGCGCACGTCGATCACCGGTTTGCCGAGGTGGGCGAGCACGTCCTCGCGGAAGGCGCGGAAGGTGCTGTCGTCCCGGCGCACGGCCGGGTAGGCGCTGCGCGCCGGATAGCCGGGCTCGAACGTCGTGTCGCGCCCCTCGGAGATCCAGGCCGCGCGTCCGCCGTCGAGCAGGCGCACGTCCTCGTGCCCGAACAGGGTGAACACCCACGCCGTGTGCGCCGCTTGGGTGTTTCCGCGATCCCCGTAGATCACGACTGTGTCGTCACGATCTATGCCTTTGGCGCGCATGAGTTCGGTGAAGCGGGTTCCGTCGATATAGTCGCGCGTGACCGGATCGTTCAGATCGCTTCGCCAATCCAATTTGGTGGCGCCCGGAACGTGCCCGATGTCGTACAGCAGCGTGTCCTCATTGGCCTCGATGATCTCGAGTCCCCGCGCGCCTATGTTTGCCGACAGCCACTCCGTGGTTACTAGTCGGTGAGGGTGTGCGTAGGAACCGAGTGAGGGATGAGGGTCCGGAGCGACGGGCACGGTGTTCGGGTCCTTCATGCATGGGTGGACGGCGGTGGCAGCGGTTCGAGGCCTCACAGCGATGGTAGGTGTGCGGCGACAGTGACTCTCGTTTCAGATCACAAATCGGATGAGGGCCGAATAAAGGGCACCTACATCCGATAAAGTCTCCCGGGAGGAGGGGTGAGCTATGTCCGATTCTTGGCCGCGGCGGCGACTGCTCGCGATCCTACGTGGCGCCAGCGAGCCTCTCGACGCCCAGGAACTGGCCAGAATCACCGGACAGCACGTCACCACGGTCCGGTTTCATCTCGATGTGCTCACCAGGGAATCCCTCGTCCGGCAGTTCCAGCAGCCGCCGCGCGGCCGTGGGCGGCCGCGTATCGGATACAGCGCGGTGCAGCGATCGGTGGGTTACCAGGACCTGGCGCAAGTGCTGGCCGATCAGCTCGGCCCCGACTCGCGGCGCAGATCCGAGGCCGCGATCGCCGCGGGCCGCGCCTGGGGCAGCAGACTCGACGTGGGTGACCATCGGGTGGAGTCGCTGGAGGACGCCAAGGACCTCACCATGACGTTGATGTCGGAACTGGGCTTCGCGCCCGAGCGCGACCCGTCCTCGGAGACCGAGGGCAAGGTGCTGATCCGCCTGACGGCGTGCCCGCTGCGCGAACTGGCGCGGACACACTCCGAGGTGGTCTGCGGCGTACACCTCGGCCTGCTCGAAGAGGTGCTCGACCGGGGCGGCGCGCACGGGACGATCGACGTGCGGATGCACTCGTTCGTCGAACCGGAGCTGTGCGTGGCCCGGCTGGAACTCATCGCGGCACAGCGCGCCGAGGCCCAGGAGGCGACGCCGGTGTCCCCGGGCGGGGACGCCGAGGCGTTCACCGCGCCGTCAGGCCGTGTGGCCCCACAGCTGCGTAACGCTGATCCCAACATCGCCAAGCAGTCGGCGCAGCAGTGGTAGCCCGATGCCGATGACGCTGGACGGGTCGCCATCGATGCGATCGACGAACCAGCCGCCCAGCCCGTCGAGGGTGAACGCGCCCGCCACCTCGAGCGGCTCACCGGTCGCGATGTAGGCGTCCAGCTCGTCCGGCTCCGGCTTGGCGAAGTGCACGGTGGTGCTGCTGCAGTCGACCGCTTCGGCGGTGATCCGGCCATCCCGCATCCGCACCACGCAGTGGCCGGTGATCAGATCCGCGCTGCGCCCGGCCATGTCGCCCCACCGCGCGCGAGCTACCTCGGGGGTGTGCGGCTTGCCCTGCAACTCGCCGTCGACGAGCAGCATCGAATCGCAGGCCACCACAACGCAGTCGCCGGCCAACTCCGGAATGTCCGCGGCCACGGCGGCCGCTTTGGCGCGCGCCAGTTCCACCACGATCGCGCGGGGTGGCGTGCCCTCGGGGAGGGCGGCGGCGACCGCGTCCTCATCCACGGCGGAGACCCGGACGATGGGGTCGATGCCCGCCGAGCGGAGAACCTCCCGGCGGGCCGGGGACGCGGAAGCCAGGATCAGCCGCGTCACCCGCGCAAGTGGGACAGCTGCGGGAAGGCGTACGGGGAGAACGGCGAAGAGCCGCGATGCATCAGCGTCGGGTGGCCCCACATATCGGGCGGCCCGGCGGGGCCGGTGGGCGCGGCGCTGTTCGCCACGGCGGACAGCACGCACACCAGCGCGGCGAGTTCTTCGTCGCTCGGCGAGCCCTTCACGACACGGAAGAACGGCTCAGCGGTGGCCTCGGCGGATAGCGCGGCCGCGTCCGAGCCGGTGGAGGCACCGGTCTCGTCTGCGATCCGGTCGACTGTGAGATCCAGTTCGACGGCGCTCAACACATCTTCTTCTGCCACGGTCGTCACAGTGCCAGGTCCTCTCTTCGCCTCTATCAGCGGACTGATCAGGCTATTCCCGTTTTCCGACTAGCTACGGATGAAGCAATCGTCCTCGGATGCACTCATTGCGTCTCTGCAACAAGCCGGTACACGCCAGAGTAAGTGTTACCGAGGCCGATGCCATCCTTTGTGCGCGGCCTATCGAGCGTATCGCTCGATCACAGCGGGATGTTGCCGTGTTTCTTCGGCGGAAGGGTCACCATCTTGCGTTCGAGCAGTCGCAGCGCGGACACGATCTGGCCGCGCGTGTGCGACGGCGGGATCACCGCGTCCACGTATCCGCGCTCGGCGGCGACGTACGGGTTCACGAGCGTGTCCTCGTATTCGTTCTGGAGCTCGAGCCGCAGCGCATCGACGTCTCCGCCCTCTTTGGCGGCCTGCTGCAGCTGCTTGCGGTAGACGAATCCGACGGCGCCGGAAGCGCCCATGACGGCGATCTGGGCGGTGGGCCAGGCGAGGTTCACATCGGCGCCCATGTGCTTGGAACCCATGACGTCGTAGGCGCCGCCGTAGGCCTTGCGGGTGATGATCGTGATTTTGCCCACAGTGGCCTCGCCGTAGGCGTACAGCAGCTTCGCGCCGCGCCGGATGATGCCGTTGTACTCCTGCCCGGTACCGGGCAGGAAGCCGGGCACGTCGACCAGGGTGATGATCGGAATGTTGAACGCGTCGCAGGTGCGCACGAAGCGTGCGGCCTTCTCCGAGGCGTCGATGTCCAAGCAGCCCGCGAACTGGGTGGGCTGGTTGGCCACGATGCCGACGCTGCGGCCGTCGATCCGGCCGAAGCCGACGATGATGTTCATCGCGCGCTCGGCCTGCACCTCGAGGAACTCGTCGTCGTCGAGCAGACGCCGGATCACCTCGTGCATGTCGTAGGGCTGGTTCGGCGAGTCCGGGATGATCGAGTCCAGCTCGAGGTCCTCGTCGGTGAGCGAGTCCTCGATCGCGCCGTCGATCGGGTCGGTGGCCGGGAAGCGGGGCGCATCGGCCCGGTTGTTGCTCGGCAGGTAGGACAGCAGGTCCTTGACGTAATCCAGGGCGTCCTGCTCGCCGGAGGCGACGTAGTGCGCGACGCCGGACTTGGTCATGTGCGTGTGCGCGCCGCCCAGGTCCTCCATGGTGACGTCCTCACCGGTGACCGTCTTGATGACGTCCGGGCCGGTGACGAACATCTGGCTGGTGCCGTCGACCATGACGACGAAGTCGGTCAGCGCCGGGGAGTACACGTGGCCGCCGGCGGCCGGGCCCATGATCAGCGAGATCTGCGGGATCACGCCCGAGGCCTGGATGTTGCGGTGGAAGATCTCGCCGTAGAGACCGAGCGAGACCACGCCCTCCTGGATGCGGGCGCCCGCGCCCTCGTTGATGCCGATCAGCGGGCGGCCGGTCTTCAGCGCCAGGTCCATCACCTTGACGATCTTCTCGCCGTAGACCTCGCCGAGGCTGCCGCCGAACACCGTGACGTCCTGGCTGAAGATGCAGACGTCGCGGCCGTCGATGGTGCCGTAACCGGTCACCACGCCGTCGCCGAGCGGGCGGTTGTTCTCCAGGCCGAAGTTGACGCTGCGGTGGCGGGCCAGGGCGTCGAGTTCGACGAAGGACCCTTCGTCCAGCAGCGCCAGGATGCGCTCGCGGGCGGTCATCTTGCCCTTCGCGTGCACCTTGTCGACCGCGGCCTCACCCATCGGGTGCTTGGCCTCTTCCAGCCGATTCCGCAGGTCAGCCAGCTTCCCGGCGGTGGTGTGGATATCGGGGGAGCCCGCCGGACCTGATGCGGGCTGCTGCTGGACACTCGTCATGGCATCGGAGTGTAACCAGTACCAGCGTTTACTTTCTAACCAAGACCGGGCTACCGGCGAGTAGAAAACCGCAGCTAGATCAATTTTCCCAGGCAAACTTCCTGGTCGGTAGCAGGGTTCGGAAGGCGGAAAATGAGTATCGCCGACCGGTCCTGCCCACCTAGCCTGAGGGCGACGGATTTCCGAGCGGGGGAGGAGCACGTCATGTGGGAATGGGGTAGAACTCGCGCGGAGTACGCCGCCGAGACGGCGTGGACGCGGACCGCCGAGGCGCCGCCGAAGTACGGCGAGCCCGAGGTGTGGGCCGAGGCGGCCGAAGGCGAGCGGGAGGACGGCGACGGAATGGGCGCGGCGGCGCGCGACCCGATTATCTCGTATGACCTGGTCGGGTAGCGCCCGGCACGCCGAGTAGCCTGCCGGTGTGCAGAGGCCACCGTTGGATGCAGAGCAGTTGCGGCGCAGTGCCGTCGAGTCGCCCGAGCTGTCGTTCTTCACGCGGATCGACGTGGTCGAGTCGACCGGGTCCACGAACGCGGATCTGATCGCACGGGCGGCCGATCCGGCCGCCGACCGCGTGGTTCTGCTGGCGGAGACCCAGGTGCAGGGTCGCGGCAGGCACGCGCGCACCTGGGTCAGCCCGCCGCGGGCGCAGCTGGCGATGTCGCTGCTCGTGCGGTTGCCCGGGATCGGCCCCGCCTCGCTCGCTTGGCTGGCACTGCTGACCGGCGTGGCCGTGGTCGACGCGCTGCGGGCCTCGGCGGGCGTGCCCGCGGAACTCAAATGGCCCAACGACGTGCTGATCGAGGGCCGCAAGGTGGCCGGCATCCTGGCCGAGGTCGCGGCGAGCGCGGAGGGCGGCGCGCCCGCCGTGGTGATCGGGCTCGGACTCAACGTGAGCCTGACCGAAGAGGAACTGCCGGTGCCGCACGCCACCTCGCTCACCATCGCCGGCGCGCGGCAGACCGATCGCACGGTGCTCGTGCGATCCCTGCTGACCGAGTTCGCCCGCCGCTTCACCGCGTGGCGCGACGCGGACTGGGCGATCGACGAACTGGCCGCCGCCTATCGCGAGCGGTGCGCCACGATCGGCGCCGAGGTCCGTGCCGAACTGCCCGGGGACCGGATGCTGACCGGCGTCGCCGAGGGCGTCGACGAGTACGGCCGCCTGCTCATCGGCGGGCAAGCGGTATCCGCCGGCGACGTCACGCATCTGCGCGCCCAGTACTGAGCGCCGGACCGCCCGGCGGCGCGGCGGGCGCCGCGCCGCCGGCAACGTGCGGCTGCGTGCCTCAGACGCGCTGGGCGACGCCGCGCGAGGCATCCCGGGCGAGGGCGCGATCGCGCTGCTCCTCGAACTTGATCACGTCGTTACTCAGCTTCTCCAGGAACGCGCCCAGTTCGTCGCGCGCCTGCTCGCCGCGCGGCCCGTAATCGGAGCGCTCGAAGACGTTCCACTGCTTGAGCACCGGCTGGAGCACCTCCTCCAGATGCTGGCGCAGATCGTAGATGCCGTGCTTGGCCATCAGCACGCCGTAGCGGCGGAAATTCGGCATCCCGGCGCCGGGCATCAGGAAATTGCGCACGATCCTGGTGATCGCGGGCAGCGCTTGGTCGGGGACCAGGTCGAGCGCGGCGCCGCACACCGAGCGATAGAAGATCATGTGCAGGTTCTCGTCGGCGGAAATGCGCTGGAGCAGGCGGTCGGCCAC
Source organism: Nocardia arthritidis NBRC 100137 (assembly GCF_001612765.1). Taxonomy (GTDB): domain Bacteria; phylum Actinomycetota; class Actinomycetes; order Mycobacteriales; family Mycobacteriaceae; genus Nocardia; species Nocardia arthritidis. Next base: position 40,320 of record NZ_BDBB01000025.1, read on the forward strand.
GGCGTCGTTGCACGCCTTGCCCGTATTGCGGTGCGACACACGGGTGGCCAGCTCCTGGAAGGTGACGTACGCGACGCTCGCCAGGAATCCGCCCCACCCCTCCGGTGACTGGACGCCGTTGCTCATGTGGATCATCCGCGCCTGTTCCAGGGCGACCGGATCGACGGCGCGGGTGACGACCAAGTAGTCCCGCATGGCGATGCCGTGGCGATTCTCCTCGGCGGTCCACCGGTCGACCCAGGTGCCCCACGGACCGTCCTCGGAGAAGTTCTGCGCGATCTCCCGGTGATAGGAGGGCAAATTGTCCTCGGTGAGCAGATTGGTGATCATGGCGACCCGGGCGACCTCGCTGAGGTGCGATTGCTCCGGTTCCCAGTCGACGCCGCCCAGTGCGGCGAAATTGCGGCCCTGGCTCCACGGCACGTAATCGTGGGGGTTCCAGTCTTTCGCCATGGACAGGTGCCGATTGACATTCTCTTCGGCGACGGGCTCGAGTTCGGCCAGGATTTGCAGCGGGGTCAGGTCTTTGGTCACGCGTTCCTCCACGGTCGGAATCGACGATGATGGTGAGCCGGGCGTTGCGCGATACAGAGAGCCACTGCGCGGAATCGTCACACGCAGGGTGCCGATTGTGCAGCATGACGCGCTGCGGTGTCAGCCGTTCCGACATCTTCAGGCGGTAGTGTTCCTGACATGGGTTATCCGGAGGATGTGCTGGCGCCCGAGGAACAGCTGCTGCTGCATCGCCACCCGCATTGGAAGATGCTCTTCTGGCCGATCGTGACGCTCATCGTGGCCACCGCGCTCGCCGGTTTCGCAGGGGGACTCGTCTCGCAGAAGGCCACGGGCACCACCGCCTCGGCGCTGCTCGTCACGGTGCTCGTGGTGTATCTGGCGATCCTGCTATGGCGTTGTGCCGCACCGGTTATCCGATGGAAGTCGACGCATTTCATCATCACCGACCGGCGGGTGCTGGTGCGTCAGGGCGTGCTCACCCACAGCGGAATCGACATCCCGATGAGCCGGATCTCCAGCGTGCAGTTCCGGCACGGACTCTTCGATCGGCTGCTCGGCACCGGGACGCTGATCATCGAGTCGTCCTCCTCGGAGCCGCTGGAATACGACGACATCCCGTCGGTCCAGCAGGTGCACGCGCTGCTGTACCACCAGGTGTTCGAGGTCGAACGCCATCGCGATGGCCGAGACGAGCGCCGGGACGACCGTCGCAGCTACCGGTGAGCCCGTAACCTGGGCGTATGACCGCTGTACTGCTGGCCGAGGACGACGACGCCATCGCGGCCCCGCTGTCGCGCGCGCTCGGCCGCGAGGGCTACTCGGTGACCGTCGAGAGTTTCGGCCCGGCCGTGCTGCAACGAGCCCTGGAAGGCGGCCATGATCTGCTCATCCTCGACCTCGGCCTGCCCGGCATGGACGGGCTGGAGGTATGCCGTCAGGTGCGCGCTCGCGGCGCGGATCTGGCCGTGCTGATGCTCACCGCGCGCACCGACGAAGTGGATTTCGTGGTGGGGCTGGACGCGGGCGCAGACGACTACGTCGGCAAGCCGTTCCGCCTCGCCGAGCTGCTGGCCCGGGTGCGAGCGCTGTTGCGGCGCAGCGGAATCGGCGACGACACGGTCGAGGTCGGGGGGATCCGCCTGGAGCCCGCGGCGCGGCGCGTGCTGGTCAACGGAGTCGAAATCGGTTTGGCCAACAAGGAATACGAGTTGCTCAAGGTACTGATCGACCGGGCGGGCCAGGTGGTGGCGCGCGAGACCATCCTGCGCGAGGTGTGGGGCGACGCGGAGTTGCGCGGTTCCAAGACGTTGGACATGCACATGTCCTGGTTGCGCCGAAAGATCGGCGACGAGGGCCCCATGGCCGAACGGCGCATCGTCACCGTGCGCGGGGTCGGTTTCCGGCTGAATACCGACTGACGTGCGCCGCCGGATCCTGCGCTCCATGCTCACCGTGCTGACCCTCACCACGGTGGTGCTCGGCGTGCCGCTCATCTACACGGCGTGGTTGTGGGTGGAGGACATCACGCGCAACGACCTGCAGAACCGGCTGGACCGGATCGCCGCGGAGATCATCGCGCAGGAGCGCGACGGCACGGTGCCCGGCGAGCTGGACATCCGGTCGGTGGCGCCGCTGGTGCCGGAGAACGGGAAGCTCACCCTCGTCTACCCGTCGCAGCAGGACAACGCTTCCCGGCGCGACATCGGTGTGGCCCAGGTGCCCGACCCGCTGGTCGAGTCGCTGTCGATGGGCAAGTCCGCGTCGCTGCGCCTGGAGGTGCCCTCGGCGCCGATGCACGCCATGCAGCGCCAGGCCGTCGCGGTGGTCGCGCTGGCGGTGCTCGCCTCACTCGGCGCGGCGGTGTCGGTAGCGGTGGTCACCGCGCGGCGGGTGGCCGATCCGCTGCGGGACGTCGCGGCGCGCGCGGCGCGGCTGGCGATGGGCGATTTCCGCCCCGATCCGCGCAGGCACGGCATCGCGGAACTGGACCGCGTCTCCGACGTGCTCGATTCCGCGACCGTGGAGATCGCCGGACGGCTCCAGCGTGAACACGCCCTGGTGGCGGACGTCTCACATCAGCTGCGCAGCAGATTGACCGCCGTGCGGCTGCGCCTCGACGAGCTGTCCGCGCATCCCGATCCGGAAGTGGTGCACGAGGCCGAGGAGGCGATGGCGCAGGTCGACCGCCTCACCGACGCGATCGACGATCTGGTCCGCGCCTCCCGGGATGAGGACGCGGCCGATCGCGATCCGGTGCCGGTGATGGACGAGTTGCGCGGTGTGGTCGCCGAATGGACCCACCCGTTCACCGAGGCGGGCCGGACGCTGATGCTCACCGGCGACGAGTCGCTGCGCGCCCCGATCACGGGTTCGCGGCTGCGCGAGGCGGTCGCGGTGCTGGTGGACAACGCGCTCATGCACGGCGGCGGGACCTGCACGGTGTCGGTGCGCTCGGTGCGGCCGGGGGTCGGCCGTGAGCCGCTGGTGTGCGTCGAGGTCGCCGACGAGGGGCACGGCGTTCGTGACGAACTGGCGCCGCACATCTTCGACAGGGGTTTCTCCGCGGGCGGTTCCACCGGAGTCGGGCTCGCGCTGGCGCGGGCGTTGGTCGAGGCGGACGGCGGACGCCTGGAATTGCAACGGCGCAGGCCCGCGCTGTTCGCGGTGTTCCTCGGAGCCTCGAAGGCCCGTCCGGCGAACGCGGTGGTGGCCGAGCCGCGCTGACTCAGCTGCGGCCGAGTTCCTCTTCCACGAGGTCCACGAACTCCGCTTCGAGCTCTTTCATCTCGTCCGGGAAGACCCAGCGGCGCATCGACCAGAAACGGAAGGCCATCTGCAGCAGATTGCCGATGATGAAGGCGCTGATGAAGTCGGCGATGTTCTCGACGGTGAAGCTCACGTTGGGCTGGCGCAGGTCGAAGACGTAGCTGGAGATCCACAGCGGGGTGAAGGCCAGGACCACGCCCACGCCGCTGACGGCGAAGAACAGCAGCGCCTCGTGATGGCGTTCGCGCCCGCCGCGATTCTTGAACGACCATTCCCGGTTCAGGATGTAGGACGCGATCACGGCGATGACGCCGGAAATGATCTTGGCCGTGACCGGTTTCTCCGCGAGTACCGTCCACTTGAGTCCGTAGAAGATGCCACTGTCGATCACGAACGTGGTCGCCCCGACGATCGCGAATTTGATCAACTCCCGATGCCGGTACGCGATATCTTGCAGCGGCTTGGGAAGGACGCTGACCACGTCGTCGACGAATGACACAAGACCGGAGTGTACCGGTACCGACCATTCGCGCCGGACATGACAATATTGTCCGACGTGAGCGCACGTTCCTTCGATCCATCGGCAATGCCCACCGTCACCATGATCGGTGGCGGACAGCTGGCGCGCATGACGCATCAGGCGGCGATCGCGCTGGGCCAGCGGCTGCGCGTACTCGCCGAGAACCCCGAGGACCCGGCCGCCCAGGTGAGCCCCGAGGTGGTGCTCGGCAGTCACACCGACCTGGGCGCACTGCGCAAGGCGGCGGTCGGCTCGCACGCGCTGACCTTCGACCACGAGCACGTGCCGACCGAGCACCTGGAGGCGCTGGTCGCCGAGGGCGTCAACGTGCAGCCGCCGCCGCAGGCGCTGGTCTATGCGCAGGACAAGCTGGTGATGCGCAGCAAACTGAGCGGGCTCGGGCTGCCCGTGCCCGCGTTCACGCCGGTGACCTCGGTCGCCGACGCGGTGCGCTTCGGCGACGAGCACGGCTGGCGGATCGTGCTGAAGGCGGTGCGCGGCGGTTACGACGGACGCGGCGTGTGGATGCCCGAGTCCGCCGACGAGGTCGGCGCGATCGTCACCGACCAGCTCGCGTACGGCGTCCAGTTGCTGGCCGAGGCGAAGATCGAGCTGAAACGAGAGCTCTCGGCGATGGTGGCCCGTTCGCCCTTCGGGCAGGCGGCGACCTGGCCGGTGGTGGAGACCGTGCAGCGCAAGGGCCAGTGCGCGGTCGTCATCGCGCCCGCGCCCGACCTGCCGGAGGACACGGCCGCCGCGGCGGAGACGATGGCGTTGAACCTCGCGAAGCAACTCGGCGTCGTCGGCGTCATGGCGGTGGAGCTGTTCGAGACCACCGACGGCAACCTGCTGGTGAACGAGCTGGCCATGCGCCCGCACAACTCCGGGCACTGGGGGATGGACGGTGCCCGCACCGGGCAGTTCGAACAGCATCTGCGCGCCGTGCTCGACTACCCGCTCGGCGACACCGCGCCGCTGGCGCCCGTGACCGTGATGGCGAACATCCTCGGCGCGCCGCAGGCCCCGGAAATGTCGATGGACGAACGGCTGCACCACCTGTTCGCCCGGCTCCCGGAGGCGAAGGTGCACCTGTACGGCAAGGGCGAGCGTCCGGATCGCAAGATCGGACACGTCAACATCCTCGGCGACGATGTAGCCGAGGTTCGGGAGAAGGCCGAGCGGGCGGCGCACTGGATGTCGCACGCGATCTGGACCGACGGATGGGATCCGCATGAGTGAAGAAGTGGCCATCGGCCCGGCTGTCGGCCTGATCATGGGCAGCGACTCCGACTGGCCGACGATGGAGGCCGCCGCGGAGGCGCTGGCCGAATTCGGGATCCGCTTCGAGGTGGGCGTCGTCTCGGCGCACCGCACTCCCCAGCGCATGCTCGACTACGCGCGTGACGCGGCGAGTCGCGGGTTGAAGGTCATCATCGCCGGTGCGGGCGGCGCGGCCCACCTGCCCGGCATGGTCGCCTCCGCCACACCGCTACCGGTGATCGGCGTGCCGGTCCCGCTCGAGTACCTCGACGGCATGGACTCCCTGCTGTCCATCGTGCAGATGCCCGCGGGCGTCCCCGTCGCCACCGTCTCCATCGGCGGCGCCCGCAACGCCGGCCTGCTCGCCGCCCGCATCCTCGCCGCCCACGACCCGGCCCTGCGCACCCGGATGGAACAGTTCCAGGCCGGACTCGAGCAGATGGTGCTGGAAAAGGACGACGCACTGCGCACGAAGCTCTTGGGCTGACACGGCCTGCTCGCCTGGTTCGAGTTCGGCGGGTGCGCCTCGGTCACCGGGCGGGGGACCACCGAGGATGCCAGCGCCGCGACACGTTCACCATGTGTGCCGCCTGTCGCGTGGTGAGTTCGACGGACGAGGCCGCCGCGACAAATGGCGGAATCTCCGGCGCGGAGAACTGGGGGTTTCGGTTGCTGACTACGGTGTGAGGTCGTGACTACAGGGGATATCGCTCGGATGCGGGGAGGCGACGACACCGCGCATTTTCGGCTCACGGTGGTGGATCAGGCGCTGCGGTTGTTCGCCGAGAAGGGGTACGAGGCGACGACGGTCGATGAGATCGCCGAGGCGGCGGGGATCTCGCGGCGCACGTTCTTCCGGCAGTTCCGGTCCAAGGAGGACGTGATCTTCGCCGATCACGAGTCTCAGCTGGCGCAGGCCGAGCAGTTCCTATCCGCGTCGCGCGAGGACCCTTGGGAGGCGGTGTGCGCGGCGGTGGTGCAGGTGTTCGAGCGATTCACGCAGTGGCGGGAGATCGCGGCGCGGCGGTATCAGGTGGTGCGCCGGGTTCCCGCGTTGCGGGAGCGCGAGATCGTCACGGTGTTCCGTTACGAACGGTTGTTCACCGACTACCTGCGCGAGCGGCTGCCCGATGTTCCCGATCTGGCGCGGGTGCAGTTCGCCGCTGCCGTGACGGCGACGCACAACTACCTGCTGCGCCGGATGGTGCGCGGCGAGTCGGACGCGGGCGCCGCCGACCTGCGGTTGGAGCTGGCCGCGATCCCGCGCGGCGCGGGGCGTGCCGTGAACCCCGACGAGCTGGTCGTCGCCGTGTTCCCGCGCGATGCCGCGCCCAGGCAGATAGCGGACCTGCTGGTCCGCAAGCTCGGCACCCTGTGAGGTGGCGCTGAGTGCGACCAATCTGACACTGAGTGCCACGTCATCTTCCCATGTGATACGCGTCCATGCGGGTATACTCGACTCATGTGTGGCACTGAGTGCCGACGCGTTGCTTTCTCGGCGGAAAGCGGCGATCACCACCGACGACCAGGAGTGAAGCCCGATGGCGGGAAACCCCGATTTCGACCTGTTCAAGCTCGAGGACTTCCACGATGAGCTGCGCGCCGCGATCCGCGCTCTCGCCGAGAAGGAGATCGCTCCGCACGCCAAGGACGTCGACGGCAACTCCCGCTTCCCGGAGGAGGCGCTGACGGCGCTGAACGCCTCCGGTTTCAACGCCGTGCACGTGCCCGAGGCCTACGGCGGCCAGGGCGCCGACTCGGTGGCCACTTGCATCGTGATCGAAGAGGTCGCGCGCGTCTGCGGTTCGTCCTCACTGATCCCCGCCGTGAACAAGCTCGGCACCATGGGCCTGATCCTGAACGGCTCCGAGGAGCTGAAGCAGAAGGTGCTGCCGGACATCGTCAACGGCGAGATGGCCTCCTACGCGCTGTCCGAGCGCGAGGCGGGCTCCGACGCGGCAGGCATGCGCACCCGGGCCAAGCGCGAGGGTGACGACTGGATCATCAACGGCTCCAAGTGCTGGATCACCAACGGCGGCAAGTCCTCCTGGTACACCGTGATGGCGGTGACCGACGCGGAGAAGGGCGCCAACGGCATCTCGGCCTTCCTGGTGCACAAGGACGACGAGGGCTTCGTGGTCGGTCCGCTGGAGCACAAGCTGGGCATCAAGGGCTCGCCCACTGCCGAGCTGTACTTCGAGAACTGCCGCGTGCCGGGTGACCGCATCGTCGGCGAGCCGGGCACCGGCTTCAAGACCGCGCTGCAAACGCTCGACCACACCCGCCCCACCATCGGCGCGCAGGCCGTCGGCCTGGCCCAGGGCGCGCTGGACGCGGCCATCGCCTACACCAAGGACCGCAAGCAGTTCGGCAAGTCGATCGCCGACTTCCAGAACACCCAGTTCATGCTCGCCGACATGGCGATGAAGATCGAGGCCGCCCGCCTCATGGTCTACACCTCGGCCGCCCGCGCCGAGCGCGGCGAGCAGAACCTCGGCTTCATCTCCGCCGCCGCCAAGTGCTTCGCCTCCGACGTCGCCATGGAGGTCACCACCAACGCCGTCCAGCTGTTCGGCGGCGCGGGCTACACCACCGACTTCCCGGTGGAGCGCATGATGCGTGACGCGAAGATCACCCAGATCTACGAGGGCACCAACCAGATCCAGCGCCTGGTCATGAGCCGCGCGCTGCTGAAGTGAGGTTTCTGTAGATCACGTGACGTTCGGGCGGTTCTGGAATGCATCTCAGGCCCTCGTCAGGCCGTCAGTGCCCAGGCCGCCCGAATAGCCGTGCTGCCTCGTCGTCGAAACGAGTGACAGTGATGCTGCTGCGAGAGACTGTCTCGCGTGGCCGGACTCAGCCGACTTCGGCGAAGAACCGCCGGATGTCGCCGACGAGCAGTTCGGGTGCCTCGTGCGCGGCGAAGTGGCCTGCGGCATCGTTCGGACCGCCGATCGCCGAGCCTGCGTCGTAGGAGTTCCAGCTGACGATATTGCTGTGGTCACGCTCGGCGAACCGGCGGATCGACTGGAAATCGCCCTTGAACATGGCGAGTGCGATAGGGGTCGTGGTCGAGCCGGTCGGGCGGTCGGCGCTGTGCGCCTCCTCGTAGTAGTACCGGACCGAGGAGGCGGCGGTGCCGGTCAGCCAGTAGAGGGCAACGTTGCCGATGATGAAATCGGCGTCCAGACTCTCACCGAAAAGTTGTGCGTTCCAGCCCAGTAGGCCGATCGGCGAATCGGAGAGCGCGTAGGCCAGCGTCTGCGGCTGCTGGCTGCACAGGATGTTGAAGGCCATCTTGTCGTCCTGGAACCACTTCAAGTGTTCGAGTGCCGCCAGATCCTCCGGCGAGAGGTCGACGAACTCGGCCGGATCGCCGGACGGGAACGAAAACAGCTGTGTCACATGCACACCCACCACCCGGTCCGGTGCCAGGCGACCGATCTCCGGGGAGACCATCGAGCCGCCGTCGTTGCCGATCGCACCGAAGCGCTGGTAGCCGAGCCGATCCATCAGCTCGATCCAGGCTTTGGCGACGCGCCGCATGGTCCAGCCGGTGCTGTGCGTCGGGCCGGAGAAGCCCATGCCGGGCAATGCCGGAATCACGAGGTGGAAGGCGGGATGCTCAGCAGAGTCCGGCGTGGTCAGCGACTCGATGACGTCGAGGAACTCGAGCACCGAGCCGGGCCAGCCGTGAGTCAGGACCACCGGCAGCGCGTCCGCGCGAGATGACCGGATGTGCAGAAAGTAGATGTTCTCGCCATCGATCTCAGTGGTGAACTGCGGGTAGGCGTTCAGCTTCGCCTCGAGCGCCCGCCAGTCGAAGGTCTCCAGCCAGTACTGTGCCAGGCCGCGCACCCGATCCTGGGGGACTCCATAGGAGTCCCCCACGCCGGGCAGTTCGCTCGGCCACAGGGAGCGGCGCAGACGCTCGGCCAGATCGTCGAGCTCGGTCTGCGGAATGTCGATACGGAAGGGCTTGATGGTGCTCATGGCGATCTCCTTTGGAATGGAATGCTTCGTTCTGTTTGAATATACAGAACGGATCATTCCGTTTCAAATCTGGAACGCGACGTCTCGCGGGCGGTGATGAAGGCGATGTCAGGGGTGTAGATACAGCCGTTCGCACGGCAGTCTCGGGTAGCCGTCGGTGTCGTCTGTGGATACTTCGACTGCGTCGTGCCAGTGGCGGGCTCGCCACTCCTGGACGAAAAGGCATGCGGCCGTCACGCAGGCGACGAAGTCCAGGCGGGCGCCGTGCCAGAACACCGACAGGTGAACATCCGGCTCGGAAGGGATGGGGGATGCCGCGCGATCAGGCATATGCCGCCCATCGCCGGCGGCGCGCGAGCTTGTCGGCCACGCAGCCACGGATCGCCGCGACGACCACCCGGCCGGAGGGGCGAAATGCCGTGTTGGGCCGCGTTATCCACGCGCGGAACTGGGTTCCGCGATCTGCGGGGCTCGGCAATGCGATCGTCCCCCCGTAGCGGATGATGGACACGTTCAAGCGGAACATCTCGGCGAACAGCGGTACGTCGTCCGGCAAGTCCGGCCGGATGATGAACGTCCAGCGTTTCGATCGAGGATGCGACAGGACCGGTCCCAGCTCGTGGCCGTGATACTGCATCCACGCCTTCACGTGCTGGCCCAGGACGGCGGGCATGGTTATGGCCCAGACCATCCCGGTTCGGACGATGATCCGGCCGATTTGGGGAGGGTCGACCGTCGCGGGGAGGCTGCACACCTGTCGGTAGTAGTGGCAGCGAGACAACGGCGTGTCTCCAAACGCTGTGTGGCGCAACGAGACCTCTGCTTCATCGAAGGGTTCATGGGTGCGCCCGAACTCCAACGGCTCTTGAACGAAACCCCGAAGGGGAGCGAACCAGGTTGTGAGGTCTACGTTTTCGCATCCCCCGTGAGGCGCTACCTCAGGGAACCACTGGACCAGCGGGATGGAATACGTAAAGATGAAATCTCATCAGCTCCACCAGCATGTTTTTCATCCTGCATTGAGAATTGGCCCGGAGATGAGAAGCCTGGGCCGCCTGAGTAGACAGGAACCCGGCATGGCCGAAAGTGGTGGCTCGACCCTCCCTCGCCGTCAGCTCGGTAGGCACCTGCGGAACGGACGCGAGGCGGCGGGATTAACTCTGGCCGATGTGGGCGAACGGATGCAGTGGAGCGTCAGCACCGTTCAGCGGATGGAGGTCGGCAAGACCGCGATGCCTACCAGCAGTTCGAGCGCGCGGCGCTGGGTCCGGAGCAGAGCAAAAACCTGCTTCGGCAGATAGCAAGGGAGTATGCACCGTGAATACCGATCGCTCCGAGTCCAAGTGGTTCAAGAGCAGCTACAGCGGAGCTGACAAAGCCTGCGTCGAGGTCGCTTTCCTCGAACAAGGTCATATCGGCGTGCGGGACTCCAAGAACCCGTCCGGCCCGGCGCTGGTGTTCACACCCGGCGAGTGGGACGCCTTCACCGCTGAAGTAGCGGCCGGGAAGTTCCAGCGTTCTCGAGCGCTGAGGAGCCCGCCACGGAGTGCCCTCTCCGAGCACGTCGAGCTTCCGTGGTGGGATCCACGGTGCCCAGGCGAGAAGCTGCCGCCCACCCAGTAGCTCCGCGAGTGGCACATGGCTGCGGCGAAACGCGAGTAGACCTCTCGCTGGTGCGCCACTCGCGGGCGTGCGTCGTCGGGGTGGGTTAGTTCACCAAGTCGGCGTATTCGCGGTGTTCGGCGATGTACTTCTCCACGTACCAGCAGGTGGGGATGACCGAGAAGCCCTCCTTGCGGGAGTCGTCGAGGGCGTATTCGACGACCTGGGCGGCTACTCCGTGGCCCCGGAACTCGGGGAAGGTCATGGTGTGGTGGAAGTCGCGGACCTTGGGGTCTTCGCGTTCGGCGTAGTCGGCGTACCCGGCGAGGGTGTCGTCGATGTAGATCTCGAAACGGGTATCGGCGACGTTGTGTTCGAGCCTGGTCGTCATGTTCGAGTAGAACTCCTTGTGCGCGTGGAATGTTCCGAGGCGGTCACAGGATCGCGCCGGGATTGAGGATGCCGTCCGGGTCGAGGGCGTCCTTGATGCGCCTGGTCAGGGCCATCACGTCGGGGCCGAGCTGATCGGGCAGCCAGGCCTTCTTCAATCGGCCGACGCCGTGTTCCCCGGTGATGGTGCCGCCGAGGGCGATGGCCAGGTCCATGATCTCGCCGAAGGCGCGATGCGCCCGCGCGGTGAGATCCGCGTCGGAGGGGTCGTGCACGATCAACGGGTGGGTGTTGCCGTCGCCCGCGTGCGCGATCACCGACACCGTCACCGCGTTGCGTTCGGCGATCTCGGCGACGCCGCTCACCAGGTCGCCGAGCCGGGGCAGCGGCACGCCGACATCCTCGAGCAGCAGTGGGCCGAGCTGCTCCACGGCGGGAATCGCCAGACGCCGGGCGGCTGCGAACGCCTCGCCCTCGGCGGGGTCCTCGGTGTGGAAAACCTCGGTGGCCCCGGCTTTCTCGCAGGCCGCCGCCATGATCTCGGCCTCGCGCCGGGCGAATTCGCCGGGTGCGTCGGAGCGCGCGACCAGTAGCGCGGCCGCCTGCCGGTCCAATCCCATCCGCAGCTGGTCCTCCACGGCGTTGATCGACACCGAGTCCATGAACTCGAGCATCGAGGGCCGCAGTTCGCCGGTGATGGTCAGGATCGCCTCGGTGGCGGCGGTGAGTGTGGGGAAGCTCGCGACGACCGTGCTCTGCGGCGGTTGCGCGGGCAGCAGCCGCAGGGTCAGTTCCGTGATCACTCCGAGCGTGCCCTCGCTGCCGACGAACAGCTTGGTCAGCGACAGTCCGGCCGAGTCCTTCAATCGCGGACCGCCCAGCCGCACGACGGTGCCGTCGGCGAGCGCGACCTGCATCCCGAGCACGTAATCGGTTGTCACGCCGTATTTCACGCAGCACAGTCCGCCCGCGTTCGTCGCCGCGTTACCGCCGATCGAGCAGATCTCGAACGACGACGGGTCGGGCGGATACCACAGGCCGTGCTCCGCGACCGCGCGCTTGACCTCGGCGTTGAGCAGGCCCGGCTGCACCACGGCGGTCCGGGTGACCGGGTCGACGGTGATATCCCGCATCCGCTCGGTGGTGAGCACGATCGCTCCGTCGACCGCCGTGGCGCCCCCGGACAGCCCGGATCCGGCTCCGCGCGGGATCACCGGGACACGATGCGCGGTGGCCCATCGCAGCGTGGCGGCCACGTCGTCGGTGCTGGTCGCCCGCACCACGGCGAGGGCGGTCCCGGCGTCCGGATCCCGCGCCCAGTCCTGGCGGTAGCTCGCCAGCAGATCGGCGTCGGTGAGCACCGTGCCGTCGGGGAGGGCGGCGATCAAGTCATGCAGGTCCACAACTTCACGCTAGCTCCCCGTGCCCGTGATTTGCTGATCGGCCGACCCGTGCGCGTGTGGCGCGCGAAAGCCCCGGAATGTGATGTCACCCGCCACAGTGGTATTACCGCTGTCGGGAGACCAGAATGCCCACAGGGGCTTAGTGTTCGGGGCATCGAGTTCTCCCGGCGCCGCCGTGTCGTGGCGCAGGCCGACCATGCGGTTCGCCGCGTACCACTTGGAGGGATGGAACGGATGCAGGGCGAACAACCCAGTCGCCGGGAACTGGTCGCCGCGATGTTCTCCAGCGAGTTCGTCGAGGGCGGCATCGACCCGGACGTGCTGCGCCGTGTGCACGCGGGCGAGCACGAGGAGTGGCTGACCGCGCTGGACCGCTCCGGTGTCTTCGGCAAGGAGGCCCTCGCCGAGCTTGCCGACCTCTGGCGTCGCGAGCCCCGTGAGTTGCTGGAGGCGCTGCTGGCGGACGCGGACGATGTCGCGCGACGGCGGTGCCTGGCGGCCTGGGCCGGCTTGGACCAGGCCCAGGACGGTCCCGGCCGGGCGCAGATCAGCTGAGCCACCGGGCGGTCGCCGCCTGCTCATCTGCCGGACATCTGCCGCTGGCACCCTGGTCGCGTGCACGAGCTGTCCGAGACCGCCGAGACGATCGCCGATCGGTTCACCCACTGGTGCGAGGCGGTCGTGCGGCGGCTGCCGTTGGGGTTGGACCGTCTCGTCCCGCCGACCTTCCTGGGCTTCGCGCTGATCAACAGCGGCACCTTCGCCGTCGACTTGGCGCTGCTCACCGTTTTGCACGGCTGGTTCGATCTGCCGGTGTGGTTGTCGGTGACCGTGGCGTACGTGTGCGCGTTCGGACTCGCCTTCGTGCTCAACCGTACGTTCAACTTCCATTCCCACGCGCCGGTCGGCAGGCAGGCCACGGTGTACGTGGGGGTGGTCGTGGTCAACTACCTCGCGTTCATCCTCGGCGTCGGCAGCGGACTCACCGCGCTGGGGCTGGAGTACCACCTGTCCCGGTTGCTGGCGGGTGCGTGCGAAGCCGTCTACATGTACAGCGCGATGCGCTGGGTGGTCTTCCGCCGGACCGCCGAGCCGGAATCGGAACTCGCGCCGGACCCGAGGTGAAGACGGCGGTCATGACACCGCCGGATTGATCAGCGCCTCGGTGCGCGCGCCGTCGACGACGATCGCGTCCTCGTCGGTCAGGGCCCAGTGCTCGACGCCTTCGGCGCGGTAGCGGGCGGCGAGCCCAGCGCACTCACCGTCGGGATCGGTGGCCGAATCGATGTGCGGCACGATCCGGCGGTCGACCAATCCCAATCCGTCCCATCGCGGTTCGATGCCGCACGCCGGGGCGACCTCGCCGGGATCGTCCACCGACTCCAGGCCGTGCAGGTCCGGGGTCATCACGCAGGCCCCGGCGCTGTAACCGGCGTAGACGAGCGCGTCGCAGGCGAGCAGCCGGGGTAGCGCTCGGTCCGCGCCGCTGCGGGCGAACTGGGCGCGCAGCACGAAGGTGTTGCCGCCGCGCACCCACACCAGCGGGAATTCGGCCAACTTCCGTTCCAGCTCGGCTTCCCGACCGGCGTACTCGCGCAGGTCGAGCACCTCGGGCCGGTAGCCGAGCTTGCGCAGCGGTGCCATGTCACTGGTCACCGCGCCCGCCCACGCCTGCGGCCAGGCGTCGCAGGCGTTCGGAATCAGCGCCACCCGGCCGGGCGGGCCCGCGAGCGCGGCGAGCCGGTCGTAGTGCGCCCCGAAGCGGTAGCTGGACAGGAACAGCCGCATCGCGGATCAGATGGTGAAGGCCAGGTGGCGCACGATGCGCTGCCCGAGTTCGGCGTCGCCCTGGATGGTGATCTCGTCCAAGTGCTCCTCGGCGGTCGTCCGTCCGCCGCCGAGCCGCACGAAAAGCCCCGAATCCAGGCCGATCTCGACCGTGGCGGGTTCGTCGAACGCGTCCACGTAGCGCGCCCGGCCCGCCACCTCGATGTGCAGGGTCTTGGCCAAGGGGCCGGTCAGCGCGAAGGTGATCCGCGCGCCGTCCGGCGCCTCGCCCTTCTTCGCCACCACGCGCGGGACGCTGCCCGCGAACTCCGCGAACGCCAGCTCGCCGCGTGGGCCGCCCTCTTCCACCGGCACGCCGAGCGCGTCGGCGATGTCGAGTTCGTGCATCCAACAGTCGAACAACCGCACCCGCATGAACCTGCCGTAGGTCACCTGCCCGATCGGCGAGATCGTTTCCTTCTCCCACTCGGCGTCGCCCATGGCCGCGAGCGCGGCGCGTCTGCGCGCGATGACGTCGCGATAGAACTCGAGCAGCCGGGCGCCGGACAGCGGGCGCAACCGGTCTACCCAGATCTCGTTGAGTACCGCGGTCTCGTTGCGCACGTAGGGGAGCGTGCGCACGTCGGTCTTCGCGGTGGTGGGGTCGTGCGCGGGCGGGCGGTCACCCAGTAGCCAGGACTCGGTGCCGACCATGTGGGCGAGGACGTCGAACACGGTCCACCCGGGCAGCGACGACGGGGTGCGCCAGCGGTCCTCGTCCAGCGGAGCGACCAGCGCGTCGATCGCGTCCCATTGCCGTGCCAGCAGGTCGATCACCGTGGCCCGATCGAACGTCTCGGTCATCCGTCGACTTCCTTTTCCGGGCGTTCGCCCTCGTTGTCCAATGCGGCGATGCCGTCCCGGATGGCCGCGGCGGTGGTCACCGGATCGTGCGGGCGCCGCAGCAGGAATCCCGTGGCGAACCGTAGCTTGTCGCCGTGCCTGCGCGGGATCACGTGCAGGTGGACGTGCGGCACGGTCTGGAACGCGGCGATTCCGTCGTTGAGTACCAGATTGGCGCCGTCGGCGGCGAGGCCGCTGCGCCGGACGGCCAGTGCGAGCCGGTGCCCGGCCCGGAAGATCCGAGCGCCGAGTTCGGCGTCGAGGTCCTCCAACTCGGCGGCGTGCCGCTTCGGTATGACCAGCGTGTGCCCGCGGGCGACCGGCCGGATGTCGAGGAACGCGCAGAGCGCGTCGTCCTCGTACACCTTCGCCGCCGGCGCCTCGCCTGCCACGATGCGACAGAAGACGCAGTCGTTCACACGCTGGACCATACGGCGTACGAGCCGAGCGGAACACCCCGGAGCGTCGTTCGGCAGGACGCGCGCGTCCGCTCACCGGGACGCCGGGCCTCCGATCAGGCCCCCACCTCGAGGTTGGTAACAGACTTTTACGTACGGTCTTGCCGTGTTCACCTGTGGCGACCACGATCACAGAGCGAAAAGGAAAAGGGTGAACCGCGGCTTCGATGGAAGACGGCTCGCTCCGTGGCGACCGGGGAACCCCCGGCGCACCGGCGCGAATCGCCCGGCGTGTGTAACGGGCATCTCAGCTAGGCTCACGGCGGGCCAGGTACAGTTGCGAGGATTTGGGCGAACTTACTCGACGGTAACATCGTCCGGTCGTCTACCCGTTGCCTGAAGCTCGGTAAGAGAAGGAAGTCTGACAAGTGGAGACAACGCAGAGCGTAGGCGATCCATCGCCGCGCGGCGCGCGTGTCGGTGTCGTTCGCGAATCGAACGCGGGCGAGCGACGTGTCGCATTGGTGCCGAAGATCATCCCGAGCCTGGTGAAGCAGGGCGTGGAGGTCGTCGTCGAGTCCGGGGCCGGACAGGGCGCGCTCATTCCCGACGAAGCGTATGTGGAGGCGGGCGCGACGATCGGTGATCCGTGGTCGGCGGATGTGGTGGTGAAGGTCGCCCCGCCCAGTGACGCCGAGGTGGGCAAGCTGTCGGCGGGGCAGACGCTGATCGGTTTCCTCGCGCCGCGCAACGCCGACAATCAGATCGGCGCGCTGAAGTCGGCCGGGGTGCAAGCGTTTGCGGTGGAGGCGATTCCGCGGATCTCGCGCGCGCAGGTGATGGACGCGTTGTCCTCGCAGGCGAACGTCGCGGGCTATAAGGCGGTGTTGCTGGCGGCGTCGGAGTCGACGCGGTTCTTCCCGATGCTGACCACGGCGGCGGGCACGGTGAAGCCGGCGACGGTGCTGGTGCTCGGTGTCGGTGTCGCGGGTTTGCAGGCTTTGGCCACGGCCAAGCGTCTGGGCGGGCGGACCACCGGCTACGACGTGCGTCCCGAGGTCGCCGATCAGGTGCGGTCGGTGGGTGCGCAGTGGCTGGATCTGGGGATCGACGCCGCCGGTGAGGGCGGGTACGCCCGCGAGCTCACCGACGAGGAGAAGGCCAAGCAGCAGCAGGCTTTGGAAGACGCGATCAAGGGCTTCGACGTGGTGATCACCACCGCGCTGGTGCCGGGGCGGCCCGCCCCGCGCTTGGTGACGGCCGCGGCGGTCGAGGGCATGAAGCCCGGCAGCGTGATCGTCGATCTGGCCGGTGAGACCGGCGGCAACTGCGAGTTGACCGAGCCCGGACAGACAGTGGTCAAGCACGAGGTGACCATCGCCTCGCCGTTGAACCTGCCCGCCACCATGCCCGAGCACGCCTCGGAGCTGTACTCGAAGAACATCGCGGCGCTGCTGGAGTTGATGCTGGTCGACGGCACGCTCGCACCCGACTTCAGCGACCAGGTGCTGGCGGATTCCTGCGTCACCCGTGCGGCGGCCGACGCGACCGAATCGGCGGAGCCTGCGCAGGTGAACGACGCGACCGAGGCGAAGGTGGAGAACTGATGTATACCGAATTGCTGGCGAATATCGCGATCCTGGTGCTGTCCGGGTTCGTCGGTTTCGCCGTGATCTCCAAGGTCCCCAACACGCTGCACACGCCGCTGATGTCGGGCACCAACGCCATTCACGGCATCGTGGTGCTCGGTGCGCTGGTCACGCTGGGTAACGTGCAGGACCCGTCGATCCTGACGCAGATCATCCTGTTCGTCGCGGTGGTGTTCGGAACCCTGAACGTGATCGGTGGTTTCGTGGTCACCGACCGCATGCTGGGGATGTTCAAGGGCAAGAAGCCCGCTGCCGCGCAGAAGGCGGGTGAGTGATGCACACCTTCGACAACGTCACCTATCTGGTGAACGGTCTCTACATTATTGCCTTCGGCATGTTCATCTACGGTCTGATGGGCTTGACCGGCCCGAAGACCGCGGTGCGCGGCAACTTGATCGCCGCGGTGGGCATGGCGCTGGCGGTGATCGCGACGCTGATCTCGATCCGCCACACCGACAACTGGATTCTCATCGTCGCCGGCCTGGTGGTCGGTGTCGTGCTGGGTGTGCCGCCCGCGAAGTACACCAAGATGACCGCGATGCCGCAGCTGGTGGCCGCGTTCAACGGTGTCGGCGGTGGCACCGTCGCGTTGATCGCCTGGTCGGAATTCATCAACTCCCAGGGCTTCTCGCACTTCGACGAGGAACCGACAGTGCACATCGTGATCGGGTCGCTGTTCGCGGCGATCATCGGTTCGGTGTCGTTCTGGGGTTCGCTGATCGCGTTCGGCAAGCTGCAGGAGATCCTGCCCGGCCGCCCGATCGGGATCGGCAAACTGCAGCAACCGTTGAACCTGCTGCTGCTGCTCGGCGCGGTCGCCGCGGCGGTGGTGATCGGCGTCGGCGCCACCGGTGAGGGGGTGTCGCAGCTGTGGATGATCGCGGTGCTGGTGCTGGCCGGTGTGCTGGGGTTGATGGTCGTGCTGCCGATCGGCGGCGCGGACATGCCCGTCGTCATCTCGCTGCTCAACGCATTGACCGGATTGTCGGCCGCCGCGGCGGGTCTGGCGTTGAACAACACCGCGATGATCGTCGCGGGCATGATCGTCGGCGCGTCCGGCACCATCCTGACCAACCTGATGGCCAAGGCGATGAACCGGTCCATCCCGGCCATCGTCGCGGGCGGTTTCGGTGGCGGCGGTGCGGCCCCCGGCGCCGCGGGCGGCGAGCAGAAGCAGGCCAAGGCCACTTCCGCCGCGGACGCCGCGATCCAGATGGCGTACGCCAACCAGGTGATCGTGGTGCCGGGTTACGGCATGGCGGTCGCGCAGGCGCAGCACGCGGTCAAGGAGATGGCTTCGTTGCTGGAGGCCAAGGGTGTGGAGGTCAAATACGCCATCCACCCGGTCGCCGGTCGCATGCCCGGTCACATGAACGTGCTGCTGGCCGAGGCCGAGGTGTCCTATGACGCGCTCAAGGAAATGGACGACATCAACGGCGAATTCAATCGCACCGATGTCGCCTTGGTGATCGGCGCCAACGACGTCACCAATCCCGCGGCCCGCGAGGACGCCTCCAGCCCGATTTACGGCATGCCCGTGCTCAACGTCGACCAAGCCAAGAGCGTCATCGTGCTCAAGCGGTCGATGAACAGTGGTTTCGCCGGTATCGACAACCCGCTGTTCTACGCCGACCACACCTCCATGCTGTTCGGCGACGCCAAGAAGTCCGTCGGAGCAGTCACCGAGGAACTGAAGGCGCTGTAGGCCGGAGGTTCCCGCGAAGCGCCCCTTCACCTTTCCGGTGGAGGGGCGTTTTCGTAATTCGATGGACATCGCGGCAGGCCGCCCCGGATCATTCTCCGGGTGTCCGCACGTCATGAGCCTCTTCGGTTGATCGGTCCCGGGGAGCCCTCGGCCGATCCCGCCGAGCGGCTGCCGTGGACCGTCGTAGTCGATTCCACGTACTCGATCCGCGACGCGATCGATGCCCTCGCGCTCGGTCCGTTCCTGCGCGGCGATCAGCCGTGCGCGCGCACCGCGCATCTGGAGCGGGTGCGGCCGGAAGCGCCGCTGCGTCCCGGCCGCGGCCGCGTGGTGCGCACGGTGCGCGACAATGACAGCGGGGTGACGCTGGTGGTGGGGCCCGGCTGGTCGCTGCGGTCGGTGCGCTGGTCGGGCGGTTCGGCGATGGTCGAGGTCACCGCCGTCACCGAGACGCTCGCGGACGAGTTGCTCGCCGAGGCGATCCGGGATGCGGCAGCGCCGCCGGAGGTGGGCGACACCGTGGAGATGGGCTTCTGGCACATGCACACCCAGGGCCCGCAGCGGCGTGCGCGCTCGATCTCGGCGCCCGAGTGGTCGTCGATCCGCGGTAACTACACGGGCGAGGTCGCCACCGCGATGGATCGCCTGATGTCGCTCAGCGCCGCCGACGTCCGCGGCCGCCTGGTGCTGCTGCACGGACCTCCCGGCACGGGGAAGACCACGGCGCTGCGCGCGCTGGCACGCGCTTGGGGTGCTTGGTGCCAATTCGATTGCGTGCTCGATCCCGAGGTGATGTTCGGCAAGCCCGGCTATCTGATGGACGTGGCCGCGGGCGTCGACAATGCCGACGAGGACGACGCGCCCCGCTGGCGGATGCTGGTCCTGGAAGACTGCGACGAGCTGATCCGTGGCGAAGCCAAGGAAGCGGCGGGGCAGGGACTCTCGCGGCTGTTGAACCTGACCGACGGCATGCTCGGCCAGGGCCGGGACGTGCTCGTCGCCATCACCACCAACGAGGACCTGTCGCGCCTGCACCCCGCGGTGACGCGGCCGGGCCGGTGCCTGGCGCGGATCGAGATCGGGCGGCTGTCCGGCGTGGAGGCGGCGGCCTGGCTGGACCGGGAGCAGCGGGGCGAGGCAGGCGCATATCCGGACGGCGCGACCTTGGCCGAGCTCGTGGCGGTGCGTGACGGCGAGGCCAGGATCGATGCCGTCGCGCGGGATGCGGTCAATCCGGGACTGTATCTGTGAGAATTCGCGTGCGCCGAAGCCGTTGCGGCGGTTCACCGGTCCGGCGCGGCTCGCAGTGATCGGCTAGATTCCATGGGTTCGCCCGTCGCCTGTGCGCACGGAACCACGCGAGACCCGGGGAGGGGATCCATGACCACACCACCGAACCATCCGCAGCCAGGGCAGCCCGGCTATCCACCGCCAGGGCAGCCCGGCTATCCGCAGCAACCGCCTGCCGCTGCACCACAGGGCTTCCCCGGGCAGCAGGGCTATCCCGGTCAGCCGCAGCCCCAGCCCGGCTACCCCGGCCAGCCGGGCTATCCGCCGCAGGGAGGTTTCCCGCAGCAGCCGGGCTATCCCGGTGGGGGTTTCCCGCCGCCGGGACCGCCACCCCAGCAGAATCGCAGCGGCGGTGGCGGAGTGGGCAAGATCCTCGCCGTGCTGGGTGTCGTCGTGGTGATCGGCCTGCTGGTCATCGGCGGTCGGACCGTGTTCCGTTCGGACGGCGAGAAGATCGATATCGGTCAGTGCGCGAAGCTGTCGGGCACCACCGTCAAAGCGGAATTCGAAACCAAGGAATGCTCCGATGCCGAAGCCAATTACGTGGTGGCGCAACGGCTCGACGGCGCGAACGCGGACTGCGCCACCAAGGACTACGCCAGCTACTACCAGACCGGCAGCAACGAATACACGCTGTGCCTGCGGCTGAACGTCAAGGAGGGCGACTGCATCGACGGCGGTTTCCTCGGCGCCAGCACCAAGGTGGCCTGTGGGTCGACGGCGGACTTCAAGATCGGCCGGATCGTGCGCGGCACCGCGGACAAATCCGCGTGCGGAGCGAAGGCGACCGAGAACGACACGATCGTCTACCCCAAGCCCGAGCCGATCACCCTGTGCCTGGTGCCGCCCAAGTAGGTGCGCGGCTAGCCTGGAACGATGACGAGCGTCGGCGCGCGGTTGCTGCGGACCAGATGGTTCGTGCGTGCGCCGATCTCGCTGTTTCGCGCTCGATTCGGCTTCCTGTTCGGAGGGCGGCTCCTGCTGCTGGAGCACACCGGCCGCAGCTCGGGCCGTTTACGCTATGTGGTGCTGGAGACGGTGGCGCGGCCGAGCCGCGACCGCGTGGTGATCGCGTCCGGCTTCGGCACACAGGCGCAGTGGTTCCGCAATCTCGCCGCCGAACCGTGCTGTCACGTGAGTATCGGCGCGCACTCCGGAATTCCGGCACTGGCCCGGGTGCTGAGCCCGGATGAATCCGCCGCCGTCCTCGTGGGCTATCGGCGCGACCATCCGCGGGCATACCGGAGTCTCGGCCGGATAGTCGAGGAAGCCACGGGTACCGGCATCGATGAGGTGCCGATGGTCGAGTTGACCATGGATCTTTGATCCGGTCAGTCGGCACGCGGTGTGGCGACGACGCTCGCGTACCGGCAGCAGAGCAGGATCGCGATCATCGGCACGACCATCGCCGTGGTCAGCGACATCACGGCGGTGAGCCAGCCGATGACCGTGGGACCGGCGAGCAGTCCGAGATAGCCGATGCTGAACACCCGCGACATGTCGGTAGCGGCCCCGGTGGAGCCGAGATTCCCCGCCGCGGTGAAGATCTGCGGGATGCCGCCCGCGAGTCCGAGCCCGGCCATGGTCCAGCCGAGCAGTGTCAGCGCAATCCACGGCGAGACGACGATCACCGCCAGGCCGGCGGCCGCGATGAGCGAGCCGTAGCGCACCACCGCGACCCGGCCGAAGGCGTGGCTGACCCGGTCGGCGCCGAAACGCCCGATCGTCATCGTGGTGGAGAAGGCTCCGAAGGCGAGCGCCGCGGTCGCCGCGTCCGCGTTCAGATGCTCGCGCAGCTGCAAGGCGCTCCAGTCGGCGGCCACCCCTTCGGCCAGCAGCAGGGCGAAGGCGATCGCGGCCAGCGCGAACACCTTTCGGCCGCGATCACGGGCGTCGAAGGGCGTCGTCACGTGATCGCGCGTCATCCGGTCATGGCCGGGCTGGTCCGACGACCGCGCGGCGTCGGAGCCGATCGACATGACGTCGTGGAACTCGGTTTCCCGCAGCAACCGCGGTACCAGGGTGAAGATCAGCGCGACGCAGCTCACCGCGGCGAGGACCAGCGTCACCCGGACATCCCAGCCCGCCCGCAGCGTGGCGGCTCCCAGCAGTGAGCCGAGCAGGCCGCCGCCGGAGAACAGCGCGTGGAAAGCGGCCATGATCGGACGTCGGTAGGCCCGTTCCACCAGCACCGCTTGGGTATTCATCGACACGTCCAGCGCGCCGTTGCCGAAACCGAAACAGGCCAGGGCAAGTGCCAAGGTGAACGGTCCGGTGGCGAGGCCGGGGCCGACCACGGCCACCGACGCGATGCACGCGGCCGTGCCGACCAGCGTCCTGCTACCGAACCGATCGGCGAGCGGACCCGCCAGCCGCATCCCGGCGATACCCGCCCCGGACATCAGCAGGATGAACATGCCCAGCATGGATTTCGAGACGCCCGTGCGGTCGGTGATGACCGGGATGTGCACCACCCACATGGCGAGCAGGAAGCCGTTCAACGCGAAGACCGTGAACACCGCGGCGCGCGCGACGCGGATCGGGCGATCGACCGTCGGGCTCAACACCATTTCGACGGTACCGACGGATCGTCCGATCTAGCCAGCCCCGCCCGCGGCGGCGGTTCAGGGCATCGTTGACCTGGTCGTGCGACCGTGCGTGGCGCTCGGCTCTGCGCGCCACGTCCGCGAGCGGGTCTGTTTATGTTTTCAACGTCTCGAGAGGCCGCGACATTCCGGATTTCCGCTGACGGCCCTCTCCGCCACCGCGCGGGCACGTCGTCGCGTCAGAGACGGATCTTGGTTCGACGGCGCATAAACATGCGCATTCGTCTACTCTGGGCACGTCTACTCTGGACACGTGGATGCGCTCGCAAGTCTGCTCGAAGGCCCCCGCGCCCGCGGCGCGTTCCTGATGTGTTCGCTGCTGAATCCGCCGTGGTCGCTGCGCATCCAGGACGAGGCCCCGCTGACCGTGTTGTCGATGATCCGCGGTGGCGCGTGGATCGTCACCGACGAGGGCGCGCCGCGGCAGCTGGGCGCGGGCGACGTCGCGATCTTCCGCGGGCCCGCGCCGTACACGGTGGCCGACGATCCGGCGACCGAACCGCAGATCGTCATCCATCCCGGTCAGGTGACGAAGACGCCGCAGGGTGAAATCCTCTGCGAGACACTCAGCCTGGGTGTCCGGCAGTGGGGGACCGACCCGGACGGAGCGACCCTGATGGTCACCGGAACCTACGAGTCCGCGGGTGCGGCAGGCCAGCGCCTGCTGCGCGCGCTCCCGTCGGTGCTGGTGTTGCGGCGCGGCGAGTTCGACAGCCGGGTGTTGGACATCCTGGTCGACGAGGTGGCCAAGGACGAGCCCGCGCAGAGCGCGGTGCTGGACCGCCTGCTGGACCTGGTGCTGATCGCCGCGCTGCGCGCCTGGTTCGCCCGCAACGACGCGCCCGCCTGGTACCACGCCTACGGCGACCCGCTGGTCGGCAAGGCCCTGCGCCTGCTCCAGCACAATCCGGCGCACGGCTGGACGGTCGCGGGCCTGGCCGAGGCGGTGGGTGTGTCGCGGGCCGCGCTGGCGCGCCGGTTCACCGATCTGGTGGGCGAGCCGCCGATGGCGTTCCTCACCGAATGGCGGCTGGCACTGGCCGCCGACCTGCTGCAGGAGTCGGACGCCACCATCGAGGCCATCGCCCGTCAGGTCGGGTACGGCAGCGCCTTCGCGCTGAGCACCGCGTTCAAACGGCACTTCGGCGTCTCTCCGCGTGACCACCGGCACAGCCGCGTGCGGTCAGGCCCGGAGGAGGGAGCGCGCGTAGCCACGTAGGGCCCCGCACGCGGCGCGATGGATACCCCATCGTCCCCCTGAGCTATCGTCGGCCGGGTGACGCAGCAGTATCCGGTGCTCTGGCCGGTGCCGACCCGGTGGGCCGACAACGACCACTACGGGCACGTGAACAACGTGACCTACTACTCGTACTTCGACACCGCGGTCAACGCGTGGTTGATGCACGCCACCGGAACCGACATCCGCGAACTGCCCGCGCTCGGCGTGGTGGCGCAGACCTCCTGCCAGTACCAAGGCTCGATCAGCTTCCCGGACCAGTTGCAGGTCGGCCTGCGCGTCTCCCGGCTCGGCCGCTCCAGCATCACCTACGATCTGGCCATCTTCCGGGAGGCCGGCGGCGGTCTGGAACTGTCCGCCACCGGTGTGTTCGTACATGTCTACGTGGACGCCGAGACCCGCAAGCCGGTCGAGATCCCGGAGGTCATCCGCACCGCCGCGGCGGCGCTGGTCACCGACTGAACGGCATCACACCCGGCCGAGCAGGGTGAGCGGGTCCTCCAGGAACCCCGCGGTGGCGGCCAGGAAGCGGGCCGCCTGCTCGCCGTCGATCATGCGATGGTCGAAGCCGACGCCGAGGGTGGTCACCCACCGGATCGCGATCTCGTCGCGTACGACCCACGGCTGCTTGCGGATCGAGCCGAGACACAGGATCGCGGACTCGCCCGGGTTGACCAGCGGGACGCCGGTGTCCACGCCGAATACGCCGATGTTGGTGATGGTGAACGTGCCGCCGCGCAGTTCAGCGGTCGTCGCGCCGCCCGCGCGTGCGGTCTCGGCCAGCCAGGCGATCTCGCGGGCGAGGTCGCGCAGGCTCAGCGTTTGCGCCTCTTTGATGTTCGGGGCCAGCAGGCCGCGCTCGGTGGCCACCGCGATGCCCAGGTTGACGTAGTGCTTGGTGACGATCTCCCCAGCGGCCTCGTCCCAGCAGGCATTCATGCCGGGAAAGTCGGCCAGCGCGGCCAGCGCCGCCTTGGCGACCAGCGCCAGGGGCGTCAAAGCCAGGCCCGCGAAGGATTTCGTGCTGCGCAGATGATCGAGGAGTTCCATCGAGGCGGTGCAGTCGACGGTGACGAACGCGGCGGCCTGCGGAATGGTGCGCGCGCTGTTCGACATCGCCGCCGCGGTGCGCTTGCGGATGCCGCTGATCGGAGTGCGTTCCTCGCGCACGGACGGGCGGACCACCTCGCTGTCCGCGCCGGGCACGGTGGCCGGAGGGGCCGGATGGGGCTGTGAGACGGGCACCGCGCCGCGCACGTCCTCGACGGTGACCGCGCCGCCCGGCCCGGAACCCGCGATGAACCACAGATCCAAGCCGAGTTCGCGCGCCAGCTTTCGCGCGGCGGGCGTCGCTGCCGCGTTACCCGGTCGTCGCGGCTCGGTGTCCGCCTCGCCGGGCGGTGAAACGCTGTGCGAGGGCGGCCCGACAGGACGCCGCCGCGACGTCGCCTCCGCTTCGGGGCCGTAGCCGACCAGGACGGAAGTGCGGCCCGTGTCGCTCACCGCGTCGTCCGCTCCGGCTGCCCGCACGCGAATGAGCGGCGCGCCGACCGCGACGGTGTCGCCCGGCCGCGCCAGCAATTCGACCACCCGGCCGGCGAACGGTGACGGCAACGAGACGACCGCCTTGGCCGTCTCCACCTCGGCGATGGTCTGGTTCAACTCGACCACGTCGCCCACGGCCACCGCCCACGACACCAGTTCGGCGTCGGTCAGGCCTTCCCCGAGGTCCGGCAGCCGGAACTCCAGCACGGACGACGGAAGGTCCTGGCGGGCAGGGTTTTCCACGCGGCACCTCTCACTACGGCGAACCCCGCCTCACGCGGCGAGGGAGCGGTCGACCGCGTCGAGAATGCGGTCGGGATCGGGCAGATGGTGCTTCTCGAGCTTAGCCGGGGGGTAGGGGATGTCGAATCCGCCGACGCGCAGCACGGGCGCTTCCAGGTGGTAGAAGCAGCGTTCGGTGATCCGCGCGGCGATCTCGGCGCCCAGCCCCGCGAATACCGGCGCCTCATGCGTGACGATCAGCCGCCCGGTCTTGGCGACCGACTCCTCGATGGTGTCGAAGTCGATCGGCGACAGGCTGCGCAGGTCGATCACCTCGAGTGAGTGGCCCTCCCGCGTGGCGATCTGCGCGGCCGACAGCGCGGTGGCCACGGTTGCGCCGTAGGCGACGACGGTCGCGTCCGATCCCGTGGTGCACACGCGCGCGCGATCCAGCGGCAGGCCGCCGTCGCGGTCGAGCGCGACGAAGTCGACGTCGGCTTTGTCCCAGTACCTGCGCTTGGGCTCGAAGAAGATGACCGGATCGTCCAGTGCGATCGCCCGGCGGATCATCGAGTACGCGTCGGCCGGGTTGCTCGGTGTCACCACGCGCAGCCCGGCGGTATGCGCGAAATAGGCTTCGGGTGATTCGGAGTGGTGCTCCACCGAGCCGATGCCGCCGCCGAACGGTATGCGAATCGTCAAGGGAGCGTGGACTTTGCCCTGCGTTCGATAGTTGATCTTGGCAACGTGCGAGACGATCTGGTCGAAGGCCGGATAGACGAAACCGTCGAACTGGATCTCGCACACCGGCCGGTATCCGCGCAGCGCCATGCCGAAAGCCGTTCCGATGATGCCGGATTCGGCCAGCGGGGTATCGATGACGCGGTTGTCGCCGAAGTCCTTCTGCAACGTGTCGGTCACCCGGAACACCCCGCCGAGGCGGCCGATGTCCTCGCCCATCAGCAGGACCTTCGGATCGTCCTCCAGCGCGCGGCGCAGGCCGGTGTTGAGCGCGGCGGCGAAGGTGGTGATCATCGCGGGACTCCTTCTCCTCGTGCGGAAGCCCCGCCGGGATCACCGGCCAGGTACTCCGTGTACGCCCTCCGCTGTTCGGTGATCAGCGGATGCGGGGTGGTGTAGACGTGCTCGAACAGCTCGCTCGGCGCGGGATCGGGTGTGTCGATGGTCGCGGCGCGCACCGCTCGGGCCACCGCGTCCGACCGCTCGGCGACCCGGCTCGCGAACGCGTCGTCCCAATGGCCCTCGCGCTCGAGCAGCCTGCGCATCCGGTCGATCGGATCGCGCCGCGCCCACTGCTCGGTCTCGGCGGCCGAGCGGTAACGGGTGGGATCGTCCGCCGTGGTGTGCGGGCCCATCCGGTAGGTGAGCGCCTCGATGAACGACGGGCCGCCGCCGGAGCGCGCCCTGGCCACCGCCTGCCTGGTGACGGCGAGCACGGCGAGCGCGTCGTTGCCGTCGACCTGCGTGCCCGGCATGCCGTAGCCGTAGGCGCGGCGGGCGATCGGTGTCGCGCTCTGCACCCGCACCGGGGCGCTGATCGCCCACTGGTTGTTCTGGCAGAAGAACACGACGGGCGCGCTCCAGGTCGCGGCGAACCCGAGCGCTTCGGCCAGATCGCCCTGGCTGCTGGCGCCGTCGCCGAAGTAGGCGATGGTGGCTATCTCGGCGCCGTCCAGGTGCGCCGCGAACGCGTAGCCGGTCGCGTGCAGGCCCTGGGAGCCGACCACGATATTGGGGTTGGTCATGTTCACCGCGTGTGGATCCCAGCAATGGTGGGCTACGCCGCGCCACAGGCGGGTGAGATCGGTGGGCGGCACGCCTCGGCAGTAGGCGACCGCCGTCTCCCGATAGCTGGAGAAGACGTAGTCGTCGGGACGCAGCGCGTGCGCGGAGCCGACCTGGGCGGCCTCCTGTCCGAGCATGGGCGCCCACAGGCCGAGCTGGCCTTGCCGTTGCAGCGTGGTGGCCTCGACATCGATCCGGCGGGCGACCACCATGTCCTCGTACAGCGCCCGCAACTCGTCGGGCCCGACGTCGGCGACGAGCGCCGCGTGCTCACGATCGAGGACACGGCGACCGTCCGGCTGCACCAACTGCACCGGAAACTCGGGTTTGCCCGGCATGGTGTTCGCCTCCTCACCAGGTGGTCGGCACATCGATGATGTGTCTTACCTCACAGCATCCCCCTGAATGCGAACTGCGCAAGTGGCCGACCCGTGGATGAGCAGAATGCTCAATTGCGACCTGCGGCAGGATGTCATACTGCGTGGTATGACCAGAGAAAACGCCGGCGTGAGCCTGGACGCCACCGACGCCAGGCTGTTACTGGAACTGGTCGCCAATCCCCGGGCGACGGGCGTCGAGCTGGCCGCGCGGCTCGGCCTGTCCCGCAACACCGTGCAGGCCCGGTTGTCCCGCTGGGAGGCCGGGGGCGTGCTGGGCAGCTTCGAGCGGCGTGTCGAACCGCGCGCGCTCGGCTATCCGCTCGCGGCGTTCGTCGCGGTCGTCGTCGACCAGCACCGCCTGGACTCCGTGGTGGACGAACTCGCCGAGGTGCCCGAAGTGACCGAGGTATGCGGCATGACCGGGCTCACCGATCTCACGGTGCGCGTGGTCGCCCGGGACGCCGACGACTTGTATCGCATCGCCGGGCAGATCCTCAAGATTCCCGGCGTCGAGCGCACCAACATGGCGCTGGTGATGCGCGAACTGGTGGGTCCGCGCACCGCTCCGCTGCTGGACCGCCTGGCGAAATCGAGCTGAGGCCTCGGTACGAGGTGGTCGGCGGATTCCCGGCAGAGCCCCGGTGACGCCCCGCTAGGGTGCGGGAATGGAGATTTCGGGCAGAGTTGCCATTGTCACGGGGGCGGGCGCGGGGATCGGGGCGGCTTTGGCCGCCCGGCTCGTCGCCGCCGGTGCGCGCGTGGTGCTCGCCGACCTCGACGAGGCGAGTGCGGTGCGGGTCGCGGAGTCGCTCGGGCCCGGCGCGGTCGCGGTCGGCGGGGATGTGGCGGATGAGGCGGTGATCCGTACTCTGATCGATCGCGCCGAGGCGGAGTTCGGTCCGGTCGACGTGTACTTCGCGAACGCGGGCATCGGCGGCGGCGCGGGGCTGGACAGCACCGACCAGCAGTGGGCGGAGGCGCTGGAGGTCAACGTCATGGCCCACGTGCGCGCCGCGCGGCTGCTGGTGCCCGGATGGCTGGCGCGGGGCGGCGGCTACTTCGTCGCCACGGCGTCGGCTGCGGGCTTGCTCACCCAGCTCGGATCGGCGCCCTACGCGGTGTCCAAGCACGCGGCCGTCGGTTTCGCCGAATGGCTTTCGGTCACCTACGGCAACCGGGGGGTCCGGGTGAGCTGCGTGTGCCCGATGGGCGTGGACACGCGACTGCTGCACGGCGGCCTCGTTCCGCCGGAGCACGCCGCCGAGGCGGAACTCGCGGTGAAGGCCGTCACCAGCGCGGGCGCGGTGCTGTCCCCGGAGGAGGTCGCCGAGATCGTGCTCGCCGGGGTGGCCGACGAGCGCTTCCTGATCCTCCCGCATCCCGAGGTGCTGAAGATGTACCGCCACAAGGGTTCCGACTACGATCGCTGGCTCGACGGAATGCGCCGCTTCCAGGCCGCCCTGACCGAGTAGCGCGCCCTAGCGCAGGACCTTTCGCACGATCAACCCCGCGAGCAACGCCCAGAAGGCGGCGCCGATGCCGGCGAAGCCGACCCCGGAGGCGGCGATCAGGAAGGTCACGACGCCCGCCTCGCGGTGCTCGGAGCGCAGTGCCGCCCCGAGGGCCGCGGCCAGGGTCGCCAGCAGCGCGAGACCGGCGACGGTTTCCAGCGTGCCCGCCGGAGCGGTCGCGATCAGCGTGACCAGCGCGGCCGAGCCCAGCGCGAGCAACAGATACGACACGCCCGCGGTGAACGCGGCGATCCAGCGCCGCTTCGGGTCCGGATGCGCCGCGGGGGCCGCCGAGAGCGCGGCGCTGATGGCGGCGAGATTGATCGCGTGTCCGCCCGCGGGCGCACCGATGACGGTGCCGAGTCCGGTGACGGTCATCGCCGCGCGCCAGGGCACCCGGTAGTCGAACGAGGCCAGCACCGCGGTGCCGGGGATGTTCTGCGACGCCATGGTGACGATGTAGAGCGGGACCGCGACGCCGATCAACGCCTGCCAGCTCCAGTGCGGCAGCGTCAGTTCCAGCCGGGGCGCCATCGCGCCGACGTCGAGGCGCCGGTGCCCCGCCGCGATGCTGATCGCGGCGCAGGCCGCGGCGGTCACGAAGGCGGCGATCACGGCCCAGCGCTGGGCATACCGTTGCAGCACGAGCCAGACCAGGATCACCGGCGCCACCACCGCCGGACTCGTCTGCACCGCCCGGACCGGCGCCAGGCACAGCGGCAGCAGCACCCCGGCCAGCATGGCCTGCGCTATCTCGACGGGGATCGCCGCCACCAGCCCGCCCAGCCGCTGCCACAGTCCGGTGACCACGATCAGCGCTCCGGCCATCACGAACGCCCCGATCGCGGCGGGCCAGCCGCCTTCCACCGCGCCCGCCCCCGCCAGCAGCGCCGCGCCCGGCGTGGACCAGGCCAGCGTGATCGGCATCCGGTAGCGGTAACTCAGCGCCATCATGCCGATCGCCAGCGTGACGCACAGCGCGAGCAGGCCCGACGCGGCTTGCGCGGGGCTCGCCCCCACCGCGGTCAACCCGCTCAGCACCACGGCGAACGAGCTGGTGAAACCGACCAGCGCGGTCACCATGCCCGCGCTGATCGCCGGCGCCGGTCCGGCCGGCGACCGTTCGGGCGCCGGTGTCGCGGTGGCTGCGGCGGAAACGTTCGACATCGGTCGGATATTGCCGCTGGTCACGAGGGTGTGTCGCCTGCCAGTGCCGCGAAACTGGACTGACTTGGACCGGACGGTGGCACGCGAGGCGAGAGTACGGCGAAATCGGCACATCCGGTGCGTAGGGTGGGGGAGTCGGTGCGCGAGGACGTCATTCGGGACGAGGAGCTGAGTTGAGCGCGGTACTGATCTCACCGGAAGAGCTTCGGGAAGCGTTGGCGGACAAGCGGCTTCGGCTGCTGGATGTCCGATGGGCACTGGGCGACCCGGACGGCCCCCAGCACTATCTCGACGGCCATATTCCCGGTGCGGTGTTCGTCGACCTGGAGACCGAACTGGCCGCGCCGCCGTCACCCGCGCGCGGCAGGCATCCACTGCCGGATCTCGCGCAACTGGAGAAGTGCGCGCGCAGCTGGGGTCTGCGCCAGGGCGATCCGGTGGTCGTCTACGACGCCACCGGTGGCATGGCCGCCGCCCGCGCCTGGTGGCTGCTGCGCTGGGCGGGAGTCGCGGACGTGCGCATCCTCGACGGCGGACTGCCCGCCTGGGTGGACGCGGGCGGCTCCGTCGCGACCGGCGCCGAGCCCGACCCGGAGCCCGGAGATGTCGAATTGAGCCCAGGGCACCTGCCCGTGATCGACGCCGACGCGGCCGCTCGCTGGAAGGGCGTACTGCTGGATGCCCGCGCGAGCGAGCGCTTCCGCGGTGACGTGGAGCCGATCGACCCCCGCGCGGGGCACATCCCCGGTGCGCTCAGCGCCCCGACCGCCGACAATCTCGACGCCGAGGGGCGCTTCCGCGCGGTACCGGAACTGCGCGACCGTTTCGCCGGGTTCGGTTCCGGGCCGGTGGCCGTGTACTGCGGTTCCGGCGTCACAGCGGCGCACCAGGTGGCGGCGCTCGCCATCGTCGGTGTGGAGGCGGCGTTGTATCCCGGGTCGTGGTCGCAGTGGTCGAACGATCCGAAACGGCCGGTAGCGACAGGTAGCTGACCCGCCGCTGTAAAGGCACTACAGCCAGGCGCGCGCCAGGAGGCCGTCGTCGGTGACCTCGCTGGCGCGCGGCGGGAACCGGGTGGCCGCGATCGACTCGATATGCGTTCCGTCGTGCCCGATCACCCACGAGCCGCCGCGCTCTTCGCATTCGGCGAGTTTGGCGAAGGTGGTGAGCAGGAACGTGATCGCCTCGCGCGGGTCGGCGGTGTGGGCCAGCCGCTGGGATTCGCCGGGACGCGACAGGTCCAGCCACACGCCGCACTGCCCGTCCAGCCGCATGCCGACGATCTTGTCGGCGTGCACGAAGGTGAATTTGCGCCGTTCCCACGCGGTCGTCGGTGTGAAGCTCTGCTCGAGAACCTGGAGCAGAATTGTCATGCTGCTTCCTCCGCTTCGTTGACGCCGAGCTGCGATTATTCTGCGATGACCTGCGGATATTCCAGTATGTTCCGGTATCGCGCAGAAATCCACAACGCTCGGGCCGCGGTGTGCGCGGTCGTGTCGGAGCCGCCTGCTTGGATGGGGTGATGCTGCACGGACTGTGGTCGCCGGGATCCGGGTTGCTGCTCTGGCACGACGCACCGGTCGCCGCGACGTCCGCGGAGTTGCCCGATCCGCTGGGCCGCGTGCTGCGGGCGTCGAAGTTCCGGCACCGTGCCGAGGTCCTGGTCGTCGCGAACGGCGTCGCCGGTACCGAGCAGGTCCGCGCGCACGCGCTGGCCCCGGTCGCGGCGGCGGAGGCCCTCCGGCAGCGGTTGCCCGTGGAGTTGGTGTCCGGGGATCTGCGTTACCTCGCGCACGTCGCCCGTGGCATCGAACGCTGGGTGCGCGCCGGGCGTGTCGTGCCGGATCTGCGCAGGGAGGACGGCCAGTGGTGGGTGCGCTGGCGGTTGGTCGGCGGGGAGCGGCAACGAGCCTGGCTGGCCGAACTGGCGGTCGCCATGCCGGAGGCGCTGCGGGTGGCCGGGCGTCCGGTCGCGCTGCTCGACGACATGGTCACCGAACTCACCGATCCGATCGCCCGGTCACTGGCCGAACCGCCGGACTCGCCGCATCCCCTGGTGGCCGCCCTGGTCGGCGACACTCCGCTGGACAACGGCAGCTATCAGGTCGCCGAGGTGCTGGAGCGCTGGCGGGCCAGCCTGACCGGCGACGAGCCGGAACTGGTGCTGCGGCTGCTGGAACCGGACGGCGAACTCGGCCTCGCCGACGAATCGGTGGCGCTGTGGCGGCTGGAGGTCTGCCTGCGCCTGACCGGTGAGGCGCCCAGAACGGTTCCGCTGCACGAAGATCCGAATCTGGTGCGGATCGCGGGGGACAAGCTCGGGGCGGCCGGGCGCGCGTATCCGAGGTTGCGTGATCTGCCGAGCGATCCGCGCAGCATGGATCTGCTGCTGCCCACGGAAGTGGTGCTCGATCTGGTCGCGCACGGTGCGAATGCCCTGCACGCCGCGGGAGTCCGGTTGCTGCTGCCGCGCGCCTGGAGTGTCGCGGAGCCGAGCATGCGGCTGCGGGTGGACAGCGCGGTGCCCGCCGCGCAGAGCACGGTCGGTCTGCGCGGCCTGGTGTCCTACCGCTGGGAGCTGGCGCTGGGCGACATGGTGTTGACCCGGGCCGAGATGGAACGCCTGGTGCGCGGCAAGTCCGATCTGGTCCAGCTGCGCGGTCAGTGGGTGCAAGCCGATCACAAGGCGCTGGCCGCCGCGGCCCGGTATGTCGCCGCGCATGCCGACGACTCACCGGTCACCTTCGCGGACATGCTCGGTGAGATCGCGGTCTCCCGGGTGCCGCAGGTGCCGATCACCGAGGTCACGGCCTCGGGATGGGTGGAGGACCTGCTCGATCGCACGCGCGAGCCCGAAACGCTCGCCCCGCCCGTCGGCCTGAAGGCCCAGCTGCGCCCCTACCAGGAACGCGGCCTGGCCTGGCTGGCCACCATGAGCAGGATGGGGTGCGGCGCGATCCTGGCCGACGACATGGGCCTGGGCAAGACGGTCCAGGTGCTCGCCCTGCTGGTCCACGAGCGCGAGACCGCCTCCGAGCCGGAGCGACCCGGCCCGACCTTGCTGGTGTGCCCGATGTCGGTGGTCGGCAACTGGCAGCGCGAAGCGGAACGGTTCGCGCCCGACCTGCGGGTGTGGGTGCACCACGGTGCGGGACGGCGGGCAGGCGCCGATCTCGACGAGACGGTCGCCGCCGCGGATCTGGTGGTCACCACCTACGCGCTGCTCGCGCGCGACGCCGAGGAACTCGGCAGACAGGATTGGGACCGCGTGGTCCTGGACGAAGCGCAGCACATCAAGAACGCGGGAACGCGGCAGGCGCGGGCGGCGCGGTCGCTGCCCGCGCGGCATCGGCTGGCGCTGACCGGCACTCCGGTGGAGAACCGGTTGGAAGAGCTGCGCTCCATCATGGATTTCGCGATGCCGAAGGTGCTCGGCAGCGCCCAGTCGTTCCGCGCCCGCTTCGCGGTGCCCATCGAGCGCGAACGCGACCAGAACGCGATCAGCCGCCTGCGCTGGCTCACCCAGCCGTTCGTGCTGCGCCGGGTGAAGACCGACCCCACGGTGATCAGCGACCTGCCGGAGAAACTCGAGATGACCGTGCGGGCCAACCTCACCGTCGAGCAGGCCGCCCTCTACCAGGCGGTCGTGGACGACATGCTGGCCAAGATCAAGGACGCCAAGGGTATGGCGCGCAAAGGCGCCGTGCTCGGTGCGCTCACCCGGCTCAAGCAGGTGTGCAACCATCCCGCGCATTTCCTGGGCGACGGCTCGGGTGTGCTGCACCGCGGTGCGCACCGTTCCGGCAAACTCGCCCTCGTCGAGGATGTCGTGGACGCGGTGCTGGCCGACGGCGAGAAGGCGCTGCTGTTCACGCAATTCCGGGAATTCGGCGAACTGGTCGCGCCCTACCTGGCCGAACGGTTCGGCGCCGCGATCCCGTTCTTGCACGGCGGCGTGCCGAAGAAGAAGCGCGACGCGATGGTCACCGGATTCCAGGCGCCGGACGGCCCGCCGCTGATGCTGCTGTCGCTCAAAGCCGGCGGCACCGGGCTCAATCTCACCGCCGCCAATCACGTGGTGCACCTGGACCGCTGGTGGAATCCCGCGGTGGAGAACCAGGCCACCGACCGCGCCTTCCGGATCGGCCAGCGGCGCAATGTGCAGGTGCGCAAACTGGTCTGCGTGGACACGATCGAGGAGCGGATCGACGAGATGATCAACGGCAAGCGGCAACTCGCCGATCTGGCCGTGGGCGCGGGCGAGAACTGGATCACCGAGATGAGCACCGACGAACTGCGCGACCTGTTCACCCTCGGCGCGGCGGCGGTGGGCGAATGAGTCCTTTCGTCGACTACTCCGAGTACGGCAAGAAGCTGCCGGTGCGCGGTGGCGTGGAAGCTCGCAGCAGGCGCGGCGGCTTCGGGCGCACCTGGTGGGGCAAGGCGCTGGTGGAAGCGGTGGAGCGGATGGCGGAGCCCGGCCGGCTGGCGCGCGGCCGCAATTACGCCAGGTCCGGTCAGGTGGTGAACTACCGGATCGAGCCGGGGGCGGTGACGGCGGAAGTGCAGGGCAGTCAACCGCGCCCTTTCACCGCGGTGTTCACCGTGCGCCCGCTGCGCGAGGACGAACTCGAGGAACTCATCGAGACCATCCGCTCGGCTCCGGGCATGCTCGCCGAGATCGCCTCGGGCGCGTTGCCGAGCGGGCTGGGACCGGTGCTGTTGCCGAGCACCGCGGCGGAGCTGGATTTCACCTGCACCTGCCCGGACCCCGGCTGGCCGTGCAAGCACGTGGCGGCGGTCTGCTACCTGCTGGCCGAGCGGCTCGACGAACACCCGCGCGAGATCCTGACCCTCCGCGGCCTGGACCTGGACACCCTGATCGGCGGTATCGAACGCGAGCCGCGAGCGCCTGCTTCCGATGACCCCTACGGTGAGCGCATTCCACTGCCGGACCTGCCCGCGGTCGAATTCCGCCCGGCCCCTGAGGATCTGGATTCGATGCTGCTGCGCAAGGCGCTGCGGATGACCTCGGCCGACGAGACGACCGCCGCGACCGGGCTGCGCGAACTCACCGCGCTCTATCGGCTGTTCGACCGCTGACATTGGTGGGCACCCAGCGTCGGGGCTGTCGGTTACCGCCGGTCTGTCGGGGCGGGATCGATACCGGCGGAGCGAAGGGACCGGAGACTTCCCGACACCGGGTGCCGTTATCCAGTCTCGCGCAGCGGAACTCGGCACGGAACTGCCCCAGTGACGCCCGGACGCTGCCCTTGCGCCGAACTTGCCCAACGGTCGCCCCGGTCTCCTCCAGCCGGAAGAGAGCGCCGAGCAGCGCAGATCTCCTGTTATAGGCTGACCGTGTGGCAGGGAAGAGCCCAGCGTCCGGGTTGCCTCGCGACGACCTCGGTACCCCCGTGGACCTCCGCACACCCCCGCGCCGGGTGGTGTCGCTCGTTCCGTCGCTGACCGAGGCGGTGGCGCACACCTGCCCGGAAGTCCTGGTCGCCGCCACGCAATGGTGCACGCACCCCGCCGATCTGGCGGTCGAACGGGTCCGCGGGACCAAGAACCCGGATGTGCGGCGCATCATCGAACTCGCCCCGGACCTGGTGCTGTGCAACAAAGAGGAGAACCGTCGCATCGATGTCGAGCGGCTGCGCGCGGCCGGCGTCGCGGTGTGGGTCACCGAGGTGGAGACGGTCGACGAGGCCATGGTCTCGCTCACCCGGCTCTGCGTGGAGGTGCTCGGCGCCGGTGTTCCGGCATGGCTGGCCGAAGCCGAATCCGCCTGGGCGCCACCGCCGCCCGAACCCGCCCGAGCCGCCGTCATTCCGGTCTGGCGCGATCCGTGGATGGTGGTCGGCCGGAACACGTTCACCGGGGACATCGCGCACCGCCTGGGCCTGCGGCTGGTGCATGCCGATCGGCCCGATCGCTATCCGCGCCTCACCGAGGCCGAGCTGACCGTGGGCGTCGACCTCGCGGTGCTGCCCGACGAGCCGTATGTCTTCACCGGAGATGATGGGCCCGAGGCGTTTCCGGATATCCCGGTCGCGCTGGTGGAGGGCCGGGCCCTCACCTGGTACGGGCCGTCCCTGGCGACCGCGCGCGGCACGCTCACCGCGCAACTCGCCCGGGCGGCTCAACCCAGGTCGTAGTCGAACCAGATGTGGTGCGTGCCGTCGGCGTCCACGCCGATTCCGCCCGTGCCCGTGATGCCCACGAGGTCACCGGTGCCGCTGTGCGGGACGATCACGCAGAACTCGTTCGTGCGGTCCGCGCCGGTGGTGCTCGCGACGTGCAGGAAGTTGAAGGTGCCCGCGGCACCGTCGAGCGCGCCCTCGAACGACTCCATCGCCGTGTAGCTTCCCACGCCCGTGGCCTGGTCGAACGCGGCGGTGAAGATCGTGGAGGAGCGGCCGTCGATCGCGCCGGCGAACTGCTTGGTGATGAGGGCGACGCCGACCGGCAGCGCGGTAGCGATGGTGGGATCGGGCACCACCTCGGTCGGGACGAAATTGCTCACAGAGAAGGTGCCGGTAACTTTCACGCGGCCGATGGTAACCACGGGCACCGACATGATCGACGGTCCCGGTCGCCGGTTCTGGTTCAGTCCGCGATCCGGTAGACGCGCTGGGCGGTGGTCCGGAAGACCTGCTCCAATTCCGTCCGTCCGCCGCCGTGGCCGGTGACGGCGGTAGCGATCGCCTCGATGCTGTTGCCGATGCTGGTGACCGGCTTGTCCACGGGAAAGTTCGAGCCCCAGATGAGACGGTCCGCGCCGAAGACGTCCAGCGCGTGCTCGACCAGCGGGCCGATCCGGTCGAGCAGGTGCCCCGTGGGCGTCGGCGTGCCCCTCGGCGGGATCGGGTGGCCCAGGATCGGCATCATCAGTCCGCTCACCTTCGCGCTCACGTTCGGGCGCGCGGCCAGTGCGGCGAGATCGTCGCGCCACCGCACCAGCAGCTGCCTGCGCAGGCCGGGATTGGTACCGGTGTGTTTGCCGACCGCGCCGAAGATGCCCGCGGGGGTCCCGAGGTGGTTCAGCACGATCGGCACCTCGGGATAGCGTTCGGCCAGCGCCGTGACGTCCGGAATGGCGTGCGAGTACACCCACGCTTCGAACGAGAGGCCGCGCTCGGCCAGCCGCGCGAAGCCGTCCAGGAATTCCTTGGTGGTGAGCTTGCCGGGCGCGTCGGTGAACGATCGCACGCCCGGATCGGGATGGTGGGCGACCATGGTGCGGACACCGCGCAGCAGCGGTGACGCGGCCGCGTGCGCGTCGAGCAGCTGCGCGAACGCCGGGTCGGCCGGGTCGCCGCCCGCGAGGATCGCGCCGAGCCGCGGGGCCGCCTCCAGTGGCAGCCCGGCCACCCAGGCGGTTTCCCCGGCTTTCCCCAGCGGTCCCCGCTGCGACCATTCGACCTCGATGTGCGCGATCACCTCGATGGGCGCGTTGCCGGCGTCGGCGCGGTAGTCGAACGGGAGGTAGGGCCGCAGGTAGGCGGCCGGATCTCCGACGAACTCGCGGTCGCGCCGCGGTGCGAGGCGCTTGGCCGCGTCCACCGGGACCGGCAGCAGCCGGAACAGCTTCGCCAAGGCGCTGAAATCTCGCGGTGTGGTGAACGGATCCCACTGGTGGATGTGTGCGTCGATGATCCGAATACCCGAGAGCTCCATGTCTGCCATCCCAACCGCGCCGAAGGTTTGCTCGGCGATTGTCACATGCCCCGCACACGGCGGGCCCGTTATCCGCGGGAGCCGCCCCGCGCGGCGGCACCGGCCGGATTCACGGTGCCCGCCCGGGTCCCTCGCGCGAGCCGGGCCTAGCGGCCGATGCGGGCGCACCGGCTCGAGGTGCGTGCGGCGACCGGCTCACACGTTGCGGCGGTACTGCCCGCCGACGGTGAAGAACGTGTCGGTGATCTGCTGCAACGTGCACACCCGGGCGGCCTCCATCAGCACCTCGAAAATATTGTCGTCGGTGCGGGCGACCGCTTCGAGCCGGGCGAGTGCGGCATGGGCGCTGTCCCGGTTGCGCTGCTGGAACTCGCGCACCCGCCGCAGCTGCGACTGCTTCTCCGCTTCGGTGCCGCGTGCCAGCTCCAGCTCCCGGTGCGGCTCGTCGTGGGAGTTGCGGAAGGTGTTCACCCCGATGATCGGCAGCGAACCGTCGTGCTTGCGCTGTTCGTAGCGCATCGATTCGTCCTGGATCTTGCCGCGCTGGTAGCCGGTCTCCATCGCGCCGAGCACGCCGCCGCGTTCGCTGATCCGCTCGAACTCGGCCAGCACGGCCTCCTCGACCAGATCGGTGAGCTCGTCGATCAGGAAGCTGCCCTGCAGCGGGTTCTCGTTCATCGCGACCCCCCACTCCCGATTGATGATGAGCTGGATGGCCAGGGCGCGGCGCACCGATTCCTCGGTCGGGGTGGTGACCGCCTCGTCGTAGGCGTTGGTGTGCAGGCTGTTGCAGTTGTCGTAGATCGCGATCAGCGCCTGCAGTGTGGTGCGGATGTCGTTGAAGTTCATCTCCTGCGCGTGCAGCGACCGGCCGGAGGTCTGGATGTGGTACTTCAGCTTCTGCGACCGCTCGTTGGCGCCGTAGCGGTCCCGCATGGCGACGGCCCAGATGCGGCGGGCCACCCGGCCGATCACCGAATACTCCGGGTCCATCCCGTTGGAGAAGAAGAACGACAGGTTCGGCGCGAAGTCGTCGATGTGCATGCCGCGCGCGAGATACGCCTCCACATAGGTGAAGCCGTTGGCCAGGGTGAATGCCAGCTGGCTGATCGGGTTCGCACCCGCCTCGGCGATGTGGTAGCCGGAGATCGACACCGAATAGAAATTGCGCACGCCGTTGCGCACGAACCATTCCTGGATGTCGGCCATCATGCGCAGGCTGAACTCGGTGGAGAAGATGCAGGTGTTCTGGCCCTGGTCCTCCTTGAGGATGTCGGCCTGCACCGTGCCGCGCACCGTGGCCAGGGTGCGGGCGCGCAGGTCGGCGGCCTCGGTGTCGGTCGGCGGGCGCCCCTGCTCCGCCGCGAAGCGGTCCAGCGCCTGATCGATCGCGGTGTTCAGGAAGTAGGCCAGGATGGTCGGCGCGGGGCCGTTGATCGTCATCGACACCGAGGTGGTCGGCGCGGTCAGATCGAAACCGTCGTAGAGCACCTTCATGTCGTCGAGCGAGGCGATCGACACGCCGGACGTGCCGACCTTGCCGTAGATGTCGGGGCGCTCGGCGGGATCGTGGCCGTAGAGCGTCACCGAATCGAAGGCCGTGGAAAGCCTTTTCGCGTCGGAATGCTCGCTGAGCACCTTGAGCCGGCGGTTGGTGCGGAACGGGTCGCCTTCGCCCGCGAACATCCGCGCCGGATCCTCGTTGTCCCGTTTGAACGGGAACACCCCTGCGGTGAACGGGAACCACCCGGGCAGGTGCTCGGCGCGCAGGAAGCGCAGCAGCTCGCCGTGATCGGTGAAACGAGGTAAGGCCACGCGTGAAATGGAGTTGCCGGACAGAGTCTCCCGGCGCAGCGGAGTGTGGATCTCCCGATCTCGCACCCGGACCACTTGTTCCTCCCCGCGATAGGACTCGGCGAGGGCGGGCCACTCGGCCAGCAATGCGGCGTTGGCGGGCGTGAGGTCGGCGCGGGCGCTCTCGGCCAGTTCGGCGACGGCCGTGTCCGCGGGCAGTTCGGCCGCCACCTGCTCGAGGCGTTGCAGCCGTTGCGCGGCGGCGACCTGCGCCGCGGTCTCGGCGTGGTAGCCGCGCACGGTCTCGGCGATCTCGGCCAGGTAGCGCACCCGCGCGGGCGGGATGAGCTGGGCGAAGCGCGTGGACGTGCGGGTGTCCACCCGGGGCAGCGCGCCGGGCTCCAGCCGCAGGCCGTGGCCGGCCAGCAGGCCCGTCAGGTGCTGGTAGAGCGCGGTCACCCCGTCGTCGTTGAATGTCGCCGCGCTGGTGCCGAAGACCGGCATGTCCTCCGGTGCGGCATGGAACTCCTCGCGATTGCGGATCAACTGTCTGGCCACGTCACGCAGCGCGTCCGCGGCGCCGCGACGCTCGAACTTGTTGATCGCCACCACGTCCGCGTAGTCCAGCATGTCGATTTTCTCCAGCTGGGAGGCGGCGCCGAACTCGGGCGTCATCACGTACATCGACACGTCGACGTGGTCGGTCACCGCGGCGTCGCCCTGACCGATGCCGGGGGTCTCCAGGACGACCAGGTCGTAACCCGCTGCCTTGCAGGCCGTCACGATCAGATCGATATTGTCCGGTAGTTCGCGTCCACCGCGGGTGGCCAGCGAGCGGAAGAAGACGTGCTCGCCGTCGAGGGCGTTCATCCGGATGCGGTCGCCGAGCAGTGCGCCACCCCCGCGCCGCCGGGTGGGATCCACCGCGAGAATCGCCACCCGCACCTTGTCCTGCTGATCCGAACGCAGCCTGCGCACCAATTCGTCGGTGAGCGAGGATTTTCCGGAGCCGCCCGTCCCGGTGATGCCGAGCACCGGCACGGTGCGCGCCGCCGCGGCCTCGGCCAGCTTCCGCCGGTCGGCCTCCGGCAGCGCGTCCGCTTGCAGGCAGGTGATGGCGCGCGCCAAGGCGGCGCGTTCGCCGGAGAGCACCGCGTCCGGCACCGGCGGCTCGGTCGCGAGGTCGATGTCGCAGGCGCGGATCAACTGATTGATCATGCCGGGCAGGCCGAGTCGCTGTCCGTCCTCGGGAGAGAAGATGGTCACGCCGGATGCGGCCAGTCGCGCGATCTCCTCCGCCACGATCACGCCACCGCCGCCGCCGAAGATCCGCACGTGCTCGGCTCCGGCCTTCTTCAAGGCGTCGGCGAGGTATTCGAAGTACTCGACGTGGCCACCCTGGTACGAGCTGACCGCGACGCCCTGGGCGTCCTCGGTGAGCACGGCGTCGACCACCTCGCTGACCGAGCGGTTGTGGCCGAGGTGGATCACCTCCGCGCCCTGGCTCTGCAGGATGCGGCGCATGATGTTGATCGCCGCGTCGTGCCCGTCGAACAGGGCCGCCGAGGTGACGAAGCGAACGGGGTGGGTGGGCGCGTAGAGCGCGCTGCTGTCGGCCACGGGATTCCTCTCGGGATTCCATTGTCGCCCGATACTAGGACGTCAAACTAATCGTACGGTGACTGCGATCACATCGCCAGCGTCGCCGCCGGGTTGTCCGCGTCGCTGCCGCTGTGCCGGTTTCGGTCGACGGCCGGCGGATTTCGGCGGTGGTCGACGTTGAAGGCGTACCGGGCTGGGTGCCTTTCGCCGTGACGATCGGACGGTGGCACCCGTGCGCGATGCTCCGCTCCGGCCGATTGTGTTGTCAGGGCGGCCGACTCGGACATACTGGGCCCATGGTGAGCGACGACAGGGCGGAAGCCGCGTTGGGGCGGCTGGTCGCCGAGCGTGTGCTGACCCGCGACCAGGCCGACGCGGTGCTCGCGGCACTCGCCATCGAGCGGGCGGCGGTGGTGGCGCGTGGGAAGGTGCTCGCCGAAATCGCCTCCTACGTCGGAGCGGGCTTGCTGTTCGGCGGAATCGCCCTGGTGGCGGCCTCGTCCTGGGACGCGCTCGACCGGCCGGTCCGGGTGGGCGTGCTCGCCGTCGTGTCGGCGGGTCTGCTGTTCGCGGGTGTTCTGCTCGCCGGGGTGCCGACCGGCCGCACGAGCGCGCACAGTGCCCGCGCGAGGCTGGCGGCCGTGCTCTTCGCGCTCGGGTCCGTCGCGCTCGCCGGGTCCGTCGGCACCGCGCTCGAGAACGCGAGCACCGATGCCGCGTGGGTTTTCGCCTGTGCGGCGGGAGCGGGGATCGCCGTGCTCGGTTACCTCGCGCTGCCCTCGGTGATCGGAATGCTGGTCTGCGCCTGCTTCGTGCCCGCGGCCCTCGCGGGAATCCTCACCGAAGTGATCGGTCTCGACGACATCTGGGGCAGCATGGCGGTACTGCTGCTCGGTGGCGCGTGGTTCGCGCTGACCAGAATCGGCGCGCTGATCGACATTCGGGTGGGATACCTGATCGCGATCGTCACGTCCGTCGCGGCCGCGCAGAGTTTCGACATCGATGGCCGGACCTGGGCCTACGGGATCACGGCGCTGATCGCCGTGGTCTGCTTCGCGTTGTACGCGACCCAGCGGTCGGCGGTGCTCGTCGTCGGGGGCGGTGTGGCCATCGCGGTGGCGGCGGGGGAGGCGGTCTCGGAATGGACCGGCGATTCGCTCGGCGCGGCGGCGGTGGTCGTGGCGCTCGGCGCGATCACGCTCGGGGTGGGCGCGTTCCGGCTGGTGCGACCGCGGCGGGAGAAGGAAGCCGATCCGGTCGTTCCCCTGCCGAAGCGGTAGGCGTGGGATGAATCACATCGGCCTCCCGGCATTGCTGATACTTGGACGTCCAACTATAGGATGACCGCATACCGCACCGCGGTGTCCCGATCGCTACGAGAACAGGACTGGCATGGTTCGCGAACTCACCCATTTCATCGGCGGACAGCATGTGCCGGGCGCTTCCGGCAAGTTCGGCGACGTCTTCGACCCCAACCTCGGCCAGGTGCAGGCGCGGGTGCCGCTGGCGAGCAAATCCGAGGTCGAGGCGGTCATCGCGAACGCCGAGGCCGCGCAGCCGAAATGGGCCGCGTTCAACCCGCAGAAGCGGGCGCGCGTTCTCATGAAGTTCCTCACCCTGGTGCAGGACGAGATGGATTCGCTGGCGGCGCTGCTGTCCTCCGAGCACGGCAAGACCATCGCCGATGCCAAGGGCGACATCCAGCGCGGCCTCGAGGTGATCGAGTTCGCCGTCGGTATCCCGCACCTGCTCAAGGGCGAATACACCGAGGGCGCCGGCACCGGCATCGACGTGTACTCGATGCGCCAGCCGCTCGGCGTCGTCGCGGGCATCACCCCGTTCAACTTCCCGGCCATGATCCCGCTGTGGAAGGCCGGTCCCGCGCTGGCCACCGGCAACGCGTTCGTGCTCAAGCCCTCCGAGCGCGACCCGTCGGTGCCGCTGCGGCTGGCCGAGCTGTTCCTCGAGGCCGGTCTGCCCGCCGGTGTGTTCAATGTGGTCAACGGCGACAAGGAAGCCGTCGACACGCTGCTGCACGATCCGCGCGTCAAGGCCGTCGGCTTCGTCGGCTCCACCCCCATCGCGCAGTACATCTACGAGACCGCGACCGCGAACGGCAAACGCGCCCAGTGCTTCGGCGGCGCGAAGAACCACGCGATCGTGATGCCGGACGCCGATCTCGACGACGTCGCCGACCAGTTGATCGGCGCTGGCTACGGGTCCGCGGGTGAGCGTTGCATGGCCATTTCGGTGGCCGTCCCGGTCGGTGAGGAGACCGCCGACCGCCTGGTGGCCAAGCTGACCGAGCGGGTGCACAAGCTCAACGTCGGCCGTTCCGACGACCCGGGCGCCGATTACGGGCCGCTGGTCGGCCAGGACGGCGTGAACCGCGTGAACAACTACGTCCAGATCGGTGTAGACGAGGGCGCCGAGCTGGTGGTGGACGGACGCGGCCTGGTCGTGGAAGGCGCCGAGGACGGCTACTTCGTCGGCGCGACGCTGTTCGACAAGGTGACCCCGCAGATGCGGATCTACCGCGAGGAGATCTTCGGTCCGGTACTCACCGTGGTCCGCGCCAAGGACTACGAGGAGGGCCTGCGGCTGGCCAACGAGCACGAATACGGCAACGGCGTGGCGATCTTCACCCGCGACGGCGACACCGCCCGCGACTTCGCCGCGCGCGTGCAGGTCGGCATGGTCGGCATCAACGTGCCGATCCCGGTGCCGATCGCGTACTACACCTTCGGCGGATGGAAGCGTTCCGGCTTCGGCGACCTGAACCAGCACGGCCCGGATTCGATCCGCTTCTACACCAAGACCAAGACGGTGACGCAGCGCTGGCCCGCCGGGCTCAAGGAGAGCAACGCGTTCGTCATCCCGACGATGGACTGACCCGGATGTTCATCCTCGACGACGACGAGAAGGCGATCCGCGACACCGCGCGCGGCTTCGCCGACGAATTCCTCGCCCCCAACGCGCTG
Organism: Nocardia arthritidis NBRC 100137; assembly: GCF_001612765.1. Lineage (GTDB taxonomy): Bacteria > Actinomycetota > Actinomycetes > Mycobacteriales > Mycobacteriaceae > Nocardia > Nocardia arthritidis. Next base: position 85,016 of record NZ_BDBB01000025.1, read on the forward strand.
GAGTGGGACGAGCAGAAGCACTTCCCGGTGGACGTGCTGCGCAAGGCGGGCCCGCTCGGCCTCGGCGGCATCTACGTGCGCGAGGACGTGGGCGGTTCGGGCCTGCGCAGGCTCGACGCCGTGCGCATCTTCGAGCAGCTGGCCACCGGCTGCCCCGCCATCGCCGCCTACATCTCCATCCACAACATGGCGACGTGGATGATCGACCGCTACGGCGACGACGACCAGCGCGATCGCTGGCTGCCCCGGCTGACCGCGATGGAACTGCTGGCCAGCTACGCGCTCACCGAGCCCGCGGTCGGCTCCGACGCGGCGGCGTTGAGCACCAAGGCCGTTCGCGACGGCGACGACTACATCTTCAACGGCGCCAAGCAGTTCATCTCCGGCGCGGGCTCCACCGACGTCTACGTCGTCATGGCCCGGACCGGCGACGACGGTGCGCGCGGGATCTCCGCGTTCATCGTGCCCGCCGACACTCCCGGCATCTCCGTCGGCGCCAACGAGAAGAAGATGGGTTGGAACGCCCAACCGACCCGCCAGGTGATCTTCTCCGATGCCCGGGTCCCGGCGGCCAACCGGCTCGGCGCGGAGGGCGACGGCTTCCGCATCGCGATGAACGGTCTCAACGGCGGCAGGCTCAACATCGCCGCGTGCTCGGTGGGCGGCGCGCAGGCGGCGCTGGACAAGACGGTGCCTTATCTGGCCGAGCGGCAGGCGTTCGGCAAGCCGCTGCTGCGCAACCAGGCGCTGCAATTCGAACTCGCCGATATGCGTATCGAATTGGAGGCCGCCCGCACACTGCTGTGGCGGGCCGCCGCGGCGCTGGACGCCGACGCGCCGGACAAGGTGGAGCTGTGCGCGATGGCGAAGCGTTTCGCCACCGACGCCGGCTTCGAGGTGGCCAACAAAGCCCTGCAACTGCACGGCGGCTACGGCTACCTGACCGAGTACGGCGTGGAGAAGATCGTCCGGGATCTGCGGGTGCACCAGATCCTCGAGGGCACCAACGAAATCATGCGGGTGGTCGTCGCCCGCGCGCTGGTAGGAGCGGCATGAGCGGACAGACCACGAGTGAACCCGAGGTTCTTCTCGAACAGCGCGACGGGCTGGGCCTGATCACGCTGAACCGGCCCAGGGCCATCAACGCGCTGAATCACTCGATGGCCCTCGCCATCACCGACGCGCTGCGTACCTGGGCCGAGGACGACGCGGTGCGCACCGTCGTCGTCACCGGCGCGGGCGAGCGCGGCCTGTGCGCGGGCGGTGACATCGTCGCCATCCACGCCGACGCGAAAAGCGGCGCGACCAGCGCCGATTCGGCGACCGGACGGTTCTGGCGCGACGAGTACATCCTCAACGCCCTGATCGGCCGTTACCCGAAGCCATACGTGGTGATCATGGACGGCATCGTGATGGGCGGCGGCGTCGGCCTTTCCGGGCACGGCAGCCACCGCATCGTCACCGAGCGATCCAAGATCGGCATGCCCGAGGTGGGCATCGGCTTCGTCCCGGACGTCGGCGGCACCTATCTGCTCGCGCGCACCCCGGGTGAGATCGGCACGCACGTCGGGCTCACCACCGCGCGCATGAGCGCTGGTGACGCCATCGCCGCGAACTTCGCCGACTATTTCGTCGCCTCCGAGCATCTGCCCGCGCTGCTGGAGACGCTGCGCACGGAGAGCGCCGACATCGCGATCGCCAAGTTCGCCACGGACGCGCCGGAATCCGCGCTGGCCGCCGCGCAGGACTGGATCGACGACTGCTACGGAGCCGACTCCGTGGAGGAGATCGTCGCGCGGTTGCAGGCGCACGAGGCACCCGACGCGCGGGCGGCGGCCACCGAGATCCTGGCGAAATCTCCGGTCGCCCTGAAGGTCACGCTGCGTTCGCTGCGCGCGGCCCGCACCGCACCGAGCCTGGAGGCGGTGCTGAACGAGGAGTACCGGGTGTCCATCGCGTCGCTGTCGTCGCACGACCTGGTCGAAGGCATTCGCGCGCAGGTGATCGACAAGGACCGCAACCCCCGGTGGTCGCCCGCGACGCTCGAGGCGGTCCCGGACGCGCAGGTGGACGCATACTTCGCCGAGCTGGGCGATCGAGAGCTGGGTCTGCCGACCCAGGAGGTGGCGTGATGAGCAAGCGAATCGGTTTCCTCGGCCTCGGCCACATGGGCGCGCCGATGGCGGCCAACCTGGTGCGCGCGGGCTACGAGGTGCTCGCCTTCGACCCGGTGCCCGCGGCGCGCGAACAGGCCGAGCGCGACGGCGCGGTCGCGGTCGGCACGGCCACCGAGGCCGCCGCGGCCGACACCGTGATCACCATGCTGCCCAACGGCAAACTCGTCCTCGACGTGTACGCCGAACTGCTTCCGGCCGCGCCGCCGGGCACCTTGTTCATCGACTGCTCCACCATCGACGTGGCCGACGCCAAGACCGCGGCCGAACGCGCCACCGCCGCCGGGCACCGTGCGCTGGACGCGCCGGTTTCCGGCGGTGTCGCGGGCGCGGCGGCGGGCACGCTGACCTTCATGGTCGGCGGGGCCGCCGTGGATTTCGCCGCCGCCCTTCCGGTGCTCGAGGTGATGGGCGGCAAGGTCGTGCACTGCGGAGGCTCCGGCGTCGGCCAGGCGGCGAAGATCTGCAACAACATGCTGCTGGGCGTGTCGATGATCGCGCTGTCGGAGTCGCTGGTGCTGGGCGAGAAGCTGGGCCTGAGCCATCAGTCGTTCTTCGACGTGGTCTCCACCGCCTCCGGCCAGAGCTGGGCGTTGACCAGCTACTGCCCGGTTCCGGGCCCGGTGCCGACCAGCCCGGCCAACAACGACTACCGACCTGGTTTCGCCACCGCCCTGATGGCGAAGGACCTGGGTCTGGCCGCGAACGCTCTGCGCGAGAACAACATCGACGGGCAGCTCGGGTTGCTGGCCGCCGCGATCTACGACCGCTTCAACCAGACGGATGCCGGACGGGACTTCTCGGCTATCGTCACCGATATCCGTGACCGATCCGACCAAGAGGGTGCAGAAGGATGAACGCATCGCAGAGCGATTCCGTGGGCGGCCGGGCGACGGGTGGGCCCGACTTCGAGACGATTCTGCTGGAACGCAAGGGCCGGGTCGGCTGGATCACGCTGAACCGCCCGAAGGCGCTGAACGCACTGAACGCGCAGGTCCTCGACGACGTCATCGCCGCGCTCGACGAACTCGAGCACGATGACGAGATCGGGGCCATCGTGATCACCGGCTCGGAGCGGGCTTTCGCGGCCGGCGCCGATATCAAGGAGATGCAGCCCAAGTCGTACATGGACATGTTCATGGACGACTACTTCGCCCGCTGGGACCGGCTGGCGCAGTTCCGCAAGCCGACCATCGCCGCGGTGGCGGGCTACGCGCTGGGCGGCGGCTGTGAGCTGGCCATGATCTGCGACGTCCTGCTCGCGGCCGACACCGCGAAGTTCGGGCAGCCGGAGATCAAGCTGGGCGTGATCCCCGGCATCGGCGGCTCGCAGCGCCTGACCCGCGCGATCGGCAAGGCCAAGGCCATGGATCTGGTGCTCACCGGCCGCAACATGGACGCCGAGGAGGCCGAGCGGGCGGGGCTGGTCTCGCGCATCGTGCCCGCGGCGGAGCTGCTCGACACCGCGGCCGACGTCGCCGAGACCATCGCGTCGATGTCGCTGCCGGTCGCCATGATCGCCAAGGAAGCGGTGAACCGCTCGTTCGAGACGACGCTCGCCGAGGGGCTGCGCTTCGAACGCCGAGTGTTCCACTCGCTGTTCGCGATCGAGGATCAGAAGGAAGGCATGAGCGCCTTCGTCGAGAAGCGTCCGGCGAAGTTCACCAACCGCTGACCTCCGACCCGCCCGGCCGATCCCCTCGGCGGGGCGGGTTCGTCGCGAGTTATCCGAAGGGCCCCGATGTGGGCGCGACGATCTCCGCGGGCGGGGGCACCTTGTTGCCCTCCGGCGTCGGCGCGTCCTTCTCCGCGGCGAGCAGTCCGGCGATGGTGGCGCCCAGGGCGACGGTGACCGCGGCCGCCGCGATGAGTTTTCGCCGGTCGACGGCGACCGGGACGAGGGTGGCTCCGGCGCGCAGCCGGGCCATCCGCACGTCGCCGCCCCTTCGTTCGGCGGCGAGCAGCACGGCGCCGCGCGCGGAGACGAACTCGGGCTCGGGGTCGTAGACGATCGGCAGGTCGATCAGTTCCGCCAGTTCGGCGCGAATGCTCGGGCTGCGCGTGCAGCCGCCGAGCAGCACCATGGCTTCCGGCCGCACACCGGTCTCGTCGATGATCTGCCGCACGAACGACACCGAGTGATGGATGCCCGCCGCGCACAGTTCGGCCAGGTCGCTGCGGGTGACGACGGCCCGGTCGCCGGTGCCGTCGTCGATGGCTGTGACCACCCTGGCCTCGCTCAATTCCTCGCGGTGGCGCCGGATGGTCGGCGTGTCGGTGAGCACGCCGTCGCGGGCCAGCCGCCAGCGCAGCAGCGCGTCGTAGCCGTCGCCACCGAGCACCGTGCTGCGCTTGCTGGACAGGATCGCGTCGGTGCGGCAATCGACATGCGTGATGGTCAGCCCCGAGCTGCCCAGGTCGTAGAGGATCACCGATCCGCTGTCCGGCAGTTGCCCGGTGAAGCGCAGATAGCGCAGCTGGGCGAGGGGTTCGTCGACGATGGTCACGCCGCGGCCGCGCACGCCCGCGCGGATGGCGTCGGCGTGCAGCGGACAGCGGCACGTCACCGCCGTGCCCGAGATCAGCTCGTCACGCCGGTCGGCGGCGCCGTTCATCCGGCGGATCGCCTCGAAGACCGATTCCTCGACACCGCCGCCCGCCCGGCGCGGCACTTCGCAGCGATCGATCGGGGGTAGGTGTGGCTGATCGGAGTGTGTCAGCATCGCATGGGCGCCGCCAGCGCCCGCCGATACCCCCAAGACCAGCACCATGATTTACATGGTGGACCTTTTCGCTTCCGCTGCCAAGACGGCATGCCCGGCAATTCGCCGGTTGGATGCCCGATCGTCACCCGCCGGTCGGTCGCACCGGGTATGCGACCGACCGGTACGTCGAATCAGTCTATGGCCGTAGCCGACCAGCGCGCCGTTCCCTCCGCGGTGTCGAAGTCGCCCGCGGCGTGTCGGAATTCGGCGAGCAATTGCAGCAGAGTGTGCAGTCGTTCCGGGGGGAGTCCGGGGAGCGCGAAAACCTTCGCGTTGAGTTCCTCGGTCGCCTTCGCCACCAATTCCCGTCCGGCGTCGGTGATTTCGATCAGAGTAGCGCGCCGGTCGCTGGGATGCGGTACGCGCTCGACGAGCTTCGCCGCCTCCAGCCGGTCCACGGTGTTGGTGACGCTGGTGGGGTGCACCTGCAAGCGTGCGCTGGCCTTCGCCATCGGCAGCGCGCCGGTTTTGCTGAAATTGAGCAGCATGAGCAGCTCGTAGCGGGAGAAGGTCAAGCCGGTGGGTTTGAGCGCCTCGTCCACCCGCGCCATCACGATTTGCTGAGCCCGCACCAGTGACGTCACCGCGGCCATCCCGTCGGCGACATCTCCCCAGCCGTGGCCGACCCACTGGCGGTGGGCCTCCTCGATCGGGTCGTTCGGAAGCGGGCGTGGCCGAGACATGTTCCGATCATTCCATGCCGCCACGGCCGGACGGGGACATCCGACCAGGCTTCGGATCACCGTGAGCGCAATGGTAGGCCGGGACTACCCGCCGGGGGCACTATCTAGGGCGAGGCGGGCGTGGCTGAGTGGTTTAGGCAACGGTCTGCAAAGCCGTTAACGCGGGTTCGATTCCCGCCGCTCGCTCCAAGTGTCCTCGGTGCTCGGCTCGGTGCACGTCATCGCCGAGCCGAGCATTTCGAGGCACACCTCTACCCGGTACGCCGGGTTCCCCCTGCAGCGCGCCTTTTCAGGCGGCGTCGTTCGGTTCGGCGTACGCCACGCCCGTGCCGACCACTTCGAGTCGCACCCGCTGCCCGGTGACAGGGGCGGCGGCGCTGGCGCGGCGTACCCGGATGGGAGTGCTCGCGCCGTCCAGGTCGATGGTCAGGATGACATCGGCGCCACGGAAGTCGACGGCGCTGATCCGGCCGCTCTCCGACTCGTTCTCCGAAGCGATCTGGGCGACGAGCTGTTCCGGTCGCAGCATGACGGTGGCCGGTCCGCTCGCGGCGTTGTGCTGCACCGGAATCCGGCCCAGTGCGCACTTGGCCACATCGGCCTCGACCACCGCCTCCAGCAGCACGCAATCGCCGAGGAACCGGGCGGTGAACAGGTCCTTCGGCGCGGCGTAGACCTCCTCCGGCGTCCCGACCTGGGTGAAGCGTCCCTCCCGCATCACCGCGACCTGTTCGGCGAAACTCAGCGCCTCCTCCTGGTCGTGGGTCACCAGGATGCTGGTCATGCCCGCCTCGCGCAGCGTGTCGGCCACGGCCTGCCTGGTCGTGGCGCGCAAGCCCGCGTCCAGCGCGCTGAACGGCTCGTCCAGCAGCATCACCGACGGCTTGCGCGCCAGTGCGCGGGCCAGGGCCACGCGCTGCTGCTGGCCGCCGGAGAGCTGATGCGGCCGCCGGTCGGCGTAGGACGCGTGCAGCGACACCATCTCCAGCAGTTCGCGCACCCGCCGGTGGTTGCGGCGGGCCGAGCCGGGCAGGCCGTAGGCGATGTTCTGGCCGACGGTCAGATGCGGGAACAGCGCCCCGTCCTGGGCGACGTAGCCGATGTTGCGACGCTGCGGTGGCACCGAGACTCGTTCTCCGACAACGGTTTCCATCCCGATCGACACCGAACCGGTGTCCGGCGACTCGAATCCGGCGATCACGCGCAGCAGCGTGGTCTTGCCGCATCCGGACGACCCGACCACGGCGGTGGCGGTGCGGTTCGGCACGTCCAGGGTGATGCCACCGAGAACCCGGGTGTGACCGAAGGTCTTCGACACACCGGTGACGACAACGCGACTCATATCCCGGCCGCCTTCTGCGAGTTGGTGAACAGCAAGTACGTCATGGGCACGGCGGCGACGATCATGATCAGGGCGTACGGGGCGGCGGCGGCGTAATCCAACTCGCCGGACAGGCCCCAGAACCGCATCGCCAGCGTGCGAGTCCCGTTGGGCGCCAGCAAGAGGGTGGCGGTCAGCTCGGTGGCCACCGCGACGAACACCAGTGCGGCGGCGGCGGCCGCGGCCGGCGCCGCGAGACGCAGCGTGACCAGGAAGAACGTCGCGGGTGCCGACTTACCCAGCGAACGGGACGCCTCCTCCAAGCCGACCGGCACCTGGGCGAGCCCGGCCCGCACGCTGACCAGGGCACGGGGCAGGAACAGCAGGAGATAGGCGGCGATCACCATGCCCGCCGTCTGGTAGAGCGCGGGCGCCCAGCGGATCGTCACGGTCACCATGGCCAGCGCGATCACGATGCCGGGCAACGAGCTGGTGACGTAGTTGGCGCCCTCGACCAGCCGCGCGAACGCCGAGGTGGAACGCACCGCGATCCACGCCACCGGGAACGCGCACAGGGTGGTGAGCAGCGCGGCGACGGCCGCGAGGCCGACCGTCTGCCCGAGCGCGTCGCCGATGTCGCTGACATCCCACACCGCCGCTCCGCCGATGCGCAGCCAGCGCCCGATGGTCCACAGCGGCACGCCCAGCGCGGCCGCCGTCACCGCGACGAGCGCGGCCAGAACCGGTAACGTGCCCGAGCCCAACCGGATCCGGGCCGCGGCGCGCGGAGCGCCGCTGCCGATCCGCGCGTAGCGCGCCCGGCCGCGCAGTCCTGCCTCGGCTCCGAGCAGCGTCAGGCAGCACAGCACGAGCACACCGGCCAGCATGCTGCCCGCCGGACCGGCGAAGCTGGACTGGTACTGCTCGAAGATGGCCGTGGTGAACGTGTCGAACCGGACCATCACGAAGGCGCCGTACTCGGCGAGCAGATGCAGCCCGATGAGCAGCCCGCCACCGAGGATGGCCAAGCGCAGCTGCGGTAGCACGATCCGCGCGAATACCGCGACCGGCCCCGAGCCCAGCGCCCGTGCCGACTCCTCCACCGCCGGATCCAGGCGGCGCAGCGTAGCGGCGGCGGGCAGATAGGCCAGCGGGAAATAGGACATCGTGGAGATCACCACCCCCGCCCGAAGACCGTGCATGGTCGGGAAGACGCTGACCCAGGCGTAGCTGTTGACAAAGGCGGGCACCGCCAGCGGAGTCGCGAAAACCGGCCCCCACCACGACTTCCCCGGTACGTCGGTGCGTTCCACCACCCAGGCCAGCCCGACGCCGAGCGCCACGCAGATCGGCACGGTGCACGCCACCAGCGCGGCCGTATTACTCAGCAGCTCACCGACTCTGGGCCGGAACACCAGTTCTGCCGCCTGATCGACTCCAGTGGAGAAGACGGTCGAAACGATGTATCCGAGCGGCACGAATGTCGCCGCCACCAGCAGGAGGGCGACGCCCGTGACCACCGGCCCCGGTCTGCCGACCCGGGGCGCGGCGACGACGTTCCGGAGCGCCACGGCTACAGCAGACCGGCTTCGGTCATCAGCTGCGTGACCTTCTTCGAATCGAGCTTCGACGGGTCGATCGCCGGAGCCTGGAGGTCGGCCAGCGGCGGCAGCGCCGGGTTCGCGGCCACGCCACTGGCGACCGGGTATTCCAGCGACGTGCCGTCCCGCAACACCTCTTGCCCCGCTTTGCCGACGATGAACGCCAGGAACTTCTGCGCCGCCTCCTGCTTCTTGCTCGCCTTCAGCACGCCGCCGCCGGAGACGCTGACGAAGGCGCCCGGGTCCTGGTTCCTGAAGTAGTGCAGGGCGGTGTCGGCGCTGCTCTCCTTCGTATTCGCCTGGTCGCGGTACCAGTAGTAGTGGTAGATGACGCCACCGTCCGGGCTGCCGGAATTGACCGCCTTCATGGTGGCGACGTTGTTCGGAAACGGCGTCGCGTTCTCCTTCATGCCCTTCAGCCAGGCGCGGGTGGCGTCCTCACCCTTCAGCGCGAGCAGGGCGGCGACGATGGCCTGGAAGTCGGCGCCGGAAACGCCCGCGCCCCAGCGCCCCTTCCACTGCGGTTGCGCCAGGTCGAGCAGTGAGGCAGGCAATTGGCCTGACTGGACCTTGTTCTTGTTGTAGACGAAAACCGTCGAGCGCGCGGCCACGCCGGTCCACTTGCCGGTGGACGGACGGAACTGCGGGGGCACCTGCTCCAGCGTCCCGGCGTTCACGTCGGCGAACAGGCCCGCGTTCTCCACCAGCGCCATGGCGGGGGAGTTCTCGGTGAGGAAGACGTCGGCGGGCGAGGCCGCACCCTCGGCGACCAGCTGGTTGCCCAGCGCCGTGTCACCGCCCTGGCGCAACGTCACCTTGATGCCGGTTTCCTTGGTGAACCCGTCGGCCCATTCCTTGGTGAGCGACTCGTGCTGCGCGTTGTAGACGGTGATCTCGTTCGCGTCGTCGGAGGAATTCGAGCAAGCCGTGCTGCCCAGCGCCGTCATCGCGAGGACCAATCCAACGGCAATCGTCTTCCATCTGACCGGCTTCATCCTCGTCCTTCCGACCGCGTTCCCCGTTGCATTGTTGAGCCTTACCTAAGAAAGATACAGTGTCCGACGTGCGCAAACGTTTCCCGGATGTAGCGAACCCGCACGCCCGCTACCGCAGCCCCGAGAAATCGCGCAGCACAACGTGATTGCGATCGGCGCAGGTGCCGAGTGTGTAATCCGGAAGCAGTCCGAAGTACTCGCCGCGGGTGAGCGCGCTCCAGCGACGCGCGTCCTCGGTGCGGGTCTTGTAGAAGTTGACCATGTAGCCGCCCTCGTAGAGGCGCAGCAGGCTGTAGCCGCCCGGATACTCCTTGACCGCGGCGACCTCGAGGAACTCCACCGCGCACGGCACGTCCGGCCTGGTACGGCGGTTGCGGTGGGTGTGGCCGCTGTGCTGCAGGAAGACGCCGGGGGAGCGGGCATAGAGCGCTTGCAGTTCGCCGCTGTCGCGCCCGTCGAGCACGAAGCCCGGCCCGGCGAGGTTGGTCAGCCCGGACTCGGTCGTGACCGGATGGTGGCCGAACAGCAGTGTCGGCCGGTCCGGATCGGCGCGCAGACGTTCGGCGAGATGATCGAATTGCGCGCGCTCGATGGACCCGCCCGCGCCGTCCAGGCTGCTGGTATCCAATCCCAGCACCCGCAGCCCGCCCACCTCGTGCTCGACGAGTTGCTGGCGCGCGGAGAAGGCATCGGCCCAGCAGTCGCGGTGGTCGGCGGGCGCGGGGGCGCAACCGGCGTACTCGCCGCCCATGTGCGGCCGGTCGTGATTGCCGCGCACGGCGAGGTAGTCGCGGCCGAGCGCCCCCCACCCGTCGAGGAGGGCCCGCACCGTGCGGGTGTCGAGCTCGGAGGCTTCGGCGGTCAGGTCGCCCGCGAGCAGCAGCAGTTCGGCTCCTCGGTCGGGACGGCGCAGGTCGTCCAGCACCGCGGCCAGCATCACCTCGGGGTAGGGCGCGAGGCCGGGGCCCTGCCGGAAGCCGGCCGGCAGGTCGCCGACGATCAGCCCGCTGACCTGCTCGCCGAAGTGCACGTCGTTGGCCAGCGCCAGCGTGCGCAGCCTGCGGCCGGGCGGTGGGACCAGGGTGGTGAACTCGCCGCGTGCTTCCGGCGCGGCGGGATCGGACGTGGTGAGCGATAGTGCGGGCGTCGCGCGCAGACCCGCCGACCAGGCTTCGAAGCGGTAGGCGCGGCCCGGTTCGAGTCCGCCGATCTCGGCATAGTGGAACGGCGTCGGATGGTCGTCGGCGAAGACCGGCACCGGCGCGCGCGTCGAATCGGCGGGACCGATCCGCACGTGGGTATCGGCGTCGACGGGTATCAGCCGGCCTGCCGGGTCGGGGGCCAGCGTGGTCCAGGTGAGGATCACCGAGGTGTCTGTGATCGTCACGACTTCCAGATCGGTGGCGACGGCCGTGTCCGGCAGTGCCCGAGCTTTCGTTCGACCGGCGAAGGGGAGGAGTGCGGCGAGGCCGAGTGCCCCGAGAACGGTTCTGCGGTTCGGTCCGCAACAACTCATGCGTGGGTGCATGCGATCAGCGCGTGCCCTCCGCGGAGCAGACCTTCCACTTACCGTCTTCTTTCGTCAGATGTTCGGTCGTGCTGGATTCGGTATCGGGCTGCTCGCCGGGCACCGCGACGGTCAGCTTGCCGGTGACCTTCGCGGTCGCGGTGTCCCCGGTGACGACGATGTCCTCGATCCTATCGATCGTGACCGAAATCGAAGTGCTGTCGAATTCGTTCTTCTCGCTCTCGGACATCGCCTCGAACGCGGCGCGTTCGTGCGCGCACGCCTGCTCGGCCGCCGCGCGAAAGCCGCGCGTGTCGAGGGTCTCGTAGAAGTCGCGAATCGCGAGTTCGATCCGCTTCTCGTCCGAGGCGAGCGGACCTCTGCCCTGCGAGGTCAGGAACACCCCCGCGATCACCGCGCCCGCGATCACCAGAGCGACTATCGCCACCAAGCCGACGATCAAGCCGGTGTGACCCTTCTTGGGCGGCGGCGGATATCCCCGGGGCGGGTAGCCGGGTGGCGGATAACCAGGGGCCGAGGGGGGCTGCCCGGGGCCGGGTGGCGGATAGTCCGGGCCGGAGGGTGACTGCCCCGGGGGCGGATAGCCCGGGCCAGGAGGTGTCTGCCCGGGCTCGGGCGGTGGATAGCCCTGGCCCGGTGGTACCTGGCCGGGCTCGGGGGGTGGGTGGCCAGGCGAGGGCTGTTGCGGGTGGGGCGGTCGATCATCCGGCGGTTGCCCGCCCGGCGGATAAGCCATCTCGTCCTCCGGTCTACCCCCGGTGCCTGGATCTTTACGCCAAGGCGTGCCCGGGGTAGCGGAAACCAAACGGGTCGGATCGTTCGGGCGGGCGACGGGCAGCGGTCGGCTTCGGTACGCGAGGGGTATCGAGGACGGGACGGTGGATACCGGGTGGCCGCGATACGGGGCCATGCGTTGCAGGGGGTCCGGACTCGCGACGAACGGTTTCCGCGGCGTCAGGCGGCCAATGCGGCGTGCCAGCGCGCGGTGTCGGTGTACTGGTGCAGTCGCGTGATGCGGCCTTCGTCGTCGACCTGCCACAGGTGCACGAACTCGGCCTCGTACTCGCGGCCGGTGGCGCGGGCCGCGCCGCGATAGTGACCTGTCACCACGATGGTGCCGTCCGTGGTTTCCTGCCAGGTCTCGTCGAACGGTGCGGTGTCGAAGTCCCTGGCAACCGCGCCCCAGATCCGCGCCATGGCCGCCAGCGGGCCGTGGAAGGCGCCGCCCGCGCCGCACGGCATGCCCGGGGCGGTGCGCACTTCGAACTCCGGATGCAGCAGGGCCAGGATCGCAGGTCCGTCACCCGTCTGCGTCGCGGTGTAGAACCCCTTGACGACCTCGCTCTTAGCGGACATGTCCTACTCCTTCTAAAGTGATTGTTCTAGAACGAACATATTAGAACGTGGCAGGCGCGACTGCCATAGCCGTGTGGCCGGAGTCATGTCATCGATTCGAGGCCGGGTTGCCTGGTGCTTGCCGCATATGTCCGGCTAACATTCGAACATGGGTTCGATTAGCGATGAAACGCCGCGAACCGAAGGCACGGGACCGGAGCTGGTCTACCCGAACAGGACCGGCCACTACTACCGGACACTGACCTACCCGCCGCGGCCGGTGTGGGTGCGGCTGGACGCCATCCTGGTCCGCGACCCCGGCACCCCGCGGCACGTGAACGGCGCGGGAGTCATCATGCGCGGCGAGCGCCCCGGCACCTTGACGCACTGGTTCCCCACCGTCGACGGAGACTGGATGGGACGGGTGACCTACAGCATCCAGTTCGCCGACGGTCGCCCGGACCTGCACGTACGCGACCAACTGATCCCGGCCTACGCGCTGCGCCCCCGGCGCACCGAGCGCTCCGAACCGGAGTCCGCCTGATCGGCGACCCGCCACGGGCGTGTTCTCGAACCTGGTGTCATTCGTGCGCTGCGTTCCGGACGCGCCGAGCGATCGGAGTTCACCAGGTCGGCGGAACTCGCCATGCGGAATGCTGCACCAGCCCCCTGTTGTAGCTATGAATTTGCCCCTCCTTTCCGAGCCTAAGGTGCCCCTGTGAGCGCCCTGTCCACCCCTGTTTGCCAGGGTGGGCACGCGCGGCCGAGCGGGTTGTCCGGCCGGTTGCCGATCGGTTGTCGCCGTAAGGGGCCGGTGATACGTTGCCCGGCATGGGATTTCAGTTGCCGCATCCCGAGGTGCTGTGGGCGCGCGTGACCGTCTTGGACGTGATCACCGCCGCCACTCGCACGGATCGGGTCGCGAGCGGACAGGAGATCGGGCAGACGGCCGGCGTGGAAGGCGGCCGGCTGATCAGCGACGACGGCGAGGGCAATTGGTACTCGCTGGTCAGATACCCCGGCGACCGCGCGCTGCTATTCGGGCGGGACGAGGACAACGAGGTCGCCGGGACCTCTTACGATCCGCTTGCCGCGGCGCCCGCCTGGGTGCGCTCGGTGGAGCCGACGGCAAAGCTGCCCGGCGGCGTCGACGGACCGGTCAGCTTCGTGCGCTGGTGGGAGTTCGGCCGCTGGCAGCACACGCCGACCGACCTCGACGACGGCCTCGAACTGAGCCTCAGCGCCGCTTCCGACCGGGAGAGCTTCACCGGCAGCGTCATGAGCGCAGCCATCCACGCGAAGTGGGTGGAGATGGACTACGAGGCGGGCAAGCTCACCGCCCTCACCGTCGACCCCACCGCCCTGCACGCCCTGTGCGACGCCACCGAGAACGGCACCGTCACCAAGGCTCATTTCTACTTTCTCCAGCCTGGTCTGACAGCCCCCGCATTCGCCTACCTCACCAACGCCGGTGTCCTCACGTCCGCCGCCAAGCCCACCGAACCTTTGTCGTGACCCTCTGATCGCAGGCGGCACCCACCATTCGAGAAGGGCTCCGGCTTCCGGGGCCCTTCGCTCATATCACGGCGGAATTCGAGAAACCCTTCCGTCTACGTATCCAACGCCGTCGGTCGGTCGATCGACCGAACATCGTCACCGAGCTGGTCGCGGCAACGGATTCAGATCGCATAGATGCCGATAACAGGCTTCCGCGACGGCTCGAGGGTGCTCAGCAGCGTACGCATGACGTCGTCACCGACCGCGACGCACCCTGCCGTCGGCCTGCCGACCTCCACATGGACGAAGAAAGCCGAGCCCCGATTCGGCACGACCGGGAAGCGGTTGTAGTCGATGACCAGTGCGTAGTTGTATTGCGGGTCGGTCCGGCCGAGATTCTCGCTGAGCGCGGTGTCGAAGGGGCACTCATCCTCGGCGCACCGATATTCCTGGTTGTACAGCGGGCTCGCCGTATCGGACACCCACCACACGGACTCATCCACTGTCAGATAGGGAAGCTTCGCGTCTGCATCGGGCAACCGGCCGAACCCTTCGGTCAACGCGAATGTCCCCTCCGGCGTATACGCCGCCCCTTCTCTGGCCTCCCGTGAAATCCCCGCGGAGCCCACCCAGGCGGGTACCGCCAACGTACGCTCCCACCGTCGAAACCGGTTCCGCTGCCACAATTCCAACGTTCCGCGATCGGCGCCTGCCGGGGCTGTCACCCAAACGACTTGCGTCCCCGGAACCGCGTCCGGATCGAAAGGCGGCCGATTTCCGGTGATCTCGGCCAGCAGTACGATCCCGAGCCCCGCGACCGTCGCCAAGATCCCCGCCATGGTCCAGCGCAGTACCGATCTGCGCCGAATCGCACCGTCAGCCAATACTGTTCACGCTCCTCCAGGTAGGCGGACATCCGCTGCACCGCATCGTGCGCGCCCCGACGGCCAGCACCAACAACCTCACGCGGTGCCATAGTAGGCGCCCCGACAACGCAAAACCGTCCACCGACCGGCGCATCGCCACCCGGCGGCCGAATCGACGAGTGGCACTCGGCTGAGGCAAACGTCGAGTAGCCTTCTCGGTGGTGTGCCACTCGCGTTATCGACGGGGCGCTACGGCGTTCCAGTAGTCGGATTTCACCGCGTTCCAGAGGTGGAAGTGTTTGGGGAACCACTCGCGAACCTGGGCGAGGTCGGGGCGGTGGTTGCCCTCGCCGAAGAAGACCACGCCGGGGGCGCCGTTCGGGATATCGACAATGGAGCCGTCCATTCTCATCCGATAGGCCGGGGTCGTCGCGGCATAATCGATCAGGGATTCGATCGCGATCCGGGACCCTCGGACGATCTGCCAGAGAACGGTGTGATCACCAAATGTCGTGCGGCGCAACGTCGCCCCTCCCTCGCGTAGTGGCGATCCCGCCGTAGGTGGAGAGCAACCGCCTGCCGCTGAGGGTGATCTGGTATCCGCGACGGCTGATCAGCCCCGCATGCACGATCAGCCCCGCCGACTCGAGCTGTGGCAACGTGCGGCGGAGCTGCCATCCGGCCAGGTCCACCGTCTTCACCAGCGCATCGACGGACAGGATTCCGCCCGGCTCGAGTGCTGCCAGCACGTACGCCTGAGTTCTGCTGAGTCGGAAGTTCAACGGCATGCGGCAAAGGATGTGCGAAGTGCGGATGCCCGGTTCCGGCAACGGATTACGTGCACAAATTCGCGCAAATTGCCAGCTCCGGTTGTGCAACGCCGCCTACGATCTGCGCGGACCGCAACAAACAGAGAGCTCGGAATGCAACGGCAGGGGAGGCGTGCATGTCGGACGACCGCGCGGAGGATACGGGCAGCACACTGCCGCGAAGGCAGCTCGGCAGATATCTGAAAGAGGCTCGGGAGGGGGCCGGGCTCACGCTGGAACGCGCCGCTTCCCTCATGGAGTGGAACAAATCGACCCTCAGCCGTCTGGAGCGCGGTTTGACCGAAAGGGTCAGGATCCGCGACGTTTCAGGGCTCTGCGAGATCTATGGCCTGAGTGAGGAGAACACGGCTGTCGCCAAAGGTCTGGCCGAGCAGACTCCGGCGAAGTCGTGGTGGCACGCATACGGAGACCTGATTCCGACGTGGTTCAACTTGTACGTCGGTTTGGAGGCTGCCGCAGAGGAATTGGCGATAT
The DNA here is from genome assembly GCF_001612765.1 of Nocardia arthritidis NBRC 100137. Lineage (GTDB taxonomy): Bacteria > Actinomycetota > Actinomycetes > Mycobacteriales > Mycobacteriaceae > Nocardia > Nocardia arthritidis. The sequence goes on from NZ_BDBB01000025.1 coordinate 101,085, forward strand.
TCCAGCCCTTGCTGATACCAGGCCTGTTGCAAACACGCGATTACGCGCGCGCCATCGACCGGAGGTACTTTGCCGAGGATAGCGACGAGGAACTGGACCGTCGTGTGCAACTTCGAGTCCAACGCCAGCACATCCTGACTCGTTCGCGCCAGCCGACGAAGGCGCTGTTCGTGCTCCAGGAGGCGGTACTGCGAACCATCGTCGGCGACCGGAATGTGATGAGTCCGCAACTGAGGCATCTTGCCGACGTCGGCACTCTCTCCAACATCGAACTTCGGATTCTGCCGTTTCATGCCGGAATTCCCGTAGGGATGCCGCTTCCGCCCTTCACCATCCTGGACTTCGCTCCCGATGTCCGAGGCAGATTCACTGAGCCGCCAGTCATCTACTGCGAGAGCTACACCGGTAGCGCGTACCTTGAGGAACGGACAGATGTGCTGCGGTTCCGCCAGGCGTTCGCCGTACTCCAACAGTCGAGCTTGGACAGCCGCCTGAGCAGAGACCTACTGCGAGAGATAGCAAGGGAGTTCGACCGTGACCGTTGACCTAACCGGCGCCCGGTGGTTCAAATCGAGCCATAGCGGTGGTGGAGCCGACTGCGTCGAGGTCGCCCACCTGGCCGGAGGCATGGTCGGTATCCGTGATTCGAAGAACCCGACCGGCCCGGCGCTGATCTTCACGCCCAGCGAGTGGGACGCCTTCACCGCGGGCGTGGTCCGTGGTGGGTTCGATCGAGCATAGGACTCGGCAACCTGCTTCACGGGCGCCTTGACCGGCGGCGGATCCCGCGGCGCGGCGGCGTCGGCGAGCAGTGCGGCGGCTCCGCGGTCGGTCGAGGTAGCCGATCCCCAGTGAGCCGGTGCAGGACACTCCAGTCGGAAAGCCCCGGCACGGAAGCCGGGTCAACCGGCCGTGTTTACCAGTCGTTAAGGATTCCTCGAGGCCGGTCGATAAGGGTCGTGCGACAGCGATTTCGTTCTCGCGTAGGAGCCTTGATGATCACAACCCGTCTGACCCTCCTGGGACTTCCCGTGCTCGTGCTGGCCGCTTCTGCTGGTCTGGCGACGGCTCCCGCCGCCGTGGCGCAGCCTCCGCTGCCGACCTACACCTGCAAGTACACCCCCATCACCAGCTACTTGGTGATTTTCAGCTCGATGCGAGCGCGCAGGTGCGCGGCGTCACCAGGCGCTCCGCTGGACGGTAATTATTTCTATCCGGTCAGGATGGAGAACAGCGTCACCGGCGAGAAGTGGGAGTGTGGTGGCGCATTCCCGTACCTCGGCAAGCCGATTCATCCGGGAATGGGATCTCACGAGGCGGAGGCGGTGCTCAACGCCGGGGTGGACGCGAGCAACTGCCGCCCGATCTGACGCGCGGTGCGCGCGAGACAGCTGTCTGTGAGTGTCACTTCCCATTTCTATATCGAATAGGAACCGCGATGAGCACAACCCGCACGGTCCGTCTCGGACTACCGGTACTCCTGCTGGCCGCTACCGCCGGTCTGGTGACCGCCCCCGCCGCCGGTGCGCAGGTTCTGCCGACCTACACCTGCGGCTATACGATCGACCTACCGCACTTCGGCTCCGTCAAAGGTCGCGAATGCACGGCCTCGGCGGGCGCTCCTCTGACCGGCCACCACTGGATCACCTTCCGCATGCAGAACAGCGGATCGGGTGAGACATGGGTGTGCAACAGCGTCGAGGCGGCTCTCGTCCCGTACTACCTGAACGACAAGGTAGATCCGGACTATGCGGACTTCGAACGGGCATACGGTCGTGGCGCGGACGCAAGCGTCTGCCACCGCTTACTGGACTGACTTCGGCTACGCAGTCCCACGCGGCTCGGATGCTGGAGTATCTGCTCGGTCATCGTGGTTCCGCCACCTGACGGTTCAGCGCTGGTGTCCGGCGGCGTTCGCGGCGAAGACTTCGGGCGAGGTTGTGTCATCTCGTGTCATCGAAGCAGGCTGAGGTCGCAGACGAAAAAGGCCCCTGCCAGCGAGTGTGCTGGTCACGGGGCCTTTGTCGTGCGTGCCCTCGGCAGGATTCGAACCTGCGGCCTTCTGCTCCGGAGGCAGACGCTCTATCCCCTGAGCTACGAGGGCGGGATAGGGCTCGTTCGGGGCCGGGGAGGCGGTCCGATCGGGCTGGGTCAGCCTATCGTATCGGTGGCCGTCCGCCAAAAAGTGCGGGCGGCGGTGTGGTTTCGGGTCAGGGGAGGGGGGCGGCGCCTCGGGCGGTGAGCATGGTGGTCATCAGGTCGGATTCGCCGCGCTGGGTTGTGGCCATGGTTTCGGCGAGGGTGCGCACCGCTGTGGTGGCGGCGTGCTGGGCGGCGTAGTCGATCATCGACAGCCCACCCTGATGGTGGCGCAGCATGAGCTGTAGGAACTTGGTGTCCAGGGCGGGGCCGGCGGCCTGGCGCAGTGCGGCGAGTTCGGCGGGCGTGGCCATGCCGGGCATGGCGGACACCGGGCCGGAGTGATGCGGCATGTCCGACCCGGCATGGTCGTGGCCGCCCATCGGTTCGGTCATCCAGCCCATGAACCCGTCTACGCCCTGCGCCGGTTCGCCCCACAGCTGCAACCACCCCTGCATGCGCCCGATCTGGCTCTGCTGGGTGGTGAGGATGTCGTAGGCCAGACGGCGTACCTCGGTGTCGGTGGAACGAACCAGCACCACGCCCGCCATTTCGACCGCCTGCGCGTGATGCGCCGACATGTCCTGGCCGAAACCGACGTCGACCGGGCCCGGATCCGGTTCCGGGGACCTGTCCAGCGGAATCCGGGCCAGTACGCCGATCGCGAAGCCGATGAGAATGGCTCCGATGATGCCGAGGGTCAGCAGGGCGGTGCGCTGTCGGCGGAACTGTCCCCCGATGCCGGACCCAGCCGGTGCTTCGCGGGCATCCGATCCGGTCGCTTCGCGATCGTGGGATCCGGCTGGCGCTTCGCCCGTGTCGGAGCTGGTAGGTGCTTTGTCGGCCGAAATACGAGCCTCCTGGGCGACTCCGGTGCTTTCGCGCGACGCTTCGCGACCGCCGGAGCTGGTGCTTTCCGAACTGCCGGAGCCGACGGTTTCGGACGTGCCGGACCCGATGACTTCGCCACCGCCGGTCCCCGTCACCGCACGAGTGCCGGGTTCGGTAGACGCCGCGCGGTCGCCGGACCCGGTGGCTTCGCCACCCCCGGACCTCGCGGCTTTCCCTCGGCCCGAGCCGGTGGCTTCGGGATCACCGGGCGCAGCGGAGGCTGCGCGATTTCGATCGCCGGCCACTACTGCCCCGCGCCGGGTGCGGGCTGGACGGGCGCGGGCTGCGCGGGCACCGGAGCGCCGGGCATGCCCGGCAGGCCGGGAAGACCGGGAACGCCGGGCACACCGGGCAGGCCGCCGGGCGCACCACCGAGCTCGGACTGGTCCTGCTGCAGGCCCTTGCCGTCCATCGGAACCGCGTCCGGTCCGGGCGGCGTCGGGTCGAACGGCGGCGGGTTGTCGGTGTCGAAGACGATGGTCGAGCAGTCGGCGCCCACTTCGGGGTAGGCGTAGTTGTTCAGCCGCAGCGCGGTGATGAACTGGCCGACGCGCTTGTCGTCCGGGCTGTCCAGCTTCAGCTGATGACCCCAGGACTGCAGCGAGACGGCGGAATCGAGGCCGGGGTAAGGCGACATCATCGTGTACGGCTTGCCCTCGACCTTCGCCTTCAGCGTGGCGATGCCGTCGGCGTTCACCTTGTCCGGGTTGTAGGCGATCCACACCGCGCCGTGCTCGAGCGAGTGCACCGCGTTCTCCACCCGGATCGGCTTGCTGTAGACCACGCCGGTGCAGGTCGCCCAGGACTGGTCGTGCGGACCGCCGAACGGCGGCGCCTGGTCGTAGGCCACGCGCTGGTTGGACGCGATGTGCAGACCCGCGGGGTATTCCTTCTTCACCACACCCGCGATCCCGTCGGAGGGGTCCTTCTTCTGCGCGCTCGGTGTGTACTTGTCCAGGTCGGCCTTTTCCCGGTACTTGGGGACCAGGTTGTAAGCCAGTGCGCCGATCAATGCGATGATTACTACGGCCGCGCCGATGGCCGGCCAGGGGATCTGCCGTTTCTTCTTCGGAAGCTGTCCTCGTCTGCCTCGCTTGCGGGGATCGGACAACTTCGCCGCGGCCTTGGCGGCCTTGGCCGATTTGGCGCTGGGACTGCTAGGCATCGCTCAGTGTGCTCTTTCGACGTTGATGGATCCGCTGGCTGCGCAGTGCCCACCCCGAGGTGTACACCCGCCAAGACCATAGGATAGAGACTCGTGACTCCAGCTGACCTTGCAGATCTCCTTCGCTCGACAGCGGCGAAGGTGCTTGTCGAACGTGGACTGGACCCTGCGGTCCTGCCCGACGAGGTCACCGTGGAACGCCCCCGCAACCCCGAACACGGCGACTATGCCACGAATGTCGCGATGCAGGTGGCCAAGCGCGCCGGAACCAAGCCGCGTGATCTGGCCACCTGGCTGGCCGACGCACTGGCCGAGGCCGACGGCGTCGCCGCCGCCGAGGTCGCCGGGCCCGGGTTCCTGAACATCCGCCTCGCGGCTTCCGCGCAGGGCGCGATCATCGAGCGGATACTCGCCGCGGGCGCCGCGTACGGCACCGCGGAGACGCTGAAGGGCACCCGCATCAACCTCGAGTTCGTCTCGGCCAACCCGACCGGTCCCGTGCATCTGGGCGGAACCCGGTGGGCTTCGGTCGGCGACGCGCTGGGCCGCATTCTGGCCGCGCAGGGCGCCGACGTGGTGCGCGAGTACTACTTCAACGACCACGGCGCGCAGATCGATCGGTTCGCCGCCTCGCTGGTCGCGGCGGCCACCGGAGCGCCGACCCCGGAAAACGGATACGCGGGCGCCTACATCGGCGAGATCGCCGACAAGATCCTGGCCGCGCACCCGGACGCGCTGAGCAAGCCGGAGGCCGAGCGCCTCGAGGTGTTCCGGGCCGAGGGCGTCGAGTTGATGTTCGCGCACATCAGGGAGTCGCTGCACGAGTTCGGCACCGACTTCGACGTCTACTTCAACGAGAGTTCGCTGTTCGCCTCCGGCGCGGTCGAGCAGGCCGTGGAGCGGCTGAAGAACTCCGGCGACCTGTACGAGAAGGACGGCGCCTGGTGGATCGCCAGCTCGGAATACGGTGACGACCAGGACCGGGTGGTCCTCAAGAGCGACGGCAAAGCCGCCTACATCGCAGGCGACATCGCCTACTTCCAGGACAAGCGCTCCCGCGGCTTCGACTTGTGCATCTACATGCTCGGCGCCGACCACCACGGTTACATCGGCAGGCTGAAGGCCGCCGCGGCCGCGTTCGGCGACGATCCGGCGACCGTCGAGGTGCTGATCGGGCAGATGGTGAACCTGCTGCGCGACGGCGTCGCGGTGAAGATGAGCAAGCGGGCGGGCACTGTGGTGACGCTCGACGACCTGGTCGAGGCGATCGGCGTGGACGCGGCGCGGTACTCGCTGGTGCGCTCGTCGGTGAACTCGAGCATCGACATCGACCTGAACCTGTGGGCCAGCCAGAGCAACGAGAACCCGGTCTACTACGTGCAGTACGCGCACGCGCGGACCGCGTCCATCGCCCGCAACGCCGCCGAGTTCGATTACGACTCCGTCACCCCCGAGCTCGCGCTGCTGTCGGCGGAGGAGGAAGGCGAGCTGATCCGCACCCTCGGCGAGTACCCGCGCGTGGTGGCCGGTGCGGCGAGCCTGCGTGAACCGCACCGGGTGGCCCGCTACCTGGAGGAGCTGGCCGGCGCGTACCACCGTTTCCAGACCAACAAGAACCTGCGCGTCCTGCCGCTCGGTGACGACCCCGTCTCCCCGACGAACGCGGCCCGGCTCGCTCTGGTCAACGCGACCCGCCAGGTCCTGGCCAACGGCTTGGCCCTGCTCGGCGTCGGCGCGCCGGAGCGCATGTGACCGGCCGGTCGACCACAGCTAGGAAGGAAGGCTCAGTGAGCGAGCACAGCGAGGTGGGAGAATGAGCGCGCATCCCGCCGGTCCCCGGCATGCCGAGATTCCGCACGCGCCGAACCTGCCGGAGCGTCCGAGCGATCCGAAGCAGATGATCGACCTGCCCGCCAACGTGTGGCCGCGCAACGCCACTCGCGACGAGGCCGGCGTCGTCCACTTGGCGGGCGTGCCGGTGTACGAGCTGGCCGAGCGGTTCGGCACTCCGCTGTTCGTGGTCGACGAGGACGACTTCCGTTCCCGCTGCCGTGACATGGTGCGCGCCTTCGGGGCGAACGCGCGAGTCCACTACGCGTCCAAAGCGTTCCTGTGCGGCGAGGTCGCCCGTTGGATCCGGGACGAGGGCCTCGCCCTGGACGTCTGCTCCGGCGGCGAACTGGCCATCGCGTTGCACGCGGGCTTCCCCGCCGAGCGAATCGCCTTGCACGGCAACAACAAATCCGTCGCGGAGCTGGAAGCCGCGGTGTCCGCCGGGGTCGGCCACGTGGTGGTCGACTCGCTCATCGAGATCGAGCGCCTGGAAGCCGTCGCGATCCGCGCGGGCGTGGTGCAGGACGTGCTGGTCCGGGTCACCGTCGGGGTGGAAGCCCACACCCACGAATACATCTCGACCGCGCACGAGGATCAGAAGTTCGGCTTCTCGATCGCGGGCGGCGACGCGATGGAGGCGCTCGCGCGCGTCTTCGACGCCGACAACCTGCGCCTGGTCGGCCTGCACAGCCACATCGGCTCGCAGATCTTCGAGATCGATGGGTTCGAGATCGCCGCGCGGCGCATGCTCGGCCTGCTGCGGGAGGCCATCGACAAGTTCGGCGTCGAGCGCACCGCGCAGATCGCGACGCTGGATCTCGGTGGCGGACTGGGTATCTCGTATCTGCCGTCGGACGACCCGCCGCCGCTGGACCGGTTCGCCGCGAACCTGCGCGAACTGGTCGCGGCCGAAGCCGAACGCGCGGGCCTGCCCACGCCGGTGATCGCGGTGGAACCGGGCCGCGCCATCGCGGGGCCCGGCACGGTGACGCTCTACGAGGTGGGCACCATCAAGGACGTCTCGCTGGACGGCGGTCTGCGCCGCCGCTACGTGAGCGTCGACGGCGGCATGAGCGACAACATCCGGCCCGCGCTGTATCAGGCCGACTACGACTGCCGCTTGGTCTCGCGGTCGTCGCAGGCTGGGCCGGTGGTCGCGCGCGTCGTCGGAAAGCATTGCGAGAGCGGCGACATCGTCATCCGGGACACCTGGATGCCCGCCGACGTCGGCCCCGGCGACCTGGTCGCCGTCGCCGCCACCGGCGCGTACTGCTACTCGATGTCCAGCCGGTACAACCAGTTGACCCGCCCCGCGGTCGTCGCGGTGCGGGACGGACAGCCGCGCCTGATCCTGCGCCGGGAGACGGTGGCGGACCTGCTCAGCTTGGAGGTGGAAGCGTGACGGCGAACGCGAACAAGGGTGCGTGGGGGACCGATCGCCCGATCGGTGTCGCGGTCCTGGGTATGGGCAATGTCGGCACCGAGGTCGTGCGCATCCTGCGCGAGCACACCGAGGACCTGCGTTCCCGCGTCGGCGCCCCCGTGGTGCTACGCGGTGTGGCGGTACGCAACCTCGACACCGACCGCGGTCTTCCCGCGGGCCTGTTGACCACCGACGCCGACGCGCTGGTCGCCCGTGACGACGTCGACCTGGTGGTGGAGGTGATCGGCGGCATCGATCCGCCGCGCCGGTTGATCCTGGCCGCGCTGAACGCGGGCAAATCCGTGGTGACCGCGAACAAGGCACTGCTGGCCGACTACACCGGCGAACTCGCCGCCGCCGCCGAGCGCAGCCGCGCCGACCTGTACTTCGAGGCCGCCGTCGCGGGCGCCATCCCCGTCGTGCGCCCGCTGATCCAGTCGCTGGCGGGCGACCGGGTGAACCGGGTCGTCGGCATCGTCAACGGCACCACCAACTTCATCCTCTCGGCGATGGACGAGACCGGCGCCGACTACTCGGCGACGTTGGCCGAGGCCACCCGTCTGGGCTACGCGGAAGCCGATCCGACCGCCGACGTGGAGGGCTACGACGCCGCGGCCAAGGCCGCGATCCTCGCCTCGCTGGCCTTCCACACCCGGGTCACCGCCGCCGACGTGTACCGCGAGGGGATCTCGCGGATCTCCGCCGAGGATCTGGAGACCGCCTCGGCGCTCGACTGCACGGTCAAACTGCTGGCCATCTGCGAGCGGGTGGACGCGGGTCCCGGCGAGCCCGGGCCGGAGGAGGGCGGCAAAGAGCGCGTCTCGGTGCGCGTCTACCCCGCGCTCATTCCGCGCAAGCACCCGCTGGCCGCGGTGACCGGGGCCTTCAACGCGGTTGTCGTGGAGGCGGAGAACGCCGGGCGGCTGATGTTCTACGGGCAGGGCGCCGGCGGCGCTCCGACCGCCTCCGCCGTCCTCGGCGATCTGGTGATGGCGGCCCGGAACAAGTTCTACGGGGGTCGCGCTCCGGGCGAATCGGTTTATGCTGAGCTACCGATCGCGCCGATCGGCGATACGCCCACCCGCTATCACGTCAACCTGCAGGTCGAGGACCGTCCTGGGGTTCTGGCGGCGGTGGCGGGCGAATTCGCCAATCACGGGGTGAGCATCTCGACCGTCCGTCAAGAAGGGCACGGCTCGGGTGCGCGCCTCGTCGTGGTGACCCACCACGCAGTGGAGTCGGCGCTCGCGGACACCGTGGCCGCCCTGGCGGAAATGGCATCCGTCACATCCGTGACCAGCGTTCTGAGATTGGAAGGCACCGAAGAATGACCACAGCGTCGCGCAGCGACTCCATGAGGGGTGGCGGCCGGGAGCCGGGAGGCCATACGACTGGCGTCGCGCCCCAGGCCGGAGTGCACTCCCGCTGGCCGGGCCTGATCGCGGCTTACCGCGACCGGCTCGCGGGCGCGGCCGACTGGGAGCCGGTCACGCTGTACGAGGGCGGCACGCCCTTGGTGCCCGCGCCGCACCTGTCCGAAATCACCGGGTGCGAGGTGTACCTCAAGGTCGAGGGCCTGAACCCGACCGGTTCGTTCAAGGACCGCGGCATGACGATGGCGATGACCGACGCCAAGTACCGCGGCCAGAAAGCGGTGCTGTGCGCGTCCACGGGCAACACCTCGGCATCCGCCGCGGCGTACGCCACCCGCGCGGGCATGAGCTGCGCCGTGCTGATCCCGCAGGGCAAGATCGCGATGGGCAAGCTGGCCCAGGCGGTCATGCTCGGCGCGAAGATCATCCAGGTGCAGGGCAACTTCGACGACTGCCTCGAACTCGCCCGCAAGGTCACCGCCGATTTCCCCAGCGTCGGCCTGGTGAACTCGGTGAACCCGGCGCGCATCGAGGGCCAGAAGACCGCGGCCTTCGAGATCTGCGACGTGCTCGGCAAGGCGCCCGACGTGCACGCCCTTCCCGTCGGCAACGCGGGCAACATCACCGCGTACTGGCGGGGCTACCGGGAGTACTACGCCGACGGCGTCACCGGCGGGCTGCCGCGCATGCTCGGCGTGCAGGCCGCCGGCGCTGCCCCGCTGGTCAACGGCGCTCCGGTGAAGGACCCCGAGACCATCGCGACCGCGATCCGGATCGGCGCGCCCGCCTCCTGGAACAGCGCTGTCGAGGCCAAGGAGCAGTCGGGTGGCGCGTTCCGCGCCGCCACCGACGAGGAGATCCTCGACGCGTACCGCCTCGTCGCGGCCACCGAGGGCGTGTTCGTCGAGCCCGCGTCGGCGGCCGGCGTGGCCGGTGTGCTCGCCGCCCGCAAGGAGGGCTGGCTGGATTCCGGTCTCACCGTGGTGTGCACCGTGACCGGCAACGGCCTGAAGGATCCCGACACCGCGCTGTTGGGCCTGCCGCAGGTGCAGCCGGTCGCGGTCGACCCGGTCGCCGTCGCCGCCGAACTAGAGCTGGCCTGAGTTGAATTCGCGCGAGAGCCAGCTCATGAGCGCGACGCTGCCCGCCGGTCTGACCGTGACCGCGCGGGTACCCGCGTCCACCGCGAACCTCGGTCCCGGGTTCGACTCGCTCGGTATGGCATTGGGGATCTACGACGAGATCCAGGTGCGCACCACCGATTCCGGGCTCACCATCCGGGTCGAGGGCGAGGGCGCCGACGATGTCCCTTGGGGCCCTTCACATCTCGTGGTTCGTGCGATCGAGCGCGGCCTGGAGTCGGCCGGCGTGTGGGCCGACGGCCTCGATGTGGTGTGCCGCAACGTGATTCCGCATTCCCGCGGGCTGGGCTCCTCGGCCTCGGCGGTGGTCGGCGGACTCGCCGCGGGGTGCGCCCTGGCCGCGAAGCTGGACCCGGCGCTGGCCACGCCTGCCGACCGAATGGTCCAGCTGGCCGCGGAATTCGAGGGTCATCCGGACAACGCGGCGGCCAGTGTGCTGGGCGGGATCGTCGTCTCGTGGACGGAGAGCGAACATCCCGCCGACGAGGCTCCCGGTACCGAATACCACGGTCGCGTCTACCGCGCGGTGCGGCTCGAGGCCCATCCCGCGCTGCGTCCGATCGTGCTGATCCCCGAGGAGCGCTCGTCCACCGCGCACACCCGCGGCCTGCTGCCCGACGTCGTGTCGCACGGCGACGCCGCGTTCAACGTCAGCCGGGCCGCGCTGGCCGTGGTGGCGCTGACGCAGCGTCCCGACCTGCTGATGCCGGCTACGGCGGACCGTCTGCACCAGGCTCAGCGTGCCCCCGCGCTACCGCTGACCACGGCCTGGATCACCCGCCTGCGCACGGCGGGGATCGCGGCCACCGTCTCCGGAGCGGGCCCGACCATCCTGGCCATGGGTACCAGCGAATTTCCAGCGGAACTGCGCGAACTGGCGGCGGCCGACGGCCTGCGCGTGGTGGAGCCGGGAATCGCCGAAGGTGTCCTGGTCGACTGACGGCGAGTCTGTCTTGCCGAGATTCGCAATAGACAGCTATCCTGGGCAAGTCCGTACATCGTGCGCATCAGACGCCGGTGCTTCATCAGGGCAATCGCTCCAGCAGGCTCCAGGCTCGAGCCTCCAGGCCATGGGGGTGCTGCGTAGCTGCGCAACTGGAATGATCTCTCCCCACCTTTCACCAATGGTGGAGAAGCCGCCGGTCCGGCGGAGCAGGTGATACGGCACACAGCGCCCGGACGGACGCATCCCAGTCCGGCAGAATGCCCGGGCTGCGGGACGAACCCTCGAAACAGCACACGGCGATCGAGGGAAGGAAAGGATTTCCGTGACAGATACGGACCTGCTCGCGACACCCGGCGTGGAATCGAACCCGACGGGCGACCGCGAAAGTGAATCCGGACAGATTTCGAAGATGAGCGAACACACCGACGTCGCACGATCGGGGCTGACTGGAATGTTGTTGCCGCAGTTGCGCGCGCTTGCGGGGGAGCTCGGTATCCGAGGCACCTCCGGGATGCGCAAGGGCGATCTCATCGCCGCCATCAAGGAGAATCAGGCCGCCGGAAGGGCGGCAGCGAAGGCGGAGAAGCCCGCCAAGAGCGAGGCCAAGTCCGCGGTAACCGCCAAGGCCGACACCCCCGCGAAAGGCGATGCACCCGCCAAGACCGCCGCTTCCGCGGCGCCGGCCAAGGCCGAGCAGGCGACCCTCGACGTGACGCCCGCGGCATCGGCCGCGCCCACCGAGGCTCCCGCCCCGGCGAAGACGGCCCCCGCCGATTCCGCGCCCGCCGCCACGAACGCGGCCGAGTCGGCATCGTCCACGGCGACCGAGACCACCGAGGAGTCCGGCCGGGAGAGCGGCCAGCGAGGCCGTGGTCGGCAGCGTCGTGGCCGTGATCAGGCGCGATCGGCGACCGAGACCGCGCCCGCCGAGACGCGTGCCGACGAATCGAAGCAGGACGCCGAGCAGAGCGGCGAGCGTCGTCGCGAGCGTGGTCAGAGCGACCGTGGCCAGAGCGACCGTCAGAGTGACCGTGGCCAAGGTGACCGTCAGAGTGACCGTGGTCAGGGTGAGCGCGGCCAGAGCCAGAACGGCAGCGCGGGCGGCCGCGGCGGTGACGACGAGGAAGGCGGTCGCGGACGGCGCGGACGCCGCTTCCGTGAGCGTCGTCGTGGGCGCGACCGCGAGACCGGTGGCGGCGAGGCCCGTGAGCTCGAGATCCGCGAGGACGACGTGCTCCAGCCGGTCGCGGGCATCCTCGACGTGCTGGACAACTACGCCTTCGTCCGCACGTCGGGTTACCTGGCCGGTCCGAACGACGTCTACGTGTCGATGAACCTGGTCCGCAAGAACGGCCTGCGCCGTGGTGACGCGATCACCGGCGCGGTGCGCGCTCCGCGCGACGGCGAACAGTCCAACCAGCGTCAGAAGTTCGATCCGCTGGTGCGGCTGGACACGGTCAACGGGGGTGACGTCGAGGCGGCCAAGCGCCGTCCCGAGTTCGGCAAGCTCACTCCGCTGTACCCGAACCAGCGCCTACGGCTGGAAACTCAGCCGAACAAGCTGACCACCCGCGTGATCGACCTGATCATGCCGATCGGCAAGGGCCAGCGCGCCCTGATCGTGTCGCCGCCGAAGGCGGGTAAGACCACGATCCTGCAGGACATCGCGAACGCGATCGCGACCAACAACCCCGAGGTCTACCTCATGGTGGTGCTGGTCGACGAGCGTCCCGAAGAGGTCACCGACATGCAGCGTTCGGTACGGGGCGAGGTCATCTCCTCGACCTTCGACCGTCCGCCGTCAGACCACACCTCGGTCGCCGAACTCGCCATCGAGCGCGCCAAGCGCTTGGTGGAGATGGGCAAGGACGTCGTCGTGCTGCTCGACTCGATCACCCGGCTCGGGCGCGCGTACAACAACTCCTCGCCCGCCTCGGGCCGAATCCTCTCCGGTGGTGTGGATTCCACCGCGCTGTACCCGCCCAAGCGGTTCCTCGGCGCGGCGCGCAACATCGAGAACGGCGGCTCGCTGACGATCATCGCCACCGCGATGGTGGAGACCGGGTCGACCGGTGACACGGTGATCTTCGAGGAGTTCAAGGGCACCGGTAACGCCGAGCTCAAGCTGGACCGCAAGATCGCGGAGCGGCGCGTGTTCCCGGCGGTGGACGTCAACCCGTCCGGTACCCGCAAGGACGAACTACTGCTCAGCCCCGACGAGGCGGCGGTGTTGCACAAGCTGCGCCGCGTACTGTCCGGCCTGGACTCGCACCAGGCGATCGATCTGCTGATCGACCGTTTGAAGAAGTCCAAGAACAACCTCGAGTTCCTGATGCAGGTGAGCAAGACAGCGCCCGGCGCGCTCGACGAGTGAGTTGACCAGCTGTTCGGTCGAAAGGGTCCCGCTGATGCGGGACCCTTTCGACGCTCCGGGGCTGAAGAACGCCAAACCGATCGTGGCGGCGCCGCAGATCAGGAAACTCGTGACGAGCGCACACGTCCCCACCCCGGAGTTCGGTGCGGCGGACCCGGAAGCCCGGATGTACACGGCGTTCTCCGGCGCCGGATAGGACGTGCCTGCGGGGAGGGCGGACAAACCGACGGCGACCGCGAGAGTCAGCAGAACGAGGATCGCGGACGCGATTCGGATGTTCACGGGGTCTCCTTCCTGTCTCGGCACGCCGATGTGCACCAGGTACGCAACTCTATGAACGAATTTGTTCACGTTCCTGAGTAGCGGACTACCCGACTTCAGGGTCCCGGAGGCAGCGCGGATTCGCGTGCCCGGACTTCCAGGGGCGGGAAGGATAGGGGATTACCTGGTCGGGAACAAACCACCCGCCGGGGGCGTTTTGGGAGCGTAACGGCAGTTCTGGCATACTGAACGGTCGTTGCGTCTGCTCAGGTGAGCAGAGCTCCCGCCTAGTCGGTTCCGGTTCACGCTCAGCGCATCGCGCGCGGGCGACCCGGCGACCACAATCGAGAGGACATCCATGAAGGCAGGAATTCACCCGACGTATGTCGACACCACGGTCGTCTGTGGTTGCGGCAACACCTTCCAGACTCGCAGCACCAAGGAGTCGGGACACATCACCGTCGAGGTCTGCTCGCAGTGCCACCCGTTCTACACCGGCAAGCAGAAGATCCTCGACACCGGTGGCCGCGTGGCCCGCTTCGAGGCCCGCTACGGCAAGCGTGCCGGCAAGAAGGCCGACGCCAAGTAGCTTCCTCGCCGACGCCCGGTCCTGCTGCGCAGGCCGGGCGTCGGTGTTTTGTATGGACCGGCATCAGGAGAAGGAAGCACTGTGACGCAACCGTCCGCCATCGACGACATCCTGGCCGAGTACGCGGGCCTGGAGACGCAGCTGGCCGATCCGTCGCTGCACAACGATGCGGGCGCCGCGCGCCGGGTCGGCAAGCGGTTCGCCGAGCTGGCCCCGGTCATGGCCACCTATCGCAAGCTCGAGACGGCGCGCGACGATCTGTCCGCCGCCCGGGAACTCGCCGCCGACGACTCCGCGTTCGCCGCGGAGGTCCCGGAACTGGAACGACAGGTCGAGGAACTGGAACAGGCGCTCGCCGACCTGCTGGCCCCCCGCGACCCGCACGACGGCGACGACGTCGTGCTCGAGGTGAAGTCCGGGGAAGGCGGCGAGGAGTCCGCGCTGTTCGCCTCCGACTTGGCCCGCATGTACGTGCGGTATGCCGAGCGCCACGGCTGGAAGGTCGAGATCCTCGACGTCACCCTGTCCGACCTGGGCGGTTACAAAGAGGCGACGCTGTCGATCAAGAGCCGTGACGCGACGCGCGAGGGTGTCTGGTCGCGCTTCAAGTTCGAGGGCGGGGTGCACCGGGTGCAGCGCGTCCCGGTGACCGAATCGCAGGGCCGCATCCACACGTCGGCGGCGGGCGTGCTGATCTATCCGGAGCCCGACGAGATCGAACAGGTGCAGATCGACGAGTCGGATCTGCGTATCGACGTCTACCGCTCCTCCGGAAAGGGCGGTCAGGGCGTCAACACCACCGACTCCGCGGTGCGCATCACCCATCTGCCCTCCGGCATCGTCGTCACCTGCCAGAACGAGCGCTCCCAGCTGCAGAACAAGGCGCGCGCCATGCAGGTGCTCGCGGCGCGGTTGCAGGCGCTGGCGGAAGAACAGGCGGATCAGGAGGCGGCGGCGGGCCGTGCCAGCCAGATCCGCACGGTGGACCGCTCCGAGCGCATCCGCACCTACAACTTCCCGGAGAACCGGATCACCGACCATCGGATCGGTTTCAAGGCGCACAACCTCGACGCCGTGCTCGACGGGGACCTCGACGCGCTGCTGGACGCTCTCGGGAAGGCGGATCGCGAAGCACGTATGGCCGCGGAATAGCCGTCTTTCGGGCAGAGTCGGTGCCATGTCTACGACCCGAGTCGCGCTGCGCCCCGTCATCAACGACGCCATCGAGACGTTACGGACCGCAGGGGTGCACAGTCCCCGCGCCGACGCCGAGCATTTGGCCGCGCACGTTCTCGGTGTGGAGCGAACCCGCCTGGCGCTGAGCCCGCTGGTGTCGCCGGACGAGCTGGATTCGTTCCGCGAGCTGGTTGCCCGCCGTGCCGAGCGAATCCCGTTGCAGCACTTGACCGGGACGGCCGTGATGGGCGCGCTCGACCTCGCGGTCGGCCCCGGCGTCTTCGTGCCGCGCCCGGAGACCGAGTTGCTGTACGCGTGGTCGCTGGCGCAATTGGAAGCGCTGCCGCATGATCACGCGCCGATTGTCGTCGACCTGTGCACCGGCTCCGGAGCGCTCGCGCTGGCTGTCGCGCACGCGCGTCCCGACGCCGAGGTGCACGCCGTCGAACTCGATCCCGCCGCCCTGGTCTGGGCGCGGCGCAACGCCGACGACCGCATCGCCGCGGGCGATACCCCCATCACCCTCTACGCCGACGACGCCACCGATCCCGAACTGCTCGCCGATCTGAACGGCCGGGTGGACATCGTGCTGTCCAACCCGCCCTACATCCCGGAGGGCGCTCGCCTCGACCCCGAGGTGGCCGAGCACGACCCGTCCGTCGCCCTGTTCGGCGGTCCGGACGGGCTGTCGGTCATCCGCGGGATGATCCCGAACATCACCAGACTGCTGCGCCCCGGCGGCGCCACCGCCATCGAGCACGACGACACCAACGGCTCCGGCGTGGCCGCCCTCCTCACCGCCACCGGCGTCTTCGCCGACGTCGTCGAGCACCCGGACCTGGCGGGCAAACCTCGCTTCGTCGCCGCCACCCACACCTGACCCGCGCTTCGCTCGTCTGTAGCCGGACCCCACCCGAACCGGTGTGCTCCTGCGCGTACCTACCCGGCCTACCGGCCCGCCGCCTTCCGTGGACACCGCATGCGAGTCGTGAAGCCGACCGGAACACGAGGGTGCGCGCTCATCCCCGGCGAGCGCGCGGCTCCAGCATGGTGGGGAGCCGAAGCCCTTTATCGACAGTGGTCGAATTCGGGTGCGGCGACCGCCACACCGCACTCGACGACTGATTTCGTGAGCACCCGGGTAACTCACCGGGCACGCCCAGAACTCGAGTGGCCTCTTGACGCGAGACCTGAACGCGAATCTCGCGCTCTCCAGCGGGTACGGCCTGAAGACCCGGGGAGGCGGGCCAGCGGCCCAGCATGCCAGGATGGTTGCCGTGAGTACCGTCTACGACTGCGCGGATCCCGACTCGCGCGCCGCCGGACTGTCCGCAGCCACCAGCGCCCTGAAATCCGGACGGTTGGTCGTGCTGCCTACCGACACCCTGTACGGGCTGGCCGCGGACGCGTTCGATGCCACCGCGGTGAGTTCGCTGCTCGCGGCCAAGCGTCGCGGCAGGGACATGCCCGTGCCGGTGCTCGTCGGTTCCTGGCACACCATCGACGGCCTGGTCTTCTCGGTGCGCCCGCAGGCGCGCGAGCTGATCCGGGCGTTCTGGCCCGGCGGCCTGAGTCTCGTTGTGCAGCAAGCGCCTTCGCTCGCCTGGGATCTCGGTGACACGCGTGGGACGGTGATGCTGCGGATGCCGCTGCACCCGGTGGCGCTGGAGTTGTTGCGTGAGGTCGGCCCGCTGGCGGTGTCGAGTGCCAACGTGTCCGGGCAGCCCCCGGCGAAGACGGCGGCCGAAGCCCGTGACCAACTCGGCGAGCTGGTCGGCGTCTACCTCGACGGCGGCCCGGCCGAGCACGCGGTGGCCTCCACCATCGTCGACCTGACCGCCGACCAGCC
This sequence comes from Nocardia arthritidis NBRC 100137, assembly GCF_001612765.1. Lineage (GTDB taxonomy): Bacteria > Actinomycetota > Actinomycetes > Mycobacteriales > Mycobacteriaceae > Nocardia > Nocardia arthritidis. Next base: position 118,246 of record NZ_BDBB01000025.1, read on the forward strand.
GCGCGTCCTGCGCGTGGGCGCGGTGCCCGTCGCCGACATCGCCGAGGTGCTCGGCATGTCGCCGGAAGCGCTCAGCGGCGCCGCGCAGCAGCTCGGATGATGGGTTCGAGTGCCGTCGTCCCGCTTCGGGAGCTGCTCGTCGTGCTGCTCATCTCCGCGGTGGTGACGTTCCTGGCCACCGGTGGGGTGCGGGTGCTGGCGATCGGCTTCGGCGCGGTGGCCGTGCCCCGGGACCGGGACGTGCACGTCAAGCCGATTCCGCGGATGGGCGGTGTCGGCATGTACATCGGTGTGGTCGCCGCGGTGCTGTTCGCCCACCAGCTGCCCGCGCTGCGCAGCGGCTTCGACTACAAACCGAACATCCCGATCGCCGTGCTGGTGGCCGCCACGGTCATCGTGCTGGTCGGCATCGTCGACGATCGCTGGGGCCTGGACGCGTTGACGAAGTTCGCGGGCCAGGTGACGGCGGCGGGCGTGATGGCCGTCATGGGTTTGGGCTGGTATGTCATCTACAACCCGTTCAGCAACACCACGGTGGTGCTGGACGGCTTGCAGGGCGGGCTGGTCACGGTGGCGGTCACCGTCACCCTGGTCAACGCCATGAACTTCGTCGACGGTCTGGACGGCCTCGCGGCCGGTCTGGGTCTGATCGCGGCGCTGGCCGTCTTCGTGTTCTGCCTGGGACTGATGAACGAGCAGGGCGGCTCGGTGGACACCTACCCGCCGGCATTGCTGGCCGCCGCGCTCGCGGGTGGATGCCTCGGATTCCTGCCGCACAATTTCCAGCCCGCGCGCATATTCATGGGCGACTCCGGCTCGATGCTGATCGGACTGATGCTGGCCGCGGTGTCGACCGGCGCGTCGGGGCGAATCCCGTTGCAGGGGTACGGCCCGCGCGACATCGTCGGTCTGCTTTCCCCGCTGTTGCTGGTCGGCGCGGTGATGTTCATTCCGGTGCTCGACCTGTTGCTCGCCATTGTGCGCAGGGTTCGCGCGGGCGTGAGTTTCTCGACGCCGGACAAAATGCACTTGCATCATCGCTTGCTGCAGATCGGCCATTCGCACCGCCGCGTGGTGCTGTTGATCTATTTGTGGGTCGGCGTGCTCGCCTTCGGCGCGGTCGGCACCTCGCTGATGGACCGCACGCTGGTCGTGTTGCTGATGGCGGGCGGGCTGGTTTTCGCCTTGGTGATCACCGCCATTCCGGGGCTGCGGCGTGGGGACCCGGCGAGTGACGGATCGGCGTCCGGGTAAAGTCGGCGGCTGTGAGCTTCACACCCCGACCCGTGCCCGGCCCCGACGCGCCGCTGCGGTCCGCGCTGCGCTACGGACTGATCGGCTTGGGCGTGCTGGTTGTCCTGGCCGTCGCGCTGGGCGCCGCCGTCTCGGGTAGCTCCGGAGTGTGGGGCGCCGTGCTCGGCGCCGTGATCGGTGGCGGCTTCATCCTCACCACCGCGGCCGTCGTGCTGTTCGGCGCGAAGCTGCCGCCGAGTACCGCCGGTCTGATCATGCTGGTCAGCTGGGTGGGCAAAGTCCTGGTGGCGCTGATCGTCGTCGCGATCCTCCAGCGATTCGACTTCTACGATCGCGTCGTGCTGTTCCTCACGGTGGTCGGAGCCCTGGTCATCGTGCTCGGCGCGGAGACGTACGGCGTTGTCCGCCAGAAGGTTCCGTACGTGACGACGACCGAACCCGACACCGCGTCCGGTACTCGGGAGTAACGAAAACACCCCACCCCCTACACGCTGTCGTAGATGACTTGGTAAAGTGTTGGTAAGCAAGCGACCAAGTCGGGTATCACTGAGGGGTCACCGCCGAGATCCCCTGCATGGGCCGCTATGCTTACTGCCGTGCCGGGCTCCGAGGGGTGTTCCGGTTCTGCATGTCGACGAATGTCGCCGACACACGTACAGACGCCTGGTGGAAATCAAACCACCGCCCAGCTGCTGACGAACTTCGAGCCGACCTGAGTCGACCCAAATTGATCGTCAATGTCCGATCGAACCGCGGGAATGACCGTACCCGCGGCCCGAACACGGGAGAGAACGCTGAGCGTCACCACTCTGGCGGCCGAGTTCCACGCGCCGTCGCTTACCGACTTCTTCCCTCCAGCTGTGCTGTTCGAGGGAACGCCGTTCGAACTCGATCGATTGATGCTGATCCGCATTCTGATGACGGCCGTTCTCTCGGTCGTGATGGTGCTGGCATTCCGCTCGCCCCGGATCGTTCCGCGCGGCCTGCAGAATGTCGCCGAAATCGGCCTGGTCTTCGTCAAGGAGCAGATCTGTGACGAGGTCCTCGGCAAAGAGTCGGGACGGAAGTTCTTCCCGCTGATCGCGACGATCTTCTTCACGGTCCTCTTTCTGAACTTCTCGGGTGTCGTGCCGGGGTTGAACATCTCGTCGAACGCCCGAATCGGCATGCCGCTGGTGCTGGCCGTCATCGCGTACCTGACGTTCAACTACGTCGGTATCAAGAAGTACGGATTCCTCAACTACATGCGCAGCAGCATCGTCGTTCCGAACGTTCCCGCCGCACTGCACGTGCTGCTGATTCCGATCGAGTTCGTCTCGACCTTCATCCTGCGTCCGTTCACGCTGACCGTCCGACTCATGGCGAACATGCTGGCCGGCCACATCATGCTGGTGCTGTTCTTCAGCGCGACATGGTTCTTCCTGTTCGACGCCACCTCGTGGATGAAGGTGTTCTCGCCGTTCTCGCTGCTCGCAGGACTCGGATTCACGCTCTTCGAGCTGTTGGTCATCTTCCTGCAGGCCTACGTGTTTGCGCTGCTGACCGCCGTATACATCGGACTCGCACAGCACGCGGCCGATCACTGACCTGACCGACACAACTACCGGAAACCTGCTACACCACGCCGACCGGCGGGTGAGCAACAGAAAGGGAATGGAAGACTCATGAGCCTCGCTTACCTGGCCCAGGAAGCCGCGACGAACGAGAGCACCTTCAAGGGTCTGGGCGCCGTCGGCTACGGCCTCGCCGCGATCGGCCCCGGCATCGGCGTCGGCATCGTCGTCGGTAAGGCGATCGAGGGCATCGCGCGTCAGCCTGAGCTGCAGGGCACCATCCGTACCAACATGTTCCTCGGTATCGCGTTCACCGAGGCCCTGGCCCTCATCGGTCTCGTCGCCGGCTTCATTTTCTGATTCCGATGTACGAGTCAGTTTTGCTCGCGGCGGCGGAGGGAGAGGATGTGAATCCTCTCGTCCCCGAAACGTACGACATCATCTGGTCGATCGTCTGCGTCATCATCATCGGGTTCTTGTTCTACAAGTACGTGATCCCGCGCCTGATGAAGACGCTCGACGAGCGTTCCGAGAAGATCGAAGGCGGCATCGCTCGCGCGGAAGCCGCGCAGGAAGAAGCTCAGCTCACCCTGCAGCAGTACCAGCAGCAGCTGGCCGACGCCCGGCTCGAGGCCGCGCGCATCCGCGAGGACGCGCGCACCCAGGGTCAGGAGATCCTGGCCCAGATGCGCTCGGAGGCCCAGGCCGAGGCCGACCGCATCATCGCGGCGGGCCACACCCAGCTGGAAGCCCAGCGCCAGCAGATCCTGACCGAACTGCGCCACGAAGTCGGCCGCACGGCCGTCGACCTGGCCGAGAAGATCATCGGGCAGTCGGTTTCGGACGAGGCCAAGCAGGCGGCCTCGATCGACCGTTTCCTCGACGAGCTCGACCAGACGGACGCAGGCATCGGGGTCGGAAGGTAACGACGCGAAAGTGAGAAGCATGTACGCAGCGAGCCGCGAGGCCAGTGCCCGGTCTCGGGAGGCGCTTCGGGCCGCTCTGACCGGAAGCGACAGTGCTGCGGCCACGACGGGGTCGGAACTGTTCGCCGTTGTCGCCGTGCTGGACGACCAGCGTTCGCTGCGTGTGGCGCTCGCGGACGTGTCGGTGCCGGGTTCCGCGCGTGCGGAACTCTGTGAGCGGGTCTTCGGCGGCAAGGTCAGCGCTGCCACGCTGGCAGTGCTGACCACCGCGGTGGCCGAGAACTGGTCGCGCACTTCTGATCTGGTGGACACCTTGGTGCTGCTCGGCCAGGAGGCGTTGCTGGAGTCGGCGGCCCAGCGTGGTCGCATCGAAGCGGTCGAGGACGAGCTGTTCCGGCTCGGCCGGATCATCAGCGACAACCCCGAGTTGGACCGGGCGCTGTCGGATCGGTCGCAGCAGGCTTCGGCCAAGGGCGAGCTGATCCAACGGCTGCTCGCCGGCAAGGCGGAGCCCATCACCCTGACCCTGGCGGAGCAGGTGGTGACCAGGCAGCGGTCGGGCATCAGCGCCGCCTTCGACGAGCTGTCCGACCTCGCGGCGGGGCGCCGCGATCAGATCGTCGCGCACGTGCGCGCCGCGATCGGGCTCAGCGAACAGCAGCGCGACCGGCTGGCCGCCTCGCTGCGGCGCATCTACGGCAAGGCGACCACGGTGCACATCCAGGTCGACCCGAGTTTGCTGAGCGGAGTCGTGGTGCGCGTCGGTGACGACGTGATCGACGGCAGCGCCATCGGCCGACTGGAGAAGATGCGCCGGGCCCTGACCTAGCGCCCTTCCACCACCCCCGACATTCCAGACCCAGACAGCGAGAGCAGGAAGAACATGGCGGAGCTGACGATCTCCTCCGACGAGATCCGTAGCGCGATCGAGAGCTACACCCAGAGCTACACCCCCGAGACCTCCATCGAAGAAGTCGGTGTGGTCACCGACACCAGCGACGGCATCGCGCACGTCAGCGGCCTGCCCTCGGCAATGGCCAACGAGCTGCTCGAGTTCCCGGGCGGCGTGCTCGGCGTCGCGCTGAACCTCGAGGACCGTGAGATCGGTGCGGTCATCCTCGGCGAGTTCGCCGAGATCGAGGAGGGCCAGGAGGTCCGCCGGACCGGTGACGTGCTCTCGGTCCCGGTCGGCGACAAGTTCCTCGGCCGCGTGGTGAACCCGCTGGGCCAGCCGATCGACGGCCTCGGCGAGATCGAGTCCGAGGAACAGCGCGTGCTCGAGCTGCAGGCCGCGACCGTGCTGGAGCGTCAGCCGGTCGAGGAGCCGCTGGCCACCGGCATCACCGCGATCGACGCGCTGACCGCCATCGGCCGCGGCCAGCGTCAGCTGATCATCGGCGACCGCAAGACCGGCAAGACCGCGGTCTGCATCGACGCGATCCTGAACCAGAAGGCCAACTGGGAGACCGGCGACCCGACCAAGCAGGTGCGCTGCATCTACGTCGCCATCGGCCAGAAGGGCTCCACCATCGCGGGCGTGAAGGCCGCGCTGGAGCAGCACGGCGCGCTGGAGTACACCACCATCGTCGCCGCCCCGGCCTCCGACTCCGCCGGCTTCAAGTGGCTGGCCCCCTACACCGGTTCGGCCATCGGCCAGCACTGGATGTACCAGGGCAAGCACGTGCTCATCGTGTTCGACGACCTGACCAAGCAGGCCGAGGCCTACCGCGCCATCTCGCTGCTGCTGCGTCGCCCGCCGGGCCGCGAGGCCTACCCGGGTGATGTCTTCTACCTGCACTCCCGGCTGCTGGAGCGTTGCGCGAAGCTGTCCGACGAGCTGGGCGCGGGCTCGATGACCGGTCTGCCGATCATCGAGACCAAGGCCAACGACATCTCGGCGTTCATCCCCACCAACGTCATCTCGATCACCGACGGCCAGGTGTTCCTCGAGTCCGACCTGTTCAACAAGGGTGTCCGCCCGGCGATCAACGTCGGTACCTCGGTCTCCCGCGTCGGTGGCGCCGCCCAGACCAAGGGCATGAAGAAGGTGGCGGGCTCGCTGCGTCTGGAACTGGCGCAGTACCGCGAGCTGGAGGCGTTCTCCGCGTTCGCCTCCGACCTCGACGCGGCCTCGCTGGCGCAGCTCGAGCGCGGCGCCCGCTGGGTCGAGCTGCTCAAGCAGGACCAGTACTCGCCGGTGCCGGTCGAGGACCAGATCATCTCGATCTACCTGGTCGACCGTGGCCACTACGACTCGATCCCGGTCGGTGACATCCGCCGCTTCAACGCCGAACTGCTGGAGGAACTGCACCGCAGCGCCGCCGACGCGTTCAAGGCCATCGAGGGCGGCAAGGTGCTCGACGGCGAGGCGGCCGAGCAGGTCGAGGCGGCCACCAAGAAGTTCCTGGGGACCTTCCTCACCTCCGACGGCACTCCCGTGGTGAACGAGGCCGAGGCGGGCCAGCTCGACCACGAAGAGGTCGAGTCGCTGTCGGTGACCCGCAAGCACGTCGAGAAGTAACGCGAGCCGGCAAATGCGCTATTCGATCCGCGGCATGCGCGACGGGCACGAAGGAGCAAGCGTGCGCGAGCTCCTCGTGCCCGGCGTGTGCCGTCAATCCCACGCAGCGAATGAAGGGAGTGTGAACCGCTGATGGCAAGCTTGCGTGAATTGCGCTCCCGCATTCGTGGTGTGAATTCGATCAAGAAGATCACCAAGGCCCAAGAGCTGATCGCGACTTCGCGAATCTCCAAGGCTCAGGCGAGGGTCGCGGCCGCGAAGCCGTACGCGGAGGAGATCACCAAGGTCCTCAGCGAGCTGGCGAGCGCGTCGAAGAACCTCTCGCATCCGCTGCTGACCGAGCGCGCCAACCCGCGCCGGGCGGCCGTGCTGGTGATCACCAGTGACAGCGGCATGTGCGGTGGCTACAACTCGAACGTGCTCAAGCGCGCCGAAGAGCTGATGACCACCCTGCGTGACGAGGGCAAAGAGCCGGTGCTCTACGTGATGGGCAACAAGGGCCTGACCTACTACGCCTTCCGCAACCGCTCGTACGTGTCGGCATGGACCGGGTTCTCGCAGCAGCCGAAGTACTCCGATGCTTCGTCCGCCTGCCACCACCTGGTCGACGCCTTCATGGCCGGCTCCGACGGAGCGGTGCCCGCTCCGAACGGGACGGGTGACATCGCCGGCGTCGATGAGCTGCACGTCGTGTACACCCGCTTCGTCTCGATGCTGACGCAGAGCCCTGAGGTGCGCCGTCTGGCGCCGATCCAGGTGAGCTACGTCGACGAGAACTTCGACCTGGGTGAGGACATCGTGTCGGATTCACCGACGGCGGAGGTCCACGCGCAGTACGAATTCGAGCCCGACGCCGATGTGCTGCTGGCGGCGCTGCTGCCGAAGTACGTCAACACGCGCATCTACGCGTCGTTGCTCGAGGCAGCGGCATCCGAGTCAGCGGCTCGGCGCACCGCAATGAAGGCCGCCACCGACAACGCCAACGAACTCGCGAGCGTGCTCCAGCGCGAGGCCAACTCGGTGCGCCAGGCCCAGATCACGCAGGAAATCAGCGAAATCGTCGGCGGCGTGAACGCGCTGGCGTCGAGCTCGGACCGCGACTAAGCGCCACGCGCGGCCTGAGCGACGGGCACGTAGGAGGAAGCGTGCGTAACCACGAAGGGCCCCGCGAGGGCCGCCGATCAGACCCAGCCTGAGGCACGGGGCCGGGAGCGGAAGCGTGCGCAACCACGAAGGCCCCCCGAAGGCCGCACATCGACACGGAGAGAACCAACACCAATGACCGCAGCTGTCACCCAAGACAACACGAGCCGGACCGGCGGCGCCGCAGGCCGCGTCGTCCGGGTCATCGGCCCCGTCGTGGACGTCGAGTTCCCGCGCGGAGCCATTCCCGCGCTGTTCAACGCTCTGCACGCCGAGATCGCCCTGACCTCGGTGGCCAAGACCCTGACCCTCGAGGTCGCCCAGCACCTCGGCGACAACATCGTGCGCACCATCTCGATGCAGCCGACCGACGGCCTGGTCCGCGGCGCCACCGTCACCGACACCGGCAAGCCGATCTCGGTGCCCGTCGGCGACGTGGTCAAGGGCCACGTCTTCAACGCGCTGGGCGACTGCCTGGACACCCCCGGCCTGGGCCGCGACGGCGAGCAGTGGGGCATCCACCGCAAGCCGCCGTCGTTCGACCAGCTCGAGGGCAAGACCGAGCTGCTCGAAACGGGCATCAAGGTCATCGACCTGCTCACCCCGTACGTGAAGGGTGGCAAGATCGGTCTGTTCGGTGGCGCCGGTGTCGGCAAGACCGTTCTGATCCAGGAGATGATCACCCGTATCGCGCGGGAGTTCTCCGGTACCTCCGTGTTCGCCGGCGTCGGCGAGCGCACCCGTGAGGGCACCGACCTGCACCTGGAGATGGAGGAGATGGGCGTCCTCCAGGACACCGCCCTCGTCTTCGGCCAGATGGACGAGCCGCCGGGCACCCGTATGCGCGTCGCCCTCTCGGCGTTGACCATGGCCGAGTACTTCCGCGACGTGCAGCACCAGGACGTGCTGCTGTTCATCGACAACATCTTCCGGTTCACCCAGGCCGGTTCCGAGGTGTCGACCCTGCTCGGCCGCATGCCCTCCGCTGTCGGTTACCAGCCCACGCTGGCCGACGAGATGGGTGAGCTGCAGGAGCGCATCACCTCGACCCGTGGTCGGTCCATCACCTCGCTGCAGGCCATCTACGTGCCCGCCGACGACTACACCGACCCGGCTCCGGCGACCACCTTCGCCCACCTCGACGCGACGACCGAGCTCTCCCGCCCGATCTCGCAGAAGGGCATCTACCCGGCTGTCGACCCGCTGACCTCGACCTCCCGCATCTTGGAGGCCTCGATCGTCGGCGACCGGCACTTCCGGGTGGCCAACGAGGTGAAGCGGATCCTGCAGAAGTACAAGGAACTGCAGGACATCATCGCCATCCTCGGTATGGACGAGCTGTCCGAGGAGGACAAGGTCCTCGTCGGTCGCGCCCGTCGTCTGGAGAAGTTCCTCGGCCAGAACTTCATCGTGGCCGAGAAGTTCACCGGTCAGCCGGGGTCGGTCGTGCCGCTGGAGCAGACCATCGACGACTTCGACCGCGTCTGCAAGGGTGAGTTCGACAGCTACCCCGAGCAGGCCTTCAACAGCTGCGGTGGTCTCGACGATGTCGAGAAGGCCGCCAAGAAGATCCTCGGAAAGTAGTCACCGATGGCGGAAATGTCAGTCGATCTCGTCGCGGTCGAACGATTGCTCTGGTCCGGCCAGGCGTCGTTCGTCAGCGCGCAGACCACCGAGGGCCAGATCGGCATCATGGCCGGCCACGAACCGTTGCTCGGCCAGCTGGTCGAGGGCGGCATCGTGACGATCGTGGATACCGACGGTCAGCGGGTTGTCGCCGCGGTGCACGGCGGCTTCTTCTCGGTGACCGCGAACTCGGTTCGGGTGCTGGCCGAGTCGGCGGAGTTCGCCGACGAGGTGGACGTCGAGGAGGCCCGCCGGGTGCTCGCCGACTCCGACGCCAGCGAAGAGCAGCAGAAGGCGGCTCAGGCCCGCGTGCGCGCGGTCGAACAGACGGCGAACGCGTAGTTACAACCAGTTTTCGAGCACGACTGCTGTCGGCGGTGAAGCGTCCCTTCACCGCCGACAGCGTCTTTCAGGCGAGTCGGACACGGCCGGGCCATTTGTAAACTCGGTGCCGTGGTTGAATGACCGCACGCGGTGTGAACATCAGGCTCGCCGACCGGCCGTCCGCGTAACCACGAAGGGCCTGCGAACGCCCGCCAATCGAATGCCGTGTCGACCACACGGCGGCGTAGCGAAGGGACGAACAGCATTGCAAACCGGGATGGTTCTGCTGATCATTCTGGTGCTCACGCTCGTGTTCCTCGCGCTCGCCTCCACTTACCGCCTCATCATGTTGCGGCGCGGCGGAACCGCCGCGATCCTGCGTGTCCTGCCCGCTCGCGGCGGTCAAGGGTGGCGCCACGGATTGATCCGCTACGACGAGGACCGTCTGGTCTTCTTCAAACTCACCAGCCTCAAACTCGGCCCGGACTCCGCCATTCGGCGTCAGGGCATCGAGATCGGTGATCGCCGGGGCCCGCGCGGCGACGAGTACGACATCATGACCGACGACATCGCTGTGATCGCGGTGTCGGACCGCTCGGGCGACTTCGAGCTCGCCTTGGATCGCGATTCCCTGACCGCCTTCCTGTCCTGGGTGGAATCCCGTCCGTCCGACCGCACGCGGCGGATGCCGGGTCTGTAGCCCACCGCTCTCGGCGGACCCGGTCCGGCCGCGCCCGCTAGGGTTGTGCTGTGAGCGTGCATTTGACCCGGATCTACACCCGGACCGGCGATGGCGGGACCACGGGATTGAGCGACTTCTCCCGGGTCGCGAAGACCGACCCACGCTTGGTGGCCTACGCCGACTGCGATGAGACCAACGCCGCCATCGGTGTCGCGATCGCTCTGGGCGCGCCCGACGCGACGATGCTCGCGGTGCTGCGGCAGATACAGAACGATTTGTTCGACGCCGGCGCAGACCTCTCCACGCCCGTCGTGGCGGAGCCGAAGTACCCGCCGCTGCGGGTCACTCAGCCCTACATCGATCGGCTCGAAGCATGGTGCGACGAGTTCAACACCGGGTTGCCCGCGCTCGATTCGTTCATCCTGCCCGGCGGTACGCCGCTGGCTGCCCTGCTGCACACCGCCCGGACGGTCGCGCGCCGAGCGGAGCGCTCGGCGTGGGCGGCGATCGAGGCGCATCCGGAGGACACCGAGGTCCTGCCCGCCAAGTACCTCAATCGCCTCTCGGACCTGCTGTTCATCCTGAGCCGGGTGGCCAATCCCGGCGGCGATATCCTGTGGAAGCCCGGCGGGGAACCGCCGAGCGCCTGATCGCGTAGGACCGCAGGCGAGTACCCGAGCGATCACGGGGTATTGCCGGCAAGGCGTCGGGACCACCCCGTCGACCACAGAACACGCCCATCTCGCGGCACTCGCTCCAACGGCGAAAACGTCCGGAGGCGAGGGGAGTCGTGGAGAGGCGGCACCGTAGTGCGCCGCCCCAACTATCCTTGCACCAACAGTGCGCCGAATACGCGGAGAGGCGGCATGGAACGGTTTTTGGTTACCGGCGGAAATCGACTCGTCGGTGAGGTCACGGTGGGGGGCGCCAAGAACAGCGTCCTCAAACTGATGGCTGCTGCGCTGCTCGCCGAGGGCACCACCACGATCACGAACTGCCCGGACATCCTCGACGTGCCGCTGATGGGCGATGTGCTGCGCGGCCTCGGCTGCGACGTGGCCATCGACGGCGGGACGGTGTCCATCACCACGCCCGCCGAACCGAAGTACCACGCGGACTTCCCCGCCGTGACGCAGTTCCGCGCGTCGGTGTGCGTGCTGGGTCCGCTGATGGCGCGGTGCAAGCGCGCCGTCGTCGCACTGCCCGGCGGCGACGCCATCGGCTCCCGCCCGCTCGACATGCATCAGGCCGGCCTGCGCCTGCTCGGCGCGACCAGCGAGATCGAGCACGGTTGCGTGGTGGCCAAGGCCGACGAACTGCAAGGTGCCCGGATCCGGCTCGACTTCCCCTCGGTCGGCGCGACCGAGAACATCCTCATGGCGGCGGTGCTGGCCGAGGGCGAGACGGTGATCGACAACGCCGCGCGCGAACCGGACATCGTCGACCTGTGCAACATGCTCGTCCGGATGGGTGCGCGGGTCAGCGGCGCGGGCACCTCGGTGCTCACCATCCAGGGCGTCGAGCGTCTCGCGCCGACCACCCACCGCGTCATCGGTGACCGCATCGTGGCCGCGACGTGGGGCATCGCCGCCGCGATGACCCTCGGCGACATCCGCGTCACGGGTGTGAACCCCAAGCATCTGTCGCTGGTGCTCGACAAGCTGCGGTCCGCGGGTGCGCGCATCTCGTTCGAGCAGGACGGCTTCCGGGTGGTCCAGGCCGAGCGGCCCCGCGCGGTGAACTTCTCGACCCTGCCGTTCCCCGGCTTCCCGACCGACTTGCAGCCGATGGCCATCGGGCTGGCGTCCATCGCGGACGGAACGTCGATGATCACCGAGAACATCTTCGAGGCGCGCTTCCGGTTCGTGGAAGAGATGATCCGGCTCGGCGCCGACGCGCGCACCGATGGGCACCACGCGGTGGTGCGCGGGATTCCTCGGTTGTCGAGTGCTCCGGTGTGGTCCTCGGACATCCGGGCCGGCGCGGGTCTGGTCCTCGCGGGCTTGGTCGCCGACGGGACCACCGAAGTGCACGACGTATTCCATATCGATCGCGGGTATCCGAATTTCGTCGAGCAGCTGCAGGCGCTGGGCGGCGATGTCACGCGCGTCGGCGCCGCGGATTGAGCGCTCGCGTCCATCCCGGTGGGCGCGAGTTATCGAACGTTTCCCTGAAAACGCGTGCTGACCAGGGGATTTGACATCGTGCACGCAGACACGTAACTTATTCCAAGTCAGAGCGACACGGACACCGACCCGGGGCCCAGGAGCTGAGCGGAAACGCTGAGCGAGAGGCCAGGGAAACGAGGTAGGACGAGGAGCGCCTGACGATCACATGGCTCGATCGCGACCCCAGTTTGCAACTGGGTTCATCGATGAGCTAAGCTTGAAAAGTTGCCTCACTGAAGTTCCGG
>NZ_BDBB01000026.1 GCF_001612765.1 Nocardia arthritidis NBRC 100137
TGGGGGCGATGGAGACCGCCGCCGCCGAACGCACCAGGGCCGAGCGGCTGTCCGAGCGCGCGAACGAGCTGCGTGACGCGGCCGCGGCAGAGGTGGCGCACGCCGAAGCGAAGGTCGCGTTGACCCGCTCCGAGGCCGCGGCCGCGTTGCGCGCCTGGTGGGACGAGCACAACGAGGTCTATACCCCGGTGCGCGCCGGTCTTTTCGAGGCGCTGAACTCGGCTCTGGCCGAGGCCGGTTCGGATGCGCCGACCATCGGCGAGGTGCTGACCGAGCGCACCGAGCCGCTGCTGGAGGAGATCCGCGGCCGCCGCCAGGACGCACGCGCCCGCGTGGCCGCGGCCGCGGCGCGCGGCAGTGAGCTCAGCGCCGAACACGAACGGGTGACGGCCCGGCGAGACGACGCGCCACCGGCATTCGCGGGCCGCTGCGGCCGGACCGGCGACCGGCCCGGCGCCGCGCTGTGGCGGCTGGTGCGCTTCGCGGACGGCGTGACGCCCGAGTCCGCGGCGGGCATCGAGGCCGCCCTGCACGCCGCGAACCTGCTGGATGCCTGGGTCTGCCCGGAGGGCGAGCTGCCGCCGGACTACGACTCCGATCAGTTCCTGGTTCCGCTGCCCGCGCCGGAGCGCCCGAACGGTCGCACACTCGCCGACGTGCTGGTCATAGAGGACGATTCCGACACCCTGACGGTGCCGCGCCAGGTCGTCGCCGACGTGCTCGCCTCCATCGCCCTGCACGAGGGAGCGGGCGAGCCGAGCGGGCCGGTGACGATCGGAGCGGACGGCGCGTTCCGGCAAGGCGTGCAGATCGGCAGGCATCGCAAGACCGACGCCGAATTCATCGGCGCCACCGCGCGGGCCAGGCGCCGAGAGCTCCGCTCCGCGGAGTTGTCCGCAGCTGTGGCGGCCGCGGAGGAGGACCGGCGCGCCGCCGAACAGCAGGAGGCCACCGCCACCGCCGAACTCGCGCGAATCTCCGCCGCCGCCAAAGCGCTTCCGCGCCCGACCACGGTGACCACGGCCTTGCGCGCGGTATCCGAGGCCGCGGGCGTGCTGCGATCACGGGCGGAGGCGGCCGCCCACGCCGAGCGAGATCTCGATCGAGCGATCGCGGAACTGTCCGCCGCGGACAAGAAGCTGCGCGCCGCCGCCACCACCCACCGCACGCCGCGCACCGCCCACGAGATCGATGCCCTCGCCGCCGCCATCCGGCACTTCGAGAACACCGGCACGGGACTGCTGCGGCTGCGCGGCGACCACGAACGGGAACGGGAGCGCGAACGCGAGGCCGCCGACCGCTTGACCGAGGCCACCGACCTGGCCGAGGCGTTCACGGAAGAGGCCGAGGCCGCGCGCACCGGCTACCTGGAACAACTGCGCAAGCTGGAGACCCTGCGCGATGCCCTCGGCGCGGGCGCGGCCGATATCGACCGCGAACTGGAACAGGCCCGGCAGCGGATCGAGGCGACCAAGTCCGAGCAGAAAGCCGCCCGCAAGGCCGCCAACCAGGCCATCGAGGCGGTCGGCGACGCCGAGGCCGCCTACCGGACCGCGCACGAATCCCTCGCCACCGCGCTCACCGAGGTGCTGGCGGAGGTTCGAGCTCTCGCGCCCTACGCCCAACCGGATCTGCTGAGGTTGCTCGGCGCGGCACCCGAGGGCCGCTGGCCCAGCAGCGACGCGGCGTGGTCGACGCCCGAGCAACTGCTGTACCGGATCTCGACGGCGGGACCGGAGGCAGCACCGCGCGTCCTGCCCGACGAAGTCGACGCGCTGTTCGACAGCCTCACCGCGGCGACGGCGTCGGTGCGTGCGGGCGAGGCGACGCGCAAGTCCACGCGCACGGCGGTGACCGCGGCGTTGCAGGAATTCGACGCCGCCCTCGCCGGTTCGGGCCGCGACTACCGGCTGCAATGGGACGCCGCCGACGGCCTCACCGTCGTCCAGGTGCATGACGAGCACGGGGTCTCCGCGCTGGCCGACTTCGCCACCCGCATCGACGGCGCACGCCGTGACCAGGAACTTCTGCTGACCGACGCCGAGCGGCGCATCCTGGAGGATGCCTTGCTGACCGGCCTGGCCCAGCAGATCCACGAACGCACGAGCGACGCACGCGATCTCATCGCCAGGATGGGCGCGGAGATGAAGCAGCGGCGGATGTCCTCGGGCAACACCATCGGCGTGCACTGGGTACTCGCCGACAGCCTGTCCGACGCGGCGCGGGCGATGTGCAAGCTGCTGGACCGGGATGCCTCGGCGCTGACGGCGGAGGACCTGGCGGCGGTCCGGGCCCACTTCGCCGCCGAGATCCGGGCCGCGCGGGCCGCGCATCCGGAACGCTCCTACCCCGAGATCCTGGCCGCGACGCTGGATTACCGCACCTGGCGGGTGTTCTCTTTCACGTTGATCTCCGCCGACGGCAGCGAGGACAAACTCACCGTGGCCAGGCACAGCGCGCTCTCGGGCGGGGAGCAGTCGGTGTCGTTGCACCTGCCGCTGTTCGCCGCGGCGCACGTCATGCTCGATTCGGCCGACCCGCAGGCCCCGCGCCTGCTGGCACTGGACGAGGCGTTCGCGGGCGTCGACGACAACGGCCGCAGTGAATTGCTCGGGTTGAGTGTGCAATTCGACCTCGATCTCTTCATGACCGGCTACGACCTGTGGATCACCTATCCGCACGTCCCGGCGTGCGCGCACTACGACTTGGCGCACGCGGCGGCCGAGAACACCGTCAGCGCGACACTGCTGGTGTGGGACAGCGGCGACCTGCTCGCCGAACACGACGGAACGGACCTCACCTCCGCGCTCGGCTCGCCCGATCGCCGCCGGGTACCCACCACGATCGAAGGCGGCCTGGAACTCACGCCGGTGACTTAGCTGTCCGGCATCACCGCGAGGCGGCGCGTCCGGCGGCGATCAGACCGTTGTTTCGCGGCGGGCGGCGTCGAGCAAGGTGTCCAACAGGCCGGGAAAGCGGGCGTCCAGGTCGTCACGACGCAGGGACAGCAGCAGTTCCCGGCCGGAGGGCCGCTGCCAGATCACGCCGGCATCGCGCAGCACCCGCCAGTGGTGGGTCAGGTTCGACTTGGCGACGTCCGGCAGCACCGAGCCGCAGGTGTGCTCGCCGCCGTCGGCCAGTATCCGCACCACCCGCAGCCGCAGCGGATTGCCCAGGGCGGTGAGCACGTTCGTCAGCTGGATCTGCGCTCGCTCGGGGTGTGCCGCGATCACGCGAACCAGATTAGCGCGACAGTTGACATACAGTCGAACTGTACGTGAGTATTTGTACAATTAGATGATATCTGGGAGGTTATCATGGGCGCCGGCATCGATCGATTCGACGGCAAGATCGCCTTGATCACCGGTGGATCGAGCGGCATGGGCCTGGCCACCGCACGACGCCTTCTCACCGAAGGCGCGCACGTCGTCATCACCGGCCGCGACAAGGGCCGCCTCGACGCCGCGGCCGCGGAACTCGATGACGCCGACCGCGTTCTCGCGGTGGCCGGTGACGCGGCCGACCTCGGTGATCTCGACACACTGGTCTCGGCCGTGGCGCAACGGCACGGACGGCTGGACGTCGTGTTCGCGAACGCGGGCATCGCGGCGTTCCAGCCGACCGAGACCATCACCGAAGCCGAGTTCGACCGCGTGGTGGACACCAACTTCAAAGGGGTGTTCTTCACTATCCAGAAGACCCTCCCCCTGGTGGCGGAGCACGGGGCGATCATCGTCAACGCCTCCTGGGCGCTGCATCGCGGGGTCCCCGGAGCGTCCCTCTACTCGGCGACCAAGGCGGCCGTGCACAACTTGGCGCGCAGCCTCGCCGCCGAACTGGCGCCGCGAGGCATCCGGGTGAACTCCGTCAGTCCCGGCTACATCGCGACGCCGTCGTTCCGCGCGAACGTCTCCGCCGAGGCGCAGGCCGCGATCAGTGCCACGGTGGCGGCGGGGCGCGTCGGCACCGCCGAGAACGTGGCCGACGCCGTCGCCTTCCTCGCGTCCGGCGAGGCGTCCTATATCAACGGGCAGGACCTGCTCGTCGACGGAGGCCTGATCACCGCTATCCCCGACCCGATGGTCTAACGTGCGGCCGGCCGGTGATGTCAGCGCGCTCTCGCGACGGGCGTCATCGGCGGGAAGCCTCGCCCGACACGGTGGCCGATGGTGAACCTCGCCGATTACCGCACGCTCGCGTCGGGCAGCATGGGCGGGCACGGCGTGCCGGGCACGGTTTGCAACTCGAAGTGCCAATACTCGTTCTCGAACGTCCGACACAGCCCCCACCGGTAGCCGTTCATCTCGAGCCACCGCGCACCCTGCTGCGGACCGACGTCGATGGCCTGTCCGGAGACGTGGGTGGACTCCTCCGGCGGCAGCACCCACCGGCGCGCGTTGTCCGGACCGTAGGTCGCCACGCCGTTCTCCCACAGCGCCTGCTGCTCGGCGGGCGTCCGATATCCGGACGTGATGGACAGGGGCACACCCTGCGCGTGCGCCTCGTGTTCGGCGAGGGTGTACGCGAGCGCCAGCGGGGGATCGAGCCCGTCGGTCCCGGCCGCCGACCCGACCGACCCTCGCTGCTCGATGACGGCGGTGTCGGCCTGTGCCTGCCCCGCCTGCGCACCGGTCGCGACCAGCGCGGGTAGCGCCACCGATAGACCCATCAGCATCCGACTCCGCCCAGCGATCCCAAGCACCATGCGCCGATGCTATCGCCTGCGGTCACCTATGCCGGGTATGCCCCGATCGCCGGGATGGCTTCGTGCGGCAGGGACGACCACATCGAGGGTCGCGACCCGAGGTGGGTCAGCGACACCTTCCCCACCCGCGGGCAAGAACCCCTCTTCGCGGCGAGTCGGCATTCGTCGCGAATACGCGACACACCCAGCTTCCCCGGTGCCAGATCGCTCCACATGCGCATGTCCGCCGTGTGGACAACTTTCAGCGAATTCCACAGAAAACTCCACACCTTGGGATAATAGTAATCTGATATGTCCGTTATGCGCCCAATCAGCCTCAGTTGGCAAACATTTCGCCCGGCTTGGAAGACTCACTGTCCACAATCTATTCCAGTGTTGTGGATCACATTCGCTCGACGAGCGCTACCGCACCCGAATTGCCGGAATCCGTGGGAGTTTCGAGTGATTTGCGCCGTCTTGTGGTCGACGGGTCGCCGAGTTCCGGCCATGGAAAGGAACTTTCGCGAAGCGATGCGTCCCTTTCGGCCCGTATGTCGCGCCTCCGCCGGTGCCGAACTCCTTCACCCGGCAACCCACTCCGTGCGGTCGCCGGCATCCCGCGCGCGGCGAACACCACTGCGCCGCAAGCACAGTGCGGGCGGCTGTCGACTCCTGTCGTCAGCCGCCCGCGAATCGGTGGGTCATATCCAGTTGTCGGGAATTTCACATTCCCTCCCCAGCTATGTGGAGACCGAGTGCCTCGGACACTCCGGCCGGATCACGCGTGCGGCGGACTGTTCAGCGCGCCCGAATACCACGGCGGCGCGGCCATCCGCACGACTCCTCGGCGAATCGACTCCGCCGCTTGACTGTTACGCGCGATCCGTTCCAGGATCTCGCCGTCGTGCGCCCGGGCGTACGCCAGCGCCAGCCTGATCTTGCTCGTGTCCAGATTCGACTTCGCGCTGAGCACAGCGATCCGGCGTTCCGCGGGGCCGCCCAATTCGCGCAGGCGGGCAACGACTTCCCAGATCTCCGGACCCGCGGCCAGCGCGGCGCGGCGATCGTCGAGCGGACCACGGAAGACGATTCCGGGGTGTTCGAGTTGGTCGACGCCCTCCCGGATCAGCCGGTCGAGCAGGGCGGTACAGCTGGTTCCCTCTCGGGCAGCGCGATCGGCCAACCGGAGGGCGGCCGACTCGGTGATACACAACGCCGTCGGTACTGGTCTGGACGTGCTCATAGCTCTCCTCGACCTGCATCGGTGCCGGAATCAACGGTGTACTTCGCTAAGCGTGCCCGCTGCGGCGATGCCGAGAACCCGGTGATCGGCAGGACATCGGCGTGTCCGCGGCCTGCCGCATTCGGGTCGAGAGGGAGAAGTCAGACGCGCTCTTTCGAGCGGGTGCGCACGCGCAGCGCGATCGGCTTCTGCGTCTCGGCGAAGAAGTCGTTGCCCTTGTCGTCGACGACGATGAACGCCGGGAAGTCTTCGACCTCGATCTTCCAGACGGCTTCCATGCCCAGTTCGGGGTACTCGAGCACCTCGACCGACTTGATGCAGTCCAGTGCCAGCCGGGCAGCCGGGCCGCCGATCGAACCGAGGTAGAAGCCGCCGTGTTCCTTGCACGCCTTGGTGACCTGCGCGGACCGGTTGCCCTTGGCCAGCATGACGAACGAGCCGCCCGCGGCCTGGAACTGGTCGACGTAGGAGTCCATCCGGCCCGCGGTGGTCGGGCCGAAGGAACCGGACGCGTAACCCTCCGGCGTCTTGGCCGGGCCCGCGTAGTAAACGGCCATGTCGCGCAGGTAGTCCGGCATCGGCTCGCCCGCGTCGAGCCGCTCCTTGATCTTGGCATGCGCGATGTCGCGGGCGACAACCAGCGGACCGCTCAGCGAAAGCCGGGTCTTCACCGGGTATTTGGACAATTCGGCGCGGATCTCGTCCATCGGCCGGTTCAGGTCGATGCGCACCACATCCCCGCCCAGGATGGCATCGGTCTGTTCGGGCAGGTACTGCGCGGGCTCGCGCTCGAGCTGTTCCAGGAACACGCCCTCGGCGGTGATCTTGGCCAGCGCCTGCCGGTCCGCCGAGCAGGACACCGCGATGGCGACCGGGCAGCTGGCGCCGTGCCGGGGCAGGCGCACCACGCGCACGTCGTGGCAGAAGTACTTGCCGCCGAACTGCGCGCCGATGCCGAAGGACTGGGTCAGCTTGAAGACCTCCTCCTCCAGTTCCAGATCGCGGAAGGCGTGCGCGGACAGCGACCCCTCGGTGGGCAGGTTGTCCAGGTAGTGCGCGGACGCGTATTTCGCCGTCTTCAAGGCGAACTCGGCGCTGGTGCCGCCGATCACGACCGCGAGATGGTACGGCGGGCAGGCCGCGGTGCCCAGCGAGCGGATCTTCTCATCGAGGAACTCCAGCATCCGCGTGGGGTTCAGGATCGCCTTGGTCTCCTGGTACAGGAACGACTTGTTCGCCGACCCACCGCCCTTGGCCATGAACAGGAACTTGTAGGCGGGGTTCGCCGGATCGCCCGCGGTGGAGTACAGCTCGACCTGCGCGGGCAGGTTGGAACCGGTGTTCTTCTCGTCCCACATGGTGATCGGCGCCAGCTGCGAGTAACGCAGATTCAGCTTGGTGTAGGCGTCGAACACGCCTCGGCTGATCCATTCCGCGTCGTCGGCGCCGGTCAGCACGCCCTCGGACTTCTTGCCCATCACGATCGCGGTGCCGGTGTCCTGGCACATCGGCAGGATGCCGCCCGCGGAGATGTTGACGTTCTTGAGCAGATCGAGCGCGACGAAGCGATCATTGCCGCTCGACTCGGGGTCGTCGATGATCTTGCGCAACTGACCCAGATGCGCCGGGCGCAGGAAGTGACTGATGTCGTGCATCGCGGTTTCGGTGAGCAGCCGCAGCGCCTCCGGTTCCACCTGCAGGAAGGTGCGCCCGTTGTGCTCGAACGTACTGACGCCTTCGGTGGTGAGCAGCCGGTAGGGGGTGTCGTCCGCGCCGATGGGCAGCAGGTCTGAATAGCGGAAGTCCGGCGCGGTCACCAGTCGCACTCCTTTGCATGGGCCCGGATGCCATGAACGGCCGGGCTGGTCACGAGCACAGCGAGCCTAGCCACCACCGCGCACCCCACCGCCGGTTAGGCAACCCTATCTCGGACAGTTGCCCGAAAAGGTTGCACGTTCAACCCCGGTGATGCTACCTCTCGTCTGGTGAGAATGCGCCCGGGCGCCCGAGCCCGGACGCGCGCAGACCGTTCGCGCGCCGCATGTCGCGACGCGCCACGATCTCGAGACACATCAGAGTTTGGAGCGCTATCGTGACCGATCCCCGTTGGCTCGATGACGTCGAGATGCGCGCCTGGTTGGGTTTCGTGCGCACCCGCGACCTCATCGCCGCGGCGGTCGGGCGGGATTCCACCAAGGAGTCCGACCTCACCTACGTCGAGTACTCGGTGCTGGCCTATCTGGCCGAGTCGCCGGACCATCGGCTCACCTTCGCCGACCTCGCGGCCGCACTCGAATGGTCGCAGAGCAGGCTCTCCCACCAGATCACCCGGATGGAGAAGCGGGAGCTGGTCGTGCGCGAGCCGATCCCCGACGACGCCCGCCGCACCGCCGCCAAGCTCACGCCGCGCGGCGCCGACGTGCTGACCGGCGCTGCGCCCGCGCACGTACAGAGCGTGCGCAGGCACATGATCGACATCCTCGACCGCCAGCAACTGGCCGCCTTGGCCGATATCTACGACACCTTGCTCGCGCATCACCGGCGATCGGCGGCAGAGAGCTGACCGCTCAGGCGGGCGTGCCCGCCGTCGTCGCGTGATCGGCCGGAGCGCTTGCCGCGGCGGTGGTTTCGGGCAGCCCGAGCGCGCGCTCGAAACCGGCGGGCACCACCACGTCCGAGCGATCCAGCTCGGTGACGCGCGTCTTGCGCAGACCCAGCAGCGCCGAATCGATGCCGCCGCGCAGGATGTCCAGCACGTTCTCCACACCGGCCTGCCCGTTGGCGGCCAGCCCCCACAGGTAGGCGCGCCCGATCAGTACCGCCCGCGCACCCAGCGCAACGGCCTTCACCACGTCGCTGCCCCGCCGGATGCCGCCGTCGAGCAGCACCTCGACCTGCGAGCCCACCGCGTCCGCCAGCACCGGCAGCGCGCGGATCGCGGCCGGGGTGCCGTCGAGATTGTTGCCGCCGTGGTTGGACACCGAGATCGCCGCCACACCCGCGTCGACCGCGCGCAGCGCGTCGTCGACCCGCATGACGCCCTTGAGCAGCACCGGGCCCTCCCACTGCTCGCAGATCCACCGCACATCGGACCAATCCGGCGCGGGCGTGCCCATCCACTCACCGTAGGCGCCGAAGAAACCCGGCGCCGCGGCGCCGCCGATGGCCATGTTCGGCGCGGTCAGGTCCGGAATGCTGCCCGACCGCGCATAGGTCGCCAGCCAGCGCGGACGCGCCAGGGTCTGCGGCGCGAACTTCAGCATCGTGCGCAGGTCCAGCTTCTCCGGGATGACCGGGCTGCCCCAGTCCCGCCCGTGCGAGAACGACCAGTCCAGCGTCAGGATCAACCCGACCGCCCCGGCCCGCTTCGCCCGGTCCATCCGCTGCAGGATCTCGTCCTTGCCGCCGCACCAGTACAACTGGAAGAACGTGGCCGGATTGGCCGCGATCACCTCTTCGATCGGCTTGCTGGCGAACGAGCTCAAGCCCATCGCGATGCCCCGCGCCGCCGCCGCCCTGGCGACGGCGACCTCACCGTCGGGGTGCACCGCCTGCACGCCCGTCGGCGAGATCAGCACCGGCATCGAAAGCTGCTGCCCCAGTACCGTCGTGGACTGATCGCGCTCGCCGATCGGCCCGGCCACGTGCGGCGCGAAACCCAGTTCGGCGAAGGCCCGCTGATTGTCCTCGATGGTCTGGCCGCGCTCGGAGCCTGCGATCAACGCGCCGTACACCGATTTCGGCAGACGCTTCTTCGCCCGCCGCTGCGCTTCGGCGACGGTCTCGAACCACGGATTCATGTTCCGGTCCTTTCCGGGGAGTTCTCCGGCCACCAGAGCCGGGTTCGGTCGAGCAGATCGGTACTCAGGTGCTCGAGCAGGGCCGCGCCCTCGGCGGCGGTCGCACCCGCTGGGTCGCCGAGCACACCGTTGGCGCTCACCGCGCGCACTCCGCCGGTGCGCAGCAGCGGCAGCAGTTCGGTCAGCGGCCGGGTGTCCCCCGCCACCGCACGGTCGCCGCGCACGCGCTCGGGCGCCAGGGCCAGTTGCAGCGCCGTCTCCGACCGGCCCGCGTGCGGGTCGCCGTCGAAGCGCGGCAGGTATACGCGCACGTCGCGGGACTCGGTGCGCAGCAGATCCTTCGCCCGGCGCAATGGTTCGATGTTGCCGCCGTGCCAGTTGACCAGCAGAATCCGGTCGAAGGTGTCGGTCGCCGAGCGGCACAGCTCGACGACCAGCAGTTCCAGTGCCACCTGCCCGATCGACAGCGTGCCGGGAAAACCCGCGTGCTCGCCGCTGGCGCCGTATGGGATCGCCGGTCCGACGAGCACGTCGGTCCGCGCCGCGGCCAGCCGCGCGCACAACGCGGCGGCGACGTCGGTGTCGGTGGACAGCGGCAGATGCGGGCCGTGCTGCTCGGTCGCGCCGACCGCGACGGCCAGGATCGCGCCCGCCGTGGCGCGCGCGCCCGCCTCGGGCCAGGTGAGATCCGCCAACATGCCGCGAGATTATCGTCAGTGACTGACATAATCAAGGACCGAGGCGGCCGAGCACAATCAGACGATGCTGGAGAACCGGGCCGCGCGCGGCCGCCCACGGGGCACCACCAAACGCGAACTCGAGGTCATCGCGATGCGGCTGTTCACCGAACAGGGCTTCGACGAGACCACCGTCGAACAGATCGCCGCCGCCGCCGGCATCAGCGGACGCACCTTCTTCCGATACTTCCCCACCAAGGCCGAAGTGCTCTGGTACCAGTTCGACGACGAGGTCGCCTCCTTACGCGCCGCGTTCGCGACGGTGCCCGACGACGTTCCGATGATGACGGCCGTGCGCCGAGTCGTGGTGAGCGCCAACCAATATCGCGCCGAGGACGTCCCCGAACTACGCACCCGCATGCAACTGGTAGCCACCATCCCCGCCCTGTCGGCCACCGCGGGAGCGCACTACGACGCCTGGGAGCGCACCGTCAGCGCCTTCGCCGCGGGGCGCTTGGGCGAACCCGAGGACGGGCTCATCCCACTCGCCGTCGGACGCACCACACTCGCGGCGGCGCGCGCCGCCTTCGACGCTTGGCTCGCCCGCGCGGACGCCGACCTCACGGTGTATTTGGACGAGGCGCTCGCAGCGCTGGAACGCGGGTTCGCTACGGTGCCGTAAGGTCCGCCGCGCTCGAACATCAGGCGAACAACCGGCAGGTTTCGCGGGTGACTCGGGTGGGGTATGACTAGGCTCGGAATCGGCTAGCGCCGAATGCACGAACTTCCCGACTCAACCGTCGAAAGGGGCAGGAGTTTCCATGTCCGAGGTGTCCATGAGCCTTTCGGCGGATTCCCTGACCGCGGGACCGATCGACCAATTGCTGCCGCAGCTCGTCGAGCACCTGCGACAGAACCGCACCGCGCTGCGTGAAGAGTGGGCTCGCCGCATCGCCGACGCCCAGCTGCTCACCGCCATGACCCCGGAGGAGATCTTCTCCGAGGCGACCTCGATCTACGACGGCTATGTCGACGTGCTCGAGACCGGTAGCGTGGAGGCGCTGCAGGCCTACGCGCGCGACCTGTCCGAACGCATCATCCCGAGAGGCGTCGAGACCGACGAGGTCATCGGCATCGTGCTGCTGCTGCGCGACGTGCTCGCACGCAGCCTGTTCGAGAAGTATCAGTCGGACTTCGAACTCCTGAACAAGGTGCTCGATGCCTACGAACCGGCCGCCAACCGCATCGCCAACACCGTGACCGTGTCCTTCGTCCAGGAGCGCGAGCGCGTCATCCGCCAGCAGCAGGAAGCCATCCGCGAGCTGTCCACGCCGGTGCTGCAGGTGCGTGAGCAGTTGCTGATCCTTCCCATCATCGGCGTGCTGGACAGCCAGCGGGCCCGCCAGCTCACCGAGCAGCTGCTGCGCGCCATCCGCGCCAACCGGGCGAAAGTGGTCGTCATCGATATCACCGGTGTGCCCCAGATCGACTCCACCGTGGCCAACCACTTGGTGCAGACCGTCGACGCGTCCGGCCTGATGGGCGCGAACGTGATCATCACCGGTTTGTCCTCGGAGATCGCGCTCACCCTGGTCACCATCGGTCTGGACCTGTCGAAGATGAACGCGGTCGGCGACCTGCAGGGAGGCATCGAAGAAGCGGAACGGCTGTTGGGCTACGAGGTTTCCCGCGTCACCGAACGGGTTACCGAACGCGACGGCCGCTGATCAGGCGCCCCCATGCCGGTTCCGATTCTCAAACAGGGTACGTACCTCATCGCTTCGGTTCAGTCCGCACTGACCGATGCCGATACCGAGCGCCTGCAGGACGACCTGATGAAACAGGTCAGCAAATATCGGGCGCACGGCATCATCGTCGATGTCACCGCCATCGACGTGATGGATTCGTTCGCCGCGAGATCGTTGCGTACCATCGCGCACATGACGCAGCTGCGCGGCGCCGAAACGGTGATCGTCGGTCTGCAGCCCGAAGTCGCGTTCGCCATGGTGCAACTCGGACTAACCTTCGAGGACATGCACACCGCCCTCGATCTGGAAGAGGGACTCGCCTGGTTGGACCGAAAGATCCCAGCCCGTCGCCAGCGAGACGGTCGTGACAGTGGCCGCTGAGAACGTGGTGATCGCGGTCAGGGTGTCCGGGGACATCGTGACCGCACGTCAAGCCGGACGCGAACTGGCAGCAAAGCTCGGATTCACCCTGACCGACCGCACGATGATCTCCACGGCGATCTCCGAAATCGCCCGCAACATCACCAGTTACGCGGGCAGCGGGGAGATCCGCTTGCTCGTCGACGACCGGGAGGGTCGTCAAGCCCTGGTGGTGCAGGCCGAGGATCAGGGGCCCGGAATCATCGACATCACCCGAGCTCTGGAGGACGGCTACTCCACCGGACGCGGGCTCGGACTCGGCCTTCCCGGCGCTCGGCGGTTGATGGACCGGCTGACCGTGGATTCGGCGCCGGGTCGCGGCACGCTGGTGGAAATGTGGAAGTGGGTACCGAACGGTGCATGACGACGGGTTCATCGGCCGGATCGAGTGGGCGGTGGCCGGTCGCGCACTGCCCGGTCAACAGGTCTCCGGTGACCGCGGCGTCATTCTGGACACCGGCGGCGGCACCGTTCTGTTCGCGGTCCTCGACGGGCTCGGGCACGGCGCCGCCGCGGCGGACGCGGCCGATCGCGCCACCCGAGTGCTGTCGGAGAACCGTGCCGAACCGTTGGACGTGCTGATGGTGCTGTGCCACCGAGCGATGGCCGACACCCGGGGGGCGGCGATCTCGCTGGCCCTGTTCGATGAGGGTGACACGGTGCGCTGGCTGGGCGTCGGCAACGTCGAATCCCAGGTGCTGACCGCGGGTCCCGCGGGCCTGCGGGTGCACGCGACCGTCCTGCTGACCGCGGGCATCGTCGGCTATCGCCTTCCGGCGACCCTTCAGCCGCAGACCGTCGCGGTCCGCCCCGGTGACCTGCTGCTGATGTCCACCGACGGCATCGTCACCGAAGCCGCCGACATCGACCTTTCCAAGTCCACCGCCGATATCACCGCCGACATGCTCGCCCGGCACGCCAAGGACACCGACGACGCGCTGGTGCTCGCGGCACGGCATCGAGGTGCGGCAGGGGCGGCCAGATGAGCGCCCTGCTGGCCGACTTCCTGGACGCCTACGCCGACGCGCTACGGCGGCACATGGATTCGCAAACCCAAGCCGGCCTCGCCGAGGGGTACGAACTGGGCAGGCGCGCCCTGGTCGAAGGCATCAGCCTGCTCGATCTCACCGAGAACCACTTCCGGGTGGTCCAGGACGTGGAGCAACAGCGACAGAAGGACAGTTCCGCCGAGGGGGCCGAGTCCGGGGCCCGCCTGCCGGAGACCGCACTGGAATTCCTCTTGCAGACCCTCGTTCCGCTGGACATCGCCACCCGCGGCTACCTCGACGGCACCCGCCGCTACGAGCAGCAGCGTTCCCGCGCCGACGATCTCGCCGGACGCGACGCGTTCCGGACCGCCCTGGTGGAATCGCTGCAGGACGGCTTCTTCGTCGCCGACGCGCAGGGCACCATTATCGAGGTCAACACCGCTTTCGGCGCCTTGACCGGCTACGGCGCAGACGGCGTCCCCTACGCGCTGCCGCATCCGTGGTCGAGTCCGGAGGGGCCGCGCTACCCCGATCTCGGTACCGAGGCGCAGCGCTTCGTCATCCCGATCCGCCACCGCGACGGCCGGAACGTGTGGCTCGCGGTGAGCACCAGCGCGCTGATCAAACCGGAGGACCACGAGCGGATCTTCGTCGGCACGTTGCGCGACATCACCGCCGAACACGACGCGCAAGCGCGCGACCAGGCCGCATCCCGGCTCGCCACCGCAGTCGGCGCGGCCACCAGTGTGGTCGAGGTGCTCGCCGTCGGGCTCGACGAGGTGCGCCGGACGGTGGGCGCGGAGACCGCCGTGGTGGCCGTGTGGCCGAGCCGCAACGCCGCACCGGAGGTGTACGTCTCCGGTGTGGGCGCCGACGGCGCGTCGCACGACGGCGCCGCGTCCCTCGACGACCGGTCGCGCGCACTGCTGGATCGGGCCAGGCGCAGGCCGCCGCGCAGCCTGCTGGCCATTCCGGAAGGGGCGGAGAGCTCCGAGGGCATCGTCGCGCCGCTCGGCGAGACCGGCGACGCGGCGATGTGGCTTCGCTTCGCCGCGCCCCGGGCGATCAGCGCCGCGGACTGGACGCTGTTCTCCCTGTTGATCGGCCATCTCAGTCTCGCGGTCCAGCGGGCGCGCAACTTCGACCAGGCCCGCGCCACCTCCCTGACCCTTCAGCGCGCCATGCTCGGCCCGATCGATCTGCCGCCGCGATTCTCGGTGCACTACGAGCCCGCTCTGCCGCCGCTGGAGATCGGCGGCGACTGGTACGACGTGGTGCCGCTGCGCGACGGCACCATCGGCGTGGTGGTCGGCGACTGCGTCGGGCGTGGCCTGTCGGCCGCGGTGGTGATGGGCCAATTGCGGACCGCTGCCCGTGCGCTGCTGCTGCGCGGCGCGGGACCGGCCCAGTTGCTCGCCGAACTCGACACCGTCGCCGCGCGCATCCCGGGCGCCATGTGCACCACGGTGTGCGCCGCCGTGCTGGATCCGGTGCGCGGACTGGTCCGCTACAGCAACGCCGGTCACATGCCACCGATCCTCGCCGACGTGGGCAAGACCGGCCGGATGCTGGAAGGCGGGCGCGCGGTGCCGCTGGCGACGTTCGATACGCCGCGCCGGCCGGAGGCCACCACGGCGCTGACGCCCGGCTCCACCTTGGTGCTGTTCACCGATGGCTTGGTCGAACAGCGCGGCGTGGACATCGACGAAGGGTTCGCCAAGATCGCCGCGGTGCTCGCCGACACCTCGGGGCGCCTACCCCGCGAGGTGGCCGACGCGGTGCTCTCTCGCCTGCGGCCCGCCGCGGGGTACGACGACGACGTCGCCATGGTGGTCTACCGCCAGCCGCCCGCGCCGCTGCGGCTGGACGTGCCCGCGCGCGCGGATGAGCTCGCGGTGCTGCGGCGCACGCTGAAGGGGTGGCTGGCCGCGGCGGCGGTGCCGCACGACTTGGCCGCCGACCTGGTCGCCGCGACGAACGAGGCGTGCAGCAACAGCATCGAGCACGCCTACCGCAACAACAACGACGCAGGCCGGGTGCGGATGTCGGCCACCTGCGACATCGACACCGTCGTCATCGTGGTCACCGACACCGGCAGTTGGAAGCCGCGCGCATCCGATCCCGGCTATCGTGGCCGCGGCATCGACATGATGCGCGCGCTCACCGAGGAACTCGATATCGACCATTCGGAATCGGGCACGACCGTGCGGATGTCGGTGACGCTGCCCGCGATCACGTTCCCGGTGGCCAATCCGCTGCGCGGGACGAACCGCCGAGTTCCCGGCTGACGGTGCGCGCCGCGAATTGAATGGGAACGGCGGGCCGCACTCCGTATATCCGGAATTGCATGCCCCGGTACGGGTTACCGGATTCCGCCCATTCGCTCACGATCATCCCGAACGCGCCGTCGAATCTGCTGTCCGGATGGACATAACATCCGTAGAGCCGCGGCACGATATCCGGGCCGCCCGGCGCCCAGAAAGACCCTTTCACCGGACGATAGGTCAAGGCCGTGCGCCAATTGTCCGTGATCCTCGCGGCGACCTTGACAAACGCGCCGTAGGCCCCGGCGTCGAACCCGGACATCACCCAATTCCCCTGGATCCGCCGTAATCCGATCTCGCCGAGCTTCGTGCCGTCGGCCAGGATCCCGAAGCGCGGGTCGCTGCCCGGATCCCGGCCCCAGCCCCAGTCCTGCCCGTTCCAGCCCCAGCCCTGCCAGGCCGCCGGGTCGACCAGCGCGGCATGGGTTTCGCGAACTCGCCACAACAGCATGTTCTTGTTCCGCGCGAGCCCGCCGGTGGAGATGATGTAGACGAAGCCGTCGCCGCCGCGTTCCCAGGAGATCATGGTGCGTTTGCCGCCATAGGCACTGGTCGACCACCGGACCCCGGTATCGGTCCAGCTCTCCGCGTTGTCGTCGGAATAACGGATCTCACACCATCGCTCGTTCGCCAATCCCTGGGTGACCATCACCCACAGATAGATTCGGCCGCCGATCGTTATCGCGTCGCAGGGCAGGATCGTGGAGTACACCGGATTGTCGTGCACGTAATCCCAGAGTTGCCGAGCGTCCCGCGCCGCCGACCGGAATTCGATCGGCCAGGACATATCGTGCGTACCGCTGCGCAACAGCATCGGCGAACGCCAATTCGGGCCTCCGACTCTCGGTTCACTGCCGGAGAACGTGTCGCCGAGGACGTATCCGATCTCGCCGCTGGGCATGCGGAAGGGGATGAAGAGATCCGAGCCGCCGATATCTGCCATCGGGAGCGGATTCAAATTCTTGATCTTGGGCATCGCCGGATCCTGTCGATTCTCGGAGCGTCGCTTACCAGATCGGCTCGTAGGAATCACCACGAGGTGTGGACGGGCTACCCCCTCAGTATCGGCCGTCGATGGCTGCGATGTTGCTGCTTCGGTGGAATGAGCGCGAGGAAAAATGGGGAAACCGACTGCGCAGCTTGTGTTTCGGCACTTCGCCGCCTCATCTCGCCTGGTGCCTCCGGTGGAGGTGATCCATTGCCGATCGCGGGATCGGAGATGCACGGTGTTCGCCGGTAACGGATCCGCGGGACGTGCGACATTTCCCCTCGGCCGGCCCGGACGCCGGTTCGATCGGCGCTCGCCGTCCGTGGTCGGGAGCTGGATATGCCCGTTCTCGTGCGGGCAGATCCACACCTTCCGCCAGGCCGGCGGGATCACCAGCCCGCGAATGCGCTCCAGTGTCGCGTCGTCGACGGGTTCATCTTGCACGGTGCGGTAGCTGAACCCGCGCCCGCGCCGCCGGGCGTAGCGCGTCGTGTGCTCATATCTCATAGCTGCCCTGTCTTCGAGCGGCGAAACGGCCCGAGGTGCCAGGTCCCGGCAGTTCGACCTGGCGCGGCACGAGATTCGAGGGCGAGTCCAGCCGGGGACCTACTTGGCCGGGGGGACGAACGGCTGATTGACCGTAGTGAAGTACTGGACGAGGGCGGCGACGGCGACGGGCGCGGTGATGAAGAGTTGGCCGGCGAGCGTGCCCAGCGCGCCGACTGCCAGGATGCCGCCCAGACAGCCGACGGCGGCGGCCGGAATGAACGGACCGAACATACCCACGATCGTCGCGGCCGCGACCGTGGCCCCCGCGATGCCGCCGAGCACACAGCCGACGAGGCCGCCGCCGAGGCCGCCGACGACGGTGCCGATCGCGGCGCCCGTCGCGATGGTGTCCTTCAGCCGGGTGAAGGCCGCGACTTCGCGCTCGTACGGCGTCCTCCAGTGTGCCGAGTCCTCGAATGGAAGGGCGACGGGCCGGTATGCCGCGTGCTCGAGGTCGAACAGTGGTGTGAGCGTGGCGGTCCGGCCACTGATGTCGGCCGCGATCGGGAAGACGAAATCGTCGACACGAAACTCCAGGGGCGTGCCCGCCAGTAGCGTGCCGTCGGTCGCCTCGATCGCGAATACCCCGTTCTCGGCCTGCAAGGAGCCCGAGTCGATCTGGACGACCACGCCCTCGGCGGAGGTGGTGGCGGTGTAGTTGACCACTTCCGCGCCGGCATCCGGAGCCGCGGCGACGGCATGTCCGGCCGAGACGCAGGCAATCGTGACTGCGAGCGTCGATACCGTGGCGATCTTGCGCAAAACCATGTCTGGGGAACCTTGTCCTTCGCTGTGCTGCCGTCAGTCCTGTTTCACCGTGCCGAGGACGGCCCCGCTGGTCGCGTCGATCGTCACCTCGTGCTCGATGCCGTCAGGCGTGCGGAGTTCGACCTCCCACACCGTCGTCGCCCCCTCGGCGTCGAGTTCGGCGGAAACCACGGTGCTACCGGGCACCGCTTGCAGCGCCTTGTCGACGGCTTGCTGCCTGCCGATCGCGGGAGCCGCGGTGAGTTCCCAGTCGTGATCGGACAGATACGCGGCGACGCGGTGCCTGCCGGGCGCCTGATCATCGGTGGCGGCGTACAGCGCCACGGGCCCACCGACGAGGACAGCGGCGACAGCGGCGCCTGCGAGGAGCCCGCGCCGACCGGACAGTGCCCGGCGAACAGTGGCTTTCATCCTGAAACCTCCTATGCGAGTTGTGATCCGAAGATGTGGATCACCTTCGCAGGCAGCGGCTTAAGGCAGCCTGAAGTCACCTGAAATCCGTTTCAGGAACGGCGAATTGCGGTATTTCATGCCATCGCCGGACCGGCGGCGTTAAGGTCGGTCTCGGGTCGGGGTTTCCGGGGGTTTTCGCATTCGTCTCCGTCGGTCAGTCCCGGCGCCGCCCGCGTCGGCCGTGCCCGCTGCTCAGCCGACGCCGAGGCGCGAGGGTGGGTGCGCTCGATCCCCTCCGACTGCACCCACCTTCCCGAATCGCCTCAGCGCGAGGTACCCGACCGCCGCGGCAGCGGGTGCCGCAGGGTGACAGCCCCGGTTCAAGTGGCGCCCAAGCCCGATATGCCGGGCCAGGAGGGCTATTTGGCCTGCGAAGTGTTCGATGAGCTCCCGGGAGCTGGGATCGACATCGCATACACCGGCGATGACTTGCGGCAGGTCCGGCAACGGGCGCGTGTCAGTCCTTCCGGTCGTGCAGGGCTTCGACCAGATCGGCCACATCCGCCGCGTTCGGCGCGTAGCCCGGGAAATAGCAGCACACCTCCTCGATTCCGGCGCCGAAGCGGGTGCGGATCTGCGCGGCGCACTCTTCCGGTGTGCCCGCTACCCCGATCGTGCGCACCATCTCGTCGGTCACCAGCGCCCGCATCTCGGCGAACCCGCCCGTCTTGGACAACGCGTTGAGCCTGGAGTGCGACTGTGCCCAGCCCTCGACCTCGAGCACGGGACGATAGGCCGGGGTGGACCCGTAGAACGCGATCAGGGAGCCCACCCCGTCCATCGCGGCGGTCAGCGCTTCCTCGGTGCGGCCGAGTGCGACCATCACCTGCGCGATCACCGGGAACCCCTCCGGGGTCCGGCCGGACCGGCGCAGGCCCTCGGCGACGGCGGGCAGGGTGCGCTCGGTGAAGTGACGCTCGCTGTTGAACGGCATCACCAGCAGCCCGTCGGCGACCTCGGCGGCCTTGCGGGTCATCACCGGTCCGAGCGCGCCCATCAGCACCGGCGGCGGACCGAAGGGATTCGGTCCGGGGTCGAACGTGGGCGGTAGCAGAGTGTGCGTGTAGTACTTGCCGCGGAAGTTCAACGGCGCCCGGCCTTCCCACGCGGCGAAAATCGCCCGCACCGCCGTCACGCTCTCCGCGGTACGTTCCGCGGGCGCGCCCCAAGTGCTGCCGTAGCGCTTTTCGATGTGGGCGCGGATCTGTGAGCCCAACCCCAGCCGGAACCGTCCCTCGCTGTAGACCTGCAGGTCGTAGGCCGCGTGTGCCAGGTGCATCGGGCTGCGCGGCCCGGCGATCGCCACGTTCGTCATCAGCTCCAGCGACGTCGTGCCGGCGGCGACGACGAGGGGGAAGAACACGTCGTGTGGGCCCTCGAAGGTGAACAGGCCGTCGGCCCCGGTCTCGGCCAGCTCCCGCGCGTCGGTCGCGACCCGCCGTGGCGCTCCGGTGACCTGTAGATGGACCTTCACTTCGACCTCCGTCGGTCATCGGCGCGCCACGCCTTCCGCGACGCGACGACCCCATCGTATGGACAGCACTCCGTGCATGTGTCCAGTCCGACGGGGAATCCGCCGGCGGGCTCCCGTGGCCGGGGCTACGGGCCGACCGGCGCCGGGCTACCGCGACTCTCGCGCCGCGGAATCCTCGCCGCCCGCGGCGGCGATGATCCGGCACCGCGGGCGAGTCCGGTATCCCGCGCGGTCACGGCGGGTTCGGGGCGCGGTCACAGACCGGGGAGCCGGTTCTCGCGCAGCGTGACCACGACGACGATGTCTCCGTAGGGAGCCGCGCCCATGGCCAGTCTGTGCGCGAGGCGCGCCAAGCCGACACGTCTTCCGTATTTGGTGTCCATGCCGGTCCGCACCTGCTCGAACAGCGGTCCGGTCCGGAGCAATTCGGCCATGCCTTGGTGCTGGCGCGACCCGAGAGCCGGCTCGCCGTGCCAGTCCCCCGCCTGCACGATGACCCGGCGGTCGCGTGCCAGGTGCCGGGCCTCACTCGAATGCGAGGAGATCCGGAACGCCAGACGCCCGTGGTCGACCGGTAACACCAGGTGTGGCACGGTATTCCAGTGTCGCGATGCCTCCGGTCGCGGGTAGGTCACCAGCACTGCGCTCGCATCCCACCACAGCATCCCCGGCTGCCATTCGCTGGGACGGTTCGGTACGGCGAGGACGCGATGCGCCGCCGGGAGTGCGTTGTCTCGCCATGGGGTGTATCCGTGGACTCCGCTGCCGAGCGAGGAGCCGCCGTGCGCTGCATAGGTCATGCGTGGGAACCTCCGGGACAGGTGCGAGTGGGGAATTTCCGATCCGATCTCCGTATTGCGATCGGCGCCGTGGCGCCGCGGCGATGGCGTCCAGGCCCGACGCCAGGCCACCGGGGGTGACCGTCAGAAAATCTACTCAGGCAATCATAGATTTTGTGTACCACCAGGCTCATGGTGCGTGCAAGGACATGGTCGTGTCGTCGCGCGGCGTCATGCTCCGCGCCCGGCCGGGAAGGCGGTCACGACCGTCCGGTTCGGACCGGCGGGCCCGGATCGCGTTCACGGAAGCGGGCCCTCGCGAGCCTGCCGTAGGCAAGGCGCGAGGACATGATGCCGGTCAGCAGGGCGCCGTTCGCCACGGCCACCAAGGCGACCACCGCGAACACCTTGTCCGGCATACCTCCGGCCAGGCGCACCACCTCGAGGAGCGGACCACTCGAGTTCGCCAGCCGGTCGGTGGGTACCGCCGCACCGGCCACCACCCCGATCAGCAAGTACACGCCACCGGCGGTGAGCAACGCGCCGAAGAGCGCGCGCGGATAGGACCTGCGCGGGTCGGCGACTTCCTCCGCCAGATTCACCGAGGTCTCGAACCCGGCGAACGAGTAGAAGGCCAGGACGGCGCCCGCGAGAGTCGCGCCGACAACGCCCTGCTCCGCTGTCCCCACCTCGGTGAGCCGGCCCGGATCGGCGTCCCCCCGAACGATCACCCACGCGCCGAGCCCGATGACCAGCACGAGCCCGCCGAGTTCGACCAGCGTCGCGGCCACGTTGGCGCCCAGCGACTCTTTGATCCCGGAGACGTTGAGCAACGCCAACGCGGTGAGGAACACCACCACCACGAGCGCGGTGGGCAAACTCACCAGGGCGCGTAGGTAATCCGCCGCGAACGCCCTGCTCAGCGCCGCCACCGACACGACACCCGCCGCGAGCATGCAGCGCCACAGAGCGGCGGATACCCGCGTTACCGGCGCTGAAGCTACTCGCGATGGCGCGCCTTGTCGCGATGATCCTCACACCGGCGTTCATCGGCGCCCCAACGTACCCTCCACCGCGATCGAATCCGCACGGCTCCACATTGATTCCGCGACGAGCACCATGCCGGATGAGCGTGATCGACGCGCGAGTGTGCCTCGTGAGGCGGTTCACGCGCTGCCGTGCCGGTGGTGGCGCATACCGATTCCGCCCGGGGGAAAACTGGTTCGGTGACGAACAACGCGCCATCGGGACCGGCGCCGACGGTCCCGATCTCGAAGAGAACGGGCAGTTTCCAATTCTGGTTCGCCGACCAACGCTGGGCATGGTCGGACGAGGTCGCGGCCCTGCATGGTTACGCGCCGGGTGAGGTGACGCCGACCACGGAATTGCTCTTGGCCCACAAACATCCCGACGATCGAGCCGAGGTCGCCGACACCCTCGCGACAGCGGTGCGAACCGGGCTGCCGTTCAGCGGCCGCCACCGCATCATCGATACCGCGGGAATCGTGCACCACGTGCTGGTGGTGGGAGATCAGATGCGTGATTCCGGCGGCGCGGTGGTCGGCACGGCGGGGTTCTATATCGATGTCACCGACACCGTCGACGAGGAACGCCAGGAAGTCATCGACGGGACCCTGCCGGAAATGGTGGCCTCCCGCGAAGTGATCGAGCAGGCCAAGGGCGCCTTGATGCTGGTGTACGGGATATCGGCCGATCAGGCGTTTCGCGTGCTGACCTGGCGTTCGCAGGAGACGAATACGAAATTGCGCGTTGTGGCCGAGCAACTGGTTGGCGCGCTGATCGAATTCGGTGGCGCCGAGATGCAGACGCGTACCCGCTTCGACCACGTGCTGCTCACCGTGCACGCACGCACGCCCGATCCAGGACCACCGTCGACGTGATCGCGCCGGTCGTAACCACCGCGCCCCGATTGACGTGAACCGGGACGGGTAGATCGAAGCAACATGGAAAGGGGTTTGTCATGGCACGCGAGAAAGACAAGGACGACCAGGACAGCGGCGAGCCCAAAGGAGGCAGGCCCGGTCCGACCGATCAGGACCGCCACGGTGGAATGGCGACCCGGGAGGTAGCCCCGGAACTGACCACCGATGAGGCGCGAGAACCGCCGGACTGATTTGTTCGACCTCGACAGCGGTACCGGAGCAGGCCGATATGAAAGCGCGCGCCGGTCCGAATTGCCCTGAGACCGCGCGAACCAACCGAGCCCCGCACCGGTCTGCATCGGTTCGGGGCTCGCTCGGGGGTATTCGTGCCTATCCACCGATCGCTCGGTAGCTTGACCCCACAAATGTACCGGGTAGCGCGCGATATCGCCAAATCCGAGTCCAGCAGCGGCCGAATGGTTTAGCCACATGACCTCAGATGAGGTTCTTCTGCTTGCGGATGCGCCGTCGCAGGTCGACCATCAGACCGTGCGATCCGCCATGGCGGAGGAAGCGCGGAATGAAGCGGTTGACGAAGGAGACGAACACGAACAAGTTCTCGAAGCGCCGCTGGTCGGCGGCGGTCCATTCCACCCGCAGTTGTTCCCGGAAGATCGGGGCCAGAAATCCGATGGTGAGAAACCGGAGCAGGTTGCGGAAAGGCAGCCGAAGATACCAGTGGATCATGCGCAGCTCGAGCAAGTTCCCGAGGTAGTCCCGGACGTAGTCGTCCAGCGCGACTTGCTCGCACGCGGTGTTCCAATATTCGTCGAATTCGGCTCGGGTGGCGGGCCACATGTCCTCGGTCACCTGCAGGGTGGTGCCCAGGGTGGAGGACGAGGCATAGAACGCTTCGGCCTGCTCGTCGTTCATTCTTCCGTGCAACAACTGGTAGGTGTCCTCGAAGCCGATGTAAAGACAAGCGGCCACCCACAATTGGAGGTTGCGGTCGAAGGCGTTGTACTTCACCGGCGCCCCCGGAGCCGAATGCACTTGCCGATGCGCCACATTCACCGCTTCGCGATAGGCCTTACGCTCTTCCTCGGTGCCGAGGATGGCGACCGCGAGATATTGCGTCGTCGTACGCGCGCGTTTCCACGGATGCTTCATCAGCGATCCGGATTCCACTTTGCTTTCGGCCACACCGTAACCCACCCCCGGCCGAGCCATCTGCATGACGACGTTCGCCGCGGCGCCGGCGAAGGACCAGAAGTCCAAAGCGTCGGTGAGCTCGAGCGGCCGCTTGGTGAACGGTTGATGCGTGACGCTGATACCGATCCGGGTGTGATCCTTGGTCAGCGGCACACCGTGGTCGCGATCGGATTGATGAGCCACTGCGGTCATCGGGATGTCCTTCCATCTGCGTTCACACGTCGCGCGACCAGGCGAATCAGTCGCACCGACCCAGCCGAACACCGAACCTTACATTTATGTTACTGATAATTCTACCTATTTCACAGCGATGATCAAGGACAAAATGCTCGCTGAGGTGGACTCTTACGGGAAGTTCCCGAACTTATGTTTCTGATTGTTGTTTGTTAAAGCGCTATCGGGGGGCGATCCGGTCTTCATCTGCGTCGCATCGCCGAGCCGGGTTCCACGCGAGCCCGGCGGACGCGGTCAGGGCTGCGGCGGCAGGGCCAACGGCGAGTTGACCTTGTTCACCAACCACCGGTCACCGACCTTCTCCAGGCGCATCACCATCGAGAGCTGTCCCGGCGCGGGCTTGCCCTTGGTGCCGAGACTGGTGATGGTCTGGCCGATCACCACGATCGCTTCCGCGGAGCGCTCGTCACCGGCGCGGATCGCGCACTGTACGTCGCGCGTGGCCGAGGTGACCTGGCCTTGGCCGAGCACCTCACGCAGTTCGGCGCTGGTGGACTCGAATTGTTTCTTCCAGTCACCGGTGGCGCCGTCACCGACAGCGGTGAAGTAGGCGTCGAGGTTCTTCGAGTCGTAGTTCGCCAGGATGGGCGCATAGCGGCAGGCCGCGGCGCGCGCGTCCTCCTGCGCCGCCAGCAGATCCTTGCTGTTGTCGTTCTGGACGTACCAATAGCCGGCGCAGGCCACCGACACGCCCACGAGGATCGCGGCAGCCGAGCGCAGCGCGATCGGCCCGGGACGCCCGAGCGAAAAGCCGCGCAGTCGATTCCGACGACCGGCGGATGCCGCGGTGCCCGCATCGGATTCCGCGCCGCCGTCCACCCGCTCAGCGGTCGTGTCCCCGGAGCCGGCTTTCACCGGCTCGACAGCGCGCTCCTCCGCTCGAGTCGCGGGCGACTCGGCTTCGGCGATCGGCTCGACGTCTTCACTGTTCATCGGAATCTCCTAGTTGCCGGGGACCGGGCGCGACAGCTCGTCGCCGGTGACGCCCGGCGGTCGGGTCGAACCGTTGTCCGGGATGTCGGGACGTGGCGCATTCGCCGAACCGCGTACCTGCAGGGCGGGATCGCTGGTGACGCAGTAGTTGTAGAGCGGGATCCGGGTATCGGTCATCTTGTCCGTGGGCACGACGGGAATGGTGTCGTACTCGCATGTGGGGCGCGGCCAGATGTCGACCAGTGTGTAGAAGGCGTTGTCATGGGCGGGTATGCCCAGTGCCTCCGACCCGACCCGTAGCGCCGGGAACAGGGCCGAGATGGCCGGTGCGCGCAGCTTGGCGGCCCTGGTGATCGCGACGAAGTTCGTGACCAGATCGGTGAGGGGGTCCTGGGTGCGGGAGACGAAACCGCCGAGGGTACGGAGCTGAACCGGCCCTTCGTCCAGGAGGTGACGCACTTCCTGGTCCGCCGCGGTCAGCTGCTCGAACAGCACACCTCCCGCGCGAGTGAGCGTCGCGAGGTCCGGCTGCGCATGCGAGGTCGTCTCCGCGATCACCTCGAGGTTCTCGATCAACTGCCGTGTCTGCGGCAGCAGATCGGTCAGTCCGGCCATGGCACGGCTGATGCCCGACACCATGTTCCGCAACTGGTCGGGACCGCCCGCCAGGGCCTTGTCGAGTTCGTCGACGATGACATTCAGCCGGTCCGGGTTCATGCCCGCGATGAAGCCGCTGAGGTTGGTGAGCACCGACTGCACCGTTACCGGGACGGTGGTCTGGGAGCGTTCCACCAACGCCCCGTCGGTGAGGTAGGGACCGGTATCGGAGTCCGGGCGGAAGTCCAGGTACTGCTCGCCCGCCGCCGACAATCGGCCGACGGCGACCGTGCCGCCCACCGGGATCTTCGCCGAGGAGTCGATCTCGGCGACGGCCGCGATGCCGCTGCCCGCGACTTTCACCTCGCGGACCCTTCCCACCCTGGTGCCGCGGAAGGTGACGTCGTTGCCCGCCGACAATCCGCCCGACGATTGGAGCTCCACCGTCACCGAGTAGTTGCTCGACAGCGGATTGATCCGCAGGACTTCCGCGCCGAGATACGCCGCGCCGAGAACCAGCACCACGACCAATCCCAGGTTGGCGAGTGCGACGCGGTGCCGTACGAGCCATTGCCACAAGGGAGGATTCATCGATCTCCTCCTCGCTGCGGCTGTTGCGGAGGACTGGTGACCCGCCCGATCACCTTCTCGATGACTTGCGCCAGGCTGCCGAGAAACGCGGGCACGTCGCCGAGCTCGGGCAACCTACTGCCACTGGGATCGGTCAAGGCGCCGACACTGAGGTAGGAAACCGTCGCGGCGACAGCCAAGGCGGGGCCGTCCAGGCTCGCCATCAACGACGGGTACAGGGTGTGCAGGCCGTCCAGCGTTCCCCCCAGGTCGTCACCCATCTGGGTGAAGCCCGACATCAATCGCTGGATGCTGTCGAAGAGGCTGACGGCTTGGGGCCCGGTGGTCTCGGTGAAATCGCCGAGCGCGGTCATCGTCGTCGACACTTTGTCGAGCAGGTCGACGATGGACTGGTTGTTCTCGGCGAACAGCGCCAACAACGCCGGAAACGTGTCGGCGGCGGCGCCCAGTTCGGCTTTCCGTCCGGCCAATTCCCCGGTCAGCACGTTGAGGCCGGTCAGGGTGTTGTCGATGTCTCCGGTTCGCTGGTTCAGCGCGGCGATGACGGCGGTCATCTCGCTGATCAAGTGCGCCAGCTGAGTGGCGCGACCGGCGAACATCGAATCCATCTCGGAGGTGATCTTCGCGGCCTGATTGATGCCGCCGCCGTTGATGAGCATCGAGACCGACATCATCAGCTGTTCGACGGACGCGGCAGCCGAGGTGTGCTCCGTGCCGATGATGTCACCGGCGCGCAGATTCGCACTGTCCGCTGCCGCCGCGGGCAATGTCATCGCTACGAAGATGTCTCCGAGCGGAGTCGCCTGACGCAGTTCGGCGGTGGTGCCCCGTGGGAGCTCGATATCCTCCCGGATCAGCATTTCCACCTCCGCGATGAAGTTGGTCGTGCTGATCGCGGTGACGACTCCGATGTCGGTCCCACCGATCTTGACGTGCGCGTGATCGGGCAGGTTCAGCGCATCACGAAATGCCGCGCGAATCGTGTAGCCCGGTGCTCCGATGCCGGGTTTGGGCATCGGCAGATTGGACACCGTCACGGTGCAGCCGGTCGCGGTGCTCACCGTCGCGACCAGCGCGGCCGCCATCGCGGTGCGTCGAAGCCCATGCGTACCGATCATTTCGTGATCCCCAGAAGTGCTGCGGTGAGACCGAAGTCGGGCCCGAAGTCCTGGATCTTCCCGGTACGGCAGCCGTCGAGGCGCATCTGGATCCGTTCGCAGAACTGCGACACGACTTCGTTGTCGAGCAGGACCTTGTCGGTCAGCGCGTGCAGCCGTAGCGCTTGATGCTCCCGGCTGACGGAGTTGGACAGGTTCTCGAACAGCAGTGGTCCGATGTCGACGATCTCGGTGAGTCCGCGGGCGTTGGCGCGCATCTGCTCGGTGATCGTCGTGAATCGCTCCAGCGCGCCGGCGAGCTGATCGGAGTTCTCGCCCACCAGGCTTCCGGTGTTGGTGACGAACTGGTCCAGCTGCTGCAGTACCGCCTGCAGGCCGGGCGCCTGGTCACCCATCAGCTGCACCAGCTCGGTGAGGCGGCCGCTGAAATCGCGCACGGTCTGGTCGTTCTGGGCGATGATCTGGGTGATCTCGTTGAGTTTGATGATGGTGTTCGAAATCTGGTCCTTGTTGGCGAAGGTCACCTCGAAGGCCGACGACAGTGCGTCCAGTGTCTCGCGCAGCCGGTCGCCGTTGCCGTCCAGGAGCGGGAACAGGACCCGGCTGGCCATGGGGCCGTTGTCGTTGTCACCCTTCAGGGCGGCGCCGAGCTGGTCGAAGTTCTGCAGGATGCGGTCGAGCTCGACCGGTGTGCGAGTCCTGGCCAGCGGGATGTGCGCACCGTCGGCCAGGATCGGTCCGTCGCCGCCGTAGGCGGGCGCGAGCTCGACATGGCGGTTGGTGATCAGCTGCGGCGACACCAGGGCGGCGATGGCATCGGCCGGGATCTTCGTTCCCTTCTCCAAGCTCATGGTGACCTGGACGTAGCTGCCCTTGGCCGCCACGGTGTCGACCCGGCCGACCGGAACGCCCAGCACGGCGACCTCGTTGCCCGCGTAGAGGCCGGCGACATTCTCGAAATCGGCGCTGATGCGTACGTGCTCGCCGACGTACTGCCTGGGCAGCGAGGTCAGGCTGTCCGGTACCAGCGCGCAACTCGCGGTGACCAACGCGGCTGCGATCAGCCCACCGATCTGGGCGAATCGTCGTGTTCTCATCAGTTGCACCCCTGTACGGCTCGAGCGAAACACAGCCAGTTGTCCGGGAAGAACCATGGCGCCCAGACGTCGCCGTATGGGCCGTTGCCGACGGCGTTGTTGAACTGCCGCAGGGCGATGGGCATGTTCTCGTAGAGGCGGTCCAGGTTGTCGCGGTTCTTCTCCAGGCCCTCCGACATGGTGTTCAGATCGTGGATCAGTGGCGCGAGCTGTCCGTTGTTCTCCAGAC
The DNA here is from genome assembly GCF_001612765.1 of Nocardia arthritidis NBRC 100137. Lineage (GTDB taxonomy): Bacteria > Actinomycetota > Actinomycetes > Mycobacteriales > Mycobacteriaceae > Nocardia > Nocardia arthritidis. The sequence goes on from NZ_BDBB01000026.1 coordinate 28,791, forward strand.
CCATCTGCTGCAGCAATCTCGACAGGGCCGCGACATTGTCGAGCAATTGCCTCAGCAGATCCTGCCGTTGCCGGACGGCATTGCCGATCGCTTCTCCGCGGGTCAGCAACAGCAGCACGCTGTTCTGGTTGTCGGAGACGAGCTGGGACACCTGGTCCATGCTCTTCAGCAGGGAATCCACCTCGTCCCGGCGATCGGTGACGACCTTGGCGAGCGCACCGATACTGTCGAGCGCCTGCACTGCCAGCTGCGGGGAATCCCCCATCTGCTGGTCGACCAGATCCAGCGCCTGACGGAGCTTCTGCGGATCGATGCGCTCGATGCGCTCGAACGAGTTCTTGTATTTCGGGTCCTGGATGACCTTGCTCAGGTTGTAGGGCACCGAAGTGTTCTCGATCCGAATGCGCTCTCCCGGAAGTCCTTTTCCATCGCCCGGCACCAAGTCCACGTGCAACCGGCCGAGGATCGTCGACATCTTGATGGCCGCGCGCGCATCCGGCCCCAAGCGAAGATCGCGGCGGACCTTCAGATCCACCAGGACCTTGGTGCCCTCGAGGCGAACGGAGTGCACCTGGCCGACCTCTATTCCGGAGATGTCGACCGTCGCGCCGGGACGGAGACCGGCAGCCTGGGCGAATTCGGCGTGGATCGTCTTGTCTCCCAGCCGGGCCTGAGTCAAGACACTCGATCCGACCAGCAGCGCCGCCACCGTGACCGCCGCGATCAAGCCGAGCCGCAGATATCGATTCCGCAGGAATCCCGGCGCCGGAATGCTTTTGATCATCGGCACACCTCCGAATGCGAGTTGCCGCCCACCTGGGAGAACAGCCCGGGAGGCAACAGCACACCCCACAGGGACACGTCCAGGCTGCACAGGTAGGCGTTTCCGTAGGCGCCGTTGCGGGTGAAGCGGGCGACGCCGTTGAGGACGGCGGGCAGTTCGACCGCGGCGCGGTCCAGCGAGGCGCCGTTGAGCAGCAGCAACGCGACACCCGTTGTGGCGTCGTTCTGCGCCTTCGCCAGGCCGGGCTTGACCTGCATGATCAGCCCCGTGAGTGCATCGGTCGTGCCGGCTACCCGGTCGACCGAGTGCTTCAGGCTCTCTCCTTGCGAGTAGAGCGCCTCCACCAGCGCCCTGGCCTGCGTGAGCAGGGTCTCGAGCTCGCCACTGCGATGGGCAAGACCACCGATCACCGAGCTCAGATTGCCCAGCACCTCCCCCAGGATCTTGTCGCGCTGTCCGAAGGTGCCCGCGAGCTGGGATGCCTGCACTATCAGGTTGCCCAGCGACACCTTATTGCCCTGGAGGGCCTGGATCAACGTTTCGGACAAAGAGTTGACCTGGTCCGGTTGCAGCACGCTGAACAGCGGTTCGAATCCGGACAGGAGCGCGGACACGTCGAACGACGGCTCGGTGCGCTCCAAGGGAATCCGTGTCCCCGGCGCGACCACGGTGCCCGCTTCCCTGCCCGGCGTCAGCGCGATATAGCGCTGCCCGATCAGGTTCTGGTAGCGCACCAGCGCCTTGGTCGTGGTGGTCAGATGCTGGCGTTCATCGATCCGGAAATCGACCTGGGCACGATAGCCGTCGGTGAAATCGATCTTGTCCACGCGGCCGACCCGCACGCCTGCCATGCGTACGTCGTCGCCGACGCGCAGCCCCAGCACATCGGAGAAGATCGCCGAATAGCGTTGGGTGTCGCCGTCGACCGACCGCTGCAAGGTGGACCAGATGGTGAAGGTGAGCGCTACGGCGACCACCGCGAACACACTGAACCCCGCCAGGGCCTTGGCTGATTTCATTTACCCGGCCCTTCGTCGTCGGCGGCTACGGTGACCGATCCGCCTGCCAGCACCGGACTCAGCAGCAGATATTGCGCCACGGTCGGCCGCGTTCCGATGATCGCCGCCACGGCATCGGATCCGCGCAGGGCGATCGGCTTCGCGGTAGTGCCGGGATCCTGCGCGCCGGGCTCCGTCGGTGCGACGGCACTCGGCGCAGGCGAGAGACCCGGGATGGACGGCAGACCCGGAATGAAGGGAAGACCGGGAATCGCGGGCAGGCTCGGAAGCACCAGCCCCATGGCACCCAGTGGTGCGGGCGCGGCCGGTACCGGTGCTGGCCCTGCCGCATCGAGCCACTTCGGTATCAATTGCGGCGGATAGTTCTGCTCCGGCGCCACCTCCGCAACAGTGGCTCCACCGCAGCGGGGACCGTACTGGTCGCCGTAGTGGGGGCAGTCCTTCGCCGTGTACTGCTGGAAAGGCGTGAACGAGACATCCATCTTCCACACCATCTGTCTGGCCGTGCCGAAGTGGAACGTAGTGGCGAGCCGTTGCAGCGCCACGTTGAGGTTCGCGGCGGTGTAGGGAATGGCTTCCGGATCCTTGGCCAGACCACCGAACAGATCGTCCAGTCCGGAGACGAGGAACTTGCCCGCGTCGGGATTACGCGCGAACAGCGCGTTGACCGTATCGACCGTCGCGTTTCCGGTGGCCAGCAGGTCGATGAGTTTCGATCGCCGTTCGGCCAGCGTCCGCGCGGTGGTCACCGATTCCGATAGCACCCCGACCAGTTCGGGAGCCGACTGGCTCAACGCGATCGACGCTCGCCCGAGATCCCCGAACAGTGCGTCGACGCCGGGAGTCGCCCTGATCTCGGTCAGCCAGTTGTCCAGGCGCTCTATCGTCGAGCCGGGCACCCGCGCCGAGGGATCCAGCGCCGCCGAGAGGGTGGCCAGCACGCGGCCCAGCTTCTCGGGCTGGATGTTGTCGAGCACGTTGCGCAGCACGTTCAACGTGGTCTGCAACGCCACCGTCTCGCTGCCGGTGTCCTCCGGAATGGTCGCACCGGCACGCAGCGTCTTCGGTTCCGGCCCGTTGTCGACGAGTTCGATCGCCGTGACGCCGAACAGATTGTTCGGAATCACCCGGGCGGTCACATTCACCGGAATCGTCTCGGCCACACCGGGCTTCAGATCCACGCTCGCCTGCTGCCGGGCGCCCCGGGCCACCACGTCCACCGCGGCCACCCGGCCCACGACCATGCCGCGGAACTTGACGTCCGCCCGGCCCGGCAAGCCGTCGCCGGTGCTGGTGAGCTCGATGGTGACCGGCACCTTGTCCTCGAAGTAGCCGGTGTAGCGCAGCGCCAGCAAGTACAGCAGAACCGCGACCGTGGTCAGCACCGCCAGCCCGGCGAGGGTCAACTGCTTGGCGCTCGGTCCGCGGCCACTGGGGTCCAGAATCATTGTCGGCCTTACCCCGAGATCCGGAATCCGGGATCGATGCCCCAGATGGTCAATGTCAGGAAGAGATTGGCGAACACCATCACGACGATCACCATTTTGATGGCACGCCCGGCCGCGACCCCGACACCTTCCGGGCCACCGGTGGCGACATAGCCGTAGTAGCACTGGATGAACGTCGACAGCATCACGAACACCACCACTTTGAGCAGTGAGAAAAAGACGTCCGTGCCGATCAGGAACTGGAAGAAGTAGTGATCGTAGGTACCGGCCGCCGTTCCGCCCAGGAACAGCACCGTGATCTTGGTGGTCAGATAGGCGGTCGCGAGACCGATGCTGTACAGCGGGATGATGGTCAGGGTGGAGGCGATCATGCGCGTGCTGATCAGATAGGGAAGCGGGCGGATGGCGATGGACTCCAGCGCATCGATTTCCTCGGAGATCCGCATGGAGCCGAGTTGGGCGGTGAATCTGCATCCCGCTTGAATCGCGAAAGCCAAGGTCGCCAGAATCGGCGCGAGTTCCCTGGTGGTGGCGAAACCGGAGATCGCGCCGGTGAGCGGCGACATCGTGAGGAGGTTCAGCGCCGTGAACGACTCCATGCCGACGATGATTCCGCCGAACGCGCACAAGATGACCACGACGCCGATCGTGCCGCCGCCCACGATGAGCGAGCCATTGCCCCAGCCGATATCGGCCGTCAGCCGCGTCACCTCACGGCGATAGTGCCGCAGAACGAATGGGATGGCGGCGAGCGCCTGGAAGAACGTGATGGCCTGGTGCCCCAGGCGTTGATTGGCGTGCACCGGCGCCAGAGCGGCTCGTCCGACGGTGCGCAGCGGTTTCAGCGCCGGGGGGATGTAAGTGCTCGCCATCCTCACACCACCTTCGCCGGAAACAACGTGTTGTACAGCTGGGTGAGAATGATGTTGGTGGCGAACAGCATCAGAGCGGAGCTGACCACCGCCGAGTTCACCGCGTTGGCGACACCGCCTGGGCCACCGTGCGCGTGCAAACCGATGTCACAGGCGATCACCGCGGTCAGCACCCCGAAGATCGCGGCCTTCACCAAGGCGATGATCAGATCGTCGGCCACCGCGAAGGAGGCGAACGAGCTGATGAACGAGCCCGGCGTCCCGGATTGGGCATACACATTGAACATGTAGGCGGTCGCGAAGCCGACGAAGACGACGAACCCGCAGAGCAAGACGCTCACCAGTACCGCCGCGGCGAGCCGGGGCGCGACCAGACGGCGTACCGGGTCGACCCCCATCACCATCATCGCGTCGATCTCTTCCCGGATGGTGCGCGATCCCAGATCGGCACAGATAGCCGAGCCGACCGCACCGGCGACCATCAATGCCGACACCAATGGCGCGCCTTGGCGGATGATCCCCAATCCCGCCACCGCGCCGATGAATGTCGTGGCGCCCACTTGATTCACCAGAGCGCCGACCTGAATGGAGACCACGACGGCGATCGGAATGGCCACGAACACCGTCGGCGCCGCCGACACCCCGGCCATGAACGCGCACTGCTTGATGAACTCCTGATAGGGAAATCGTCCCCGGACCAGCGAAACGAACAGTTGGACAATCGCTTCGCGGCCCAGAGTGACTTGGCGGCCCAGCGTTTCCAGCGAGCGCTGGGGGTGGCGTCGCCACAATCCCGAAGCACCGGCAACCAACTTCTCGATTTCGCCCGGTTCCAGTGGCGGTTGCTTGTCGGCTGGCGATCGCAGCGAGGCAGTCACTGGTGGCCGTTCCTTTCGATTTCTCGTCCGCCGCACCAGCGGCCGCCCCTTCGATGGCGCGGAGCGTGTGAAGTGTTGCACACCGCACAGACGTCATACAAGGGATAAGTGATTGACCATTTCTTACACGATCCACCGCCGCCCGAGTCTCCACGGGCCCGACGTTCAGCCGAATAGTACTGGCATGAACTGCAAATATGCCATATTCGTAGGCAGGTGCCCACTCTCTAGCGGCCCGCCACGAGACGGTAAGTAATCTGTCCTTCCTCACCGCCTACAGGATGGATCAGGCGGGTGACGCGCTACGCGAGGCCCTCCAACCACCGCTGCAGTAGCACCACCAGTGCGACGAGCACCGCACAGCCGGCCAGGAAGAGGCTGAGCACAGCCACCCACATCCCGGCGCGCAGGACCGGATTCACCTCCGTCCGCCCACCGAGGATCTTCACGACGATCACGAGAACGTCGATGAGCCACACCACAGCCATCATCAGGTCATGCACACATTCGAGAAGGTGAGCACCGGCCAGCACACGATGGATCCCAGGAACGACATCACCAGGTCGATGCCGTGCATATCGCGAAGATGGCCGGTATGGGTGAGCGTCCAGATCACCCCCGCCACCCCGTAGGGAACGCCGATGATGATGAGGGTGCCGAGGAACTCGGAGACCTTCATCTCGTAACCGAGTATCCGGTCGAGTCTCTTGAGCATGCGTCGATGCATCCTTTCGCTTCGATCCGCAGCTATGTTAGTCATAATTCTCACTGGAATGGAAGGCTTTCCAGCCATCAGTCGCTGAAGTGCCGGATTCGAGCAGCAAATAGGACCTCGACGCCGAGCGATCGCGCCCGCCATGTTGATGATGATTCTCCCTAACACTCGCGCGGGCCAGGCCTCGCGACAGGCCGAAGGGCCTAACCACCGGTGCGCCGTCATCGAACAGGCCGCGGACCTCTGCGCGTCGAACCATGTGCCCGGATTCGTCGCCGGCGTCTACCACGCGGGCGAGCAGATCGTCGTCGCCCACGGCACCGCGCCGCCTCGCCCAGCTCATGAAAGACGAGCCCGGAGTCCGAGGCGGCGCAGTCGTCCCTCGAGACCGCTGAGGCGGCGGTAACCGTGCCGAGCGATCGGAGGTCCCGTCGCGCGCGATCGCCGCTAGGCTGACGCCGACGAGAGCGCCGAAACACCGGTCGCGGTGTCGCGGACCGGCGCTCGTGGTCGGGCGCGGAAGCAGTGAGGTGTGCGGGATGCGGGACAGTCGGTGGCAGCGGGCGGTCGCGGCCGTCGTGTGCGGAGTCGGACTGGCGGCGGGGTCGTCGGTGAGCGCGGCGGCGGACACCGTCGACGACGCCGGTGTCGTGTGGTTGTGCAGGCCGGATCGGGTGGATGATCCCTGCGCGGGGAGTACGGCGACGACCGTGCGCCAGGCGGGCCGACCCGATGTGCGCGAGGACCCGTCGCCTGCCGAGGATCCCGGGGTGGACTGCTTCTATGTGTATCCGACCGTGTCATCGGAGCCGACGCCCAACTCCGATACCGGCGTGACGCCGGAGGTACGGGCAGTCGCCGAGCAGCAGGCGGCCCGATTCTCCCAGGTCTGTCGAGTATTCGCGCCGGTGTACCGGCAGCGGACCCTGACCGCGCTGGCGACGGAGCGGACCTACACCCCCGAGCAGCGCGCGCAGATGTCGCGGATCGCCTACGAAGACGTCCTGCGGGCATGGCGGCAGTTCCTCGCGGAGCGCGAGAGCGGACGGCCGGTCGTGCTGATCGGGCATTCGCAGGGCGCGCGCATGCTGCGCCAACTGATCCGCGAGGAGATCGAACCGCAGCAGGCGGTACGAGACCGGATCCTGTCGGCGATCCTGCTGGGTGGCAACGTGGTGGTGCCCGAGCACGGTGACGTGGGCGGCGACTTCCGGTATCTGCCGCTGTGCCGCAGCGAGGAGCAGACGCGATGCGTGCTCGCCTGGCAGACCTTCGGCGCGACCCCGCCGCCGGACAGCCGATTCGGCCGTAACCCGATGACCCCGGAGCCGCTGCCACGACCGTACGGCCCCGGCTACGAGATCGCCTGCACCAATCCGGCCTCGTTGAGCCGCAACGAATCTCGCACCGCGGCGACCGTGCTCCGCAGCAATCCGGTGCCCAGCCCGCTCGGCGTCGAAGTGGCGCTTCGCCACGGGCCGTCCGCCGTCGTCGCGCCGACGCCGTGGCTGGTCCCCGCCGAGAAGTACCGGCTCCAGTGCGTGCGCGGCGACGACGCGACGGCGCTGATGGCGACTCCCGAACCGGGCAGCCCCGAGCTGTATCCCGTCCCGGACGCGACCTGGGGTCTGCACCTCACCGATGTGGAGATCGCACTCGGCGATCTGGTTCGCATCGTGGCGTCCCAGAGCAGCGCCCATCACGCCGGGCATCGCTGAACACACGAGCTGCGACCGCCGGCGAACCTCGGAAGAGCGCGAAAAGCCGTTGCGGGTCGGCGGGGAAGCCGTTCTGGTGCACACCGTCCGGAGCTACGCCGGTCGCCCACCGGCCCCTGGCCGGACCGGGTGCCGTCGGACAGGTGCCACAGGCTCGTCGACTCGCCGTCCGTCCTATTCGGGGATTGTCGCTATCGCGTCGATTTCGACGAGTGCGCCGGGGCGGGCGTGTCCCGCGGTGGAGACGACCGTGATGGCGGTGCGGTGATCGCCCCACACCGATCGCGACGCCCCGTATCCCACCTGGGCATCGACTCCGTCGACCAGGTAGATGGTGAGTTTGACGACGTGCTCGGGACCGGTGTTCGCGGCGGCCAGCACGGTCAGTACGTTGCGCATCGCCTGGACGGTTTGCGCTTCGATGCCGTCGAGCAGTTCTCCGGTGCTGTCGGTGCCGAGCTGGCCGCCGACATACAGCGTCCGGGCGGCGGGTGCGATCACGCCCTGCGTGAAGGCCGGGTTCCGGTGCAGTTCCTCGGGGTCGAGATGCGTCGTGGTCACGGGACTCCTCATGGTGGCGGGGCCGGTGTGCGCGTAGAGGTCGCGCAGCAGGCACACCTCGGACAGGTGGTGGATCAGCTCGCGGTGGATGTGCAGCACCAAGTCGGCCATGGACAACTCGGGAAAGGGCTCCTTCGCGCCGATCGGCACCCGGAGCGCGGCCTGTCCGAGACCGCTCACCCCGGCCAGCCAGGTGTCGATCTGGGCCTCGAGCTGGTCGAGCGCGGTGGCCGCGTCACCGGCGTACTCCCATGTCTCGTACGACGCCGCCGGCGCGCCGAAGTGGGCCGCGTTGCGCGTGGCGAGCACGCCGACGATGACGTGACCGAGTCGCCAGGCGATGGTGGTGAACGGTGCGGGAACCGGCTCGGGAAGGGCGAAGTCGATCGTGAAATCGCCCGCACCGGCCTGCACGGGCGCCCTCGACGTGCCGCGCGGGCGCACGCTCCAGGCGTCCGGCACCGGCGACCAGAAATACTCGTCGTCGGTGAGGCCCTCGAGCCGGGGCCGGAGCTGCCGGGTCCAGTGGAACTCCCACTGTTCGCGCAGCGTCTTGTTCCAGTCGAGTTCGTTTGCGTCCATGCCGCCACCCTGACATGCCCAGCGGACAGAATCGGTCCGCTATTTCTGGCAGGCTGAGCGACATGGAGGCGGCGACCGGTGACGAGCGGGGCACGACCGAGCGGGTGCTGACGCTGCTCGGGTTGCTCCAGCAACGCGAGGTCTGGACCGGGCCCGAACTCGCTGACCGGCTCGGCGTCACAGCGCGCACGATCCGGCGCGATGTCGAGCGCTTGCGCACGCTCGGCTACCTGGTGCATGCCGACCAAGGTGTCGGCGGCGGTTACCGGCTCGGCCGGGGGCAGGACCTCCCGCCGCTGCTTCTCGACGACGAGGAAGCGATCGTCACGGCGGTGTCACTGCTGGTCGGCGCGGGTGGCGCGGTCGCGGGCGCCGGTGCCGCCGCACTCCGAGCGCTGGCCAAGCTCGACCGGGTCCTGCCCACCCGGTTGCGGCACGAGGTGCGCGCGCTCTCCGGTGCGGTGGAGTCCTTCGGCGGAGGCCGCGCCCCGGTCGACCCCGGCGTGCTCATGACCCTGGCCAGAGCCTGTCGCGACGAGGTGGAGGCGGGCTTCGACTACCCAGCCGGGAGCGAGGTGCGACGGCGGCGGGTCGAGCCCTACCGCCTGGTCGCCTCCGACCGCCGCTGGTACCTGCTGGCCTTCGACCTCGATCGCGACGACTGGCGCAGCTTCCGCGTGGACCGGATGACCGATGTGTCCGCACGGACGTGGCGTTTCCGCCCCCGCACGGCGCCCGAGGCGGCGGCGTACGTGCAAGAAGGGGTGGCGAGCCGGGTCTATCCGCATCGCGCCCGCTTCCTCGTGCACGCCTGCGCCGACACGGTGCGCGCGCAGATCCCCGCGTCGGCAGCGGTGGTGCGACCACGCGGCAACGAGCTCTGTGAAGTGCTCAGCGGCGCCGATGACAGCCTCGACATCGTGCTCATGCACATGCTGTTGCTGGGGCACGACTTCGAGATCCTCGACCCTCCCGAACTCGGGCGGCGCAGTCGCGCGCTGGCGCAGCGGCTCCTCTCGGCCGGGGCGGCGATCGCACCGCCGCCGGAGGTCGAGGAGTCGTGAACCGGCTCGCGGGATCGCGGCGCCGCGTGCGCTCTCCGGTCGAACGAGCGACCTGAGCGGGATTCCGGGCGCCACGTCCCGGCCCCGTCACGGCAGTCGGGCGACCTCGCCGCCGGTGGCTGCCGACGCCCGGTCGGCGAGGTGCGCGTTGAGCGCCTTCCACGCGCGCCAGGCCTTGGTCACGCCGAACTGGGCGTTGAAACGGAGGACCGCGCGCACGTCCTCGGCGGAGGCCCCGCCACCCAGCGCCCGGTCGACGTGCGCCTGGAACGTCTCCTCCAGGGTCTGGTAGTGCACGTCGACGCTCATCGTCGCGAAGGCCCGTTCCCTGATGGTCAAAGTGCCCGGCCCGGCACCGGACCGCATCCTTGACTGGAGTTCGAAGTGCTCGGTGAAGTGCGGATCGAGTTCGCGCAGCTGAGCCCGGATCGGTTCCGGCAGCGGGCTGGGCGCGGCGTCCGGTCCGATGTCGAGCAACGCGCCCCGCAACGGTTCGGCGGTGGGACGAGGCAGCCCCGCCGCCGCCTCGATCTCGGCGAGCCGGTCCAGGGCCATCAGCGCGGCCGCGTACCCGCTGTCATAGGCGACCAGCCGCAACAAGGCCCGGATGTCGTCGGTGGACACGCCGCGGTCCAGCCCGGCACGGATGTGCATTTCGAACGGCAGCCCGAGGCCGGCCTGGCAGACATCGGCCACCACGCAGAGGAACACCTTCTCCCGGTCGGTGAGTTGCGGGACCGCCCAGCAGTGCGCGGTGGTCGCCCTGGCCATCTGGGAGAACACCGGGTCGAGATCAGCATCGAGACGAATGGTCGTGGTCATGTCACTCCTAAAGAAACAGCCGTAGCGCTACAGATGTGCAGCTAGACAGGACGACCCTAGCACTACAGGTGTTCAGTTACAATCGCCGATCATGGACCCGACCGCCGCTCCGGCGACCCGCCGTAAGCCCAATGCCCGTGGCCAAGGGGAACGGCTACGGGCGGAGATCATCGCGGCCGCGCTGCGGATGCTCGAGGAGTTGGCGGACGACGAGGCGCTGTCCCTGCGGGCGGTGGCACGGGCGGTCTCGATCGCCGCCACGTCGGTGTACCTGCACTTCCCGGACCGGGACACCCTGGTGCTCGCGGCCATGCAGCGCTGTCACGAGGAACTGGTCGAGGCGGGCGACGCGGCCGAGGCGGCGGCCGAGGACCCGGCAGCCGGGCTGCGTGGCCGCATCCTGGCCCAGGTGGCGTGGGCCGAGGAACACCCCGGCCTCTACAAGGTGCTGCACGAGAGCAAGGTCCACCGACGCCTCGGCATGCCCTTCAAGGAGGTGCTGGTGGCCCGCACGAACTCGGCCGTGCAGCGCTGCATGGCCGAGGGCCTCGCCCCGCCGGACGACCCGGCGACGGTCACCCTCGACCTTCGCACGGCCGTGAACGGGATGCTGTCGCAACGCATCAACGAGCCCGACCTGCCCTGGCCGCCGGCCGCCGAACAGGTCGACCGCTTCCTCGTCAAACTGGTCGGGTTGCAGCCGAGCCACCGCGGATGAACCGCGCCGGAGTTCATCCGGACGGATTCAGTCGGGTCGTTCGTGGACGGTCAGCAGCAGATGATCGAACCGGGTGCGCTGCTGAACCGGCCCGCCGCCCTGCGCGGCGACCGCGGCGACGAGTTTGGCCGCCAGATCGCGCAGTTTGGTGTTTGTCACCTGGGAGCGCCACTGCAGCACCCCGAACGCCTGCTCGGCGTTGATGCCGTAGATGAACATCAGGACGCCTTTGGCCTGCTCGATGACCTCCCGTGCGGCCACGACCTCCGGCAGCGTCTCCTTCAGCACTTCCTGCCGGTTCTCGTCCAGCCGACCGGTCAGATCCACGGAATAGCCGGTGGTGCCACGGTCGCGCCGGTCGAGTCGTGCAATCGATCCCCCACCACCAGCACGTGGTGCACCCGGCCTGCCACATCGATGATGCGGTGCCTGCTGCAGAACGGCTCACCGGTCCGCACCGCCGTGGCCAGCGTCTCCGCGACCGTGGCGCGGTCATCCGGATGCTTGTGCGCCAGCAGCAGTTCCGTGGTCGGCTCCACCGTCCCCGGTGCGTACCCGTGCAACCTCACGACCTGATCCGACCACTCCCAACGGTGGTCGGCGAACCAGAATCGGAAGCTTCCGATGGTCTCCAGCTCCTGCCGCTCACCGTCGGCGGTCTCCGCCTGGCTTCCGCTGCCAGGATGCGCCGTCTTGGTCACCACTCGATCATTCCCTCCCTCGGGCACCCGGGGATGAGGAATCTCGCGCGCCGGCCGGAGCGAACGCTCAGGCACGTCTACCTCGCCCCAGCGTCCAGCACACGAACGGTGTTGCGGGCGGCGAGGGGTTCACAGTGGTCGGTGAAGAGTTTGGCGACGAGTTCGCCGCGGCTGGCGACGCCCACCTTCTCGAAGACGGCCTTCACGTGGTCGCGGACGGTGTGCGCGGAAAGGAAGAGCTGGGCGGCGATATCGCTGGTGGCCAGGCCACGGGCGATCAGTTCGGTGACCTCCAGTTCGCGGGTGGTCAACTCGTAGGCGGCGACCACCAGGGACATGACCTCGGAGGGTTTGGCCGGTGCGATCACCATCGCGGTCATCCCGGGACGCCCGTCGCCGTCGTGCAGGCAGGATGCGTGGCAGACCAGCCAGCGGCCGGTGCTGGAGCGGATGCGGATGCGGATGTTCTCACCGGTCGATCGGGCCCGGCCCGCGGTGCTGAGGATCCAGACCGGCAGCGGTAGCGCGATGCCGGTGGCGGTCGGCGTCATCGGCCCGGGCGGCATCTGGGCGAGCAGGTGACGAGCCTCGTCATTCAGTGACACCAGCCCGCCGGTCTGGTCGAACAGCAGCATGCCGGGCGCGGCGGCGAGGTGCGCGGCCGACAGCTCCGACGACCGCGCGAAGCTGCGCAACCGCCGGGCCATCGGTGTCGACAGCGCGTTGACCACCTCGATATCGGCGGCCAGGAACGGCTCGCGGCCGCGCTCCCGGAACAGGCTCAGTTGCCCCCACGGCTGCCCGTCGACTCGCAGCACGGCACGCAGTTCGTCCTCGAAACCGCGCGGGCACATGAAGCTTCGATACAGCGGGCTGAGGGTCGGCCGGTCGCCGGTCACCTCCCGCAACCCCGCCACCGGCACCGAGGCCAGCGCCAGATCGCGGAAGAGGTTCACATGCTCGGCGAAAAGCTCTGATTCCCAATAGGTTCCGCAGCCGCCCTCGTGCAGGTTCTCCACCCGCACCGGCGCGGTGGTCAGCCCGTTGATCGGATCGGTGGCGACCCATACAGCGGCATCGAACGGTGTGATCCGACGCAACCGGTCGGAGGTCTCGGCGAACAGCGCGTGCGCGTCGGGCGCTTGCGCGATGCCGGTGCACAGCGCGTCGACGGCGCGCCGAGTCGGCGTGGTCATCTTCGTCATCCTGCTGTCCCGCCCGTTCACCCGCCATCCCGCATATGAGGGATAAGCCGCAGGCACGAGGCGAAATTCCCTCGATCGCGGGATGCCGGTACGGGCCGGGGCCGCCGAGGCTGGTCAGCGCACGGCAGAGGCGGCACGGAAAAGGCCACGAGGCCGCAGCCGTGCGCACTGCGCACCTCGACGAAAGAAGGCACAACCATGCGTATCGGCATCATCGGCGCGGGCGCCGCGGCGGTCGCGTTGCTCGACGCGCTCGCCGCCGCCGACCGGGCACCCAGCAGCATCACCGTGTTCGACGGCTCCCCCGCCGTATGGCGCGGCCGCCCCTACCAGCCGGACCTGGAGGCGGTGCGGGTGAACGCCCCGCCCGCCCTGATGTCGGCACGCGCCGACGACCGCGCCCACTACGAGCGCTGGTTGCGCGACCGCGGCAACGGGGCAGGGCGCCTCGACGAGCGTCCCGGCGCGCCCCTCGTCGGGGAGGAGCCGCCCCGCGAATACCCGGAACGGACCGAGCGCACCGGCCCCTCGCGGTCCGACCCGAATGAGGACACCGCCCGACACGTCGGTGACGGCCTGGTCGAGGCATCCTCTGCGCGCGTCGTCGAGCGGAGGTGGCGCGGTGACGATCTGGAGCAGTACCTCGATAAAGGTCTCGGCGTCCCCCTCGTCCCGCGTGGTGTCTACGGCGCGTATCTGGAGCAGACCGCGCATGCCGCGATCTCGCGGTTGCGCGCCCGCGGCGGGCGAGTGAGCGTGGTTAACGCCCGGGTTACCGGCTTCACCCGCGAGAGCGGCGCTGTGCTGCACACCGACGACGGCGGCAGCCATCCGGTGGACCGCGCCGTCCTGTGTGTCGGAAGCGGCCGTCCCCGCGACCATTACGGATTGGCCGGCGCACCCGGATATGTGAATGAGCCCTACCCTCTGGCGACCACAACGGCCGATGTGGCGACCAGCGCGCACGTCGCGATCATCGGCAGCGGACTGACCGCGGTCGACCTCGCCGCGGCACTGACGGCCCGCGGCCATACCGGGCCGATCAGCTTCCTTTCCCGCAGCGGCGTGCTGCCGTACGTCCAGCAGCGGCCGTTGCCCCTGGCGCCGAAGCACCTCACGCCACCCCGGGCGCTGGAACTGGCCGGGCAGGGCACGGTCCCCGTCACCCAGCTGGTCGAACTCATGCGCGCCGAACTGGCGGATCTGGGGCAGGATTTCGAATCCTTCGCCACCGAGATCCTGGAAACCGAGACCGAGGAACCGGCCACCCGCCTGCGCCGTCAATTGGACGCGGTCGATTCACCTCACCAGGGCCGCCGCCTGCTGACCATGGCGATCCGGACCATGGGTCCGATCCTCTGGCCCGTGCTCGCCGAGCACGACCGGACGATGCTGCGCGAGAGGTATTTCCGGACCATCAGCAGTCTCAGCTCCCCGATGGTGCCGCACAACGCGCGAATCATCCTGCGCCTGCTGGATTCCGGGCAGTTACGGCTGCGACCGGGTGTCACGAAGCTGGCGGCCCGGCCCGGCGGTGGTTTCACGGTGTTCGACGGCACCGACTGGCCCGTCGACATGGTCTTCAACGCCGTCAACCCACCCGCCTACACCACACCGCAGGAGACCGAGCCGCTCCTCGGCGCACTGATCGCCACCGGCGCAGCGGAACTCGCGCCGACCGGCGGTCTGCGCATCGAGTCCGGCACCCGCCGCCTCCTCGTCGGCGACCACCCCGACCCCACCTGGCACGCCCTCGGCAACCTGGCCGCGGACTCGATGTTCATCGCCACCAATCCCCCCGGCCTTGCCGCCGAAGCCTCGATCCTCGCAGGCCACCTCGCGATTGCCCCGGTCAGGTGATCCAACGCGCCGAAAAGCGTTCAGCCATCGCATAGCCCCCTGTGACAGACCAGCTGCGCGGCAAGCGGCGGCCACACCGGGGTCGCGCACTCGCGCGCAAGAGCCGCCACCCTGCCGGACCTCGCGGCGATTTCGACCATTTGCGATTCGGTCTGGCCTCGGTTGCTACTTCGAGGACGGACCCAGGGGCGCGACCCGGCGGCCGCGCGACGCCGGTGCTGTCGACGTCAGCCCTTGCCGCGCCGCGGCCTGCGGGCGGCTTCGATGCCGACGATGTCGATGACGCTGCGGGGAACCTTCTCGATGATGTCCTCGCGAGTGGTGAGCACCAGTTTCTGGAGTATCGAGGCGACTTGCGCGTCGACGGTGCGAACCGAACTTCCGCGCCGGGCGGCGATCGCGGGGTTCGTCCACCCCGCAGCGGCCAACGTCGCCACTTGCTGCTCGGCGGCGGTCAGTTGCAGCCAGTCTCCGGGCGGCTCCGCTTCGCGGATGTTCTCCCGAGGCGCTGCTTCGATGACGAGCATGCCCAGCGCCAGCCGCTGAACGTCGCCGTCTTCGGGCCGCAGCCGCGACCCCCGGGCTTTTGCCTCGATGAACCTGTCCGGTCCGAGTATCCGGCGCGCTACTTCGACGGCCTTCGCGGATTCGTCGGCATAGGGGCCCAGCTTGCCGATGTCGACGCCCAACTTGGTGCGGAGCGCTGCGACTCCCCCGGCCAAGTGCGCGATCTCGATGGCAGGCGCGACGAGCCGATCACGATCGGGGTCCTCGCGCGTGCTGAGCGCGTCGGCGATGACGCGCGCCAACGACCAGGTCCGGCACTCCACAACCCACATAGCGCCCCACAGATCACCGGAAGCGAATTTGTAGGCCAGCGAGGATCGTTCCAGACGCATTGCTTCGTCGGGATCGCCGTGCTTTGTCAGAGCGATCGCTCGGGCGTGTTCGGCCCAGGATTCGGCGCGTGGCGCAGCGGAAGCACGCGCCGACTCGAGGAACCGATCCGTGAGCTCCAGGGCCTGTTGGCCGGTGCCCAACAGACCCGCGGCCATCGCCGCGTACAGTTCGCTCAGTGCCGCACTGCCGGCATTGCCCGCAGCATCGAACGCGGCCCGGGCGCGGGTGAACACGGTGACGGCCCGGGCGTCGCGACGCACGAACAGCAGCTCCATCGCCCAGGTGAATTCGACGGCGGCGGGCAAGCCGATGTCCCGCTCGGGCATCTGCCGCCAGTTCTGTCGCTCGGTCTCGTCCGCGAGGCAGGCGACGACGCAGTCGTCCAGAACGCGCGCGGCGTATTCGTGATCACCCTGCGTGAGGGCCAGCCATGCGATAGCGGCCATTGCTTCGATCTGGCGTTCGGTGGGCTTCGTGGTCGGCGCACGGGCGGCGTCGAGGCACCGTTGGGTCCATTGGCGCATTCCTCGCAGTGAGCCTCGAATGAAGGGCATCCGCAGGCTGATCAGGCCGAGGCAGATCTCCAGACCGATGTCGGCCCGGCCGCCGGCCAGGCTGTTCTCGATCGCGGTCAGGGTATCGGCCCACGCCGACCGTGCCCAGCTCACGTGGCCGTGCTGTCCGTCGGAATGAAACCAATGCGCGGCCGCGTAGGCGATCTTGTCTCGGTAGTAACGAAGATGGCGCTGCGCCAGCCGGGCGGGTTCGTCGACCTCGGCGGACGAGCGTTCCCGCAATCGCTGCTGTGCATAGACCCGCAGAGTCTCCACCAGGGAATACCGCACGGTTGTCGGGGTGATGTGCGCGGTCACGAGCGAGTGATCGACAAGAGACTCGAGCAACTCCTCGATGTCCTCGACCGCTGGTCGCGCGTCCGAACCGGATGATGTCGGTTCGTCTGGGCCGCGGGGGTCGCCCGTACCGCACACAACCTCGATGGCTTCCAGGTCCACGCCCACCTCTACCGAGGCACCGCTGCCATCTTCGTCGGCGTCGGTGTCGTAGCCCGCCGCGAACACCGACATCCGATCGAAGAGCACACGTTCCTTCTCGGTGCACAACTCATACGACCAGGTGATGACATCGCTGACCCCGCGGTGCCGCGCGTCGGCCCCGAACCGCGGACCGTGCGACCAGCGCAACCGCGCGTCATCGGCTCGGCCGGTGAGCCCGCGCAAGAGCACCGCGAGCGGTTGATGACGCAGTCGCGCGGCCGCCAACTGGATGTAGAGAGGATGATTGTCCACGCGGCGGCAGATCTCGGCCGCCGTGGTCATCTGCTCCCTTCCGGTGATCGGGTGACCGGTGAGTTCGGCCTGCTGACGGAACAAAGCCACCGCGTGCCGTGGGGCCAGCGGCTGCACCGCGATCAGATGTTCGTCGACCCAGCCGATCGGTTCACGGCTGGTCGTCACGACGGTCAGCTCGGGCAAGGCATCGAGCAATCTCGCTATCACGACGGCGGCGCTGACGAGTACGTGCTCGCAATTGTCGAGCACCAGCAAGATTCGTCGCTGCCGCCCGGCCGTGGACAGTCGAGTGAACGTATCGATGAGCAGTTCCCATGCCGATCTTCCGGAAAAGTCGGTCTCGACCACCGACCGCGCGATCTCCTCCTCGACCGCGGCGGTGTCACTGTCTCTCGCCAACCGCGCCAGCCGCACCCAATAGACCGGCGCGCTCTTGGCTCTGCTGAATCCGCGCACAGCCTCCGCGGCCAAACGGGTCTTACCGATACCTCCGGGCCCGGTCAACGTGACCAGCCGAGCCTGCTCCAGCAGAAAGAGACTGATCTTCTCCAGCTCGCCTGCGCGACCGACGAAGTTCGCGGCGGTTGCGGGCAAGCCACCGACGCGATCCCGCCTCCTGATCGTCACACGACGTCATCGTAGTCTTCGCGCATTGTCGGCGCCGATGGAAGTCGAGGCGGGCAAACTTCCCGTGATCCGGGCCGCGGGTCCGGACGAATGCGACGACAAAGCCGACGTCCTGCCACGATGATCCCCCTGTCCGAAATCAGCGATCGGCCACGCGACGAACTACCTTTCTCGCGAGCGCCTTCGGCGAGGAACCAGCAGAAGACAGCGACCGGTGTCGCCCTCGGCGGTAGCGAAGGTGCCCCGCGCCCGGCCTACCGGGCCCGGAACTGGTGGTGCCGGGATACGTAGGTAATCGCAGGCTCGCCATCGGCATCGATCGAGGCCTACCGATGTGCGACATCACCCTATGCCAGCAGGCTGGAGAGTCGAGGAGGTGAGCGATGCATTCGAACGAATGTACATCCACGATCGATCGGTCCGACGCCTGGTGGCCGGCGACGTCGATGGTGCCCTTGTTGCGGCCCGAGCACTTGTTCCGAGCGATTTCCGGCCACGTCACCAGCCGGATGTCCCTGGTGACATGGGCACGAGAACTCGGCGACCTGCATGCCGAGCTCATACCATTCCACCGTGTCGGAACCCCGAGGCGAAACGGCTTCGACGGCGAGCAGATCCGCGCGGAAGTCGACCGGGTCGTCGCCGCGGTCGACGACTGGGCCATCCGCAACGTGCCGTGCCCGAACGGCGCTCGGATGCATACTCACTCACTCGGCGAAGTGATGAGCCACATGGCCGAAGTGTATGCCGAGGCATGGTGGACGGTTCTGCATACGAAGGACGTCGAGACGCGGCACAGGGTGTGGTTTCACCTGGGCGAGGTGCGCGAAGGGTATGCGGAATTGGTGGACGAAGTATGCCACCGGCGGCTGCGATTTCCGTCGACGGCGGGTTTGGTGCGGCGACGTCGAGTCGGTTGAGGTCTGCGGCGAACGCGGCAGGCCATTACCGACCGATCCGCCGGCGCCCCGCGTACCGATGACGTCGCTCCACGGACGAACGAATGGTTGAAACATGATGGAGATTAATTGCTCACGATGCGGAAGACGCTTGCGGTCGAATAACGACCGCCGTCGACGCATGCATACCGGTTGCGCCGGGCCGACGAAAAGCCCCGTATCGCATCTCACCTGGGACGACTGGAAAGCGGTCGCAGGCTGGCTCGATCCGAGCGGAAGTAACCGTCCCGGGCAGATCGGATCGGAATAACGTCGCCGAGGCCCGCCGCGAATCGACTCGGATACGGCGGCGCTTGCCGAGATTCCCTCGGCAAGCGCCGTTTCTCGTCCGTTTCACAGCGTCGCGTCAAGGAGTTCTGATCGACCTTTCCTCTCGCGATTCACGAGACCGCGTTTCGAGTGCGCCTGCCCTCGTTCCCCGAATGCTACGCAGCCCCGGACTCGCGCCCGACGCCCGCAGGGCCCGTGCCACGATTATCGGCCCTGGCCTGCGAAATGCCACGCTCCGGGTACCGACCACGGCGGGATTGAAGACTTCGTGCACCAGCACGCTCTGCTGCGTCGAGAATATTATCTCGTACACGCGTGCAGCCGCGGCGGCGGGAAAAAGACCGAATGGCCCGCATGTCACGCCGGTGAGGAAGATCCGCCGCCGTTCGAAGGCGCCGAGACGGCGGATATGGATGCCGAATGGAATACCGTCCGGCGGGATCAAGGTCGCTTCGTCCGCGGCCCGATACGTGATCAGGTTTTCACTGATGATATTGCCCGCGGCATCCCGCAACCTCGTGTGCCGTACTCTGAGCGGACCGCCGACCGAGTCGCGGAAAACCTCCTGGAATATCCCGAGATCCCTTGTTTCGATGGTGCGCGAGGGCAATACATCGGCCACGATATTCGATCCGGCGATCTGCTGGAGCAGAAGCGTCGTGGAGCCATCGCCATACAGCAGCATTCGCGTGACCAATGGCAGATGGATTTGCGGTGCGAGCTCAGGGTATACGCCCGATTCGGCGGTGGGCGGGTACGCTGCCGTTCCTGCTCGATGTCCGAGAACAGAAGCGGTGGAGAACGGGGAGAAGTGGCTTCCCAGCCATGCTGCGGTTCGAGTCATGCTGACCATCGGCGAGTCTTTCTCAACGGTGCGAAGTAGTCGCAAGGTTAAGAGCTCTAGGTAGATTCGCCACATCGGTAGCCGCCCGGCGACCCACTCCGCAGGTCACTCCCTCCGCATACGTAGGACCGTCGGCACGAACTCGCGCCGGACCGATTCGGGCTCCACGGATCTTCCTGCATCGACGATGCCGGGCGCACGCGGCCACCCCTTGGTTACCGATGTGGCAACTACCCCTATGCGCCGAAGCTTCTCGTCACCCGTCCACGGCTGCCGCCGACGACGGTGTACACCGATACGGCAACAGTCGCCCTTCCCGACTGCGCCGCGGGTTCTCGCGCCCATCGACGAACTCGTACGCATCACCGAGGCGGCGATATCGGCCGCCGCGACGACCAGGCCGCAGCCGGACCAGGCCGGTCGGCGAACGAGGTAGGGTTAGCTCCATGAACACTCAAAGGTTGCGAATCTGCCGCGATTTGTGTGTTGTGATGTTGTGACCAACACTTCCGGAGACGCGTATCCCCTCGCGGACACGATGACCACCACGGTCGCGGCGCACGACGGCGCGACGGTGCTGACGGTGGCCGGCGAGGTCGATCTGGCGACAGCCCCCGCGCTGGAGAACGCGATCGATGCCATTCTCAGCGGCAAGCCCGCGGCCCTGATCATCGACCTCACCTCGGTCAGCTTCCTCGCCTCGGCGGGCATGGCGACGCTCGTGGCAGCCCACCAGCGCGCGGGCTCGACTACCTCGATCGCGGTCGTCGCGGAGGGCCCGGCGACCAGCAGGCAGCTGAAGATGACCAGCCTGGATCAGGTGTTCGCGCTGCATTCGACGCTGGACGCCGCGCTGGCGGCGCTCCGCCGGAGATGACCCCCGCTGCTGCCGCCGTCGCACCCGGCGACGGCGGCAGCGCCTTGTCTCAGACCAGTTCGCGCAACTGTTCGATCAGCTTGACGCGCTCGGCGGCGGTGCCCGCCATCGGCACCACGTTGAGGACCGTGACGCCGGCCTCCCTGAACGCCGCGACCCGCTCCTTGACGTAGCCGGCCGGACCGACCAGGGAGATGTCCCGGACCAGCTGGTCCGG
Source organism: Nocardia arthritidis NBRC 100137 (assembly GCF_001612765.1). Classification (GTDB taxonomy): domain Bacteria; phylum Actinomycetota; class Actinomycetes; order Mycobacteriales; family Mycobacteriaceae; genus Nocardia; species Nocardia arthritidis. The sequence continues at coordinate 49,742 of NZ_BDBB01000026.1, forward strand.
CACCGCCTTGGTCGCGGCCTCCTTCTCCCCCGCCAGGTACAGCTCCTGGATGCGGTCGGCTTCGGCGCCGTAACCGTACTTCGTGGCCAAGGTGTGGTAGAAGTTCTTGCCCTTGGCTCCCATGCCGCCGATGTAGAGCGCCAGATGCGGCTTCACGAACTCCAGCAGCGGTTCGACGTTGTCCCCGATGGCCAGCGCCGGGCCTGCGTAGACGTCCAGGTCACCGAGGAGCGGATCGCGCTTGGCGAGACCGGCGGTGAGCGAGTCCGCCCACACCTCCTTCGCCTTCTCCGGCAGGAAGAAGATCGGCTGCCACCCCTCGGCGATCTCGGCGGCCAGTTCCACGTTCTTCGGGCCGAGCGCGGCCAGCAGCACCGGAATGCGCTCGCGCACCGGGTGGTTGATCAGCTTGAGCGGCTTACCGAGGCCGGTGCCCCGGTCGGCGGGCAGCGGGATCTGGTAGTACTTGCCCTGGTATTCCAGGCGCTCGCGCCGCCAGACCTTCCGGCAGATCTCCACCAGTTCGCGGGTGCGGCCGATCGGCGCGTCGTAGGGCACGCCGTGGAAGCCCTCGATCACCTGCGGGCCCGACGCGCCCAGCCCGAGCACGTAGCGTCCGTCGGAGACGAAGTCCAGGCCCGCCGCGGTCATGGCGGTCAGGCTCGGTGTGCGCGTGTAGAGCTGCAGGATGCCGGAGGCCAGCTGCAGGGTGGTGGTCTTGGCGGCCAGGTAACCGAGCGCGCTCACCGCGTCGAACGAGTACGCCTCGGGCACGAACACGATGTCCAGGCCCGCCCGCTCGAGGTCGGCGACTTCGGCCGCCGCCTCTTTGAAGCCCCCCGAGTAGTTGATGCTCAATCCGATCCGCATAGCACTCAACATAACGGCGGGTACGTCCCGGCCGCGCACCGGCCGGGTGCCAGCCCGGCCGGTGTGGTCACGCCCGAGGCGGCGACGCCACGGGGTAGCGTCTACTCGTAGTCCTTCCTCGCCGTAGAACGAAAGGCAATACGCACGTGTCGCAGCCCAGCTCGTCGTCCACGGAAACTGCGCCGTCCTCCGGCGAGGTCACCCTCGCGCAGTACCTGGGCGATCTGGCCGCCAAGATTCCCGCTCCGGGCGGCGGCGCGGTCGCGGCGTTGCACGCCGCGCAGGGTGCCGCGCTCGTCGCGATGGTCGCGCGCTACACCACTCGCGCCAAGGACGCCGAGAACCGGCCGGTGATCGACCGGATCATCGAGGCCGCCGACGCGGCGCGCGAGCGCGCGCTAGCGCTGGCCGCCGCCGACGCCGACGCGTTCACCGCCGTCGGCGCCGCCTACAAGCTGCCCAAGGACACCCCGGAGGATCTCGCCGCCCGCACCGCGGCGATCAATGCCGCGCTGATCGAAGCCGCCCGCGTGCCCGCCGAGGTCGTCGACGAGGCCGACGAGGTGCTGTCGCTGGCCGCGGAGCTGTTCCCGATCGGGAATCCGAACGTCGTCACCGATATCGGCGCGGCCGCCGACGCCTGCCGCGCCGCCGCGACCACCTCGCAGCTCAACATCGAGATCAACGTGGCATCGCTGCCCGCCGCCGACGGTGACCGGTTCGCCGCGGTCCTGGTGCGGATCGAGGAGCTGACCGCGCGGGCGGACGCCCTGCACGCCGACGTCGTACACGCTGTCCGCCGATAGCCGCGCGATCGCTCCGGTCGCGCAAGCGCCGACCGTCAGGCGGGCGGATCCCAGGCGACCAGCACGACCTTGCCGCGCACCCGCCCCGATTCGCTGAGTTCGTGCGCCTTCGCGGCGTCCGCGAGGGGCAGCACGTGGTCGATCGTCGCGCGCAGACGACCGCGCTCGACCATGGTGGTGATCTCACGCAGTGACACCGTGGACGGTTCGACATAGAACCGCTCGTAACGCGGGTCGGCTTCCGCGTCCGAACCCTGGGTGTCGATCAACCGGCCGTCGGGACGCAGCACCGGGAGAGATCGGGACCCGTACGCGCCGCCGACCAGATCGAGCACGATGTCGACGTCGCGCACCGCGGCGCCGAAATCGACCGCGGTGTAGTCGATCACCTCGTCGGCGCCGAGACCGCGCAGGTACTCATGGTTGACCGCACGCGCGGTGCCGATCACGTGCGCGCCGCGATGTCGGGCGATCTGCACCGCCAGATGTCCGACGCCTCCCGCGGCCGCTTGCACCAGCACGCGCTGCCCGGCACCGAGCGCGGCCAGGGCCTGCCAGGCGGTCAGCGCCGCCGTCGGCAGCGCCGCCGCCTGTGCCAGGTCGATGTTCCTCGGCGCCGGGGCCAGCGTGTGCGCTTGCGCCACAACGTATTCCGCGTTCGCTCCGCCGAACACCATCCCGTACACGGGAGCGCCGATCGCGAACCGGTCCACCCCGGCACCGAGTTCCTCGACGACACCCGCCACATCGAGTCCCAGCGTCAGCGGTGGCTCGCCGAGCGTCCCGATCAGTCCAGCGCGCACCTTCCAATCGGCTGCGTTGACGCTGGTCGCGGCAACCCGCACCAGCACCTCCCCCGGGCCGGGCCGCGGCCGATCCACCTCGACCACCTCGAGGACTTCCGGGCCACCGAATGCGTACTGCGTGATTGCGAGCATGTACCGATTCTGTGGCTACCTGGTACCTTTCGGGAAGAAGGCACTTTCTTGATACCGAGGTTCCCGATGGATACCGCCTGTAACCGGCCGGATACCGGCAGCCTGGTCGAGAGCTACCTGCATCACTGCCCCGCGCGGGAGGTGCTGGCCGTTCTCGCCGACAAGTGGGTGATGCTGGTGCTGAGCGTTCTGCGCTCCCATGCCGGGCCGATCCGCTTCAACGAATTGCGCCGGCGCCTCGACGGCATCACTCAGAAGATGCTCACCCGAACCCTGCGCAACTTGGAGCGGGAGGGCCTCATCCGCCGGGCGGTCTACCCCACGGTGCCGCCCCGGGTGGATTATTCGCTCACCGAACTCGGTGCGAGCATCGGTGCGATCAGTCATGCCATGGGCGTCTGGGCCGTCGAACATCAGGATCGAATCCTGGCCGCGCGAGCGGAATTCGACGCGCGAGCCGCAGCCGAACCGCAACCGCTGGGGCTCACACACTGACCGGATCGTCGGACTCCGCGCCTGCGGCATCCGAGCGACTCGCTGCCGTTTCGAACGGGCGGGGTGGGGTACGCGATCATTGGTGGGCTTGCCCCGATCACAACCGGACCATGGACCGGTTCTATCCATGGCCGAGTTGATCATGGGGGCCTAAAATGTTCCTTGCCTACCACACCAGCTCGAAGGGGTGGACGCCATGAGGAGCGCCATTCGGTACCTGTTCCTCGCGACCGTGATCGTGGCACTGGCCGCGTTCGGGTCGGGTGCGGCGGCTGCGACGATGATCGTGCGGCCGACGCCTCCGGTGGCAGCGATCGGACCCTCGAACGGCCAGGTGGTGGGCGTGGCTCATCCCGTGACCATTCGGTTCGCCGCACCAGTCACGGATCGCGCGAAGACGGAACAATCCATCGACATCACAACGACCCGGCCGTTGCCGGGCACCTTCGCGTGGACCGACGACCGCGAAGCGGTGTGGACGCCGAGCGAGTTCCTGCCCGCCGACGCCACCGTCCTCGTCTCGGTCGGTGGCACGCGCACGGAATTCCGCACCAACGCAGGCGTTTTCGGCGAGGCGAACATGTCGGCGCATACCTTCACGGTCACCGTCGGCGGCACCGTCGTCCGCACGATGCCGGCCTCGATGGGCAAGCCGGGGTACGAAACACCGGTCGGCACCTGGCCGGTGCTGGAGAAGTTCCGTTCCGTCGTGTTCGACTCCCGCACCATCGGCATCCCGCTGAGTTCGCCGGAGGGCTACGTCATCAACGGCGAGTTCGCCGAAAGACTCACATGGGGCGGCGTTTTCATCCACTCTGCTCCGTGGTCGGTGGATCAGCAGGGTTATGCGAACGTCAGCCACGGCTGCATCAACCTCTCCCGCGACGACGCCGAATGGGTGTATCACACGATCGGCGTCGGCGATCCGGTCGTCACGCACTGGTGAGCGGCGCCCTCCTCCGGGTAGCGTCTAGCCATATACCCGAGGGGAGGGCCATCGTTGCGCGAGTTTCCGATCCCACCGCCGCGTGACGCGCAGGAGGCCGATTTCCAAGACCTCTGGGGTTCATGGGCTTTCGTCACGCCGCGCGATGTGGGCGAGATCCTCGGCGACATCGACGCCCCGTGGTGGATCGCGGGCGGGTGGGCGATCGACGCATGGACCGGAACGCGACGCGAGCACAGTGATGTCGACGCGTCGATGTTCCGTGCGGATCTGCCCGCTCTGCGCACCGCGGCACGAGGCCGCTTGCACATCTGGTCTGCGGGCCCGGACGGCATTCGCCCCGTCGACGACCGCTTCCCCGCCTTGCCCGACAGCGCCGACCAGGTCTGGCTGCGGGCGAACGCACGGTCTCCGTGGCTGATCGACCTCCTGCTGAATCCCGGACAGCGGGGCGCCTGGGTCAACCGGCGCGATCGGGCCATGGTCGCGCCCCTCGACGAGGTGACCTGGATCGCGGACGACGGCATCCGCTACCTGAATCCCGAGTTCGTGCTGATCTTCAAAGTGAAACAGGCCCGGACGAAAGACCGCGTCGATCTCGAACGGACCTGGCCGGAGTTGAGCGCCGCCCAACGCACCGTGGTGCGGACCTACGTATCCGACCACTATCCCGAACACGAATGGCTGGCTCTGCTGAATTGACACCCGCCCACCGGCCACCTCAAGGCCCTTTGGGAGACCCGCCGGCATCCTCCGGTTGGCGGACGGCTCAATTGTGAACGCGGCAGGGCGTTCCCGCGTCGGGGCGATGCGGCTAATCTGACGGGGACCTGATGAAGGGCGGGGCGATGGATCGACCGGAGATGAGCGCGCGACCCGGCTACGACCGGGGAAATCCGTACGGCACGGGGGTTCCGGGGCAGGCGCCGGTCGGCGAGGAGTACCGCGGCGAGTGGGCGGCATGGGTGGATCGGCCGCAGGACGAGGCGCTGCCCGCCGAACCCGTGCACACGCAGGCGCCCGGTCCGGACGAGTACGAAGATCAATTCGCGGGACTGATCGACCGCTCTCCCGCGCCGCGAAAGACGCGACGGTGGGCGGTACCTCTGCTCGGCACGCTCGGCGTCGCCGCGCTCTGCTTCGCGGCCTTCCTGCAGTTCGGAACCGGCGGCTCCGACCGGCAGACCGCGGCGCCGGCCCCGTCCGCGCAGGCCACCACTCCGGCGGCGCCGGTCGCGCAGTGCCCCGCCGAGCGGGTTGGCAACCGGATTCAGGGCAATGGCGTGGGCGGCTTCGATTCCGGTCCCGCGGTGATCTTCGCCTTCCAGCACGCCTATTACGTGGACCGGTCCGGCGAGCAGGTCCGCGCCACCACCACCGCGGACGCCGCGGTACAGACCGCCGACGCCATCCAGCGCGGCATCGACAGCATCCCCGCCGGCACCACCCACTGCGTGGCGATCACTCCCGGCGCGTTCGCGGGCCAGTACACCGTGGTGGTCACCGAACACCGCCCCGGGCAGCAACCGGTCACCTACAACCCGCAGGTCGTCACCACCACCAAGGACGGCAGCCGCACGCTCATCAGCGCCATCGCCCGGGGGTGAGGCGGCTTCTCACGCAGAGCCGCTAGGTCGGTCGGACTCGGCGGCGGTGACGACGTGGCGCATCAGCAGGGCCGTGGTGACCGGGCCCACGCCGCCGGGGACGGGGCTGAGGCCGGCGGCCTTGCCGCGCACCGACTCGGCGTCGACATCGCCGACGATCTTGCCGTCGGGAGCCTCATTGGTGCCGACATCGATGACCACCGCACCCTCCCGGACGTGCTCGCCGGAGATCAGGCCGATGCGGCCCGCCGCGGCGACGACGACGTCGGCGGTGGCGGTGACGGCGGCGAGGTCGGCGGTGCGCGAATGACACACCGTGACGGTCGCGTCTTTCGCCAGCAGCAGCTGGGCCAGCGGCTTACCGACGACGTTCGAGCGGCCGACGACCGCGACGTGCCTGCCGGCCAGCGGGATCTCGTGGTGTTCGAGCAGTTCCACGACGGCCTCGGAGGTGGCGGGGACGAAACCGTCCAGCCCGGCCGCGAGCAGGCCGAGCGACAGCGGGCTGACGCCGTCGACGTCCTTGGACGCGACGATCGCGGAACTGACGTCGTCGAGCGTGACACCCGCCGGAAGGGGCGTCTGCAGCATGATCGCGTCGGTCGCCGGGTCCGCACCGCGCGCGGTGAGCTCGGCGCGGATCTCCGCAGCGCTCGCCTCGGAACCGAGGTCGACTGTGTCGCAGGCTATTCCGAGTCGCTCGGCCGCCTTGCGGAGCGAGTTCACATACCAGGCGCTCGCCGGGTCGTCGTTCGCCACCACCAGGGCGAGGCGCGGGGCGGCGCCGCTGTCGGCGAGCGCGGCGGCGCGGGCCTTGGTGTCGGCGTTGATGGCGGCGGCGAGTTCCTTGCCGGACAGCGAAACGGTATCCACGTTGACACAGCCTAACGGGCGCGGCCGGACACGTTCCTCCCCCGCCTGCGTCCAGTCGTGCAAACTCTGGGCAATCACACGGCGAAGCTGATTCGATCAGGCCCTGCCGACCACGGGGAGCCCGGACGGCGCACGCAGCCGGACGGCAGTCGCCGAACACGGCCCGCCGGGAGCGCGCGGCGGCACCGCCGCACCGCCGACGAGGACAGTGGACCGCCGCGCCGATAATTCCCTGGTGAGCGACGGCGATTCAAGCAGTTCCCGACGCCTTCGGAGCCGAAGAGGCCGCCGCGATCCTGCCCCGAAAACGGGCCAACGCCCGGTTTCACCCCCGGCATGCGCATCGGGCGCGACATCGCGGGAGCCCGTTCGCAAATTGCCGGCTGGACGATGGTTTCGCCCGTATGGTATTTCCTGTTTGCCCCAGCTAACTGCTAGCACGTGCCAACCCGTTCCACAGCGGAAAGGTGACGACTGTAGTGATGATCTCGAGGCAGTGGAAACTTCTCGTCGCGGCGTCGTTCGCCGCGTTCTCGCTCACCGGTCTGGCCGGTGTGCCGGCGCACGCCGCACCGGAAACCGACGCCCTGTACAACTCCGCCCAGCGCCACTTCACCAACGGCGACGACGCCGCGGGGCGCGCCGACCTGCGAAATCTGATCGGCGCCGACCCCGCGGACGCCGAAGCGCTCGCCCTGCAGGCGATCTGGTCCGACTACGCCGGTGACCTGCCCGCGCTCGTGGACGCCATGGCACGGCTGCACGTGGTCGATCCGGGCTTGGCACAGGGCACCGACAACGTACTCGGCGCCGTGCGCGCCGCGGTGGGCACGCTGCCGAACCCGCTGCCCGCGCTGGCGGGGCCGCAGACCGGCATCGTCGTACTCGGCTACGGCCTGCTCCCGGATGGCGCGCTGCGTCCCGAACTGGTGAACCGGCTCACCGCGGCATGGTTGCAGTCCATCGCCGCGCCGCTGTCACCGATCGTCGTCACCGGCGGGAATCCGCAGAACGGCATCACCGAGGCCGAGGCCATGCGCGACTGGCTGCTCGCCCACGGCGTAGCGCCTGCTCGCATCCACGTGGAGAGCCGCGCGGGCTCGACCGTGCAGAACGCCCTGTTCAGCACGAGGCTGCTGCGGGAGGTCGGTGCGACCAGCGCGATCGTGGTCACCTCGCCGAACCACATCCGCCGTGCCGTCGCCGATTTCGTCGTCGCGGGCACCCGGGTCGTCGGCGCGACGACCTCGCTCGAACAACTGGTCTCGCAGCTGCCGCCGCCCGGCAAGCCGGGCCAGCGCGGCATCTATCTCGACGCCACCCGCACCTTCCAGCTCAGCACGGCACGCTGATTCCCGGGCGATCGGGACTCGCCCCGGGCGCGGTCCCGATCGCGGAGAAAATACGTTGGCGGCATCCCGCGTAAGCGCGGCAGGATGGCCCGGTGACGTCAGCCGGAAATTCCGATGTGGTCGCCCGGCTCCGGGCGGCCGGCTGCGTGTTCGCCGAAGACGAGGCGCGACTGCTCACGGCCGCCGCCGCGGAGACCGGCGTGGCGCTGGAATCGCTCGTCGCCCGGCGCGTCGCCGGTAGCCCGCTGGAGCATCTGCTCGGCTGGGCGGAGTTCCACGGGCTGCGGGTGGCGGTGTCTCCCGGCGTCTTCGTGCCCCGGCAGCGCACCGCGTTCCTCGTCGACCGCGCGGTCGAGCTGATCCACGCCCGGACGGGTCATCCGGTGGTGGTCGATCTGTGCTGCGGGTCGGGCGCGCTCGGCCTCGCGGCGGCTCGGACCGCCGCCGACGAAGGTCGTCCGGTCACGCTGGCGGCCGCCGACATCGATCCGGTCGCGGTCGCGTGCGCGCGCCGGAATCTCACCCCGCTCGGCGCGCCGGTCTACGAAGGGGATCTCTTCGGGCCCTTGCCCGAGGAATTGCGCGGTTGTATCGACATCCTGCTCTGCAACACCCCGTACGTCCCCTCGGACATGATCGCGCGGATGCCGCCGGAGGCCCGCGACCACGAACCACGAACCGCCCTCGACGGCGGCCCGGACGGCTTGGACGTCTTGCGCCGGGTCGCGGCCGAGGCCGCCGATTGGCTGGCGCCGGGCGGGCATCTGCTCGTGGAGTCCAGCGAGGACCAAGCGCCGATCGCACTCGCCGTCCTGACGGAGAACGGTCTCGCGGTCCAGGTCGCGGCATCCGAAGAGCACTACGCGACCGTGGTCATCGGCACCCGTCCACGCTGAGGACCGCGGCGGCCCGTCGAGGAAGCGCCGTACATCATTCGAGCGATGCGGCCCGGGAGTTCACCGCGTGCGTGGAACACCACCGCTGGGTGGCCATGACCGACATGCCCCATTGTGGAGGAGCCGCAGTGTTTTCCAGATGCCGGGGCGAACGCGCTGCGCGCTACTTCTCGCGGCCGGTGAACTCGTCCATGGAGTGGTAGACGCCGACCGTGTCGAGGAACAGGTCACGCAGCTTGATCGGCAGCAGACCGGAGATCGCCTTGTTCAGGCGCGAGGTCCACGGCAGCACGATCAGCGGGGCGCCGTTCTTCATCTCCCGCCACGAGGTCTCGACCACCTTGTCCTGGTCGAGGATCGGGGTGAACAGGAATCCCTTGGCGCCCTCGAACATTCCGGTGTTGATGTAGGTCGGGCAGACCGTGGTGATCTTCACGTGGTCGTGGCCGGCCTGCTCCAGTTCGATGCGCACCGAGTCCGACCAGCCCAGAGCCGCCCACTTGGAGGCGGCGTATACGCTCATACGCGGGTTGGACACCAGACCCGCCGAGGAGGCGATGGTCAGCACCCGCGCCTCGGTGGTGCCGGCGACCATGGCGGGCAGGAACTCGAGCGTGACGTACATCGGGGCGAGCGAATTGATCGCCATGGTCTTGTCGATGTCGGCGCGGTTCCGCGTTTCCCAGAAGTAGCTGTTGCCGCGCACGATGCCCGCGTTGTTGACCAGGATGTCGATGCCGCCGACCTGCTCGCGCACGCCGGACGCCGCGTCGGTGATCGCCTCGGGCGAGGCCACGTCCACCACGAAGTGATGAACGGCGCTGCCGCGGCCGGTCAGCTCGGCGGCGGTGTCCTTCAGAGCGGCCTCGTTGATGTCCCACAGCACCACCGCCGCGGCGCCTTCGCGCACCGCCCGCTCGGCGAACAGCTTGCCCAGGCCCATCGCGGCCCCCGTGACCAGGACCCTCTTGCCCGCCACCGTTTCCAGTTTCATCCGTACCGCTTCCTGATCCGTGAGTCGTGCGAGTTACTTCTGCCGAAGCGCTTTCATGACGCCGAAGTACAGCGTCATCGTCTTGGCCCAGAGCGCTTCGGACATGCCGGGCAGCGGAGCGATCGGCACCACCCGCTGCACCGCGATGGTCTGGGTGTCGATGTACTTGAGCAGGCCCTCGGGACCGTGCCTGCGTCCGGTGCCGGAGATGCCGAGCCCGCCGGACGGCGCGTCGGCGCTGCCCCAGGCGGCGATGAAGCCCTCGTTGACGTTCACCGAGCCCGCCTCGATCCGCGCCGCCACCGCGCGACCGCGGGCGGTGTCCTTGGTCCAGACACTCGCGTTGAGGCCGTAGGCGGTGTCGTTGGCCTGTTCGACGGCTTCCTCGTCACTGCTCACGCGGTAGATCGAGACCACGGGGCCGAAGGTCTCCTCGCGGTGAACCGTCATGCCCGGTCGCACGCCGGCCAGGACGGTGGGCTCGTAGAAATATGGTCCGAGGTCCGGACGCGCGCGACCGCCCGCCAGCACCGTGGCGCCCTTGGCCACCGCGTCGTCGACATGCGCGACGACTGTGTCGAGTTGACGCTGGAAGGTCAGCGATCCCATATCGCTGTGGTAGTCCAGACTGCCGCCGAGCCGGATGGCCTCGACGTGCCCGACGAATTCGGTGACGAAGCGGTCGTAGACGCTGTCGTGCACGTAGATGCGTTCCATCGACTCGCACAGCTGTCCCGCAGAGGCGAAGCAGGCCCGGATGGCGATCTTGGCGGCGCGTGAGACGTCCGCGTCGGCGAGCACCAACAGCGGGTTCTTGCCGCCGAGTTCGAGCGAGTAGCCGATCAGGCGCTCGCCCGCCTGCCGGGCGATGGTCCGTCCGGTCGCGCTGGAGCCGGTGTAGTCGACGTAGTCGGCGCGGGCGATCACCTCGCCGCCGATCACCGATCCGCGGCCGAGCACCGCCTGCCAGAGTCCGCGCGGCAATCCGGCGCGTACGGCGGCATCGATGGCCCACAGCGCGGTGAGCGCGGTCTGGTTGTCCGGACGCGCCACCACCGCGTTGCCCGCGACGAGGGCGGGCAACGCGTCGGAGGCGGCCAGGGCCAGCGGGTAGTTCCACGGCGAGATGACGGCGACCACGCCCTTGGGCCGATGCCGCACGTCGACCTGGGTGAGCACGGGAAGCACCCCGCGCGGTTTGCGCGTGGCCAGCAGCCGGGCGGCCACCGAGGCGTAGTACCTGGCGTTCACGGCCACGTCGCCGACCTCGTCGAAGGCGTGGGCCCGCGCCTTGCCGGTCTCGGTCTGCACGATGTCGAGGATGGCGTCCTGCTCGGCCAGCACGATGTCGTGGAACCGGCGCAGCACCGCGATCCGTTCCCGCACCGGACGCCGCGCCCACTGGCGCTGGGCTTCGCGGGCGGTGACGAACGCGGTCTCGATGTCGTCGGCGGAGGACTGCGGCAGATCGACGATCTTCGCGCCGGTCGCGGGTGCGAACACTTCGACGGCGGGCGCGCCCCCGGCGACGGCGTGCGCGAGCAACGGCTGCACCAGTGCGGGGGACAGCGCGTCGGCGGTGGCCGGTTGGGAGGCGGTCGTCATGGTCGGCCCTCTCGAGGACGGTGGACCGCGCCGCGGACGCGCCCCATTAAAATGAACAGTGGTGTTAGATTAATATCTATGTCACACCTCGTGTCAAGCTGTTCGTCGTGGCGCACAGGGATCCCGGGGGCCGCGTTGTGAGGCGGCACTATGCGGGCTGAGCCGACGGCCGCGCGGCGCGGCAGGCCGCGGCAGACTCAGGAGCAGGCCGAGGAGGTCCGGGCCCGGATCGTGCTCGCGACGGCGGAAGTGTTCACCCGCACCGGTTCCCGTGGGCTGAGCGTCGCGCAGATCATCGAGCAGGCGGGACTGGCCAGGCCGACCTTCTACCGCTACTTCGGCAACGCGAACGAACCGCTGCTCGCGGTGCTCGACAGCTCCAACGAGGGGTTGGTCGGCGGCATCCGCGCGGCGCTGACCGGCACCGACGAGCCGGTCGAGCTGGGCATCCGGCTGATCGACGCCTACCTGGACTGGGCGCGCGGGCACGGCCCCATGCTGCGGCCACTGTTCGCCGAGCTGCACGATCCGGGCTCGCCGGTGTCGGCGTACCGCGAGCGCGCGCTCGACGACATCCGCGATCTGGTGCGCGAGACGTTCGCCGAGCTGGGCCGGCCGGTGCCGAGCCCGCTCGACCTGGACGCGGCGCTGCACCTGTGCGAGTACGTGGTCTACCGGATCTCCGCGGGCGCCGCGCCCGGCGCCGAACCGGACGCGGACACCGTCGCGGCGGCGCGCCTGACGATGATCCGCGTGCTGCTCACGACGCTCGGTACGCGCGTCGATGTGGAGTACGCGCTGACGCTGCCTGCGATCTTTCCCGCCGCGCCGTAGTCCGGCCCGCGCGCGTCAGCGCGGGACCGGGGCGACGGGACGGTTGTCGTCGGCGACGCGCTGTTCGACCCGGTGGATCAGGTCGTGCACGCGCGGGTCCCGCGCCAGCCTGCTGTCCAGCACCACATTGATCACGCCGCGGAACAACGCGTAGGGCTCCCACTGCGGCGGCGCGATGGTGCGCGCCGCGCGCCGGGCGATACCGTCGGCGATGGATTCCGCCGCGTCGCGCACGGTGATGCGCAGGTTGAGCGGCCACGGCAGCAATGCGCCCAGATCGGCGCCCAGATCGTCCGCGTCCAGCGTGCCGTGCGTCATCGCGGTGTCGACGATGCCGAAGTACGCCACGCCCGCCGTCGCGCCGACCGCGGCGAGCTCGACCCGCAGCGCCCGCCCGAACTGCTCGACCGCGGCTTTGCTCACCATGTAGGGCGAACCGGCCATGCCTGGCGCGAACGCCGCGGCGGAGGAGACCACGACGACGTGCCCTTTCGCGGCGACGATGTCCTCCAGCGCGGGATGCACGGTGTTGAACACTCCGGTCACATTGATGCCGATGACCCGATCGAAATCGCCGGGGTTCATCGTCCGGATCGTGGCGGGCTCGGGCACCACCCCCGCATTGGCCACCACCACATCGATCCGGCCGAAACGCTCGCGCACCCGGGAGATGGCTTCGCGCATTCCGATTCGATCGGAGACGTCCGCGCGCACGGCCAGCGCACGCTCACCCATCGAGCGCCCGACGGCAGCGGCGGCGGCCTGGTCGATGTCGATCAGCGCCACCGAAGCACCCGAGGCGTAGAGCTTTTCGGCGAGCGCGCGGCCGATTCCGGTGCCCGCACCGGTGATCACCACCACCCGATCGCGCACATCGAGCCGGTGCTCGGCAGGTGGGGACAGCAACTGACGCAGCAGGTCGACGACCACGATGCTCACCCGGCCTGCAACTGGTAGGACTCCGGATCGAAACGGCTTGTGCGCCACCGGTATTCGAAACTCCAGTTCGGGTACAGACCGGCGTTGCCGCCCTCGGCGCTCTGGTAGTAGCTGCGGCAACCGCCGGTCAGCCAGGCGGTGTCGCGACTGCGCTCGGTCACCTCGTCGAGGAAGGCTCGCTGCACCTCCTCGCGCACATCGATCCGCTGGATGTTCCGCGCACGCATGGTGGTCACGGCATCGACGATATAGCGCACGTGCGCCTCGATCATATAGATCGCGGACTGATTGCCCGCCACCCCGAACGGCCCCAGCGTGCAGAAGAAGTTCGGGACCCGCCATGGCCGCACCGAGATAGCTGCTCGGACGCTCGCGGTATCGGTCCCCGATGGAGCGACCGCCGAGCCCGTGGATCCGATCGAAAACCACGGGGGGAACGCCGAATCCGGGGCGATCCCGGCTATCCCGGCCCCGATCACCGCGATCGGCACGTGTTCCGGATGCGCAGCCATGTCTTCCTTCCGCACGCGGGCGCGTGGCCCGCCGACCTCACAGATCCAGTTCGAGTTCGCCGCCCCGCGCCCGGGAGACGCAGGTCAGCATCGTCTCCGCGCGCTCGGATTCGAGCAGCGACCGGTCCCGGTGGTCCACCGCGCCCGCGAGCACCCGCGTCTTGCAGGTGCCGCAGAATCCCTGCTGACAGGAGTAGGCCACACCGGGCAGCACACGGCGGATCGCGCTGAGCGCCGACTCGTCGGCAGCGACCTCCACGTCCAACCCGCTGCGATGCAACCTGATCCGGAACGGCTCGCCGTCGCGCACGGGCGGCGGCGAGAAGCGCTCGGTGTGCAGCGAAGCCGTCGGATCGTGCAGTGCGAGGACCGCACGCGCGGCCTCGGCCAACGGCGGCGGCCCGCACACGTATACCGCGGCGCCGGCCGGCGTCTGCTCGAAGATCATCCGCGCGTCGGGCGCGCCGTACTCGTCGTCCGGCCGCACCACCACGTCGCCGCCGGTGTAGCGGGCCAGGTCATACAGGAACGGCATGCGCGAGCGGGACCTGCCCAGGTACATCAACCGCCAGGGCACCGCCGCGCATTCGGCCGCGGCGACCATGGGCAGGATCGGCGTGATCCCGATGCCGCCCGCGACGAACAGATAACACGGCGCCTCGACGAGTGGGAACGCGTTGCGCGGACCGCGCACGCACAGCCGGTCACCGACCCGCAGATCCCGGTGGATCTCCGCGGAACCGCCCTCGCCGTCGGCGATGTGGCGCACCGCGATGCGGTAGAACCCGCGGTCGGCGGGGTCGTTGGTGAGCGAATACTGCCGCTGCCGGCCGGACGGCAAGAAGACGTCCAGATGCGCGCCCGGCGTCCACGCGGGCAGTGGACCGCCCTCGGGGTGGCGCAGCCACAAGCTCACCACCCCGTCGGCCTCGTGCCCGATCCGGTCGACGACCACTTCGAATTCGTAGCCGGTGCGGCGGACCGGATCAGGGCGCGAAAGCAATTGCGCGGCGTCGCTTTCGACGAACAGGCGCTTGTAGGCGTCGGCCGCCGAGCCGATAAGCCGCAGCGCGGCCCCGGGCTGGAACCGCTCACCCACGGCGGTCATGCGCTGGCCGCCCGTGCCGCGGGCGACTGCGCGAGGTAACGCAGCGCGTGGTCCATCGGGCCGAGTTGCGACGGGTGGAAGCCCGGCCGCAAGTAGCGTGGAATCTCCGTGATGAACGTCGTGAAGCTGGGCACCACGCCGCGCAGCGACGCGCCGGCCAACTGGAGCGGCCAGAATCGTCCCTTGTGCTGCGACGGATCCTTGTGGAACAGGTAGCCCCCGGAGACGACGAACAGGACGAGCAATCCCGCGCTCGCGATGAGCGCCTGCCGCGCCTTGCGCGCGTATCCGCCGTCGACGTGCATGTACGCGTCGTAGACGACGCTGCGGTGCTCGACCTCCTCGGCGCCGTGCCAGCGGATCAGATCCAGCATCGCCGGGTGCATGCCCTTGGCTTCGAGGGTGTCGTTGGTGAGCAGCCACTCCCCGATGACCGCGGTGTAGTGCTCCATGCCCGCGAACAACGCCAGCCGCTCGCACAACCACTCCCGTTTGGCCCGGCCGGTCAATCCGTGGTCTCCGAGGATGCGGTCGACCAGCCAGCTCACGTTTTCGACCATCGGGCCGACGTCCAGGCCGAGCCGCTCCAATTGCTCGCGCGCCTTCTCGTGTGAACTGGCATGCATGGATTCCTGGCCGATGAAGCCGCGGACTTCCTCGCGTAACCGCTCGTCGTCGATCAGGGGTAACGCCTCGGCCAGCGCCTGCGCCATCGCGCGCTCACCCTCGGGGAGCACCAGGTGCATCACGTTGATGATGTGGGTGGCCATCGCCTCGCCAGGGATGTAATGCATCGGCACCGTGGCGAAGTCGAATTCCACCGCCCGCGCGTTGATGGCGCGTGTCTGGTCGGCGTATACGGCAGAACCCATCTCGCACCCCTCGTCATCGATCGGTGTCTTCGCAATGTATTGGTGACATCAGGTGCTGTCAACATCACATGATGTCAATTCGGTCCTATGAGAGGATGACGCTATGGACCAAGCCGACGGGTCGATTCCGGGCATGCGCCGCTGGCGCGGGCAATCGCCCGCCGATCGCGTCGCCGCGCGCCGGGAACAGCTGGTCGAGGCGTGCACGGAGCTGATGGCGACCGTGGGCGCGGCCGAGACGTCGATGCGCGGCGTGTGCAGGCAGGCCGGACTCACCGAGCGCTACTTCTACGAGAGCTTCCCGAACCTGGACGCATTGTTGACGACCGTGCTGGACACCGTCGTCCTCGGCGCGCGCGATCGGTTGCTCGACGAGCTGCCCAACGCGCCCATCGAACGCGACGCGATGTTCCGCCACATGGTCGGCGTCTTCACCGACTATCTGCTGGCCGACCGCCGCCGCGGGCGGATCATGTTCGTCGAATCGCAGGCCACCCCCGTGCTCATGCCGCGCGCCAACGAACTCATCGGCTTGTTCACCGCGCCGATCGCGTTGACCATCAGCGCGGGCGACTACAGCCAGCCGGTGCCCGACGAGCACGACTACGCGCTCAACGCCAGCGCCATCTTCGGCGCACTCGCCTACCTCTACCGGCCTTGGCTCGACGGCGAAATCCCCGTCTCCCGTGAACGTTTCGACGCGCACGCCGCCGACGTCATCGAGCGGATCGCCACCGCGCGCTCCGCATTGAGCACCGAAGCCTGATCCCGGCTCGCGCCGGTCCGCGAGTTGCACGAATCCCCTTCTGCCGCAACTCGTTAGGCGCGGAGCCGAATCGGGCGACATGCGAGCCGCACCGAACGCGCGACGCACAGTGAAGTCACTCACATCCAGCGAGAGAGACTTCGTGCCGACGACTCACGAACCGCCATCATCCGGCATTAGCCGATCGATAGCCATTCCGAAAGCGGCGCCGTCGCGAGCGTCGCGCGACGCGCACAGTGTCGAACGCGAAATGCGGTGACAAACCGAATCAGCAGGTCGGATGGCAATACCGGGAAACCATAGCCAGTCGGTCACCGGTTGGTGATACCTCACGAAACATGTACTTGTGGTCGTGATTTCCGTCTCAGACGGTGGCGCGAAATGGCTGTGGCGATTCGTTGTTACTGTCGGGTAGTGTTCATCGCACCGACGATCAGAGTCGATCCGGAACCGTTTATCTCCACGATTTCAGGAGCGCTCGTGTCTCCCCATTCTCGCTTCGAATCCATCGGTGCCTATCTGCCTTCCAGGGTCGTCACCACCGCGGAATTGCTTTCCGGGCTCAAAGAACCGCCTTCGTTCGATCTGGAGAAAATCACCGGCGTTCGCGAACGCCGGGTACGCGACACCAGGCCGGAAAGTCACGAGGACTCGTTCACGCTGGCCGTCAAGGCGGTAGAGGACTGTTTGTCCAGGTCAAAGTACGCTCCGGAGGAGATCGACGTAGTCATCTCCGCCTCGATCACCCGCAGCAAGCACGCGACCCGGGTATACATGGAGCCGTCCTTCGCGGGTTCGATAAGTCGCCTTATCGGAGCCAAGAACGCCCTTACGTTCGACATCACGAATGCCTGCGCCGGAATGCTCACCGGCACCTACATCCTGGACCGCATGATTCGGTCCGGCGCTGTTGGAAACGGCCTGGTGGTCAGCGGCGAAGCCATTACTCCGATCGCCGAGACCGCGGTCGCGGAGATTTCCCAGAAATACGATCCGCAATTCGCATCGCTGTCCGTCGGCGATTCCGGCTGTGCGATCGTGCTGGACCAGGCGGTCGACGAAAACGACATGATCCACTACATCGAGATGATGACCGCTGCGGAATACGCGCAGCTGTGTCTGGGCATGCCGAGCGGCAAGACGCAGGGCATCGCGATGTACACCGACAACCGCCGGATGCACAACGAGGACCGCTTCCTGCTCGGTACCAATACCCAGCGGAAATTCCTCGAGGCGCAGGGCAAGACCTTCGCCGACGAGAAGTTCGACTATGTGATCCACCACCAGTTCGGCGCGGCGGCCATCCCGTGGATGAACGCGATCGCCGAGCGCGAGTTCGGCAGCCCGATGCCGCCGGATCTGCGGGTCATCGAGAAGTACGGAAACACTTCCACCACTTCACATTTCATCGTGCTGCACGATCAGCTCGGCGAGCAGAACATCCCCGCGGGATCGAAGTTGCTGCTGGTGCCCGCGGCCTCCGGCATCGTCACCGGGTTCCTGTCCACCACCATCTCGTCGCTGAAGGTCTGAGGTAGGTCATGAGCGTACGCATCAAGTCCACCGGCGTCAGCCGGGGCGGCGACACCAACAGCATCGTCGAGCACAGCGCCCGCGCGGCGAAGCGAAGCCTCGAGCGTGCCGGGATCCTTCCCGAACAGGTCGGGCTGCTGATCAACGCGGGCATCTTCCGGGATTCCAACACCGTCGAACCAGCGGTGTCGGCGCTGATCCAGAAGGCGGCGGGCATCGGGCTCGAATACGCCAAGGACGACCCGCGCACCTTCTCGTTCGACCTGATGAACGGGGCGGTCAGCGTGCTCAACGCGGTCCAGGTGGCCACCTCCGTCCTGGAGACCGGCAGTGCCGAGCACGTGCTGATCGTCTCGGGCGACACCCACCCGTCGCTGCTGCGCTCGGTCGGTGACGAACGGTTCCCGTATGCCACCTGTGGCGCGGCGCTACTGCTGGAGCGCACCGACGAGCCGACCGGCTTCGGACAGGTGCACACCGTCGCGGGGGAAGGCACGCCCGCCGTGGAGGCCTACGTCGACGTCTCGACCATGGGCAACACGGGTCGCGGCGCCATGACCGTGGAACGGGAGCCCGGCTTCGAGGACCGCCTGCTCGAGGTGGCCGTCGACGCCGCGCGGCAAGCGCTCGCCGAATCCGGGCACGACTCGCTCGAGCGGATCGCGTTGATCGCGTCGACGCCGAGCCCGGAGTTCCCGAAGAGGCTGGCCGCCGCCCTCGGCATCGATCAGCGCGCGGTGCGCACTCCGGACCTGCGCGACGGCGACCCGCACACCGCGGCACTCACCGCCGCCTACGACCTGGCGGTCACGGACGACGCCTTCGCCGAGCACCGCCAAGTGCTGTTCGTCGCGGCGGGGGCTGGTCCTTCGGCGGCGGCGGTGCTCTACCGGTTGCCTGTCTTCGCCGGGGCGCCTGCGTGACGACGGGAACCTACTGGCAGGCCATCGATCGGTTCCGTGCGGTTGTCCGCACCGACCCCACCCGGGTGGCCGTGCGCTACGCGGACGGGGTCGGCCCCGATGGCCTGCCGGCCTACCGGCACCTGACCTATCGCGAACTGGACGCGTGGTCGGACACGATCGCCCAGCGGCTCGCCGCCTCGGGTGTCGGTACCGGAACACGCACCATCGTGCTGGTGCTGCCGAGCCCGGAGCTGTACGCGATCATGTTCGGGCTGCTCAAGATCGGCGCGGTGGCCGTGGTGATCGACCCGGGGATGGGCGTGCGAAAGATGTTGCGCTGCCTGCGCGCCGTGGACGCCGAGGCGTTCATCGGCATCCCGCAGGCGCACGCGCTGCGCGTGCTGTTCCGGCGCGGCTTCCCTGGCGTCCACACCGTGGTCACCGTCGGCGGGCGGTGGTTCTGGCGCGGCGAGTCGCTGCGGGACTGGGGCCGCACGCCCACCGGCTCGGTCACCCCGAGCCGACCGGCCACCGAGGACGACCTGCTGTTCATCGCGTTCACCACCGGCAGCACCGGACCCGCCAAGGCCGTGCAGCTCACGCACGGCAACCTGGCCGCGATGGTAGAGCAGGTGCACGTGGCGCGCGGCGAAGTGGCGCCGGAGGCCTCGCTGATCACTCTCCCACTGGTCGGTGTGCTGGATCTGCTACTGGGTTCGCGATGCGTATTGCCGCCGCTGATTCCGAGCAAAGTCGGCGCGACCGATCCCGCACATGTCGTCGACGCGATCCAGAAATTCGGGGTGCGGACCATGTTCGCCTCGCCTGCGGTGCTGATCGCGCTGCTCGAACACCTGCGCACCCGACCGGCCGCGCTGAACACGCTCGACAGCATCTATTCCGGCGGCGCGCCGGTGCCGGACTGGTGCATCGCCGGACTGCGTGCGGTGCTCGGCGAGGACGCGAAGGTCGTCGCCGGATACGGGTCCACCGAGGCACTGCCGATGTCCACCATCGAGTCCAGGGAACTGCTGGACGGGTTGGTCGAACGGGCGCACCGCGGGGCGGGAACCTGCCTCGGCAGGCCCTCCCACCAGGTGCAGGCGCGCATCGTCGCCATCACCGACGACGCCATCCCGACGTGGAGCCGGGCCGAAGAGCTCGCGGGCGGGCTCGAGGACACCGGCGGGATCGGTGAACTCGTGGTCGCCGGGCCGAACGTCAGCGCCAGGTATTACTGGCCGGAACAGGCGAACGCGCTGGGCAAGATCGTCGACGGCGACCGGATCTGGCACCGCACCGGCGATCTCGCGTGGATCGACGATCAAGGGCGGATCTGGTTCTGCGGACGCAAGAGTCAACGGGTGGTCACGGCGCACGGTCCGATGTTCACCGTCCAGGTCGAACAAGTCTTCAACACCGTCGCGGGCGTGGCCCGCACGGCGCTGGTCGGGGTCGGGGCGCGCGGAGCGCAGCGACCGGTGCTCTGCGTGGAACCGAAGCCGGGCGCGGACGCGCAGGTCGTCGAGGCCGCGCTGCGGGCCCACGGGGCGCGGTTCGACCTCACCAGGACCATCGACGACTTCCTGATACACCCGTCGTTCCCGGTGGACATCCGGCACAACGCGAAGATCGGGCGCGAACAGCTCACGATCTGGGCGGCCGAGCGACTCGGAACGGACAACCGACGATGAAAACGACGGCATTGCGGGCGGTTCCCGTCCTGGGGTGGCTGTATCTGGCCTGCGGCGCCCTCGCCGCCGCCACCGGCCGCGTCCCCGACAGCCGGATCCTGCGCGCCGCCTGGTGGATCGACGCGTTCCTGAGCGTCGTCGTGCACGCGGCGCAGATCCCGGTGGCCCTGCGCGCCGCCGAGGGTTCGGGACGCGGCCGGTTCGAGACGGCGGCCCTGACACAGATCTTCGGCTTGACCTGGTGGCGAACCCAGCCCGGCAAGGAGGAACGGCAATGAGCAAAGTTCTGGTGACCGGTGCGTCCGGATTCCTGGGCGGCGCGTTGGTACGCAGGCTGGTGCGCGACGGCGAGCATCACGTGTCGATCCTGGTGCGGCGCACCAGCGATCTGACCGACCTCGGCGCCGACGTCGACAAGATCCAGCTGGTCTACGGTGACCTGACCGATCCCGCCTCGCTCGAACGAGCGACCCGTGGGGTCGACATCGTGTTCCACAGCGCGGCGCGGGTGGACGAGCGCGGTACTCGGGAACAGTTCTGGAACGAGAACGTCCGGGCCACCGAGCGATTGCTCGAGGCGGCCCGGCGCGGCGGGGCGGCGCGATTCGTGTTCGTCTCGAGCCCGAGCGCTCTGATGGACTACCACGGCGGCGACCAGATCGACGTCGACGAATCGGTGCCGTATCCCCGGCGCTATCTGAATCTGTACTCCGAGACCAAAGCCGCGGCCGAGCGAGCGGTGCTGGCCGCCGACACCGAAGGGTTCCGCACCTGCGCGCTGCGCCCCCGCGCGATCTGGGGAGCGGGCGATCGGTCCGGCCCCATCGTGCGGCTACTCGGCCGGACCGGTGCGGGGACGCTGCCGGACCTGTCCTTCGGCCGCACCGTCTACGCCTCGCTGTGTCACGTCGACAACATCGTCGACGCCTGTGTGAAGGCGGCCGGGTCGGACGCGGTCGGCGGCAAGGCGTATTTCGTCGCCGACGCCGAGCGGACCGACGTGTGGGGATTCCTCGGCGAGGTCGCCGTTCGGCTGGGGTACCAGCCGCCGTCCAGGAAACCCGATCCGAGGGTGATCGAAGCGGCGGTGCGCGTCATAGAGACGATCTGGCGCATCCCGGCCGTCGCGACGCGCTGGTCGCCGCCGCTCTCGCGCTACGCCGTCGCCCTGATGACTCGCAGCGCCACCTACGACACCACCGCCGCCGCACGCGATTTCGGCTACCGGCCGGTGGTGGACCGCGACAGCGGACTGGCCGCGTTCCTCGCCTGGCTGCCCGCCCAGGGCGGTGCGGTCGAACTCACCCGCAATCTGCGCTGAGCACCACCTCGGTACCGGAGATCAGCATGAGCAACGCCCCTGTCTTCCGCCGGAAGATCACGCCCACCGAACGCCTCTACTTCGCCACTCGGCGAGTGACTCCGCCGTTCGTCATGCATATCGCCGTGCACGGTGACGGCAGCCTCGACCCGGCCGCCCTGCAACGGGCCGTCGATGTGGCCTCGGCGGCAGACCCCGGCGCCCGCCTGGTCCGCGACGGCGGCGACTGGGTGGACAGCGGTCTGGCCGCCACCGTGCGCGTCGTGCCGGGATGGTCGCTGAACTACGACGCTCTCGAACACGACGCGGTACTCGACAGCCCGATCGGTCCCACGCCGGAGCGGACCACCGAGGTGCTGCTGCTGACCGGTGACCGGACCACCGTCGTGTTCCGCGCCTTTCACGGCGTGATGGACGGCATGGGCTTGCGGATGTGGGTGGACGACGTCTTCCGCGCACTGCGCGGCCTGCCGCCCGTCGGCGCCGCCGACCCGGTCGCCGACGCCGAACTGGTGGCGCGGGTGGGCGCGCCGGGCAGACCGACCCGGGTGCTGCCCACGTTCCGGGCGCCGACCGGCCGCGGCCGCCAGGATCCGGCGGCCCCGCGCTGGCTGCTGCGCCACCGCACGATCGAGGCGACCGGCAAGGGCATCGTCGCGCGCGTGGCGGCGGTCCTGGCCGCGCAGTCGCGGGCCCGGTCGCGCTTCATGATTCCGGTCGACCTGCGCAGGCACGATCCCGAGCTGCGTTCGACCGGGAACCTGGCATTGCCCCTGTTTCTCGACGTGGCGCCCGGTGAGGACTGGGCGACGATCAGCGGACGGATGCGCGCCGGGTTGCGGGAGAGGAGCGAATTGAACCAGTTGGACAACGGCAAGCTGTCGAATTTCCCGGCCCCAGTCCTGCGCGGGGTGTTGCGCGGCAGCAACTGGCTCGGGGCACGGCTGAACCGGAACATGGTGTCGGCCACCGTCTCCCACATGGGCAGCGTCGATCTCGACGAGATGGCCGTGCCCGGCTGGACGCCGACGACCATGCGGGTGCTGCCCCAGCACAGCGGCGCGATGCCGCTGCTGTTCGCCATGGTCGAGTCACGCGGAAAGCTGGAGCTGACCGTGTCCTGCCGCAACGGCGCGGGCATCGAGCCACGGCTCGAGGCGCTGCTGGACAAGATCGCCGCGCGGCTGGAAGCCGAGTCGGCCCCGCACGATGCGGCCGTGAGATGATCGCCCTCGCCCGGCTCGTGCTCGCCCGGCCGCGGCGGGTGCTCGCGGTCGTGACCGGGGTGATGCTGCTGGCCGGCCTACTCGGCATCGGAGCGTCCGACAAGGTGACGGCGGCCGGGTTCATCGATCCCGGCAGCGAGTCCGCGCACGTGGATCAGCTCGTGAGCGAGCACTTCGGACCGCAGAATCCGGACGTCGTGGTGCGGTACACCGCACCGCAGGGCCAGACGCTCGACGACATCGGCCCCCGGGTGCGGGAATCGCTGGCGCGGATCGACCCGGCGCTGCTGCAACGGCCGATCGAAACCTATTGGAACGCCGGAATCGCACGCAAGCAGTTCCTGCGCTCCGCGGACAACCGGCACGCACTGGCCGTCGTGTATCTCGCCGGTGACGCCAACCAGCGCGTCAGCGCGTACCCGGACATCGAACCGCAGCTGCGCGTCCCGGGTGTCGCGACCGATTTGTCCGGCTACAGCGCGGTCTCCACGGAGATCAACGCGCAGTCCCAGCACGACCTGCTGCGGGCGGAATCGATCTCGCTGCCGCTGACGCTGATCATCCTGGTGCTGGTGTTCGGCGGGCTCGTCGCCGCGTCCTTCCCGGTCGTGGTCGGGGGCCTGACCGTGCTCGGCTCGATGGGCGCCATCCGGGTGCTCGCCGAACTCACCGAGGTGAGCACGTTCGCCGTGAACATCGCCACGCTGCTGGGGCTCGGGATGGCCATCGACTACGGGCTGTTCCTGGTCACCCGGTTCCGCGAGGAGGTCGCGGACGGGCACGACGTGCCCGCCGCGATCACGCGCACCTACGCGACCGCCGGGCGCACGATCGCGTTCTCGGCACTGCTGCTGGTCTGCGCGTTCGCGGGGACGTTCGTCTTCCCGCAGGCGGTGCTGCGGTCGCTGGGCATCGGCGCGATCACGGCGGTGGCGCTGGCCGCCGGGCTCTCGCTCACCGTGCTGCCGGCACTGCTGGCCCTGTTCGGCGAGCGTATCGGCGCCGGGCGAGCGATCGATCGCAGCGACCGGTTCTGGGGCGGCCTGATCGACCGCGTGCTGCGGCGGCCCGCTCTCGTGACCATGGCCGTCGGCGCCGTCCTACTGGTCTTCGCGGCGCCACTGGCCGGGCTGCGGCTGGGCGACATCGATCATCGCGCGCTGCCCGCGGACAACCCCATGCGCGTCACCGTCGAGGAACTCACCGCGCAGTTTCCCGCGGCGGGCAGCGGGGCCACCGCCGTGCTGCACGGCACGCACGGGCCGCCGCAGTCGGCCGCCGTGGACACGGTCGCGGCGGCGCTGAGCGAGATCGACGGCGTGCGGCAGGTGGTTCAGGTGGGTCGCGCCGAGGACTTCGTCGTCTTCCACGCGTTCCTGCGCGACACCGACCGCACCGAAGCGGCGAGTGCCTCGGTCCGCGCCCTGCGCGCGGTGACTCCCCCGGACGGCACCGTGCTGTGGATCGGCGGCGACACCGCGGCCACCGTGGACAGCGTGCGCTCCATCGTCGCCGCGATGCCGTGGATGATCCTCGTCATGGTCGGCGCGACGATGGTGCTGCTGTCGGCCGCGTTCCGATCGATCGTGCTGCCGCTCGAGGCGGTCGCCCTGGCGTTCCTGAGCCTCGCCGCCACATTCGGCGTGCTCACCTGGATCTTCTGCGGCGGGCATCTGTCCGGCGTGCTCGGGGTGAGCACGGGCCCGATCACCGCGGGCATGCTGGTGCTGATCATCGCGGTCGTCTTCGGGCTGTCCACCGACTACGAGGTGTTCCTGCTGTCGCGCATGGTCGAAGCGCACGACGCCGGCGCCGACACCGCCGCGTCGGTGCGGGCGGGCACGGTCAAGACCGCTCGCGTGATCACCGCCGCCGCGACCCTGCTGGTGATCGTCACCGGAGCGTTCACTTTGTCCCCCTTGACTCCCATGCGCTTCCTCGGTCTCGGCATGATCATCGCCCTGGTCGTGGACGCCACCCTCGTCCGCATGCTCCTGGTACCCGCCCTGGTCCAGCTGATGGGGCCCGCCAACTGGTGGTCGCCCCGCCACCCCCGCATCATCCCGGCCACCCTCACCCGCGTCCGAGAACGCACGCCAACCATTCGATGACGCGGCACCGCCGGAGTGTGCTTCACCAGCTTTCCGCGTGCGCTCGGCAGCTGAGGTCGCAACCCAACGGCGGCGCCGGCCGCACTGGAGGTGGACTAGGCAACGAGTTCCAGCAGGCCGCGCGGATCCCAGGGCATCGGGCCCGTCGGGAAGCCGAGGCGGACCAGGCGGTGGGGCGGGGCCGCGTCGAAATGCGCCACCGCGGGTGGCAGGAAGCCGGCGAGCACCTTCTCCAGCATCATGTTCAGTCCGGACAACCGCGGCCGCAGCCGGACCTGCCAGCTGCTGATGCGCCCGGCCGGTACCTCGACGACGGTGCGCTGCTCCACTTTGGCGCCGAGCGGGATGTGCACCGAGAAAGCCAGCCACAGATCCACGCACTCTTCGGCGCCCTCGGCGAAGTGCAGGCCGCGCAGCAGGGTCAGGCCACCGGCGAGTGGCATCACATTGGCCGGGAAGGGCGCGATCCCGCCGCCGAACTGCAGATGGACGGTGTCGAGGAAGTTGGCCTCCTCACGACTGACGACAGTTGCGCCCGAGCGTGTTTCGGCGCGGTAGCGCTCGGCCTGGAGCCGGTCTCCCGAGCGCAGGAACCGCTGCTCGATGGTCATCGCGAAATTCCCGTGTCCCAGGCCGGCCTCGACGATCGAGCGGTAGCCGTCGCCGTCGTGGGTGACCACACTGACCAGGTCGAGCTTCGACGCCCGGTCGGCGATGGTGGCGATGTAGACGGACTTCTCGCCGTCGGGAATTCCGGGGTCACGAAATGCGCTGTGCACCTGTTCTCCTCACAGTGTGTCTTCGGCTGCCGTCGCGAACACGCGCCGAAGCGTGGCGACGTAGCGTTCGACGGAGCCGTGCGCCACCGGTGTGTCCGGGTAGATGACGCTCAGCGTGGTTTCCGACGCGAACCGGTTGATCCAGATAAGCACCTGTTCGGAGGCGGCACGATTGGCGTACAGCCCGCACGAGCCCAGGTCGAACAACTCGTTGCCGAGCAGCGCCCGGGTGTCCACATACGAGATCATCGGCGTGGACCAGCCCGGTTTCAGGTCCAGGTCGGAGTCGGCGGGCAGCAGTTCCACCACGCGCTGGAACGAGGTGGGGGCCAGGCGCAGGCCGTTCTCGTAGGCGTGCTGCGCGATGGTCGCGGCGCGCGCGAAGGTGGTGGTGGCGCCGATCGGAAAGGCCACCGGCAGCAGCGTCACGTACCAGCCGACCGACGCGCGTTCCGCGGCGCTGCTGCGGGTACTGACCGGTGTCATGCCGAAGTAGTAGTCGCTGTCGATGAGCTCGCGCTCGGCCAGCGCCGCCGCGGCGAAGATGCCACCGACGAATTCCGCGCCGTTGGCGCGGCAGACCCGCTCGAACCGCAGCGCGGTGTGCTCGTCGAACAGGGTGATCGTGCGGTGCGCGCTGCGGTTGTACACATCGGTGCGCTTGCCCAGATCCAATGGGAAGGACGGCAGTTCGCCGTCGTTGCCGCGGATGAGCTCCAGCCACTTGCGCACGCCGGGCGAGGCGAGCGTCATCCGGCTCGTGTACTCCCGCTCGGCGGTGCAGTAGTCGAGGTAGCTGGCCGCGGGGGCCAGCATGCCCACGTCTTCCCACACCTCGCGCAGATACAGCAGCGCGAGGTCGAATCCGGACAGGTACTGGCCGAATCCGTCGGTGTGCAGATGATCGACCGCCAGGTAGACCGTGGTCGATTCCTCGCGTTCGATCGCGCCGAAGGTGAAGCAGTCCCAGTCGAAGGGTCCCGGCGTCGTCTTCTGGACGTGATCGCGGATGGCGCGGGCCTCGTCGACGCGGCCGTAGTCGACCGGGACGAACTCGACGTCCTGCGCGGGCACGAGGTGACGCTCGATCGTGCCCGCGGAGTCGATCCGGAACCAGGTCCGAAAGGTGTCGTGGCGCAACAGGAACGCGTTGACCGCCCGCGTCATCGCGGCCAGGTCGAGGCCACCGGCCGGTATCTCCGCCGTCACCAAGCACAGGCCCGAGTACCGGAAATCCGCCTGGGCGTGCCGGTCGGCGAGCCGAAGATACTGCTCCTGCTGGTGCGAGGGCGGGGCCGGGTGCACCGGCGCCCGCCGGGCGCGCGCCACCGACGCCGATGACGCCGCCCAGCTGACCAGCCTGCCGGGCCCCGGCTCCCATTCATCGATCAGCCCGAAACCGACCACGATGCCACCTCGTTTCGACGACGGTCGGTCACGGCATGGCCTCGGCCGCCGCCAGCGCAGGCACCCGCTCGGCCGCGGCGCCGTCGGACGGCGCGGGTCCTGCCATCGGCGGGGCGAGGTCCGCAACCGGCTGCGCCTGACCGGAATCCGCGGCCAGAATAAGCTCCGCCACCTTCGGGCCTGCCTGCTCCAGGCTGAACGATCGGCCCATCTGCAGCGACATCAGGTCGATGCCGAGGGTCTTGGTGACCCGCGCGCCGAGTTCCACCGCCATCAGCGAATCCAGCCCGAGTTCGGGCACCGGAACGGTCATGTCGATGGACTCGACCGGCACGCCCATGACGACGGCGAGTTCCTCGGCCATCTTGCGGGCGACGAAGGCCCCGCGTTTGTTCTCCTCGATCGCGGCCACCTCTGCCCGCAACCGGGCCAGTTCGGAGGTGTCCTTGGCGGAGGATTGAGCGAGCGCGATCGTGCGGCCGGTCCGGGCCAGCTGCGGGAAGGTACCGGTCAGCTTGGCCCAATCGGTCGGGATGATCGCCGCGCGAGCGTCGCCCAGGCGCAGCGTCTGCTCCAGATAGGCGGTCGCGTCGGCCATGTCGATCGGATCGAAGCCCACCAGATCGAGGTACTTGAGTGCCGTCTCGTCGGCGGCCATGCCGCCCGTCGCACCCGACAGGTGGCCCCAGCCGACGCACAGCGCCCGCTCGCCCGCCCTGGACCATTCCTCGGCCAGCGACTCCACCGCCACATTGGCCGCGCAGTAGTTGTACTGGCCGTAGATGCCGTACATCGAACCGCCCGAGGAGCACAGCACGAACATGTCCAACCGGATCCCGGCGTCGGCCACGGCTCGATGCAGCACCCGGGCGCCGTGCACCTTCGGGCGGTACACCTTGGCCAGCTCCTCGAATCGCATCGCCGCCAACCGGTTGTCGGCCACGGCTCCCGCGGCGTGGAAGACTCCGCGCAGCGGATGCTCTGCGCTGTGCGACCGTGCGACGATCGTGGCGACAGCCTCCGGGTCGGTCACGTCGGCACGCTCCTCGACCACGTCGACGCCGACGGTGCGCCACGCCTCGAGCTGTCTGCGCGCTTCCTCGGTGCTCGCGCCGCCGCGGCCGAGCAGGACCAGCCGCCGCGCCCCGCGCAGCACCAGCCAGCGCCCGATGGCCATCCCGAATCCACCGAACCCGCCGGTGACGAGATAGGTCGCGGTGCTGTCGATCTCGATTTCGGGCAGATGGGGCCGCACCGCCGGTGTGGGCGAATCCATGCGCAGCGCGATCCGGGCGAGGCCGGTCGAGCGAATGGTCTCCTCGAAAGCCTTGCCCACCTCGTCGGTTTCCAGCAGCTTGTAGGGCAGCGGCTGGTAGGTGCCCGCGAGCACCTTCTCGTAGACCCGCTGTAGCAGTCGGGTCAGCCGCTGCGCGTCGACGGCGACCAGGCGGTCCAGATCCATCGAGAAGTACGCCACGTTCTTGTCGAAGTTGGCCATCTCGAGCAGTCCGCCGGTGTAGATGTCGGCCTTGCCGACCTCGACGATGCGCCCGAATTCCGCGACGGCGTTGAAGTTCTGGCGCAGGATCTCCCCCGGCGCGCTGCTGAGCACGACCTCGACGCCTTTGCCGCCGGTCAGCTCCAGTACGTCGTCGACGAAGTTCAGCGAGCGCGAGTCGATCGCGTGATCGGCGCCGAGGGCGAGCACGTGGGCGCGGCGCTCGTCGGTGCTCGCGGTGCCGATGATGCGTGCCCCGCGGTCCTTGGCCACCTGGATCGCGGCCGTGCCGACACCGCCCGCGGCGCCGTGGATCAGCACCGTCTCGCCCGGCTCCAGCCGGGCCAGATCCAGCAGCGCGTACTCGGCCGTGCCGAAGGCGATGGTGCTGGTGCAGTATCCGGGATCGGCATCGGGCGGCAGCGGAATGGTCAGCTGCCGGTCGACGACGACGTAGCGCTGCATCATGCCCTTGGCGGCGACCGCGACCAGCTCGCCCACGGCGAGATCGGTGATCCCGTCGCCTACGCGCACCACCTCGCCGACGCCTTCCATGCCGGGCACGGTGCCGAAATAGGTGGGCGCGAGTTCGCGCTCGCCGAGCAGGCCGATGACCTTGAGCGGATCTTTGTAGTTGAGGCCGATGATCTTCATCCGGACCTCGACCTGGCCCGGCCCCGGTTCGCGCCGCGGGCACTGCCGCCAGGCCAACGCCGACAGCATCCGGGTCCGGGGCAGCTCCAGCGCGAAGTTGGCTTCCGGGTCGGTCAGCGGTTCGGCGGTGTCGAGGGTGTCGAGGCGCTCCTGCAGCGGCTTGGTCACCTGCGGGGCCCAGCGCTCGCCCGCGCGCAGTACGACCTCGTCGAGGTTGTCGTTCCAGAACGCGCCCGGTACGGCCAGTTCCCCGATCAGATCGGTGATCTCGATGTCGGGTTCCACGTCGATCAGCCGCCAGCGCAGCGCCGACTGCTCGTTGAGCAGCACCCGGCGCGCGCCGGCCAGCGCGGCATGGTTCGAATTCGGCGGAATCGGGCTGCCGGGCAGCGCGAACGCCCGTTCGGTCACCAGGGTGGCATGACACCATCCCTCGCCGAAGACGCTCTTGGGTCCCTCGTCGGCGGTCTCGGGGTGGACGAACTCGTCGAGGGCCACCGCGATCCGCTCCAGGGTCCACAGATCGGCGACATCGTCCTCGACGGTCCCCGCGACCACGCAGACGTGCAGGCGGTCGGTGCCCTCCGCCTTGGCGGCCGCCAGCGTCGAGGCCAGGTCGGCGGCGAGTTCACGGCCCGCGACGCCTGCCACGTAGAGCCTGGAGCCAGGCAGGGCGGCGGCCAGTTGCCCCGCACGGCGGCAGTTGCCGCCCAGCGCGACGATCACGGTGGTCACCGAATCCTTCGGCAGCGCCTCGGGATCGAGCGGATCGCGTTGTTCCAGCGTCTCGGCGTAGTAGAAGTCGACCATCCGATGCAGCGGATCCTGGCCCGGCGCGAGCGCACCGATCTGCAGGCCGCTCAATCGCATCACGAGGTTGCGTTCGTCGTCGAGCAGATCCACGTCGGCGCGCAGCCGGGCCCGCGGATCGCGGCGCGCGACCACGGTGATCCGCTCGGGTAGCGGGGCGACCAGCCGCACCGCCGCGACACCGACGGGCACCAGCGTGCCTTCATCGATCCTGGCGTCGGCGAACAGCAGGGCCGCGGACTGCATCGCGGCGTCGACCACCGCGGGGTGGGCCAGGTGTCCGGAGTCCGCGGCGATGGTGCCGTCGACAGTGGCGACCACCGCGTCCGCGCCGACGCGTACGGAGGTGACGCGGCGGAAGGCCGGACCGTACTGCAGCCCCGCCGCCGCCAGGCCGGTGTAGAACATCTGCGGGTCGACGTCGAGACCGACGTCCAGGGTGGGAACCGTGACCTTCGTGGGCTTGTGGCTGCCGGTCAGCGTGCGGCCGAAGGCGTGCACCGTCCAGGCCGTCCCCGTCGCCGAACGCGATCGGATCAGGAAGCGGCCGCTGGCCTCCTCGACGGTCAGCGCCACCAGCGGCACGTCCGGCGCGCCCATGATGAGCGGGGCCACGAACCGAACCTGTTCCAGCGCCACGCGTTCGACGCCGAGCCTGGAGGCCGTAGCGCTCAGCGCGGCGTCCAGGTACGCCGCGCCCGGCATGATCTTGATGCCGTTGACGACGTGGTCGGCCAGCCACGGCAGCAGCTCGGTGCCGACCTGCAGCAACCAGTCCGGCCTGCCCTCGGCGTCGGGATCGCCGAGCATGGCGTAGGTGCCGGGGCTGCCCAGGCGCGCCTGCTCGAACAGCGGCAGCGCCGAATGCAGCCGGGTCCGCTGCCAGGGATAACGCGGCAGTGGCACGTGCGGTGTGGCGGGCTCCCGCGCGGGGAACAGCTCATCGAGGTCGAGCACGCCCGCGGCGTAGAGACCGATGAGGGTGCGCCGGAGGCTCTCCGAATCCGGCTGCTTACGATCCAGTGTCGGCACCGTCGTGCCGTTGACATCCGCGCCCAGCAGAGTCTCGCGGATGTTGCCCGACAGCACCGGGTGCGGGCCGACCTCCAGGAAGACCCGGCTGTCCGCGGCGATCAGCCCGGTGACCGCGTCGGCGAACCGGACGGGCTCTCGCACATTCGCGCACCAGTACTCGGCGGTCCAGTCGGGGCCGGTCACCCGTTCGCCGGTGACCGAGGAGTACAGCGGCACGGCCGGCGCCTTCGGCTCCAGCCCGGCCAGCGCCGCGCGCAGCTCGTCGAGGATGGGGTCCATCAACCGGCTGTGGTACGGCACCTCGACGCGCAACCGCCGGGCGAAGATACCTTCCTCGGTGAGCTTTTCGGCGATCTCGTCCAAGCGGTCGATGTCGCCGGACAAGGTCAGTGAGCTCGCGCTGTTGATCGCGGCGATGTCCACCCGGGGGTCGTCGCCGACGAGTCCGCGGGCCTGCTCGGGCGACATTCCGACCGCGAGCATCCCACCCGAGCCCGCGGTGGTCGCCTGCAACCGGGCGCGGTGATAAGCCACCAGGACCGCGTCGCGCAGCGACAGCATGCCGCTCACATAGGCCGCCGACACCTCACCGACGCTGTGCCCCACCACGGCCGCGGGACGGATGCCGTACTCCGCCAGCTCCCGCACCAGCGCCACCTGCACGAGGAAGTTGGCCGGTTGCGCCACTTCGGTCCTGGCGACCCGGGACTGCTCCTCGGGTCGCAGCAGCTCCTCGATGATCGACCAGCCGGCGATCTTGTGGAACTCCGCGTCGATCGCCGCGGCGGTATCGGCGAAAACGCTCTCACCGCTCAGTAATTCGCGGGCCATCCCCCACCACTGCGGACCCATGCCGGAGAACACGAACACCGGCTCCGCGGTCCGCGCCGCGATCGTTCGCGCGGCGTCGCGCCCCTCTCCCGCGGCGAACAGGTGGAGATCCCGGACCAGATCGGCGGTCTCGCCGACGAGTATGCCCGTGCGGTACTGATGGTGCGCCATGCGGGTCCAGGCGGCCTCGGCCAGCCGGTCCGGATCGGCGCCCGCGGTGATCAGATCGGCGAACCGGCCTGCCAGCGCGCGTGCCGCGCCGGTGCTGCGCGCCGAGATCGGCAGGACACCGAGATGCCGTGCGGGCGCGTTGGTTTCGCTGGGTCTCCGCCGGAACTCCTGCAGGATGGTGTGGGCGTTGGTGCCGCCGTAGCCGAAGCCGTTGACCGCGATCGTCATCGGCTCGGCGTCCTCGGGCAGCGCCTCCGCTTCCAGCTGGACGTGCAGTCCGAGCTCGTCGAACGGGATGTCGGGATTGGGTTGGTCGAGCCAGCCCTGCGGCGGGATGGTGCGATGGTGGATGGCCAGCGCCGCTTTGATCACGCTCGCGACACCGGCCGCGGCCTCGGTGTGACCGAGTGTCGACTTCACCGATCCGACGCCCAGCGAGCGCGTGCGCCCGGCAGGCGCGCCGAACACCCGCCCGAGCGCGCGCAACTCGACCGGATCGCCGACCAATGTGCCGGTGCCGTGCGCCTCGACATAGGTGATCTCGTTCGGCGCCAGTCCCGCGCGCACACACACCGAACGGGCCAGGTTTTCTTGGGATTCGGCGTTGGGCACGGTGATCGCCGTGGTGCGGCCGTCCTGATTGGAGCCGGTCGCCTTCACCACCGCGTAGATCCGGTCGCCGTCACGGACCGCGTCGTCGAGTTTCTTCAGCGCCACCATGCCCGCGCCCTCGCCGCGTCCGTAGCCGTCGGCCGAGGCGTCGAAGGATTTGCAGCGGCCGTCCGCGGCCAGGAAGCCGCCCTTGCACATCAGGACGAAGGTCTCCGGCTGCAGCATGACGTTCACGCCACCCGCGAGCGCCACCTCGCAGTCGCCGTTCTCCAGCGCCTGACAGGCGAGATGAAAGGCGACCAGCGACGACGAGCACGCGGTGTCGACCGTGAGCGCGGGACCGACCAGATTGAGCGCGTAGGCGATCCGGTTGGACAGCATCGTGTAGGACGCACTGGCCGGGGTGTGCATGTCGGTGTGGAACAGGGCAGGGCCGACCACGCCGATCACCGACTGGTCCACCACGAACCCGCCGACGTAGACGCCGATCGATCGGCCCGCCGCGTGCCGCGCGATCCCGGCGTCGTCGAGCGCCTCCCAGGTCACCTCGAGCATCAGTCGCTGCTGCGGATCCAGCACGGTCGCCTCGCGAGCGGAGATGCCGAAGAAGTCCGGGTCGAACTCCCACGGATCGATCGTCATGAATGCTGCGCGCTTGGTGTAACTGCGTCCCGGCGTACGTGGCTCCGGGTCGTAGTAGCGGCGGTAATCCCAGCGATCGGCCGGCATCTCGACCACACCGTCGCGTTTGTCCAGGACGAATTCCCAAAAGGTGTCGGGCGAGTCGATTCCACCTGCAAACCTGCAGCCGATGCCGACGATTGCGATATCCGACATGCGTATCCTCCGGGTCGGATCAAGTTGACCGCCATTTTTCTCGGCGATTCACGAATTAGCGTGTGCGCAGCTGACGACGGCCTCAGCGTAACGGCCGCCACACCCACCGTCGCGGACTCAGGGACAGTTCACAATTCACCCGCCGACCCATTTGTGGCATCTCGAAACTATGACTTCCGCGCTGGCGAAAGACATTGATATTGCTAGGTTTTCACCCGTTCGAACCCGCGTCGAAATGCGATGTCATCGGTTAGGAGGCGGCATTGTTCGCCGAGTTCACGCGCTGGACCGATACGCTCGTCCGGCGGCGATTCACGGTCATCGGGGTCATGGTCGCCGGACTGCTCGCCCTCGGTGTGTACGGCCTCGGCCTCGGCGATCACCTCAGCGTCAGCGGATGGGACGATCCGACCTCGGAATCGGCGCGCGCGGCTCGGCTCAAAGACGAGGCGTTCGGCCACGACCACATCGCCGACGTGCTCTTGCTGTTCCACGCCCCGGCAGGCAAGACGATCGATGATCCCGCCTTCACCGCCACGGTCGTCGCCCACTTGAACAGCCTGCCGCAACGCTTTCCGGACCAGATCACCAAGATCAATGCCAGCTACTGGCCCACCGACACCGGACTCGACCTACCGGATGTCTTCGGCTCCCCCGACCGCGACTACGCCTTCGCCTCCGTCGCCATTCGCGGCGGCAACGACACGGTGGTGATGCGCAACTATCGAACGGTCGCCGACGAGTTCCCGATACCGGGCATCGAGATGGAGGTCGCCGGCGGGCAGCCGGTCGCTGCCGCCCTCAACGACACCATGGCCCATGATCAGCGCCGGATGGAGCTGTTCGCCATTCCCGCCGTCGCGGTGCTGTTGTTCTTCCTGTTCGGCGGCGTCGTGGCGGCCGCGCTCCCGCTCGTCGTCGGTGGGCTGACGGTGCTGGGAGCGTGGGGGATCATTCGCGCCCTGACCACCGTGACCGAGGTGAACTCCTTCGTCTCGCCGGTGGTCTCGATGATCGGTCTGGGCCTGGCCATCGACTACGGCCTGTTCATCGTGAGCCGGTTCCGCGAGGAGCTGGCCGACGGCCACGAAGTGCCCGAGGCGGTACGGCGCGCGGTCGCCACCGCCGGGCGGACCGTCGTGTTCTCCGCGACGATCGTGGTCGTCGCCGCGGGCGCCATTCTGCTTTTCCCGCAAGGCTTCCTGCGCTCGTTCGCCTTCGGTGCGATGGTGACGGTCGCCTTGGCGGCGCTCATCTCGATCACGGTGCTGCCCGCCATGCTGGCCGTGCTCGGCAGGCGCGTGGATCGACTCGGCTTCAACCGCTTCCACGCGCGCCGGGCGAGCGACCGCGGGCGGGACAATCCGTGGGGCCGCGTCGCCGGGTGGGTCATGCGAAGGCCACTGGCGGTGGCGGTTCCGCTCGTGGCCGTCCTGGTGGTGCTCATCGCCCCGGTGCGCGAGGTGGCCTTCGGCGGCATCTCCGAGCGCTTCCTGCCGCCGCAGCATCCGGCCCGCACAGCGCAGCAGCACTTCGATCAGGTCTTCCCGCTGCGTCAGATGAACCCGGTCGACTTGGTGCTGATCACCCACGACACCAGCGACGTCGACGGGGTGGTAGCCCAGGCGGGCCGGGCACCCGGCCTCATCGCGCCGTTCCCGCGCGCGGTGCAGGGACCGGGGCATCCGAACGTCTTCACCACCTCGACGGTGCTGCGTGACGCGCACGACGCGAATGCGACCATCGACTATCTGCGCTCCATGCCGGTGCCGAAGGGCACGACCGTGCTGATCGGCGGGCAGCCCGCGAAGCAGCGCGACAGCGTCGACGCGCTGCTGCGTCGGATGCCGCTGATGATCGCGCTCGTCTTCCTCGTCACCACCGTGCTGATGGTGCTGGCCTTCGGGTCGGTGGTGCTGCCGCTCAAAGCTGCGGTGCTGAATCTGCTCGGGCTCGGCTCCACGCTCGGCATACTCACCTGGATCTTCGTCGAGGGCCACGGCGCGGGTCTGCTCGACTTCACCCCGCAGCCGATCATGGCGCTGGTGCTGGTGCTGATCGTCGCCGTGATCTACGGCTTGTCGACCGACTACGAGGTCTTCCTGCTCGCCCGCATCGTGGAGGCGCGGGCGGCGGGCGCGACCACCACCGAGGCGGTCCGCGCCGGCATCGCCCGCACGGGCTGGATCATCACCGCCGCCGCCCTGATCCTGCTGGTGGTGACCGGAGCCTTCGCGCTGTCGGATCTGGTCATGATGCAGTACATCGCCTTCGGCATGGTCGCGGCGCTGTTCATCGACGCGACGATCCTGCGCATGCTGCTGGTGCCCGCGATCATGCGCCTGCTCGGCGACGCCTGCTGGTGGGCTCCGTCCTGGCTGCGACGCGGCGTGCGGCACAGCAGCACTCACGAGGCCGCAAAAGCCCCCGCCGAAGCCGTCCACGGCTCCGAACGCCCCTAGTGCCCCGGGAGGGTGTCCCTCCGCGAGCGCGGCGCGGAGAACAAATCGTCGCCTGGTGGTGTCGGAAAGCGTGCTGCGCGGGGAAGCGCTCAGTTCGCGGTCGACCAGCTCCACGGACTCGCGGCCGCCCGCACGCGGTCCGGCAGCGCCAGCGTGAGCGCGGCGAGGCCGAGGGCCGCTGCGGCGATGGCCGAGAGCATGATCATGCTGCCCGACAGCGTGTGCGCGCGGAAGAACAGCGCGCTGAACACCGCCAATCCGACCGAATTGCCGATCTGTTCGATGGTGGGAACCAAGCCCGACGCCTCACTCATGGCTCGATCGTCCAGATCCGCCAGCATCAGCGGCTGTAGCGGCACCCCGAACACCCCGACCCCGAAGCCGGCGAGGAATACCGGTGCGGCCACCAGCGGCAAGTTCACCGCCCCTGATTCCACGTACAGGTATCCCACCCCCACCACGACGCATCCGCCGAAGACGGCGATTCCGGCGGACAGTGCCCGGATCCCCCAACGGCTCACCAATATCGGCGACAGCACCGCGCCCGCACCCGCGCCGAGGGCGAACGGTGTCATCGCCAGACCGGTTCGCAGCGCGGAGAACCGCAACACCTCCTGCAGCAGGATCGAGACGGTGAACACGAACGCGGTGAACAGGCCGAAGAAGATCGTCACCAGTGCCGATCCGACCGCGAACCCCCGATCGGAGAACAGGTCCAGCCGCACCAGCGCGCGGCCGCCGCGGCGGCGCGTCGCGCGCTCGTGGGCCACGAACACCGCGCCGAGCACCACCGCGCCCGCGATGTACATCCCGTGCGACGGACGCCAGCCTGCCTGTTGACTGTCCGACAGCGCGAACAGCAGCGCGAACAGCGCCGCGGTGGCCACGACGGTCCCCCGCAGATCCAACGGGTCCCGATCCGTCGCCGGACCCAACCGCAGGTACCCCGCGGCCAGCGCCATCGCCACCACGCCCAGCGGCAGATTCATCAGGAAGATCGCGTGCCAGCCGAGCCCGAACGGATCGAGGGTGATCAGCGCGCCGCCCAGGATCGGGCCGAGCATTCCGGCGAAACCGGCTGTCGCGCCGTACACCGCGAAGGCGTACTGATGGTGCTCGCGCCGGAAGCTCGCGGTGATGATGGCGATGGTCTGCGCCGCCATACCCGCCCCCGCCACACCCTGGACGATCCGGGCGATCACCAGTTCCGCCGCGCTGGAGGACATCCCGCACCACACCGAGGCCGCCGTGAAGGCCGCCGCCGACCAGAGGAACATCCGCCGGCGCCCGGCGATCGCGCCGACGCGCGCGGCGGTGAGCAGCACGCAGGCGAACGCCAGCGAGTAACCGGCCACCACCCACAGCTGTTCGGACCGCGACGCCCGCAACTCCGCGGTGACGACCGGCAGAGCGGTGTTGACGATCGTCACATCGATCATCTGCATGAAGACCGAGATCAGGCACGCCCCGAACGAACCGAGCGCCACCGCCGCCTCTTTGCGGGTCATCGAATCGCCGCTTCGATGATCGGCCACGAATTGTGCAGGTCCTGTTGCCAGTAGCCCCAGGAGTGCGTGCCGTTCGGCCGGAAATCGAAGGTCGCCGCGACACCCAGCTGGCGCAGCCGGTCCTGCAACTGATGCGTGCACAGATTCGCCACCGCCTCCAGCGGGGCCCCGAACAACAGCTGATAGAGCAAGTGCGCGATGTCACCGTGCACGCCGTCGAGAGTGTCCATCGACCCGGGTTGCCCGGTTCCCGTGGAGACGTAGATGGTGAGGCCGCGCAGCCGGTCCGCGTGCAGGTACGGATCATTCGCGCGCCACGCGGGATCGCTCGGCGGCCCCCACATGTTGACGACGTTGCCGCGCTGCTGGGTGACCACCGCTTGGACCATCGCCTGGCCAGCGGGATCGCTGGTGCGCACGCAGCCGCTGTAGGAACCGATCGCCCGGTACAGACCCGGCGCGGCCATGGCCAATTGGAACACCGAGGTCCCGCCCATCGAAATGCCGGCGATGGCGTTCGCTCCGGAGCCGTTGAACGTGGCGTCGACGAGCGGCGGCAGCTCTTCGGTCAGGAAGGTGGACCAGCGCTGCCTGCCCAGGACCGGGTCGTCGCTGCGCCAGTCGGTGAAGTAGCTGCCCGCGCCGCCGAAGGGGATGACGACGTTCACCTGCTTGTCGCGAAAGAAATCGACGAGATCCGTACCCTCGAGCCAATTCTTGTCCGCGCCGCCGTCGGCGCCGTTGAGGAGATAGAACGTCGGCGCGGGCTCATCCGGATCGACCGCGCGCAACAGACGAATCCGCGTGATGCTGTTCATCGCGGCCGAATACACCTCGAGTTCCGATTGCCGGCCGGATTCGGCACGCGTTTGCACTATTCGCGAGGAGTCTGCCGCAACCACGCCCTGCGGCGGGTCGGCACGCACCGGCCGCGCGCCGGCGATCAACGCACCGGCCAAAGTGAGGACCGCGGCGAGTGCCGCGCCTGTTCGCTGCAAATATTCGGGCATGTCGGACTCCTGGCCCCGAGTAGGAGGGCTCGAATTCGCAGTCAACAACATCGCCTGTCCGGACCGCCAGATGTTCGAGCGATCCTGTGTTTCTTACCAATTCCGCTCGGCGACCACTGCCGAATATTCCCAAAGCCGCGTGCTTCCATTGCCGTCCTCGATGTGACGGAGCGGGCGCGACTTCATCCCATTCGCACATATTGCTCTGATGCGCAGGCGTGTACGCGCTGCCGACACCACATCACGCGCCAGTCGGGCGATCACCGACCGGGTCCCGATGACGGCGCCTCGAATTTCCGCGGGCGAATCCTTCCTGCGCCACCACCCTCATCGAGATGGGCGCAGGGTTTTCCACGCGGCGTATCGCTCGGGGAGGCAAACGGCGCAGGGGCGATAACCCGCGGCCAGAGCGTCGAGTTCGGTGGCGAAGAAGACGCGGTGCCGCCGGTAGCCCCCACGACCGAGGGCCC
This sequence comes from Nocardia arthritidis NBRC 100137, assembly GCF_001612765.1. Classification (GTDB taxonomy): domain Bacteria; phylum Actinomycetota; class Actinomycetes; order Mycobacteriales; family Mycobacteriaceae; genus Nocardia; species Nocardia arthritidis. The sequence goes on from NZ_BDBB01000026.1 coordinate 89,029, forward strand.
GCAGGGCGGACGGGCAGTCGAGGCGACCGTAGATCCGGCTGCGGCGATGACCGCCATAACGCCCCGGCACTGCGCAGGGATACGGCCGACCGTCATCGCCGAGCAACATGTACACCGGCGGCTACTCCGCGTCGTGCAGCACGAGACCCAACGTGTACCGCAGGCCCCCGCGCACGCGGCTGACGCCGTGGCGGATCGGGGCGCGGGACCACCCTCGGCTGGATCGCGTCGGCCGATCACGAGTGGTGAAGATCAGCGCGTGCCCCTGTTCCAGCACGGAGACGGTCGCTTTCGACTGTGCGCGCGGCCGCTGTTCCACGAGCACGAATTCCCCACCGCTGTAGTCGATCCCGGGCCGGTCCAAGCCGATGACGATCTGCAGCGGGAAGACCAGTTCGCCGTAGAGGTCCCGGTGCAAGGCGTTCCAGTCACCGCTGCGGTAGCGCAACAGGATCGGGGTCGGCTTCGTCTGGCCTGCGGCGCGACAGGTGTCGAGCCAGTCCGCGAAGTCGTCCGGCCACGGAGCAGGGTCGCCGAACCGCTCGGCCCAGGATCGCGCCGAGGGCAGCAGTCTTCGGTAGAAGGCCGCTCGCAGGGCCATGATCGGCTCGGGCACCGGATTCGCGAAGTACCGGTAGGTGCCTTCGCCGAATCGGTAGCGTGCCATGTCGACCGTGGAGCGGAAGCGGGTGAGGTCGTCCCACATGGCGATGAATTCGGCGCACTCGGCCGGGGTGAGGATCGGTCCGGTCGCTGCGCAGCCGTGGGCGTCGACTTCCTCGCGCAGCGCCCGCCACGGCTGGGCCTCGACGCGATCGGTCAGGCAAGCACCGGATTCCGCGAGCTCTGCCAGAGGTGTCAGGTCCGCATGATGGTGACCGTCGCGGTCCGCGCCGCTGCTGCGCGCGCTCATGCCGCCTCCATGCTCAGCAGCGCGTGCTTGGCGGTGACACCGCCGACGTACTGTCCGATGGACCCGTCGCCGCGCACCACCCGGTGGCACGGGATCACCACCGGCAGCGGATTGCGGGCGCAGGCGGAGCCGACCGCGCGCACCGCACGGGGGTTGCCGACCGCGGCGGCCACCGCGCCGTAGCTCGCGCGCTGTCCGTAGCCGATGGCGGGCAGGTGCTCGATCACCTGACGGCGGAATCCCGCGGCCAGCCGCAGATCCAGCGGCAGGTCGAAATGTGTTCGGCTGCCCGCGAAGTACTCCTCGATCTGCCGCGCCGCCGCGTCCAGCCGGGCGGGCGCCGCGAGAATCCGGGGGCTGATCCGGGCGGCCAGCGTGGCGAGCACCGTGTCGTGGTCTTCGGTGGGGTAGGCGACGCGGACCAGTCCGGCGGGCGTCGCGGCCAGCAGCAGTGTCCCGACGGGGGTGTCCAGCAGGCGATAGGCGACATCGAGCAGGCCCGCCGCCTCGGCGTCGGCGGTCAGTCGCGCGTGCAGGGTGGCGAGCAGGTCGGCGTCGGGGGTCAGGGCGCGCGACAACCCGTCGCCGCGGTCGAGGGTGGCCATCATGCTTCATCCTTCGGGTAGAGCTTGCGCAGGGTCTTCAGGCCGTCCGCGGCGGCGCGGCGGGCGGCGTCGGGCGAATTGCCGAGCAGTTCGGCGATCTCCGCGTGCGGAAGCCCGGCCAGGTAGTGGTAGGCGACCGCCTGGCGCTGCTTGGTCGGCAGCGCGCGCAGGGCGGCCCAGAGGTCGGGGTCGTAGTCGGCGGGTCCGGGAGCGGTGGCGGGACGTTCCGGCAACGACTCGGCCGGGACGGGCGCACGTGTGAGCGCCCGTCCGACGTCGATCGCGCGGCGATGCGCGATGGTTACCAGCCATGCCTCGATGTTCGTCTCCGAGGAGAGACCGGGAAACGCGCGCAGCGCCGAGAGAAACGTTTCCGACCAGGCGTCGGCCGCGTCGGACGGGCCGAGCACCGCGCGGCAGACGCGCAACACCATCGGGCCGTATTCGGCCACTATTTCCTCGAACGGGGGCAGGCTCACACCGGGTAGACGCCGCGGGCGCCGCGAACGTGAGATTCCGTCATCGGGGCGCGGCTTCTCCCTCCCGCCGCGACAGCCCGCTGGCGCGCAGCACCCGCCGCGCGATACCCGCGCGGATGGACTCGTCGGTGCCGATGATCCGGACGTGCCTGCGCGCCCTGGTGATCGCGGTGTACAGCAATTCCCGGGTCAGCAGGGTCGATTCGGGCTCGGGCAGGACGACGGACACGGTGTCGTACTGGCTGCCCTGACTGCGGTGGATCGTCATGGCGAACACGGTGACCACCGCGGGGAACTGCGTGGGATGCACCAGATACGGTTCGCTGCCGCGTTGCAGCGCCGCACGCAGCGAACCGTCGGGCATGCGCACGACGACTCCGGTGTCCCCGTTGTAGATCCGCGCCTCGTGATCGTTCGCGGTGACCAGTAGCGGTTGTCCGGGATACCACGGCGCCTGGTTGGACTCGGGGCCCGCTCCGCCGGCGGCCGCCCACTCCGCGGCCATCCGGTCCCAGCGCTCGACGCCGAACGGCCCCTGCCGGTGCGCACACAGCACGCGATGCGATTCGAGCGCGCTCAACGCCCCCGCCGCGTCACCGTCGAGCGCGGCGACGGTGACCGCCCCCGCGGCGCGCACCACGTCGGCGCGCACGGCGGTCAGCTCGTCGGGCGCGCCGAGCGACAATTCGTCGCCGCCCGCCCGCAACAGCTCGAGCGCGGTGTCCGCGTCCCCCGCGCGCACCGCCACCGCCAGGTCGGCGATCCGGCCGCCGAACCTGCGGCCCCTGGTCAGCCGGACGATGCCGCCACGCAGGCGGGTGCGCTCCAGCGTGGTCAACGCCTCGGCGTGATCGGCGGTCGTCTCCGGTCCGAGGATCTCGTCGAGGACAGGGTTCGGGGTGGCGGCGACCGGTCCGGCGACCAGGTCGGCCAGGACCGCGCCCGCGTCGACCGAGGCGAGCTGGTCCGGATCGCCCACCAGGATCAGGCGGGTGTCCGGACGCAGCGCGGCCAGCAACCTGCTCATCATGGTCAAGGAGACCATCGAGGTCTCGTCGACCACGATCACGTCGTAGGGCAGCCGGTTGAACTCGTGGTGCTTGAACCGGGTGCTGCGTCCCCGCTGCCAGCCGAGCAGCCGGTGCAGGGTGGCGGCGGTGAGTTCGGGCAGTCCGAGTGAGACGGCTTGCTCGCGCACGGCCTCCTGCAGGCGCGCGGCCGCTTTGCCGGTCGGGGCGGCCAGCGCGATGCGCAGGGCGGGCAGCTTCGGCTCGGCGGCGCGGTGCGCGGACAGCAAGGCGATGATCCGCGCGATGGTGTGGGTCTTGCCGGTGCCGGGACCGCCTGCCACCACGGTGGTCCAGTGCGTCGCGGCGAGCGCCGCGGCCAGCCGCTGGCGGTCCGGCGCGGTACCGGCCTGGGCGTCGAACAACCGGTCCAGCTCGCGCCGCACGATGTGCGGATCGACCACCGGATGGTGCGCGGAGCGTTCGGTGAGCACCCGCCGGATCGTCTGCTCCTGCCGGTAGTACCGGTCGAGGTAGAGCAGCGGGCCGGAATCGCCCGCCGCCTGGGATTCGACCAGCCGCAGCGGACGCAACGGGCCCGCGGGCCCACCGAGCACCAGCGGGCTCACCCGCAGCGCGGCGACCACCGCCGGGATGTCCGGCCACGGCAGCGTCGCCGGATCGACGCCCGCGTCCCAGGTCTCGTCGGCGTCGACGCCGATCTCCCGCATGCGGTGCAATTCCAGGCACACCGAGCCGGAACGCACCGCGCGCACGGCCAGCGCGGCGGCGAACAGCACCGGCTCCGACGACTCCCGGCCCAGCCGGCCCAACCGCAGCGCCACGTGCACGTCGGCCGCCGACAGCACGCCCGCCTCGTTGAACGTGCGCAGCAGCCCGGTTCCCCGCTGCGCCACCTGGATCGAGGTCACTGCGCCGCCTCCCCGGCCAGCAGCGCCGACAGCGCGACGACGAGAGCGGCCGGTGGGTGCCAGTCGAAGACACCGCACCCGGCGGGGGTCTGCGGTCCGATCATGCCGCGCACGAACAGGTACCGAACCCCGCCGAGGTGCCGGGCGGGGTCGTAGCCGGGCAACCGCCAGCGCAGATACCGGTGCAACGCCACCGAATACAGCAGCGCTTGCAGCGGATAGTGGGAACGCAGCATCTCGGCGGCCATGCGGTCGCGGGTGTAGTGCGCGACGGTGAGATCGCCGGTGCCCAGCCGGTTGGTCTTGTAGTCGACGACGACGAATCGCGGCTCCGCGCCGTCCGCGACGCGCAGCACGGCGTCGATGCTGCCGGTCAGGTAGCCGCGCAGCGGGATGTCCTCCAGCGCCGCCGAGAGGTCGGCGTACGGGAGCATGTCGTCGTCCGCCGGGAGATGCTCACGCAGCAAGCCCGCGATATGCCGCAGCGTCGCCGTGGTGGCGCCGACGCGGTCCCCGCCCGCCAGTGGCAATTCGAACTCGAGTTCGCTGAGGCGGTCGCGGGGGGCGATGTCGGCCAGGCAGCCGCCCTCGAGTGGGGTGCGCAGCACCGCCAGCAATGCGGTGGCCAGCACATCCGGATCCATCTCGGCCATCAGCTCGCCCACCGCCGCACGGCACCGGTCGCGCACCTCGGCCGCCAGATCCGGGCGACCGGTATCGATCCGCTCCAGGACGCCGTGCACCAGCGTGCCGAACTCCGCGCCATAAGGCAGCGCGTTCATCAGCGACGCCGCGCCCGCCGGTTCCGGCTCCGCGCCGAGCAGAGAGGTGCCCGCGGGCTCGTCGCCCGGCCCGCGCGGATCCTCCGGTTCACTGTCGGGTTCCACTGCCGCGGGCCCGTGCGCGGACGCGGTCAACGCCGAGTACGAGGTGCGCCGCCACTGCTGGTCCAGCACCCGGTCGAAGCGCGCGGCGGCCAATGCGCCCTGCCCGGGCGCGGTGCGCGCCCGCCGGATCTCGACATCGCCGGTCCCGGCGACCGCCGTCACCGAGATCGCCGCACCCGCGGGCTGCGCCCATACCGAAAGAGACTGCGCGGCAACGGCGTCCGCGGGCACTGCGGCGCGGTTGGCGACCACGGCGTCCCGATCGGCGCGCCCGAAGACCATCCGGTGCAGCGGCGACGCCGCGGTGGAGATCGCGGGCGCCCACCACGCGACGATCTGGCACATGGCCCGCGTCAGCGCGACGTACAGCAGCCGCAGTTCCTCTCCGGCCTCCTCGGCCTCGCTGCGCGCCTTGCGTTCGGCGTATCCCGGGGCATCCGGACCGCCGACGTCCAGCACGCGGGTGCCGTCGTCGGCGTGGAACAGCAACGTCGCCGGATAGGGATTCTTCGCGCTGTCCCAGGCGAACGGCAGGTAGACCACGGGGAACTCGAGCCCCTTGCTCGCGTGCACGGTGGCGATCTGGACGGCGGCGGCGTCCCGGTCGAGCCTGCGGCTGCGGTCGGCGACCGCGCCGGAGGCGGGATCGCGCACCCGGTCGGCCAGCCACCGCGTCAGCGCGGTCAGCCCCAGGCCCTCGGTGAGCGCGACCTGATCGAGCAGTTGCGCGATGTGCCGCAGGTCGGTGAGCTGCCGCTCCCCGTTCTCGACGGCCAGCAGCCGCTGCGCGAGGCCCGATTCGGTGGAGATCTTCTCGAAGACGGCCGCGAATCCCGCGCGGGCGAACAATCGCGCCGCCTCGCGCAGCTGGGCGCTGACCCGTCCGACCAGATCGGCTCCGCCGCTATCGATCTCGGCCGCTGTCACGCCGAGCAGCGGCGAGCACGCGGCCAGCCGTACCCGGTCGCCGCGATGCGGCTGTTCCAGCGCCCGCAGCACCCACAGCCAGTCGGTGGCGCTGCTGGTGGCGAAGACGCTGATGCCGCCGGCCAGCACGGAGGCGACGCCCGCGCGGTCCAGCGCGGCGCGCACCACGTCGATCTGCGAGCGGGTGCGCACCAGCACCGCGATGTCGCCGGGTCCGATCGGCCTGCGCGCCGTCTCCTCTGCGGCGGCCGACTCTTCGCTGGGATCGGCGACTTCCGCTCTGGCATCCAGGAATACGCCGGATTCGAGCAGGCGGACGATATCCGCGGCGAGATCGGCGGCGACCTCGGCGCGCATCCGCCCGACGGCCGGGAAGCCGGATTTGTTCAGCGGTCCCGCGCCGGTGCGCGGCAGGCACCGCACACGCATCGGCGTGGTGAGTTCGCCGGGTCCCGACAGCCGCGACCACCCTCTGGTCGGGGCGACCGGATACACGCGGATATCCTCGTGCCCCAACGCCGCACCACCGTGCAGATGGTCCAGCGCGGCGAGCAGTCCCGCGTCGCTGCGCCAGTTCGTGGTGAGCTCACGACGGACGTCGGCGTGCGCGACCGCGTCCAGGTAGCTGAGCACCTCCGCGCCGCGGAAGGCGTAGATCGCCTGTTTGGGATCGCCGACCAGCACCAAGGTGGCGTGGCCGTGGAACGACCTGCGCAGAATGTCCCATTGCAGGGGGTCGGTGTCCTGGAACTCGTCGACCAAGGCGACCCGGTAGCGCGCGCGGATCCGGCGGCACGCGCGCGGGCCGTGCTCCGGATCGGCGAGCACCTCGTGTAGCAGCACCAGCAGGTCGTCGAAGTCGCGCAGGCCGGCCAGTCGCTTGCGGCGCTCGGTCTCGGCGCGCACGGCCTGCGCGAACGCCACGCGCTCACCGGCCTCGCCGTCGGGCACCAGCGCGGCGTGCCGGTCCCGCACCGCGGCCAGCGCCAGCGTGCGGCCCTCCTTGACCGAGAACGGCGGCTCGGCGCGGGCATAGCGGTGCAGATACAGATCGTCGACGACGGTGCCGACGAGGTCGTCGACGGTCTCCACCAGCCGGGTGCCCGGGTCGTGCTCGCCCGCGAGCCCGAGTTCGTCGAGCATGCGCTGGCAGAAGCTGTGTGTGGTGGCGATCGTGCCTGCGTCGAAATCCGACAGGGCGGTCAGCAGCCGCCGCCGCCGCAGCCGGACCTCGCCTTCCCCGGCCTGCGCGAGATGACGGACCAGTTCGTCGGCGTGCGCGCGAGCCGCCGCCGGGTCGGCCAATCCGGCGGCCACGGCGACGAATCGGTCGCGGGTGCGTTCCCGCAGCTCCTGGGTCGCCGCACGGCTGAATGTCACCAGTAGCAACTGGGCAACATCGATCCCGGCCTCGGCGACGTAGCGCACCGCCAGACCGACGATGGCGTGCGTCTTGCCGGTCCCCGCACTGGCCTCCAGCACGGTCGTACCGGTGGGCAGCGACCCGTACGGCTCGAACGCGTCGGCGTCGAAAGCGGCCGCGGCGAAGGAGGTTTCCTGCACGGTCATGCGTGCCTCCCTCCTGCGCGGCCGGTGGTCACGCGGTCCGCGGCCGTCGCGCGCGCCCCGCTGGCCTGCCATGGCGCACGGCCCCGAAGCGATTGTCCGAGCTGACATTCTGCCGCGCGCCCGTCCACCCACCGGCGACCGACACGCGCCGGGGCGGTGTATTCCGGCGCTCGGCACCGGATGGCGCCGAACCGTCGCGGGCGCCCGGCCGCCTCGTGTTCGGTCACGGCTGGCCTTGGCTTTCCGCGGCCAGCAACGGTGCCCACATCCGCCGGGCCAACGCACCGAAGCGGGTGCTCTCCCCGGGCTCGCCCGCCGCGGCGGGCGAGGCCATGAGATCCCCGAGCCGGGGCGCCGGACCCCAGACGTAGCGCAGGTGACGGTCGGTGTGATCACCGAACGGCCCGGGACCGTTGGGGCCGCCGTTGAATTCGCGCTCCGCCGCGGCGATCGCGTCGTCGGTGCTCGCGCCACGGAGGCGGCGCTCGGCGTAGACCGCGGACGCGGTAGGCGCGACCGGCAGCGGTTCGGTCAGGCCCGCGTCGCGCAGCGCGACGAGCTGACGCAAGATCTCTTCGGCCACCGGCACGTCGGGCGCGGTGAGCTCGCAGCGCCAGGCAGGACGACCGAACTGGCCGCGGCCGGTGCTCACGGCCCGCCAGGACCGATCCTCGGTGACGGTCAACGCGAGCAGCGAAACCCAGGCCGCGATGCGGTGTTTGGGAGCCAAGCGGGAGAAGGTGGTGCGGACCAGGGTGTCGCCGCGCACTTCGGGCACGGTGCCGGTGAGCCGCCGTCCGTTGCCCAGGTCGACCGCGATGTCCACCGCGCGCGCCGGGCCCGTGTAGTCCGCCCGCGCGGCGCGCACCAGCCGGTCCACGGTGTGCTCGACCTCGTCGAGCACGGCCGCGCCGAACCCGAAGGGCGGCAGGGCGCCGCGCCGCCACTCCGCCGCCCGCAACCCGGCCGGGTCCGCGCCGGTGAGGCGGGCCGCGAGCAGGCGTTCGCCCAGCTCCCACTTGGCCAGGCCGTCGAGTTCGATGGGCAGCCGGTCGGCGATGTCCTCGTCGTGCTCGGGCACCCGCAGGCCGAGACGCTGCCACAGGAAGGCACGCACCGGGTGCTCGGCGAATGAGATCAGATCGGCCAGCGCGACATCCGCCGTGTCCGCGGCGGGCAGCGGCGCGGGCAGGAATGCGGGCCGCGGTCCTACGGGTCCGTCGGCCGCGTACGCGCCGGCCAAGGCCGCGGTGTCGAAGCTGAACGGCCGCTCGGCCCGGAAATTCCGGCGGTCGAAGGACTGCAGCGGATGCCGCGTGACCAACCTCGACATCGACGCTGGACCCGCATGTGCGCGCAGCGCGTCCAGCAACTCGGCGACCGGGATGGCCGGCGGGCGGTGCGCCCCGCTGACCGGATCGGCGCCGGTGTGGAACACCAGAAGTGCGTCCCGGGCCGCGAGGATCGCGTCCAGCAGCATCTGCCGGTCCTCGCTGCGCGCATCCCGTTCGCCGAGCAGGGGTTCGCGGGCCAGCACGTCGTCACCGTCCGTGGCGCTCGCGCGGGGGAACATCTCGTCGTCCAGCCCGAGCAGCACCACCACCCGGTGCGGCACCGATCGCATCGGCACCATCGTGCAGACGGTCAGCTCACCGGTGCGGAAGTTGGCCCTGGTGGGACGCGCGGCCAGCCGCGAACGCAGCAGCACACCGACATCGGCCAGCCGCAACGACACCTCGCCCGCATGGTCGGTGGCGGCGGCGAGTTCCTGCCTGGCCTCGGTGCGCACCCATGCCTGCGCGTCCGGTACATCGGTCAGCAAATCCAGTGCACGCCCGAGCACCGCAGCCCATTCGTGCGCGGGCCGGGGGCCGCGCAGCTCACGCAGGCACACCGCGAGCCGGTCGATGAACTCCGCGAAGCGCCCGGCCAGGTCGACGTCGTTGCTGTCCACGTCGTCCAAGGGCAGTGCGAGATCCAGCCAATCGTCCGAGGTCTCGCCCGCGGTAACGCCGAGCAGGATCCGGTCCACCGCGCTGTTGAGGGTGTTCTGCGCGAAATCGGCGAGACCGAACGCTTGGCGCTGCCGCTGCCCGATGCCCCACCGCGCCCCGGATTCGGCCGCCCACTCGCGCAGTCGTTCGATGTCGTCGTCGTCGAATCCGCAACGGCGCCGGACGGTCTCGGCGGACGCGAGGTCGAGCACCTGGGTCACCGTCACCCGGCCGTCGGCCAGTTCGAGCAGCGCCGCGATCACCGCGAGCAGCGGATTGGTCACAACGCGGCCCCGGTCGGCCAGGCGCACCCGCAGCCGGTGCGCCGGATGTTCGGAGTCGGCCTGCGCCTCCGGCGTCCCCGAGGTGCGCTGCCCGAACGCCGCGCGCACCAGGGGCGCGTACGCCTCCACCTCCGGGCACATGATCAGCACGTCCCGCGGCTCCAGTGTCTCGTCGGCCGCGAACAGCCCGAGCAGGCATTCCCGCAGCACCTCGACCTGCCGTGCGGGGCCGTGACAGGCGTGCACCTGCACGGTGCCGTCGGCGCCGGCTTTCCCCGGCACCGGCGGCCACCGGTCGTCCCGGATGCCCTGCTGCAGCGCACGCAGCAGCGTCGCGGGCGAATCATTTTCCGCGACAACGTCTTCGGACCCAGCCGAGGCGCTCGGGTGATAGGTGTCGGAGCCGGTGGCGGCCGGTACGGCCAGCCGCTGCTGCAACTCCCGGACGTCGCGGGCCAGTCCGGCCAGCAGCGGGTGGGCGACCGCCGTGACGCTGCGATCCTCGGCCCGGGCGCGGGCGGTGGGCAGCTCGCTCAGCGCCGACCAGAGGACCGGGCTGGGATGCACGAGCCACAGGTGGACGTCGCGGCCCGCGGCCAGCGCCGACAGTACGGCGAGCTGGTCGCTGGACAACCGGGTCACGCCGAACAACGACAGCCGCGGCGGCAGCGCGACCAGATCCGGCCGGGCGCGCAGCCGCGCGCAGGCGGCGTCGAGCCGCTCGGCCGGACTCGGCGTCCCGATCTCGGCGCGCAGCCCGCGCCACAGCATCGGCTGCCAGAGCAGGTCGTCGGGTATCGGGGCGCCCGTCCCATCGGTGTCCAGGCCCGCCGCCCACTCGGTGATCAGCGCGGGCCGCTGGGCGGCATAGCTGTCGAACAGCGCGGCGATCCGGGCCGCGGTCGCATAGCGCCGACCGGCCCGGTGCTCACCGCCCGCGGCGTCGCGCGCGCCGAGGTGCCTGGCCAGAACCGCGCACCACGGCTCGGACAGCGACGCATCGATCACCCGCAGCAGTGACCACACCGCCCGCTCCTGCGCCCACGGGTCCTCCGTGGGCACGACCTCGCTCGCCGCGGCCAGCACTTCGGCGACCAGCGCCGCGGGCGAGGGAAAAGCGACGTTCGCGCACACACCGTCGCCCGAGCCGTCCGCGCCGAGCACCCCCGAGAGCGTCTGCGTCAGCCAGCGCTCCACGCCCTTCGCGGGTACCGCGACCACCTCGGCCGCGAAAGGATCCGCCTGCGGCGACGCCAGCACCCCCGCGAGCACCCGGGCGAGCACGTCGGCGCGCTCGGCACGGTGGATGTGCAGCGGCATCTGCGCCCTCTCGATCGGTGGTGTCCGGCTGCGCTGGCCTCGGACTTCGTGCACGTTTATACGCCCAGCGACCGACGCGCAACTGCACCGCCCCCATCCGGACGCCAGTGAAATAGACCACACGAGAACGGATTACTCCGCCGTGTCACGAGGGGACCGCCGCGGCGATGTGCGACAGTGCTGCACCGGGGAGGTAAGAGTTGCACCGGGGCGGAACGAGAGAGCTGCACCGAAAGGCTGGTTCGCGTTCATGGATGCGATGGTGATTCCCCTGGTCCCGAGAGGCGGATTCACGGTCCGCCGGATCGGTGACCGCTGGGAGCTCGTCAACTCCCGCCACTACGGGCGCACCGTCGTCCTACACTCCTGGCCCCGGGATCGGCACACCGAGGCGTTCGAGCACTGCTACCGGCTCAACGGACGCACCGTCGAAGAACTGCGCGCCGCCTTCCGCTGACGTGCCCTGGCCAGCGGTGATGAGCGAAATACGCTGCGGCGCAAGCACCCGGACCGGGCGATAGCACACCCTGGACCCCAGCTCAAGACGTGCGTCCGGACCCGCGATGTGCGATCGTGGTCCCTCGTGCGTTACCCGTCCCCCGCCACCCGAACCGTTCCCCGCGTGGCCGCCTCCGCCTGTCTCCTCGCCGCCGCGGCGATCATCGCCCCGAGCCTGCCCGCCGCGCTCCCGATCGCGGGCGCGGCGCCGCTCGCGCATACGCAGGGCTGCCTGCCCGGCTTCGACTGCGATCTGAGCAGCCGCATCGCCAAAGCCGACGCCTACCTCAACAGCCGTCCCGGTGTCACCGGCTACGTCCTGCGCGACCGGGTCTCCGGCGGCGTCTACGCCAACGCCAACGCCGAGAACGCGGTCTGGACGGCGTCCACCATCAAGCTCGCGATCGCCGCCGACCTGCTCAACCGGGCGCGTGTCGGCGCCATCAACCTGACACCCGAGGATCGCGGGCTGATGGAGGGAATGCTCGCCACCTCCAACGACGGCGCCGCCGACCTGCTCTGGACCAAGTACTCGGGGATCGATCGGATGGCGTTCAACAACGCCTTCCGCGCCAACGGGATGAGCTCGCTGGTTCCGCAGCCCACCAACACCGCGCTGTTCCCGGACTGGTCGTTCCAGAAGTGCACCGCCGCCGACCTCGACCGGCTGATGGACCACATCCTCAACCACATGCACCCCGACGACCGCAACTACCTGGTCGACCGGATGCGCGCGGTGGACTCCAACCAGCACTGGGGCGTATGGGGCGCGGGCGCGAGCATGCGTCCAGGGCTCAAGAACGGCTGGTCGGCCGAACAAGGCGGCTGGGTGGTCAACTCGGTCGGCTTCGCGGGACCGGGCGAGCGCTACACGCTGGCCATCATGAGCTCGCTGGGTGACGCGGGCGGCTACACCGAGGGCGCCGAGACCGACACCAAGCTCGCGGAGATCCTGCTCGCCGGCCGCTGACCCGGCCGGGCCGGCCGCTCAGGCCGCCGCGCGCCTGCGCAACGTCATCGGCGCACCGTCCCTGGGGAAGGGAATCGTGGTGAATCCCCAGGGCATGCGGTATTCGTCGGGGATCCGCCACTCGTATTCGCGCACCAGGGCGGCGGTCACCGTCTTCACCTCGAAGGTGCCGAAGTGCATCCCGATGCACTTGTGCGCGCCCGCTCCGAACGGCATCCAGGCCAGGCGGTGCGACTTGTCCTCGCGCCGCTGTTCGCCGAACCGCTCCGGATCGAAGCGCTCGGGCCGAGTCCACAGTTCGGGCAGCAGGTGATTCACCTGGTAGGCGAGGTCGACGGGGGCGCCCGCCGGGATGTAGTGACCCGCGATCTCGGTGTCGCGCACGGCGCGGCGCGACAATCCGGGAACCGGCGGCATCAGCCGCAGGCTCTCCCGGACCACCAGATCCAGGTCGCGCAGCGCCTCCAGGTCCGCGATGGCGGGCGGCGCGTCGCCGAGGCGCGCGTCCAAGTCCAGCACTTCGGCGCGCACCCGCTGCTGCCAGTCGGGGTGCTTGCCCAGGTAGTAGGCCACGGCGGTGGCGGTCGTCGTGGTGGTGTCGTGCGCCGCCATGATCAAGAAGATCATGTGGTTGACCACGTCCGCGTCACCGAAGACGCCGCCGTCTTCGCTGCGGGCGTGGCACAGGCCCGAGAAGAAGTCCGCCGATTCGGCGCGGCGCTTCTGCGGCAGCATCGCGGTGAAGTAGTCCTCGAGCACTCTCCTGCCGCGCAACCCGGCCCGCCAGTGACCGCCGGGCACCGAGTGCCGGATGATGGACAGTCCCGCGTGGGTGCAGTCGACGAACGCGTCGATCAACTGCCTGCGCTGCGGCCCGACGTCGGCAGCCATGAAGCTCTCGCCCGCGATGTCGAGGGTCAGCTCTTTGATCGTGGGATACAGCCGCACCGTGCGTTCGGCGTCGCGCTCGCGCGGCACCCAGCGTGCGATGCTCGCCCGCACTATCGGGGTCAGCGCGGCCAGGTGCGCCTCCAGCCGGTCCCTGGTGAACGCCTGCTGCATGATCCGGCGGTGGAATTTGTGCTCGTCGAATTCCAGCAGCAGCAGGCCCCGCCGGAAGAACGGGCCGATGAAGTAGTCCCAGCCCTGGCCGAAGTCACGGCGGCGGTGGCCGAGCACTTCGTCCAGCGCGTCGGGGCCGGCCACCAGCACCCGGTCCACGCCGAGCGAGCTGTTCAGCGAGACGGGTCCGTACCGGCGGTAACGCTCCATCATCTCGGCCGGACCCCAGCGCATGTAGTGCAATGCCCGGCCCAGGTAGGGCAGTCCGGCATCGCCGCGCACCGGCAGGGTGTCGCTGCCCCGCGGCGGGGTGGCCAGCACCTGGCGCCGTTCCGGCAGCAGTCCCAGCGCCCGGTCTATCAGATGGCCGTGCGGGACCTCGATCAGCGCGATATTCTCCGATTCGGCCTGCACGCTGGGCTTTCGGCCGACCGCACGGTCACCGGCGACCATGGCAATCCTCCCTGAGCGACAATCACCATCGTAGGCTCTCGACCTCGTCCGCTCGGCCGGTTCACCTCGTGTCGATCCTCCCCGCCCCGGCCCTGCGGCGGTGAGCAACACGCCAGGAACGGGGATCTCGCCGTGACGCTGCCCCGCGCGGCGGCTACGGTTTAGCTGTCAGGAACCGCCGCCGGGGACGAGCCCCAAGGTCCATCGAGGAGCAGGACGATGAGCACTCAGACTGTCGAGAACGGCCGGCACCGGGTGGTGGTGATCGGCTCGGGCTTCGGCGGCCTGTTCGGCACCAAGCACCTCAAGCGCGCCGACGTCGACATCACCCTGATCTCGAAGACCTCGACCCACCTTTTCCAGCCCCTGCTCTACCAGGTCGCCACCGGCATCCTGTCGGTCGGCGAGATCGCGCCCGCCACCCGGCTGGTGCTGCGCAAGCAGAAGAACGCCCAGGTGCTCCTCGGCGAGGTCACCGATATCGACCTGACCCGCAACACGGTGACCTCGCGCCTGCTCGACCAGGACACGGTCACCCCGTTCGACAGCTTGATCGTCGCGACCGGCGCCCAGCAGTCCTACTTCGGCAACGACCGGTTCGCCACCTACGCGCCGGGCATGAAGACCATCGATGACGCGCTCGAGCTACGCGGCCGGATCCTCGGCGCGTTCGAACAGGCCGAGCTCGCGACCACCCAGGAGGAACGCGACCGGCTGCTGACCTTCGTCATCGTCGGCGCCGGGCCGACCGGGGTCGAGCTGGCCGGGCAGATCGCCGAGCTGTCCGACCGCACCCTGGAGGGCACCTTTCACAACATCGATCCACGCGATGCGCGGGTCGTGCTCATCGAGGGCGCCGGCGCGGTGCTCGGGCCGATGGGGCCGAAGCTCGGCGGCAAGGCCGAACGGCGCCTGGAGAAGATGGGCGTCGAGATCCAGCTCAACGCCATGGTGATCGATGTCGACGCGTTCGGCGTCACGGTGAAGGACTCCGACGGCACGATCCGCCGCATCGAGTCGGCGTGCAAGGTCTGGTCGGCGGGTGTGCAGGCCAGCCCGCTGGGCAAGATGATCGCCGACCAGTCCGACGGCACGGAGGTCGACCGCGCGGGCCGCGTCGTGGTCGAACCGGACCTGACCGTCAAAGGCCACCCGAACGTCTTCGTGGTCGGCGATCTGATGTCGGTGCCGAATGTGCCCGGCCAGGCGCAGGGCGCCATCCAGGGCGCGACCTACGCCGCCAAGCAGATCGAGGCGGGGCTGAAGGGGCAGACGCCGCAGGAGCGCAAGCCGTTCAAGTACTTCAACAAGGGCAGCATGGCCACCATCTCGCGGTTCAGCGCCGTCTGCCAGGTGGGCAAGCTCGAGTTCGGCGGGTTCATCGCCTGGCTGGCATGGCTGGCGCTGCACCTGTACTACCTGGTCGGCTACCGCAGCCGGATCATCACCGTCATCCAGTGGTTCGTCACCTTCCTCGGCCGCAGTCGCGGGCAGATGGCAGCCACCGAGCAGTGGGTCTTCGCCCGGCTGGCCTTGGAGGCGATCAGCAACGGCGACGACGAGGACGCCGAACAACTCGCCGCCGCCCTCGGCACCGCCACCAACAGCCGGGTCGCCGTGGACAAGGCGCACACCGACGCCAAGGCCGGCTGACCGGTGTAGTGGCGCGCTCGACCAATCCAGGTCGCCGACAGATCCGAATGTGAGGCGTCGACGTCTCCTTCGGATGAAAGGTGATCTATGGGCACAGGCAAGCACCGAGCACCCGCTCCGCATCGGCCGAAGCTGGGCTCCATCGTCGCGGCGGGGACGGTTCCTCTCGTTCTCGCGCTGGTGGGAACCGGTACGGCGAACGCCGAGCCCGATCACCCCGTCCCGGTGACCAGAACGGATTCCACCGATCAGGCCCAGTGGCCCGCGGCCGAGGCGCCGAACGTGCGCCCGTACGAGGGTCTGCGAATCCCGGACGACGTACTGAGTTCGTTGCAGTGGGCACGTCCGTTGCCGGATCACCAGTACCTGGCTCCGGTGCAAGGGCTGCACGCGCCCGTTCCGGTCGCCCCCGTGCCGCCGATCGCACCGCCTTCGGGCAAGTTGCGCTTCGGTGACGTACAGGTCGACGCCCCGGAGTGGCTCTACCGGGAGCAGGCGATCCAGATCAACGACAGCTCCGCGATGGCCGAGGCCAACATGGCGACGTTCCTCGACTCGATCGGGATGGAGCGCACCAGGTCCGACCGCGTCGCCGGCCAGACCATGGGCGCCGCCGCTATCGGCGCGGCGGCCGGCTTCGTGTTCGCCAGCCCGTTCGCGCTGTTCGGGGCGGCCATGGGCGGGGGTCTCGGCCTGGCCATCGGTCTGCCGTTCGCGCCGATCGGCCTCGCCGCGGGCCCGGTCGGGGCCGCTTACGGTGCGGCTCTGATGGCCGCGCCGCTGTCCGCCATCGGCGCGGGTATCGGCGCTGGTCTCGGGGCGGTACACGCGCTCAGCGCGCCTCCGCGGGCGCTCAGCGCGCCGGAGCCGGCCGCCCCGGCCCCGGAGTCCACCGAGACGGCCCCGGAGGTC
This sequence comes from Nocardia arthritidis NBRC 100137, assembly GCF_001612765.1. Taxonomy (GTDB): domain Bacteria; phylum Actinomycetota; class Actinomycetes; order Mycobacteriales; family Mycobacteriaceae; genus Nocardia; species Nocardia arthritidis. The sequence goes on from NZ_BDBB01000026.1 coordinate 105,494, forward strand.
ACCGAGACGGCCCCGGAGGCCGCGGATACGGCCAACGGCTGATCGGATGACATGTCCGGGAAGCGAGCCGGAAGGGTGGGAACCCGACGACGCTGTCGGGCTCCCACCCTTTCTTTCTCCACGTCTCGCGCGGACTACACCTGTCCGAGACGAATTCGACAGACGGCACGGTCCGTTCGTCAGACGCTCAGCAGCGCCCCGGTGCGGGTGAACAAGCTGCCACCCGCCGCCAGCGGCAGCCGGGTCTGCGTCAAACCGGTCGTCGCCGCGGCGCGTTCGTCCGGATAGACGAGCTCGCTCTCCAGAGCCCGTGGCGCGGACAGCGCGTCGTCGGCCGGTGTGCCCGCGCCCAGAGCCAACCGGTGGCGCAGTAGCGGCATGTCGTCCACGTCGGCGATCAGGTCTCCTTGCCACTCGCCGCCGTCCTCGCCCGCGCGGCCGATTTGGACACGTTCGCGGATGCGCAGCCGGGCGCCGGAGGCCAGCCGAATCGTGGTGACCGTATGGTGCCGCGCGCCACCGGCGACGATCATCGGCTCGGGATCGAAATCCAGCACTCCCCCGCTACCGACCTCCAGGTGCCAGCGTCCGGACGACAGGGGCGTCGCCGCGCCCGGTAGCGCGAGAGTCGCCGCGACGGAGCGCACCACCAGTTCGGCGCCGGGCGCGACCACGATCACGATGTCGAGTTCGTCGCCGCCCAGCGGTGTGGCGGCGGTGCCGATCAGGTGGACCGTTCGCGGGCCCGTGCGGCGGGCCGACAACCCGCCGCCGGCGTGGATCTCCGGAAGGGCCGCCGGGTGGGCGACTATTCGTAATTCGGTGCGCACCAGCGGCGCTCAGTGCGCGGCGGCGGATTCGTCCGCACGGTCCCGCTCGGCGACGGCGCGCAGCTGCTCGCGCACCCAGGCCAGCACCGGTGTCGCCGCCGGATCGGCGGTGAGCGAGACGAGCACCGTCGGCCGGTCGGCGCGCACCCGCGCCGCGTCGCGCTCCATCACGCCGAGATCCGCGCCGACCAGCGGCGCCAGATCGGTCTTGTTGACCACCAGCAGGTCCGAGAAGGTCACGCCGGGGCCGCCCTTGCGCGGTACCTTGTCGCCGCCCGCCACGTCCACCACGAAGATCTGCACGTCGATCAGGCCGGAGGAGAAGGTCGCGGTCAGGTTGTCGCCGCCGGATTCGACCAGGATCAGATCCAGCGGCGGGTTGGCGGCGATCAAGTCCTCGATGGCGTCGAGGTTGGCGGTGATGTCGTCGCGAATGGCGGTGTGCGGGCAACCGCCGGTCTGCACGGCGGTGATCCGCTCGTCCGGCAGGACCGCGTGCCTGCGCAGGAAATCGGCGTCCTCGGTGGTGTAGATGTCGTTGGTCAGCACTGCCAGAGACAGCTCGTCGCGCAGCTGCCTGCACAGCGCGGCCACCAGGGCGGTCTTGCCCGAACCGACCGGGCCGCCGATGCCGATGCGCAACGCCTCTCCGGGCGTGCGGGTCCGTTTCGGCCGATCGTGACCGTGGTCGTGTGGCTCACCGTCGATCAGATGCGGGGGCATGGCGCGGTCTCCTTCTTCCGGGGCTTCAGCTCGCGAACAGGGGCATGTCGCGTTGCCTATGGCGCTCGGCGAGCACGTCCTGCAACGGGTCGGACATCGCGGCCAGACCGGTCACGGCCTCGGCGGCGACGTGGTCGCACTGGGCGGCCAGCCGGATCGTGCACGCGGCGATCGCCGCGGGATCCAATGCCAGCAGACGCTGGGCGGCGGTGGCGGCGCCGGTCAGGGTCGTGTAGACGACCACGCCCGCGATTTCCCGGGGCGGCACCGAGGCAGCCGCGCCGGCCATGCCGAAGACCGTGGACAGATGCGGTGTGGGGCCCAGGGGCGACCAATCGTGCCGGGGCCAGAGCTGTTTCGCCAGGCGCAACAGGCCGCGGCCCTGCGCGCGCGATGCGGCCCGCGCGGCCGGGGCGGGCGTGCGCGCGTCGGCTTCCGCCTCGGCGCGCGCCGGATCCAGTTCGCCCGCGCACACCGCCGCGGCAAGCGACGCGGCCACCAGTCCCGCCGTCCGGATCCGGCGGCGCAGATACAGCTCCACCGTCGCGGCGTCGCGGACCGAGCCGGACGCGACGGCTTCTTCCACGCCGCCGGAGTGCACGTGACCGCCGATCGGCAGCCGAGAGTCGGCGAGCGCGAGCACCATCGTCAGGCCGGACGCGGCCGGGCCGGTCGCAGTGGATGCACGCACCGGTCGATCCTATGTCCCGGCGGGCCGAGCGGCGTCCCGCTCGTCGCGGATCAGCGGCGGAAGGCGCGTTCCATGAGGCGCTGGGCGTGGCCACGGGTCAGGTCGGTCCACGCCTGCACCGGGGCCGACCACCACGGGGCGATCTCCCGCGGCTTGGCGGTCACCGCGTGGCAGACCAGGTCGGCGGCCTCGTTCACGGTCAAGCCGGGAACACGGCTGAAGTCGGTGGGCGCGCTCATCCTGGTGTGCACGAGCGGCAGGTAGATCGAGGTGGTGGTGACGCCATCGCGGGCCACCTCGGCCGCGACACTGCGCAACCAGACGTCGAAGGCGGATTTCGACGCGCCGTAGGCCGCCCAGCGGGGCGCGGGCGGCATGCGCACACCCCAGGTGGACACATTGACGATATGGCCCGCTCCGCCCGCGCGCATGGCGGGCAGCAGTGTGAGCAGCAGGCGTACCGGGCCGAGGTAGTTCACATCGATGGTGCGGGTGAAATCGTGGAAACGGTCGTAGGACTCGGCGATCGGGCGGCGGATCGACTTGCCCGCGTTGTTGATCACCACGTCGAGGCGGCCGTGCTCGTCGAGGAGTCTGCGGCCCAGCTGTTCGACGGCGTCCATGTCCGTCAGATCGGTGGGGTAGGTGTGTGCGACGCCGCCCGCGGCGGTGATCTCCGCGGCCAGCCGGTCGAGTTCGTCACCGGAGCGGGCCATGAGCAGGACGATCGCGCCCGCCGCGGCCAGCTTGCGCGCACTGGCCTTGCCTATGCCGTGCGAGGAACCGGTGATCAGCACTATTTTGCCGCCCACCGCGGCGCGCAACGCCTGCTCGCGCGGCCGCGACGTGGGATACAACAGCCGCGTCGCCACCCGTTCGGCGATCGGCCGGCCGCTTCTGGAGGCCTGGGCGTGGTTCACGAACTCGACTGTAGGCGTCGATCAGGGTACCCATCCGGGGTTCGTGCGATCAGTCCGCGCGTGAGATGTCCCGCACGAGTTGGGGTAGGTCCTGGCGGGTGAGATAGGCGGCGATGCTCAACTCCCCGTCGCTGCGCCGGACCAGGAAATCGCTGTAGAGGTCGAGGGCGGGTGCGTCATCGAGGGTCATCGTCCAGTGCGCCGAAGTGAGCCAGTAGTGCCCGCCGAGTTCGATGGTGGACTGGGCGGCGAGCAGCGCGTGTCCGGCGGCGATCCCGCGGGCACGGGCGCGGGCGGCGGCGATGAATTCCTCGCGGGTGACGCAGCGGCTCGTCGTGGGCGTTACGATCAGGATCTGCGGGTCGAAAAAGCTTGGCAGCGTGTCGAAGTCGGAAGCGGAGACACTGTCGTCGTAGCGGCGGAGGAACGTCTGGACCGCCTCGACGCCTGACTTGGAAGCGCCATCGGCGTGCGCGTGATCATGTGAAAACATGACATTTGATTATAACACGAACAGCGTTCGACTCCTGGGAGGCGCGCCGATACACCACTCGAGCATTTCCACTCATGCGTGCGGCAGCGGCGATGTGCTCGAATGCAGGTTCTACGGAGACTCTTTCGCCGGGCTACGCGCCGGCGCACCAGCCGAGGGGGAAACACCGTGTCGACGCCGGACACGCAGGTCTCGATCGGCCAATGGATCGCACGCGGGCTCGCGATCGCGGTGCTGGTCCCGATCCGCCTGTTATGGGAGGGCATTCTCCTGCTCGGCCGCGTCACCGGCGCGGCGCTCGTGTTCGTCGCGCGGCATCTGCTGGTTCCGGTAGCCGAACTGATCTGGCATTGGATACTGCGGCCCGCGTGGATCTTCGCGAAGGACTTCTTGTGGGGCTGGATGCTCCAGCATCTACTGTGGGGCTCGGTGCTCACGCCGTTGGCCTCCCTCCTGCTGGAGTACCTGCTGCGGCCGCTGCGGCGAGCAGTGGAAATCTTCTTGTGGCGCAAGGTGATTCGCCCAGCTGGGGCTTGGCTGCTGCGGTGGGTCGTGTCCCCGATCGTCTACGCCGTCGCCTGGGTGTGCCGCCACACCGTCGAATGGCTGATCGTCCGGCCCCTATCGCAATTGTGGCGTTGGGTGCTGCGCCCGCTGTGGAATGTGGTGCGCGCGACCGCGCGGTACGGGTGGCGGGTGGCAGCTCGCATCGTGGCCGTGCTCGTGGTGATGCCGTGCCGGGCGGTGTACCGCTTTGTGCTGCGCCCGGTGTTCGCCGCCTTCGCGGTCGTCTGGCGCGCGCTGGTGGTGCGTCCGGTCCGATGGGTGCACGGCACCATCGTCCGGCCGATGAACCGCTGGGCGGCCGAGGTCGTGGCAGCGGTATTCGGCCGCTGATCGCGCGGCTCAGCGCGGGCGGGGCGAGGCGAACCGCGCGATCAGCGCCATCGCCGTGAGCGCCGTCGCGCCCACGGCCACCGCGACGTGCATGCCGTCGACGAAGGATCCGCGCGCCGCCTCCACCAGCGCCGCGTCGCCGGCGGCCTGTTGGATGGTCTCGCCGAGCGTCGCCGCGTAGTCGCCCCCGGACCGGAAAATCAGCGCCGCGAGGGACCCGAGCAGTGCCAAGCCCAGCGCGTTGCCCAGTTCGAAACTGGTCTCCGAGATGCCGACCGCCGACCCGGCCCGCTCCGGCGGCACCGAGGACACCGACACCTCGGACACCAAGGTGAACGCCAGACCGTAGCCGACCCCGGCGATCGTGGACCCCGCCAGATACCACCCGAGCCCGTCGTGCACGCCGACACCGAGCAACATCAGGTTGCCCGCCGCGGAGGCCAGCAAGGCGAACACGAAGGTGGCGCGAGCGCCGAAGCGATGTCCGACCCGGGCGCCGCCCACGGAGCAGACGAAAACGGCGATCGTCATCGGAATGCCGAGCACCGCCGCGGACAGCGGCGTGCGCCCGGTCACCGACTGCAGATAGACGCTGGTCAGGTAGCTCAGCCCGGCCAGCGACATCATCCCGGTCAGACTGGCGCCGATGGCCACCGAGAACTGGGGCCGGGCGAACAATCGCAGATCGAGCAGCGGTTCGTCGAGCCGGCGCTGCCTGCGCGCGAACACCGTCAAGATCACCACGCCGACCAGCGCGACGACGATCGCCTGCGCATCGATACCTTCGGTCGCGGCGTGTTTGATGCCGTACACCACCGGCAGGATGCCGCCGATCGACAGGGCGACGCTCGGTAGATCCAGCGGGCCCCGCACACCCGCCCGGTGTTCGGGCAGGACGAGCGGACCGACCGCGAGCAGCACCAGCAGCACCGGGATGTTGATGAGGAACACCGCACCCCACCAGAAGTGGTGCAGCAGCATGCCGCCGATGATCGGCCCGACGGCAGAGCCTCCGGCGAAGAACGCCGTCCAGACGCCGATCGCGGCGGCTCGCTCCCGCGCATCCGGGAACAGGCTCGAGATCAGCGCCAGGCTGGACGGCAGCAGTGTCGCGCCGCCGATGCCCATCAGCGCACGCGCCGCGATCAGCACACCCGCGCTGGGCGCGAACGCGGCGATCACCGACGCGATGCCGAAGACCGCGGCGCCCACCAGCAAGATGTTGCGCCGCCCGATCCGGTCACCGAGATTGCCCATGGTGATGAGCAGTCCCGCGATCAGGAAGCCGTAGATATCCAGGATCCACAGCTGCTGGTCCGCTGACGGGTCCAGGTCGAGGGTCAGGGTCGGCATCGCGAGGAACAGCACCGAGATGTCCATCGACACCAGCAGCACCGGCAGTAGCAGGACCGCGAGGCCCAGCCAGGCGCGGCGCGAGCCGGTCGTGGACGGTGCGGTCCGCACCGGCTGCACGTCTGTCATCGCCGAACATCCTCTCGCTGGCGCGTACGTCGTACGCATGAGTCCGGGTACAGTGTACGCATGCTGCACCGCGCCGCCATAGTCGATACCGCGATCGAGCTCGCCGACGCCGAGGGCTTGGACGCGCTGTCCATGCGGCGCATCGCCGACCGGCTCGGGGTCGGCGCCATGTCGCTGTATCGCCACGTCGCGAACAAAGACGAACTGCTCGCGCTGATGACCGACGAAGTGGCCCGGCGCAATCCGTACCCCTCCCCCGAAGGACAGCGGTGGACCTGGCGCGACCGGGTTCGCATCGCCGCCGAGATCGACTGGGCCCTGTACCGGCGGCATCCGTGGGTGCTGCTCACCTTCGCCACCCCGCGCTACAGCTTCGGGCCGCAGAGCCTGGCCTGCCTGGCCTGGTTGGTGGACGGCTTCCTGGAACTCGGCGTGTCCACCCGCGAGGCGACCGGCATGTCCTTCTCGGTGTGGAATCACATCTCCGGCGCGACGCTGCCGGAGATCAGCGCGGATTTGATGGCGCGCAAAGGCATGGACCCCGGCGGGGACAACGGGCTACGGACGCTGTTGAACGGCGCGGCGCGGGATACGGTCCCGCCCGCCCTGGCCGATCTGGCCGGCAGCGGCATGCGCGACCTGACGCAGGAGGAACTGCTCTACGACGGACTCGACGCGCTCTGCGACGGATTCGAGGCCAGGGCCGCGCGCCGCGATCGGTTGACCTCGACCTGAGTTGATGTTGCAGGCTGGCCGGCGACCGCCTCACGACCAAGGAGCCACCGTGTACGCCATTCGCCTCCATGCCTTCGGCCCGGCCGAGAATTTGCGCTACGAACCCGTACCCGATCCCGTGCCGGGCCCCGGCCAGGTCCGCATCGCGGTGGCGGCGGCCGGTGTGCATCTGGTCGATACGGCGCTGCGCCGGGGCGAGGCCGGGCCGTTTCCCGCGCCCGAGCTGCCCACCATCCCCGGCCGTGAAGTCGGGGGCACGGTGGATCGCGTGGGCGCGGACGTGGCCGCGAGCCTGCTGGGCGCGCAGGTGGTGGCCCATCTCGGCGCGGTGCCCGGCGGATACGCCGAACTGGCCGTCACCGACGCCGCCCGGCTGCACGAGATCCCGGCGAACCTGGACGCGGCGGAGGCAGTGGCGATGGTCGGTACCGGGCGGACCACCATGGGAATCCTCCAGTTCACCGAACTGAAGCCCGGCAGCATCGTGCTGGTGACGGCCGCGGCGGGCGGCATCGGCACCCTGCTCGTGCAACACGCGAAGAACGCCGGAGCCACGGTGATCGGCTTGGCCGGTGGCCCCGCGAAAGTGGATCGGGTGCGGCGCAACGGCGCCGACCTGGCGGTGGACTATCTGTTGCCGGACTGGCCAGAGCGGGTCCGTGCGCGCGTCGGCGACCGCGGGACGAACGTGTTGTTCGATTCGGTGGGCGGCGATGTCGCCCGCACCGGCATCGATCTACTCGCACCGGGCGGGCAGCATCTGGTCTACGGCTGGTCCGGAAAGTCGGCCGCCGACGGGCCGGTGCGGCTTTCCGCCGGGGAACTGGCCGAACGCGGCATCACCTCGGAGATGGTGATCGGCCCGCCGATGTCGGCGCGTGCCGGCGGCGACCTGCGCGTCCTCGAAAACCGCGCCATGGCCGAGGCGGCCGCCGGGAGGCTGCGCCCCGCGGTTCAACGCTTCGCGCTCTCCGACGCGGCCGCCGCGCACCGCGCGCTGGAGACTCGCGCCACGACCGGCAAGGTGGTGCTGGAGCCCTAGCCGAGCCGGTTCACTCGACGCTGTCGCCGTTCACCACGGCATAGGCGAAGCCGTCCCAGCCCTTGCCGCCGACGGTCTGCACCACGGTCGCGTCCAGGCTCGGTTCGGCGGAGAGCAACTCGACCAGCTCGCGACTGGCCTGTGCGTTCGGATCCTCGGAATGCTCCTCGGCGATCGCGCCGCCGCGCACGACGTTGTCGACGATGATCACCGAGCCGGGCCGCGTCAGCCGCAGCGCCCACAGCACGTAATTCGAGTTGTTCACCTTGTCCGCGTCGACGAACACCAAGTCGAACGGGTCCGGGTCCTCCTCCGCGAGCACGGGCAAGTTGTCCAGCGCGGCGCCGACCCGGATCTCCACCCGGTCGCCCACACCCGCCCGCTCCAGGTTCGCCCGCGCCACATCGGCGTGCTGGGCGGCGAACTCCAGCGTGACCACCAGGCCCTTGGGCCCGACCGCGCGAGCGAGCCAGATCGTGCTGTATCCGCCGAGCGTGCCGATCTCCAGCACCCGCCGTGCCCCGACCGTCCTGGCCAGCAGATGCAGGAATTTCCCCTGCGGCGGTGACACGTCGATCGGGGGCAGGCCGGCCGCCTTGTTCGCCTCCAGCGCCGCGGCGGAATCGGGATCCGCCACCAGCGTCTCCACGAGATAGCGGTCCACGTCGGCCCATCCAGGTGTCGTCATACCTGGAAGTCTGCCACCCGATTCCGTACGCGTGCCCGCCTTGCCGGGGTAGCGTTCGGCACAGAGACGTACATGTCCCGGGAGCGCGCCGACGAACGGACGGACAGGATCCGACATGACGAATCTTGCGCGGGCCGTCGCGGTCATCGCCTGCTCGATCGCCTTCGGCGCCACCGGCCCCGTCGAGGCCGCCCCCCTCGGCGGCGGGGCGGAGTACGTCGCGCTGGGCGATTCCGGGGCGGCCACCACGGGCGTGCGGAACTTCGACATCACCGCCCCGCCGCGCTGTCTGCGCTCGACCGCGAACACCCCGAAGCTGATCGCCGGGGAGCTCGGTCTGCAGCTCGACGACCGCACCTGCAACTCCGCACGCATCCCGGATCTCGCCGCCGCGCAGCAGCCTGGCATTCCACCGCAGTTCGAGGCCCTCGGCCCCGGCACGAGGCTGGTCACGGTGCATATCGGCGCCAATGACGCCTTGATGGCCGAGCACATCGTCGCCTGCCATGTCTACGGCCTCTCCGGCGCCGGTGGGTGCGCCGGTCCGGACTGGGACGCCGCCATCGACGCGATCGCGACGCCCTATGCGGCCGCGTTGCAAGAGGTTTCGGCTCTGGCGCCGCGGGCGATGATCGTCGTCGACGGCTGGCCGACCTATGTGCGCGACGGCGGCTGTCCGGAGCTGGTCGGTCTTCGACCGTCCGACGCCGCGCCCATCCAAGCGGCCTTCGACCGCCTCAACACCGTGGTGGCCCGCGTCGCCACCGCGCACGGCGCGACCTACGTCGACACCCGCGCCGCCTCGGCGGGTCGTGACGCGTGCGCGCCCGTCGGTGTCCGCTGGATCGACCCCGTCATCGCCACCGAAACACTCATCCCCTATCACCTCACCCCGCAGGGCATGCGTGGCGTCGCCGACGTCATGCTCCCCGCGATCCGTGCCACCGGCCTGCCCCGCTGAACGATTCGGCCGACACCCACCCGACCGCCCCGGACTCAGGGAGTCCGGGGCGGTCGGGTGGTGTTACTTCGAGAAGTTCTCCGGCGGCTGCCAAGGACGGCCGTGCGGGTCGTCGGGGCGCTGGGCCGGCGGTTGCTGCGGCGGCTGTTGTTGTTGCTGCGGCGGCGGCTGCTGCTGGGGCGGGAAAGCCTCCTGCGGCGGGATGACCGGCTGGTGCGGCGACGGTTCGAAACTCTGCGGAGGCGGTGTCGGTGTCGGTGTCAGTCCCTCGACCGGAGTCCGCGCCGTCGCCTCGGCGGCCCGCACGGCTCGCTCGATGGTCGGGTCGGGTGCGGTGTCGAACCAGTCCGCGACATCGGAGTCGTCCTCCGGCTTGGCTTCCGCGCCGTCCGAGGCGGGCGGTTCGTACCGGAACACACCGTCCTCGCCTTGGGTGCCGAAGCTCTTGGCGAACCCTTCCAGAGCTTTGCCGAAATCGCTGGGCACCAGCCACACCTTGTTGGCGTCACCGCGCGCGACCATGGGCAGCGTCTGCAGGTACTGGTAGGCAAGCAGTTCCGGCGTCGGCTTGCCGGATTTGATGGCGGCGAAGACTTTTTCGATGGCCTTGGCCTGGCCTTGCGCCTGCAGGAAGGCGGCGGCGCGCTCACCCTGCGCCCGCAGGATGCGGCTCTGCCGTTCGCCTTCGGCGGCCAGGATCGACGACTGCTTGGCGCCCTCGGCGGACAGGATCTGCGCCTGCTTCGAGCCCTCGGCCGTCTTGATCTGCGATTCGCGCTGGCCCTCCGCGGTGAGGATCATGGCGCGCTTCTCCCGGTCGGCCTTCATCTGCTTCTCCATCGACTCCTGAATCGACGGAGGCGGATCGATGCTCTTCAGCTCGACCCGCGCGACGCGCAGCCCCCAGCGCCCGGTCGCCTCGTCCAGCACGCCGCGCAGCTGGCCGTTGATCGAGTCGCGGGAGGTGAGGGTCTGCTCGAGCGTCATACCACCGACGACGTTGCGCAGCGTGGTGACGGTCAGCTGCTCGACGGCGGCGATGTAGTTGCTGATCTCGTAGACCGCCGCCTGCGGGCTGGTCACCTGGAAATAGACCACGGTGTCGATGTGCAGGGTCAGGTTGTCCTCGGTGATCACCGGCTGCGGCGGGAACGACACCACCCGCTCCCGCAGATCAACCTTGGCGCGCACCCGGTCGGCGAACGGCACCAGGAACGTCAGCTGGCCGGACACGGTACGCGAATACCGTCCCAGTCGCTCGATCACCGCGGCCTCGGCCTGCGGCACCAACGCGATCGACTTGAAGACCACCACCACGACCAGCAACACGAGGACGGCGGCAACGATCAGTACAGGCATCAAGGCCCTTTCCAGACGACGGCGGTCGCGCCGTCGATCTTCATGACATACACGGTCGTACCCGGTTCGTAGACTTCGGTCGTGTCCATCGGCCGCGCGGTCCACACTTCACCGCCCAGTTTCACCTGGCCGGAGTGCGCGGCGACCTGTTCGAGCACCAGGGCGGTCTTCCCCGGCAGCGCGTCGACGTTCGTCGGCGTGGGCGGCGGAGTTCCGAAGCGACGCCGGATGATCGGCCGCACGCCGAGGAACAGCACCGCCGAGACCACCGCGAAGACGATGGCATCCACCACGAGCGAGGTGTCCGCCGCCGCACTGACACCCGCCGTGCCCAGCGCGGCGACGCCGAGCATCAGCAGGGTGAAATCGCCGGTGAGCATCTCCGCCGCCGCGAGCAGAATGCCCGCGACCAGCCAAAAAATTGCGGCCACACGACCACTGTAGTGCGCCGATCATGATATCGGGCGCGACCTTCGCGAGTACTCCCGATGAATTCCGGCCGCGAACGCGCGGTGACCCGGGTGCGTCGAAAGCCACAGCGGCGGTGCTAGCTTCAAGCGGGTGAGCGGGCGTGACAGGTATGGCGACATCTACTCCGGACATCCTCGATCGAAGAAGAGGGTGGTGCCGACGGTCACCGCGGATCGCGACCTGGTCGTCGAGGACGCCGCCACCGGATTCTGCGGCGCGGTGGTCGGATTCGATCGCAGCTACGACGGCGAGTTCGTCAAGCTGGAGGACGAGCGCGGCGCGGTCCGCCTGTTCGCGCTGCGCGAGGCCGCGTTCCTCATCGACGGCGAGCCCGTGACGCTGGTGCGGCCGACGACGGCCCCGCCGAAGACGCCGAGCCGTTCCGCCTCCGGCTCCACCCGGGTCGATGGTCTGCGCGCCCGGATCGCCCGTGGCAGCCGGATCTGGGTGGAGGGCGTCCACGACGCCGCGCTCGTCGAGCGGGTGTGGGGCCACGATCTGCGCGTCGAGGGCGTCGTCGTGGAGCAGCTGGAAGGCCTGGACAATCTGGCCGCGCGCCTGGCCGAATTCCGGCCGGGCCCGGGCAGGCGGGTCGGCGTGCTGGTCGACCACTTGGTGACCGGATCGAAGGAGACCCAGCTGACCACCGGACTCGGGCCGCACGTCCTGGTGACCGGTCACCCGTTCGTCGACGTCTGGCAGGCGGTGCGCCCGTCCACCCTCGGGATCGCGCAGTGGCCTCGGGTGCCGCGCGACGAGGACTGGAAGACCGGCGTCTGCGAACGGCTGCGCTGGGGCTCTCCGCAGGACGGCTGGCGGCGGGTGTACGACGCGGTGAGCTCCTTCCGCGATCTGGAAGCGCCGCTCATCGGCGCGGTCGAGCGCCTCATCGATTTCGTCACCGAACCGGACTAGCGGGTTCCGGAGCAGGGGCCCGGCCAGATCCCGGACGGTATCCGCGCGGACCGGCTCGTCGCGGGCAGCGCGGCGCCCCCGGTTTCCGCGCTGCTCACGAATGCCCTCGCGCATGGATGCCCACCGGTAGCGCCCACCCTTTATGCTCGATAATTATGTGCTCTCCAAGTGCGACGCTGACGGTGTGGGCGAGCTCCTGGCTGGCCGGCCGCAGCGCGCCCGACGACGTTTTGGCCGCCTTGCACGCGTGGGCGCCGAAGCACACGATCGCGGCGGGCGACCCGATCACCGGAGGCCGCACCGACCTACCCTGGTCCGCACACGGCAACCTGCCGGGAAGCGGAGTCATGGCGCTGCTCAAGGTGATTCGCGAGACGATGGCCCAGCCCGGGGCGCAGCTGCGGCTGGTGCTGCCCGTCCCGGGGGACGTACGCGGAGTTCCCAGCGGCACGGCGTTCGCCGCCGACGCCGTCGAGGCCGAGGAGGGCATCCTGATCGGCGTACCGGGCGCCGAAGGCACCGGCCTCATCCCGCAGTGGTCCGACGACGGCACGCTGCAGTGGACCGTGTACAGCACCCCCCTCCCCGCGGCGCCGGGCCCCGACATGTCACTCGGCGAGGCCGAGTACGCGATGCGCGAAGCGGTCCGCGACGCCGCCGACGCGCTGATGAAACTGCACACCACGTCGCTCGGCACGGTCGACTCCGATCCGCGCGAACTCATCGAAGCCGAACTCGCCGACTACTCGCGCCACGACTACCCCGAGTCGATCCCGCTGCGTGCCAGGCGCATTCTCGACACCGCCGATCATGTGGCGGCCATCCTCACGGTGGCGCAGCGGGAGCCCGCTTCCGCGCCCACGTCCGCCAGCGCTATCGGCGCGCAGGAATCGCTGCTGCGACCGCTGTGGGACGCGATCCGCGCCGCGCGCCTTGTCGCCGTGCACGCCTCCGCGCGCGAAAGCCGCTGACATCATGACGCGGGCGGTGTGACATGCGATTTTCCCGCCGCGGCCGCACCGCCGCCCTCGCCGTGCTGATCGGTCTCGCGCTGCACGCCCCGGCCGCGGCGATCGTGGGCGGCGCCGATACGACGACGGCGGAGTATCCGTGGCTGGCCGCCATCGGCACGCCCTTGTTCCTCACCCGCGCTTCCGGCCAGTTCTGCGGCGGCGCGCTCGTCGCTCCGGACGAGGTGATCACCACAGCGCACTGCGTGGCTCTGGCGCGTCCGCTGGCGCAGACGCTCACCGTCACCTTCGGCCGCGACGACCTCCGCGAGCACACCGGAAACACCGTGCACGTCAAGGATATTCGCATTCATCCGGACTTCCGTGCGACCGTTCTCGACACGACCACCGCCTATCAGAACGATGTGGCGATCCTTACCCTGGACGAGCCGCAGTCCGGTCCGACGATCACCGTCGCCGCGCCCGCTCCGGACAGCACCGCAACCATCCTGGGCTGGGGCGCGACCTTCGAAACCGACGAGGCCAACACCCGGTTGCACGCCGCGAACATTCCGCTGTCCATCGACGCGGAGTGCGCCGCCGCCTATGGCCCGGCCTTCGATCCCCGCACCATGCTCTGCGCAGGCAGCACGACCGCCGACACCGCACAGTACGACAGCGGTGGACCGCTGATCGTCGACGGGCATCTCGCCGGTCTCACCTCTTGGGGTACCGGCGCGGCCCGCCCAGGATTCCCCACCGTCTACACCCGCCTGGCCGCCCCGAACTTCTGATCATTCGAGGCGGAGGGCTCACCGCTGCGGCGGTTGCGGCGGCTGGTACGGCTGCTGCGGTGGATAGGGCTGCTGCTGCGGGTACTGCTGATACTGCTGTTGCGGCTGCGACGGATAGGGCTGCTGGTACGGCTGCGGCGCGGCGTACTGCTGTTGCCCCGGGAAATCCTGCGGAGGATACGGCTGCGGGTACTGCTGCCCCTGCGGATACTGCTGTTGCTGGAACTGCTGCTGTTGCGGGTACTGCTGCTGGGACTGATTCGCTTTGCCTCGCTTGCTCAACCAGATGATGAGTCCGATGACCACCGCGACAACCCCGATGCACAGCAGCAGGCCACCGATGGAGAAACCGCCACCGCCACTGCTGCGGCCGCGGCGCCTGGCCTCGGTGGCGTCCAGCGCCACCGTCCATACGTTCGTATCGGACCAGGCGTGCGGATCGAGCAGTGCGGCATTGGTCAGCACGTCGGCATAGGTCATCGAGAGGTACCCCCCAGGAAGTCGGATTCGGCGATCGGTCGCAGGCGATGCTATCGCGCCTGCGACGCCTCAATTCCCAGTCGTGGGACGGCGCGCAACCACACAGCAGCCGACCGCGCACGGTTCACCGTCACGCGTGCAGCCGTAGCCCGGGACCGTCCCGAGCCGCCGGGGTTCGATGCCGCGCAACTGCTCGGAGACCAGTTCGACGACCAGCTTCGCGAAGCGCGGGTCGGCTCCCGGCGTCGCGGCCCTGACGAAGCCCATACCGAGCTCGGCGGCTTTCTGCGCGGCCTCGTTGTCCAGGTCCCAGATGACTTCGAGATGGTCGGAGACGAAGCCCACCGGGCAGACGATCACGGCCTCGACTCCCTCGGCCGCGAGATCGTCCAGGTGGTCGACGATATCCGGGTCCAGCCACGGCACCTGCGGCGGACCGGAACGAGACTGCCAGACGACGTCGTAGTCGGTGAAACCCGTTGCCGCGGCGCACAACCGGGCGGCGTCGGCGACCTGGCGACTGTAGAGCCGCCCACCGTCGGCCGGCGGCCCGGCGGCGGCATCGGCCGATACCGGGATGGAGTGCGCGGTGAACACCAGTCGCGCCGCGGCGCGCTGTCCGGCCGCGAGCCGATCGCGCGCCGCGCGGATGGCGTCGGCGAACGCCTCGATCAACAGCGGGTGATCGAAGTACTGGCGCAGCTTCAGCAGTTCCGGCGCGCCCGCACCGAATGCCGCACGCGCCCGGACGATGTCCTCGTGGTACTGCAGGCAACCGGAGTAGCCGCCCCAGGCCGAAGTCGGGAAGACCAGCGCGGAGCCGACGCCGTCGGCGGCCATCCGCGCCACGGTGTCCTCCACCATGGGGTGCCAGTTCCGGTTACCGAAGTACACCGGCAACTCCAGGCCCGCGGCGGACAGTTCGGCCTCGACCGCCGCGATGATGTCGCGATTGAGCGCGTTGATCGGCGAGACACCGCCGAAGTGCAGGTAGTGCTCGGCGACCGCCTCGAGGCGCTCGCGCGGCACTCCCCTGCCCCGGGTGACGTTCTCCAGGAACGGCATCACGTCTTCGGGACGCTCCGGACCGCCGAAGGACAGCAGCAGCAGCGCGTCGGCGGTCCGAACCACGGTGTCTCCCCTCGAATCCGGTTCAGTTGCTGGACATGTCCTCGGGGAACCAGGTGTTGTGGCTGGCTCCGCCGTCGACGTAGATGATCGAGCCGGTGGTACCCGGCAGCCAGTCCGACAGCAGCGCCACGATCGACTTCGCCACCACCGTGGGGTCGTCGACGTCCCAGCCGATCGGCGACGCGCCGTCCCAGTAGGTGTTGAGCTGGTTGAGCTTGGCCGCGTCGTCGGTCGCGGTGCCCGCGATCGCCTTGGCGGCCAGCGTCTTGATCGGACCGGCGGCGATGAGGTTCGAGCGGATCTTCTTGGCGGCGCCCACCTCCCGCGCGACGTACCGGTTCACCGACTCCAGCGCCGCCTTCGCCACGCCCATCCAGTTGTAGAAGGGCATCGCCGTGCGCGGGTCGAAGTCCATGCCGACGATCGAGCCGCCCTCGTTCATCACCGGCAGCACCGCGCGCGACAGCGAGGCGTAGCTCCACGCCGAGATCTCGAACGCCTTGGCGGCGTCCGGACCGGGACCCTCCAGGAACGGGCGCGCCTCCGGCCCCATCAAGGTGCGGGGTGCGAACGCGATCGAGTGCAGCACTCCGTCGATGCCCTGCGGAGCCAGTTCCCGCAGCTTGTCGGCCAGGCCCGCGAGATCCTCTTCGCTGGTGACGTCGAGCCCGATGGCCGGCGGGACCTCCTGGGGCAGGCGCTTGGCGATCCGATCGATCAGCCGCAGCCGCTCCGGGATGCCGGTGATCACCACCTTCGCGCCCTGCTCCTGCGCGACGGCCGCCGCGTGGAACGCGATCGACGAATCGGTGATGATGCCCGTGACCAGGATGGTCTTGCCTTCGAGCAGTCCGCCCATGAGTTCTCGGTTCTCCTGAAATTCGTATGTGGGGTTGGCTGCGGGCGGCCGTGAGCGGCCGCGCTACGCGTTCGGTGTGGTCAGTGACCCATACCCATGCCGCCGTCGACGGGGATGACCGCGCCGGAGACATAGGCGGAGTCCTCGGAAGCCAGGAAGCTGACGACAGCCGCGATGTCTTCGGGCTGGCCGAGCCGCTGCAAGGGGATGAACTTCTTGGCCATGTCGCGCATGTCCTCGGGAAGGTCAGCGGTCATGTCGGTCTCGATGAAGCCCGGGGCGACGACATTCGCGGTGATCGACCGCGAGCCGAGTTCGCGGGTGATAGAGCGGGCCAGGCCGATCACACCCGCCTTCGACGAGGCGTAGTTGATCTGTCCTGCTTGGCCACTCATACCGACGACCGAGCCGAGGAAGATCATCCGGCCCCAGCGCGCCCGCAGCATCGCACGGTTCGCCCGCTTGGCGCACCGGAAGGCGCCGGTCAGATTGGCGTCGAGCACGCGGGTGAACTGCTCCTCATTCATCCGCATGAGCAGCGTGTCGTCGGTGATACCCGCGTTGGCCACGAGCACCTCGACCGGCCCCTGGTGCGCCTCCACCTCGGCGAAGGCGCGGTCCACCGACTCGCTGTCGGTCACATCGCATTTCACACCGAACAGGCCGTCGGGCACCCCCGACCCACGATGCGTGACGGCCACCTTGTGACCGTCGGCAAGCAGACGCTGCGCGACCGCGAGTCCGATGCCGCGGTTACCGCCGGTCACCAGGACCGAACGTGACGTTGTGTTCGACATGGGCTAAACCTACCTGGTCGAGGTGATCACGGATGATCGGGCATCGATGCTCGAGGTGATGACACATGCTCCGGCATCGGTGCTCGTGCGATGTCACCCGTTCGAAACGCCGACGGGCGGCACATCCGCGCCCGGCGCTGGTCGGGCCCCGATCCGATCCTGCGATGCCGGCGCGCTTCACCGCGAGTTCCGCACACGAAAATCGGGTCGTATGCGTGCGGAACACACGCATACGACCCGATCGTGAACTCGGCCGACTACCGAATCAGCACTGCCTGCACCAGTGCACCGAGTAGGCGTCGAATCCGAGATCGGAAAACGACGTGGCCCCGTTCGTGTGACGACCGCTGCAGTTCGAACTTTCCCAGAAGGTCAGCGACTGACCGCTGCGATTCACCACCGAACGTGCGGCGCCGCCCTTCGGGTAGGTCACCACACACGAGGTCGAGTCGACCACCGGAATCCACTCGAGCATCCTGCCGGTGTAGTTCGTCCCCGTCCACATACAGACGCTCCCCTTCGGACACGACGGCGCTGCGGCCGCTTCGGGTGCACCCACAAGAAACATCGCAGTGAAAATAGCTGCGGCAGACGCGATTACAGTACGCATCGAAACTCCCTCCCCAGACTGATACGAGCGTGAGCGTACCGAAACTTCTCCTGGCGGACAACGTCTTTCCGCCGCTCCGATTACGGAAGCCGTTGCCGATACAGCAGACCTGTGATGATTCCCGTCGCGATGAGCAAGAGGCCGAGCAACAGCCAGGGCCGGCTCGCGTCGCCCCGGGTCAGCTCGAATCCGATCTGCTCCTCGAGCGTGTTGTACACCTTCGTCAACTCATCCAAGGAAGCCGCCGTGTAGAACTCTCCACCACTCAAACGCGCGATCTCCCGCATCGCGTCGTCATCCACCTTGACTTCCACGCGATCGCGCGAACCGTCCTCGCGCGGAATCTCGACAACGCCCCAGGCGGTGCCGAAGGAAATGGTGGAGATCGGAATGTTCTTGCTCTTGGCGAGCCGGGCCGCGACGTACTCGTGCCGGGGGTTGTCGAAGTCCGTGAAATTCGGAACGGTTTGTTTGCCGTCCGACATGAGCACGATCCGGGCGGGCGGCGGCTGCTGACCGCCGCCGAGCACCGTGGCGAGGGTCTGGATCGCCTGCAGCGCGGTGTGGATTCCTTCGCCCGTGGCGGTGCGCTCGGCGAGGCGCACATTGTCGATCGCGGCCTTGACCGATTCGTGGTTGGTCGTCGGCGAGACCATCACCGAGGCGGTGCCCGCGAAGGTGACGAAGCCGATGTTCACGCCCTCGGGCAACCCGTCGACGAACTCCTTGCCCGCCTGCTTGGCGACCTGAATGCGGCTCGGGGCGACGTCGGTCGCCTCCATCGACAGCGACACGTCCATCACGAGCATGACGGTGGCGCGGTTGCGCGGCACCTTCTTGACCGCGGTCGGTCCCGCGGCGGCCACGGTGAGGAACACCAGGCCGACCAGCAGGAGCGCGACGGCCACGTGACGGAACGGGCTCGGCCGCGAGGGAGCGACCTTCTCCAGCAGCTCCATGTTGGTGAACTTCAACATGTGCTTGCGCCGGTTGCGCTGCACCAGGACGTAGCCGAGCGCGATCAGCGCGATGACGGCGAGAAATCCGAGCCAGATCTGTGCGGTGAAATGCGAAATACTCACTGACGTGGCACCCGCCCGGTCGGGGCGCCGAAGCTGTGGCGCCGGGTGGACACGAACCGGACCACATCGGCGATCCAGTCCCGGTCGGTTCGCAGGGTGAGCACCGGGGCGCCACAGCTGCGCAGGGCCTGTTCGACCTGCTCACGGTGGCGCTGCGCGGCAGCCGCGAAATCGGCGCGCAGCGTGGAGGTCACGCTGAACTCGCGGGTGCGCCCGGTCTCCGGGTCGTGCAGCACGACGTCGCCCATGTCGGGCAGCGACAAATCGCGCGGGTCGAGCACCTCGACCGCGAGCAGATCGTGCCTGGCCGAGATCGCGCGCAGCGAGCGCTGCCAATCGATGTCACCCAGGAAATCGCTGATGATCACCGCGAGCCCGCGTTTGCGCTGCGGGCGGCGCAGCGATTCGATGCCGCCGCGCAGGTCGCCGCGCACACCGTCGCGCGCGTGCGGGGTGGTCGCGATGCTGCGCAGCAATGACTGGGCGTGCACCCGCCCGCCGCGCGCCGGGATGCGGGTCAATCGTTCGCCGGTGGCGACGACCGCGCCGATCCGGTTGCCGCCGCCACTGGTCAGATGGGTGATCGCGGCCGCGGCGGCGATGGCGAGGTCACGCTTCTGGCAGGCGGCGGTGCCGAAGTCGAGACTGGCCGACAGATCGACCACCATCCAGGTCTCCAGCTCCCGGTCGGCGATCATCTGCCGCACATGCGGATGGGTGGTGCGGGCGGTGACCGACCAATCCATCTGGCGCACGTCGTCACCGGGCTGGTAGGCGCGCGCCTCGCCCGGCTCGGAGCCGGGTCCGGGGATCAAACCGAGGTGATCGCCGTGCAGCACGCCGTCGAGCCTGCGGCGCACGGTGAGTTCGAGGGTCTTGAGCGCGACCGTGAGCCTCGGGTCGGTCAGCTCGCCCGCGTGGAAGGACGGCGGTGGGTGGGACGGCGACATCGGCACTGGCGCAACCGGATCCGATGCCGAGGTCACTTCGGCGGGAGGGTGCCCGCGGGCTGCGACTGCTGCCCGTTAGGCGGCTGGGGAACGGCCTGCTGCTGCGGCTGCGGAATCTGCTGTTGGGGGGCGCCCTGCGCCGGGGCCGCGGGCGCGACCTGCGCGACGGCCTGCGGGGCGACCTGCGGCAGGCCGACCGTCTGCAGGACGCGCTTGATGACGTCCTCCGGGCTGATCTCGTCGGCGAGCGCGTCGTAGGACAGCACCAGGCGATGGCGCAGCACGTCCGGGATCACCTCGACGACGTCCTGCGGCACCACGTAATCGCGGCCGCGGATCAGCGCGACCGCACGGGCCGCGGCGATGATGCCGAGGCTGGCGCGCGGGGAGGCGCCGTAGGAGATCCAGCTGGCCACGTCCTGCATGCCGAATTCGGCCGGTTTGCGGGTCGCCGCGATCACCCGGACCACGTAGTCGACCAGAGCGTGGTGCACGAAGGTGTTGGCCGCGACCTTCTGCAGGCGGATCAGGTCCTCCGGCGCCAGGATGCGGCTCGCCTCCGGTGGGGTGACGCCCATCCGGTAGATGATCTCGCGCTCCTCCTCCACCGAGGGGTAGTCGACGACGACCTTGAACAGGAAGCGGTCGCGCTGCGCCTCGGGCAGCGGGTACACGCCCTCGCTCTCGATCGGGTTCTGCGTGGCCATGACCAGGAACGGGTCCGGCATCGGGTAGGTCTTGCCGCCGATCGACACGTGCCGCTCGGCCATCACCTCGAGCAGCGCCGACTGCACCTTGGCGGGCGCGCGGTTGATCTCGTCGGCGAGCACGAAGTTCGCGACGACCGGGCCGAGTTCGGTGTCGAACTGCTCGCGGCCCTGCCGGTAGATGCGGGTACCGATGAGGTCGGTGGGCACCAGGTCGGGCGTGAACTGCACCCGGGCGAACGAACCACCGACCACCTTGGCGAAGGTCTCCACGGCGAGGGTCTTCGCGATGCCGGGAACGCCTTCGAGCAGGACGTGACCGCGCGCGAGCACGCCGACGAGCAGTCGTTCGACCAGGCGGTCCTGGCCCACGATCACCCGCTTGACCTCGTAGATCGCCTTCTCCAGGGTCTGGACGTCACGCTCGAGGGTGCTGGGCGTGGGAACCGGCGTGTCCTTCGCCGAGTTCACTCCGCTCACACCGTCCGTCGAAGTCACCAACATCCCCGCTTTCGCCTTGGTCCTGTGCGTGCTGCCACAACTATTCCAGGTAATCACCGCCTGTGCCGCAACCGGACCCGACAGAATGGGAATTCGGCGGTCCTGCGGCTCCGCACAGCACCCGGAATGTCCGATATCAGGACACTATGCGCACCGCGAACGGCATGATGCCGCCCTCCCGGACCGGGGATATCTTGACCACGTCGCCGGATTCCGGCGCCTCCACCATCTTCCCGTCGCCCAGATACAGCGCCACGTGCTGACTGCCGTTCGGCCCCCAGAACAGCATGTCGCCGCGTTCGCGGTCACCGACCGGCACCCGGGTGCCCGCGTTGTACTGGTAGCCGCTGTAGTGCGGCAGCGAGACCCCGATGCCGGCGAACGCGTAGACCATCAACCCGGAGCAGTCGAAGCCCACCTTGTCGTAGTCGCCGTGGCGGTCGGCCACACCGCCGTCGCGGATGCCGAGCGTGGGTCCGTCCTCGTCGCCACCGCCCCAGGCGTAGGTGACGCCCAGCTGGGACATGGCGCGATCGACCACGATCTCGATCGCCGACGAACCCCCGACCGACGGCGCGTCCGGCCGGGGCAGGCTGCGCCGCGACGGTGGCGAGTCCTCCAGCTGGGTGTGCGGGCGCTTGCCCGCGCCCAGTTCGGCGGCGCGATCCTGGGAGGCC
>NZ_BDBB01000027.1 GCF_001612765.1 Nocardia arthritidis NBRC 100137
CCGCGCGGCTCACCGGGGATGGGACGCCCCCCGGGCGGCGGGACCGGCCGGGCGCCGGGCGGCGGGCCGGGACGGGGATTCTGGTACGGATTGGGACTTGGACGTGAACTCTGTGGAGGACGGCCGCCATGTGGCTCATCGCCGTAGGGGGAAGTCTCGTAGGGCGAATTCACTGACAAGATCTCCATAACTCGTAGCGGTCCAAGTGGCTATCAGCGGTAGTCGTCACCGCGGCGGACGCATGCCGACTCCGCGAGTCACCCGACGGGCGAATGACCTGGCACTTCATTCGGCGGCGGTGCGCCGGTTCGCGCGTGTCCCGGTGCGGCGGCGTGGCGGCGCAGGCGTGGAACCGAGCACATAGGACTGCACCAGATGATTCCAGCTGCAGGTCCTGCATACCTCGACGACATGGACCGAGAACTCCTCGCGCGTCTCGGCGAGGCGCACGAGTTCCTCGGGTGTGCGAGCCGATCCGGCGACCGGCCCGAGGCCGTCGCCGAAGACCCAGGATACGAGGGTCAGTTGTTCCTTCCGGCAGATGGGGCATGTGACCTCACTCCCCCGACCGTGGAACTTCGCCGCACGTAGGAGATAGGGATTCGCATCACACACCTCGGCGACATCGACTCTGCCCGCATAGACGTCAGCCAGCAGCGACCGGCGCCGGAGGGCGTAGTCGACAACTTGCCGCTGAATTCGCACGAGAACCAGAGTAGCGGTGTTGGAATCGGGCCGCCCCGGGCTGTGCGGATTGACCGGCTCCGGCGGGTGCCGGATCCGGCGCGTCGCGTCGTTATCCGGATTACGATCCGTCTGTGTCCACCGCAGCATCCGGGCGCACGCGAGCGCGTGACCTCGACCGCGCCACCGCGTCCAGCCTGCTGGATGCCGCCTACGCCGAAGGCCAGCTCGGCGCCGACGAGTATCACGACCGAATCGCGCAGGCCGCGGCGGCGAAAACGCTCGGCGAACTGGCCGCGCTCACCGCCGATCTGCAAACCCCCGCCGCTGCGCGCGGGTTCACCGCGCAGCGCTCGTCGGCCACGCGAAAAATCTTGCGCCGCTCGGCATCCGGGGGAAGTTATCCCGATCACACCCGGGCGCGCGATGCCGATCGCGCCACTACTCGCGACCTGCTCGACTCCGCCCGCGCCGACGGCCAGCTGTCGGAAGAGGAGCACGACACCCTCACCGAACTCGCCGCGGAGGCGCGCACCCTGGGGGATCTGAAGGATCTGGTCTCGGACTTGCAGCGGTCCCGCGATACCGCCCCCGCGCCGCGGCCGCCGCGTTCGCGTCGCCGTCAGTGGTACGTGGGTGCGGTGACCGTGGCCGCGGTGCTGGCCGCCTGCGCCGGATACCTCGCGGTCGCCCGGGAGGCGGAACCGCGACCGGCGGCGCAAGCGCTGCCCGTGCTGGACCAGGGGGCGGTGCAGCCTCTGGTGATCCCTACGCCGAGCCCGCACACCACCGAGGGAATCGCCACATTCCTGCGCAACTACCAGCGGAAATTCGGCGACCTCCAAGTCGACGAGCTGTATATGCACGAGGATTACGCCACGCTCGTCCGTGCGGTGCCGGGCCAGCAGAACCGGAAGGTCGCCTACGACTACCGCGGTGGGTTCGCCCAGTCCGGGAAAATCGAGACGCGCAAGGCCGACACGCCGTCGGTGGATCTGGGCACGTTGAACGCGGACGCGATCGGCCGGGCGCTCGCCGACGCGGCCACGATCACCCGCGTGCCGGGCGGCGCTGTGTCGCATTTCATGGTGAGTGCGAAGGGCGACAGGGGGTCTGTCGAACCAACCATCACCGTTCATGTGAACAACCCGGTCAGGGAGAACGGCTACTTCACGCTGACCCCGGCGGGCGAGATCCGCCTCGTCCGGCCGTTCGAGGGATAGGCGATGGCGACCACCCGATACAGCGGCATCCGCGCCCGCGACACCGACCGCGCCGATGTCTGCGGCCTGCTCGATGCCGCGCTGGCCGATGGCCAGCTCACCGCGGGCGAGCACGCCGCGCGGACCGCCGAGGCGATGCGCGCCAGGTCCTTCGGCGAGCTCGACGCGTTGATCGGCGATCTGCAGATTCCGGGTGAACTCGCGAACGCCCCGGTGGTCCGCGTGGACCGTCGGCGTCCACGGCGCTGGTTGGCGCCGGTCTACACGATCGCTGCCGCTCTGGTCGCGGGTGCGATGGTGGGCGCGATCAGCCGGTGCGGCATCGATCTGCCTGGGTCGTCGGAGAAGGTTCCCGATATGACCACCGGTGCGGGCCTGGCCTACTTTCTCGCGGAGTACCGGGCCGAGTTCGGCGACCTGATCGCCGACGACGTCACGCTGTACCCGAAGTACGTCATCGTGGACCGGCAGCAGCCCGGCAACGAGTCGCAGACCGGCGACTACTACTACAACGGCGACTTCCGCACCTCGCGGACCGCCGAGCGCAAAACGGGGACGCCCACCTTCGACCTCGCCGCCGTCGACGTGCCCGCCATCGCCCGGCTGCTGGCCGGCGCGCGGCAGACGGTGCGGTGCGCGGACGGCGAGATCAGCCACGTCGGCTTGGCGTTCGACACTCCTGGCGCGGTCGAGCGCGGTCCCGTGGCGAATATCTACGTGAAGTGCAAAGGCGGCGCGTCCGGGTACGCGAAGGTCACCTTCGCGGGCGAGCCGATCGCGGTCTTCCCCGCCTCTCGCTGAACCATTGCAACGCCGGTACCTAGGCCACCTCTGTGCACAGATGTATCGCTCCGATATAGTGGAAAGTCGCATCCATCGGTTAGGTCTGTACAACAGTCAGGGGGTGAAGCCCGGTGCTCGAACTGGCAATCCTCGGGCTGCTCCTCGAATCGCCCATGCACGGCTACGAACTGCGCAAGCGGTTGACCGGCCTGCTCGGGGCGTTTCGTGCCTTCTCCTACGGATCCCTCTACCCGACGCTGCGCCGCATGCAGGCGGACGGGTTGATCGCCGAGGAGATCCCCGCGGGCGCGACGACTCGCCGTGCGCGACGGGTTTACCAACTGACTCCGGCCGGGCGGGAGCGGTTCAGCGAGTTGCTCGCCGACACCGGACCGCAGAACTACACCGACGACGGCTTCGGCGTTCATCTGGCCTTCTTCAGCCGCACCCCCGCGGAAGCGCGGATGCGGATCCTGGAGGGCAGGCGGCGTCAGGTCGAGGAGCGCCGAGAGGGGCTCCGGGAGGCGATCAAGAAGGCCAGCGGTTCGCTGGATCGCTACACCCGGCAGCTCCATCAACTCGGACTCGAATCAAGCGAGCGCGAAGTGCGCTGGCTCAACGAGTTGATTGCGGCGGAGCAATCGACGAAGGCGGCACCACAGAAAGAGGGAAATACCGGCCATGAGTGACATCGAGAAAGCTGACAACGCCACAGAGGTTCGCGTCGCCATCGTAGGTGTGGGAAACTGCGCCTCTTCGCTGGTCCAGGGCGTGCAGTACTACCGGGACGCGGACGAGTCCGCGACCGTTCCCGGTCTGATGCACGTGCGGTTCGGGCCCTACCACGTCCGCGACGTCAAGTTCGTCGCCGCGTTCGATGTGGACGCGAAGAAGGTCGGCTTCGACCTGGCCGAGGCCATCTTCGCCAGCGAGAACAACACCATCAAGATCTCCGACGTGCCGCCGAGCGACGTCGTCGTGCAGCGCGGCCCGACCCTCGACGGCATCGGCAAGTATTACGCGGAGACCATCGAGCTGTCCGAGGCCGAGCCGGTCGACGTGGTGCAGGTGCTGAAGGACAACAACGTCGACGTGCTGGTGTCCTACCTGCCGGTGGGTTCGGAGGAAGCCGACAAGTTCTACGCGCAGTGCGCGATCGACGCGGGTGTCGCGTTCGTCAACGCGCTGCCGGTGTTCATCGCCTCCGACCCGGTCTGGGCGGAGAAGTTCACGAAGGCCGGTGTCCCGATCGTCGGTGACGACATCAAGAGCCAGGTCGGCGCGACCATCACCCACCGCGTGATGGCCAAGCTGTTCGAGGATCGCGGCGTGCAGCTCGACCGCACCATGCAGCTCAACGTCGGCGGCAACATGGACTTCAAGAACATGCTCGAGCGTGAGCGCCTGGAGTCGAAGAAGATCTCCAAGACCCAGGCCGTGACCAGCAACCTCAAGAAGGAACTCGGCGCCAACGACGTGCACATCGGCCCGTCCGATCACGTGGGCTGGCTCGACGACCGCAAGTGGGCCTACGTACGCCTGGAGGGCCGCGCCTTCGGTGACGTGCCGCTGAACCTGGAGTACAAGCTCGAGGTGTGGGACTCGCCGAACTCCGCGGGCATCATCATCGACGCGGTGCGCGCGGCGAAGATCGCCAAGGATCGCGGCATCGGCGGACCGGTCATCCCGGCCTCGGCCTACCTGATGAAGTCCCCCCCGCAGCAGCTGGCCGACGACATCGCGCGCACCCAGCTGGAAGCTTTCATCATCGGCGCGGAGTAATTCGGCAGACCGACGCAAGCCGGCCGGAGGCAATGCCTCCGGCCGGCTGCGTTGGTACGACGTCCGCGCTAGTCCAGGGAGACGTAGACCTCCACCGACGCCGGTCCGGTGTAGCGCTCTACCTCGGCGGTGTGAGAACGGGTGATGGTTCCCGCGTTCTCGGCCTTCGCCACCTGCGCCCAGGCGGTGCGCAGCAGGTCGTAGGGCTTGTCGGCGACGACGAATTTGGCGTAGCGGCCTTGCGGGATGAGGGTGAGCACATCGCCGGGGTCCAACTCGTCCATCCCAGCGATCTCGTAGCCGAGCACCGCGACGGCGTGATCGTTCTGGCCGATGTAGGCGGCCACCCGGGGCACGGTCTTCTCCCGCGCCAGATACCGGTCCCACGTGAAGTTCACCAGGTCGAGGTCACGCGCGGTCACCTCGCGGCCGGCCAGCGGCACGGTCAGGCCGGCGACCATGCTCTGCGGCAAAGTGACGATCTCGAAGTCCACTGTCTGTTCCTACCCGTTGCCCTGCTCGTCTGCCAATGCCACGAAGACTTCCACCGTTCGTGCGTCCGGATAGTGTTCCCAGTCGCCGGTATAGGCGCGCAGGAGCCGCCCCGCGGCCTCCGCGTCCCAGACCGCTCGCCAGATGCTCACGATGGTGTCGCCGAGATTGTCGCCGCTGGCGATGAACCGGGCGAAGCGCCCGGCGGGCACCCGGGCGAGCACGTCGCCGGGCTGCAGGTCGGCCAA
Organism: Nocardia arthritidis NBRC 100137; assembly: GCF_001612765.1. Classification (GTDB taxonomy): domain Bacteria; phylum Actinomycetota; class Actinomycetes; order Mycobacteriales; family Mycobacteriaceae; genus Nocardia; species Nocardia arthritidis. The sequence goes on from NZ_BDBB01000027.1 coordinate 5,213, forward strand.
GCTGTGGCAGCGGTAGCCGACGATATGGGTCAGGTACGAATTGATCTCCGGCGCGTGGTCGACGTACGCCGTGGTGGGCGGTCCGGGCAGCTTGCGGGCCAGGTTTCGCTTCCACGCCTCTTCGACTTTCGCGCGGCGCGGCCCCTCGACCGCGAGCGCGGGGCTGCGAAGCACTGTTCCCGCTACCAGCGTCTCGGGTTGGTCAACGACATTGAAATCCACCGGCGTAGCCCCTATGTCTCGTCTGTCTTCAATTGGCGTCGCTCCCGGTGCCCTCCATGGTGCGCAGGCTACCGCCTCCGGGCCCGCCGCTCGCGCCGCGCTGTCGTCGCTCGAGCGCATATCCTTCCGCATCGTTTCCGCGGTTTCGGCGTCGGCCCGTTCCGACGCACTCGCTGTTCGCTCTCACTCTGGCAAACGATGCTGCCATGTCATGCGTTCCGCCGGGCCACGGAAGGTCACAGCATCATCGCTATCCAGGAACCGGAATGCTCAGGCCCGGGAAAATCTCCACCTCTCTGGGCGGTTGGGGGCTAGACGGGATGATCACGACGGGTTCGCGCTGCGGTGACTGCTGCGGGGGATTGAGGATGTCGTAGGGGCCGCCCGAGGGCGGCTTGCTCTGATTCGGCCGGTCCGGGGCCTGCGTCCCCGGGAACTGTTCGATGGGTGTGCCGTCGAGCGCGTCGTCCATCACCTGTTTCCAGATGTCGGCGGGCAGGCCGGAGCCGTAGATGTCGGCGCCGCGCGCGGTGCGGATCGGCTGGGACTGCTCGGTTCCGATCCATACCGCCGTGGACAGCGACGGGGTGAACCCGATCATCCACGCGTCCTTGTTCAGGTCGCTCGTACCGAGTTGCGTGGTTCCGGTTTTGGCGGCCGAGGGACGGTTGTTCTTCAGCGCGTGCCCATTGGAGTAGGCCGCGATCGGGAGCATGGCCTCGGTGGTGTTCTCCGCGATCCTGCGGGGGATGCTCTGCCGCCCCTCGGGCAGTTGTTCACCGACCTGCTGGTCCGGGCCGCGATCCAGGAGCACCCGCCCATCACCGGTCACCACGCGCTGGACGAAATAGGGCCGGTGATAGACGCCTGACGCGCCGATCGTGGCGTATGCCGAGGCCATGTCGATGGGCCGGACCGAATACTGCCCGAGGACGATCCCGTTCAGCGGTCGCCCGCCGTCCTCGGTGAGGGTCTTGCCCGGCACGCCCGGCAGTTCCTCCGGGATGCCCGCCGCGTGCGCCGCGTCCGCGATCGCCTGCGGGCCGTCGAACATCGTCATGGTCAACCGGTAGAAGCTGGTGTTCAGCGAGCGCTTCAGCGCCTCCGCCATGGTGCACTTGCCGCACGATTCGCCGTCCACGTTGGTGATCCGGGTACCGCGGTCGGTCACGGGGGAGCTGTCCAGCACGCGAGACAGCGGGATGCTCTGCTGCTGCGCGGCGATCGCCGCGAAGACCTTGAACGCCGACCCGGTCTGCAACGGCGCCTGGGCGAAATCGAAGCCGATACCGTCGTAGCCGCCGAAGTACGCGCGCACCGCGCCGGAGCGCGGGTCGATCGACACCACGGCGGCGCGCAGTTCCGGTGGCTGCGCACCGAGCCGGTCGCGCACCGCGCCCAGCACCGCCTGCTGCGCCCTGGTGTCGATGGTCGTGGTGATCTGCAACGCGCCCTTGTTCAAGTCGCGCTCACTGATGCCGGAGTCGCGTAGTTCGCGCACCACCTGATTGCGGATCAGGCCCTCGGGGCCGCGGGTCACGTTGTCGTCCGGGATCTGGGTGAGCGGGATGATCGGCGGAAAGATGGTCGCGTCGCGATCGCCCGGCGCCAGCGCGCCCATCTCCACCATGCCGTCGAGCACGTAGCGCCAGCGCGCTTTGAGGTCCGCGAGGTGGGTTTCCGGGTCCAGGATCGAGGGTGTCCGGATCAGCGCCGCGAGCACCGCGCCCTCCGCGAGGGTCAGCTGATCGACCTGTTTGCCGAAGTAGACCTTGGCCGCCGCGGCGATGCCGTAGGACCCCCGGCCGTAGTAGATGGTGTTGAGGTACGCGGCGAGGATGTCGTCTTTACTCCACTGCCGCGCCATCTTCGCCGCGATGATCAGCTCGCGCATCTTGCGGGTGACGGTGCGCTCGGAGCCGAGGAACGCGTTCTTGACGTACTGCTGGGTGATCGTGGAGCCGCCGCCCGCATTGTCCTTGCCGAGCAGGTTGTCCCGTGCGGCACGCAGGAAGCCGGAAGTCGAATAACCGGGATTGGTGTAGAAATTGCGGTCCTCCGCCGACAGCACCGCGTCGCGTACCGGCCGCGGCACCTCGGACAACGGGACCGGCGTCCGGTTTCCGTCCGGCGGAACGATTTTCGCGAGCACGGTGCCGCCGTCGGAGGCGAAGATGGTCGCGATCTGATTCGTCTGCACCGCATTCGGATCCGGGATCTCGGCGCTCCAGTATGCCAGGACGGACAGCAGCGCGGGCACCACGCCGAAGAGGATGAACAAGGCCAGCAGCAGGCGACGGATACGTTCGGCTCTGCTGCGCGGCGGCCGATTCGGCTCCGCCGGACGCGGGATGGGCGGCCGTGATTTCCGGCGGGCCTCGACGCGTTCGCGCCGGTTCCGTGCGTCCCGCTTCGCCGCATCCGCCCGCTGCGTCCAGCCCGCGATCGAGGCATACGGTGCGGTCGGGGGAGCCCCCTTGGCGCCGCGTCCACGTCCTCGCGGTTTGCGGAACGAGCTCACGATCATCTCCTCCCGGAGCGCCGGACGAACTCACCTGCACGAACGAACGGAAAAGAGCGTCGAAAGCCAGAGTTTACCGTGTTCTCTCACAAGCGGCTTTCCACTTTCCGGCCGTTGCACACAGCCGATCGACTCAGCTCTTCACGCCGCCCGCGGTCAGGCCGGAGATGATGCGGCGCTGGAAGAGCAGGACCATGACGACCAGCGGGATGGTGACGATGGTGCCTGCCGCCATGATCGCCGCGTACGGCTGAACCAGCGGGTTGTTGCCGGAGAAGCGGGCGATCGCGACGGTGACCGGTTCGGTCTTGTCGCTGGAAAGCAAACGCGCGAGCAGGTATTCGTTGACCGCGGCGATGAACGCGAGGATCGCGGTGGTGAACACGGCGGGAGCGGCCAAGGGCAGCATCACCAGCCGGAACGCCTGCAACTTGGTGGCGCCGTCGATCCGGGCGGCTTCTTCTAGTTCCCACGGCAGTTCGGCGAAGAAGGACGCGAGGATGTAGACCGTCATCGGCAGCACGAACGAGATGTTCGGGATGATCATCGCCTGGTACTCGCCGATCCAGCCGAGGTTGGTGAACAGCTGGAACAGCGGGGTCACCAGCACGACCACCGGGAACATCGAGGCGCTGAGGATCAGGCCGGACACCACGTACTTGCCGTGGAAGGTGAGCCGTGCCAGCGCGTACGCGGCGAGCACGCCGATCACCAGCGCGATCGCCGTCGTGATGGAGCCGATGACGATGCTGTTGACCAGCGCCTTGCCGAAATTGTTGCCGCGGCTGGTATCGAACGCGTTGCGGAAGTTCTCCAGCGTCACGTGCGTCGGCCACGGAGTGTTGTCGAAGGTGTAGTCGGGGTCGCGGAACGCGGTGACCGCCATCCAGTAGAACGGCGCGAGACCCCAGACCAGCACGATCAGCGCGCCGAGGTACAGGCGTACCGAACCGAGTCGTTTGGTCCACGGAACCGGCCGCGCGGCGGAGGTGTCGGTTGCCGGTTTTTGCGCCGTCTGCACGGACATCAGTGCGCCTCCCGCTGTTCTTCCTGGGTGCGAACCGCGTTCGCGCCGAGGATCTTCACCAGCACGAACGCCACGGCGAAGATCAAAAGGAAGGTGATCGTGGACAACGCGGCCGCGCTGTTGGGGCCTTGCCGGACCTGATCGACCACCAGGATCGACACCGTGCGGGTGGACGGGTTGCCCAGCGTCATGATCGCGGGCAGGTCGTACATCCGCAGGGCGTCCATGGTCCGGAAGAGCACCGCGACCAGCAGGGCGGGCTTCAGCAGGGGCAGGGTGATCTGGGTGAACCGCTGCCAGGCCGACGCGCCGTCGACGCGAGCCGCCTCGTACACGTCGGCCGGAATCACTTGCAGTCCGGCCAGCAGCAGCAGCGCCATGAACGGCGTGGTCTTCCAGACGTCGGCCGCGATCACCGCGAACCGGGCGGGCCACGCGTCGGAGGTCCACAGGATGTGCGTGCCGAGTACGCGGTTCACCACGCCGTCGTACTGGAACATGAACTCCCACAACCGCGCGGTGACGGCGGTCGGGATGGCCCACGGAATCAGCACGGCCGCCCGCAGCAGCGCCCTGCCACGGAAGGTCTTGCCCATCACCATGGCCATGCCGAGACCGAGCGTCGCTTCGAGCGCGACGGTGACGACCGTGAAGAACAGGGTGACCCCGATGGCCACCCAGAATTGCGAGCCGAGGTTGCCGGTCGGGCAGGCCACCGTCTCGCCGGTGGCGACCTGGCACTGCTGCAGCAGCCAGTGCGTGTAGTTCGCGAACCCGGCGTTGCCGCCTTCGACGAACATGCCGGTCGCCGGGTCGAGGCCGGGGTCCTTCTGGAAGGACATCCACAGCGCCCGGATCACGGGATACCCGATGACGACCGCGAGCGCGATCAGCACGGGCGTGACGAACACCCAGGCTTTCCCGGATCGTCGCAATTCCAGGGCCGTCCTGGCGGCGAAGCCGCGCCCGGCCGGAACGAACTCGTCGTCTTTCGGCACGCTAGTCGCCGTTCCCGAAGGATCCGACACCGTTTCTCTCCTGCGGGTTCGTCGGGTCCGTTGCGCTCAACCGCTCACGATCCGGCGGTTTCGATGCCCTTTTGCATGCCGGTGATCGCGTCGTCGACGGACTTGGTTCCGTTCAACGCAGCATAAGCGTTGTCCTGGATGGCTTTGCTCACCGCGGGATAAAAGGGTGTCACCGGGCGCGGCACCGCGCTGGAGATGGAGTCCTTGAGCGCGGGCAGGTACGGCATCTTCGCGATCAGCGCCGGGTCGTCGTACATGGACGCGCGCACCGAGGGCAGCGCGCCCGCGGCGACGATGTGCTGCGCGTCCTCGCTGATCAGGAAGCGCAGGAAGTCCAGCGCGGTGGCCTTGTTCTTGGAGTAGGCGCTGATCGCCGCGTTGTAGCCGCCGAGGGTGGAGGCGCCGACGCCGTTCTCTCCTGGCAGCGGGGCCACCGCGAACTTGTCCTTCACGGCGGAGGCCTCGCCGCCGACGTCACCGAAGGTGGACGGCCACGAGCGCAGGAACATCAACTTGCCCTGTGCGAAGGCGTTGCTGGACTCGGGCTCCTTGAAGGTGATGGCCTCTTTGGGGATGTCACCGTTGTTGTACGCGTCGACCAGGACCTTCAGTCCGGCGCGGGATTGCGCGCTGTTCACGGTGGGGGTCTTGCCGTCGGCGCCGACGAAGCTGCCGCCATAGGCGTTGATCACCTCGGCCGCGTTCACGGTCAGGCCCTCGTAGGGCGCGAACTGGCCCGCGTAGCAACCGATGTTCTGCTGGCGCGCGATGGGACACTGGGCGAGCAGTTCGTTCCAGGTCTTGGGCGGATTCGGCACCAGGTCCTTGCGGTAGAACAGCAGGCCGCCGTTGGTGTTGCGCGGCGCGGCGTAGAGCGTGTTGTTGTAGGTCGCGCTGGCGACCGGCGGGGAGAGCAGCGCGCTGGTGTCGATGGTGAAGGAGTCCTTCAGCGGCTGGATCCAGCCCTTGGCGGCGAACTCGGCGGTCCACGGCACGTCCAAGGCGACCACGTCGTAGTTGGACTGCTTGGACCGCATGTGCTCGACCAGGTCGTCGTACTGCTGAGAGGCGTCGTTCGACTGTTCCTTGAACGTCACCGGCTCGTCCGGGTGCGCGGCGTTCCAGCGCTCGATCAGCTGCTTGACCGCGCCGGTCTCGGTGGTGTCCTTGCCCTCGACATAGGTGATCGGACCGCGACCGGTGAGGTTCTGGCCGGTCGGGCTGCCGCCGCTGTCGCTGGAGCAGGCGCTGGTGAACGTCGCGGTCAGCAGCCCGACCGAGGCGACCGCCACCGCGGCTCGCGGCACCAGCGACGAACGTAGGGACGACACCTTCTTCACAGCCATCGCAAACACTCCAGGATCATTCGTGAGCGGCAGCACACCCTGCCGGTGCACAAGGCAAGATACATGGTGTCGATCCGGAGTGCGGGACAGTGGCGGTAGGAGCAGCTCGTGGGGCCTGTTCCCAGGATGCGCTCGGCGGTACACGCGGTGGCCACAAGGTGGTTCCGGTGAAGCTGGGGCAATTCGTAATATCCTCCGCCACTCGATAATTCGGTGGTAGTCTCGTGCTACCGACGGGGGGTTCGTACGTTCGGTACATTCCCGACAGGCGTTCGAGGTTGCACTAACTGTCTCTGTGAGTGTGTCCCACTTGGATCTCGGTGATCCGGCTCGCGGGTGGGCGGCCGTCGTTCGGAAGTGCTCTTCTCGCGGAGGGGTGCCTACACATGCAGGCAGGCACTTGCAGTTGATGGGAGTTGAGTTCGCCGCGTTATCGCGGGGGGAGGAATTCGCGTGTCTATCGGAATTCGCGTGGCGTTATCTGCTGTGTGTGCCGGAATCACTGTTCTGGACAACGACGCAAAAGTAGTCAGAACCTTCTCGATCACTACCGGGCCTGTGGGAGGCAAGCCGGGCACGTTGCTGTGCGGGAACAGGGACAGTGGATTCCGTCATATCAAGGATCGCCACATGGCCGAATGGGAGGGCCTGGCGGCGATCGAGCGACGCAACTGGCGCGATATCGCCGATATGGCGATCGAGAAGGTCGATATGGCGATCGAGAAGTCACTGTCCTCGCCGGACAAGTTCACGACGCAAGACGGCGGGAAGTTTTGCCATACAGGCCAGATCTACCTGGTCAACAAAGCGAGCGGTCGGATTGCACAGACCGTTCAACCTACGGTGATCGTTACTGGCAGTGGAAAGATCATTACGGCTGTTCCAGGAGGTCGGTGTGCACGCTGATCCGACATCAGCCGAGCTGACCGAATCGGTGGCCCGCGCCGCGCGCGGGTTGGGACTTAACGTGGCGACCGATGAGAAGGGCGGGCTCAGGATCACGGCCCGGGGGGAGGTCGAGCTGGCGCCGCCGGTCGCGATCGAGTTCAGCGAAGACGCGATCAGCGACTATTACGCGCGGATCGCGTCGAGGGTTCCGGATGACGAACCCGACCATACGCCCCTGAGCTGGTGGTACATGCTGATGTCCACTCACCTGTACGAGGCGCTGTATGAGATGGATCGACTCGGTGTCCATTGCGACATCGTGATCGGGCCCAGCGGGCTCACCGCGGTAGCGAGCGATCGAACGAGGTAGTTCTCGTTGGGCGGTTATCCGGGCTTCGCTCGTGCCGAAGCCGCCTGCGGTCGGACTTCGACCGGCTTCGCCCACTAGGCTGGGGCGCGATGACTTCGCCGAACGCGGTTCCCGATCGGATGCTCACCCGCATCGGTGGACTGCTGCGCAAGGCCGAGGCCACCGACAACGAGCACGAGGCCGAAGCATTCCTCGCCGCGGCTCAGCGCCTGGCCACGAAGTCGTCCATCGACCTCGCTGTGGCGCGGGCGCACATCGCGGGACGCGAGCGCAGGCCCACGCCGGTGCAGCGGGTCATCCCGATCGGTGAGCCGGGCAAGCGCGGGTTGCGGACCTATGTCCAGTTGTTCGTCGCGATCGCGGCGGCGAACGACGTGCGCTGCGATGTCGCCCGTACGTCGACGCAGGTCTACGCGTACGGATTCGACTCCGACATCGATACCTGCGAGGCGCTCTACGCCAGCCTGCTCGTGCAGATGGTGCGCGCGTCCGACCAGTACATCAAGTCGGGCGCATACAAATCGGCCACCGTCGAGAAGATCGTGGTGGAGAAGCGATGGGGTCGTCCGGTCCGGCGCCGGGTGCAGGCGCCGGTCGCGGGTGTGACAGCGCGGCTGAACTTCCAGATGGCGTTCGCCGCGCGGATCGGGCGGCGATTGACGGAGGTGAAGGCCGAGGTCGAAGCGGAGGTGTTGCCACGGGAAGCCGAGGCCACCGGCACGGCGCTGGCATTGCGCGCCAAAGAGATCGAGCTCACAGACTTCTACGCCAAGACGTCGGAGGCACGGGGCACCTGGCGCGGCCCGCAGGCGTCGGCGGGGCATTCGGCGGCGGCGCGGGCGGCGGGGGATCGCGCGGGCCGGGCCGCACGGATCGGTACCTCGCCCGAACTCCCGGCTGCCCGGCGGAAGTTGAGCTCATCCGAGGGTGGTTGACCAGCGTGCACAACCTCGGGCGTGCGGGCGGGCGTGGCCGCGCGCCATCGGCGGGTTTCGGTAACCGGCTGGTGCCCGCTGTCGCGAGATCGGCTTCGCGACCATGACGGCGCGCGACAGCCAGCGCGCCAAGGTATACGACGCCGAGCAGTTGGTACGCGGGGTGTTCGATCGCGCCGACGAGCACGGTGCGCGCACCGTCGAACTCTACGGTTCGCAGCTCACCTTGCCGATCGAGCGACGCTTCGCCTCGGTGGAATCCGTGCAGAGCTATGCGGACAAGGTGCTGGCTCTCAATTGGGTACGGGCGCGGTGGGACCGGGCCGCCGTGGCGGTGCGCGTCCGCTCGCGGGCCGGGACCACCGCCGCGCATTACGAGGCGGCCGAGAACGTATTAGCGGTTCCGCTGCACACCGGCGGGAGCGCCTGGGCGCTGCGGGAACTGGTGATCTTGCATGAACTGGCGCATCACCTGGAGTCAGCCCCTGGGTCGGTGGCCGCGCACGGACCGGAGTTCTGTGACCGCTATGTGGAACTGGTCGACGGCGTTATCGGTCCTGAGGCGGCGTTGCTCTTGCGGACGACGATGCTGGGCTGTGGGGTACGGATCGGGTAAGGCCGCACGTTCAGCGGAAGACCACGCGCCAGGAGACAGGGGTTTTCGTGCGGTCATGTGGGCGGACCCTGTCGGACCAGGGCGCTGACACGAGAGAATCGCTCCTGCCACCACGCGGTGCGGTCGGCATCGGGTTGGCGATGGCTTTCCATCAGCTGCGGGTCCGGCTCGGGTGGGGTGCGGAGAACGGGGAGATAACCGTCCGAGGCTCGCAGCGCGCCCGGCGTGACATCGCCGGTGAGCAGGCTCAAAGTGCCGAGACCACAGGCGAAGTCGAGTTCCGGCAGCGCGCCGGCCAGCGCCAGCTGCGCGGCGAGGCCGACGCTGGTCTCGAGCGCGGAGGAGACCACACACGGCAGTCCCGCCGCCTCCGCCACTTGCAGGGCGCGCCGGACGCCGCCGAGCGGCGTGCATTTGAGGACGGCGATGTCGGCGGCCCCGGCGACCGCGACCCGCAGCGGGTCTTCGGCGCGGCGGATGGATTCGTCAGCGGCGATGCGGACGTCGACGCGGCGGCGCACCGCGGCGAGTTCCTCGATCGTCCGGCAGGGCTGTTCGACATATTCCAGACCCCCCGCGGCCTTATCGATTCGCTGGATGTGGCGCACGGCGGTGTCGACATCCCAGACCGCGTTCGCGTCGACCCGGATCGCGCCGTTGCGGCCGAGCGCGTCGCGTACCGCCTCCACCCTGGCCAGATCCTCGGCGAGCGAGTCGGGGTGGTCGGCCACTTTTACCTTGGCGGTGCGGCAGCCGGACCGGCCCACGATCGCGTGCGCCTGCTCCGGGTCCACGGCGGGCACGGTGCAATTGATCGGAATGCGATCGCGCACCGGCGCGGGCCAGCCCGTCGTGACCTGTTCCAGGGCGGTGGCCAGCCATGCGACGGCCTCCCGGTCGTCGTATTCGGGGAACGGACAGAACTCGCCCCACCCGAGCGGTCCGTGGATCAGCATTCCCTCGCGCACCGTGATGCCACGGAAACGGGTGCGCATCGGAATGGCGTAGACGATGTTCTGCGCTGCGGAGTCGCTCATCGCCGCCCAGCTTATTCGGCCGCCGCCGCGGCTCGGGGATTGCGCACGCGGACTCGAGTAGTTTCCCGGAGTCGCCCGGACGACCGACGCGGGATCGTTGGCGTCATGATCCAGACCGGTACCCCGCAGCCCTGGCCGCCGTACGGCATGCCGCCGGGGCCCGCGCGTCCGCCCGCCGGGCAGCGGGCGGTGCGGACCTGGGACGTCGTGCTCGCCGTCGTGCTGTACTGCGTCGCGGCGGTCCTCGGCCTCGCCGCGGCCTACTTCACCGTCTTCTTCGCCTTCGCCACCGACCCGTGCGGGCCCGACAACTGCCGCACCGACTACCTGGGCTGGGCCTTCCTGGTGTCCTGGGGCGGCACCGCGTTCGCGATCGTCGGCGTGACCGGGATGCTCATTCTGGCCGCGGTGAAGCGCTGGTACATGTGGTATTGGCCGGTGCTTGCGATCGTGCTGATCGTCGCCTCGTTCGGCGGCGGCCTCGCCCTGGCGTCCCAGGTCTACCCGGGAAACTGAGCCGCCGAGATGCTGGGTGGCGGTGCGCCGCTGCGCGCCACCTGTCGCTGTTGCATGTCCTTTCCTCCCCTCCCCCGGATGGTCAGTGGAGCTGTCGTTCGGGGTAGTCGGTCATCCCCAGTACTCGCCGCGCTTCTTTCGCTCCTCCACTTCGGCCAAGTACGCGGCTTCCTGGTCGGTGCCGAGCTTGTCTTCGTCGCCGAATCGGTCGCGCAAGTGGATTCGCTCGTTTTCCGGTACGGCGTCGCGGCGTGCGTTGAATGCCGCCCATCCCGCCTCGATCTTCGCCCGTTCCTCATCGGAGATATCGACGGGGTGCGGGTATTCACCGGGTGCGTAGAAAGTTTTCCCGTTGATTTCTTCCGGCATTTTCCTATGTCCTTTCTATGGCCGGGGAACTTCGCGCATTCGAATGATGATGCGCCCTGTATCCGGGTCGGGGAATTTGTTCTCAACATAGAACGGGGTGTCTGTCTTGAATACGACTTCAAGTTCTTCCGGCACGCTGGAATGATGGCCGATGTAGCGCCCGTCTGCCGACCATATCTGCATTTCCACCGGCCTATCCTTCGCGGCCGCCGAACTGGCCGACGCCGAGGTGAACGGCGCTTCGGTCACCGTTGATCCGGGCTCGTACCGTGCCAGGTCTTCGGGGGACAGCTCCACGCGCCGGGTCACCGGCCCTTCGTACTTGGGGCACTTGTCCAATGCGGCATTCATGGCATCACGCTCGGCTATCTGCGCGGGTGTCAGGTTGTCGCCGGATCGGATAGCAGTATTGAGTGGTGCGCTGTCGCCGGTGTAGCGGCCGATCGCGTCGATATCCGCGCGCGGCAGATCCGGTTTCGGGATGCCTTCGGGATGCTCGATCTTGGGTAGCTCGATCGGGTCCTTTTTCGGCGGCCCGACCGGATCGGGTTTGACCGGCAGGCGCCCGCCCGGCAGATTCTCCAGGTCCCGCACATGCCGGGCGATATCCTCGTCCATCTTCACGCCGGCCGCGATCCGGCGTTCGGTCTGCCATGTCTCGATGTAGAGCCGGATCGGGCGGGCGTAGCGTGCGCAGATCGCGGCGGCACCGGCCACCCCGACCGCTACGGAGGCACCGAAGGTGATCCAGCTGGACGCCACCGAAATAGCGACGTTGAGGGCCAGCTCCGCGAGCAAGGCGTCCCGGATCGCTTCGAGTTGGGTTTTGAGGTTGGCGCGCAGTTCGTCCAGCGCGACGCGGTGGTCGCGGCAGGACTGCGCAAGATCGTTCATCGCGGCAATCACCGACTCGGCGGACGCTTTGACCGTGCGCAGATCCTCATCGATGAACGCGACTTCGGGCGCGGTGAGTGAGTCGAACGCGACCGCGGCGGCTTCGAGAGCGGCCGGGAACGATGCCACCGTGTCGGAGGCGGCGGTTCGTGCCCACGTATCGGCCGCGTTGGAGATGGTCGTGGCGTTGCCGTCCGGCACGATGATGCCGATCATCTCGGCGAGCCCGATTCCCTCATCCGCCAACCCGTTTCCGGGACCGCCGGCCGAGGGCAACGGGATGCGGCACACCACCACCGGAGGCATGAACGGCGCAGGCTGGGCGGGCGGCGGCGCTGTCTCACCCATCGTCGCTTTGTGCTCGGCTACCTCGTGGTTGTATCCGATGGTCTGCAATATCGTGGCGTAGTCGTGCGCGGCGGTGGCGATTTTCGACACCATGCTCAGAATGGCAGCGGCCCGATTGTCATAGGACTCACCCCATTTTTTCGCATCCGAATACGAGCCCGCCATATTCGTGGCCTTCGCCATATTCGGCCACTCGCCGTCAATCGACATCCAGAATCGCGACGCGGCATCGGCGAGCTTTTGTGCGGTGTCGTAGTAGACCGGCACCGACACGTCGAGCACGGTCACCGCGCGGCCCCGACGCCACGGCCGAGTACGGCGAGATTGGCCGCTACGGCATCTTCGTATTCCTTACGCGCGGACACGGCAGCGGCTTTCATCTTCGCCAGCCCGTCACGAATTTTCGCGGCGGCAGCGGTCCACTCTGCGTGAGCCGTGGCGTGCGCGTCGGCCGCCTCGCCGCTCCAATTGCTCTGCACTGTCGCAACACGCTCATCGATCTCGCGCAACGAGTCCTCAACGAACCCGTTCAGCCCCTCTATGCGGGCGGTCACGGCTTCCAAGTGGGCCAGGTCTACTCGGTACTCGGTCATAAGTCGTTGCCTTCAGTGGATTCGGGTCGGTTGTCAGACCGGCGGCAGGCTCAATGAGCTGTATCGGTCGGCGGCCGCGGTGTCGGCGGCCGCACTGCGATCCACCACCACGCCTAGTAAGTCGGCCATGTCGGCCAGCGCTTCGAACACACCAAGTGCGGCGGTGTGTGTCTCGTCCCAGGCGACCGCGTAGGCGGTAGCCGCCGCGCCGCGCCAACTCGACATGAGTCCGTCGACTTCGGCGCTGGCCGAATGCAATCCGCTGATCAGTGCTTGTGCGGTCTGCTGCACATAGCGCCCGGCATCGGAGACGTGTTCAGGCACCACGGTGAAGGTGGTTGTGGCGGACGGATTGTGCGTCAACTTCTCTGCCCTCTCATCCCCCCACAGGATGGTTTCGAATAGTTGGACGTACCGCGTAGTCGTTCGGTTCCATCCGAATTGCAATCTCTCACATCGAGTCTGGATCTGCTGAACTACCTCCTGGCTGGGCCTTCCTGGTGTCCTGGGGCGGCACCGCGTTCGCGATCGTCGGCGTGACCGGGATGCTCATTCTGGCCGCGGTGAAGCGCTGGTACATGTGGTATTGGCCGGTGCTTGCGATCGTGCTGATCGTCGCCTCGTTCGGCGGCGGCCTCGCCCTGGCGTCCCAGGTCTACCCGGGAAACTGAGCCGCCGAGATGCCGGGTGGCGGTGCGCCGGTCATGCTGAAGGCATGGCGTGGCATTTCCGGCGGCGAACGACCGATGCGCTGCGCGTGGCGCTGGGTTCGGTGATCGTGCTCGGATTCGGCTGGCTGATGGCGTCTTTCGTCCCGCTCTACGATGTGCTCGCGCGCGACGGCGAGGCTGGTAGTGGAGCGGGGTATCTCCCGTGGGCGCAAGTGATCGCCTGGACCGGCATCGTGGCATCGGTGCTCGCGGCGGTGTTCTCGGCGCTGGAGAAAGTGCGCGACGGCAGGCCGATCGCGTGGACTCCGCTCATCGCGATCCCGTTGATTCTCGAATCCTGGTTGGTCGGTTTCCTGATCGCGGCAGTACTCGTCTCGTACTGATCGGCCGTGACATCGGCGCATGTGCGGTTCGGCGCGGCCGACCGCCGAACGCCCGCCACCGGCGTGCGTGTTCGCGCGACGAACACGCACCGCCGGTGGCGCGGCTGATCACAACCTTTCGACGATGGTGGCGTTGGCCAAACCGCCCGCCTCACACATGGTTTGCAGGCCGTAGCGGGCGCCGCGGTCCTGCATGGCGTGCACCAGCGTGGTCATCAGGCGCGCGCCGGACGCGCCGAGTGGGTGGCCGATGGCGATCGCGCCGCCGTTGACGTTGACCTTCGCCAGGTCCGCGCCGGTGTCGTGCGCCCAGGCCAGCACCACCGGCGAGAACGCCTCGTTGATCTCGACCAGATCGATGTCCGACAGCTGTAAACCGGCGCGCTGCAACACTTTCCGGGTCGCGGGGATCACCGCGGTGAGCATCAGTAGCGGGTCGTCACCGGCCACCGCGAAGCTGTGCAGCCGGGCGAGCGGTTTCAGCCCGAGTTCTTTCGCGCGCTCGCTGGTCATGATGAGTACCGCCGCGCTGCCGTCGCTGACCTGGCTCGCGGTCGCCGCCGTGATGGCCCAGCCGATCTGCGGGAAGCGGGCGGCCATGGCCGGGTCGTAGTAGGCGGGCCGAAGTGCGGCCAGCGTGTCCAGCGTGCTGCCGACCCGGATGCCCTCGTCGGCGGCGAGCCCGTTGATGGGCGCCAGTTCCCGGGCGAACAGGCCGTTCTTGGTGGCGAGCGCGGCCTTGTCGTGACTGGCGAGCGCGAACTCGTCCAGCTGGGTGCGGGTGAGTCCCCACTTCGCCGCGATCAGCTCGGCGCTGATGCCCTGCGACACCAGGCCCTCGGGGTAGCGCTCGGCGAAGCCGGCGCCGGAGATGTCGTCCGAACCGATCAGATTGGCGCCCATGGGAATCCGGCCCATCGACTCCACGCCCGCGGCGACCACGATGTCATATGCGCCCGCGATCACGCCTTGCGCGGCGAAATGAATCGCCTGCTGGCTGCTGCCGCACTGCCGGTCGACGGTGGTCGCCGGGACGGATTCGGGATATCCGGCGGCCAGCGCGGCGCGCCTGGTCATGTTCGCGCCCTGCTCGCCGAACTGGGTGACGACGCCGCCGATCACGTCGTCGATGAGTGCGGGATCGATGCCGCTGCGGTCCACCACCTCGCGCAGGCTGTGGGCCAGCAGATCCACCGCGTTGACATTGTGCAGTGCGCCGTTCGGCTTGCCTTTGCCGATCGGGGTGCGAACCGCTTCGACAATGACCGCGTCTCTCATGGTGCTTCCTTCCGGACCGAGAGCCGGGCCGCCATGCCTGGCTCTATCAACACATAGTCAGATTACCTCTGGCCATAGTTGAGGCAAGTCAGCTTCGATATGATGTTCGTCATGGCAGCAGTGATGGAAGGACCGTTGGCCGATCTCAGCGCGTGGAAGGCCGACGAATGCTCGATCGCGAAGGCGATGGACCTCATCGGCACCCGCTCGGCGGTGCTCATCCTGCGCGAGGCGTACTACGGGACGCGGCGGTTCGACGGGTTCGCCAGCCGGGTCGGCATCACCGACGCGGCGGCCGCCGCCCAGTTGCGCAAGCTCACCGAGGCGGGCTTGCTGGCGAAACGGCCGTATCGAGAGGAAGGCAAGCGCACCCGGCACGAATACGTGCTCACCCGGATGGGCCGGGATCTGCTGCCCGCCGTGCTGGCGCTCATGCAGTGGGGGGACGCCTACTTACAACCGGGACCGGCCCCGCTGCTCTTGGTCGAGGAAGCCACCGGCGACCCGGTGCGGGTGCAGGTGCGCAGCGAATCCGGCCGTGAGATCGAACTCGAGGAACTGGGGGTCCGGCTCAACGAGGAGTATGCCCGGCGGCGACGCGAACGCCGTCGATCGGACGCGACGGACTGAGCGCGCCACCCGCCCTCCAGTCGATGGTGTGCCAGCGTTCCGCGCAGTGGATGATGCCGCGGCTGGATCGCTGCCCGCCGGACGTGCGCACCGTGCTCACGGTGCCGGACGTGCGCACCGTGCTCGTGGTGTCGGATGTGCGCGCGGCGCAGCACCGGACGAGCGCGTGACGCAGTGCTCAGTTGAGCCGGGCGCCGTCGATGTCGAAGAAGTAGATGCGCTTCGGGTCGGTGGCCAGCCGCAGGCGGGTGCCCTTCACGGGTGGGTTGCGCCAATCGGCTCGGGCCACAATGGTTTCTCCGGCGCCGTCGGTCCCGCCCTCGGCACTGGTGCGGCCGTAGATGTAGGCGTCGGAGCCGAGTTCCTCCACCACGTCCACTTCCATCTCGATGCCGGAGCCGTTACCCAGCTCGAAGTGCTCCGGCCGGATGCCGACGGTGACGGTGGCCCCGGCGGCGTCCGCCACCGAGCGCGGCAACGCGAGCGCGTGCCCGCCCAGTTGGACTCGGCCGTCGGCGACCGGGAGCGTGAACAGGTTCATGGCCGGTGAGCCCATGAATCCCGCGACGAACACGTTGGCCGGATCGCGGTAGAGGTCGCGCGGCGTGGCGCACTGTTGCAGCAGGCCGTCCTTCAGCACGGCGACCCGGTCGCCCATGGTCATCGCCTCGACCTGGTCGTGCGTGACGTACACCGTGGTGGTGGCGAGCCTGCGCTGCAACTGCGCGATCTGGGTGCGGGTCTGCACCCGCAGCTTGGCGTCCAGGTTGGACAGCGGCTCGTCCATCAGGAACACCTGCGGCTGGCGCACGATCGCGCGGCCCATCGCGACCCGCTGGCGCTGGCCGCCGGACAGCGCCTTCGGCTTGCGATCCAGGAAGGGCTCCAGGTCCAGCAGCTTGGCCGCCTCCAGGACCCGCTTCTCCTTCTCCGCCTTGGCGACCTTGGCCAGCTTCAGCGCGAAGCCCATGTTCTCGGCCACGGTCATGTGCGGGTAGAGCGCGTAGTTCTGGAACACCATGGCGATGTCGCGTTCCTTCGGCTCGGCGTGCGTCACATCCCTGTCGCCGATCAGGATGCGGCCGCCGTTGACGTCCTCCAGCCCGGCGAGCATGCGCAGCGAGGTCGACTTCCCGCAGCCGGACGGGCCGACCAGGACCAAGAACTCACCGTCCTCGATCTCCAGATTCAGCCGATCCACCGCGGGTGTGGTGGACCCGGGGTAAAGCCGCGTCGCGTTGTCGAAGGTCACCGTGGCCATGACGAATTCACATCCCATCCCGGCAGGAACGTGCCGGACGATCCGAGTAAGGGTGCGGCGATCCTATCGGGCCGGTCGGCGATGAGCCATGTCAGCGTGTGCGCGCCTCGAAGAACGCGCGCGGGACGTCGACGAGCATCGCTCCGATCTGCTCTTCGGTGACGCCGTGGCCGAGCACGTAGGGAAAGACGTCCTCGAACAGGTGGGTGTAGTGCCACTGCGGCAGAGCGGCCAGGGCGGCCGGCTCGATCCAGTCGATGTAACAGCTGGCGTCCTGGGACAGCACCATCCGGTCGGTGTAGCCGCGGCGCACCATTTCGATCAGCGTGTCCGCGCGGGCTTCGAAGGTGGTGTCGAGGTTGATGCCGAAGCGGTCCATGCCGAGGACGAAGCCGGCGTCGGCCAAGTAGGCGAGGTGATCGCAGTCGGTGGTGTCGCCGCTGTGGCCGAGCACGATGCGGCAGGGATCGACGCCTTCCTCGTCGCACATCACGCGCTTCACGTCCAGACCGCTGCGTGACTCGGGATGGGTGTGCACCGTGATCGGTACACCGGTCTCGAGATGAGCCCGGGCGACCGCGCGCATCACCCGCTCCACGCCCGGGGTGAGTCCTTGCCGGTCGATCGCGCACTTGAGCATGGCCGCCTTCACACCGGTTCCCGCGATGCCGTCGCGGATGTCGCCGACGAACATGTCGACCATGGGGTCGGGGACCTGCGCGCCGACGATGTCGTTCAACGCGGGCCCGCGGTAGTGGAAGAAGAACGGGACATCGCCGTAGGTGTAGACACCGGTGGCGACCACCAGGTTCAGCGGCACTTGCTCGGCGATCCGCTGAATGCGCGGGATGTAGCGGCCCAGCCCGACCACCGTCGGATCGACGATCGTGCGCACACCGGCGTCGTAGGCGACTTGCAGCCTGCGCACCGCGTCGGCGATGCGTTCGTCCTCGGAGCCCCATTCGGCCGGATAGTTCTGCTGCATATCCCCGGTGAGCACGAAGACGTGCTCGTGCATCAATGTCACTCCGATATCGGCGGTATCGATCGGCCCGCGCACCGTTTCCAGCGTTGACATGGCAGTTTCTCCTCAGCTCAGCTGCGCACTCGGGGGAATGCTACGAACCGGTATGTGAGACGGACCATATTCGCCGACACCGAAACTTCGTACAACTTTCGTGCGGTGCGCACATAGAGGCGGCCGGCTCAGAGCGCCGGGCTCGGCCGCAGTACCGCCGGTCCGAGCCAGCGCGCGGCCTGCAGCGCCAGGTGCAGGTGCAGCGTGCGGTCGTGATCGTCGAAGACGTGGCCGATCAGCTCGACGGCCTGCCCCACCCGGTATTGGATGGTGTTGCGATGGACGGCCAACTCCTGCGCGGCCGCCGCGTAACTGCGGTTGTTGGCGAGGAAAACGCGCAGCGTTTCGCGCAGCCAGAGATTGCGCTGGTTGTCGATGGCGAGTTCACCGAGGCAGTCGGCCACGTATCGGCGTAGTTCCTCGATGTCATCACTCAGTAGGGCGATGGCCGCCACCTGCTCATGCGACACCGCCCGGGGCGCGCCGTGTCCGGCGAGCAGCACGAGTTCGCGTACCCGGTCGGCCTGGCGCAGGCTGCGACGGAATCCCGCGACACCGCCACCGCGCCCGCCGATCGCCACCCACACCGGCAACGACAGGGCCGCCAGCGCGCGCTGGATGGCGTCGATATCGATCGTCATGTCGCGGGAGACGGAGAACCACATCCGGACCTCGCGTTCGTCGGTCGGCACCAGCAGCGCCCGGCGCGGGTAGCCCAGCGGCGGCGCCAGCGCCGCGCGAACGGCATCGAGGACGTCCATCGCGGCCCGCGCCGAGAGCTGCGGCTCGGTCCAGGCGTTCACCGCGACGTGGTGGCCGGTCAGGGGATAGCGCAGCACTTGCTCGGCTCGGCCGATGTCGTCGGTCGAGCCGTCCAGTACCCGGGCCACCCACTCTTGGCGCAGGCCGCCGCGGCTGCCCACCCACCGGTCGCGTTCCTGTTCGTAGGCGATGCCGACGTGCTCGCACACCCGGTCGATGTACACGGCGGTGCGATTGACGATCCGGATGATGGCCGCCGCACTGTCCGGACCGCCCAGTTCCACGGCGTAGCGCATCGCGACATCGAGGAACCCGGCGTGCCCCACCCGGTAGGCGCGGATCAGCGCGGACAGCGGAACATCGCGCTGGGCGAGCGTGCGCGCGTACACCAGCGCCCGCGCCGGGGCGTGCACCTCGTGCTCGGCGGCGTCGTTCTGCACGAAGTCCAGGAGCGACATCAGGTTGTCGGTGGTGCCCGCTTCGAACAGGCCCCGCAGTCTGGTGTCCGAGTCGAGCGCCGCGACCTGCGCGCGCATGGACGCCGACAGCTCGGCGATCAACCGGTCACGATCACGCAGGATCGTCGAGACGACCGAGCGGACCACTTCGTCGTCGCCGTCGGTCACACCCGGCACCTCCCTCCGCCCGCTCGGCATCGCGTCCCCAACCTAGCTCGCGCCGGGCGTGTCGGCGCGCGCCGTGGACCGGTGGCTGCCTGCGGGAAGGCGACCGCGCCGGTAGCCTCGGGCGGGGGCGGGCCGAGCGACGAGGAGAGTGCCATGAGTCGTCCAGTTCGTATCGGAGTCCAGCTACAGCCGCAGCACGCGCCGGAGTACCGGCTCATCCGCGACGCCGTGTTGCGCTGCGAGGACGCGGGTGTCGACATCGTGTTCAACTGGGACCACTTCTATCCGCTCACCGGCGATCCCCAGGGCGCGCACTTCGAGTGCTGGACGATGCTGGGCGCGTTCGCCGAGCAGACCGAGCGAGTGGAGATCGGCGCGCTGGTCACCGGCGGCGGCTACCGCAATCCGGACCTGCTGGCCGATATGGCGCGCACCGTCGACCACATCAGCGGTGGCCGGCTCATTCTCGGCCTCGGCGCGGGCTGGTTCCAGAAGGACTACGACGAGTACGGCTACGAGTTCGGCACCCCGGGCAGCAGGCTGGAGCTGCTGAAGGAGACCCTGGCCCGGATCAGCGCCCGGCTGCCGAAACTGAATCCGCGCCCGACCCGCGACCTGCCGATCCTGATCGGCGGCGGTGGCGAGAAGAAGACCTTGCGGCTGGTCGCGCAGTACGCCGATATGTGGCACACCTTCGCCGACCTGGACGTGCTCGCACACAAGAACAAGGTGCTCGCCGAGCATTGCGCCGCCGTCGGCACCGACGAAGCGCGCATCGAGCGCTCGGTGCAGTGGCCGGGGCTGGAGAAGGCGGCCGCCTTCGTCGACGCGGGCGTGACGACCTTCACCATCGGGGTCAGCGGACCGGACTACGATCTGGACGCGGTCGCGGCCGCCGTCCGATGGCGTGACGAGGTCAACCCGGAACCGGTCAGCGGCCTGGCCTGAGGACGGATTGCCTGACGGCTGGCGCGGCGCCGCGTGGCGTTCGAATCAGCGTGATCGAAATCTCGGCAGCCGCGCGGGCATCGGCTTCCCCTCGCGCCGACCTCGGGGTAGCTGTGGAACAGCAGATTTTCACGGCTAGGGTTGTCCGTCATGGCTGTTGTGCCCGCTGTGCGGTCTCGTACGTTGATCGCCGTGCTATTGCTTGCCGTCGGTCTCAGCGCGACGGCGTGCGGTTCCGGCTCCGACGACGCGGCCACGGAGCGCAATCTCTGCGCGCCGCCCGGCGTGGCCGCGGCCTCCGCCGCGCCGACCAACCTGGCCTCAGCGGCCGCCGCGGGCAGCGACCGCTACACCACCGCGACCACCGTGCCGCTGAACTCCATCGACGTCTCGAAGCTCGGTTTGATCACGCCCGGCAAGCTCAGCGTCGGCACGCTGTCGGACGCCCCGCCGAGCATCTGCGTCGACCGGCAGGGCACGTTCACCGGCTTCGACAACGAACTGCTGAAGGCGATCGGCGCCAAGCTCGGCCTCCAGGTGGAGTTCTCCGGCACCGAGTTCGCCGGGTTGCTCGCCCAAGTGTCCGGCGGCCGTTTCGACGTGGGCTCGTCCAACATCACCACCACCGACGCGCGCCGCCAATTGGTCGGCTTCACCAACGGCTACGACTTCGGCTACTTCTCCCTGGTGACGCCGAACGGCAGCGCCATCAAAGGGTTTGCCGACCTGAACCGGAGCACTCGGATCGCCGTCGTGCAGGGCACCGTGCAGGACGAGTTCGTCGTGAATCAGCTGCGTCTGGACCCCGTGAAGTTCCCCGACTACAACACCGCCTACGCCAACCTGAAATCCGGCCAGGTGGACGCGTGGGTCGCTCCGTCCGCGCAAGCGGAGGGCGCGATCGCGCCGGGGGATGGAATATCGGTCTCGCAGAACACCTTCAGCCTGGACAACTTCGTCGGATACGCGGTCGCCAAGAACAACCAGCCGCTGATCGACGCGCTCAACAGCGGCTTGGACGCCGTGATCGCGGACGGCACGTACGCCGAGCTCTATACCGACTGGGTGCCCAGGCAGCTGCCCCCCGGTTGGAAGCCCGGCTCCAAAGCCGCGCCCGCACCGCAGCTGCCGGACTTCGCGGCGCTGGCCGCGGGCAAGCAAATGGGTGAGACGCAGCAGAACGCGCCGAAATCCACCGTGCAGCAGTTGAAGGACACGTTCTTCGACTGGTCGCTGTACCGCAAGGCTTTCCCCGACCTGTTCAAGACCGGTCTGCCCAACACCCTGATCCTCGCGGTGGTCTCGGGGGCGCTCGGCACCGTCCTCGGCATGCTGCTCGCGGTCGCCGGGATCTCGCGGACCCGCTGGTTGCGCTGGCCCGCCCGGGTGTACACCGACATCTTCCGCGGTTTGCCCGCCGTGGTGATCATCCTGCTGATCGGTCTCGGCGTCGGCCCGGTGGTGCGCAACCTCACCGGCAACAACCCGTACTGGCTCGGCGCGGTCGCGCTGGCGTTGCTCGCCTCGGCCTACATCGGCGAGATCTTCCGCTCCGGTATCCAATCGGTCGAGGCCGGGCAGCTGGAGGCGGCCCGCGCGATCGGGTTCGGCTACCGCCAGGCGATGACGCTGGTGGTGATCCCGCAAGGCGTGCGCCGGGTGCTGCCCGCGCTGATGAACCAGTTCATCGCCCTGATCAAGGACTCGTCGCTGATCTACTTCCTCGGCCTGCTCGCCACTCAGCGCGAGCTGTTCGCCGTCGGCCGCGACCTCAACGCGCAGACCGGGAACCTCTCGCCGCTGGTGGCCGCGGGCCTGGTCTATCTGATCCTCACCATCCCGCTCACCCACCTGGTCAACTACATCGACCGCCGGATGCGGACCGGCAGGCCCGACCGGCCGATCGACCAGGTCGAGGCGGCCACGATCACGGAAGGGCGCGGATAGATGAGTGCCTCCCTCACCGGTACCGGACTGCATCTGACGCTGGGGCACAACCATGTGCTGCGCGGGATCGACATCCACGTCGACGCGGGTAAGACCGCCACCGTCATCGGGCCGTCCGGGTCGGGCAAGTCGACCCTGCTGCGGGTGCTGAACCGGCTCTACGAGCCGGATCAGGGCGACGTGCTGCTGGACGGCGAGTCCGTGCTCACCGAGAACCCCGATCGCTTGCGGCAGCGCATCGGCATGGTGTTCCAGCAGTTCAACCTGTTCCCGCACAAGACGGTCGTGGAGAACGTCGCGCTCGGACCGCGCAAACTGCGCGGCTTGTCCAAGGATCAGGCGCGGGCGCTGGCCATCGAACAGCTGGAGATCGTCGGCCTCGCCGACAAGGCCGATACCCGCCCCGCCAACCTGTCCGGCGGGCAACAGCAGCGCGTCGCCATCGCGCGGGCGCTGGCGATGCGACCGGAACTAATGTTCTTCGACGAGGCCACCTCGGCGCTGGACCCGGAACTGGTGAAGGGCGTGCTCGCCCTGATGGCCGACCTCGCCTCCGGCGGCATGTCGATGGTCGTGGTGACCCACGAGATGGGCTTCGCCCGCAGCGTCTCCGACACCGTGGTGTTCATGGACCAAGGGCAGGTCGTGGAGACCGGCACGCCGGACGCCTTGTTCGACGACGCGCAGACGCCGCGATTGCGGAGATTCCTCGCTCAGGTGCTCTGAGTAGGCACACCGTTCCAGCACTCGCGAGGCAATCTCTATTGATGCATGCCTGCTAATGTATTGGTCATCACGATTCCAGCTATCCGCGCCAGGAAAGAGGGAAATTCGATGACCACAGCACACGCGCAGCACACCGGCCACGACCATGTGCACGGCCCGGACTGCGGGCACACCGCGTTCCAGCACGGCGATCACATCGACTACGCCCACGATGGTCATCTGCATCGCGAACACCAGGGGCACTACGACGAATGCGAGCGGTCGGAGCACACCGAGTGCGCCCAGCATCCGCATCAGCACGGTCCGAACTGCGGCCACGAGGCCGTCCAGCACGGGGACCACGTCGACTACGTGCACGACGGCCACCGCCACGCCGCCCACGACGGTCACTTCGACGAGCACTGACCGCGTCGGTATCCGGTTCTAGAGTCGGGCAGGTGATCGAAGAACTCGAGATTCGCACCGGAGCGGGAACCTTCGACGTACTGGCCGCCGGCTCTCCCGGCGACCGGGAGGTGCTGCTGCTGCACGGGTTTCCGCAGGGCGCGCGCGAGTGGGAGTTCCAGCTCGGCGTGCTGGGCGGAGGCGGGTGCCGTGCAGTGGCGCCCGACCAGCGCGGCTATTCCCCGGGTGTGCGGCCGGAGCGAGCCGCCGAATACCGGCTCGAGGAGTTGGTCGGCGACGTGGTGACCATCGCCGACGCGCTGGGCTGGGAGCGCTTCGACCTGATCGGGCACGACTGCGGCGCGCAGGTCGGGTGGGCGGTGGCGGCGGAGCTGCCGCAGCGGGTTCGCACGTTCAGCGCTGTGTCGCAGCCGCATCCCGCCGCGCTCCAGCAGGCGATGGCCGAGGACGAGGACCAAGCGCAGCGGTCGCACCACCTGACCACGCTGCGACAGCCGCGAACCGCGGAGCGGACCTTGCTCGCCGACGACTGCGTCGCACTGCGCCGGATCTTCGAGTGGAAGATCCCGGAGGAACGCGTGGAGCAGTACGTGCGCAGGCTGGCGCGGCCCGGCGCGCTCACCGCGGCGCTGAACTGGTATCGCGCCATGGATCAGGCGGGTCCGATCGGCCCGGCGAGCGTGCCCACCCTGTACGTGTGGGGCACCGAGGACGCCACCATCGGATCCACGGCGGCGCTGGCCACCCGGAAATACGTTTCCGGTCCATACCGATTCGAGATGCTCGAGGACGTCTCGCATTGGATTCCGGAGGAGGCGCCCGAGGCGCTGACCCGGCTGCTGATCCAGCACCTGCTCGCCCATCGCGCCTGAATGCGCTGGGGACGCGGTCGATCCCGGCGTTTCCCGGACAGGGCGCGCGACCAGACGGAAGGCTGAGCTCGTCGACCACAATCAAGGGAGGTGAACCGTGGACGTCAAGGAAATCAATCGGCGAACCATCGCTGCGTTCCGAGCGGGCGGCGAGATCGACGGCATGCAGCGCGACCGTCTGATCTTGCTGACCACCACCGGCCGCAGGACCGGCGCCCCGTACACCACCCCGTTGATGTACCACCGCGACGGTGGCCGCCTGCTGATCGTCGCGTCCAACGTCGGTGCGCCGAAGCATCCCGACTGGTATTCCAACCTGCGGAAAGACCCGAACGTCACCGTCGAGGTGGGCCAGGAGAGTTATCCCGCGCTGGCCACCCCGCTGAGCGGCGACGACCGCGCGCGCACCTGGGCGATGCTGAAGAACGCCTATCCGTTCTTCGCCGAACACGAGATGGGCACGTCCCGGGTCATCCCCGTGGTCGCACTCACGCGGGTGTGACGACGCGGCGAAGTGTGTGCTGCTCAGCGGTGGGCAGGCGCGTCGGCGTGGGAAGACGTCGCATCGGCTCGACGAGCCGCGACCAGGTCTAGCAGAGCGGTCAGGTTGTCCGGGTCGGCGGGATCGACGACGCCCTCCGGTAGTGCCAGTTCGGTGAGCCGTTGTCCCCGATGGAAGGCGGCGGGGCGCAGCGGCGGTGCGTCGTCGGGTTGTCCGAGGATGGTGGCGATGTTCCCGTCGTTGTCGTAGACGGCGTAGTAACGCATTGATGGGCTCCTCAGAGGCCGGTCGAGGCGGTCATCCGACTGGTGTTGCGACTTCTCCTGATCAGGAATCGTGATGGCTGACGGCGTTGAAGCTTATCCACACGTTCGATGCTGAGTGTCGGTTTGCGCAGGAGTAGCGTTACCCGTTTTCGTTCGAATCTCACGGCATCGCCGCACGTAGATCGGTATATGGAGACCGTTGGGCATGGTTTGCCCGAATCAGGCGCACACGGTAGCGAAGGCCGCCCAGAGCACCGGGGAATGCTCGATCCGGCCGGTGTCGCGCCAAGCGGTCGAGCGGTCGCGCTGCCACGCGGCGAGGGCGGTCACCGGGTCGGGTTGTTCGTGCGCCTCGTCGATGGCGCAGATGGCCTCTTGGAGCGGGAGGGCTTGGGCCGGTGCGCCCGCGACGCGCTGGAAGGCGAAATCGGTGGGCAGCGCCCACCGGCTCGCGGTGACCAGTTCCGCGCCGCCGGTGATCATCGCGGCGGTCAAGCCGAGCGCCTCGCTGAACCGCAGGTCGCCGCCGCTCTCACAGGCGATCAGCGCGATCCGGCTCGGCATCGGCCACAGCTGCGGTCCGGCAACGGGATCCGGATGGATGGTGTGCGTGCCGAGCAGCAGGTCCTTGGCGGAGAGCGGCCGGTGCGTGCGAGATGGTTCGGCGAAGCCGACGGCATCGGCGGTGCAGGCGAGGTGCAATTCGGCGTCCTCGCTGCGGCCGGATTCGGGCGCGGCGGCGGTGACATGACCGACGTAGATCAAGCGGCTCGCGCCGGCGCGCAGGGCGGCGCCGAGCCATTCGCGATCGACGTCGGTGCGCCGGAAAGCGTCTGCCGGGCGCGGTACCTCGGGCCGCAATCGGTCCTCCGCGAGGTGACGCGCCATCCGCCGCGCGAGCGGAGCTTCGGGGGTCATCCGGCCCAGCACCGAACCGAGCGTCGAATCGGCGCGGAAGCCGGGGATGCGTGGGTCCAGCACCGCGACGATCGGATGTGCGGCGGTCTCGGTCCAGGCGCGCGCGATCCGCCCGGGCGCTTGCACGACGCTCGCCGGGGCGAGCAGGCTGACGTCGGCGATGTCGATCAGCCGGACGTCGCGGTCCGGCGCGATGAGTTCCCACGGCACCTGGGCGACCCGTGGTGAGGGTTGCAGCCGGATATGCGGGCGCACGCCGCGCTGCCACAGCTCGTAGAGTTGCGCGGCCAGGCCGTAGGGCAACAAAGCTCGAGAGAGCGCCTGTGCCACGGCGTATTCCCGCTCGTAGTCGGCGAACGCGCCGGTGGTGAGGGCCTGCTCGAGCCCGCCGGGTTCGGCGGGCCGGGGCAGCGCGTCGGCGAGCAGTCCGACCGCTCGCATCGCCGCGTCTTCCGGAAGCACCCCCGCGCCGCGGGGCGCGCTGTCCTCGACCCACCGCCACGACACGTAGATGTCTCCCGCGTCCGCCATCCGGACGAGCACCGTCGGTCGCGTCATACCGTCAGCACCCGATCGTCGCGGATCACCCGGCCGTAGCGCTGCTCGGCGGCGGCGATGAACGGCGCGAGTGCGATCCTTCCTTCGGCGGCCAGTGCCAGGCGTGGCGGCGGCGCGACCGGCAGGCCCGCCCCGGCCGCGACGTCGGCCAGGGCGGCGCCCAGTTGCAGGGCGGCGCTGCCGGGATGATCGGTGAAGTCCTCCGGCGGATCGAGCAATTCGAGCGGAAGCCTGGTGGGAGCTTCCCGCTCGACCCGATCGAGCGCCAACGTCGTCCCCGCGCACTGTGTTTCGACCAGGTCGGCGACGAGGACGCCATTGCCGGAAAGGTAGGCGAAGCGGAACGCCAACCGCATCGCCGGGTCGGCGATCTGCCGGTTCCATTGCTCGCGCTGCGTGCCGTTCGGCAAGGTGTGGCGAACGGCGTCGATGGCCAGTGCGGCGGGAACGGCGATTCCGACGGCACGCGCGAGCATCTCCGCCTGCGGCGATTCGGTCGCGCCGATCGCGCCTTCCAGGAGGGTCGCGTGCCAGAAATCGAGCTGGGCGCAGTGCAGGCCGAGGCCGCGCTCGGCATAGATCGTGAACGCCGTGGCGAGCAGCTCCTCGCACTCGCCAACCCGCCCGGAGCGGAACGCCACGGTGGCCGAGCGAATACGCACGTCCGCGGCGTCGAGCACGGCTTCGGACGCGACGAAGTACGCCAGGCTCCGCTCGTAGAACTCCCGCGCGCTCGCCAGGTCACCGCGGCCCTCGGCGAGAAATCCCATGGTCTTGAGGCCGACCCCGGCTCGGTGCCCGAGCCCGGCCTGCTCGAAATATTCCTGGCTGGATCGCAGCGGCGCTTCCGCCTCGTCGTACCGCTCGACGCGGACGAGCATGGTGGCGAGGTTCTGTTCGGTCTCGGCGACCGCGTTGCGATCACCCGCCGCCTCGAACGCGGCGAGCGCCTGCCGCGCGAAATCGACGGCCAAGTCGCGGCGGCCGGTCTCGAAGTAGGTGGCGGCGAGATTCATCAGCGGGTGGCCGGCCAGCTGCGGCGCGAAGCGCCGGGCCGCCTCCAGCGATTCGGTGGCCAGTTCGGCGGCGTAGGCCCAGTTCTGCCGGTGCACAGCGACGGCGGTCAGGGAGAGCAGGCAGGCCACGCGCAGTACACCCAGGTCGGTGTCGGTGTTGTCGGCGAGCAAGGCCCGCGCCTGCTCCAGCGCCGCCTGCGCCGCGTCCAGCTCGCCGAGATGCTGGAGCGCCTGCGACATGTTGACCAGCGCGTTCGGGCGCAATCGCGGTGCGTGCTCTGGCATCTCGGCCAGCGCCGAGCGGTACAGGGCGAGCGAGGCGGCGTGGTCGCCGAGCTCGTCGGCCATGCTCGCGGCGTTGATGATCGCGCCGAGCCTGATGTCGCCGGTGGTTCGTTCGGCGGCGTCCTCGAAGAGGCGCTTGGCCTCGGCCGGGTCCCCGCGGGTGTACGCCGCCGCGCCCGCGGCGAGCAGTTCGCGGCCGTCGTCCGGAGTCTGCTCGGCCATGTCAGAAGTCCGAATCCGACGCGGCGGCAGCGATTTCCGCCAGCAAGAGGGAATCGGCGGGGTTGCCGGACGCGTCGTCCGCGCGGTGCAGCCGCGCCGTGACCAGGTCGCGGATCAACGCGCGGCGGGTCGGGGCGTCCGGCTCCTGCTCGTCCACGCCGACGCCGGGAACGTAGACGTGCACGGTCACGCCCGCTTCCGCACCGGCCGGGGCCGTGGTCTCGGCCCGCCACAGTTCGCCCGCGCGCAACAGCGGCACGTCGGCGGCGTCGGTCGCGGTGCGAATCCCGGCGCGGGGATGCAGGTGCGCCGGTACGTCAGTGGGCGAGAGGGGGGCGGCGACCGCGCTCACCCGCACGATCGTGATCCCGGCCTCGCGCACCACTTCCCAGGACACGGCGCGTTCGGAGGCGTCGAGCAGGCCCGGTGGGCAGCGCTGCCAGTCCCAGCCCACGGTGCCCCTGGCCAAGACGAGCGCGCCGGGCGCGACGGTCGCGGCCGGTCCGGCGGCCAGCGCGTAGTCCTCCGCGCGGCCGAGCGCGGCGGTTGCCGTGCGCTGTTCGGTGACCGCGTCGGAGCCGTCGACGATCAGGTCGCATTCCTCGCTCAGAGCGGTTATCTCGTCCTCGAGCAGGCCCTCGTCCAGCGGGGCGATGCCGTCCAGGATCGACGCGGGCCACCAGCGTGCCGCCCAGCGCGCGTAGCCGAGCCGCCAGGCGCGCGCGGCGAGGTCCGGCAGCGCGGGCTCGGCCGGGTATTCTCCTTCGCCGCTGGCTTCCGCGAGGGCGAGGGACACCTCCGGGCCGTACACCGCCCAGATCCACTCCTGCGCGAGGTCGAGGTCGTCGAGGACCGCCGCCGGGGTCACCTGCCCGCTGAGCAGGCTCCAGGTCAGGTGCCCGCCCGCCACCTCGAGCACGAGCACGTCCACCCCGGCCCGGTCGTCCACGACGGTCGGGGCATCGTCCGGCGCGATGATCCACAGGTCGTCGCGGCGGCGGATGCGTACGGTCGTGCTCATCAGCTCGCCACCGATTCCGCCGCGTCCGTCTCCTCCGCGTTCACCCGCACACTCAGCGCCCGCTTGACCCGCGTGCGATGGTCCAGGATGACCGAACGCGCCACACCGTCGAGCAGATCCCACAGCTCGTCCGGCTCGTGGATCGCGAACTCCCGAACGTCCCTGCCGTGCAGGCGGACCCACAATCGCCGCAGGTAAGGCTGCCATGGCGTGATGAGTTCGGCGGCGATGGCGGCCAGTGGGCCGGTGGGCGGCTCGGCGGACACCACCAACCGCCGAGCCTGCAACACATAGGCTTCGCGCTGCCAGCGGCTGTTGACTACCTGATGCGCCGTGGATCCTGTTGTGCCCGCAGCTTTGTCGGCCAGACGCAAACGCGGTCGGCCTGTCGACGGTTCGCGGCGGTGCTCGATGGGCGCCAATCCGGTCGCCAGCGCGGTTCCCGCCGTCGCCGCCACGCGCAGCGACTCGTCCAGCAGCGCCCACGGTGCGCAACTCCGGGCGATCTCGGCGTCGACCAGCTCGGGGATCGGCGGCAGCTCCGCGCGCTCGGTGGACGCCTGCAAAACGGTGAACACCCGCTCGTACACGGTGCGATCGAACGGACGCCCGAGGGTCGATTTCGAGGCCGAAGAGCCGATCGCGGGGCGCAGCGGCACCGGATGCGCGGTCAGTCCCAGTTCTCGAGCGGATGCGTCCTGCCACAGCCGGATACCCGTGTGCGTACCGGCATGGGCCGCGACCAGCCGGTCCAGGGTCCGCTGCCCGTCGGCGTCTTCGCCGAGCCGGGCCGCCGCACAGGCTTCCAGCAGCTCGTCCACCTCCGCGTCGTGGTCACCGCCCGCCGGGCCGGTGAGCGGACGCCGCCGCCAGGCCAGCTCGAGCAGCCCGGCCAGCTCCCGTTCCCGGGTGTGGTCGGTGAGGTACTCCTTCAGCGCCTGCGTGGTGCGTCCCGCGGTGTACTCGTGGATCTCGCGCAGTGCGTCCTGCGCGACCGCGCGAGCCCCTGCCGGATCCGGCATGCCCGCGGTGGTCGCCAGCTCGAAACAGCGCTGGAAGTACAGATCCTGCGGGTGCCCCTCGGTGATCCGCAGCGTCCGCCGCACCTGCTTGAGCACCGTGAACCACGCCGCCGTCGCGCGCAGCGCATCGGCCGCCGCCTGAATGCGCGCCTCCAGCAGCACCGCTCCGTCGGCCGTCAGGATCGGCCCCGCGCACAACGGATGCTGCACGGGCCGGATCACCAACGGGTCGAGCACAAGCTTCACCGTCCGGCGCAGCGGACCCCCGTGCGGACCGCTCAGCGGTTCGACCCCATCGAGCCTGCGCCACACCTCGTCGAGCACCATGGCGCGCGGTCGTCGCATGCGAGCAGTGTATTTGCCGCGACCTCGTCCCGGCGTGTTCACGGCCCGCGCAGGGAAACCGGAGTGCGGTTACTTCGAACTGTGTGTGTGGCGTACCACACACCGTCGAATTCGACGCCTAAGGTCTGACTCGGTCCGCCCATCAGGGGCAGCTGAGTGGAGGGATTCGAAGATGAAGTTCGAGAAGATCACCGCTGCCGTTTTCCTGGCCGTCTCGGCCTTGGGTATCACCGCGGCGACCGCCCATGCGGAGCCGGCTGTGACGGAGCGGCCGACTGCGGAGGTCACGACCTCCGGTGTCGATCACGGGATCGACTACCAGATCACCATTTCGCCACTCGACAGAGTCGTTACCGCCACCGTCGAGAACGGCAAGTTCGAACTCGCGCAGAACGGTGCGGTCGTGCTCGAGTCCGGCGACGGAGCAGTGGTGACCGAAGTGCCGCAACGGTTCGCCGTGGACGGCC
The DNA here is from genome assembly GCF_001612765.1 of Nocardia arthritidis NBRC 100137. GTDB lineage: Bacteria > Actinomycetota > Actinomycetes > Mycobacteriales > Mycobacteriaceae > Nocardia > Nocardia arthritidis. Next base: position 36,132 of record NZ_BDBB01000027.1, read on the forward strand.
GTTCGATCGCGGCTGCGCCCCACATCGCTGCGGACGGCCGCACCCTGACGCTGACCCCGACCGCCGAAGATGTCGCGCAGCTGAAGGACATCAGCTCCTACGACCGGCTCAAGGAGCAGATCAACAAGAACCTGCCCGGCGTCGTCGCCGGCGCCATCGTGGGCGGTCTCCTCGGGGCGTGTGTGATCCTGGTATGGGGGGTAAGCATCCCCATGGGTGCGCTGATCGGTGCAACCGTCGGCGGCTACGCCATGGGTGGCCCGGAGTTCCTCGACGCCGTACAGGCATTCGTCGCCAACCAGGGCAGGTGAGAGAGCGGGCACGTCTCGGTGCGCAGCCTCGGGAAGTGCGCCCGCCCACGGAGCCTTCGGGAAAAACCTGTTGGCGGACCACGGCGACCACTGCTAGCTTTCCGGAAGCCGTGCCAGAGAACGAGGAGGTGGTACCCGTGAACGCAGTATCTACATGGGTGCTCCCCCCTGGGGTCACGGTCGGGCGATAGGTCGTCCGGGAGCGCCGCTCGAGAGCACTCCCGAAAGGCACGACCATGCAATTCATTTCCGAACAGCGCTTCGACGACGGCGTCCTCGAACGCGAATTCACCCTCGGCGAGATCCCCGGCATCCTGTGGACGCCCGGGTCCGCTTCCGCACCGGCCCCTCTGATCCTGATCGGCCACCCCGGCGGACTACGCCAGATGTACCCCCGCCTGGTGGGCCGGGCTCGGCACTCCGCCGCGGAGGGCTTCGCCGCGGCCACCATCGAGCTCCCCGGCAGCGGTGACCGGCCCCGTTCGGCCGCCGCCGAACAGGCCCGCGCCGACCTGCGCCGGGCGGTGACGGCCGGCGAGCCGGTCGATGACGAGATCGTCGACCGGCTCGTCCTGCCGCTGGTCGAAAACGCGGTTCCGGAATGGCGGGCCACCCTGGACGCCCTCCTTTCACTGCCCGAGATCGGCGGACCGGTCGGGTACTCGGGAGGGGTGATCTCCATCGGCGTCCGGTTGGCGGTGGTCGAGCCGCGTATCTCGGCCGCCCTTCTGTTCGCCGGGAGTTACGTGCCCCGCGCCATCTTCGAGGAGGCCCGGCAGGTCACTATTCCGCTGCATGTCCTGCTGCAATGGGACGATGAAGGAAACGACCGGCAGATGGCCCTGGATCTGTTCGACGCCTTCGGCTCAAAGGAGAAGACGCTGCACGCCAATATGGGCGGGCACACCGGCGTCCCGCAATTCGCGGGGGAGGAGGGGAACCGGTTCTTCGTCCGGCATCTGAAGTAAAGCCGGGCCGTCACGTCGGCAGCAGACGATAGGAGCTGCCTGCCGGGACGCCGCTCATCGAGGACGGGCCCGGCCCTCTTCGATGGCGGTGATCGGCAGATGCACAACCGCCCCGAACCGGCCATCGGCGATACCGGCCGGTCGGGGCGGCGCTCGGCCATCAGCGCCCACCCACGTTCGTCGCCGCGCGCCTCGGACAGCGCCCGGAGGAACCAGCCTTGACCCTCACGCCGCGTGAGGCTGGAGGGTGGGGTGCATGAGTGACCACTACAACGCGTTCGAGATGAGTCCCGTGCCCGCTCCCGGCCCGGATGCGGTTGTGCCGGAGCTGTTCCGTGGCATCTATGGAATGCCCGCGTTCGTGACGATCGCCACGAGCGATTTGGCGGCGTCGGTAGATTTCTGGATTCGTGGGCTCGGGTTCTTCGAGCTGTTCAGTATCCCCGGCAGGGTTGTGCATCTGCGCCGGTGGGCGTTTCAGGACGTACTCCTCGTCCCGGCGGCGAGCGTTCCGGAGCAGACGCCAGCGGTGAGCTTCAGTTTCGCGTGCGTGCTCAGCCAGGTCGATTCCCTTGTCGAAGCCTGTCGCGCGTTGCGCCCGAACTCGGTCGATGGCCCACGGGATACCCCCTGGAACACCCGTGATGTGGAGGTGATCACCCCCGAGAACGCACGGATCGTTTTCACTGCGGCGAAGCCCTTCGATCCGGCCAGTGAGGAGGCGCGTAACCTCGCGGCCGTCGGGATCACCCCACCGGGCGTCGGCCGTGGCGACAATGATGAGCATGCCTGATGTCACCGACGCCGATGGCCTGACCGTCGGTCAAGCCTCGAAGTGTCTGAGCGTGACAGTCCGCGCGCTGCACCACTGGGATGAGATCGGTCTGGCGCGACCGTCGCTGCGCACGGTTGCCGGATACCGGCTCTACACCGCTGGCGATCTGGAACGCCTGAACCGCATTGTCGTCTACCGTGAACTCGGTCTCGGCCTGGACAGTATCGGGGCCATCTTGGACGGCTCAGCCGCAGACGTGCCCGGCGCACTGCGCGCGCAGCGCACCCAGGTCGCCGAACGGATCGACCGCCTCCAGCAACTCAGCGCCGGTCTGGATCGGATGATCGACGTCCACGAACGCGGCCTGCTGCTGACCGTCGAGCAGCAGGCCGCGATCTTCGGTCCCCTGTGGAACCCGGACTGGCCCGCCCAAGCCCGTCAGCGCTACGCAGACACGGAGCAATGGCAGCAGTACGCCGAACGCTCAGCCTCTCGCGGTCCGGAGGAATGGCAGGCCATCGCCGACGCCATCGCCGACCTCGACCGCGCCTTCAAGGATGCGATGGACGCCGGCGTCACACCCGGTAGCCCAGAAGCGAATCGACTCGTCGAGCGGCACCGCGAGATTTTCGCCTCTTCGTACTTTCCCCTCACCAGGCAGATGCAGGTCTGTCTCGGCCGGATGTACGAGGCCGACCCGGGATTCGCCGCCCACTACGACGGCATCCGCACCGGCCTTGCCACGTGGTTGCGTCGAATCATCGATGCCAACGCTCGCGCCCACAGCATCGACCCCGATACCGCGACTTGGCAGTAGAGCGGGGTGAGGAAGCTCGCATGCGTGCGGGCTTCCGATGCCCTTATCGCCTCCGGCGCGGCGCTGCCGAACGGGGTGGCGCTGAACGCATGTGGTCGCGCACCGGCGACAGCAGGTCGGCCAGAGCCTTGGTGTCCTTGCGCGACAGTGGTGCAAAGAGCTGCTGGCTGAGGACCTCGGTATGGCCGGGAAGCACCTTCGCGAGCAGCGCCCGCCCGGCATCGGTGATCGTGACCGTAACGCCCCGCTCGTCATCCGCGGAGGGCGTCCGCCTGACCAGGCCCGCCTTTTCGAGCAGACCTGCCTGATAGGTCAACCCGCTGCGGCTGTAGACGACGCCGTCGGCCAGGTCGGTCATGCGTTCACTGCCGGTCGGCGAGTCGAGGCCGAGGCGCGCCAAAAGCTGGAACTGCACGTAGCTCAGATCGCCGGCTTCGCGCAGCTGCTGCTCGACCGCGTGCCGAAGCAGGCCCGCCACCTCCATGAGGGCGAAGTACGCGCCCAGTTGGACGTCGTCAAGGGGCCGCGGTGTGTCAGGCATGGCACGTACTTTACCCATTGCTTCATATTCGAAGCTCTTGCTTCGAGTTCAAAGCACTGCTACGTTGGTCATGTGCTTCGAGTTCGAAGCACATGACCCTCGAGAGTGAGGCACCACGATGAAGACGGTTCGATTCCACGAGTACGGCGCCCCCGATGTCCTTCGCTACGAGGACGTCGACGAGCCCGTCCCCGGTGCCGGACAGGTCCGAGTGCGCGTCGCCGCGACGACGTTCAACGGCGTCGACGGCAACATCCGCGCAGGTTTCATGCAGGGCCCGATGCCGCTGACCTTGCCGCATACCCCCGGCGTGGATGTCGCGGGAACCATCGACGCACTCGGCGAGGGCGTCGACGGCCTCGACATCGGTGACCAGGTCGTCGGCTTCCTGCCGTTCGTCGATGACGGTGCTTCGGCGGAGTACGTCCTCGCGCCCGCGGAGAGCCTGGCGGCGGCGCCGACGAGCATCCCGCTCGCTGACGCGGCCGCGCTGCCCGTGGTCGGTCTCACCGCGTGGCAGGCTCTGTTCGACCACGCCGAGCTGAAGACCGGGCAGCGGATTCTGATCAGCGGCGCCGGCGGAGCTGTGGGCGGCTACGCGGTACAGCTGGCCAAGGCCACCGGCGCCTATGTGATCGCGACCGGTAGCCCCCGCAGTGGCGAGCACGTCAAGGCAGCGGGAGCCGATGAGGTCATCGACCACACCAGCACCGAGGTGACCATCGCGGTGACCGAGCCGGTCGACGTCCTGCTCAACCTCGCGCCGATCAGCCCTGCCGAGTTCACAGCGCTGGCCGGCCTGGTCCGCGATGGCGGCGTCGTGGTCAGCACCACCGTGTGGATGCCCGCTCCGGCAGACGAGGAACGCGGCGTGCGCGCCATCGACGTCTTCGTCCGCAGCGACGCGAAGCAACTGTCGGAATTGGTGGCGCGCGTGGACCGTGGCGAGCTGATCGTCGACGTCACCGAGCGTGTCCCGCTGACAGACCTGGCGTCGGTCCACGCCCGGGCGGCCGCGGGGACGCTGTCGGGCAAGGTCATCGTCCTGCCGGCCACCGCCTGACCCACCCGTCTGCCAGACGACGACAACACAGGATTGAGCGCCCGACACAATCCGGATCGGCGATTGACGGATATCAGGGCGGGATCCGGTGTGGAAACGAGAGTATTACCCGATGGTCGCCTTCTGTGCGATCTGCGCCAGCCGCGCCCAGGCGGGCGAGGTGATTCCGACTGATTCGATCATCAGGCGGATCAACTTCCGATCCAGTGTCGGGGTTGTCCGGCCCGCTCCGGTGCGTCTGCCGGTCAACCACCGTCGGGTGCGGTCGGCGAGGTCCACAAGGCGCGGGTCGTCGGGAGACCAGTCGAATGCCGCGTCGTAGTCGAGGTAGATCGCCTGGAATTGGGGGTCGTCGATGGCGTCGAGCTTGTCGGTGGCCCAGGCCGACGCCTGTTCCGGGGCGACCGATCGCATCAGAATCCAGATGTCGCGTTCCATCCGGACTGCCCGGTCGCTCATCCCGAGTCGCTGCAGGCGGGCGAGGTACTCGGCGACTTCAGTGGACACGAACAGGCGGTCGCCGGAGCTCAATTCGGCGATCTGCTCGCGGGTCCGGCGGATCTCCTCAGCGCGTTCGGCGAGTGTGCGGTCGATCTGGGCGATCGCTGCCGCGAACTCCTCGGAGTTCGCGGTGAGCAATTCCTTGACACGCGCCAAGGGCACACCTGCCTGCGTCAGTGTCTTGATCTTGACCAGCTCGATGGCATCTTCGGCGCGGTAGCGGCGATAGCCGGAGGAGTCGCGCGCCGCTTCGGGGAGCAGACCGCGCTCGTGGTAGACGCGCACGGCCTTGATCGTCACGCCCGCATACCGTGCGAGCTGTCCGATCGTGATCATGCGCGGCTCCTTTCGGTGATGTGTCATCCACCCGTGGCCGTTATCGCACCCGGGCGAACAATCGACCGGCGAGGTCGATCCCGGTCACGGCGCCGGATTCGTCACGGGTGAAGAACCCGCGTTGTCCTTGCAGACCACCCTCGGTGACGATGTATTCGTCCGCCTCACCGGGCAGCAGGCCGAGGGTAGCCGGTGGCAGGTCGGGCGGCAGTTCGGTGTCTCCGGCGGCCCGGATCTCCGGTTTGATCGCGCATTCGATCGTCATCCCGGCCCCGTCCGTATCGAGGGTGAGCCGCATAATCTCGTTCTCGTAATCCCCGACGATCTCCGCTGCCCGCCCCCCGTCGTAGGGCATCGGTTCCGGGTCACGTTCGACCACGCCGAGATAGTCCTCCAGCACCCGATTCACTACAGCACGGTTGAACGCGAGGCCGGCGTCCGGGCCCGCGTTCGACGTCACGGCTACGGCGAAATTCCGCTCCGGCACGATGAGCAGGTCCGCGAACTGGCCATTGCCCGATCCGCCGTGTCCGATGGTCGCGACACCGTCCACCTCGCGCAGGAACCAACAGATGCCGAAGGCGTCACCCAATGTGCTCCCGCGTAGTTCCACCGTCGGCTGCCGCATCCGGTGCAGCAGTTCGGTGGGCAGGAGGCGTTCACCGCCGTCGATCCGGCCGTCGCCGAGATGGAACCGCGCCCAGCGCAGCAGGTCACTCACCGACGTCACCACGCCGCCGCCGGGGTTGTTGGAGCGGTTGTCCTTCCACTGCCGGGCAACCGCGAGCACACCGTCGGCATCGACGTTGTGTCCCACCGCGAACCGCCGCGTCATGACGTCGTTGACCGCGTAGCGGCTGTGAGCCAGTCCGAGCGGTTCGAACAACAGCGACGCGACGGCCCCTTCGAAGGTCGATCCGGTGACGTTCTCGATGATCCGGCCGGCCAGATTGAATCCCGCCTGGCTGTAGGACGCCCGCGTTCCCGGTGGCGCGATCAGCGGCGATTCGGCGAGTGTCACCGCGTGCCGCGCCAAGGCGTCGTCTCCTTCACCGGGGTCGACGCGGAGCTTCCACTCCAGCCCCGCCGTATGGTTGAGCAGCCGTAACACGGTGATCTCGTCCGCCGCCGCATCCGTGGGGACGAATTCCGGGGCATACCGCCGCACCGGCGCGTCCAGCTCCACCCGGCCCTCGGCGACCAGCCGCATGAGCGCGGTCGCGGTGAAGGTCTTGCTCACGGATCCGACCACGAACATCGTGTCCCGGTCCACCGGAAGCGGATTGTCCACGCTCGTCACCCCATGGCATGCGAAATCTTCTCGACCACCGGCCAACACCCCGACGGCCACACCCGGTACACCCAACTTCTCAGCCGAGGCCGCTACGAATTCCGACAATTCCTGTGTTGTCTCGTTCATGCCACCATGCTCGAACCCTGCCCCTGGGGCAAGGTCAAGTCAGCGGCTCGGCCCCGGCAGGTGCAGCTGGCCCAGGCGATGTACGACGAGGTCGATGAGCCGCTGCACCGTGGACGAGATCGCTGATCGAGGGAATGGTCTTGCGCCGTCCGCACCCCGTACCCGACGCTGTCCGTGCCGTTCCCGGATGTCGCATTCGGGGAGCACCCCACTCGTGAACCCCCCGGCGACGCATTGTGGCCCCGCCAATGGTCACGGCCCGTCGTACAGTCTTTCGTTCGGCAACCGGCGTAGACCGGTCGTGTCGCCAGGGATTACCTCCACGGAGTCGACGAACTGCCCCCGGTGCTGTTCCTGGAGGAACCATATTGCGGAGGTGAGGCAGGCGGCGTAGTGCAGCCGGTGTCCGTCGATCACCACCGCCAGGTGTACGTCCGGCTGCTCCGGGTGCGGTGACACCGGCTCTCCGGTGTGGTCGAGGGCCGGTTGGTGTTTGCGCCGCACGACAGATTCCGTGCGGGCGGCTTGCGTGATCACAGGCCCGGCGCCCTGCGACTTCCTGATTTTGTACAGCGCCGCTATGAAGGTGGCGCAGGTCATGGGTGGGCAATCTTGGTGATGGTGGTAGGCCGTGCGTGCGGCCTCGTAGCTTTGCATCGGCCAGTGCGGGTTGTTGTGGTCCAACCATGAAAGCCTCCGGGCGAGGACGGCGGTGTCGTAGCACGGCCCGCTCGAGTCGGCCTCGGCATCGCCGTTGGCGGCCATTTGTTCGAACACCTCCCACGGAACGGCGGCGCGGAGCCGCGATGGAACTTCGGAGTTATGTGCGTTTCGCCGCCCCGCTTCAGGTGGAGGGGCAGCGGTTACGCCGGAATCAGCTCCGCGTGCACCCACGGATCGCGGCGCGGTTCGGTGAGGTCACACAGATGCTCGATATCGGCGTCGGATGGAAGCGATCGGCTCGTGGCCAGCTCCAGATAGCGCCTTTCCGTACAGGTGACGCGGTACTCGAGAATCGCCGTGCTCACGAAGAAACAGATCGCGAGCCATGACACGACCCCGAAGGCGACGAGCGCAGGCATCATCGCGTTACCGGCCATAGAGCGGAGCCGTAGCAGTCTGCGCCACTTCGGACCATGCGCGTACGGCATCGACGACATCGCGGCCGGACGGAAGAAAAGCGCTCCGAGCCGGGAGAACCCATTGCCGGATGGAGCCGTTCGGGCTAGGGGAGGGCAGTGCGATGACGGCTCCCTCCCGCGCGATGCTCACGTCCCTGCGGAACATCTCGGCGAACAGCTTCACGTCGTCGTCTTCGATGTCGGGACGGATGAGGAACGTCCAGCGATCTGAACGTGGATGTCCGACAATGGGTCCGAGCGCGACGCCTCTGCTCTGCATATGCGCTTTCACCGCTCGGCCCAACCTGCTGGGCATCGTCACCGCCCACACGGATCCGGCGCGCATCACGATCCGGCCTAGTTCCGGCGGATCGATCACGGCGTTGAATCCGCAACTCCTGCGATAGAACATGCAGCGGGACCGTGGTGTGTCCCCGAACGCTCCTTCATCCATCGGTACCTCAACTCACATCGAAGGTGGGTAGGTGTGCCCGGCCCCGGCTATCCCTGCTGGGAGGTGAACCGGGGTCGGGAACGTGAGCGGAAGATCGCCGTCACCTGCTCACGCCGCCGGGCGCACTCCAAGGAGACACCCAAAACCTGCGTCGCCATGACGGTTTCGACGCAAACGTTTCCAAAAATCCAGCGCTGTTTTAGTTGTTGCTGCATCCTTGTTTGAGTTGCAACGCATTCCGAAAGGTCGAGATGGCAACAGATTCCACAATCGCCCGGCGCATACTGGGCATGCAGCTGGAGACGCTGCGCGAGCGGGCCGATATCACGAGGGAGGCCGCAGCTACCGCGATCGCCTCAGCACGATCGACGATCTGGAAGATGGAGACCGGTCAACCCGTCCGCTTCAACCCGGTCCTGATCGAGCGACTGTGTCAGCTCTACAACGCCACCGAGAAGGAAACCCAGGTCGTCCTGGAACTGGTGAAGGAAACCAAGGGCGCAAAAGGCTGGTGGCAGGCATTTACCGACGACACGATCCCGAAAGACTTCAACCTGTTCGTCGGTCTAGAAGACGCCGCCAACCGGATCACCTCGTACCAGACGACGTTCTTGCCGGGCTTGCTGCACACCGAGGAGTACAAGCGGGCGCTGATCTGGACCGAGTTCCCGAACAAGCCTGCCGAGGATGCCGAACGCATGTTGCAGGTCGGACTCAAACGCCGATCGCGGCTCACCGACGAATCGAATCCCCTCACCTTGAACGCCCTCGTTGATGAGTCTGTGCTTCGACGCACGACAGGAAACGCCGAAATCATGACTGCCCAGCTCCGACACTTGTTGGAGGTCGGACAGTTGCCGAACGTATCGATCCGCGTTGTACCGGCGACAGTTGGCGCGTACCGCGCTCTTCTGGTCGGCATGTTCGTGCTGTTGGAGTTTCCGCGCCACCCGACCGCAGATTTGACGGTGCCACCCGTGGTCTATGTGCAAGGTTTCCTGGGCGACTTGTACCTTGAGAGCGCAGACGAGGTCCGGCAGTACCGTCAAGCCTGCGCCGAACTGGACCGTCTGGCGCTGGATGAGGCAGGCAGTCGAACTCTCATCTTCAAGATTGCAAAGGAGTATGACAGTGAGCGTTGACCTATCCGGTGCGAAGTGGTTCAAGAGTCGCCGCAGCAGCGGGTCAAAGGATTGTGTCGAGGTCGCACACCTCGACGGCGGCATGGTCGGCGTGCGAGACTCGAAGAATTCGACCGGCCCTGCGCTGGTGTTCACCCCCAGCGAGTGGGACGCGTTCACCGCTGGTGTGAACGACGACAAGTTCAAGCGCCCGTAGCAGCAGCGCAACACATCACGGCCCGGCCCGCGGTCCTCGAATGGACAGGGATCGGGCCGTTTTCGTCGTGATCCGCGCACCGCTATGCGGCGGTGTTTTTCGCGCTGTTACGCGGCGTTGAGGATCCGGAAGGTGTGCGGCCGGTAAAGCCCTGCGCCGTGTCGAGTTTGCGTTCCGGCGACTACGCGAGGCGGACATCCGCGGTGGCGAGGCCGAAGATCTTGCGTCCTGCGGACTTGGCGACGATGACGATGACGGCGGTCCTGGTGTCCGGGTCTACCGACTTTATGCGCCCGGTGAACTCGACGCTTCCGGCCGAGGCGGCTTCCACGATCGTGTAGTTCGAGAGCCGGACCGCGTACCTGGTCATCGCGCCCGGGTCACCGAGCCACTCGGTGACAAAGCCTGCCCCCAGGCCCATCGTGAGCATGCCGTGCGCTATCACGTCAGGAAGGCCCGCGAGCGCTGCGATGTCGTCGTGCCAGTGGATCGGGTTGGCGTCACCGGCGACGCCGGCGTAGTTCACCAGGTCGCCCCGCGTCAGCTGCGCGATCCGGGTGGGGAGCACGTCGCCGACCGCGATGTCCTCGAAGCGAATTCCGGTGCGCGGGGCTCGCGTCCGGGCGGTCGTGGACTGGTGTGTGCGGGCCTTCGAAGCCGGATGCGTCTCAGTTCGCCTATCCGACGCTGCGTGGTCTGCGGTGGCGGTTCGAGAGGGCACGTCGATACCGTGCATGACCACGCGCTCGATCGCGCCGCTGATGCCGGCGTCGACGTCCTCGCCGGTGATGCCGACGACGGTCGTGTGCATGACCTGCGCAATCTGGCCTGTCTGGTTGGTGAACGTGTTCTTGACGGTGAGCAGATCCTTGCCTGCTACGCGGCGAACCGAAGCGAGTTCGACATCGCTGACCAGCCGGTCACCGGCCACCACCGGGTGGTGCATCTCGAAGACCTGGTCGGTTTGCACGAACACGTCGTAGCCGGTGATGACACTCTCGAAAAGCTTGCGGTTGGCCAGCATCGCGGCGATCGAGATGAATGTGGTCGGCGCGACCAACCCCGCGTACCCGAGCTCGTCGGCAGCATCCTCGCTCCAGTGCGCGGGGTGGAAATCCTGCACGGCTCGCGCGTACTCGCGGATCTTCTCCCGACCCACCTCGTAATAGTCATCTACGCGATAGTGATGCCCCACCTGCCCAGCCACATCGAATGTCGCTTCCACCAAGCCGCTCCTCGTTTCAGATTCCTACAGGCCGCACAACCGGGTATCCGCAGAACCCGACTCAACGAATGGACACCACTCTCTTACACGACGCAGTGCCCTGTCCGATAGAACAAGCGAACGTCCGCGAGACACTCGCGGTATAGCGCTGATCCGCTGATGGCGCTTCCGCCGCCTCTGCGTCTACCAGATATCGAGGATCTCTCCAGCCACGTGAGCGGCCTGGGCCAAGTGTCTGTCGAGTGGACTCAAGAGAGGCGGGTCCGGGCCGATCCCGTTGAGTCGCACGTCATCTACCAGCGCAAATGCGGAAAACCTGGGATCGGTAGGGGGCGAATCGTTCCTACCTTTTACTCAACGGCCCCACAGGGGGCCGGAGAACAGGACCAGGGGCCCCGCCCCTCGAACGACAAGGACACACACCATGAACGCCACTTCGCTCCGCATCGCCGCCGCCGCTTTCGCCGCCACCGCCGCCGTCGCGGTTCTCACCGGATGCGGTGACAGCAAGGGCAGCTCCCCGGCCGCGCCCGCGCCGTCCTCGGCCCAGCCCGCCCCGGCGGGTAAGTCGGTCGCTTCGGTCGACGGCAAGGCCTTCGACGCCAAGTTCACCACCACCTGCGCGAAGCAGGGCGGCACCCTGGCGCTGGCGCTGACCGATACCGAGAACTCCGCTTACGGCAATCTCTCGGTGAGCGCGACCATCACCGACGCGAACACCGTGCAGGCGGTCGGGATCGCTGGCAGCAAGGGCGGCGACAACGGCCTGCCTTACGCGGTGGGCTTCGGCAACGGCATGCCGGGCGGCTCCGCCACGGTCGTGAAGGACGGCAACACCTACAAGGTCACCGGCGAGGGCGTGGGCGCGCCCGACCTGACCAACCCGCTGGCCGCGCCGAAGACCTCGAAGTTCGACATCACCTTCGCCTGCTCGTCCATCGTCGGCGCCTGATCGCCGCATGCCCCCGATCCGCCCCCGTCATCCCGGCCGACCCGCCGGGATGACGGGGCGGGCGAACCCCGAAAACTTCGCACCTCGAAGGAAATGTCATGAAGAAGATCCGTCTGATCGCCCTCGCCCTCGCCGCCGCCGCGATCGGCTACTACGTCTATCACGCCGTCACCTACGTCCCCACCAGCGAATGGGAGCCCTCCGGAATGGGCTGGCTCGGCTTCGAGATGGCGCTGCCGATCATCGCGCTCACCCTGGTCCCCATGGTCTTCGCGTTCACCGGCGAAGGCATCATGACCGCGCTGACCGGTCGCAACAGCGCGGAGTTCCGCGACGGGCTCACCGGCCTCGGCACCGTCCGTTCGGTGCGGCAGACCGGCGTCACCGTCAACGACCAACCGCAGGTCCACGTCGAGTTCAGCGTCGAAGGCGCGGACGGCAAGACCTTCCATTCCTCCGCGAAGATGATCGTGCCGTTCACCGAACTGGCCCTGCTGCGCGCCGGTGTGGTGCTCCCGGTGCGCTACTTGCCCGGCCGGACCGACCGGGTCGAGGTCGACCTGTCCGGCGACGCGTCCGCCGCGCAGCGCGCCATGAACGAGTCCCTGATCCGCAAGGGCATGACCACCCGGCACAAGCTCGACATCGCCGAGCGCGGCATCGCCACCCAGGCGGTGGTGCAGTCGCTGTCGGTCACCGGCACGATCCGTGAGGGGCACTCCGAGGTCGAGCTCGGCCTGGTGGTCACCCGGCCGGACGGGTCGAGCTTCGCCACCCGGGTGACGAAGTTCCTCGCACCCGCCAGCGTCGCCCATGTGCAGGTGGGCCGCATCCTGCGGGCGCACTACCTGCCCGAGAACGAGAGCGAGGTCGTCATCGCCCTGCCGGTCAACGTCTGATGGGCGAGCCGGACGAACTTCGCGCCGGGCCGACCGAGAACGAGGCAGCCGCCCGCAGACACGAATGCCGCGTCGATTCGAGACCATCGAGTCGGCGCGGCATTCGTTGTTCCCATGTCTGGTGGTCGCGCAATTTCAGGGTTACCTAATTGGGCGGCTGTTCACTTTGTCGTCCCTTCCGGATCGTCCAAATGGTTTACCGTGCGGCCGTCGGCCCAACCCAGGAGTCACCGTGAGTCTTCAGCCACTCGCCCTTTTCGTGAAGCACGACGGACAGTCGTCGCGCGCCGCCGTGACCTGTGAGTACAAGTGCGCCAACGCGTGCTTCCACGAGGCGCCGAACACCTCCCCGGGCGCGTACTTCGGTGACATCGTCAGCTCGCTGAACCGGCGCGGGCTGATCAAGGGCGGTGCGGCCGCCGTGCTCGCGGTCGGCGCGGGCAGCGGCCTCGCGGCCTGCGGTGACGAGGAGCCGAAGCCCGTGGTGTCGGCCTCGCCCGCCGGTCCGCCCGGGACCGGCACCGACTTCACCGCGGTCGCGCCGAACAAGGAAGACGCCGTGGTGATCCCGGACGGCTACGAGCAGTCCGTTGTGATCCGCTGGGGCGATCCGCTGTTCCCCGACGCGCCCGCCTTCGACTTCGACAAACAGACCGCCGCCGCGCAGGCCAAGCAGTTCGGCTACAACAACGACTTCGCCGCCCTGTTGCCGATCGAGGGACAGGCCAACGGCTACCTGCTGGTGGTCAATCACGAGTACACCACCAGCCCGCACATGTTCCGTGGCTACGACAAGGCCGCGCCGACCGGCGAGCAGATCGCGGTCACCATGGCCGCCCACGGACTGACCGTGGTCGAGGTTCATGGCGAATCCGGTTCGGGCAAGCTGGTTCCCGCCTTCGGCAAGTACAACCGCAGGATCACCGCCACCACCGAGTTCAAGCTGACCGGGCCCGCCGCGGGCAGCGACTTCGTGAAGACTTCGGCCGATCCCACCGGCACCAAGGTGCTCGGCACGTTCGCCAACTGCTCCGGCGGCCTGACCCCGTGGGGCACCGTACTGTCGGGCGAGGAGAACTTCCACGGCTACTTCGCCAACGCGGACAAGGTGACCGAGCCGGCCGCCGCGGCGCGGCTGAAGCGCTACGGTTTCGCCGCGGGCAAGACCGCCAACCTGTGGGAGCGTGCGGACAAGCGCTTCGATCTGGCGCAGGATCCCAACGAGGCCAACCGATTCGGGTACGTCATCGAGGTCGACCCGTGGGATCCGAACTCGACGCCGATCAAGCACACCGCGATGGGCCGGGTGAAGCACGAGGCCGCCACCATCTATGTCACGAAGAACGGCGACGTCGTCTCCTACACAGGGGACGACGAAAAGTTCGAGTACATGTACAAGTTCGTGTCCTCGCGCAAGATTCAGCCGGGCACCGGCGCGGCCAGCATGCGGCACAACCTGACCATCCTGGACGCGGGCACGCTGTATGTCGCCAAGCTCACCGGCGACCACGCGGACAAGATCGACGGCACCGGTGCCAAGCCGTCGGACAAGGGCTTCACCGGCACCGGCCAGTGGATCCCGCTGCTGGAAACCGGCGCGGACGGCAAGGGCAAGTCGCTGGTCGATGGCATGAGTGCGGAAGAGGTTGCGGTCTTCACCCGCCTGGCCGCCGACAAGGTGGGCGCCACCAAGATGGACCGCCCGGAGGACTTCGAGGCCAACCCCTACACCGGCAAGGTGTACGTGGCGCTGACCAACAACGACAACCGCGGCGCGGAAGGCAAGCAGGGACCGGACGAGGCGAACCCGCGCAAGCTCAACAAGAACGGTCAGATCCTGGAGATCGACGACAACCACACCGGCACCGACTTCACCTGGTCGCTGCTGCTGGTCTGCGGCGATCCCGCCGCGGCCGACACCTACTTCGCCGGATACGACAAATCCAAGGTCAGCCCGATCTCGTGCCCGGACAACCTGGCCTTCGACCCGTACGGCAACCTGTGGATCGCCACCGACGGCAACGCGTCGAAGTCGAACGACGGCTTGTTCGCCGTTGTGCTCGACGGCCCGAATCGCGGCCAGACCAAGCAGTTCCTGACCGTCCCGCGCGGTGCGGAGACCTGCGGTCCGGTAGTCGGCGAGGCACGGGTCATGGTGTGCGTGCAGCATCCAGGCGAGGCCGACGACGCCACTCCGGAGAACCCGTTGTCGCACTGGCCCGACGGCGGCACCTCCCAGCCTCGTCCCTCGGTCGTGGCGGTCTGGAAGAAGGCCGGCGGCCGCATCGGAGTCTGAGACCACAGCCGCGGCACCGGCCCCTGCGACCACGGCCGATCACCATCCGCGGCTTTTCCCACGGGTGGAGCCGCTACTCGACTGGGCGAGTAGCGGCTCCGCTCTCAGCTACTGCCGGTGCCGCTTATGTTGGCGTAACCGGCGAAATCACCCTGGGCGCCGCTGTAGACGTTGAGGTCGACGCGGCCCGCTATGCCGGGAATGGCGCCGCTGTCGGTGGTCTGCCAAAACGTCCAGGTAGACCAACCGCCGGGCACCTCGGGTTGGGTGTTGCCGCGATAGTCGGCGATCCACAGCGGGTAATCGGCGAACTCGGCGGTGTCGGCCATCGCGGTACGCCAGAAGTTGGGATAGGTGTAGAGGATCGGGACGCGGCCGGTGAGCGTTTCCACGGTGTTCAGGTAGCGGCGGGTCCAGTCGATCAAAGCCGCAGGGCCGAGACCGCCGGAGTCCTCCAAGTCCAGCACGGGCGGCAGGTCGAGCGGTCCGTTCTGTCCGAGCACCACCGCCGCGTACAGCGCGGCCTGCGGTTCGGGGGGCAGGTTGGGGCGGGCGTAGTGGTAGGTGCCCCGGGCCAGGCCCGCAGCGCGCATCAGCAGGCTGTCGGGCACGAAGTACGGGTTGATGTAACCGAGCCCCTCGGTGGCCTTGACCATGGCGAAGTTGTGGCCGGAACGCTTGACCGCGAACCAGTCGATCGGGCTGCCGCCGGTGTGCTGCCACGAGGAGACATCCGGACCGGTCGGTGTCGCGGTCGCGGAGTGCGTGGCGACGAGGATGCCGGACAGTGCGAGCAGCGACAGCGCTGTGCCGCGGCGAGTGGTCGACCTCCAGATACCCATGCCGCACGACGATAGCCATTCGCTCTGGTCGTTACCAGTGTGACGAATGGGGTGTCAGAACTGTTCTGTGGCTTTCACCCCAACCAATCCAGGACCGAGGCCGCCGTCCACGACTGCTGCATGCTGCCGAGCGGTTCGCCGGTGAACGGTTCGTAGTACTCGGCGAAGCTGCCGTCACTGGCCTGCCGCAAGCCCTCGGCGCGCAACATGAACGAACGCTCGGCCCAGCCGCGCCTGGCGAAGACCCAGGAGAACAGCCAGCTCATCACCGGCCACACCGGGCCGCGCCAGTACTCGCGGGAACGGAAGTCCTTGGACACCGGCGAGGTCGAGGGCGGCAGCGCGTAGCGCAGATCCGGGTGTCCGCAGAAGCGCGGACCCTCGAACACGCGCAGCAAGCTGCGCTCGGTGTCGCGGGGGAGGCCGCCACACAGCAGCGGCGCGAACATCGAGAGCGTCTCGGTGTTGATCCACCGCTGCAATCGCACGTCGAAGTCGCGGGCCGCGCCGGTGCGGGCATCGGTCGTCGCGACGACACCCGCGCGGAAACGGTCGGCCCAGGCGTAGAGATCGCGCACGTCGGCGTGCGGCTGCTTGTACTCCTCGCCGATATTGGCCAGCACCTCGCAGGCCAGCGCGAAGATCCCGGTGACGAACACGTCCTCGACGGCGAAGCTCATGGTCGAGGCGAGCTGATAGTCGTCGTAGCCCGCGCGGCGCATCTGCTCCACCAGCCACAGGTAGCGGTCGTACTCGCGGTCGGTGGGCCGCTGGGTCGGATCGGACACCACCAGCACGTCCTCGCGGCGGTAGGGCGGCAGGTCGCCGGGGACCACGTGCTCGTAGGCGCGATCCCAGCGCGGCGAGTTGTCCATACCGGACTCCCAGCCGTGATACAGGGTGATGCGGCCGGTCTCCTTGGGATCGCGGGCGTGCGCCAGCCAGCGATGCCAGCGCACCAGATCCGGCCAGCGCCGGTTGAGGAACTCCTCGGCCACGGACCTGGTACTGCGGCCGTGCCTGCGCGAGTGATCCAGGATCCGCTGCACCGCGATGGCGTGCACGGGCGGTTGGGTGATCCCGGAGGTGTCCAGGTCGTCCGGGGCGTTGGCCGCCAGTTTGCGGCACTCCCAGCGGGCCGGGCCGGGAAAATATCCGTCCACGCCGTTGGCGAAGACGATGTGCGGGATCATGCCGTTCTTCCACTGCGCCGAGAGCAGGGTGTCCAGTTCGATCACCGCCCGCTCCACGCTCAGCGGCGCGAGGCCGACCGCGACGAATGCCGCGTCCCAGCTCCACATGTGCGGGTACAGGCGTGGCGCCGCGCTGGTCATCGTGCCCAGATCGTTGCCGCGCAGCAGGTAGGCAGCGCGGGCCGCGAGCTGGGTAGGGGTGAAGCCCGGATGTGCCATCCCCCTATTCTGCGATGTCACCCGCAGATATGCCCGCTCAGCGGTGTCCGTTTCGTCCCCGTCCCCTGGGCCCGTGGCCGGTTGGTGTTCGGCGGTTCTCACTTTCGCATGCCCCGTCCGTGATTCGCTGCTCGAGATTGTCGCCTCGATTCGGTGTGCAGCGCTAGTCGTTCGTCCAGTGCTACGCGTTTCTACGCCTTCTTCACCCGGCCGGTTACGGTGGGGCCCATGACTTCCGCCGCGCCCGCGAAACCGACCGCGTTGATCACCGGCGCCAGCCGTGGCCTGGGCGCCGCGATCGCCCGCGAACTCGCACCCACGCACGACCTGCTGCTGGGCGCCCGATCCGCGGAGTCGCTACGCGGCATCCTGGCGGAGCTGCCCGCCGCTCAGGGCTGGCCGGTCGAGTTGACCGACTATGCCGCCCTCGCCGAAGCGGTCGCGCCGATCCGGAGCCTGAACGTACTGGTGCACAACGCGGGCATCGCCGATCTCGGCACGATCGCCGGGTCCACCGTCGAACAGTGGCGGAACACGTTGGAGGCCAATCTGATCGCGGTTGCCGAGCTCACCCGGCTGCTGCTGCCCGCGCTGCGGGCGGGCAAGGGGCATGTGGTGCTGATCAACTCGGGCGCGGGGCTGCGCGCCAACGCGGGCTGGGCCTCCTACGCGGCGAGCAAGTTCGGACTGCGCGCTTTCGGTGACGCGTTGCGGCAGGAGGAGCCGCAACTGCGGGTGACCTCGATCCACCCGGGGCGTATCGACACCGATATGCAGCGAGAGATCATCGCGGGCGAGGGGCGCGAGTACCGGGCCGAGGATTTCCTGACCCCCGAGACGGTGGCATACACGGTGCGTTCCGCCATCGATACCCCGCGCGACGCACACCCGACCGAGGTCGTGCTCCGGCCCTACTGACAGCGCCTCGGGGCGCTTTCCGGCGGCAGCGACCGGCGTATTCACCCTTTCCCCGGTCACGCTCGACGACGTGCTGCTCCCGCCGCGCCGACCCGCCTCAGGCGACGATGTTCACCAGGCGTCCGGGCACCACGATCAGCTTGCGCGGCGCCGCTCCGTTGAGCAGCGCGGCGATCTTCTCGTCGGCCAGCGCGGCCGCCTCGATCGCCGCGTTGTCCGCGTCGGCCGCCACCTGAATCCGGCTGCGCACCTTGCCGTTCACCTGAATCGGGTACTCCACCGACTCCTCGACCAGCAGGGCGGGATCGGCGACCGGGAACGGGCCGTGCGCCAGGGACGTGGTGTGGCCCAGTCGCTCCCACAGCTCCTCGGCGACGTGCGGGGCCAGCGGCGCCAGCATCAGCACCAGCGGCTCCACCACCGAGCGCGGCGCGCCGTCCGGGTAGCTCTTGGTCAGGTGGTTGGTCAGCTCGATCAGCTTGGCGCCCGCCGTGTTGTCGCGCAACGCGGCGAAATCCTCGTCCACGCCCGCGATCGTCTTGTGCAGCAGGCGCAGCGTCTCGCCGGTCGGCTCGGCGTCGGTGACCCGCAGCGCGCCGGACTCCTCGTTCACCACCAGGCGCCAGGCCCGTTGCAGGAACCGGTGCGCGCCGACGACGTCTTTGGTGGCCCACGGCCGCGAGGTGTCCAGCGGACCCATGGCCATCTCGTAGAAGCGGAAGGTGTCGGCGCCGTACAGATCGCACATCTCGTCCGGGGAGATGGCGTTCTTCAGCGACTTGCCGATCTTGCCGTACTCCTGGAACACCCTGATCTCGGTGCCGGTGGCGTCGGTCCAGAAGAACTGGCCGTCGCGTTCGACCACCTCGGCGGCTGGCACGTACGCGCCGCGCTCGTCGGTATAGGCGTGCGCCTGGATGTAGCCCTGGTTGAACAGTCGCCGGTACGGCTCCGAGCTGCTGACATCGCCCAGGTCGAACAGCACCTTCTGCCAGAACCGCGCGTACAGCAGGTGCAGCACCGCGTGCTCGACACCGCCGACGTACAGGTCCACGCCGCCCGGATCGGCCGGTCCGCCGACCTCGGCGCGCGGGCCCAGCCAGTACGCCTCGTTCTCCGGGGCGCAGAATGCCTCGGTGTTCGTCGGATCGGCGTAGCGCAGCTGATACCACGAGCTGCCCGCCCAGTTCGGCATGACGTTGGTGTCGCGGCGGTATTTCCTGGGCCCATCGCCCAGGTCCAGTTCGACATGCACCCAGTCGGTGGCCTTGGCCAGCGGCGGCGACGGTTCGGACGTCGCGTCGTCCGGGTCGAAGGTCACCGGCGCGAAATCGTCGAGTTCCGGCAGCCGCACCGGCAGCATGGACTCCGGCAGCGCGTGCGGTGCGCCCTGCTCGTCGTAGACGATCGGGAACGGCTCGCCCCAATAGCGCTGCCGGGCGAACAGCCAGTCGCGCAGCTTGTACTGGATGGTGCCGGTGCCGTGGCCGTCGGACTCCAGCCGGGCGATCACCGTGGCCTTGGCGTCTTCGACCGACAGCCCGTCCAGGTAGCCGGAATTCACCAGTTCGCCCTCACCGGAGTGGGCCGAGACGGTGATGTCGCCGCCGGAGATGACCTCTTTGATCGGCAGCCCGAGCGCGGTGGCGAAATCCCAGTCGCGCTGGTCGTGCCCGGGTACCGCCATGATCGCGCCGGTGCCGTATCCGCTGAGCACATAGTCGGCGATGAAGATCGGCACAGGCGCGCCGTTCACCGGGTTGGTGGCGTAGTTGCCCAGGAAGACGCCGGTCTTCTCCTTGTTCTCCTGACGCTCCAGATCCGATTTGGCCGCGATCGACTTGCGGTAGGCCGCGACGGCGTCCGCCGGGGACGCGGCCCCGCCGTTGGTCCAGCGGGGATCGACGTCGGCGGGCCACGCGGCCGCGGTCAGCTTGTCCACCAGCTCGTGTTCGGGCGCGAGCACGACGTACGTCGCGCCGAACAAGGTGTCGGGCCGGGTGGTGAAAACCTCGATCTGCTCGCCGTCGGCGTCGAACCTCACCTGCGCCCCGCGCGAACGCCCGATCCAGTTGCGCTGCATGGCCTTGACGTTCTCCGGCCAGTCCAGCCGGTCGAGATCGTCGACCAACCGGTCGGCGTAGGAGGTGATGCGCATCATCCACTGCCACAGCCGCTTCCGGAACACCGGGAAGTTGCCGCGCTCACTGCGACCTTCGGCGGTGACCTCTTCGTTGGACAGCACGGTGCCCAGACCCGGGCACCAGTTCACCATCGAATCCGTCTGGTAGACCAAGCGGTAGGAGTCCAGCAGTGAGCCGCGTTCGGCGGGACTCAGCGCGGCCCAGTCCTTCCCGTCCGGGACCGCCCGCGCACCGGAGGCGAACTGGGCCTCCAGCTCGGCGATCGGGCGGGCGCGATCGGCCTCCTGGTCGTACCAGGCGTTGTAGATGCGCAGGAAGATCCACTGCGTCCAGCGGTAGTACTCCGGATCGGTGGTCGCGAACGAGCGCCGCCGGTCGTGGCCGAGCCCCAGCCGGTCCAGCTGGCGCTGCATCGTGGCGATGTTCGACTCGGTGGTCTCGCGCGGGTGCGCGCCGGTCTGCACCGCGTACTGCTCGGCGGGCAGGCCGAAGGCGTCGTAGCCGAGGGCGTGCAGCACATTGCGGCCGTGCATGCGGTGGTAGCGGGCGAAGACATCGGTGGCGATATAACCCAGCGGATGTCCGACGTGCAGCCCCGCGCCCGAGGGGTAGGGGAACATGTCCTGCACGAACAGCTTGTCCGGCGGCGTCGGGCCCGCCAGCGGCCCCACCGGGTTCGGCGCATGGAAGGTTCCGCGTTCGTCCCACGTCCGCTGCCACCGGCGTTCGATGCGGCCGGCAAGCTCCGCGTTGTACCGATGCTCTGGTACATCGCTTTCGGTTGCGCGTGTGTCTTGCACGGTCCTGCCTTCTTGTGGTCGCCGATCCCCGACAAACTTCGTCTATCAGGGTAGAACGTCACCTCCGCTGGACCGAAAATCGGGCTGGCCTGGATTTTGCCGACGTGTCCTCGGTCGCACCGCCCGTCAAGGGCCCGGCGGCACCGATGCGCTAGCCTGCATGGGTGTTCCTCGTCGCTCTCGTCCTGTTCGCGCCGGCTGTCGTAGCCGTCACCACCGGCGCACTCGGGCTGACCGGCCGGTTGCCCCGCAATCGTTTCTTCGGGGTGCACACCGAGGCCGCGTTGTCCACCGACGAGACGTTCCGCGTCGCCAACCGGGTCGCCGCGCCCACCTCGATCGCGGCCGGGGCGCTGCTGTTCGCCGGTGGTCTCGTCGCGCTGGTCGCCGGCGGATTCGTCGCGCTGGCGGTCGCGGCCTGCACCGCCGTGGTCGCGTTGTTCACCCTCGGCGCGGGCGCGAATGCCGCCGCGCAGGCGGCCGACGCCATCGCTGCGCCCCCCGAGACCGGCGGTTGCGGCAGCTCCTGCGGCGCGTGCTCACTGCGCGACGCCTGTTTGCCCGCGAGCTGAGGGCAACCGCGCTTCACTTCGGCGACGCCACGCTGCGCGACAGCGGGCTGCCGACCGGAGTGACGTAGAGCACGCACAGCAGCACCGGCGCGGTCCCGATATTGCGGGCGACGTGCGGGTACCGCGGCCCGCTCGGTTCGCGGAAGATCCGCCACCGCCGATAGGTGACCGGCGCGCAGTCCGCCCCCGGGTGATCGAGCGTCCCCCGCGCGACGAGGACGAACAGCGTCCCGTCGTGATAGTGCCACCCGCTGGAGCCGCCGGGTTCGATGATCGTCTGGCGCAGGATGAACGCCCGTCGTCCCACGGCGAACCGGAAGAGGACCCGGCTGGCGGTCCCGTGCGCGGGCGCCGCGTTGGCCTCGAATGCGCGCCACATCCCTCGATCGAATCATTTCCGCTCGACTACTCCAAGCCTTCCGCGATCCGCGCCCGGATGTCGTCTGTACCGGCTGGGTGGGTCGTCGACGTCCGCTACAGATCTGTTCTGGTCGGGTGGCAGGCGTAGCGGTTGGCGCAAGCGGGCGGCGGCGGCTAGCTTCGAGCTATGCCGGCTGGTGCGCCTGAGGTCGAGGTATTCGAGAACGCCCGGCCGCGACTGGAGGCGATCGCGTATCGCCTGTTGGGTTCGGCGAGCGATGCCGAGGACGCGGTGCAGGATACGTTCATGCGCTGGCACGCCGCCGACCGCGCGTTCGTCGAGACGCCCGAGGCGTGGCTGACGAAGGTGCTCACCAATATCTGCCTCAACCAGCTCGCTTCGGCACGGGCACGGCGAGAGGCATATGTAGGCCAGTGGCTGCCCGAGCCGATCTTTGCCGGGGACCGGATGCTCGGCCCGGCCGAGACCGTCGAGCAGCGCGAATCGGTGTCGATCGCGATGCTCACCCTGATGGAACGACTGTCGGCCAATGAGCGCGTGGTGTATGTGCTTCGCGAGGCATTCGGCTACGCGCACAACGAGATCGCCGAAATCCTCGATATCACCGAGTCCAACTGCTATCAGATCTACCGGCGCGCGAAACAGCGCGTGACCGGCGACCGGACCCGCGTGGAGATCGATGAGGCCGCCGCCCGCAAGATCGTCGACGAGTTTCTCGCTGCCGCGCTGAGCGGCAACACCGACTCGCTGGTGCGGATGTTGACCGACGACGCGATCAGCGCGGGCGACGGTGGCGGCGTGGTCTTCTCGCTACCGGAGCCGATCACCGGCGCGCTGCGGGTGGCGCGATTCCTGCGCCGTCTGTTCGAGCCGACCGTCGACAAGTGGGCGGCGATCGGCGGTCGCGCCGCTCTGTTCGACGCGGTGGCCAATGGCGTGCCCGCGGTGGTGATCGTGGTCGGCGATCGGGTCGTCGGTGTCATCTCCCTGGAGGTGACGACCGACGGGATCGCGGCCGTCCACACCCAGGCCAACCCGAGCAAGCTCGTCCGCGCGACGCGCCGCTGGGCGATGTCCGAGCACGGGAACCCCCTGGTCGACGTATGGTGACCTAGATCACACCTCCCTTCTGTCAGGTTCCGCGCCGCTGTCCGGTTCAGGAAGCGAACACCACCCAGACAGGAGTGAGACCATGACCCACCACATCGTCGTTCTCGGCGCCGGTTACGCCGGAGCCAACGCCGCAGGCCGCCTCGCCAAGCGGCTGCACCCCGCCGATGTCGAGATCACCCTCGTCAACGCCGATCCGGAGTTCGTCGAGCGGGTCCGCATGCACCAGCTGGCCGCAGGTCAGGAGCTGAAGACTCGCGAGCTGGCCGATGTCTTCGCCGACACGGGCGTGCGGGTTGTGACTGCGCGGGTGACCGCGATCGATGTCGACCGAAAGGTGGTCGACATCGATGCCGCCGATGGCCGCCGTGAGATCACCTACGACACTCTCGTTTACGCCCTCGGCAGCGCCGCCGCCGACTGCGGTGTGCCCGGTGTGGCCGAGCACGCCTACGACATCGCGGGCAAGCAGTCCGCGCTGCGGGTGCGCGAGCGTCTGGCAGACCTGGCCGCGGGTGCGACCGTGCTGGTGGTCGGTGGTGGGCTCACCGGGATCGAAGCCGCCACCGAAATCGCCGAGGCTCGACCGGATCTCGCGGTCGCCCTCGTCGCTCGCGGCGGCCTCGGCGACTGGCTGAGCGCGAAGGCCCAGCAGCACCTGCGCAAGGCGTTCGACCGGCTCGGCATCACCGTGCACGAGCACACCGACATCGCCCGCGTCGAGCCGACCGGCGCCGTCACCAGCGACGGCCGCACGATCCCCGCCCGAATGACTCTGTGGACAGCCGGTTTCGCCGTGCACCCGATCGCCGCGGCCACCACCCTGCGGGTGTCGGCGACCGGGCAGATCGTCGTCGACGACACGATGCGGTCGGTCTCGCACCCCGACGTCTACGCCGTCGGCGACGCCGCGCTCGCCCCCGGGGCGAACGGCGAGCCGCTGCGCATGTCCTGTGCTTCGGGTGTCCCTTCGGCCTATCAGGCCGCCGACGCCATCGCCGCACGTCTGACCGGCCGAAAGATCTCCGGCAATTCGATCGGCTACACCGCCCAGTGCATCAGCCTCGGCCGCCGCGATGCCGTCGTCCAGTGGGTCACCCCCGACGATCAGCCCAAGCCCTCCGCCCTCACCGGCCGGGCAGCCGCGCGAGTCAAGGAACTCATCTGCAAGAGCGCGGCGTGGAGCATCTCGCACCCGACGTCGATGCTCCCGTCTCGCCGTCGTCACATCACCGCCGCCGAGCCGATCCGCACCCTCACCGCGTGACGCCGCGCTCGGTACGGGCCGTGTCGGACGGGACGATCCGACACGGCCCGCCTACCTCCGCCGCAAGGAGACCGGACTCGGCCGGATCATCTCCGCGCCGTCGCGGCTCGAGCGCGCTGCCGACCAGCCCACCTGTGCAAGGAGTCGCCGTCGTAACAGTCACGAAGTATGCGCCAGAAGCGCTTCCAGAACCGCATGATCGGCGGCGGGGTCGCCGACGGCGATCCGAGCGCTGCCGTCCGGATAGGGCTTCGCGGCGATCCCCGCGCGACGCAGGGCGGTGACGGTGCCGGGACCGGGGACGAACAGGAAGTTGGCGCGGCTTTCCGGTATCGCGAATCCGCGAGCCACCAGTGCGGTACGGAGCGCGTCTCGCTGCTCGGTGATGCGGAGGGTGCGCGCGGCGAGTTCGGGTTCGGCGGCGTAGGAGGCGGCGACCGCGGCCACCGCCGCCGCGCTCAGCCCGAAGGGCAGTTGCAATTTGCCCACCCGCGCGATCAGTTCGGTATTGCCGAAGGCGTAACCGATTCGCAGTCCGGCCAAGCCGTACGCCTTCGAGAAGGTCCGCAGCACGAGCAGGTTGGGGTACTTCGCGACCAGTGCCAGCGGGTCGACGTACTCGGCCGCACCGAGGAATTCGACGTACGCCTCATCGAGAATCACCGGAACCCGTGCGGGCACATCGGACAGGAACGCCTTCAGCGCGTCCGCCGGAATCACCGTGCCGGTGGGATTGTGCGGACGGCACACCACGACCAGTGCGGTGCGCCGGTCGATGGCGCGGCGCATCGCCCGCAGATCCTGGTCCCCCGACGCGTCCAGCGGCACCGCCACGGCGACCAGGCCGGTCATGTCGGCCATGATCGGGTACCCGTCGAACGTCGGCGCGCTGTAGACGATCTCCGTGCCCGGCGTGGTCAGCGCCTGCAGTATCTGCAGGGCAACCCCCGTCGCCCCCGAGCCGACCACCACCTGATCCGCCCGCACATCCACATGCCGGGCGATCAGCGACGGCAGCCGATGCGGCAGGAACTCCGGGTATCGGTTGGCCTGTGCCAGCGTCATGTGCACCGCCCGCAGCACCGAAGGCAACGGCGGGAACGGGTTCTCGCTCAGGGTGAGGTCGAAACGGGGCGGCACCCGGGGCGCGGGGTGCCTGCGGGAGGGCCGGGTGCCGTCGACGACGCGCACGCTCATCGCGCAGCTCCCCAGCGGACGGCGGCCGCGCCGGCGAAGTCGCCCGCGTGCGCGAACCCCGCCATCAGGACCAGCGAGCCGTTGGCCAGCCGACCCGCCCGGTTCTCCACGTCCAGGGTCACCGGGATACCGGCTGCGAACAGATTTCCGCAGGAGTCGAAGGTGTCGGGATGCCGCTGCGCCGGAAGCTCCAGCGCGTCGTGCCAGTTGCGCAGGAACAGCCGGTTCGGCTGGTTGGTGACGAAGGTGTCGACGTCGCGTCCCCGCACGCCGAGCCGATCGCACACCGCGAGGGCGACTTCCGGAACCAGCCGGTTGCCCCTGGCGAACACCTTGGTGACCTTGGACTCGGTGAAGCTGACGCACCCCTGTCCCTCGCCCGGCTCCCAGTACTTGCGCTCGCCGTTGGTAGAGAACTCCATGTCTCCCGCGAACTCGGGATAGGTGCGGCATTCGACGTCGAGGATCGGAGCGCTGTCGTCCTTCCGCAGCAACCCCACTCCGCAGCCGTCGCCGGGCACCGGAGCCTGGGCCAGCTTACGGATCTCGGTCTGGGTGAACACCGGTCCCGCGCAGTTCTGGCTCGCCGCGATCAGCGCGGTGCGCGCGGAGGTGGTTTGCAGGATCATGCGGGCCATCGCCATCATGTGCACGAACGCCGCGCACCCGCCGTTGTGCAGGTCGTAGACGTAGGAGGGACGGATGCCGAGCCGCCGGGCCACCTCGGGGCCGCTGCCGAGCACCGGATTGTCCGGCAGCTGGGTGTGCGTGAGCAGGACGTCGACCTCGGCGATCGCGTCGGCGCCGTTGCGTTCGATCAGCGGTGCGACGGCGCGCTCGACCATGTCCACCGCGGTCTCGTCGCGCGCTACGTGGTGGCGGCCCTTGGGCGCGCGGAACATGACGTTCTTGGCCATCCGGTCCGAGCGGGCGAACTGGGTGAAGTATTCGGTGCCGACCGGTTCGCCGGGTAGATACGAGGACACGTCGACGAGGCTGACCGGGGGTAGGCCGGAGGTGTTCTGGTGCATAGCGCGTCTCACTTCATCCAGTCGGGCTTGATGGGCAGGCCGTGGGTGGCCCGGTACTCGCAGATGGCCTTGAGGTTGTCCATCTCCAGCTGATGACCCGCCGAGAACAGCTCCCAGAAATCGCCGACCCAGACCTTCCGCTTCGGCGGCGCGGTCTCCGGGTAGGGGTTCTCGTCGTAAAACGGGTGCTTGCAATTCACCCACAGGACAACCGAACCCGGCTTGTCGAACACCACTCGCGCGTCGACCACACGCAGCAGGTAGATCATCCATAGGTGCCGTGACTGGTCCCAGGCGCAGTGGTAGTCGACGGTCATGGCGTCGGGGTTCGCGACGGTGCGGGTGAAGATCTTGGTATCGGCGCCCAGCCGGTCATAGGCCAGCCACAGTCCGGGTTCGTCGGTCTCGGCGAACCCGCGCATGCTGTAGGTCCACTCCTCCAGCGACCTGGTGTCGGCGAGGTATTCGTACACCTCTCGCGGCGGTGCGGCGATATAGCCCTGCACCGGGCAGTATTCGCCGTAGATCTGGTCGTGTGGGTACACCGATCGCAACATGTCCATGATGATCGGAGTGGCGGCGTCCTTGTCGAACGTCTCGACGCGGATCACATTCGGCAGACCCTCCTCCGGAATGTCGCTGAGGGCGGGCAGGGAAGTCGCGGTCACGGGGTGCTCCTCTCGGCGGGCGCAGGCGCTGCGCCCGCACGGGTTGGGCGAGTGTGGTTCATCGGGCCTTCCCGGATTGCTCGACGGTGGTCAGGAAGGGCAGGAACGGAGGGATCTCATCGGGGTCGCATTCGATCGAAAGGAATGACGGACCCTCGGTTTCCAGGCAGCGTCGCAGCGCTGCGGCGAGATCGCCGACGGTGTGCACCGAGAACGCGGGCAGCTCGGGGAACATCGCGGCGACGCCCGCGCCCAGGTAGGCCGGGCGAAATCGGTTGAAGCTGTAGCGATCCCGGTAGTACAGCTGCTCCCTGGTCACGCACATGGCGTGCGCGTTGTTGTTCAGCACGACGAAAGTGACCGGCAGCGCGTGCTCGATCGCGGTGTGCAACTCCATACCGTGCATGTAGAACGAGCCGTCACCGGCGATGACCACCGTCCGCCGGACGCCATCCGCTCGCGCGTGCCGCGCGAACGCGGACCCGATGCCCGCGCCGAACGCGTAACCCATCCCGCCCATGCCGAGGGCGACCACGAACCGCCCGTCGCGTGGGACCCGCAGATGGTGCACGACGGCCGCGCCGGTGTTGCCCGCGTCGGCGAACACGTCGGTGCCTTCGGGCAAGACGGCGTCGATCGTCTCGACCACGTCGCGGTAGCGCAGGCCGGGACCGGAGGAGGCGGGCACACGCAGGGAAGTCAGCGGTTGCGCCGCGAGCACGCGTTCGGATCCGGTACTGCCGTCGTCCAGATCGTCGGCGAGTTCGGCGAGCGTTCGCGCGAGATCGGTACTGGTCGCGTGGACGGCGGGCAGGTAAGGCGGTGCCACGCCGATGCTCGCGACCGCGCGTTCGGCGAGCGCGGTCTCCGAGCCGGCGCGGGCAGGCACCGGCAACCGGGTGCCGACCAGCAGGCACAGTGCCGAGGAGCGAATGGCCGCCGTCAGCTCGGGGTGACCCATGCTGCCCGCGACACCGCAGAAGGCGGGATCGGTGTTGTCGTAGGTGTCCTTCGCGTCCGGCGCGACGCCCACCGCGGCCTCCAGCGCGGTGGCCAAGCGGGCCAACTCGCCGCGTGCGTCGTCGCGCGCGACCTGATCACCCGCGATGATCACGATCTTGCCGGTGTGCCGGGCCGTGGTGAGCGCGGCGCGTACGCGAGCGATTCCGGCGTGGTCGGACCGGTGGGTTCGCGGACTCGGCCGAAACGGGGCGACGTTGCCCAACTCGGCCTGCTGCACGTCTTTGGGCAGCAGCAGTACCGCCGGGCCGCCGTGCCGGGCGGCCAGCATCGCCCGGTCCAGCTGCTCCGGCAGATCCGCGGCCGATTCCACCCGTGCGCAGTAGGCGCTGACCGCGCCGAAGAGGCGGACCGCATCGATGGTCCCGGCGCGTCCGCTGGTGTCCTGGAACGCGCCGTTGCCCTCCAGGGTGGTCGGCGGCTGGCCGACCAGTGCGAGTACCGGCACACGCGACGCGAACGATTCGGCGAGTCCGGCGACGAGGTTCATCGCACCGCCGCCGGAGGTCGCCGCGACGACGCCGAAGCCGCCCGTGCTGCGGGCATACCCGTCGGCCATGGTGGCCGCGGAGAACTCGTGTTTGGCGACCACCCCCGTGACGTACTCCGGCGCGTCGAAGATCGCGTCGTACAAGTCCTCGATATTGGCGCCGTCCACCCCGAAGATGTGCCGAACGCCCAATGCCGACACCGCTTGCACCAGATGGTCTACGACCCGAGTCCGCATCGGCGCTCCTTTCCGCTGACGATGAATCGACTGCGTACAGGAGTGATACGGGCCGGACCGCCGAACGGTTCAACGCTGCTTCAGTTGAAGGTGAGTGACACCTTGCGTGTACGTATACATCTACGTATAGTCGGAGTATGCCCAACAAGACGATCTATGTTGCCGATGACGACCTTCCGCTGTTCCAGCGCGCGCAAGAGTTGGTCGGCGGCAACCTCTCGGGTGCGGTGGTCACGGCGTTGCGCCGGTTCATCGAACTCGAGGAGGGTCGGCTGGAGGGCTACGACGAGATCGTGGTCAAGGTCGGCCGCGACGGTGTGCGCCAAGTCCGCTTCTCCGGCACTCTGCTGGGGGAGTGGCACGAGGTCAACGATACGCGGATCGAGCACATCCAGGTGTATCGCAGCCGCAAGGGCAAGTACGTGATGCACGCCCAGTATTCGAACTGGGACGAATATCCCGTCGACGCGGGCGCGAATTGGCTCAAGGACTGGCGGGATCCGAAGAGCTGGCGCCGCCTGCTCGGCGTCGGGCAACAGGACTGGGGTGACTTCGTCTTCGTCGTGGTGGATTCCCTCGACGAGTTGAAAGGGCAGCTGCCCGACAAGCTCTACCGGCGGGTTGCGGACGTGGCCGGGGGGCCGAAGATCGAGGACCTCGACATCTAGCCGCCGCACAATCCGCGATCCCCCGCGGGGCAGTACCCCGCAGGGGATCGCCGATCGATCAGATGGTGCCGGCGAGCAGCACCCGCCCGGTATTCGCCGCGCGGATCTCTACCGAGCGGACCTGATCGGGTGCGCCCTCGATGGTCCGGTCGATGGTCAGCTCGGTGCCGGGGCCCGCCGGCCACTCGTCGAGTTTCTGCTGCTGGCCGCTGGTGCTGGTGACGTACAGCGCGAGATTCGCGCTGTAGCGCAGTTGCTCGCCCGGTGGATAGCTGCAGGACATCACCACCCGCGTCCGGTCGCCCGCCGGGACGAGCTTGAAGCTCGCCGAGACCGGCGTCGGCTCCAGCGGAGTCATCTGGCGTTCGACGAAGGCCTGCTCGCTGGTGCCCGGCTCCTGCGAGTCGTTCGATCCGGACACCGAGATCGCGATCGGGACCGCGATCGCCACCGCGGCCGCGGCCGAGGCCACCGCGATGCCGACCGACGTCCACCCGCTGCGGCGGCGGCGCCGTTCGGCCGCGTCGGCGAGCCGGGGTGGCGGTGGCGGTGGCGGCATCGGCGGGGGAGGCGGGGGTGCCGCGGACTCGCCGGTTCGCGCGGGCGGCTCGATCATCGCGAGCGCGATGTCGGTCTCCACGAGCGCGAGCATGCCCGGCAGGCCCGCGAGTTCGGCCACGGCGCCCCGGCAGTCGTGGCAGGCGGACAGGTGGCTCTCGTATTGCAGGCGCTCGTCGCGGGTGAGGGAGCCGAGCACGTACGGGGCGTCCCACGTGCTGAAGTCGTCGGTGATGTCCGTCATTGATTCGTCACCCCCATCTCCTGTAGTGCCAGGCGCAATGCGCGCATACCGTAGTGCATCCGGGACTTCACCGTGCCCGGCGGGACGTCGAGTTCCTCGGCGATCTGCTGTGTGGACAGTCCCCGGTAGTAGGCCCGTACGATCACCTCGCGGTGGTCGGCGCTGAGCTTGCCGAGCGCGTCGGCGACCAGCCAGCCGTCCAGCGCGCGATCGGACTGGTCCGGGGTCGCCCGTTCGGGTGGGTTGTCGGTGCGGAACTCGCGCCTGCTGCGGGCGCTGCGGTGCTCATCCACGGCGAGATTGCGCGCCACGGTGAACAGCCACGCTCGCGCCGACGTGGTGGATTGATCCAAGACGTTCGGTCGTTGCCAGGCACGCAGCAACGTCTCCTGCACGATGTCCTCCGCGCGTCCCCGGTCCCGAACCAAGCCGAGCGTGTACCGCCACAGCGGGGCGGCGTGTTCTCGGTAGAGAGCCCGCATCAATTCGGACTGATCGCCGGGTGGGCCCGTCTCGCCGCGTACCTTGCGCACAACTGGATACCTCTCCGCTCGAATTGCGGGGCCGGTCGGTGGGCGCACCCGATGCGTCACCCATGCTCTCGCCGGTTCAGTTGTCGTGTCTCATGCCGTGTCTCCTTCGGTCTCTTCGAGGAGTACACGGTCTCAGTTGCGTTCGAGTTCAATCGGGTGCGTCGCGAGCAAGGACAGCGGGAGCGGCTGACGGCGCAGCACGTGCGCCCACAGGTCCGGGCGGCCCGTGCTGATCGGGTCGGACGGCAGGGCCGACACCACGATCCAGTCGTCGTTCTCCAGCTCGCCCTCCAGTTGCCCGAAGGTCCAGCCCGCGTAGCCCGCGAAGATCCGGATGCCCTCGACGAGCGGGGCGACCCGCTCGGGATCGGCGTCCAGGTCGACGAGGACGACCCGTCCGTCGATACGCCGCAGCCCGGGGACGCCCTCGATGCGCGCGCCCACCCGGACGGTGCCCAGGCACAGCGCGGCGTCCCGTTTCACCGGGCCGCCGATGAACAGCGTGCGTGGCGCCGCGACCGCGTCCGTCCAGCGCGGCAGCACCTCGTGCACGGCCGTATCGCTCGGGCGGTTGAGCACCACGCCGAGGCTGCCCGCCTCGTTGTGCTCGATGATGTAGACGACGGTGCGCCGGAAAGTGGGTTCGACCAGTTCGGTGGCCGACACCAGCAGCGTCCCGGCACGAACCACCTGCTCGCCGTGTCGGAACTCGCGTCGCCTGCGGTCACCGTGCCCGCCGCGGGTCTTCCGATCGTCCGGGTCTTCTGCGCGTGCCACTCCGACATCATCGCAGCTGTTCGCCCACAATGCGCCTTCTGCGGCCGACTTCTGTGTGCCGGATTTGCCGAACGGGTGGCGGCCCGACGCCGGACGCCCCGTTGCGCTACCGCCGCCACATCGTAGAGTCCAGCTCATGGAACCGCCCGAGGTGCGCCTCGAGAACAGCGACACCGTGTACGACTACTACCGCGATCATCGCCAGAACCGCCTGAATGCATGGGGGGCCTACGCCGTTCTCGGCCGCCGCTACCACCCGCGCGTCACCTACGCCGAGGGCGCGCGCGCCGCGCTCCGCACGGTGATCAGGCAGAACAGGCCGCTGCTGATCGCGATCAACCATCTCTCCGAGAGCGATCCCTACACCGTCGCCGCGGCCGCGTGGCGCAGCGGGCTACGGCGGGTGATCGGCCGGGTGCGCGTGCTGGCCAAGGACGAGCTGTTCGTCGATCCCGATCAGCGGCGCAAGATCGACATGATGGGCGGCATCCCGGTGTTCCGCGGCAAGGACCACGGCATCCGCGCGGTGAACGCCGCGGGCCAGCGCATGATGGACGTCTGCGCGGAGCGGATGGCCCGCGGCGACGGCATCGCGGTCTTCCCCGAGGGCACCTGCAACGACGTGGACCCGGCCCGCGTGCAAGCGGTGGGCAGCGGCATCGGGCACATCGCGTTCCGGGCGATGAAGCTAGGCGTCGAGCCAGTGCTGGTGTCGATGGCACTGAGCTACGGGCCGCGCCGGGACCCGGCGGTGCGGCCGACGAAGGAGGACGCCAAGGGGGCCAGCTTCCACTTCGGTGTCCCCATACTCGAGTTGCCGCCCCGGCCCGGGGACATCGCCCGGCTGGTGCGCACCGATCTGCAGAAGGCGCTCGACGCCGCCGTCGCGGCCTACTGAGGGCCTACTGCGGCAGGTTCAGCCGGTCGCGCGCCCAGTGCGGCACCATCGTGAGGTATTCGGGACGGGTCTCGATGAAGTGGTGGACCGTGCGGCACATGGGCAGCGCGCCGAGCGCGTCGTCGCGGGTGCTGTTCAGCGCGGTCTCGACCAGCAGCCGCGCGTAGCCCTGCCCCTCGTAGCGGGGGTAGATCTCGGTGTGCACGAACGCGCGCTCGGAAGCCGTGTCCTGGTATTCGGCGTAGCCGGCGATCGCACCGTCGACGTAGATCTCGAAGCGTTCCAGTGCGGTGTTGTTGCTGACCTCGGTCGACATGGCTCGACGCTACTCTGTGCCCCGGTGTCCGGATAAATCACACGCCCGACCGGGCGGAATCCCGCCACCGACTTGTCTGTCCCGGCGGCCCTGCGCAGAATGCTCTTGGTCGGGTCCGTCGTCGCGCGCGAGCGGGCAGGCTCGGGGAGGTACGAAAATGATGAGGACACCGCGGGTTTCGCGGGTCGCGGCCACCGTCGTCGCCGCAGGCTTGCTCGGGGGATCGATCTTCACCGGCGTCGCGGACGCCGCGCCGGGAATCGCCTTCGGCCGGTGTCCGGAGGGGGCGGTGCCCGCCGATCGGGGTGTGCGGTGCGCCGTCGTCAGCGTGCCGATGAACTACACCGACCCGGATGGGACCACGATCGAGCTGACCGTCAGCCGGATCGCCGCCACCGGCGAGCGGGAAGGTGTGCTGTTCGCCAACCCCGGCGGTCCCGGTGCGGACGCGCTGGACTACTGGGCGCGCCGGGTGGAGGTGTTCCCCGCCGGGCTCGCCGAGCACTACGACCGAATCGCCGTACAACCGCGCGGTCTGCGCTGGTCGACGCCGCTGGAATGCGGAACGAGCACCAAGAGCGAGCAGGGCCGGCAGGTCTCCCTCGGCGGCGGCAACCGCGACGAGATCAAGAAGGCCTGCGACGCGGCGCAGCCCGGTTACCTGGAGGCCATCACCACCGAGAACACCGCCCGCGACATCGACGCCGTGCGCGCAGCGCTCGGGCTGGAGCGGATCGGTTACCTGGGCACGTCCTACGGCACCTATCTCGGCGCGGTCTACGCGGCGCTGTTCGGCGACCGGGTGGACCGGATGGTCCTGGACTCCAACGTCAACCCGGATTGGGTGTGGACCGAGGAGTTCGCCCAGCAGCAGGTCGCGGGCAAACAGCGCCTGGACGACTTGTTCGCCTGGATCGCCGAACACGACGACGAATACCACCTCGGCGACACCGCGCTGCAGGTGTATCGCAACTGGGTCCGGTTGGCGGCGGCCCAGGGCGGCGGCTGGTACGCCAACCTGACCCCGCCGCCCGCGAGCGTCGGCGACCTGCCCGGCGCGCTGCCCGAGCCGCTCGCCGAGATCGCCAGGGACGGCTACACCGGCAGCGTCGAGCAGCTCGGCAAACTGCAGAACCTGTTGCGCACCTTGGTCAGCGGCGGAGTCTCCGCGCAGGTGCCGTTGCTCGGCGCGACCACCGTGGCCACCTATACCCGCACCTTCTGGCCGGTCTTCGCCCGCGCGATGGCCGACGCCGCGGCCGATCCGGCGAACGTGCAGCGCCTGCGGGCCATCGAGGGCGCAACGTCGACCGACCCCACCGGGCGGTTCGTGTTCAGCGCGATCACCTGCAACGAGAACGCCGTGCCCGGCAGGCCGGAACTGCTCGGCGCCGCGGTCGGCACCATAGCCTCCGGCGGCAACGCCATGGACGCGCGCGCCGACCTGGTGCGCTCGGGAATGGCCTGCGGTTCCTGGAAACCGGTGACGAAGCCGGTGCCGATCACGGGTGCGGCGCTGCGCACCCCGCCGCTGGTGCTGCAGAGCCGTCACGACGCGCTGACCAAATACGAAGGCGGCCCGGCCATGGCCGCGGCGCTGGGGGGCGCGCTGGTCGTCGTGGACGGCGGCGACCACGGCACGTTCGGTCGCGGCAATCCGGCGGTGGACGAGGCCGTGCTCACCTACCTGCGCACCGGGAAGGTCGACATCACCCGGGCCGACCAAGCTCCGCTGCCCGCGAACTGAACGTGCGGCCCGGGAGACGCTCGTGTTGGAGGCCGAACGCCGCAGCTGGATCCAGCCGCCCGAGCGGCAGCATCTGGAGTGCGGGTCCGGATGTCCGCACCCAGCCCTTCGCGAAGCGGATGTGTCGTGGTGCGGCCGATCCGATGGCGTTCGAGAATGTGGGGATGACACCCGCTGCGCGAGTGATCCTCGCTCCGGACAAGTTCAAGGGGTCGCTGGCCGCGCCGGAGGTGGCGGCGGCCCTCGCGGCGGGATTGCGCCGGAGCGCACCGGATACCGAGATCCGGCAGGTGCCGGTCGCCGACGGTGGTGACGGCACGGTCGAGGCGTTCGTCGCGGCAGGTTGGACGCGGGTGGAGTTGACGGCGCCGGGGCCTACCGGGGTACCGCGCCGGACGGCCTATGCCCGGCACGGGACGACCGCTGTCGTGGAACTGGCCGCCGTGGTCGGTCTGGCGGACTTGCCCGGGGGACGGCCGGACCCGTTGGGCGCGAGCACATATGGGCTCGGCGCGGTCCTGGCGCACGCCATGGAGCACGGCGCGACCGAGATCGTGCTCGGCCTGGGCGGCAGTGCCTCCACCGACGGCGGCGCGGGCATGCTCCAGGCCCTCGGCGTCCGCATCCTGGATGCCGACGGGCGGGAATTGCCGCGCGGCGGAGCGGCTTTGACCCACGCCGCACGGCTGGACCGCTCGCGCCTGCACCCCGGTGTCGCCGGTACGCGATTCACGCTGGCCTGCGACGTCGACAATCCGCTGCTCGGGCCGACCGGCGCGACGGCGGTGTACGGGTCGCAGAAGGGCGCCGGGCCTGCCGAACTCGACGTCCTCGAATCGGCGCTGACCGTCTGGGCCGAACTCGTCGGCCCCGAGTTCGCGCGGCTTCCGGGCGCGGGCGCGGCGGGCGGTACCGGTTTCGGTGCGCTCGCCGTGCTGGATGCACGGGTGCGCAGCGGCATCGAGGTCGTGCTCGAGTTGCTGGATTTTCCCGCCCTGCTCGTCACCGCCACCCTCGTGGTCACCGGTGAGGGATCGCTCGATCGGCAGAGCTTGCACGGCAAGGCGCCGGTCGGCGTGTGCGCGGCCGCTCGTAAGGCGGACGTCCCCGTAGTCGCCGTGGCGGGCCGTACGCTGCTCGCCTCCGAGGAGATCCGGGCCGCTGGCTTCGCGGGCAGCTATGCGCTGGCCGATCTGGAACCCGACCCGGACCGCTCGATGGCGGAGGCGGCGGCACTGCTCGAACGCGTCGGCGGCCGGATCGCCGCCGAGTGGCTGGATTAGCTCGCCGATGCCAGAACGTCCGGCGCCGGTCGCTCCTTTCCTCGGTGGGATCAGCTCGCCGACGCCAGGAGATTCGCGGCCAGCTCGTGCCGGTGCCGGTCGCCCCACTCCTCGAGCGGACGCAGCGCGACGGCCAGCTCCTTGCCGAGCGGCGTGAGCGAGTACTCGACCCGGGGCGGGACCTCGGGGTAGACCTCGCGGTGCACCACGCCGCTGGACTCCAGATGCCGCAAGTTCTCGGCGAGGACTTTCTCACTCACCCCGTCGAGCAGTCGGCGGATCTGTCCGAAGCGCTGGGGGCCGGTGCCGAGCACCCACATCAGGTGCATCTTCCACTTGCCGCCGACGACATCGATCGCGACCGTCATGCCGCACACTTCGTGATCCGCGTCACTGCCCATGCCCATCGCGCTCCTTTGACCTCGTTTCGGACCTCGAGGTAAGCAACCGCACCTCGACGTTCGGTCTTCCCGACTCTACCTGCGGGAACGACGATGAATTCCGGCGCCGACGCAAGTAACCGACGAGAACCGAAGGGACACATCATGTCCGAGCAGACCACCGCACGCGCAGTCTCCGTCGTCGGCCTCGGGCCGATGGGGCAGGCGATGGTCCGGGCCTTCCTGGACGCGGGCGTCGAGGTGACGGTGTGGAACCGCAGCCCCGAAAAGGCCGACGCCATGGTCGAACTCGGCGCGAAGCGCGCCGCGACCGTCGCCGACGCGCTCGACGCGAACGAGGTCACCGTGCTCAGCCTCACCCACTACGCGGCCATGTACGAGGTGCTGGGCCAGGCGACCGGCCACCTGAAAGGCAAGGTGATCGCGAACCTGTCCTCCGATTCGCCGGAGAAGGCGCGCGAGGGCGCGCAGTGGGTTCGCTCGCACGGCGCCCGATTCATCTCCGGCGGCGTCATGTCGGCGGGGGACAACATCACGCACCCGGCGTCCTACATCTTCTACAGCGGCCCGCGTGAGGTGTTCGACGCGCACGCCGAGTTGCTGCGACCGCTGAGCCCGCAGGAATACCTCGGCGCGGATGACGGGCTGGCGCAGATCTTCTACCAAGGGCTGCTGACCATCTTCCATCCCTGGTTGCTCGCCTTCGACCAGGCCACGGCGATGATCGACCGGTCCGGGCACGACATCGCCGCGTTCGTCCCCTTCGCGATCCGCTCGGCCGCCGCGTTCCCGTACTTCATGGAGGAGTTCTCGGTCGCCAACCAGAACGGCGGCTGGGCCTCCCTGGCCAGTCTGAAGATGATGGACGCGGGCGCACAGCACGTCATCGACGCGAGCGAAGAAGTCGGCGTCGACGCCGTCCTCTCGCACACCGCCCAGGCGCTCTGGCGCAAGGCAGTCGCCGCGAGCGAGCAGGCCGGCAACCCCGTCTCCACATACGCCCTCCTCCGCGGCGACGCCTGACCCTGCACACCCCGGCTTCGCAGAGTCGTTCCTCGCATGCACAGCCATGCGAGACCTAATCGGCTCTGCGAGGTCAGGGCTGGCGGGAGCGCTCACCTATGGAGAGCGGTGCTCTTGACTTCGGGGCACGCTCCGTGGAACACTTCTCTCTATAGAGAGCAGTGCTCACAACAAGGAGAAGTCATGGACCTCAGCACCCGCTACCTCGGCCCGGCCGGATTCGACGCGATTTTCAACCGGTTCGCCAACCTGCTGCCCAAGCTCGGCATCAGCGTGATGGGGTCGCGACTGCTCGCGGTGCGCGGGCGCAAGAGCGGGGAATGGCGCACCACGATGGTCAACTTGATGGTGCGGGAGGACGGTGAGCGCTTCCTCGTCGCGCCGCGCGGTCACACGCAGTGGGTGCGCAACCTGCGCGTCGCGGGCGGGGGCGAGTTGCGGCTCGGCCGCAAGGTGGAGACGTTCACCGCCACCGAGGTGGCCGATGCCGACAAGGTGCCGCTGCTGCGCCTCTACCTGCGGAAGTGGGGCTGGGAGGTCGGCAGGTTCTTCGAGGGCGTGACCAAGGACGCCACCGACGAGGAACTCGCCGCCATCGCGCCCGGGTTCCCGGTTTTCCAGCTCCGGTGAACTTCAGGCAGAACGGGCCAGGAATTCGATGGCGGCGGCGTAACCCTGGATGCCCATCCCCGCGACCACCGCGGTCGCGATGGGAGAGATGTAGGAGTGGTGCCGGAACTCCTCACGCGCGTGCACATTGCTGATGTGCACCTCGACGATGGGGAGCTCCGGAATCACCAGCGCGTCCCGTAGCGCCACCGAGGTGTGGGTGAGTCCCCCGGGATTGATCACGATGCCCGACTCGGCGCCGCGCGCCTGGTGGATGCGATCGATGAGCGCGCCTTCGGAGTTGGACTGGAAGGCGACGATCTCCCGGTCGAATCTCGCCGCGGTCCGCCGGCACAACTCCACGACGTCGTCGAGCGTGGCCGAGCCGTACACCTCCGGTTGCCGGGTGCCGAGCATGTTGAGGTTCGGGCCGTTCAGAACCAGGATCGGGCCCGGCGTCGCGGTCACAGCCATGCACGGCAAGATACCGCGCCATGCCGTGCCGCTCGGACCGGACCCGACCGGCTACAACCCCTGCGGACCTTCCGAGCGCAGGTCGTCGACCTTGCGCATGGCTTCGCGCAGTTCCTCCAGCCACGCTTCCGCGTGCCGGCCCGCCAGCTTCACGGTCCAGGCCAGCGCATCGGCGCGGGAACGGGCGACACCCGCGTCGACCAGAGTGTCGAGTACCTTGCGCTCCGGCTGGCGCAGCCGGGTCATGACGGGCACGGCCAAATGGGTGAACATGATCCGTTCCCCGTCCACCGACACGCCCCAGGCCACATTGCGCCGGTAGCGGTGCTGCGCCTCGTTCGCGATCTGCATCCGGGCGGGCCGGGTGGACTCGCGGAACCGGGCGACCGCGCCCTCCTTGGTCGCGCGCGGCACTTCTGCGGCCGGGGCGTCGGCGTCGTCGGTCTCCGGCGTCCTCTCCGGCTGCGGGATCGCCAGCTCGCCGATGACGACGATCTCGTCCCGATCGACTTCGATCACCGGCGGGCCGGTGAACCACTCACTCGGCAATCTTCCGGCGAACCAATCGGGCACGTCCGACGGGTCCGGCAGGTCTGCCTGCTGCCAGCCGCCCGTTCGCCCGAAACCCCGGCCGCGGTGTGCGTTTCTCATGACGAGTCACCTACTTACTTTGCTGCGGTGATTTCACTGATTACAAGATTACGTCGCAAACGGGTCATCGGAGTTCCGCTGTACGCGAACGAGGGTCCGATTGCTTCGTTCCGCACCTTTCGGGGTATTTATTGATTCGAAACGTCGACCGCGGGGGTAACCGCGCGACTTTTCGGGAAGGCCGGTACGGTAGCGGCGCCGGTTGCCGCCGAGCGGCCGGGCGATGATCATGAAAGGCCCCCCGAGATGCAAGATCCCGGGGCACAATTGGGATGCTGAGCATGGGTAACGTCCTCGCTACGGAGGCATCGCGGTCTGGTCTTTTTCGGGTACGGTGGTCTTGTTACTGGAGTGACAAGAGTGAAGAGTGGGCGACATGGACGTGTGGGGATCCCGCCGCTTTCGTGTTCGCGGCGCAATGGCACTCATGGGGGTGGCGGCGCTCGCGCTCGGGATCGGGTCGTGCGGGATACACGAGAAGCGGAACGAAGCCGAAGCGGTCGTGGAGCGCTTCACGGATCTGCTCGACGATCAGGACTACACCAAGGCGGCGGACCTGACGTCGTACCCCACCGCGGCCACGGCAACCCTCAAGCAAATGTTTACCGGGCTGCGGGGAGCGAAGGTCGACTACCGCAAGACCCAGTTCATCGGTCTGGACGCCCAGTCCGCGATCTTCAGCATGGACGTCGAGTGGAACTTCGGCGAGCGGAAGACCTGGAACTACAGCCTCGAGGGCAATGTGCGCAAGCTGGCCATCGGCTGGCGGATCTCCTGGGAGCCCGCGGTCGTGATGCCGCAGCTGACGCACAACCGGACGGTGCAGCTGGTGCGCACCTACCCGACGCCCCCGCCGCGGGTCAACGACATCGCGGGCGCACCGCTGATGACCGAGCAGACCATCAACGTGGTCAAGCTCGATCCCGGCAAGATGCCCGACCCGGTCGCGTCGACCGACGCGCTGGCCAAGGCCATCGAGCCGGTCGCGCCGCTGATCACCGGCCCATCGCTGATGCAGCAACTGGCCACCTCGCAGGGCAAGCCGATCGTCGCGGTGAACCTGCGCGAGGGTGACTTCGAGATCCTGGAACCGCGGATGGCGCCGATTCCCGGCGTGGTGCTGGAGAAGCAGCCGCGGCTGATCTCCGCCGACCGCCGGGTCTGGTCGCCGATGCTCGACGCGCTGCGCAAGGTGCAGCAGGAAAGCCAGGAGGCGCATTCCGGCTGGGGGGTCCAGCTGTTCGAACAGGACGGGCGGTTCATCACCCAGCTCGCCGGTCAGCAGGGTCCGCCGGGACCGGACATCGCGGGCACGATGGACCAGCGTTTGCAGCGTGCCGCCGAGGACGCGGTGGTCAGCGTGGCCACCCAGGCCTCGATCGTGGCGATCCAGCCGTCCACCGGGGCGGTGGTGGCGGCAGCGCAGAACAGCCAGGCCAGTGAGCACGGCTCGGTGGCATTCACCGGGTTGTATCCGGTGGGCGGCAACATGGAGCTGTTCCGCGCCGTCGCGGCCTCGGCGAAGGGGAAGGCGCCACAGGACGTCTCGGTACAGGACGCGGCCGAGGCGGCGACCGCGCTCGGCGTCGGCATCGACTTCAAGGTGCCCGGCCTCGACGAGGTGACCGGCCGTTTGGCCGTCGCGGGACGCAGTGCCGAGCAGGTGGTGCAAGGCGGCGGTTCGGACGCCGTGCTGGCCAGCCCGTTCGGCATGGCCATCGCCGCGGCCGCGATCGTGCGCGGAGCGGTGCCGCCGCCGATGATCGAGGCCGGGCGCCCGAGCACAACCGATGCCCCGCTCGACCCGCTGCCGCCGCAGACCGCCGACCGGCTGCGCGTCATGCTGCGCGACGCCACCAACGCGCCGGAGCTGGCCGCCGTGCGCCGCTACCGAGACGTCGACGCGTTCGCCGTGACCGCGGGCCCGGACGGGTGGCTCATCGGGGCGATGGGCGATCTGGTCTTCGCGATCCATATCAACGATGTGGACAGCCAGGACGCGACCGCGCGGATGGCGGCCAGGATGCTGCAGGCGCTGGCGACGCCGGAGCCGTGATCACCGCACGGCTTTGTACACCGCGCGCCAGCCGAGCAGGAACACCGCGAGCACCACGCCGGCCACCAGCACGAAGCTGACCGCCGTGCCCTGACCACCGACCACGCGCAGCAGCATGCCCCCGATCAGGGTGCAAGCCCAGATCACGACGCCGGCGGGCCACAGGGCGGTGATGTCGCCCCGCGCGTCGCGCCACCTGAGCGCCACGACGACGAGCCAGCCCACGATCAAACCGGTCGCGAACGGCCACACGGTGCGCAGCAGACCGGTGAGCACCGCCTCGTCGTGGCTGCGCCTGCCGATAGCGCAGAAGACGACGACGAGCAGCGCATCGACCACGAAGGGCAGCAGTTTCCTCACGCGGGCCAGCGTAACGGGGCTTTCGAAGAGCAGCGCCACGGCGGCGGTCACAGCCGGCGCTGCTCGAATTCCTTCTCGAACTCTTCGTCGTCGGCCTGCCGGGTGCGGAACAGGAACCCGAACACGATCCAGCCGACGATCGCGACCAGGACGAAACTCACCATCCGATAGACGAACGCCGCGGCGACCGCCTGCGCGGCGGGCAGGCCCGCGGCGGCGGTGAGACCGTAGATCAGCGTCGCGTCGACGTAGACGATGCCGCCCGGCGCGAACGGGATGGACCCCACCGCCTTGCCGACGGCGAACGCGAGCAACAGACCGGCGATGCGCGGATCGGCGCCGACCGCGTAACAGGCCGCACCGAGGCAGGCGACGTCGGCGAAACGATGCATCAGCGCCCAGAGCGCCACCAACAGGCCGTCGCGCTTGCCGAGGTCAACCGATTCCAGTTGGCCGAGCACGTCCGCGATCTTGTCCGCCCCCTGCCCCGGTGGCCGTTTGCGCGCCCGGTTGACCAATGCGAGCAGTCTGCGCGCCAGCGCCTCGAGCGAACCGGGATCACGCGAGATGTGATTGCCCGCCCACACCAGCGCGACGACGGCGGCCAGCGAGAGGATCAGGTTCAGCGGACCCACTCGCCCGCCCGACAGCAGCGTGCCGCCGACCCCGAGCAGCGCCAGGCCCACTGTCGCGACCACGCCGGAGAACACCAGCTGCCACGAGGCGACGATCGGACTGGCGCCCCAGCGCCTGGTCTGTCGGTAGGTGAACGCGGTGGAGAATACCTGGCCCGCGGGCAAGGTCACCGACATCGCCGTCGCACCATAGACCACCGCGACGGATTTCCGCTGACTCACCGCGACGCCGCCCGCGTTGAGCAGCTGTTTCTGCACCCTGGCGAAGCCGCTCATCGACACGGCCTGCAGCCAGATCGAGCCGGCCAGCCAACCCCAGTGGATCTCGGTGAGTTTGCGCCAGGACTCGTGCAGGCGCGGCCAGAGGTACACGCCCTCGGCGATCAGCAGGGCAAGCAGGGCCGCGCCGAGCACCCACTTCAGCCAGCGGAATCTGCCACGGCGGGAACCCGCCGTGGGCGGCGGCGCAGGATCGCCTGCCAGTTCCCCGTCGGCCGTCACGCGGTCAGCCTAACGAACGCGCCGTTTCGGCATCGGCATCGTCGGGCGCGTCGGCCTGTTCTCGTGGCCAGGCCAGCAGCGTTTTCCTGCGTCTGCCGCGCAGCTGCACCTCGTCGCCGGTTTCCCACTGGTCCTGCTCGCTTTCCTCGGCGAAATACAGCGCGCTGCCCGAGGCCAGCGTCCGGCCGGGACGTTCTTTGGCCAGCTCGGTGAGCCGGGATGCCTCATTGACCGGATCACCGATCACCGTGTACTCGAAGCGGTTGGCCGCGCCGATGTTCCCCGCGACGGCCAAGCCCGCCGAAACACCGATACCGATGTCGAGGCCGGGGACTTCCCGGAGGGTTTCGCGCAGTTCGCGTGCGGCGGCGAGCGCGGCGGTCGGCGCGTCCGGGCGGTCGAGCGGTGCGCCGAAGATGGCCAGCGCCGCGTCGCCGACGAATTTGTTCACGAAGCCGTGGTGGCGGTGGATCACATCGACCACGATGCGGAAGAACTCGTTGAGCAGGCTGACCACCTCGGTGGGCGGCCGCTCGGCCGCGGCGGCGGTTGAGCCGACCATGTCGACGAACAGCACTGCGACGAAGCGGGTCTCGCCGCCGAGTTCGGTGCCGTAGTCCAGCGCCCGCTGCGCCACCTCCTCGCCGACGTGCTGACCGAACAGTTCCTGGAGCTGGCGACGCTTGGCGGCCTCCTCCATCATCCGGTTGAAGCCCACCTGCAGCAGCCCGATCTCGCTGCCGTCGAAGACCTCGACCTGCACGTCGCGCGCCCCGGCCTGTACCCGATCGATGGCTTGGCTGAGCTGGCGCACCGGGTCGGAGATGCTCGAACCGGTGAGCATGGACAGCGCGAGCGCCTGCATGATCACCACGCCGCACAGCAGCAGGATGGAGATGGCCAGCGACTGCGCGGAGAACTTCACCTCCGAGGAGATCTGGGTGACGCACAGCAGCACGATCGCGATGGTGGGCGCGAAGGTGCCCATGCCCCAGGTCATCGCCATCCTGGTGCCGACGCCCGGGGTCAGGGTGTGGTCGAAGGTGCCCTCGGTCAGCGCCTGGGCCGCGACCGGGCGCAGAATGCGTTCGCCCAGCATGTAGGTGAAACCGAACACGATGGTCGCGGCCATGCACTCGGTGATGATGACCGCGCCTGCCAGCGCGGGAGTGTCCTTGATGATCAGCGTGGCCAGCACGGCGCCGCCGATCAGCCACAGCGCGAGATGCAGGATCGCCTGGCGCAGCGGTGCGTGCAGCGCGGCCATCTGCTCTTGACGGCTGGGCGGTCCGCCGCGCATCTGCCAGCGCATCACCGGACGCAGCATCAACGCGGAGGCGGCCATGCTGAGCAGGCCGCCCGCCA
Organism: Nocardia arthritidis NBRC 100137; assembly: GCF_001612765.1. Classification (GTDB taxonomy): domain Bacteria; phylum Actinomycetota; class Actinomycetes; order Mycobacteriales; family Mycobacteriaceae; genus Nocardia; species Nocardia arthritidis. The sequence continues at coordinate 80,338 of NZ_BDBB01000027.1, forward strand.
CGAAGACCACGGCCGGGATCAGCAGGCCGGTGCGCCTGGCGCCGGAGGGCTCGCCCTCGGGGACGGGTAGCCCGTACTGGATGAACGCCCACACCAGAACCGCGCCGAAAGCGTTCGCCAGCAGCATCGATGTCAGGTACAGCGGCCAGCGCGTTCGCATGGTCTGTTTGACCGCTTCCAGAGGCGCTGACACGGGGTCCAATCTAGCGTTTCGATCATGTCGGCATATCCGCGGCGCTGCGCGGCGGTCGCGGCGCCGATGATCGCGGACAGGGTGCGGCCGAGCCGGTTAGGCTCACGGAGGTGACCGACCCGAAGCCAAGTCCAGAGCGGAAAATCACGCTGTCACGGCACGCCGCGGAGACGGTGCATCCGATCGTGCGGGTGTCGGCGGAGTGGGGCTGGCGGCTGCTGGTGCTGTTCGCGCTGGCGCTCGCGGCGGCGGCGATCGTGCAGAAACTGGCGACCGTGGTGATTCCGCTCGCCATCGCGCTGCTCGCGGCGGCCCTGCTCGCACCGCTGGTGGACTGGATGCAGCGCTTGGGCGTGCCGCGCGCGGTGGGCGTCTTCGTTGCGCTGGTCGGGTCGATCGGTGTGGTCGCGGGCATCATGACCTTCGTCGTCGAACAGTTCGTCGCCGGTGTGCCGGAGCTGTCGAACAAGTTCACCGACAGCATCCACCAGATCCAGGACTGGCTGATCAACGGCAGGCTGCATCTGAGCAACGAACAGATCCGCAACGTGGGCGACGCCGCCGTCAAGGCGATCCAGTCCAATCAGGACAGCCTGACCAGCGGGGCGCTCACCACCGCCACCGTCATCGGCGAGTTGCTGACCGGCACCTTCCTGACGCTGTTCATCCTCATCTTCTTCCTCTACGGCGGCGACCAGATCTGGGAATTCGTCACCAGGATCGTGCCCACCGACCACCGTGAGCGGGTCCGCACCGCCGGGCAGCTCGGGTTCGGCACGCTGGTCGGATTCGTCCGCGCGACCGTCGTGGTCGCCGCGGTGGACGCCATCGGCATCGGCGCCGGGCTGGCCATTCTCGGGGTGCCCTTGGCGCTCCCGCTGGCCTCGCTGGTATTCATCGGCGCGTTCATCCCGATCATCGGCGCGTTCCTGGCCGGGTTCATCGCGGTGTTCATCGCGTTGGTAACCAAAGGGCTGGTCACCGCACTGATCGTGCTCGGCATCATCATCGCGGTGATGCAGCTCGAGGGTCACGTGCTGCAACCGCTGCTGCTCGGGCGGGCGGTGAGCATTCATCCGCTGGCCGTGGTGCTGGCGATCACGGCGGGCGTGGTGATCGGCGGGATCGCGGGAGGTCTGCTCGCGGTGCCGTTCGTCGCGGTGATGAACACCGCGATCCGGTCGTTGCTCGAGGGACCGGAGGAGCTGTACGAGGAACTACAGACCGGCCGCGACCATCGGCCGCTGTATCAAGCCGAACCCGATCACCCCGATCCCGGCCGGTTCGACGTGGCGGCGACGCTCATGGAGGCGACCCGGAGGCGGGCGGAGGCGATGAAGGCGGCACAGCAGAAGGCGGATTCCGATGATGTCGGGCAAGCCGGCGACGGCACGGCGCAGGCCTGAGCCGCGCTCGGCCGACGTGGCGACCACACCGCTGTGGCGGGCCGCGCAGGCGCTGCGGCTGGTCACGCTGCTGTACGCGGTCGGACAGCAGATCGCCTCGGCACCGTACTACACGAATCAGCGGTTGAGCTGGGTGCTCGTCGCCCTGATGGCGGTGTGGTCGGGTGCTTCGGCGATCATGTTGTCGCAGTGGCATTTTCCCGAGGTGGCTCGGCTGCGCGTCTGGGTGGTGATCGGCGACCACGTGGTCGTGATCGGGCTGATGGCCGCCACCCGCCTGGTCGCCGATTACGGCTGGTATCACGGACATCAGACGTTGCCGACCACGCTGTGGGCGACCAACGCCGTGATCGGGGCGGCGATCCTGCGCGGCCCGTTCGCAGGCGTGCTGTCCGGAGCGTTGATCGCCGCGGTGGCACTGACGGTGCGCGACCAGTGGGGTGAGGACGTGTGGACGGACGCGACGGTGCCGGTGCTCGTCTCGGTGGGCCTCGCGCTCGGTTTGGCCGCCAATACCGCCCGCCGCGCCCAGGATCAGCTGGAGCGAGCGGTGCGCCTGACCGCGGCGGCCGAGGAGCGCGAACGGCTCTCCCGCGAGGTGCACGACGGGGTGTTGCAAGTACTCAGCTACATCAAGCGCCGCGGCAGCGAGATCGGCGGGCCCACGGAGGAATTGGCGTTGCGAGCCGGTGAGCAGGAGGTGGCGCTGCGCGTGCTGATCACCGAGCAGGCCGATCACCGGGACGCGGGGGGCTCCGAGGTCGACCTGCGGCCCCTGCTGACCGCGCAATCAACCCCCACGGTATCGGTGTCCACGCCCGGCGAGCCGGTGCGGGTCGGCCGCTGGATGGCGAACGAGATCGCCTCGGCCGTCGCCACGGCGCTGTCCAATGTGGAACTACACGCGGGGCCGGATGCGAGAGCATATGTCCTACTGGAGGACACCGGCGACGAACTGGTGATCAGTGTGCGCGACGATGGCGTCGGCATCCCGCCGGGCCGGCTGGCCGAGGCGGAAGCCGAAGGGCGCATGGGGGTCTCCCGATCGATCGTCGGCCGGATCGCGGCCCTGGGCGGCAGCGCGGACCTGCTCACCGAGATCGACGGCGGGGTCGGGTTCGGCACCGAATGGGAATTCCGGGTGCCCAGATGAGCGACGACGGGAGGCACGGATGACGGACCAGGCGGCCGAGTCCATTTCGGTGATGGTGGTGGACGACCACCCGATGTGGCGTGACGGCGTCTCCCGCGATCTCACCGAGGCCGGATTCCTGGTGACGGCCACGGCCGACGGTGTCGCCGCGGCGGGCAGGCGCGCCGCGGCGGTGCGCCCGGACGTGGTGCTTATGGACATGCAGCTGCCCGACGGCAACGGGGCGCAGGCCACCGCCGAGGTGCTGCGGGTGTCGCCGCAGAGCCGGGTGCTGGTGCTCTCGGCCTCGGCCGAGCGCGACGACGTACTCGACGCGATCAAGGCGGGCGCCTCGGGATACCTGGTGAAAAGCGCGTCGGCGGCCGAACTCATCGACGCCGTGCGCGCCACCGCGGCCGGTCAAGCGGTGTTCACTCCCGGGCTGGCCGGGCTGGTGCTCGGCGAATACCGGCGGATGGCGACCGCGCCCGCGCAGCCGGACGAGCCACACCGGCCCGCGCTCACCGAGCGGGAGACCGAGGTGCTGCGGATGGTGGCGAAAGGGTTGTCCGCCAAGCAGATAGCGACGCGACTGGGACTGAGCCATCGCACCGTGGAGAACCACGTGCAGGCGACGCTGCGAAAATTGCAGCTGGCGAACCGGGTCGAGTTGACCCGCTACGCCATCGAACAGGGGCTCGAGTAGGCCCGGCACCCCCCCCGAATCAGGGATCGCCCTGATGCGGCGGTGGCCGCGCGCTCGGTAACCTCGATCACATGGGTGGGCCCGAATCGGTATCGAAGGCGGTCGGCTCCGGCGGCGCGGTGGGCGACCGGGAACTGCGCGTGTCGGACGCCGAGCGGGAACACGTCGGTCAACTGTTGCAGCGCGCCGTCGGCCTCGGCATGCTCTCGCTCGGCGAATTCACCGAGCGGATGGACACGGCTCTGGCCGCCAGGACGCGCGGCGAGTTGAACGCCGTCCTCATCGATCTGCCCGGTGTGCGCCTGGTCGGACAGCCCGCCGCGGCGCCGTCGACGTTCGTGAACACCTCGCCCGCGTTCGCCAGGCAGGCCCCCGGCCCGAATGCCACGGGCAACGTGATCCGTTCGCGGTTGTCCGGGGTGAACCGCCGCGGCTCGTGGCAGGTGCCGCCCACGCTGCATCTGAACAACTGGCTGTCCGGGGTCACCTTGGACTTCACCGCGGCGATCATGTCGACCCAAGTGGTCGAACTGCGTGTCGACGACTTCTTCGGCTCGATCACCCTGATCGTGCCCGCGGAGGCCACCGTCGACCTGAACGGTCTGGAGCTGATCGGTTCCAGCGTGAACAACAAGGTCCGCACCGGCCCGCCGATCGGCCCGCTGCATCTGGTGGTGCACGGAAAAATGCGATTCGGATCGGTCACCGCGAAGCATCCACTCATCGCGCAGTGGCGGCGGTTGATGGGTCGCTGAGCCGCCGGGTCGCACCGACGCGCGCGGCGCCGATCGCGCCGGCGACCGCTTCGACCACTTCACGGGTGAAACGGATGCGGTTGGCCACGGACCCGCCGTAGGAGTCGGTGCGCTGATTGGTGTTCTGCGCCGGGGATTGGGGCAGAAGGTAGCCATTCGCAAAGGGCGGGGGCCGCTGTGTCCGTCATGGTAGTACCGTAAAACTTGACATCGATGTGAGATTCAAGCCGGAACGGGAAAGGCCAGGTGGCGGATGCGAATCGGGGAACTCGCGGAGCGGACCGGGGTGAGTGAGCGGTCGCTGCGCTACTACGAGCAGCAAGGCATGCTGGCCTCCGATCGCACCCCCGGCGGTCATCGCGACTATCCGGAGCGGGCGGTGGACCGGGTCATCCACATCCAGGAGCTGCTCGCGGCGGGACTCACCAGCAAGAAGATCTCGCGGATCCTGCCCTGCATGCGCGACGCGGACGGCGGTCCCAACGAGTACGCCACGCCCGCGCTGGTCGACGAGCTGCGGACGGAACGGGAGCGGATCACTCGCACCATCAACGATCTCGTGCGCTCGCGCGAGGTGCTGGACGAGGTGATCGAACGGGCCGGTGAACGGGCGGCGACCTAGGTGTTGACCCCGACCCGGCGGGCGAACGCGCGCAGCGGCACCTTCCGGTCGTGGTCGAGCAGTTCGGACACGATATGACGCGGCAGGGTCTGGTATTTCAGCCAGTCCGCGCCGCCCACCCGTTCCGCGGTGAGCAAGGCGTCCAGCGCGCGCCGATGCTGCCCGGTGCGCGTCAGGGCGACCGCCGTGTCGGCGAGGTGCCGGGCCCGCGACGCCTGCGGCAGGCTGCCGTTGACCGGCATGTTCTTGGCCGCGGCCAGCGCCTCCGGGTAGCGCTCGGAGGAGACGTTGACATCGACCGTCTGCATGACGACCTGTGAGGGGCCGAAATAGGTCTCGTAGTCCTGCCGGTCCACGCCGATCCGCATGGCGACTTCGCTCGCGGCCTCGACCAGGGACAACGCGTCCCGCACGTCCTGCGCCCGGCCCGCGGCGGTCGCGCCCTGCAAGACCAGCGAGCCGTAGGCGGACAGGTGCGTCGGCGTGACGTCGCCGGAGGGCTCGAGGGTCGCGGCCGCGTTGAGCGCGACGCCGCGCGATTCGTCGTAGCGGCCCTGCACCAGCAACTGCCAGGCCACCGAACCGCGGATGGTGGCCAGCAGCAGGGGATCGTTGCCCAGCTCGGCGGCGGTGAGCGCCTGCCGGATAGCCAGGAACGCCGGATCGGTCTGGCCGAGATGCACCAGCGTGCAACCGGTCACCCAGTACATCCTGGCCAGCAATTCGTTGGCAGGCGCGACCGAACCGTTGCGCGCGGCGTGCACGGTGGCGCGCAGCTGGGTCAACCCGGGCGGAAGGATCGAGGTCAGCAGTTCGTAGCGGCCCGACCAGTAGGCGCCCCAGGCGTAGTCGACCGCCCGACGGCCGTCGTCGAGGCTGACCGCCGCCTCCTCCTTGGTCTCGCCGAGCAGGTCGTCGACCGGTGTCAAGGCGCGGCGGATCGCCACGATGCCCGCGTCCGGATCGGCGGACGGCACACCTTGGCGCTTGCCGATCAGATCGGCGATGTCCACGTCCAAGGCGCGCGCTATCTTCTGCAAGCTGGCGATGGAGGCGGTCTGGCGGCCGCCCTGCTCGAGCTTGCGCACCAGATCCACGCTGACTCCCGCCTGGTCGGCGAGCTGACGCTGGGTGAGCGCCTTGCCGCGGAACTGGCGGATCCGAACTCCGATCGACGATTCGTCCATACCCAAGTCCTTTGTTAAATCTGGGTTTCAGAGTACGACGCTATGTTATCTGGGACTACCGAAGTGGGACATTGCGTACGACTCGTTCGCTGCTGGTTGGAATACCGTTGCCTTTCTGCAACTTTGACTGCAAAGGGCGGCGGCGATGAAAACCATGCCGAATACCACCGTGCGGGCCGGGCGCGCTGATCGCGCGCCGCGGCCTGGTGCACAGACCACCCGACCGGTGCGCCATGTCAGCGCTCTTCCCGCGAATCCCAGCACAGGGATGCGCGACCAGCGCGTGTTGCTATGCCGAAAGTCCGCCGTCATCACCGAATTCGGCTTCTGTGATGCGGAGTAGGATGATGTTCGAGAGCTGTCACACTCCACATGAAGTCGCGCATCTGCTGCGGCATACCTACGGGCTGCCGGTCCAGCTTCTGGCAGGCCGCCCGATCATCACCACCGGATCCATCATCGGGGCGATCGTCATGCCGCCGGAACTGGGCCGGAAAGTGCTGGCCCAGTTGGACCGCAACCACACCGCGCCCGTGATCGCCGACCCGGGCGAACGCACCTGGACCTTCCTCGTCACACCCCCGAGCCCTGCTCGGTCGGTCGAAGTCCCGGTTCGCCGCTGCCTCGCCGGTCATGGCGTCACCGTGGTCCCCGGCGGTCGCATCATCCTGCTGCCCAGCTCCGACACTGCCCTCGGCTGGCACTGGGCGGGCGAACCGGCGGCCGGCGTCCTGCGCATGCCCCCGCGCGCCGCGGTGATCGATGCCGTGCACGAGGTCATCGGCTCGCGCGCCTACTGACCACCTGGCGTGACCGGTCCGTATCCGACAGCCCCGGGTGCGGGCCGGTCGGGTAGAACCCGGCTGTCTACCAGGGGTAACTACTCATGCCCGCGCACGTCGCGGAAATCAGCATGAGAGTCATGACTACCTCCATCGATCCGGTGCTGCTCGCGCGGCTCTCCGGCGAGTTCACCACGTTGGGGACGCAGCTGGGCGTGCTCGGACAGGATCTGCGTCTGCTGCACGAGCAGGTCGCCGCTGATACGGGCGGCGTTCGGGGGGATTGCGGCCGATCCGAGCGGCCGGGTGGGCTCGTTGCCGGAGAGGCTCGCGGGTCTACTGCTGACACGTCGGGTGCGTCCGTGACCGGAGGCGCTCGCGGGTGGACAGCTGACGCGCCCGGTGGATCCGCGGCGGGGGGAACGCACGGGCGGACGGTCGACGACGCGAGTGCTCCGGTTCCGAGAAGTTCCGCACCGGGCGGGATGGGTACCCAGGCGTCGGGCGTTCCTGGTCGGACGGCAGCCGATACGGGTACGTCGTCCGGTGCGGCTCATACGCCCGCCGGTGGGGGGTTCGCGGGATCGGAGCGCGCTCCGTCCGGCGCCGTGCCATTTGGGACGCCGCCGCGGCCGGGCCATTCGCCGACGACCGGTATGCCGGTTCCCCCTCCACAGCCCCACTACGTTCCGCGTTCCGCCCCGTCGCCCGGTGGCGCATGGGGTGCTGCTCCGTGGCCGCCGAACGCACACGGTCCGATGCCGCCTCGACCGCCTGCCCCACCGCGCGCGAAGCCACCGGTGCCGCACACCCCGTGGTGGCAGCGCGACGGGGTGATCAGCCGGATCCTCGCGCTGGCCGGTGTCGCGGTGACGCTGATCGGCGTGGCGATGCTGCTGGTACTGGCCGCGCAGGCGGGGTTCTTCGGGCCGGTGCCGAGGGTTGTCGCCGGAGCGGCTTTCTCGGCTGCGCTGGTGGGTACCGGTGTGCGCGTCTTCCGGCGATCCGGCGGGCGGGTCGGCGGTATCGCGCTGGCGGCCACCGGTATCGCGGGCGCTTACCTCGATGTCGTCGCGCTGACCGCCATCTACCACTGGCTGCATCCGGTGCTCGGGCTCGCCGTCGCCTTCGGTGTCGCCGCCGCGGGCGTGGCGCTGGCGATGCAGTGGCGCTCGCAGCCTTTCGCGGTGCTGGTGGTCCTCGCCGCGGCGGCGCTGTCTCCGATCCTGACCACGCGGCCGGTCCTGCTCGCGTTCTTGATCGTGTTGCAACTGGCCTGCGTGCCGGTGCAATTGACGCGGAACTGGCCGTATCTGCACGTGGCACGGACATTGCCGGCTGTATTGGCGACGTTCGCGTTCGTCGCGGGGGTGATCCTCGGTACGCCCGCGGCCGAGGAGCGCACCTGGGTGCTCGTCGCCGCGGTGGCGGTCGCGCTGGTCGGGGTCACCGGGACACTCGTCGCCGTCCGGCATCGGGCCGCCGATGTCACTGCCTCGCTGACAATGGCGGCGGCGCTCGCGCCGATCCTGGTGGCTCCGGGGATGTTCGAGGGACGGTTGGTCCCGGTATCGGTGGCCTCGATCGCCGCCGGAGTGCTTCTGCTTGTCGCGGCGGTGACCATGGCGCCGAAACTGAACGCCTACCTGTGGATTCCGGGACATACCGCGCTCGTGGCCGCTGTCGTGGGCTCGATCGCCTTGCTCGAGGCGTGCGTCGGTGCGACCGGGCCGCGAACGCTCCCTACGGCGCTGCTGCTGGTGGCGCTGACATTCCTGGGCGTAGCGGGCCAGCGGAGATCACGTCCGGCGGCGGGTCTCGGCACGGCGTTCGCGGTGCTCGGGGGCTTCGCGCTGCTGAATGTCGCGAGCCCGGAAATACTCGCCTCACAGCATCGTTCGGAAGCGGAGCTGGGCATGGCGACCGTGCTCGGCGCGGTACTCGCCCTGGGCGTGGTCGCGGTGGCGCTGTGGTGCGCGCGGCGGGTGCCCGGCCCGGCCGCGGGCACCGAGTGGCAATGGATTACCGCCAGCGTCGCCGGGTTGTACGCCGTCACCGCGACGACGGTCTCCATCGGCGTCGCCACCCGGACGCCGAATGGCTTCCTCGTCGGCCACAGCGCCGCGACCATCCTCTGGATGGCAGCCGCGACCGCCGCCCTCCTGTTCGGCTTGCGCAGGCTCGCCACCGCACCCGCCGTGGCCAAACTCGCCCTGGGCTCAGGGCTGTTGGTCACGGCAGCCGCACTGGCCAAACTCTTCCTCTTCGACCTGGCCACCCTGGACGGACTGGTCCGCGTCGCCGCCTTCCTCATCGTCGGCATCCTGCTGCTCCTGGCCGGAACGCGCTACGCCCGCGCTTTCGCCGAGGTGACCATGGAGCACCGAGAGCGCTGAAGCGGTCCGCAGCTCCAGCGGCGGTGTCCGGCATACATCCAGCCGGACGCGTCAAGCCATGCACTCACGTCCGTCGGGCTGGAATACCGCCTGGTCAAAACTAGGGTGCGATGGTGTATATCCAACAGGTCGCTACCCGTACCATTACTCGTCCAATGTGAAGGAATCGAATTGCTCGCGAAGGCACTCGGAGAGTGATCGATTCAGGTCGATCATTCGGCGGCAGGCATGCCATCCCTTCACGAGCAAGTACAGCTCACTCGCGGTCGCGGCGGCGCAGTAGTTCGTTCACGCTGACCGTACGGCTATCGCCGCTATGGTGTCGACCCTCCTCGGGTCTGCCGACGTGGCGACGCGATGAGCGCAGTTCGGCCATCCAGCTTTCGATGCTGCTGCGGTTGGTAGTGTCCGGCCCGTTGTACGGCTCCGCGGGCGCCTCTGGCTCGGGTGCGCGATGCGCGGGACCATCGGAAGCTGCCGACGCTTCGACCGGCAGGTGCTGCGGCGCAAGAGGTGCGTTGGGCTGCTGCGCGAGGTCGACGGCAGGGTCCTGCGAGACGCCGTACCGCGAAGGAGTTTCGGGCGCGTGGGTTGCTGGCGGCGCGGGCGGCGTAATCGATGAGACGACAGGTTGTCGGCTTCCCCCGGAAAGAATCACCGACGGCACATCTGCGTGCGGCGCATTCTGGCGCTGGGGCCGATCTGCGGACGGCGCCAGTCGTGATCCTGCGGCGTCGTGCGGGTTTCCGGGCGGCACCGGTGGTTGCTGCTCGGCGTAGTCCTGCGCACGGCGCGGCGCGTTTGGGGTCGGCGGGATTCGACGCGGGCGAATCGGCTCGCCCTGCAGCGGTGTGGACTCCCGCGGAGTCGTCGGTCGCTGTCGGGTCGGATCGAGTGGCGGAGGCGCAGGCGGGCCCTGCGGTGCTGGCGACGGCGGAACCCGGTCCAGACGTCTGGTGGGCGCCTCGGCCTCGATCTCGGCGACCGTACGAGGTTTGCGCCTGCGCGGGACCTTGTTCGCGTCGGCGACTGCGGGTATCTGCATCGTCACCGGGTCGGTGATCGGCGTGGTCTTGACCAGATCGATGACGTCGCCGCCCCCGGGGCGTTCGTCATCGAGGATCGGCTCGCCGAGCCCGATCTTCTGCTGGATCTTCTTCATCCAGGCAGGCGCCCACCAGCAGTCGTCGCCGAGAAGTTTCATGGTGGCGGGTACCAGCAGCATGCGCAGAATAGTTGCGTCGATGAATAGCGCCGCGATGAGGCCGTAGGCGATGTACTGCATCATCACCAGGTCCGAGAACGCGAATGCGCCGACCACGACGAGCAGGATGAGCGCGGCCGCGGTGATGATGCGGCCGGTGTGAGCGGTACCTGCGCGCACCGCCTCGGTGGTGGAGGCGCCCATAGTGCGTGCCTCGACCATTCGGGAAAGCAGGAAGACCTCGTAGTCGGTGGACAGGCCGTAGATCACGGCGATGATCAACACCAGCACTGGCGACATGATCGGCTGTGGCGTGAAGTTCAGCAGCTTCGCACCGTGGCCGTCGACGAAGATCCAGGTCAAAATGCCGAGCGTGGACCCGAGGCCGAGGGCACTCATGAGCGCGGCCTTGATCGGCAATACCAGCGAGCCGAATGTGAGGAACATCAGCAGCGTCGTCACGAACATGACCAGCAAAATCATCAACGGCATGCGTTCGAGCAGCGCGTCGATGCTGTCCTTTTGGATCGTCGGCTGGCCGCCGACGTACAGTCGGACGTTGTCGGGGATATCGATCGAGCGCAGATACTCGATGGTGGGATCCGCATTTTCGGAATCATCCAGAGTCGCGCTCGTCCGATAGACGTTCGGTTGGCTGTTGGAGCGGCTCGGCACGTCGAAACCGGTGTGGCCGGGAGCCGCGTTGGCTTCCTTGTAGACCTTGCCGACCGCAGTGCTGTCGTCTGAGACCATGACGAGCTGGATCGGGTCGGTTTTCTTCAGTGGGAAGACCTCGTAGAAGTTCTCGAGAGCTACGCGGGTCTTGTTGTCCGGTGGCAGGTATCGCTCGTTGATGCCACCGAAGGCCAGGTTCTTCACCGGAATTATGAGCAACAGCAAGCCGATGCAAATAGGAACGGCGATCTTGAGCGGGTGCTTCATCACCCATTGCGTGATCCTGCCCCATAGACCGTGCTCGACTTCCTCTGCGGTCTTGGACTTGCGGAACCTCTTCAGACCGAGCATGTCCACGCGCGGACCGAGGACGCCGAGCATGGCGGGCAGGATCGTGATAGCGGTGAGCGCCGCCAGCGAGACCGTCGCAATCGTGCCGTAGGCGACTGATTTGAGGAAGCCCTGGGGAAACAGCAGCATGCCACCGAGGCTGGCGATGATCATCGTCGCGGAGAACACCACGGTGCGCCCCGCTGTTATCACCGAACGCCGCACCGCCGCACGGGTGTCGTAGCCTTCGGCCAGTTCCTCCCGGAAACGACTGACAATGAACAAGCCGTAGTCGATGGCGAGACCGAGGCCGATCATCGAGACGACACCCGAGACGAACGAGTTCACTTCGGTGAATCGGGTCAGGAACATGATGATGCCGTTGGCGCCGATGACCGTGAGACCGCCGACGACGAGCGGTAGGCCCGCAGCGATCAGTCCACCGAAGATGAAGAACAACAATACTGCGACGGCTGGAATGGCGAGCATTTCCATGCGCTTCTGATCGGCCGCCATGGTGTCGTTCAGAGTGCCCGCCACCGCTTGCAGACCGGTGACCTGGACGTCGACGCCCGGAATATAGAAAGTGTCCTTGACTTTCCGGAAGTTCCGTACCATCTCGGTGTCGTTGTCACCGACGATTGCGATCGAGGCGAAAGTGTACTTTTTGTCCTTCGAACCGAAGGTCGCCGGGAAACCGGGTCCGGTATCAGTTCGCCAATAGGCCCCGTTGACCATGGCGATCTCGTTCGGATGTTCCTTGGGCAGCCGGTTGAGACTGTCGACGATTTTCTGACGGAACTGCGGGTCTTCGATCGTCTTGCCCTCGGGCGCGGTGTAGAGGACGATAACGTCGCTGCTGTGATCGCGCCCGAACGCCGCATCGGCGATTCGCGCCGCTTCTGCCGACTCCGACGTCGGATCGTCCCATCCGCTGGAGCTGAGATGCTGCTCCAATCCGAGGCCGTAGCCACCGAGAGCCAGAAGACCGGCCACGACGACGCCGATGACGGCGAAACGCAGCCGGTATACCAGATCGCCCCAGCGTGTGAACACTAAGCGACTCCTTGGGCGGGGCGAGAGGTGAGCAGTGCCGACAGCGGCCGGAACGGCTGCAGCCAGGCACCCTCGTCGGGCAGCGAGTCGAGGCTCACCCGGGGCAGCGGTTCACGGAACACGCCCGGAATGTCCTCGAGGTCGATGAATTCGAGAGTATCGGATGTGACGGCCCAACTCGCGTGCTCGCGGAAGCCGAGCACCTGGACCGGCACTCCCTTGGCGGCGAGTTCCTCCAGCGGTTCGCGGAACGCCTGGCCGTCGGCCGAGGCGACCATGATGCCCGCCAGGCCGGCGCCGCGACTGCGTAAGGCGATGTGCGCCAGCATGTCGGCGTCGACGTCGGAGTCGTCGTCGATCTTGGGTTTGGCGAAGACCGCGTAACCGACGTTGCGCAGCGCCTCCACCCACGGGCGCACGACGTCGGCGGTGCCCGGGGCGATGTTGGTGAAGACGGTGGCCTCGGGTTCCACGCGGTGCACCGCGCCCACCGACAATTCGGCGGTCCGGGCCAGCAGCCAGCGGCCGAGCGCGTCGAACCGCGGGCGGTACGCGGCGGTGGGGCGCCCGCCGAGAATGGCGCCGAGGCCCATGTCGAGATTCGGGGCGTCCCAGACCAACAGGACGCGGCGCACGTCCGGCGTCGCTCCGCCCAGACCTTCCGCTCCGCCTCCGTGCACCTCCCCGGCAACATCGACCACTTCGTGGGCCATTTCACTGACGCTCATCGGTCGATCTTCCCCCATATGAGCTCGGTGATGGCGCTACCGGCGCGATGTGCCTTGCCTTCGAATTTCGTGACGGGACGCTCGAAACCGATCGGCGCTGTGCCACGATGCTCCTCGCTGACCCCGCCCGTGGCCTCGTTCAGGCCTTTGAGCAGGGGCTCTGCCATGCCGACCGTGTGAATGTGCTCGGCGTAGCCGGCATGGTCGGTGGCGACGTGCAACACGCCTCCCGGCTTCAGGCGACTGGCGATCAACGCGACCGTCGCGGGCTGCAGCAGCCGCCGCTTGTGGTGGCGCGCCTTCGGCCACGGGTCGGGGAAGAACACCCGGACACCGGACAGCGACTCGGCAGCAATCATGTTTTCCAGCACGTCGACCGCGTCTCCGCGCAGCAGGCGGATGTTCTCGATCCCTTCGCGCTCGATGCGCTGCACCAGCTGCGCGAGGCCGGGCTGGTAGACCTCGATGCCGATCAGGTTCAGGTGCGGCTCGGCCTGCGCCATGGCGGCCGTCGCGGTGCCGGTGCCGCAGCCGATCTCGATGACCAGCGGTGCGTCGCGGCCGAACCAGGCGGCCGCGTCCAGTGGCTCGTCGGCGACCTCGCGGCCGATCGAGGGCCACATCCGGTCCCAGGATTGCTGCTGGGTCGCGGTCAGCGCGCCCCTGCGCGACCGGAAGCTGGTGACTCGCGGGTACAGGCGGGAGCCGGTTTTGTGCCTGGGCCCGCCCTCGGCCGGAGCCGAACCTGTGGACGGCGGGCCCGGAACTGACTCGGCAGTATGGTTCGCGGCGTCGTTCACGGCGTCCATTGTCCAGCATCCTGCGATCGGTGCGGTAAGCGGTTACGTGCGGACCGCTGAGCGGGAGGTCAGGCCGCGCGTGCGGGCGCGATTCTGGACGCGGTCGGCTGTTGCTGGCGAAGCGGCCTGCCCAGTGCGACCTTGGCCGCGGTCACCGCCATCTCCAGCAGGCCACGCACACCCGAGGGCGAGGCCGCGACCGACCAGACGGTGGTGTCGCCCACATCGCTCACCGGTTGCCCGGCGAACCGGTCGGCCAGCCAGTCCAGGCTGAACGGCGTGGACAGCGGCAGCAGTGAGAAGTGCTCACTGAGCCGGTCGCGGACGTAGGTCACCGCGGCGCCGCCGCGGCGGTAGCGCGCCACCTGAGCATCGATACCGTCGATGTGGATGATCTGATCGTGGATGGGTTGCACCACCAGCAATGGGCAGGAGGGCGTCGTGTTGCCGAGCCGCAGGTCGTCGAACATCGCCCGCAGCTGCGGAGTGTCGAGTACCTCGGCGAGCGGGCGGTCGAGAAAGTCGTCCACCTTCTTGTGGGCGAGCCCGAGGATCGCCCCGAGCGGTGTCGCGTTCTCCGCGCGGACGACGAACCGGTGGCCCTCCGGGCTCAGTTCGTCGTCGATCAGCGAGCTCAACGCCGGATACAGCCTGCGCAGGGCGGCGATGACGATGGCGGGCAGGCCCGCGTAGGGGGTGCCGTTGAGCCGGTCGAAGACCTGGCGCGGGTCGCCGACCGGGGCGCCGAGCACCGCGCCGACGATGTCGAGTTCCGGAGCGTAGGTAGGGGCCATCTCGACCGTCCATGAGCTGGCCATGCCGCCACCGGAGTAGCCCCACACCGCGACGCGGGTCTGCGGGCCGAGGCCGAGCGGGCCGAAGCGCAGGGCGGCGCGGATGCCGTCGAGCGCCCGGTAGCCGGGCTCCCGCGGGGCGCCGAAGTTCCCGTGCGGCCCCTCGTGGTCGGCGATGCTCACCGCCCAGCCGCGGCGCAGCGCGTTCGCGACCAGGAGCCATTCGAACTGGGTGACCGATCCGAGTGCCCGCGCTCCGTGGCGCAGGGCGTAGGAGGGGGAGCACTTCTCGGTGACGGCGTCCATCGCGGTCTGGAAGGCCAGCAGCGGGCGATCCTCGTCCGGTTCCGCGTCCAGCGGCAGCAGGACCGTGGTGATCGCCGCTTCCGGCGCCCCGTGCAGATCACAGCTGCGGTACAGTAGCTGCCAGGCCGAGACCTGTTGCGGGACAATTCCGAACAGTGCCACGTCGATCTTCCTGCTGCGCAGGATGGTGCCGGGCGCCTTGGTCGCGAACCCCTTCGGTGGTCGATGGAACGGGTCCACGCTGGGCAGCAAGGGCTTGCGGTCCGCGGGACCGGCGGGCTCCGGCTCGACAGCGCCGATGACATTCGCGGTCATCGCAACCTCCTCATCGTCGAGGTCGGTTGCCGCATGCGAAAGGTGAAGCTGCGCACCGGTTATGGTGCCGACCACTTCTGCAGGGTAAGTGACCGGCGGGCGTCTGGGAACCCCGGAGTACACGGCGTTTCCGGCACTAGACTCCCGGGCATGAGCAGACCGACAGTATTCATCACCGGCGCGGCGGCCGGTATCGGCCGGGCCACGGCCTTGCTTTTCGCTGCGCAGGGATACCAGGTCGGGGCTTACGACCTCGATGAAGTCGGGCTGACCAGGCTTTCCGGTGATATCACAGCCGCGGGTGGCGCCGCGCACACCGGAGTACTGGATGTGACGAACGCCACGCAGTGGGCGGAGCGGCTCGCGGAGTTCCACGCGGCGACGGGGCGGCTGGACATCCTGGTCAACAACGCGGGCATTCTGCGCGCCGGACCGTTCGAGGCGATCGACCTCGCAGCCCATCGGGCGATCATCGAGGTCAACCTGACCGGCGTGCTCACGGGAACGCACAGCGCGTTCCAGTACCTTCGCGACACCCCGGGCGCCCAGGTGGTCAACCTCTGCTCGGCGTCGGCGATCTACGGCCAAGCCGAACTCGCGAGCTACGGTGCCAGCAAGGCGGCGGTCAAGAGTTTCACCGAGGCGCTGGACCTCGAATGGGAGCGCCACGACATCCGGGTGCTCGCGATCTGGCCGATGTTCGTGGCCACGGCCATGGTGGACGGCGTGACGACCGGGACGACGAAGTCGCTGGGTGTGCGGCTGACCGCCGACGACGTCGCCGCCGGGATCTGGGAGGCCACCCGCAAGCGCGCCCGGCTGCCGAAGGTGCACTACGAGATCGGCGCGCAGGCGAAAGTGCTGGCGACGGTCGCGAAATACGCGCCGAACTGGGCGGTGCGGACCGCGAACAAGTACTTCAGTGGCAGCTGAGCGGTCGAGCCTGTCCCCCGACCGGACTTCTGACAGAATTGCGCACCGTAAAGGGGGTGTGCGGCATGTCGACAGCCACTGATTCCGATGGGCCGCTGCGGGAGCGCGGCGTTCCCACGTCCGCTCACGATCAGCTCGACAAACTGCTCGGCGAGCTGCGCTTCGGCACGGGGCGCGATCCGCAGATCGGATACGCCGCGGCGGCCGCCGTCAGCGCTTGGCGCAAACCGCCGCGGATCCAGGTGGCCGGGCGTGCGCACACGGGGCGGACCACGGTGCTGCACGCGCTCGCGCTGATGTCGGCGGTGGAGACCGATCCGGTGGACCGGCCCGGGGCGCCCGATCCGGAACTCGACGCCGACATCGTCGTCTACGTGTTGTCGGCCGCGCCGTCGCCCGCGGATCGCAGGGTGCTGGCCACGCTGCCGCCGCAGCGCACGATCGCGGTGTTGAACAAGGCCGACGCGATCGGCTCCCGCTGGGGCGACGCGGTGGCCGCGGCACAGCAGTACGGCAGGGAACTGCGGATCCCGGTGGTTCCGGTGGTCGCGTCCCTGGCGACGCGCACCCGGGCGGGCGCGCTGACCGACGCCGATGTCGCCCTGCTGCGCAAGCTCGCCACCGATGCCGACCCCGCCCTGATCCTCGCGCCGGACCTGTTCGTCGCGCCGGGGCCGGACGCCGCCGAGCGCGAGCGGCTGCTGCTGCGCTGGGACCTGTACGGCGTGGCCTGCGCGTGCGCCGCCCTGCGCCACGATCCGGACCTCGCTCCGCAGCAGCTGTTGCAGATCCTGCACGCGGCCAGCGGCATCGATGCGCTCCACCAGTTGTTGCACTGCCGCTACGAGCAGGTGTCCGCGCTGCGCGGTGGCGAACTGCTCGACGAGCTGGCCCGCCTCGCCGCGCGCGCGATCCCGGAGGAGGGCGGCCGCGCGCGCGAGCTCCTGGAGTCCTATCTCTACAGCGACGATGCCCTGTGGATCGGGCTCTGCGCCGGCCTGGCCGGTCCCGACGTGGCCCACCTCGCCGCGGGATACGCGGCGCCCGCGCCCTCCGACGCCGACGATGCGCTGGCCCGCGCGAGCCGCTGGCGCGCCGTCGTCACCAGCGATATGCCCCCGCCCGCCCGCCGCGCCGCGTTGCGCGTGCACAACGGCTACGTCCGACTGTGGGAACGGATGAGCAGTGCCGGTCTCTGAGCCCCCGGAGCCGGTGCGTACGTCGTCCGAGGCGGATCCGGCGTCGCACGCCGGGGCCGATCGAGACCCGATCGTCCGGGCCGGTGCGACGGGCCGGGGCGGCGTCGACCCGCCCGCCGACGGTGAATCCGAGCACCCCGTCCGCGCGCTCGCGCCCGAGCTCGCGGCCGTGGTGGAGCGTTGGAATCCGCAGGGTATGGCGCTGCTGCGCGCGATAGACGGGTCCGGCGCCGCGGGGGCCGTCACCGTGATCGGTCCGGCCGACGTCAACACGACATTGTTGCGGACCGAACTCGCGCGGTTCGAACCCCGTGTCACGCTGTCGGAGCCGCGCGCCGACGCGGGCGCGGCGACGGAGACCACCGCACCCGCCGGGGCGGCCCCTCCCGCGGTGGCGTTGATCCTGCTCGACGCGGGCTCCATCATCGGCGCGGACGTGCTGGAGGTGATCGCTCGGCTGCGCGCGGACGGCACCCGTCTGCTGCTCGCCATGAACGGCATCCACGCCTATCAGGACTGGCGGGCGGTGCGGGGCCGGAACCTGGAATTGCTCGCCGCGCAGGGCTCCGCCGAGCTGGACATCGTGCCGGTGTCCGCCCGGCTCGCGGCCGCCGCGCGCACCGCGGGCGACGCCGGACTGCTCGATCGCTCCGGTTTGGGCGCACTGCACGCGCAACTCACCGCGGCGGCCGCCGCGGGTGGCGACCGGCGGGGCGCGGTCACCGCACGGGTCTTGGCCGACACCCGTCAGCGGGTGGCCGAGCAGGTGGCGACGCTGCGCTCCGGCGCCGAACCGGCGCGGCTGCGTGAGGAACGCGCCATCCTCCTGGCCGGTCGTGACGGAGGACGCGCCACCGCCATGTCCACCTTGCGCGGGCAGCTGCACTTGGCCCGGGTGGATCTGATGACCGAGATCGGCGCGAGCATCCGGGCGCTGCACACCGCGGTGCGCGCCGAACTGGATCGGCTGCGTCCCGCGGAGCTCGCCGGTTACCCCGCGCGGTTGCAGCAGGCCGTCACCGACATGACCGGCGCGCTCGACCACGTCATCGACCTGCGACTGGCCGAACTGAGCGCCCGGATCGACAGCACGGACGGCGCGCCGACGCGCAGGCGCGACCCGGCCCCTCGGGTCGGCCCGGATCCCGAGCCCCGCCATAAAGGTGTCGAAGATCACCTCATGGTCGCGCTCGGCGCGTCGGCCGGTGTCGGCCTGGGTCGCTTGCTGGTTGCTCCGTTCTCGCTGGTACCGGCCTTGGACGTGGCGAGCGTGCCGGTCACGTTGCTGCTCGGGGGCGGCGCGGCGGCATGGGTGGTACGTGCCCGCAGGCAGCTGGCCGATCGAGCGCACATCCGGCAATGGATCGCCGACGCGTTGGTCAACGTAAAAGCCCAGCTCGAGCAGCGGGTGGCGACCGCGCTCGTGGAAGCGGAGGCTGTTTTGGCAGATCACGTGGTCCGAGCAAGCACCGCGCGAATGATCGAGACGGATCGCCGGGTGGCCCGGTTGGAGACCGACTTGCGCCGGATGGCGGCCGAACAGCCGGGACAGCTCGCCGCATGCGAGCGCGATGTCGGGATCCTCGATCGCTGGATCTCACCTGTTGAAACGAACGACCGATTGGGTACACAGTGAGGAACCCGATACCGTACCGGCCGTCACATCGCGTTAACCTCTATTCAGGAACTTGGGCGTCCGCTAAGTCCTGATCTGCCGCCCTCCTGGGGTGCGCGTTCGACCGGTCGGAGCGGGCGCCTTCCCGCCAACGGTGGCGCTCGGTGCATTCGCGCTGGTCATGGGCCTAGGGCCAGGCGGCGAAGCAGCGAGTAGCCGCCCATCTCAGGAGAGTTTTCATGACGTCAGCGACCATTCCTGGTCTTCGTGGATCCGACGGCAAGGCGCCGACCGAGCACAGCGAACTACTCGCCTGGGTACAAGAAGTCGCCGAACTCACCCAGCCGGATCGTGTGGTCTGGGCGGACGGCTCCGACGAAGAATGGGAGCGGCTGACCGAGCAGCTCGTGGCAGCGGGGACGTTCAAGCGGCTGGACGAGAAGAAGAAGCCGAACTCCTTCCTCGCCCTCTCCGATCCCTCCGACGTGGCCCGGGTGGAGTCCCGCACGTTCATCTGTTCGAAGTCCGAAGCCGACGCCGGCCCCACCAACAACTGGGTCGACCCCGCCGAGATGCGCGCCACGATGACCGAGCTGTACCGCGGCTCGATGAAGGGCCGCACCATGTACGTGGTGCCGTTCTGCATGGGTCCGCTGGGCGCGGATGACCCCAAGCTCGGCGTCGAGATCACCGACTCCGAGTACGTCGTGGTGTCGATGCGCGTGATGACCCGCATGGGCGCCGCAGCCCTGGAGAAGCTGGGCGCCGACCGTCCGTTCGTGAAGGCGCTGCACTCCGTGGGCGCGCCGCTGGCCGAGGGCCAGGCCGACGTGCCGTGGCCGTGCAACGACACCAAGTACATCACCCACTTCCCCGAGGACCGGGAGATCTGGAGCTACGGCTCCGGCTACGGCGGCAACGCCCTGCTCGGCAAGAAGTGCTACTCGCTGCGGATCGCCTCGGCGATGGCCCACGACGAGGGCTGGCTGGCCGAGCACATGCTGATCCTCAAGCTGATCTCGCCGGAGAACAAGGCGTACTACATCGCCGCCGCGTTCCCGAGCGCCTGTGGCAAGACCAACCTCGCGATGATCCAGCCCACCGTGCCGGGCTGGCGCGCGGAGACCCTGGGCGACGACATCGCCTG
Source organism: Nocardia arthritidis NBRC 100137 (assembly GCF_001612765.1). Lineage (GTDB taxonomy): Bacteria > Actinomycetota > Actinomycetes > Mycobacteriales > Mycobacteriaceae > Nocardia > Nocardia arthritidis. Next base: position 100,619 of record NZ_BDBB01000027.1, read on the forward strand.
GATGCGCTTCGGCAAGGACGGCCGCCTCTACGCGGTGAACCCCGAGTACGGCTTCTTCGGCGTCGCGCCGGGCACCAACCGCAGCTCCAACCCGAATGCCATGGCCACCATGGAGGCCGGCAACACGGTCTACACCAACGTCGCGCTGACCGACAACGGCGACGTGTGGTGGGAGGGCCTGGAAGGCGAGCCCGATCACCTGATCGACTGGAAGGGCAACGACTGGTATCTGCGGGAGACCGAGACGCTGGCCGCCCATCCGAACTCCCGCTACTGCACGCCGATGGCGCAGTGCCCGATCCTGGCGCCCGAGTGGGACGACCCCCAGGGCGTGCCGATCTCCGCGATCCTGTTCGGCGGCCGCCGCAAGACCACCGTCCCGTTGGTCACCGAGTCCTTCGACTGGCAGCACGGTGTGTTCATGGGCGCGACGCTGTCCTCCGAGCAGACCGCGGCCGCCGAGGGCAAGGTGGGCACCGTCCGCCGCGACCCGATGGCCATGCTGCCGTTCCTGGGCTACCACGTCGGCGACTACCTGGGCCACTGGATCAACCTCGGCAAGAACGCCGATGCCGCCAAGCTGCCGAAGATCTTCTACGTCAACTGGTTCCGTCGCGGTGACGACGGCCGCTTCCTGTGGCCCGGCTTCGGCGAGAACTCCCGCGTGCTGGAGTGGATCGTCGGCCGCATCGAAGGTTCCGCCGAGGCCGAGGCGACCGCGATCGGTAACGTGCCGACCGCTACGCAGCTCGACCTGGACGGGCTGGACGTCGACCCCAAGGACGTCGACGAGGCGCTCGCGGTGAACGCCGAGGAGTGGCGCAAGGAGATCCCGCTGATCGAAGAGTGGTTCGAGTTCGTCGGTGACAGGCTGCCTTCCGGCGTGCGCGACGAGTTCGAGGCGCTCAAGGAGCGTCTGGGCTGACACTCCACCCAAAGTAGCACCTCGCCCGCACCATCTGTCGGATGGTGCGGGCGATTTGTTCTGCGCGACAGAGGTTTTGTCGCTGCGAGCGAGATTCTGCCGAGGGCCAAGTCTCGTGCGTGGATGGTTCGGCCCGACAGCCGTCTTCGCCCATCTGGTCGTCTGGTCGTGCCCGCTATCCGCGATGTCGTTGCGGCGCAGACGGCGCGGCGTCGGCGCCCTACCGGTTCGCACACGGCTCCGTGGTGGGGACGCAGGTTGCGCGGACCTCGACTCCAGCGTCGAGGCGGGTTCCGTGCGGCCACACAGCGGTTCGGCGTCGCAGGCAACCCGGCATGGTCGGGTCGAGTCGCGCCGCCGCTGTCGAAGCAATCGAGACTCATCGGGATTGCGATTCGGAGATGTGCTCGACGCGCGTCGCGGCTTTGATGGTGTCGCGTGACGACCGCCGGTTATGCCGGGATAGGGCATGACGGGCCGCGTACGAATTCGTTGCCGGTTACATGATTCCGATGGCTTCGAGTTGATCCAGAATTTCCGACACTCGCGTGTGAATCGATCTCATGCTCGCCACGAGCGGCACATCGTCATTTGTATCCGGAACATTCATCACGACGGTTGCCGCGAGTCGATTGCTGTATGTGAGCTGGGACTGCGTGAAGCCGGGGCGGAGCCGCAGACGGAAATGCTTGAAAACGGCCCCCGGTACGAGTTCGTGTACCGTTGGACCAGGGGTGTCTATGACTTCGTAGTCATTCGATGACGGGAAAATCAGCTCGGGTCTGAATTGATTGGTAACACGCAGGCGGCAGTGTCGGTCACGGGTGTCGAGTTTGCGGAGAAGGCCCAGCGGGTGGTGCGCGGGCAGGGGATCATGAAAAGGCTGATGGCGGAGAATTATGACTGTGGTGACGGCGTCGAATATTTCCTCGACGCATATCTCCGCACCTTTGCTGTTCGTATTGCTCAACAGAATGGGGAAATGCTCGGCATGCGGATACACCGCGCGGTCGAGCGCGGCCCGCAGGTTGGTGAGTGCATCGCCCGTGATGAGGGCCCAGTCGTCGGGTGCATCGGATACGCTGATCGCCGCTACTTCGCAGTCGATCTCGTTGTCGTATTCGATGCTCGGGGAAAGATAGACTCGGACTTCGACCTTATTCTCTTCCTGATATTCCGAGATCATGCGTTCGAGGTCGTTGATGTGGTGCCACGCGCGAGCGAGCTTCTGCCGTCCGCTTGCGATGCCGGTGACACCGTTCATGGCATCGAGCATACTCACACGGCTCGGGTTTGCCCAGTGAATAACGGCGCAGAGCATTCTGTCTCCGCACATAATGGCCTGGATCGAAGACGGTGGAAACAGTTGTCGAGTGGAGCGAAGTCGTCGAATGGAAAATGGATATCAACGGCCGGAAAACTGGATGCAGTCGTCAAAGAATGGCTTACTGTGCATTTGTGTCCGGTACCGCCGTGCGCCCTTGCGGTGCGGCTGCGTCATTCGGTCGGCGGCGTAGCTGCCGCAGGTCATGGGCGAGTTCGATCAAGTTCTCCTGCCGCGATGCGCTGAGCCGTGCGTTCAAGCCACTCGACGTCGTGTCGGAGACGTGACAGCAAGTAGTGCGCCTCGATCATGTGGACTTCGGGTGCGGCCGAGGCGTGGATGGTCTGTTCGAGTTCGCGGACCGCGTCGCTGATGAGTTCGACTCGCTTCCCGAGAACGGCGACGGCTTCCCCGCGCGGGAGGATCCCGAGGTACGCGAGCGCGGTGACGAATGTGGGACCTCCAGTTGGGTCGGCTTCGCGAAGTTGCCGCTGCACCCGCGAGGCGAGCGCGGACACGCCCGATTCGGTCACAGTGAGGTCGGCGCGGTCGTTGTCGTTCGTTGCGGCGACCCAGCCTTCTGCCATCAGACGGTCCAGCAGTGTGTAGACGGTCGCATTACGCACCCGGAGGTAGTCGTAACGCCGCCTGAGTTCGCTGAACAGCGCGTATGCGTGGCGTGGCTGCTCGACCAGGAGGCCGAGAATGGGCAACACCAGCGGATTGTCGAGCGCGTTCTTGGGCACGTCGGAAGACTATCCAACCCTTACCTGAGCAGTAGTCGTATACGGTTAGCCGTATACGACTACTGGAGGCGTCATGATTTTCGGGATCTGGCCCGGCGTTGTCGCGGCCGACTTGGTCGACTTCCGACCACTCGACTGCCCACCGGAAGACCCCGCCGCTACCCTGGCGGCACTTCGGCATCTGCAAGGTGACGCGACCACCTTCTACGTGCGCTGCTACCGGCACTTCGGAGCCGGCGTGAAGCAGTGGCCGGGCAATTCCCGCACGCCCCGCCGTCCTGAGCTGTACGCCGGAGGCGGGCGTCTGATCGACCTGGTCGCCTGCTATCAAAGTCCGGAGCCGGACCCGAGAGGCTTCGCCGAGTTCGTCCGCGAAGCTGTTCGAGACGTCGCCGAATGGGGTGGTGGCAAAGTGCAAGTCGGCGAGGAGTTGAACATGCCTGTACCACAGGACGGGGGCAGCCCGGGATGCTTCGACGCCGTTGCGGCCGGGATCGCCGCCGCGCTCGAGGAACGTGAGCGACTCGGCGTCGAGATCGAGATCGGCGTGAACTCGGCAGGCATGGCAGATCCGGCCTTCTGGCGGCGGATGACCGGCTCGGTCGGCGGAGAACTCGTCGCGGCACTGGACTACATCGGTTTGGATGCCTTTCCCGATGTATTCCACCGCATCCCACACGATCAGCTCGCCGCTTCGGTCGCGTTCCTACTGGAGCGTTTCCGTTCTGTCACAACAGGAGCCGGAGTCCCCGAGAGCACGCCCATTCACGTCACCGAAACGGGATGGCCGACCGGCGCCGATCGGGACGAGACGACTCAGCGAGCCGTCCTGGAGACCGTGGCCGACGCCGCTCTCGATTCCGGGGTCGGTGTCACGGCGTATGAGTTCTTCGGGCTGCGAGATGGGCGTAGCGACGCGGGATGGACCAGCCGTTTCGGACTCTTGCGCGACGACTACACGCCCAAGCCCGCTTTTCACGCCATCCGCGACCTCATCGCCAGCCGATCCACATCGTGACTGCGAGTTCGCGCTCACAGTGTGGTCGGCCTCCTGGCCGGGGAGTCGGGCCGCACGTCGAGTTGTGCGGGCAGCAGTGTCACGCGTTTCGCGTCGGCTCGTCCTACTGCGGTTCGCCCTTCCTCGATGCGCCCCTCGCAGGGCGGATTTATTCGGCGAGCGGGGACATCCGGACCATGGTCTGGAAACCCGCCCTGTTGAGCCAATGAATCCGGCCCTCCGGCATCGCCTTTGCTTCCGCTCGGAAGGCGGCGACGGCGTGCCGTTCGAATTCCAGCCGCGGGTGCCGGCGCAGCAGTTCGGCGACCCAATCACGGTCCAGTTCCGCCAGTCGCGTGCCGAGCACGTCCACTGAGGCTCCCGCGGAGACGAAACCGCCGGTGTCGCTGAGATCGTCGGCGACGCCGGGTGTGAGGTGGGCGGCGATGGCCGCGCCGATTGCCTCGGCCCGTTCCGGTGGCGCGCCTGCGCCCAGCGCGAGGGCGGCCGCGCGCTCGCCGCCGACCACGGCGAAACACCTTCCGGGCGTGGGTTTTTCGAGTTGCAGGTCGTGCAGTAGGCAGGAGATGTAGACGAGTTCGTCGTCGTAGGTCGCGGCGTCGAGGTCGGCCAGGACCCGTCCGAAGTAGTAGGTCCGCAGCGAATGGTTCAGCATGTGCGGCGACAGCGACTCGCGCGCCTCGGTCTCCGCCGCGACGGCGAGCGTGGAATCGGGTAGCCGGAGCCCGGCGAACTCCAGCCTTCCCCGTCCCCGCCGCCCCAGCGCGAGCCGGATCCGGTTGGTCACCATCGCGGGCAGCGTGCGTGCGGTCGCGACGGCCAACCTGCGGCGCTGCTCTTTCGACAATGCGCCCCCGGTGCGGGTGGCCCATGCCCAGTCGAGGCCCGTCGGTGCGGCCACGATGCCCTCCTTCTGATCGGAACTCGGTGTGCATTGCAGTCAAGCGGGCATCCTGATGCGCGACGAGTGGCGTGAATGACAGTATGGCTCGGATTCCTGCCAAACTGGGACGATGAAGCAAGTGGTGGCGCTCGCTCTGGATGGCGTAATGGCCTTCGATCTGGCCTGTGCTGTGCAGGCGTTCCGGCACGGGCCGGGTAAGACCGGGGAGCCGTCCGGGTTCGAGATGCGGACCTGCGGCGTGCGGCCGGGGCCGGTGTGGACGCCCAATGGCTTCGAGCTGCGGGTGGAGCACGGGTTGGCGGCGCTGGGGGAAGCGGATCTCGTCGTCGTGCCCGGCATCGGGATTCCGACGCTTCCCACCCCGCCGGAGGCGCTGATCGCCTTGCGCGGCGCGGCCGCGCGGGGCGCGACGATGGTGAGTATCTGCGTGGGCGCGTTCATCCTGGCCGAGGCCGGACTACTGGACGGACGACCGGCGACCACGCACTGGGCCTACTGCGGCGAGTTCGCCGAGCTGTATCCGGCGGTGAAACTGGACCCGACGGCGCTGTACGTCGATGACGGTGATGTGCTGACCTCCGCCGGGCTGTCGGCGGGCCTCGACCTGTGCCTGCACATCGTCCGCCGGGAGATGGGCGCGCATGCCGCGGCGGAACTGGCCAGGTGGAATGTCACCGCGCCGCATCGGGAGGGCGGGCAGGCGCAGTACGTTCCGGAGGGGGCCGGCACGACGGCCCGCGATGGTGGTCTCGCCGCCACCCTGGCATGGGCGGTCGCCGAACCGGCTGCGGCGGTGGATGTCCCGGCGCTCGCCGCGCACGCGTTGATGAGCGAACGTACTTTCATCCGTCGCTTCAAGGCGGAAGTGGGGACCACGCCGCGGCGGTGGCTGGACGCCCAGCGCACCGCTCGTGCCCGGGAACTTCTGGAAACCACGCGTTTGCCGGTGGAAGTCGTTGCGGCGAAGGCCGGCTTCGGCAGCGTCACCGCCCTCCGGGTGCATCTGCGAGCGGCGACCGGCGCCACACCCGCCTCGTATCGCCGATCACTGGGCCGGTGAACACGGCTGGACAGTTGTCCACAAGGTGAACAACGTTGTGCGGCCGAGGTTTCCATGATTCGGGCTGCGGCGCTATCAGAGATGGCTGCACGATGGGGTGGCGATGGAGAGCGAGAATCCGCGAATCTGCCACGGCTGTAGGGGTTTAGCCCTGGACAGAACGGGGTAATGATCTTGTTGAGAGATTTCGTGTACTCGTGACTTATGCTTGGCGTGTTCTACCTTCCCCATCACACAGTCGGATTACCAACGGTTAACTGATCGACTGAACTACTTCCCTACCGACATCGGACCCGCGGTGCCCGCGGCGTACGGCGAGATCGACGCGAGAGGTGGTTGGAGCATGGCCGATCTGGAGACGGCGACGTCCCTTGCCCCCATGGTTGCCGAATTCGAGTCGGCGACCGCGAGCACCCCGCTGCGCCGGGCCGCGGGGCGGCTGCTGGCGGTGCTGCCGCCCGGGTGGCGCGTCGAAGTTGTCGACGCGCCGGCCGGGCGTTACGGCAGTCGTGCGCCGCTGCTGCGGGTGGTCATGCCACCCGACTGATCATCCGGCCCAGCCGAGGGGCATGAGCAGCGATTTCTGCTCGCAGAACGCATCGAGACCCTCCGGGCCGTTCTCGCGTCCGAGCCCGGAGGACTTGTAGCCGCCGAACGGCGAAGTCGGGTCGAAGGCGTACCAGTTGATCGCGTAGGTGCCGGTGCGCACCCGCGCCGCGAGCTCGGCTCCGTGTTCGATGTCGGTCGTCCACACCGAGCCCGCGAGGCCGTAGACCGAGTCGTTGGCGATGGCGACGGCTTCGTCCTCGGTCTCGTACGGGATGACCGACAGCACCGGCCCGAAGATCTCCTCCTGGGCGATGGTCGACTTGTTGTCCACGTCGGCGAAGATCGTCGGCTCGACGAACCAGCCCCGGTCCAGCCCCTCCGGGCGCCCGCCGCCGAGCACGAGTCGCGCGCCCTCGGTCTTGCCCTCGGCGATGTAGCCCTCGACCCGGTCGCGCTGACGCTCGGAGATCAGCGGGCCGAGCAGCACGCTCGGGTCGTTGGGGTCGCCCACCTTCATCGTCTTCACATGTTCGACCAGCGCGTCGAGCATCTCGTCGTACCGGCTGCGCGGGGCGAGGATGCGGGTCTGCGCGACGCAGCCCTGACCGCTGTTCATCAAGCCGGAGAACGCGAGCACCGGGATACTGGCCGCGAGGTCCATGTCGGGCAACAGGATCGCCGCCGACTTGCCGCCGAGTTCGAGCGAGACGCTCTTGAGCTGACCGGTGGCGATGGCCCCGATCTTCCGGCCGACCGCGGTGCTTCCGGTGAAGGTCACCTTGTCCACGCCGGGATGCGAGACGAGGTACTCGGCCGCGTCGGGCTCGGCGGGCAGCACCGACAGCACGCCTTCGGGCAACCCGGCCTCGGTGAAGATGTCGGCGACCATGTTGGCCGTGATCGGCGTCAACGGGGCGGGCTTCAGTACCACGGTGCAGCCGGCCAGCAGGGCCGGTGCGAGCTTGTTGACCGCGAGGAACAGCGGGACGTTCCACGCTGTGACCGCCGCGACGACGCCGCGCGGCTCACGGGTGACCCGCGTGGTGCCGAACCCGCCGACCCTGGTCTCGCGCCAGGGGAAGGACTCGGCCAGGGCGGCGTAGGCGTCAAGTGCGGCGACCGCGGGGATCTGGTTCAGCGTCATCGCCATCATCTGCGGCACGCCGACCTCGGCGGTCAGCGCGGCGAGCAGGTCCGGGGAGCGCTGCTCGATCAGCCGGGCCGCGCGGGTGAGCACCTCGGCGCGCTCCTTCGGCGGCGTCGCGGGCCACGGGCCGTGGTCGAAAGCGTGCCTGGCCGCGGCCACCGCGGCGTCGACGTCGGCCCGGCTCACCGCCGGGACGCTGCCCACCGGCTCGACCGTGGCCGGCGAGATGACCTGGATGCGCTCGGCGGTGGCTGGCGCGGTCCAGCGGCCGCCGATGAACAAGCTGTCGTAATGCATGAGAACACGTTACAGTTTTGCTCTGCCATTGTCTGTAACCTGTTCCAGTTTTGTGCGGCGACAGCGCTCTGGCCAGTGTGAATCCCGACCTCTCGGTTCGCTTTTCGCAGAACGCACTATTGCGTTCTGTTGCTGGAAGGGGGATGCTGTAGCGACATATCAGCTCGCTCCATTACCGAACCGTTACCGCAAACTGGGGAGTCCGAGTCATGGCGGTGCAAGTGATCGGCCGGTCGCTGATGACCAGCGATCAAACCGAGCATCAGGCTAAGTGTGTCGGCCACGGCGGGTGGGTGGTCTCCTTCCTACCCGGCCGTACCCTGACGATCGAGCAGGCGACCGCGGCCATGCAGGCCGCGGAGGCGGTCGCCGCCGTCGGGATGCTGGCCGATCTGGTCGGCCTCACCACGCTCGAGACCGTCGGATTGGCCATGCGGGAATCGCCGTGGAGCGAGCCCGTGCACGCGCCCTGCGGCAAGCGGCACTGGCGCCGCGGGTGGCTAGAGGCTTAGTTCGGCTAACTTTTGGTTGCCACCACGACCAGATTGCTCACAAGTAACTCACGTACCATCGGCACCCGGACCAACCACCACGCCCAGCGGGGGTGGTACCGCGGGAAGACGGTGTGCACCTCCGCCGGAGTGCCTGCCGCCCAGCGCAATCCGTCCGCGGCCCGCACCGCGAACAGTGAGGTGCCGAACCTGTTCTTGGGTTCACGCCCGTGCTTGCGCCGGTACCGGCGAGCGGCGTACTCACCACCGAGGTAGTGCCAGGGGCCGGTCTCGTGCCCGCCGAACGGGCCGTGCCACACCGTGTAGGAGAGCACGATCAACCCGCCCGGCCTGGTCACCCGCACCATCTCGTCGGCCATCACCCACGGTTTCGAGACGTGCTCGGCGACGTTCGACGAGAAACAGATGTCGACGGCGTCGTCACGGAACGGCAGCGCCATCCCGGAGCCGCGGACCGCGCCCGCCACCGAGAGCCCCGCGGCGTGCATCTCCGTCGGGTCGGGCTCCACCGGGATGTAGCTCGCCCCCGTGCGGGCGAACTCGTCGGCGAAGTAGCCCGGCCCCCCACCCACGTCGAGGATCGTCGCGCCGTCCAGCGACCGGCCGGTGAGGTCGGTGTAGAAGTCGGCGATCATCGCCGAGGTGTCGGCGGCCAGACCCCCGTAGAACAGCGCCGGATCGGTCTGCTCGAACCGGAAACTACCGAGCAGCCGCAGCGACCGGCGCAGGGTCGCCCGGCGGGCGAACCGGGGCGAGTCGCTGCGCGTCGGCGTCGTTTCGGCTTTGAGCACGGCGCCGAGTCTCGCACAACCCCGATGCTGGGCATCTCGGGCGGGTGCTCGGGTTAGGGTGTAGCGCGACATCCGACGTTCCCAACACCTACCGACCGAGAGAAGCTCCACCGTGCGCGAAGTCCTCCTGCTCTGCTGGCGTGACACCGGGCACCCGCAGGGCGGCGGCAGCGAGCGGTACCTCGAGCAGGTCGGCGCGCAGCTCGCGGCACGCGGGGTCAAGGTCACCCTGCGCACCGCCCGCTACCCCGGGGCGCCGCGGCGGGAACGGGTCGACGGCATCGATATCAGCCGCGCGGGCGGACGCTACACGGTGTATCCGCGAGCGCTCGCCGCGCTGCTGCTCGGCAGGATCGGTCTCGGCCCCTTGCGCGGCCTGCGGCCGGACGCGGTGATCGACACCCAGAACGGCATCCCGTTCTTCGCCACCGCCGTCACCACGGCGCCGTCGGTGGTGCTTGTGCACCACGGCCACCGTGAGCAGTGGCCGGTGGCGGGCCGGCTGGTCGGTCGCATCGGCTGGTGGATCGAGTCGCGGCTGTCTCCGCGCGTGCACCGGCACAACCAATATCTGACCGTTTCGCTCCCGTCGGCGGAGGAGTTGGCCACGCTCGGTGTGGACCGCACGCGAATCGCTGTGGTCCGCAACGGAGCTGAACCTGTTCCAGTCGACGCGCCGACCGGCGCCGCGGAAACCCGTACTCCCGCACCCACTGTCGTGGTGCTCTCCCGTCTGGTGCCGCACAAGCAGATCGAAGACGCGCTCGCGGCCGTGGCCCGGCTGCGCGACCGCGTTCCCGGCCTGCGCCTGGACGTGATCGGCGACGGCTGGTGGGCGGACAACCTGCGGGACAACGCTCGTGAACTCGGCATCGCCGACGCCGTCACCTTTCACGGGCACGTGGACGAGCGCCGCAAACACGAACTCCTCGCCCGCGCATGGGTGCATGTGCTGCCGTCCCGCAAAGAAGGGTGGGGCCTCGCGGTGATCGAAGCCGCCCAGCACGGCGTGCCGACGGTCGGCTACCGGAGTTCGCGCGGACTCACCGACTCCATCGTCGACGGCGCCACCGGCATCCTGGTCGACGACGTCGCCCAGTTGGCCGATGCCGTCGGTGATCTGCTGGACGATCCCGGCGCCCGCACGGTCATGGGTGAGAAGGCCCGCGCCCGCGCTCGCGAATTCTCCTGGGAGCAAACCGGGAACGGCGTCTACGAAGTGCTGGCCGCGGCTGCCCGCGGCGAGCACACGAGCGGGTTGCTCGCGCCACGGACCGTCGACTGAACGTGCCGCCGTCCGGCCGGAATCAAGACGCCGGATGGTCCCGAATGTCGGACACCGACGAATTGCTACGGTTAGCAGAGCTGTCTCCGTTGTCGCGCAGATCGAGGTCGTGCTCAGGGCGGGGCTGAACGCCGCGACCATCCGGCGATATCTGGATCGCGTGCGTACCGGCGAGCGAGGCGTCACCGTCGACCTGTGCCCAGCCCTGCGAGCTCGACCGGATCGCCGCCCGACTGCCGGCACAGCAGGCGGCGGTGGAGTCGACGCGGCGCAGGCTGGACGTTTCTGCCCGTACCCGCCCCTCGCCGCCGGACAGTTTCGGTCAGTTTCGTGGTCGCTCGGGGAATCGCGCGCGCGTGCCGAGGGCGGCGAGCGGGCCCGCGACGAGCATCGCGCCCCAGAGCAAGTGGGCCGCGGCGGCGACGGCCCGGTGTGCGGTCGTCGATCGTCCGCGCTCGACGACACCGGGCACGCGATACAGCGCGAGTTCGGCGTCCTCGTAGACCCGCTCGACGCCGGCCAGGGTCGCGGCCGATGCACCGAGCGGCCCGGGGGTGGTTCGTTCGACGAGGACCCAGCCCACTCCGAGGCGGGCCAGCTCCGCGGGGGAGCCGCCGCGCAGCAGCAGGGTTTCCACTTCTCTGGCGCGGGTGCCTTCGCCGGACACCGTGCGCCCGCGCACGGGTAGCTCGCCGGTCTGCAAGACGTCATTGGGCAGCATTCGCGGCGCCGGGTCCAGCACGGGCGCGGCCCCGCTGTAGCGGAACTTGCGGAACATCCCGCCCGGCAGTACGGCGATGTCGCCGGGACCGTCGATCCGGTCGGCGACCTGCTGCCAACCGGCGGGATAGCGCACCGGGCGGACAGCCCCACCGGCGCCCCAGGCGAGGTCGTACAGCGGCAGCATCAGAAGCGCCACGAAGACCACCGCGACCGCGGACGTCACCGCGGGCAGCGCCGTCGCGGGCCGGTCCGCTGACTCCCTCCGGGACGACAGACGCCGGGCCGTGGCCGCGCATCCCGCCGCCGCGCACAGGGCATAGGCGGGCATGGCCAGCGCCACGTACTTCTGGGTGTCCCGCAGCAAGCCCGCACCCGGCACGTGGGCGACCAGCCACTCCAGTGCGCTGATGCCCCACGCCGTCGCTGCGAGCGCGGGAAACAGGATCGCGACCGCTGCGAGCAGCAGCAATGCGCGGCGGACGTGGCGATTGTCGGGGTCGGCGCCACCGGTGGCCAGGGCGCGCACGCCCAGCGCGACGAGCGCCAGCAGCGCAAGAGTGCCGATCGCGGCCAGCGGTGTGGTGCGCGAATTCGGTACCGCCTCGGAGTTCCAGATCCCGCCGAGGCCGGCCAGGCTGCCGAGCGTGCCGAGACCGGGTTCGCCCCGCGCGGCGAAGGCCGCGATGCCCGCGGGATCCGACGGCTCGGCGCCCGCACCCGACAGCGCGGTCGCGACGAGCCATGGCGCGGAGGCGGCGAGCCAGAGGCCGAGCGCCGCGAGGAGTTGGCGTCGATGCACCAGCGCGAAGGCGGTCACGCCCGCCAACAGCGCACCGGTCGGGGTGAGCCCCGCCGCGGCGAGTGACCCGGCCAGTGCCGCCCAGGCGGATACCGTAGCGGTCGGCGGGGCCTTCCCGAAGTCTTCGGTTCCCTGTGGTGCGGGACGTTCGATCAGGCCGTTCGCGTGCTGTGCGGGTGTGTTCGACAGAGTCCGCCTGCGCCGTTTCGCGGTGGCCGTGGATCTTAGGCGGTAACCGGCCAGCGCTGTCCATGGCAGCGCGGCGTAGCCGGCCAGCAGGCTCCAATGCCCTTGCAGCAGACGCTCGGCCACATATGGGTTCCACAACGCGACCGTCGCGGCCACCAGTTGCGGGCCGAGCGACGCGCGCAGCAGTTCGCGCGCGAGCGCCGCGGCCCCGTACGCCGCGGCCCACAGCGCGACGACGAGAATCGCTTTGACCAGCAGCCCGCCGTCGACGAACGCCGACAGCACGGCCAGCAGCGCATCCTGCGGCACCGCCCGGGGCGCGGCGTCGCCGAGACCGAGCGCCGAGTTGGTCGGATAACTGCGTGGCGTGCTCACCGCGTCGCGCAGGAGCAGGTATCCCGGCGCCAGCACGGGTGCGGTCACCAGCAGCGACCCGGCCGCGCTGTATCCAGCAGCCACCGCTCGGTCTCGACCGCTCCCATTCACGCCTGAGCACTGTACGTCCCGCTGTCTTCCGTCGCCGAGTCAGCGGGGCCGGGTCGGTGTCCCGAACTGCCTGATCCATGGCGAGCGCCGGTCGCACTGCGGCGGGGCGGGACGGGCGACGGCCTGTGCGGGTGGGACGATGAACCTCGTGTCTGCTGTCCGTCGGTTTCCTGTGGTGGCGGATCTGACGTGGGTGACGGCGGGTGCGATGACCGCGAACGTCGCCGGGTATCTGTTGCAGCTGCTGGCCGGGCGGTGGCTGGGAGTCACCGGCTACAGCGAGTTCGCGAGTCTGCTCGCCGTGCAGCTGCTGTGCGCGGTTCCGGCGCTGGCGTTGCAGAACGTGGTGGCGAGGGAACTCGTGCGCGGCGCGGGGACGGCTGCGCTGCGCGGGCTCCAGTGGCGGTGCGCGGTGATCGTGGCCTTGGCGGCCGCGACGCTGGTGCCGCTGGTCGCCGTCACGCTGAACGTGGGGGTGGCCGCCACCGCGGCGGCGCTGGGTGCGGCGCCCGCGCTGGTGCTGTTGTCCGGTGAGCAGGGAGTGTTGCAGGGCGGCAAGCGGTTTCGAGCGTTGGGAACGGTGCTCGGCGCGGCAGGGATCGCCAGGGTCGCGCCCGCGCTGGTGATCCTCGCGCTGGGCGGCGGCGCGACGCTCGCCCTGTGGGCCGCGGCCTGCGGAGTCGCGGTGGCGGCGCTGCTGGCCAGGATCG
>NZ_BDBB01000028.1 GCF_001612765.1 Nocardia arthritidis NBRC 100137
AGCGTCTTCGAGGCGATCCGGGAGGGCAAGGACTGACCGAACAGCACTGAGCGCGGCCGGTGACGGACCTGTCATCGGCCGCACCCGTTAAGATTGCGTGAGGTGTGCCGGGAAGTCTGGTCGGCGAGCGGTCACGCATCCGTTGAGCCGGTTCCGGTGGGTGCCGCCGCAGTGCTGCCCGATCGCCGCCGAAAGGTTTCCCGTGATCACGCGAGTGCGCTCGGAATTGTCCCGCTACCTCCGCACGGAAACCGTCGGCGGCGCTCTGCTTCTGATCGCGGCCGCGATCGCACTGCTGTGGGTGAACTCGCCCTGGGAAGCAGGTTATCTGGCGATGACCGAGACGGTCGTCGCGATCCCGCCGCTGCACCTGGATCTGACCTTGGCCGGCTGGGCCGAAGACGGTCTGCTGGCGGTGTTCTTCTTCGTCGCCGGACTGGAACTCAAACGCGAACTGGTCGTCGGCGAACTCGCCGACCGCAGACGCGCCACCCTACCGATCATCGCGGCGATCGGTGGCGTGATCACCCCCGCGCTGATCGCGGCGGTCGTCGGGTTCGGCATCCCCGGCATGGAGCGCGGCTGGGCTATCCCGGTCGCCACCGACATCGCGTTCGCGCTCGCCGTGCTCGCGCTGACCGGTTCGCGCATCCCGGCGGGCGCGCGGGTGTTCCTGCTCAGTCTCGCGGTGGTCGACGACCTGCTGGCGATCGTCGTGATCGCGGTGCTGTTCACCACCGCCGTGTCACTGCTGTGGCTGCTCGTCGCGGCCGGATGCTTCGCCGGGTGGTCCATGGGGCAACACGCGCGGATCGGCACGCCCTTGCTCTATGTCCCGCTGGCGTTGGTGTCCTGGTACGCACTGCACGAGGCGGGCATCCATCCCACGTTGGCGGGCGTCGCGCTCGGCCTGCTCACCCGGGTGCGCCCGGATCCCGGGGAACGCCAAGCGCCCGCCACCCGGCTCGAACACCTCTTCCAGCCGATCTCCGCCGGGTTCTGCGTTCCGCTGTTCGCCCTGTTCGCCGCCGGCGTGCCGTTGAATCCCACGGTTTTCGGCGAGTTGTGCACCAACCGGCTCGCGCTCGCCGTGATTCTCGGGTTCCTCTTGGGCAAACCGCTCGGGATCTTCGGGATGAGCTGGGTGGCAATCCGGTTGGGCGTCGCGAAGCGCCCCAGCGGGCTCGGCTGGCGGGACATGTTCGCCCTGTCGGTGCTCGGCGCGATCGGCTTCACGGTTAGCCTTCTCGTGGCGGAGCTCGCGCTCGCCGATGTCGCGGACGTGGAGTTGGCGAAAGCCGCTGTGTTGGTCACATCATTGGCGGCGTCGCTCGCCGGTTCGGCGCTACTGTTGCGGCGTGGGCGTGTCCACCAGGCTCGGCGGGACGCCCGTGCGCTAGAACGTGAACAGTACGGCGGCACGAGCGATCCGCCCGGAGGCGGTAGCCTGCGTGACCACGGAGGGCACCGGGAGCGCCGCCGATCGAACGGGAGTTGAAGCAGTGCCGGGACAGGGAGAAGGGTCGACCAAGTGAGTTTCAACCACGGCGGTAACGGGAGCGGCGCGGAGCGCGGTCGTACGGTCACCTCCATTCCCCTCACGGACGCCGATCCGCTCGGCTCCGCGAGCTTCGGGAGCCTGGTCCGCGACGCCGCCGAGCAGATGTCGACTCTGGTCCGCGCCGAGGTCGAGCTGGCCAAGGCCGAGGTCACCGGTGAGATCAAGAAGGGCCTGCAGGGCAGCGTCTACTTCATCCTCGCGCTCACCGTGCTGCTGTTCAGCACCTTCTTCTTTTTCTTCTTCCTCGGCGAACTGCTCGACGTGTGGCTCGCGCGCTGGGCGGCCTTCCTGATCGTCTTCCTGCTGATGGTCGTCGCCACCGCGGCGCTGGCCTTCCTCGGCTACCGGCGGGTGAAGAAACTGCGCGCGCCGGAGAAGACGATCGATTCGCTCAAGCAGGCGCGCACAGTGCTGCCGCACAGCTTGGGCGCGTCCGCGCACGACGACCGTCTCGCGCTGGAGAAGCCCGCTTCCTAGGCGCGCGTGCGCGAGCCGGTACGACGGCTACTAGGCTCGGTCGCCGTGTCGGCGAACTTGCTTCCGGATCCGTCCAGCGTCCGTTACGACGGACCGTGGACGCATCGGGACGTGCACGCCAATGGCATTCGATTCCACGTCGTGGACGCGGCGCCCGAGCGGGCCGACGCTCCGCTGATCGTGCTGCTGCACGGGTTCGCGGACTTCTGGTGGTCCTGGCGTCACCAATTGACCGGCCTGGCCGAGTTCGGTTACCACGTTGTCGCCGTCGACCTGCGCGGCTACGGCGACAGCGACAAGCCGCCACGCGGCTATGACGGCTGGACGCTCGCCGGTGACGTCGCCGGGCTCATCCGGGCGCTCGGCTACACCGAGGCGACGCTGGTCGGGCACGCCGACGGTGGCCTGGTCTGCTGGACCACCGCGGTGCTGCATCCGCGACTGGTTCGCTCGATCGCGCTGGTCGGTTCGCCGCATCCGTCGGCGCTGAAGAGTTCCGTGCTGCGCAACCGCCGCCAGCGCGCGGCATGGCTGCCGAACTTCCTTCGCTACCAGCTGCCTCGCTACGGCGAGCACTTGCTGACCACCGCCGATGGCTTCGAGGTGGAGCGGCTGCTGCGTCAGCGGGTGAGCGCGGGGTGGACCGGCACCGCCGAATTCGTCGACACCGCCCGGCGGATGCGTTCGGCGATCCGGATTCCCGGCGCCGCGCATTGTGCGCTGGAGTATCAGCGCTGGGCCTTCCGCAGTCAGTGGCGTCCGGACGGCCGCCGGTTCATGGCGACCATGCGCGAGCCCATCCACATCCCGGTCCTGGCGATGCGCGGCGATCTGGACCCGTACGTGCTGGCGGGAGCCTTCCGCCGCGATCCTCATCTCTCACCGGAACGGAGACTGGTCGCCATCCCGGCGGCGGGGCACTTCGCCCACCAGGAGAACCCGGACGCCGTGACGACGGAACTGGCCAAACTTCTGGCCTGAGCCGCGGGAATGCCTCCCCGGCCACGGACGCCCGTGGCCGGGGACCCCGATTCAGCTGAGTACGCAGGCGCCGGTGTCCACCGCGGCGCCGACTCGTTCGGCCGCGTCGAGCTGCGCGCGGACCTCCGCGAGCGTGAGCACGTAACCGGTGTCGTCGTCGGTGACGGCGGCGCCGAAGACCACGCCGAGCACCTGCCCGTCGGTATCCACCAGCGGCCCACCGGAATTGCCCGCCCTGACCTGGCCACGGACGGTGTAGACCTCGCGTTCGACGGTGCCGTTGCGGTAGATGGTCGGACCGGTCAGATCCAGCGTCTCGCGCACCCGTGCCGCGCTCGCGGTGTACGGGCCGCCGCCGGGGTAACCGAGCACGATCGCGCTGTCGCCCGACCGCGCGGGCGCGGGCGCGCGCGGGACCACCGGGGCGGTGAGACCGGGCACGGCGAGCACCGCGACGTCCTTGGACGGATCGAACAGCACCACGTTCGCGTCCAGCGGGCCGCGTGGGGTGTCCACCGCGACGCTCGTGGTGCCCGCGACGACGTGGGCGTTGGTCATCACGCGCTCGGGCGCGATGACGAAGCCCGAGCCCTCCAGTGCCCGCTGGCAACTCGGCGCGACCCCGCGGATGCGCAGCACGCTCTGCTGCAGCGAGGCGGCGACCGGGCTGGCCAGCACGCTGGGATCGGGCGGTTCCACGGCCGCGATCGGCGCCCGCCCGAACGGCCCGATCACGTCCGGCAGGCCGGAGGTGTTGAGCAGCTTGGAGAACTCGTTGGGCAGCCTGCGCAGCCAATTCGGCGCGACGTCGTTGACATCGGCGAGCACCCGCGAGCCGTTGATCGCCGTCGCGATGGCCGGCTGCGACGACGTGGCCAGCGGCAGCGCCAGCAGCCACGCGGTGACCAGCACGGCGACCGCCTGCAGCACCGCGCCGACCGCGCTGTCCACGCTGCGCGTGAACGGATGACGCATGCCGCTGCGCGCAGCGCGCCCGAGCACCATGCCCGCGACCTCACCGACGATCACCAGCACCACGATCAGCAGCACACCGGTGAGCACTCTGGTGCGGCCCTCGTCGACGTGCACCAGGATGTGCGGCGCGATCAGGATGCCCGCGACCGCGCCGAGCACCACGCCGAGGAAGGCCAGCGCGGAGGCAACCGCGCCCTGGCGCCATCCCGAGGAAGCGGCCAGCAGCGCCAGTAGCACGACGGCGATGTCGAGCCAGGCCGACGAACTCATAACGTCATCCCCACGGCGGCGAGTGCGGTCTCCAGATCACGAACGTCCCCGTGGTCCCACGCTCGGTCCCAGCCGCAGGCCCTGCTGATCCCGGCGAGGATACCGCCGGTCAGACCCCAGACCAGCATCCCGTCGACCTGGAACGCCGGGCTCTGATAGCCCATGGGGCTGCGGACCAGGAAGCGGTTGGCCGGATCCAGCAGCTGCGCGAGCGGGACGCGCACGACCCGCTCGGTCTCGCTCTGATCGACCACCCCCACCGCGCCCGGCGTGCGCCAGTACGCGACCACCGGCGTCACGTCGAAGCGAGACGGCGGCACGAACAGCTTCGGCAGCACCGCGAAGGGCTCAACACCAGAACGGTCGAGACCGGTCTCCTCGCACGCTTCGCGCAGCGCGGTATCGATCGGCCCGGCGTCGCCCAGGTCGACCGCACCGCCGGGGAAAGCCACTTGGCCACGGTGCTGGCGCATGGTGGAGGCGCGCTGGGTGAGCAGCACCTCCGCGTCGGCGGGCAGTCCGCCGGGCGCGGCCGGGTCCGGCTCGGGCGAGCCGCCGAACAGCACGAGCACGGCCGCTTGGCGCGGCTTGGAGGTCAGGGTCAGGGCGCGGCGCAGCACACGCTCCCTGGTCAGGGTGTCGGCGTTCTCGGTAGCCGGTTCGGCCGAGCGGGTCAGCCAATCCGGGATGCCCGGCGGCATTTCGATGCTCAACGCACACCTCCCCCACGCATTCGCTCACCGGCCCGCGTGCACGCCCGCACCGTCACCTCCACCATTGATTCGTCCACCCGCATTGTCACGCGGCCACTCCGAGCTTGCCCGCGACCGTATTCGCGATGTCATCCACCCCGCCGAAAGCCCGCACCACGACGTCGGCCACCGAGCCGTCGGCACGCACCAGCACCGAGATCGGCAACACCGCGGGAGCCCCGACGGCCGTGCGCACTCGCGCGTCGGCGTCCGCCACGCCGGGTAACCGCACCTCCAGCCCGCGCAGCCGGGACAGTGCCTTGGCCTCATCAGGGTCGCTGTGCACGGTCAGCACGGTAATCGCGTTCCCGGCACGTTGGGCGTATTGCTGCAAATACGGCAACTCCTGGGCGCACGGTGCGCACCAGTAGGCCCACAGGTTCAGCAGAGCGGGCTTGCCCGCCAGCGCGGCGGCCAGGTCCACCGGCCTGCCGTTCGCCAGGCATTCCAGCGTTATCCCGGCCAGCGGCCCGTTCCCGGTGGGGGCGCCGCTCGGGCAGTCCGGCAAATGGGCGACAGCGCGCAGGTCATCGGAGACGCCCGAGGCTGTGGGGGGCGACTGCGGCTCCTCCGTCGCGTCGTCGCCACGCGGCCACACCGCGACCGCCAGCGCCACCACCACGATCAGACCGGCCAGTGCCCAGCGCCACGCATGCCCCCTCCTTCTTCGGCCCGAGGGCTCCGAGCTCACCGGCCCACCAGCTCCAGCAGATGCTCGCGCTCCGGCCCTTTCACCAGCTTGGCCGCGGCCTCCGGATCGGTCGGCCCGATCCCGAACGAGGGGCAGTCCTTGATCAGCACGCACGCGCCGCACGCCGGCTTGCGGGAATGGCAGACGCGCCGTCCGTGGAAGATCACCCGGTGCGAGAGCATCGTCCATTCCTTGCGCTCGATCAGCGCGCCGACGATGTGCTCGACCTTGACCGGGTCCTCTTCGTCGGTCCATCCCCAGCGGCGCACCAGACGGCCGAAATGGGTGTCGACTGTGATCCCCGGCACCCCGAACGCGTTGCCGAGGATGACGTTGGCGGTCTTGCGCCCGATGCCGGGCAGCTGGACGAGTTCGGTCAGGGTGTGAGGCAATTCACCGTCGTACCGTTCCAGCAACGCCTGACCGAGTCCGATCAGCGAGGCGGCCTTGTTCCGGAAGAAGCCGGTCGGCCGGATGAATTCCTCCAGCTCCGCGCGGTTTGCCTCGGCATAGGCGCGGGCGTCCGGGTACCGGGCGAACAGCGCGGGCGTGGTGAGATTCACCCGCTCGTCGGTGCACTGCGCCGAAAGTATTGTCGCGACCGCCAATTCGAGCGGTGTGGTGAAATCCAGCTCACAGTGCGCGTCGGGGAAAGCGGTCGCCAGTTCGCGGTTCATCCGGCGCGCGCGGCGGACCAGCCCGAGCCGGGTTTCCGCCTGTCGCGCCCTGGTTTTCCGTTGTGGAGCCGCGGCGGCGACCGGCGGCGTTCCGGAGGGCTCGGAGCCGGGGGCAAGCCCGTTCCCGGCGGCGGTGGAGGGGGAGACGCGCACGCGTCCACCATACGGAATCGGTGGACAACGTTGCCCTTCCAGTTCAGTTGCCGTGTTCCATCTGAGACCTCGACGGTGTTTACTGCTCGTCATGCAAGGACTCGCTGTGGTGCTCTTCCCAGTGGTGCTGATGCTGTTCGCACTGGGTATGGAGCGGGTCGAGAACCGGCTCCGCAAGCTTCTCGAACCCGACGAAGAGGTTCAGCAGTACCTGGACAAGGCCAGTAACCCCGAGGTGAACGAGCTGACGAAGCTCGGTCTGCCCGCCGCCGTGGCCCGGATGCGCAGGCGCCGCTCCCGCGGCGAAGAGATGGACGTGGCCCGCGCGAGCTGACCCGGCGTGCGCGCCGCGCAATCCACTCGTTACGTGGTGTCCGTCACTACGCTGTTGTGACGCCGCGTAGACTGCGCTGTTGGCCGAGTCGCTTCGGTCCAGTACAGAGCCATTTCCCTAAGGAGCACATTCGTGGACGAGGCCCTCGCCAGAGCAGGCATCTTCCAGGGCGTCGAGCCCACTGCGGTGGCCGCCCTCGCCAAGCAACTTCAGCCGGTGGATTTCCCGCGCGGTCATGTCATCTTCAACGAGGGTGAGCCGGGCGACCGGCTGTACATCATTACGTCCGGCAAGGTGAAGATCGGACGCCGCTCGCCCGACGGCCGCGAGAACCTGTTGACCATCATGGGCCCGTCCGACATGTTCGGCGAGCTGTCGATCTTCGATCCGGGCCCGCGCACCTCCACCGCCACCACGGTGACCGAAGTGCGGGCGGTGACGATGGATCGCGACGCCCTCAAGACCTGGATCGACCAGCGGCCCGAGATCGCCGAGCAGTTGCTGCGCGTTCTCGCCCGCCGCCTGCGCCGGACCAACAACAACCTGGCCGACCTGATCTTCACCGACGTCCCCGGCCGGGTCGCCAAAGCGCTGCTGCAGCTCGCACAGCGCTTCGGCACCCAGGAGGCGGGCGCGCTGCGGGTCACCCACGACCTGACCCAGGAGGAGATCGCTCAGCTGGTTGGCGCCTCCCGCGAGACCGTGAACAAGGCGCTCGCCGACTTCGCGCATCGCGGCTGGCTGCGGCTGGAGGGCAAGAGCGTGCTCATCTCCGATTCCGAGCGCCTGGCCCGTCGCGCCAGGTAACACACGGACTCCACGCCGAACGCCGGGTTCAGCGCTCCACTGAACCCGGCGTTCTGTCGTTCCGGCTAGCCGTGCACGCGCAGGTAGTCCAGCTGCGCCTGCACCGAACTGCGCGCCGCGGGCCACAGCCGCTTGTCCACGTCGGCGTACACGCGCCGCACGACCGCCATCGCGCCCGCGTCCGCGCCGAGCGCCCGTAGCGCCTCCCGCACCTGACCGAGGCGCTCGTGCCGATGCGCGATGTAGTACCGGGCGACCGGCTCCAGATCCGGGTGGTCCGGGCCGTGCGCGGGCAGCAACGCCTTGCCCTTGCCCGCCTCGACCAACCGATCCAGCGAGGACAGGTAGTCGGCCAGCGCCCCGTCGCTGGAGTCCAGCACGGTGGTGCCCGCGCCGAGGATGGTGTCGCCGGTCAGCACCGCGTCGTCGAGGACGAAGCTCACCGAGTCACCGGTGTGACCCGGCGTCGCCAGCACGGTGATCCGCAGGCCCGCGGCCTCGATCACCTCGCCGTCGACGAGGGGATCGGACGAGCCGCGCAGGAAGCCGGAATCCGTGGCGCGCACCGGTGTCCCGGTCAGCTCGACCAGCCGATCGATACCACCGGTGTGATCGTGATGGCGGTGGGTGATCAGCGTGAGCGCGATCCGGCCGCCGGTGGCCTCGGCGATCGCGGCCATGTGCGACTTGTCCTTCGGCCCCGGATCCACCACCACACAGTCCGACCGTCCTGGCGCGCGCAGGACCCAGGTGTTGGTTCCCTCCAAGGTCATCTGCCCCGGATTGTCGGCGAGCAGCACCGCCGCCGTCTCGGTGACCTGCCGGAGCTGCCCGTAGGCGGGGTGAGTCAACGTCATCGCAAAACCTCGGATCGAAACGGAGCCGTCAATTCCGGTCTAGCGCACCTCGGCGATCAGTTCGACTTCGACCGGAGTGTTGCGGGGAAGTTCGGAGACGCCCACGGCCGAGCGGGCGTGCTTGCCCGCGTCACCGAAGACCTGGCCGAGGAACTCCGACGCGCCGTTGATCACGACCGGCTGGTCGCCGAATCCCGGTGCCGAGGCGACGAATCCGACCACCTTCACGATCCGCACCACCGCGTCCAGGCCGACCAGGTCGTGCACCGCCGCCAGCGCGTTCAGCGCGCACAGCCGGGCAGCCTCCTTGGCCTCCTCGATCGACACCTCGGCGCCGACCTTGCCGACCGCGGACAACTGGCCGTTCACGAACGGCAACTGACCGGAGGTGTAGACCAGCGACCCGGTGCGGATCGCGGGAATGTAGGCCGCGACCGGAGCCACGACCGGAGGAAGGGTGATTCCGAGTTCGGCGAGGTTCTTCTCCCACTGGGTCACTACGTCACCGTCCTTCGCTACTTGGGCCGCTTGAGGTAGGCGACGTGCTGCTCACCGGTCGGACCGGGCAGCACGGTGACCAGCTCCCAGCCATCGGCTCCCCACTGATCGAGAATCTGCTTGGTCGCATGCGTCAGCAGCGGCACGGTCGCGTACTCCCACAGGGTCGTATCACTCATGAGCGAGAAGCGTAGCTCTGTCTGATTGCCGCTACCGCGTCGCGGCGTGTTCGCGGCCCCTTGTGGCTCGCGTTTGCGCGAAGAGGCCCGAGACCGCCAACGGCGAATAGGCGATGTCGCGCGCGTCACTCGAGACCGGTGGGCGAGCCGCGTAGTGGCGTGCGGCGGTGGGCTGGGCTGTTCGTGTCTCTTCGCCGGCATGGCAGCCCGGCACCCGCCCCGCGAACGAACGACGCTCGGTGTCGCCTAGCAGCGAAGACAGGGACGGTGGAGTGGGAACCGGGTCCGGATCACCCCGGTGGCTTCGCCTGGCGCGACCGCGATTCATACGGGAAACGGCCACTTACCCGGGTGTTCCGGAATTCGAGCGGCGGCCGCGGCAAGAGCGGAGACCGGCCCGCGCGACCCACCCGTCTGGTACGGCCGGTGCCCCGCAGCGGCGGACCAGTTATAGGCTCGCGATCGTGGGAGTACCAACTGCAGGGCCGCTTTCGGCGGAGCCGGGACTGGACACGAGGTGGCCGAAGCGCGCTGAGCAAGCCCGCTTGCACTACGTCTCCGGCAAGGGAGGCACGGGCAAGTCGACGGTTGCCGCGGCGCTGGCTCTGGCGCTCGCCGCGGGCGGGCGCCGGGTGCTGTTGGTCGAGGTGGAGAGCAGACAATCGATCGCGCAACTGTTCGACCTGCCGCCGCTGCCGCCGACCGAGACACGGATCGCCACCGCCGACGGCGGCGGCGAAGTGGTCGCGCTGGCGCTGGACATCGAGCACGCCTTCCTCGAATACCTCGACATGTTCTACAACCTCGGCTTCGCGGGCCGCGCGATGCGCCGGATGGGGGCCATCGAGTTCGTCACCACGATCGCGCCCGGTCTGCGCGACGTCATCCTGACCGGCAAGATCAAGGAATGCGCGGTTCGTGTGGACAAGTCCGGCAGGCGGGTCTACGACGAAATCGTGGTCGACGCACCGCCCACCGGCCGGATCGCCGGCTTCCTCGACGTCACCAAGGCCATGGCCGAGGTGGCCAAGGGCGGGCCGATCGCTTCGCAGGCCGAGGGCGTGTCGCAGCTGCTGCACTCCGATCAGACCATGATTCACCTGGTCACGCTGCTGGAGGCGCTGCCGGTGCAGGAGACCGCCGACGCGGTCGCCGAACTAACCGCCGCCGACCTGCGCATCGGCACCGTCATCGTGAACCGCGCGACCGAAGGGCAGCTCCCGCCCGAACTGGGCGCGCGGGCCGCTCGCGGCGAACTGGACGCCGACGCCATCCGCGCGAGCCTCACCTCTGCGGGCATCAACCTCACCGACAGCGACTTACAGGGGCTGCTCACCGAAACGATCGAGCACTCCGCCACGCTGCAAGCACAGGACGACAGCGCCGAGGAACTGGCCAAGGTCGACATCTCCCGGCTCTACCTGCCCGCCCTCCCGGACGGGATGGACCTGGGCGGACTGTACGAACTAGCCGAACACCTCACCGCACAGGGAGTCCGATGAGCACGCCGACCCACCCCACGGCTGCCCCGCTGGATGTTTCGCGGATCATCGCCGACCCGTCCGCCCGGGTTGTGGTCTGCTGCGGCTCCGGCGGCGTCGGCAAGACCACCACCGCCGCCGCCCTCGCGCTGCGCGCCGCCGAGGAAGGCCGCAAGGTCGTGGTGCTCACCATCGACCCCGCGCGCAGGCTGGCCCAGTCACTGGGCGTCGCCGACCTCGGCAACAACCCGCAGCGGGTGGCGCTCGGCCCCGAGGCCAAGGGCGAACTGCACGCGATGATGCTCAACATGCGCCGCACCTTCGACGACATGGTGCTCGAGCACACCAGCGGGGAGAAAGCGGAGCAGATCTTCGCCAACCCCTTCTATCAGACGGTCGCCTCCTCCTTCGGCGGCACACAGGAATACATGGCGATGGAGAAGCTGGGGCAGCTGGCCCACCGGGGCGAGTGGGACCTGATCGTGGTCGACACCCCGCCTTCGCGCAACGCCCTCGACTTCCTGGATGCTCCCAAGCGGCTGGGCAACTTCCTCAACGGCCGCATGATCCGGGTGATCATGGCTCCCGGCCGGGGCGTAACCCGTTTGGTGACCGGCGCGATGAGCCTGGCGGTGCGGGGCGTGTCCACCGTCGTCGGTGGGCAGATGCTCAAGGACGCGTCGAACTTCCTGCAGTCCCTGGAGTCGCTGTTCGGCGGGTTCCAGGAGCGGGCCGAGCGAACCTTCGCCATGTTGTCGAGGCCGGGTACGCACTTCCTCGTGGTGGCGGCGCCGGAACCGGACGCGCTGCGGGAGGCCTCGTTCTTCGTCGACCGCCTCTCCACCGAACGGATGCCGCTGGCGGGGCTGGTGCTCAACCGCACCCACCCGGTGCTGAGCTCGCTGCCTGCCGATCACGCGCTCACCGCCGCCGACCAGGTGGCGGATTCCGATCCGCTCACCGCGGCGGTGTTGCGGGTGCACGCCCGCCGGGTCGTCACCGATAAACGCGAGCAGCATCTGCTGCACCGCTTCACCGGCGCGCATCCGCGGGTGCCGATCGTCTCGGTCACCGCTCTCCCGTTCGAGGTGTCCGATCTCGACGCGCTGCGCGTCGTCGGCGATCAGCTCACCGGCACGGCGCGCGCGACCGCTTGATACTTAGGCGTATCCGCTATTGCTCCGAACGGAAACATTGCTCCTGAAACGAAACTGAGCCCGCTCGCGCGGGCTCCGTTTCGATGTGGCCGGACTACATCGCCACTTGATGCTGCCGCTGGGCCTGGAAGAAGTCGGCCCACGAGGTGACTTCCGGATGCTGCTTCAACAGGGCGCGGCGCTGCCGCTCCGTCATGCCGCCCCACACACCGAACTCGACGCGGTTGTCGAGCGCGTCGGCACCACACTGCATGAGCACGGGACAGTGCCTGCAGATCGTCGCGGCCTTGCGCTGCGCCGCGCCGCGGACGAACAACTGATCGGGATCCACTTCCTTGCATCGAGCCTGGGCTACCCAGGCGATCCTTGCTTCGGCCTGCTCCACGTCCAATCGAGCGATGGGGGTTGTCATTTGCATTTGGTGTGCCCCTTTGCAGTCCGAACACCGGGTCAACGGCGCTCCAGAATCGCGTTGTCACCACGCAGCACCCAAACCCCGCTGCGAAGTGCACCACATTCCACTTTGAGTGTTAGCTCTATCACACTGGGTTCTCAATCTAGGTAAAGGTATGGCGCTTGCGCAAGACCACCTCGAGATTTTTTGGTACGTCCGTCCCTGCAAAGCGGGCCGCGCACTGGACGGGCAGGCAGATTGCGTACGCGCCCTCATGCGACACGCCGCTCGCGATCGCGCGACACGCCCATTCCGGTTCGCGAACAACCAGTTACGGCCTCCGGACAAATGCCGCCAAGAAGGCTCGAATGGCAACCCGTAGTCTTGATTCGTGCCGATCACACATACGCTCGCGCGGCTGGCCGGCAGTTGCGTGCTGGCCTCCGTGCTCGTCGCCGGGTTGTTGTTCCCGCTCGCCGGCGGCTTCGGGTTCGTCTCCAACCGTGCCGCCGACGCCGTCGACAATGTCTCCGCGGAGCTGGTCGAGGGAACGGCGCCCGCGGTATCGACCATGGTCGACGCGGCGGGCAATCCGATCGCCTGGCTGTACGAGCAGCGCAGATTCGAGGTCCCCAGCGACCGGATCTCCAACGACATGAAACTGGCGATCGTGTCCATCGAGGACCGTCGCTTCGCCGAGCACGAGGGCGTCGACTGGCAGGGAACGCTACGCGCGTTCCTCACCAACACCAGCAGTGGCGAGGTCCAGCAGGGCGCCTCGACGCTGGACCAGCAGTACGTGAAGAACTTCCAGCTACTGGTGGTGGCCAAGACCGACGCCGAGCGCCGCGCCGCCATCGAGACCACTCCGGCCCGCAAGATCCGGGAGATCCGGATGGCGCTCACGCTGGACCGGGAGCTGACCAAGGACGAGATCCTCACCAGGTACCTCAACCTCGTCCCGTTCGGTAACTCGTCCTACGGCATCCAGGACGCCGCGAAGACCTACTTCGGCGTCGACGCGGCCGATCTGAACGTCTCGCAGGCCGCGATGCTGGCGGGCATGGTGCAGAGCTCGTCCAAGCTGAACCCCTACACCAACCCGGACGGCGTGCTGGCCAGGCGCAACACGGTGCTGGACACGATGATCCAGAACATCCCCAGCCGCGCCGAGGAGTTCCGCGAGGCGAAGACCAAGCCACTGGGCGTGCTGCCGGAGCCCAAGGGCCTGCCGCGCGGCTGCATCGCGGCCAACGACCGCGGCTTCTTCTGCGACTACGCGCTGCAGTACCTGGCCAACGCCGGAATCAGCCGCGAACAGATCGAGAAGGGCGGCTACCTGATCAGGACCACCCTCGATCCGGCCGTCCAGGACTCGGTGAAACGAGCGGTGACCGACGCGGCGAACCCGAATCTCGACAACATCGCGGAGGTCATGTCCGTGGTCGCGCCGGGGCAGGACACGCATCCGGTGCTCGCGATGGCCAGCAGCCGCACCTACGGCCTGAACCGGGACGCCAGCGAGACCGTGCAGCCGCAGCCGTACTCCATGGTCGGCGACGGCGCGGGCTCCATCTTCAAGATCTTCACCACCGCCGCGGCCATGGAGAAGGGCCTCGGCATCGATGCCCAGCTCGAGGTGCCAGGGCGGTTCGAGGCCAAGGGCATGGGTAACGGTGGCGCCCGCGGGTGCCCGCCCGCCACCTACTGCGTGGAGAACGCGGGCCGGTACAAGTCGCCCATGTCGGTGACCGAGGCGCTGGCCACCTCGCCGAACACCGCGTTCGTGAAGCTGATCCAGGCCGTCGGGGTCACCCCGACCGTCGACATGGCGGTCCGGCTCGGCATGCGCTCGTTCACCGAAGCGGGCACCTCGGGCCACGGCAACCAGAGCCTGGCCGACATGATCAAGGACCAGAACCTCGGCTCGTTCACCCTCGGCCCGGTCGCGATCAACCCGCTGGAGCTGTCCAACGTGGCCGCGACGCTGGGTTCCGGTGGCCGGTGGTGCCCCCCGAATCCGATCAAGGAGGTCGTCGACCGCCAGGGCAAGCAGGTGCCGCTGACCCAGCAGGCCTGCGAGCAGGTGGTCGAGCCCGGCTTGGCCAATACTCTGGCCAACGCGATGAGCAAAGACGACATTTCGGGCACGGCGGCGGGCGCGGCCCAGTCGGTGGGTTGGAATTTCCCGATGTCGGGCAAGACCGGTACCACCGAGAGCCACCGCTCCTCGGCCTTCCTCGGCTTCACGAACGCGCTGGCCGCCGCGGTCTACGCCTACGGCGACAGCCCCACCCCCGGCGAAATCTGCTCGTTCCCGCTGCGCAACTGCGGCGACGGCAACCTGTTCGGCGGTAACGAGCCCGCTCGCACCTGGTTCAACGCGATCAAACCGGTGGTACCACTGTTCCCGCCGCCCGGGTTGCCCCCGCTGGACGACAAGTACGTGCGCGGCGCGAACAACGCACAGGTACCCGACGTCGTCGGCAAGACCCAGGGCGAGGCCACCGCGGCGCTGGTGGCCGCGGGCTTCCAGGTGTCGCCGGTGACCGGGGCGGGCGATCGCCCCAAGGGCACCGTGATGGGCACCGCGCCGAACGGATCGGCGATCCCCGGCTCGGTGATCACGCTGTACATCAGCGACGGCACCGTCCGAGCCGCGCCGCCGCCAGGGCCGCCCGCCCCGCCGCCGGGCATTCCGGGACTGCCGCTACCGCCGCAGCTGCCACCGATCCCGATTCCGATCCCGATCCCGCGCTGACAGAGAAAGGGGCCGCGAACCACACGGTTCGCGGCCCCTTTTCCTCGTCGCGGTCCTACAGCCGCGCCTTCACTGCGGCCGAAATGCGCGAGCCGTCGGCCTTGCCCGCGGCGAGCCCGGTGGCGATCTTCATGACCTGCCCCATCTGGCGCATGCCGGGACGCTCGCCGATCTCCTCGGCGACCTGCGCGATGGCGGTGTCGGCGAGGTCGGCGACTTCGGCGTCGGTCAACTGGGTCGGCAGATACTCATCGATGATGCGCGCCTCGGCGTGCTCGTTCGCCGCCAATTCGCCGCGCCCGGCCTGCGTGTATACCTCGGCGGATTCGCTGCGCTTCTTCGACTCCTTCTGCAACACGGAGACGACCTCGGCGTCGGTGAGCTCACGTGCCTGAGAGCCGGCGACCTCGGCGGTCTGGATCGCCGACAGCAACATCCGCAACGTGGAAAGGCGCAGCGTGTCCTTTGCTTTCATCGCGGCGGTGAGATCCGCTCGCAGCTGCGATTTGAGTTCCGACATGCCGCTCACGGTAGCGGCTCCTGGGCGGTGGTCCCACTACATTTGCCGCGCGGCCCGATTTCCCGCCGAGAAAAGGGGCGCTTGTGCGGAAACACACTCGGCGCTCCTGAGCGAGGTCACCTATGCTGGGCAAATGCCCGTGATCTCGACCTCTGCTGTACGCACGACCGCGCTGGGAGCCGCCGGGGCCGCGGTGGCCGGAATCGGCTACGCCTCGCTGGTCGAACGCAACGCCTTCGTCCTACGGGAGGCGACCATGCCTGTGCTGGCGCCGGGGTCGTCGTCGCTGCGGGTGCTCCACCTGAGTGACCTGCACATGACGCCCGGGCAGAAGCTCAAGCAGCAGTGGCTGCGGGAACTGGACCGGCTGGAGCCGGACCTGGTGATCAACACCGGCGACAACCTCTCGCACCAGAAGTCGGTGCCCGCGGTGGTCCAGGCCCTCGGCGGATTACTCTCCCGCCCGGGGCTTTTCGTTTTCGGCAGCAACGACTACTTCGCCCCGGTGGCGAAGAACCCGCTGAAGTACTTCAAGAAGGACCACCGCCGCATCTACGGCGCTCCACTGCCGTGGAAGGACCTGCGCGCGGCCTTCACCGAGCGCGGCTGGCTCGACCTGACGCACGTGCGCCGCGACCTCGAGGTAGCAGGCATCCGCATCGCCACCGCCGGTGTCGACGATCCGCACCTGCAACGCGACCGGTACGACACCGTCGCAGGCGCCCCGAACCCGCTGGCCGACCTGCGGCTCGGCCTCACCCACTCCCCCGAGCCCCGAGTGCTGGACCGCTTCGCCGAGGACGGGTACGACCTGGTGCTGGCGGGGCACACCCATGGGGGCCAGTTGTGCCTGCCCGGCTACGGCGCACTGGTCACCAACTGCGGGATCGATCGCTCTCGGGTGAAGGGCGCCTCGAAGTGGGGCGAGCACACCCGGTTGCACGTCTCCGCGGGTGTCGGCACCTCCCCGTGGGCGCCGTACCGCTTCTGCTGTCGTCCGGAGGCGACCTTGTTGACGCTGGTCGCCGCGCCGCCGAAGCGGCCGGGAGCCGACACGGGCCACGGAGTGTCGGCATCGGAGGCCGTCGCCCGCTAAGGTCCCCTGCCGAGACGTGTGGCAGGTAGGGGACAACTGTGAGTGGATTCGACGACCGGCGCGACGACCCGACGATCATGGGACGGGCCGCCGGGCCGCCGGATCCTCGGCAACAGCCCTTCCACGCACCGCATTCCGCGTTTCCTCCGGCCGGAGACGACGCCGGTGCCCGGCCACCGGAGGCAGAAGCGCATCCGGGCTCGCCTCGGCAAACCGCCGGCCCCCAACAATGGTCCCCGTGGCAGCCCGGCGGGTACGACGAACCGGCACGTCCCCCTGTCACACCTTGGCAGCGCGGCGCACCGGAGCAACCGGCCTCGAACGGGCCTGCCCCGATGTCCCCGTGGCAACCGGGAGCCGCGACAGGTGAGGGCGGCGGGCCGCTGTATCCGGGGCAGGCCGACCCAGCCACGCAATGGCAGCCGAACCGAGAGCCCGCCGAGACACTCCAGTGGCAACCCGGCGGGCAGAGCGACCCCCCGACATCTCGGCTATCGGACGACGGCTCGGGCCCGCACACGCCCGCACCGGCCGAGCCGACCGTTCTCGCCGAGTGGGTCAGCCGACGCCCCGGGACGCCGGGCCGCGACGATCCCACCATGTCGGCCCCGGAGCAGAAACCCTCCGACCCGTGGCCCCCGCAAACTCAGCCGGATCCGGCCTACCG
The DNA here is from genome assembly GCF_001612765.1 of Nocardia arthritidis NBRC 100137. GTDB lineage: Bacteria > Actinomycetota > Actinomycetes > Mycobacteriales > Mycobacteriaceae > Nocardia > Nocardia arthritidis. The sequence goes on from NZ_BDBB01000028.1 coordinate 17,289, forward strand.
GCGCGACGATCCGACGATGCTCGGACAGCCGCTCGGCGCACTCGACCAGCCTGCCCCTTTCGGCAGCCCGACCCCGGGCCTCGATGGCCAGGCGACGCCCCTGCTCGACTATCCGGGCGCCGACCGGTTCGGTCAGCCGGTCCAGGCTTCACACTGGCCGCCCGCAGGCGGCCCGGCGCAGTACGGCATCCCGCCCGATGGGCGGTATCAGCCCGGCTACCGCCCGCAGGGCGGATTCGGAGGACCACCACCGAACCGCCCGAACGGCAGCGGCCGAGGAAAACTCGTGCTGTCGGCCGGCCTGGCGGTGCTGCTGGTGTCCGGTCTCGTGGCCGGGATAGTAGCCCTGAGCATGATGCAGACGGACGATTCCGCCCGCGACACCGCTCCGTCGATGGTGAACGCCCTCACTACCACGACGGTGGACGGGCCCACCCGCACCACGACCAAAGCGGCCCCCACGACGACCGCGCGGGGCTCCGGTGACAAAACACCGGTCATCCCCGGATACCAGGTCGTCAGAGCACCCGACAGCGGCGCCGCCTACGACGTGCCCGGCGACTGGACGATCGCGCCGCAAGGCACCATCGGCGGCTTCGGCGAGCCCCCGAACGCCGTCGCGGGTAAAGGCCTGGCCAGCGAGGGCAAGGGTTACTGCCCCGGATCGACCCGCACCGTCGCTTTCCTTACCGGCTCGGAGACTTCCGACCCGGGAAAGGCGGCCACCGAACTCGGTGCCAGGACCGCCACGCTCGCCTACAAGGCGACGCCCGGCGGCACACCCGGTCTGCCCATGCCGCTGGCATCGCTGGACGGCTCACAGCACGGCATGTTCGTGGAGACCAAGGGCACCGTCACCGACGCCAAGCCCGGCTGCGCGAAGGCGTACTCCGTGTACACCGCGGCGTTCCCCAACGACAACGGGAACTTCGTCATGGTGATCGCCGCCGACACGGGCGTCCCGCACGCCCTCGACGCCGACACCGCCAAGCGCATCTTCACCAGCATCCGCCCTCTCGCAGGCTGACTGACCTGCCGGTTTAACGTCTCGGCCCGCCCTGTTGTAAGCTACTCCAGGTCCACTTCACGGGGTGTGGCGCAGCTTGGTAGCGCGCTTCGTTCGGGACGAAGAGGTCGCAGGTTCAAATCCTGTCACCCCGACTCGTGGTTGAGACGACGGGAAGGCCCCTGACCAGTATGCATGGTCAGGGGCCTTCTCCGTTGTCGCCGACAGCCGAAGCGATGCCGATGCCGGTAGGCAGCGAAAAGGCAGCATCAGCTCGGAATCAGCTCACCAGGACGCCGTCTGAGCCTTCATCGTCGCTGTCGTCGTCGCCCATCGTCTTGCGCACCGCGCCCCAATCCTCCACCCGACGCACGTAGTACTGCATCGTCGTGGTGGCGTTCTCGTGGCCGAGCACGACCGCGATCTTGTGCGGAGGCATCCCGTTGTCGGCCAGCCAAGTACCGGCCATGTCGCGCAAGTCGTGGAAACGCACCCCGCCGTGTTCGTTGCGCGCCACCGCCTGCACCGCCTTGTCGACGTTGCCGAACACTTCCGACTGGGCGTCGCCATCCTCATCCATCCACACCGCTTCGAACTTGCCGTCGCCGACTCCGCTGACCTCACCGAGCAGGCCCGCCCGCACCAGCGCCGGGCGCCACACCCGTGACCGGAACAGGGTGCGCCGCAACGGCCCACCGACCTCGTTGGTGAAGATCAGCCCATGCGGTCCGCGCTGGTAGGTGCGCATGTACTCGCGCAGCTCCGCGACGAGCCACTTAGGAAGCGGCACCGTGCGCCGACCAGCACGCGACTTCGGGAAAGGCTTGAACCCACATGCCCGGCGACCGCGGTCACGGTGCGGATCACCCGAAGCAGCCCGGCGTCCAGGTCCACGGCATCTTCACACAAACCCGCCGCCTCACCCCACCGCAGACCCGCGAACGCCGCCACGGCCACGAACACCCGGTACCGTTCCGGCCGGACCGCGGGCAACAGCTGTTGCCCGAACTTCCTCCCGCGACAGGTACCGCTCGTCGGAATCCCGCTTGCGGCGCTTCGGAATACGTACGCCCGCAGTGGGATCGACACCGATGATGCGGTTCTTCACCGCCGAACGCATCACGCCGGACATCATCCGCTTGCACTCGGCGACCGTGGCCCGGGACTTCCTCTGCGACAGCTCGGTAACCCACTTCTGGACCGACAGATGGTCGATCTTGCCGTGCACCCGACACGACGGCGATCGGTGGACCTGTGGACGGGTAGTCGGGTCATGTGCGGGAATATCATCGCTGGACCCATATTTTCCGCAATCGACGAAAGGTGGGCAGATGAGCAAGCCCGTCGATAACGTGCCCGCGGACAAACCGCTGTCCGGGAAGACCGCCCTGGTTACGGCGGCCTACACCGGAATAGGCCGGTCGATCGCGAAAGCGCTTGCCGCGCAAGGTGCACAGGTCGTGGTGCACCATCCGCACTTTCCGGAGCCCGCCGCGGATGTGGTGAAGGAGATCACCGAGGCAGGCGGCTCGGCACTGGCGCTCGCGGCGGACATCGCCGATCGCGGTGAGTACGAGGAGTTGGTGCAGGCGCTGCTCGACGAGTGCGGCGGCTGGCACCTGCTGGTCAACACCGCGGCGGTACCGGAGTCCGAGCCGTTCCCGAAGCTCAGCTCGGAGGCGTTCGACAGCGCTTTCGCGGCGACGGTGAAGGGCGTGTTCCACGGCCTGCAGCTGGCCTTGCAGCACTTGTCCGACGGGGGCCGGATCATCAGCGTCTGCGATCCCGCCGACCCGGGCAGCGCGGTGCACGACGCGACGCGCGGCGCGGTCGAGCAGCTCGGCCAGGCCGTGGCCCCGGACTTCGTGCCGCGGCGGATCACCGTCAACACGGTCAGCTACGGCGTCGGCACGACCGACAACGCGGAACTCGAGACCGCCCTCGCCGCGCTCGAGCCGGCCGACCCGGGCGCGGTAGTCGCCTATCTGGCCGGTGACGCGGCGAGCACGGTGAACGCACAAGTGATCCGGCTCAACGGCGCCGGCGGACGCTAGCCCGGCGGCGCACCCGCCGTCCGCGGTCGCGCCGCCGCACGATCACGCGACGATCGTGCTGCCGTAGGTACTGAACCCCCGGCCCAGCGCCTGGCAGGTGAAGCTGCCGTGGAAACCGACTTGGCACGACGCTCCGGCGTGCTCGATGATCGGACCCCACGGTCCCGAGCCGGTCTTCACGTCGTCGATGCGGGGATTGCCACCCGGCAGGGTATACGGCGTGCCTGGGTCGAAGGTGGGATGCGCGGGCAGCCAGGGCTGGTCGATCGCTATTTCGTTCACCGGCACCGGCACCGGCACGTACGTGTCGCCGATGTAGTAGCTCATATACATGGGAGAGGCGAGATCGCATCCGAGCGAGCCGTTCGCGAAGATCGCGCAGTTCGTGCTGCCCATCGAGAAGTAGACCGTGCCAGGGTCCGCCTGGGCGTTACCGGCCGCGAGGATCGGGGCCGCTGCCACGGCGGCGAGCGCTCCGGCGAACTTCGTGCTGCGCTTCATAGGGTCTCCTTGATGCTTGGCTGGTGGACAACCGACCTCGATGAGTCTGTCGCGCGGAGGCGGGATTTCGTTTCGCAGGCCCCACCACCGACCGGCTGTCCGGGCACCCTCGCGGCGAGCGACGCGGTGAGCAGACGCTAACGCGGTGATAACTTACGGACACTTCATCGAAACTCGTGGTCAATAGCGTATACAGGCATGTCGACACGGATAGCGGCTTCGGCCGACGCGGCGGGCAAACCGCTACGCGACGTGGTGTACGCGGCCCTGCGCAGCGAGCTCATGAACGGGGACATCAAGTTCGGTCAACGGCTGACCGAGCCGAAATTGTCGGCGCGCTTCGGCATCTCGCGCACGCCGATCCGCGAAGCGCTGACCGTGCTGTGCTCGGACGGATTGCTGCAACGCGAAGAATACGGCTTCAGTCCGGTCCGGCCGAGCATCCCGCTGATCCGCGATCTGTACGAACTGCGAATCACTCTGGAACTCGGCGGGATTCAGCGCGCGATGACCAATCCTATGGTCACGCACGATCAGGAGTTGCTGGAATCCGAGCGCGCGGCCTGGCTGGAACTGCGCGCCGATCCTCCGGAACACGAACCCGGCTTCGTAGTGCGCGACGAGGAATTCCACGTCACGCTGCTCACCGCGGCGGGCAACACCGAGATGGTACGTGCGCTCAAAGCGGTGAATTCCCGCATCCGCCACGTGCGCATGTACGACTTCATGGTCAACAACCGGATCGAGACCACCATCGCCGAGCATCTGGGCATCCTCGACGCCGTGCTGGCGGACGATCTCCCGCTCGCGTATCGGCTGCTGCACACGCACATCGGTGAATCGCTGGACGTGGTGCTCGATCGGGTCACCCGCGCGATCGCGGCGATGTCGCTGGCCACGGATTAACAGGGAGCGGTAGTGGGGCTGGAATTCGATGCGGTGCTTGTCGCGAACCGCGGCGAGATCGCATGCCGCATCATGCGGACTGCCCGGGCGCTCGGGCTCAAGACGGTCGCGGTGTACTCCGACGCGGATGTCGGCGCCGCGCACGTCGAGATGGCCGACGTGGCCGTACGTCTGGGTCCGGGCCCGGCCGCGGAGTCGTACTTGCGCGCCGACCTGGTGGTCGACGCGGCGCGGGCGACCGGAGCCGGGGCCATTCATCCCGGCTACGGATTCCTCTCGGAGAACGCGGAGTTCGCCACCGTCGTGGAGCAGGCGGGCATCGCGTTCGTCGGACCGACTGCCGAGCAGCTGCGCGTCTTCGGCGACAAGCACACCGCCCGTACGGCGGCACGTGCGGTCGGCGTACCGCTCGTTCCGGGCAGTGACCTGCTCGAATCGGCCGATCACGCGGTGGCGGAGGCGGAAGGGATCGGCTTTCCCGTAATGCTCAAGGCGGTCGGCGGCGGTGGCGGCATCGGTATGCAGGCTTGCTTCGGCCCGGACGAGGTGCGCGCGGCCTACGAGCGCGTGCAGCGCATCGCGGCGGCGAACTTCGGTTCGGCGGGCGTCTTCCTGGAACGTTTCGTCGCGCGGGCCAGGCACGTCGAAGTGCAGTTGTTCGGTGACGGCCACGGCCGCGTCGTCAGCCTCGGTACCAGGGACTGCTCGCTGCAACGCCGCAACCAGAAGGTGATCGAGGAGGCGCCCGCGCCGGGACTCACCGCGCGACTGTCGGAGCGCCTGCTCGCCGCGTCCCGGGAACTCGCCCGCTCGGTCGGGTATCGCTCGGCCGGGACGGTGGAATTCGTCTACGACGCCGACACCGGGGCCGCGTCGTTCCTGGAGATGAACACCCGCCTGCAGGTGGAACATCCGGTCACCGAGGCGGTCACGGGCGTCGACCTGGTGGAGTGGATGCTGCGCCTGGCCGGCGGGGACACCTCGATGGTGGACGAACAGCCCGAGAGCGGTCCGGCGATCACCGGTCACGCGGTGGAGGCCCGCGTCTACGCGGAAGATCCCGGCCACGATTACCGCCCCAGCGCGGGCCTCATCACGGCCGCGTGCTTCCCGGACGACGTACGGGTCGACACGTGGGTCGGCACCGGTTCGGAGGTCAGCCCGTATTACGACCCGTTGCTGGCGAAGGTGATCAGCGCACGCGAGAGCCGAGCGGACGCCTTCGCCGCACTGCGCACCGCGCTCGCCGCGACGCGGATCTACGGCGTGCAGACGAACCTGCCGCAACTGCGCCAGGCCATGGCCGAGGGCCGGGTCCTGCGCACCGAGCACACCACCACCACGCTGGCCGAGATCCGGCCGGCCGGCCGCCGCATCGATGTGCTGGGCGGGGGGACCATGACCACGGTGCAGGACCACCCCGGTCGGATCGGCCTGTGGAACGTCGGCATTCCGCCGTCCGGCCCGATGGACGACCTCTCCTTCACCCTCGCCAACACCGCCGTCGGCAACCCGGCCGGGGTCCCCGCGCTCGAATGCACCCTGCAGGGGCCGCGATTGCGCTTCTCCGATACCACCGTCGTGTGCGTGACCGGTGCGCCTGCTCCGGTGACGGTAGACGGCCGCCCGGTGGCGATGTGGGAGCCCGTCACCGTGGCCGCGGGCGCGGTGCTGGACATCGGCGCACCCACCGACACCGGCCTGCGCACCTATCTGGCGGTGCGCGGCGGCCTCGACGCGCCGCTCTATCACGGCAGCGCGGCCACCTTCACTCTCGGCGGATTCGGCGGTGTGACCGGTAGCGCCGTAACCACCGGCGACGTGCTCGGCATCGCCCCGGTCGACGCGAGCGCACCAGGCACACCCGCCGCGGTGCCGCCGGATGAGCGGCCCGAATTCACCCACGAGTGGCAGCTCGCGGTAGGCGTCGGGCCGCAGACCTCCGCGTACTTCACCGACGCCGACATGATCCAGTTCTGCACGCACCCGTGGCGGGTCGGCAGCCACGCCAATCGCACCGGCATCCGCCTGGAGGGCCCGAAACCGGCCTGGTCGCGCAGCGACGGCGGCGAGGCCGGGCTGCATCCGTCCAACCTGCACGACAACCCCTACAGCGTGGGCGCGCTGAACGTCTCCGGTGACACGCCCATCCTGCTGGGGCCCGACGGTCCGAGCCTCGGCGGATTCGCCTGTCCGCTGACGGTGGTGTCCGCGCATCGCTGGCGGCTGGGACAGTTGCGTCCCGGCGACTCGGTGCGGTTCGTGCCGGTCGGCGACGACAAGGCGGCCGCGTTGCGTTCGTCCAATGGCAGTCGCGTGCCGGAGCTGGTCACCGATGCCGCTGCGGTCTTGCGGGATCGCGGCGTTCTCGGCGGACTCGAGCCGTCGCGGGACCGTCCGCGGGTACGGTATCTGCGCGCCGGGGACGACAACGTCCTGGTCGAATACGGCGAGATGGTGCTCGATCTCGGGCTGCGCATGCGGGTGCACGCACTGGCCGAAGGGCTCGCGGGCGTCCGGTTGCCCGGCATTCTCGACGTGACCCCCGGTGTCCGGTCCCTGCACATCCACTTCGACCCCGCGGCACTGCCGCTGTATCGGCTGCTGGGCACGTTGACCGAACTCGAACTCGAACTGCCCGCCACGACCGACCTGGTGGTGCCGAGCCGCACCATCCGGTTACCGCTGTCGTTCGACGACCCGTCCATCACCGAAGCCATCGACCGTTACCGCAGCGGTGTGCGTGACACCGCGCCCTGGCTGCCGTCGAACATCGAGTTCATCCGCCGTATCAACGGGCTCGACAGTGTGGACGATGTGCGCACCACCGTCTTCGACGCCGAGTATCTGGTGCTCGGGCTCGGGGACGTGTATCTCGGCGCGCCGCTGGCGGTTCCGCTGGATCCGCGGCACCGCCTGGTCACCACGAAATACAACCCGGCGCGCACCTGGACCCCGTCGGACGCCGTCGGCATCGGCGGCAAGTACCTGTGCGTCTACGGAATGGCCTCCCCGGGCGGCTATCAGCTGATCGGCCGCACCGTGCCGATCTGGTCCAGCTACCGGCAGTCCGCGCCGTTCGAACCGGGCACGCCCTGGTTGTTCCGGTTTTTCGATCGCATCGTCTGGGAACCGGTCAGCGCGCAACAGTTGCTCGAGTACCGCCGGGCGGCCGCGGCGGGCAGGTTCGACGCCGAGGTGAGCGAGGGCAGTTTCGCGCTCGCCGACCACCTGCGCCTGTTGCGCACCGAGGCCGACGCGATCGCCGAGTTCGAGGCCGGGCAGGCCGCCGCGTTCGAGGCGGAGAAGGACGCGTGGCGCGCTGCGGGCGAATTCGAACGCAGCACCGTCGCGCCCGTCGCCGCGCCGATCGAAGACCCGCTCGCCGGGCTGCCCGCCGACGCGACCGTGGTGCGGGCGCCGATGATCGGCAATGTCTGGCGCGTGGAAGTCGAACCAGGTCAGCAGGTCGAGGCCGGTGCGCCGGTGGCCGTCCTGGAGGCGATGAAACTCGAATTACCCGTGTACAGCCCGAGCGCGGGCAGCGTGCTGAAGGTACTGACCACGCCCGGCGCCAAGGTGGAGCCGGGCACGCCCCTAGTAGTGATCGGAGTCGACTGAATGCCCGCAGGCGTCCCAGGCAATACCGCGGCCGACCCCGTCGAACGCGTCGCGGCCGCCTATCGGCGGATCGCCGAGGTCGATCGGCCGGAGGTGTGGATCACTCTGCGACCGGAATCCGAGGTCGCCGCCGAAGCGGCCGCCCTCGCGCGGCGGCTCGCCGCCGGGGAGTCCTTGCCGCTGGCCGGCGTTCTGATGGCGGTGAAGGACAACATCGATGTGGCGGGTCTGCCGACCACCGCGGCCTGCCCGGAGTTCGCCTACCTGCCGGAGGTGACCGCGGCGGCGATCGAGCGATTGCTCGCGGCCGGGGCGCTGGTGCTGGGAAAGACGAACCTGGACCAGTTCGCCACCGGGCTGGTCGGGACGCGCAGCCCATACGGCGCGGTGCGCAACGCCCTCGATCCGGAGCTGGTGGCGGGCGGGTCGAGTTCCGGTTCCGCCGCGGCGGTGGCGCTCGGCATCGCGGACATCGGAATCGGCACCGACACAGCGGGGTCCGGCCGCGTGCCCGCGGCACTGCACGGAATCGTCGGCATCAAGCCCACCTTGGGGGTGATCCCTGCGCATGGGACGGTGCCCGCCTGTGCCGATTACGACGCCGTCACGGTCTTCGCCGCCGACCTGGACTCGGCGGTCTCCGCGGCCGCGGTGATGGTGGGCCCCGAGCCGCGCGACCCGCGCAGCCGGACCTGGCCCGCCGACGTCCGGCTGGCCGCGCCGCTCGCGCCGCGCATCGCCGTGCCGCGCCCAGAGGACCTGACCGCGCTCGGCGAGCCATATCGAGAAGCGTTCGCCCGCACGGTCGCCAGTGTCGCCGATATCGGCGCGAAGACCGAGGAAATCGACATCTCCGTCCTGCTCGACGCGGCGCTCCTGCTCTACGACGGTGCGCTCGTCGCCGAACGATACGCCGCGGTGGGCGCGTTTTTGGACACCGCTCCCGCGGGCGCCGACCCCACGGTGACCGCGATCATCGGCGCGGCGCGCGAGAAGACCGGCACGGCGTTCGCCGCCGATCTCGAGCAGCTGGCCCGCGCGAAGGCCGCGGCCACCGGACTGCTGCACGGCTTCGACGCACTGCTGCTGCCGACGACCACCGAGCATCCGAGCATCGCAGCGGTGCGAGCCGATCCGATCGAAATCAACCGGCGCATGGGCACATACACCAACTTCTGCAACCTGCTGGACATGGCCGCCGTCGCCGTCCCCGGAGCGGGCACCGCCGACGGCGCGCCGTTCGGAGTCATGCTGGTCACCCCCGCCTTCGCCGACCAGGTGGCTGTCGACCTCGCCGCCCGCCTGCTGGGTTCCCAGAGCCCGCCGCTGCTGATCGATCGCGGTGTCGACCTCGCCGTCTTCGGAGCACACCTGCGTGGGCAGCCGCTGCATTTCCAGCTCGAGCAACTCGGCGCCCGCTTTCTCGGCGAGATCCGGACCACCGACGCCTACCGGTTGACCGCGCTCGACACCACGCCGCCCAAGCCGGGACTGGTGCGTCACGGACCGGGCCGCGGCGCCCCGATCGAGGGTGAACTCTTCCGCGTCTCCACCGCCGGATTGGGCGTGTTCCTCGCCGAGCTTCCCGCTCCTATGGCCTTGACCAGCATCGAACTCGCCGACGGCCATGAGGCCGTCGGTTTCACCTGCACCTACGACGCCGCGAGCGCCGCTACCGACATCACCCATCTCGCGAGCTGGCGCACCTATCTCCAACGTCGTTCCTAGGTCGCGCTTTTCACCGATGGCCCATGGCCGCGAGTGCTCCTCGCCGCCATGGGCCATTGCTCGTTCCACCCACTTAGACATTTGTGCTAGACAATTGTGCCAGCGGCGTGTTAGACATACGTCTAAGACATTTGGTCAATCCAGTGGGAGTCGAGGAAAGTCATGAGCGCCAAGTCCGTAAGCAGCCAGCTCCGCGTGCTCGTCGCCGGTGGCGGCATCGGCGGCAATGCCGTTGCGCTGCAACTGCTCCGGTCCGGCATCCGGGCCACCGTCGTGGAGCGCGCCGCGACGCCGCGGCCCGGCGGGCAGGCCGTCGACCTGCGCGGGCCCAGTCGCGAGGTCGCCGAGCGGATGGGCATGATGCCGGGCATCCGCGACTACCAGCTCGACGAGCGGGGCATGAAGTACGTCGACGACGCGGGCCGCGAGATCCTCCGCATGTCCGCCGAACTCTTCGACGGCAAGGGCGCGGTCGCCGAAATCGAGATCACTCGAGGGGATCTCAACCAGGTGCTGCTCGACTTGCTCGCCGCGGAGGGCGGCGTCGACTACCGGTACGGCGAGTGGATCACCGAGATCCGGCAGGACGACACGGGCGTCGACGTCACGTTCGCCTCCGGCGCGGCCGAGCGGTTCGACATCGTGATCGGCGCGGACGGACTGCACTCCGCCACCCGCCGGATGGTCTTCGGCCCCGAGGAACAGTTCGCGACGTACCTGGGCGGATACATGTCGTTCTTCACGCTGCCGCGCCCGCAAGACCTGGAGCCGCACTGGTTCACGATGCACTCGCTGGTGGGCGCCACCGGGCTGGGCATGCGCCCCGACGCCGACCCGGCCACCTGCAAGGCGCTCGTCGTGATCCGCGCGGCCGCGGATCCCGCGCTGCGCAGGGATGTCGCCGCACAGCAGCAGTTCATCCGCGACCGTCTGGCCGGCGGCGGCTGGGAATCGGCTCGCATCGCGGCGGCCGTGTCCGACGCGCCGGACTTCTACTTCGACGAGCTGGCCCGGATCGACATGCCGAGCTGGGTCCAGGGCCGAGTGGTCCTGCTCGGCGACGCGGGCTACTGCGGTTCGCCGCTCACCGGCCAGGGAACCGCGATGGCGCTGGTGGGCGCGTACGTCCTCGCCGGGGAGCTGGCCGCGCACGCCGACAACCCAGGACGGGGCCTGGCCCGCTACGAAGAAGTGCTGCGCCCCTTCGTGAAGACGGCCCAGCAGTTGCAGCCGGGCGGCCTGAACGCCATGACGCCCAAGTCCCGCTTCGGCATTCGCGCGGGCCACGCCGTCAGCAAGCTGATGATGTCGAAGGCGATGCGCCCGGTGATGATGCGGATGTTGAGCAAGACCGAGACCTACGACCTGCCCGACTACTCGGCCGCGACGGTCTGAGCCCGGGCGGCGGGGTCGCGCTTCGACCGGAGTCCCGCGCGGCTCCGGTCGACGACGTGCCGGATCAGGCGACTACCGTCCGGTCGTCGAGCAGGAACGGCAGCACGAAGTCGCGCAGCATCGCTCGTTCCTCGTCTTCACCCGCACCGGGCAGCGTCAGTAACGACACCATCGCACGCACCACCCACCGACCGACGCGCTCGGCGGCGAGGGCGGACAGGCCGGGGCGGAATCCGGCGACGAAGTCCGTGGCGAGCGCGTCCACCACGCCCGCCGAATTAGCCAGCTGGGCAACGATCCCCGCGTTGGAAGGTTCGAACCAGACCGCCAGATGCGGCGTTTTCCTTACCTCGGCGAGCAGCGCGGTCAACGTGTCGAGCAACTGCTCTCCCGGCTCCGCACTCGCGCGCACCGCGCGGTCGCGCCAGACTCGCTCGACCAATTGCCGCGCCTCCCGCCCCGCGAAGGCCACATACAACGCCTGTCGATTCTCGAAGTAGCGATACAGCGTCGCCCTGGAACAGCCTGCGGCGTCGGCGACTTCGGCCATGCCGACCCCGCTGACGCCCTTGTCGATGAACAGCGCGCGCACCGCGTCCAGGATGCGCTCACCGGCCAGCTCGGCGCGGCCGTCGGCCAGCCAATCGCCACTCATGCCGTGTCCTCTCCTACTTCACCGCACCGCGGGGCCACTCCCACAGCGGTGCGGACCGCCGCGCCGAGTTCTCCGCCCCGCCGACGCCGGGCTCACCGGCTGCGGCGCGAGCGGACGTGCGTAGTCCGGGTCGCGCCACCTCGCCGCTCAGCCCCTGCACCGGAACGGCACAGTAGTCGGCCTGCGAACGTACGGACCGCTCGCGTACTCGACCGCGTCGATGTCGACCACATATTCGGGGAACCGATCGAGCAGCTCCTCGAGGGCGACCCTGGCCTGCATCCGAGCCGCCGCCGCACCGAGACAGTGGTGCGGCCCGTGCCCGAAGGTGAGGATGCGCTGCGGGTTCCGGTCGATGTCCAGGTCGGCGGCGTCCGCGCCGAACGCCTGCTCGTCCCGGTTGGCGGACCCGAACACCAGCAGCACTTTCCGCCCCGCTCGCACCGTTTTCCCGGCCAGTTCGACATCGCGCGTCGCGGTTCGCGCCAACCCTTGCACCGGCGAGGTGAGCCGGGCGAATTCCTCGATCGCGACGCGAATCCGGTCCGGGTCCGCGGCGAGCGCGGCGCGCTGGTCCGGGTGCTGTTGCAGCAGTTGCACGGCGCCGCCCAGCAGGCCCGTGGTGGTGTCGTTGCCGCCTGCGACCATGGTCCAGGCGTAGGCGAGGATTTGGACCAGCCCGCGCACGTCCGTGTCGTCGGCCGCCATTCCCGCCTGGACCAGCAGTGACACCGTGTCGTCGCCGGGATCGGAGCGCCTGCGTTCGATCAGTCCGGCGAAGTAGCCCATCATCTCCGCCGACGCCGCCTGCGCCTTGGTGTTCGTCCGGTCGATGCTGCCGGCGACAACGGCGTCGGTCCACCCGTCGAACCTCGCCCGGTCTTGTTCGGGCACCCCGAGGTAGTGCGCCACCACCATGCTCGGCAGCGGCTTGAACAGCCGCTCGACGATGTCACCGCCGCCCTGGGCCTCGAGGTCGTCGAGCCGGTCGCGCACGAACCGGCGGACCACCGGCTCGACTTCCTCGACTTGACGCGGGGTGAACCCGCGAGCGACCAGTTTGCGGAAGTCGGTGTGCTGCGGCGGGTCCTGCATCACCAGCGGGGGGTTGTCGGTCAGGCCGAGGTCGTCGAGTTCGCCGTATTCCACCGTCAGCCCGTCGCGAGAGGAGTACGTTTCGCTGTCGCGTGCCGCCGCGTACACGTGCTCGTGCCGGGTGAGCACCCAGTAGTCGTTCTCCGGCCGCGCCGCCGGTACGACGTGCTGCACCGGATCGTGCTCACGCAGCGCCGCGTACATCTCCCAAGGGGATGCCCAAGTGGGGCCGGAACGGAGTTCGAACACCGGAGCCGGCCGATACGCAACGTTCACCATGTATCGACCGTAAGACAAAAATTGACAACTGTCTAGAACAGGTTTCAGGGAGGAGGGCCGATCACCCTCGCGACCAGCCCAACCGCAGCTTCCCCTCCGGACCCGGTGGCGCGCACTCGTTGGTTACCTTCGGCAGCGGCAACCACCGTGTCGTTGCCGGTCAGCTCCAGGAAGAGCCCGCGCGAGCGACCGCTCCGCGTCCGCGTCCGCCGGGCCGGCCACCCCTCGTAGACCGGCCCGGCGGACACCACCCCCGAGGTCCGGCCTGTCACCCCTCGAGACAGGTCGTTCCCCGGTTCGCACCTGCGGTGCTGGGCTTGTTCCTCCCGCGAGACAAACAATGCAGGCCGGCGCTTGGCACGCGCTTAAGAACACCTTGCAAGATCGAAGCCGCAGGTGAGCGCACCTTTATCAAGTGGTGCCCAGCAAGCGGCTACCGCGCCGAGCCGGATCGCGGGATGATGGTGACGAGTGCGCCAAAAGATTGGGAGCGACGATGGAAACCGTGTTGGTCTGGATTCTGGCCAGCCTGCTCTACTGGTGGGGCCTGCTGTAGGTCTACGAACCTGGCCGTCAACACCCGGCCAGGTCCACTACAGTCCCCGCGAAGCCCGGCGTACCGCGGCGACGGAAGTGCGCGACCAGCGATGCCGATCGGTTCGGGTGGGGCGGGCGCCGGTGGGTGACCGTAGACGTTCTACGGCCACCTTCGTCACTTCCGCCAGCAAGTCGTTGTTCGCCTCGGCGTCCGCGTCGGACTTGCGGCTCAGGATCGCGATCACCATCGGCGCCCGGCCGCCCTCCGGCCAGACGATCGCGACGTCGTTGGCCGAGCCGTAGGAGCCGGTGCCCGTCTTGTCGCCGGTCACCCAATTCGCGGGCAACCCCGCGCGGATGCGTTTGCCACCGGTGGTGTTCGCCTTCAGCCAGGCGACCAGCTGATCGCGTTCGGGCGCGCCGAGCGCGTCGCCCAGCGCCGCAGCGCGGTAGTCCGCCGCCAGCGCGGCGGGCGTGGTGGTGTCCCGCTCGTCACCGGGGATCGCGGTATTGAGTTCCGTTTCCCAGCGGTCGAGCCTGCTCGCCGGATCGCCGAGCGTGCGAAGGAACGCCGTGAGCCCCTCCGGCCCGCCGAGCTCGCGCAGCAACAGGTTGCCCGCGGTGTTGTCGCTCCGGGTGATCGCCGCCTCGGCCACTCGCGCAAGGGTCATCCCCTCGGCCACTCCTGCGCTGGTCACGGGCGAGTACTCGACCAGATCCGCTTCGTGGAACCGGATCACTCGATCGAAGTATCCCGTGTCGAGCGGATGCGAGCGCAGCAGCGCGGCCGCCGCGAGCGTCTTGAAGGTGGACAGGAACGGGAACCGCTCGTCGGCGCGGTGGGTCACCGTCCTGCCGGTGCCGGTGTCCACCGCGAACAACCCGATCTGCGCGCCGTAGCGAGCCTCCAGGTCAGCCACGCTCGTGTTCGCGGCGGGAGCCGCTCGGACGCTCGATGTGATCGAACCCGGCTGCACCGCATCGGTTCCCGTACCGCATCCGGCCAGCAGAGCCAATGCGGCGGCCAGCGCAATCCGGTGGGCGCGTGTCAGCCGAGACATGCCATCACTCTGGCATCCGGGCACCTACCGGGCAAACAGGATCGGCCGGACACGCCGAAGGCAGGTGCGCGCCGATGACGCACACCTGCCTTCGGCGCGGGCGCTCAGCCCTGCGAGCCGCCGTCGAGCCCGGCGCGCACGCCCTCCTCGACCCGCTTGCCGAGGTCGGCGTCCACGTTCTTCCAGTATTCGAAGACTCGACCGAGCACCGGTTCCCGCACACCGCCGAGCATGTGACCGACGATGTTGTGCACCAGCCGCTCGCGTTGCGCGTCGTCGAGCACCTCGCGGACCAGGGTGCCCGCCTGGGTGAAGTCACCGTCCTCGGCGTGCTGGAGATAGCCGGCCCGCACGATGGCCGGGTCGAAGTCCCAGATGCCGCCGTCGGAGGCCCGCTCCGGGGCGGCGTGTGGCCCGCCGAACGAATTCGGCGCGTACACCGGCACATTCGGCTCGTTGTAGTGGTACCGCATGGCGCCTTCCTTGGAGTAGGAGTTCACCTCCGCCGCCCTGGCCTGGTTCGGCGGCAGCTGCGCGTAGTTCGTGCCGATGCGGTAGCGGTGCGCGTCCGCGTAGGCGAAGACGCGGCCGAGCAGCATCTTGTCCGGCGAGAAGCCGACACCGGGAACGACATTCGACGGCTCGAACGCGGCCTGCTCGATATCCACGAAGTAGTTGCGCGGGTTGCGGTTCAGCGTCCACTTGCCGACCTCGAGCAAGGGGTAGTCCTTGTGCGACCACACCTTGGTGAGGTCGAACGGGTTGAACCGGTAGCCCTCCGCCTCCGCGACCGGCATGACCTGCACGTACACCGTCCAGCTCGGGAAGTCGCCGCGCTCGATCGCCTCCCACAGGTCCTTGCGGTGGTAATCGGCGTCCTCGCCCGCGATTCGGTCGGCGTCGGCCTGGGTCAGGTATTCGATGCCCTGGTCGGTCTTGAAGTGGTATTTGACCCAGAAGCGCTCGCCCGCGGCATTGATCCACTGATAGGTGTGCGAACCGTAGCCGTTCATGTGCCGGTAGGTCTTCGGGATGCCGCGATCACCCATCAGCCAGGTCACCTGGTGCGCACTCTCCGGACGCAGGGTCCAGAAATCCCACTGCATGTTGTGATCGCGAAGACCATTGCCGGGCAGTCGCTTCTGCGACCGGATGAAGTCGGGGAACTTGATCGGGTCCTTGATGAAGAAGATCGGCGTGTTGTTGCCGACGAGGTCGTAGTTGCCGTCCTCGGTGTAGAACTTCACCGCGAATCCGCGCGGGTCACGCCAGGTGTCCGGGCTGCCCTGCTCACCGGCCACGGTGGAGAACCGCGCCAGCGACTCCGTGCGCGCGCCCGGCTGGAACAGTTTCGCCTTGGTGTAGCTGCTGACGTCGTTGGTCACGACCAGTTCACCGTAAGCGCCAGCGCCTTTGGCGTGCACGATGCGTTCCGGCACCCGTTCCCGGTTGAACTGGGCCAGCTTCTCGATGAGGTAGTGGTCGTGCAGCAGGATCGGGCCTTGCGCGCCCGCGGTGAGCGATTCGTTGTCGCTCTCGACCGGGATACCGGTGTTCGTGGTTGTCGGCTTGGTCATCGGACTCCTCGGCTGGTGAAGATTGTCCCGGGCGGGGCTACCCGGGTGGCAAGGTGCGGACCGCTACTCGGAACGGCAGGTCGGGCACAGTCCCCAGAAGACGACCTCGGCTTCATCGACCACGAATCCGTGAGCGTCCGAAGGGTCCGAACATGGGGCTTCGCCCACGGCGCAGTCGACATCCGCGACCGCACCGCAGCTTCGGCACACCAAATGGTGGTGGTTGTCACCGATCCGGGTTTCGTATCGCGCGGACGAGCCCGCAGGCTCGATCCGCCGCAGGATTCCGGCGCGCACGCAAGCGTGCAAGACGTCGTAGACAGCCTGCGTGGACACCGAGCCCAGCACGTCCCGGACGATGGCGGCCACCGTGTCGGCATCCGAATGCGGCCGCGCGGCAACCGCGTCCAGCACCGCGATCCGCGGGGCGGTGACCCGCAAACCCGCTGCTCGCAGCCACTCGCGTGGATCGGCGCTGTAGGTGTGCACGCTTCGATTCTGGCCCTTTTCTGGAATAAGTCAAGAAAATAATTTGGAATCATTCAAGAAAAGTTTCAGGCCGAAGTCTGCGCCCACCGGCCGCGAATCACCGAGCTCGACCCCGAACACGGCCTGACCTAAGTGGCGAGCGTCACAAATCAGCGCTGGAATAGGTTGCGCGGGCTGGTGGTTGAAACCCCCTGTCGGCGTCCGGACAGCCCCGGGCCGCACCCTTCGTCGCTACGAGCGACCACCCGCCGAGAGGCGCTTGTGGGACGTCGACACCCACCGCCGGCGTCCGGACAGCCCCGGGCCGCACCCCTTGTCGCTACGAGCGACCATTCGCCGAGAGGCGCTTGTGGGACGTCGACGGTTGCGACACCGACATGGTGTCCGAGCTCGCAGCGCCGCCGGATTCCTCCCGAATTCGGCGGCGCTGTCATTTCCGCCACATCGGTCGAGTGGCCCAGAGCGAGGAGGCTTCTCGCGTTGCGCCGCAGCCATGTGCCACTGCCGGAGCTCTTCGCGAGTCGTAGTCGCTCGGCGGCAGCGGGGACGATGCGGCAGGATGCACTTCATGGCGTCGCAGGACGGGACCTTGCACCGCAGGCTCGGGCTCACCGATTCGGTGGTCATCGGGTTGGGGGCGATGGTGGGGGCGGGGATATTCGCGGCGCTGGCGCCTGCGGCGGCTTCGGCCGGGAGTTGGTTGCCGGTGGCGCTCGCGGTGGCGGCGGTGCTGGCGTACTGCAATGCGACGTCGTCGGCACGGCTGGCGGCGCGGTATCCCGTGTCCGGTGGCACGTATGTCTACGGGCGGGAGCGGCTCGGGCCGTTCTGGGGATATCTCGCGGGGTGGGGATTCGTCGCGGGCAAGTCCGCCTCGTGTGCGGCGATGGCGCTGACCGTCGGTAGCTACGCCTGGCCCGGGCAGGCGCATGCCGTGGCGGTCGGGGCGGTGGTGGCGATCACCGCCGTCAACTACACCGGGGTGCAGAAGTCGGCGTTCGTGACCCGGGTGCTCGTCGCGGTGGTGCTCGCGGTGCTGGCCATGGTGATCGTGATCGGGCTGTCGGGGACGCACTCGGCGGCGACGGCCTTGCCCGACCGGATCGGCCCGCGCGAGGTGCTCACGGCCGCGGGGCTGCTGTTCTTCGCGTTCGCGGGATACGCCCGCATCGCCACGCTCGGCGAGGAGGTACGCGAACCGCGACGCACCATTCCCCGGGCCGTCATGATCGCGCTTGGACTCGCCCTCGCGGTCTACGCGCTGGTGGCGGTCGCGGCGCTGAGCGTGCTCGGCTCCGCCGGGCTGGCCCAGGCCACCGATCCACTGGCGCGAGTGGTCAGCGCGGCGGGCGTCCCCGCGGCCGCCCCGGTGGTGCGGATCGGCGCGGTACTCGCGGCGACCGGATCGCTGCTCGCGTTGATCCTCGGTGTGTCACGCACGGTGCTCGCCATGGCACGCGACCGTTATCTACCGGGCGCGCTCGCCGCCGTGCATCCGCGGTTCGGGGTGCCGCACCGCGCGGAACTGGTGGTCGGAGCGATGGTCGCCGTGGTCGCCGCGCTGTTCGATCTGCGCGCGGCCATCGGGTTCTCCTCGTTCACCGTGCTCTTCTACTACTTGATCGCCAACATCTCCGCCGCCACCCTGACCACCGAGGAGAACCGCCCGCCCCGGTGGGTCCCCGTGGCCGGGGCGGCCGGCTGCGTCGTCGTCGGGTTCTCCCTGCCCCTCGGCTCCGTCCTCGCCGGACTCGGTGCGCTGGCACTCGGCACCGCGTTCTACGGCCTGGCCAGGCGCTACCGCCGGTGACGCCTGCCCATCGCCGCATGGACCCAGGCCTGGCACCGCACGTGCTCGGCGTGCCGATCGCCGCCGCGCGTCCCCGATACACGGCACGCTCGCCCGGTGTGCGGCGGTGTATGCGGCGGTAAGGGCGTCCGCCGATCGAGTTTCACGACGAGATGTCCGAGCCCGGCCCGACCCGTGCGGATATCGGATGTCCAGTTCCCCGCCTGTTGCCCGGGTGATCAGGCGAAAGGGCGCTAGCCTCTTGCACATGGGGCGTTTCGGTGGATTCCTGGCTGGAATCGCGGCAGTTTCGCTGGTGGCGGGCAATCTCTTCACCGGGAGCGCGGTGGCCGCGCCCGGCGAGCAGGTGCGGTGCGCGGTCAGCTCTGGACGCGATCTGGAGCGGGCGGCACCGGAACAGGTCGGTCTGGATTCGGCGAAACTCCGGGACGCGCTGACCTTCGCGTCCGGTCGAAACCGTTTCAACGTGCAGGTGTTCCGGCACAACTGCCTCATCGGCGAGGGACCGACGAACGACCAGACCGGCAACGTGGCCTGGAACATCTGGAGTTCGACGAAGAGCGTTGTCTCCTTGCTCGCCGGAATCGCCTGGGATCAAGGGAAACTCGATCTCCGAGCACCGATCGACCGCTATCTGCCCGCCGGGCTCGGCGATGCGGCGCACCGGTCCATCACGGTCGAGAACCTGCTCACCGAGACCTCGGGCATGCGGGTCGGCGTGCTGACCGAGGGCGCCACCGGTGTGATCCCGGTCGACCCGGACAGCGCGGTGCAAGCGCTCGGCGTGCCGCTGGACAATCCGCCGGGCACCGTCTTCACCTACAGCCAGCGCAATGTCGACCTGCTGGCCTACGTGCTGGAGCTGGCCGTCGGCGAGCCTCTGCAACGGTTCGCGCAGCGCGAGTTGTTCGATCCGCTCGGCATTCTCCGCAGCGATTACCACTGGGCGCGCGACCGCTCCGGGCACACCTACGGCTACGCGCATCTGATGATCCCGCCGAACGACTTCGCGAAACTCGGCCTCCTGGTCAGCAACGACGGACGCTGGGGCGCACAGCGGATCGTCTCCACCGACTACTTGACCATGGCACGCACGCCGTCACCCACGAACGCGTGCTACGGCTACCTGTTCTGGCTCGGAAGCGGTTGCGCCGAGATCGCCGACTTCCTGCCCGGCGACGTGTACGCGATGGCCGGACTCGGGTTGCAGAACGTCTTCGTCATTCCGAGCCTCGATCTCACGGTGGTGTGGACCGGCGTCTTCGGAAACGTCAGCAGCCAGGGCGTGTCGGGCGTAGTGCAGAACACCCAGGAACTGCCCTACGAGTTCTTCCGCAAGGTATTCGACGCGTTCGACGACCGGCCGGTGCCCGACCCGGGGCCGTACGTCGAGCCGCCGCTGCGGCTGGACCCCCGCCGCTTCGTCGACACGGACATCCTGATCGCGGTGTTCGGGCTCGGTCCCGCCGCCTATCCCGGCTGCAATGTCTTCGCTTGCCTGAATCGCCCGCTGGACCCGCCGTTCGCGCACACCCCTCCGGGGTGCGCCATCCTGGTCTGTCTCGGACCCGACCCGCGCACCCCGGGCATCCGCTGAGCGGCGCGGCGCGGTGGACTACCGGGCCGCCGACAGATCCGTGACCCAGCCGTGCACATTGTCGGTACGCAGTGCCGCGTAGTGACGTTTACGCAGCGCCTGGGAGATCGGGCCGGGCACGCCGTTCGCGACGACGCGGCCGTCCACCTCCACGACCGGCGGCGCGCCTGCCGACGTTCCGGTCACGAAAACCTCATCGGCGATGTACAACTCGGTGAGATCGACGGTGCGCTCGACCACCGGAATGCCGTCCTCGGCCGCCAAGGTGAGTACGGTCCTGCGGTTGATGCCGTCGAGGATGTCGCAGGAGACATCGGGGGTTATCAGCGTGCCGTTGCGGACCAGGAAGATATTGGCCGCGCTGAGTTCGCAGACGTGCCCGTTGCCGTCGAGGAAGACGCAGTCGTCGTAGCCGCTGTCGATCGCGTCCTGCTTGGCCAGCACGGAATTCACATACGCCCCGTTGACTTTCGCGCGAGACGGAATCGCGTTGTCCGGAATGCGCCGCCACGGGCTCGACTTCAAGCGCATGCCGTCCTGCGGGACGATGGGCACCGCGTCGTAGACGAACATGCTGACCCGGATCGCGCAGCCACGCACCCGGGTGCCCGGAATGGACTCGACCACATGCACCGTCGCCCGGACGAAAACGTCCTCGCGCGGAGCGTTCACGGCGATCAGTTCCACGACGGTCGCACGGAACCGCTCGAAATCCCACTCCGCCGCGAACCGATCGATTCCGATGATCTTGCAGGACTCCTCGAGCCGGCGGAAATGATCGTCCAGGCGGAATGCCGTACGCGCTGCCCCATCCACATGCACCGGGAAAACGGTGTAGACGCTGAGTCCGTACAACACCGCCGACGATGCGACGCCGACCGTGGCGGCATCAGCCGCAACGATCCGGTCGCCGAGATACACAAGAGGATGAGGATTCGCCATCGGCGCAGGCTAACAGCCGCGCCGTGCGCCGAGCGAGGGCTTTTCGGCGGGCAGACCGAGGTCAGTCGTAGTGCTTGCCCACCTCGGCGATCCAGATCGCATCGTCGACGACGCGGTAGGCGTCACTCACCGCTTCGCGGAGCGGGCGAAGCGGGCGGTGTCCATGTAGTCGCGGAAGAGCACGACCTCGCCGTCGCGGACATGGACGACGTTGACGGACGTGCGAACTCGCGCGCGGCCGGATCCCGGGACGGTCATGTCGACCTCGTTCTCCACGAGCAGCACCTCGGGGTCGGTGGTCTCGTAGACCTGGGGATGGATGGCGTGCACTTCGATTCCGGAAAGTCCCGACCAGCGCTGCGCCAAGTGCTCGCGAATCGCCTCGCGGCCTTCCAAGCGGGCCGGGAGCCCCGGGACGGTGAACGGGATCTCGAAGATGGCATCGGGCGCGAACCGCGCGACGAACGCCCCCGCGTCGCGGGAGCGTAGCTCGCTGAACAGCCGCTCGACCAGCTCACGCGGGCTTTCGACGGGCGAGTCGGGAGTCATCACCACACCTCCGGATAAACGGAACGAACGACCCGCTTATCATCCGGAACGACCGCCCCGATTGTCAACAGTAAACTCGTCCCCCATGACCGAGCCCGAGCGCCGACCGCTGCGCGCCGACGCCCGCCGCAACCGCGAGCGGGTGCTGGCCGCCGCGCAAGAAGCGTTCGCGGCGGAGGGACTCGCGGTGCCGCTGGATGAGATCGCGCGGCGGGCCGGTGTCGGCGCGGGCACCGTCTACCGGCACTTCCCGACCAAGGAGGCGCTGTTCGAGGCGGCGATCGTGGATCGAGTCGACCGGATCATCGCCGCGGCCCGGGAACTGGCCGACGCCGCCGACCCCGTGCCCGCGTTCTTCGACTTCCTGGCCCGGCTCGTGGCGGAGGGCAGCGTCAAACGCGATCTCGCCGATGCGGTGGGCGGCGCGGATGCCCCGGCGTATCTGCGGCCGGTACACGAGCTGAACACGGTGATCGGCGCGCTGCTCACCCGCGCGCAGGAGGCGGGCGGCGTACGCACCGACATCGATGTCGAGGACCTGATGCGCCTCGTCAAGGGCGCGTTCCTCGCCACCCACGGCAGCACGGTCACTCCCGCGCAGCGCGACCGCACCTTCGCCGTCGTCTTCGACGGACTGCGCGCCCGCTGATCGGAAACGACGAACGGGCCGCGGAAAGTCCGCGACCCGTTCGATCGATCTGTCTCAGCGGTCGCCGATCAGCACCTCGGCGATCTGAATGGTGTTGAGGGCAGCGCCTTTACGCAGGTTGTCACCGGAGATGAACAGCGCGAGCCCACGGCCGTCCGGCACGCCCGGGTCCTGGCGGATGCGGCCGACGAGCGACTCGTCGATGCCCGCCGCGGCGAGCGGGGTCGGCACGTCGACCAGCCGCACGCCGGGCGCCTTGGCGAGGATCTCCTTGGCGTGCTCGACCGAGAGCGGCTCGGCGAATTCGGCGTTCACCGACAGCGAGTGGCCGGTGAAGACCGGCACGCGCACGCAGGTGCCGCTCACGGCCAGATCCGGGATGCCGAGGATCTTGCGGCTCTCGTTGCGCAGCTTCTGGTCCTCGTCCGTCTCGCCGGAGCCGTCGTCGACCAGCGAACCCGCCAGGGGAAGCACGTTGAACGCGATCGGGGCGACGTACTTGTTCGGGGCGGGGAAGTCCACGGCGCGGCCGTCGTGGGTCAGCTTCTCGGCGTCGCCGATCACCGCGCGGGCCTGGCTCGCCAGTTCTTCGACACCGGCCAGGCCGCTGCCGGAGACCGCCTGGTAGCTGGACACGATCAGGCGGCGCAGACCGGCGATGTCGTGCAGCGGCTTGAGCACGGGCATGGCCGCCATCGTGGTGCAATTCGGGTTGGCGATGATGCCCTTGACCAGGTTGCGCGTCTGCTCCGGGTTGACCTCGCTGACCACCAGCGGGACCTCGGGATCCTTGCGCCACGCCGAGGAATTGTCGATCACCGTGACGCCCGCCGCGGCGAAACGCGGCGCCTGCACGCGGGACATGGTGGCGCCGGCCGAGAACAGCGCGATGTCCAAGCCGGACGGATCCGCGGTTTCGGTGTCCTCGACGACGATCTCGCGGCCGCGCCAGGGCAGCGTCTTGCCCGCCGAACGGGCGGAGGCGAAGAACCGCAACTCGTCGGCGGGGAAGTCGCGCTCGTCCAGCAGTTTCCGCATGACGGCGCCGACCTGTCCGGTCGCGCCGACGACTCCTACGCGAACTCCCATGGCCTATCGCCCCGTTCCCGCGTGGACCACCGCGACCTCGTCGCCGCCCAGGTCGAAGGCCTTGTGCAGCACCTGCACGGCCTCGTCCAGCTCGGTGTCCTTGACCAGCACGGAGATCCGGATCTCCGAGGTGGAGATCAGGTCGATGTTCACACCCGCCTCGGCCAGCGCCTCGCAGAAGGTGGCGGTGACGCCCGGGTGGCTCTTCATGCCCGCGCCGACCAGCGACACCTTGCCGATGTGATCGTCGTAGAGCACCTGGGAGAAGCCGATCTCGGCCTGGCGCTTGGTCAGCATCTCGACCGCGCGGGCGCCCTCGGACTTCGGCAGCGTGAACGTGATGTCGGTCTTGCCGGTCTCGATCTTCGAGATGTTCTGCAGGACCATGTCGATGTTGATCTCCGAGTCGGCGACGGCGCGGAACACCTTGGCGGCGTAGCCCGGTTCGTCCGGCAGCCCGACCACGGTCACCTTGGCCTCGCTGCGGTCGTGCGCGACGCCGGTGAGGATTGCTTGCTCCAAGGGGATGTCCTCCATCGATCCGTAAACGTAGGTGCCCTGCTTGTCGGTGTAGGACGAGCGCACATGCACGGGCACGTTGTAGCGGCGGGCGTATTCGACGCAACGCAGCATCAGCACCTTGGCCCCGCAGGCCGCCAGTTCCAGCATCTCCTCGTAGGAGACCTGCTCGAGCCGCTGCGCGTCGGGCACGATCCGCGGATCGGCGGTGAAGACGCCGTCCACGTCGGTGTAGATCTCGCAGACATCGGCCTGCAGCGCGGCCGCCAGCGCGACGGCGGTGGTGTCCGAGCCGCCGCGACCCAGCGTGGTGACGTCCCTGCTGTCCTGGCTCACGCCCTGGAAGCCCGCGACCAGGACGACGAGGCCCTCGTCCAGGGCGGCGCGGACGCGACCGGGGGTCACGTCGATGATCTTCGCGTTGCCGTGGGCGCCGGTGGTGATCACACCCGCCTGCGAACCGGTGAACGAGCGGGCCTCGGCACCGAGGGAGTGGATGGCCATGGCGACCAGCGCGTTGGAGATGCGCTCACCGGAAGTGAGCAGCATGTCCATCTCGCGGGCGGGCGGCGACGGCGCCACCTGCTGCGCGAGATCGAGCAACTCGTCGGTGGTGTCACCCATGGCGGAGCAGACGACCACCACATCGTGGCCCTGCTTCTTGGTCTCCACGATCCGTTCAGCGACGCGCCGGATACGCTCGGCGGTCGCCACCGAGGATCCTCCGTACTTCTGAACCACGAGAGCCACGACAGGGTCCTCCAAGATCGACAACAAACTGGTAACAGTCATTCAGGGTACCGGCCGGGGCCAGCGGTTTTGCCGCTACCTGCCCGGCTTGTGGAAAAGCCCACAGCCGCATCCCATCCCGATAGCACCGCGGGGGCCGCGACGGATGAGGGACGATGTGCACATGAAGAGCACACTGCTCGACGTGCGAACAGGCCACAGTGAAGTGGTACAGGACATCACGCCGCAGTGCGCGACTTTCGCGCGTACAGCCGGCGGCGACGGGCTGCTGCACGTCTTCGTGCCGCACGCCACCGCGGGGATCGCGGTCATGGAACTCGGCGCGCGCAGCGACGACGATCTGCTGGCCGCGCTGCGCGATCTGCTGCCCGCCGACGACCGGTGGCGGCACGCGCACGGCTCGCGCGGACACGGACGCTCCCACGTCATGCCCGCTCTGATCGCGCCGTACGCGACCGTTCCGGTAATCGGCGGGAAGCTCGCCCTCGGCACGTGGCAGTCGATCGCGCTGGTCGATCTCAATGTCGACAACCCGGACCGGCAAGTGCGGCTGTCGTTCCTCACCGACGCGAGCTGACCTGGGTCTCTCCCGGCGGAGCGCAGGCGGCAACGGGCAGATCGCTCCCGACTCGACGACCGAGCCGGCCGCGTCCCCCGAGGCCGGGCGCCGGCTCAGGCCCGGGTGAACCAACTGACCTGGACGCCGTCGCCGATAGCCTTGCGCTCGGTCGGCCGGAACAGCGTCGGACGGAACTCGCCCGCGAAGCCGGGTACCCCGGTGCCCGCGACGACCGGATAGCTCTTGATCACCAGTTCATCGATCTCCTCCAGCAGCGCGGCGGCGAGCAGGCCGCCACCCGCCAGCCAGATGTCCTTACCGTCCTGCCGTTTCAGTTCGCGGACCAGCCCCACCGGGTCGCGCTCGACCAGTTCGACCGCCCGGTCATCGATGCGGCCGAGCGTGCTGGACACCACGTACTGCTTCATGTGGGCGTACGGGCTGGTCACGTCGATGGCCAGGGCGGGATCGTAGGTGCCGCGACCCATGACGAGGGTGTCGAACTTTTGATTCGGCGCGTCCACGGGGAGTCCGATATGCGGCCGCACGTGGGTGGGCAGCGTCTCGGGATACTCCGCGCGCAGCCACTCCCACATCTCATCGCCCACCGGCAAGAAGTCGATCTCACCGTTCGGCCCCGCGATATAGCCGTCGAGGGAGAGGCCGACGAAATAGACGAGTTTTCGCATGAAAACACCTTTCGGAGGGAAGTGGGAACTCAGGCCCGCGTAAACCAGGTGACCTGCGCGCCGTTGCCGAACTCTTTGCGTTGCACCGGGGCGAACAAAGTGGGACGGAACGCGCCGGAGAACGCGGATATCCCGCCGCCCGCGACCACCGGGTAACTCTTGATGATCATCTCGTCCAGCTCGCCCAGCAGCTGGGCGGCGAGTTCGCCACCGCCGACCAGCCAGATATCCCCGCCTTCGGTTTGCTTCAGCTCCCGCACCAGGCCGAGGGGGTCGCGTTCGACCAGCTCGACGGCCGGATCGTCAATGCGCCCGAGCGTGCTGGAGACCACGTACTGCTTCATGTGCGCGTACGGGCTGGTCACGCCTTCGGACAGGGCCGGTTCGTAGGTGCCGCGGCCCATCACGGCGGTGTCGAACCGCTTGTTCTGTTCGTCCACCGCCATCCCCACCAGCGGACGCAAGTGACTCGGCACGAATTCCGGATACCGCCCGCTGATCCACGCGCTCATTTCGGTGTCGAACGGATAGAAGTCGAACTCCCCCGCCGGGCCCGCGATGTAGCCGTCCAGCGACACGGCCACATAGTAGACAAGCTTTCGCATACCCACACCTCACTTGTAGTACTCTGTCTGTAGTGGTTGAAAGATAGTACTACGAATGGAGTGGTGTCAAGTGCGGACCAATCCGGAGCGACGACAGGCGCTGGTCGACGCCGCGATCGAGGTCTTGGCGCGCGATGGGGCGCGCGGACTGACCTTCCGCGCGGTGGACAAGGAGGCCGCCGTACCCGCGGGCACGGCGTCGAACTACTTCACCAACCGCGACGACCTGCTCACTCAGGCGGGCCGACGGTTCTACGAGCGGCTACAGCCGAGCGAAGCCACGATGACCCAACTGACCGACGGGCCGAAGACCCGCGCCAATATCGTCGAACTGATGACGGAGACGGTCGGACGCATCGAGGCGTTCCGCACCGGCTACCTGGCGCTGCTCGAATTACGCCTGGAGGCGACCCGGCGGCCGGAATTGCGCGCGGTGCTGACCGAACGGGTGCGCGAGGACATCGACTACAACGTGCGCAACCATCTCGCGGCGGGCCTGCCCGGCGACGAGAAGTCGGTGCTGTTGCTCTACCTCGCACTGAACTGGCTGATCGTCGACCGAATGACGCTGCCCGACGTGTTCACCGAGGAGCAGAGCCGGGCATTGATCGAAGCCGCGGTCGAGCGCGTGATCAGCGCGGACGACTGAATCCGATCGGCCGCCTTCGCCCGAGTGGTTGTGACGCGCACCACTGGCGTTCGATAATGGGGCGATGATCGCACATGTAGGAGATCGACTCTGCGTGCACGGACACGTGGTGGGAGAAGTGGATCACCTGGCCGAGATCATCGAGGTCCGCGGGCCGGAGGGGACGCCGCCCTACGTGGTGCGCTTCTCCGACGGTCACGAGTCGCTGGTGTATCCAGGGCCCGACGCGATCGTCGAGCCCGCCACATCGGAATGAACGCGCGCCGGATCGCGCGCCGGGCGGCATCGCCCCGCGCCCGGTCCGGTGCTCCCCGACGCCGAAACGTCGCTCGCCGCGCCGGTCAGGCGCGGCGTTTGGCGTAGCGAGTCAGCGCGAAGGCCAGCACCCCCGCGATCAGCACTTTGCCCGCCGTCTCGATGATCGCGTTGACATCCACGGCTGGATGCCAGGTCAACCGCCCGTCGCGGAGCACATAGGCGCCGACGGGCTTGGCGCCCACTCCGAACGCCACCCCTTCCCCGGCGCCCTCCCCGTCCGGACTGTTCCCGCCGCCTCCGCCTCCGCCACCGCCGCCGCCGACCGAGGCGGCGGGGATGACTATCGCCCCGCCGGATTCGTAGGGGTCACCGTAGACCCGGCGCACCGTGATCGCGTCCCGCGCCTGCGCCAGCAGTTCGGCGTATTTCATGACATCCTCCCGCCCGACCGACGGCGCCGCAGACCGGCGCCCATTCGGATCCGATCGTAGGCGCGCGGCCCTCCGGCCGACCCCATCCTTCCGTCCGGAAGTTGTTCCATCGGTAGCCGATCGCCGATCTCGACCTGATAACGGCACGTTATCCGGTTAGCCGAGATGTGGTCT
Source organism: Nocardia arthritidis NBRC 100137 (assembly GCF_001612765.1). Taxonomy (GTDB): domain Bacteria; phylum Actinomycetota; class Actinomycetes; order Mycobacteriales; family Mycobacteriaceae; genus Nocardia; species Nocardia arthritidis. The sequence continues at coordinate 45,463 of NZ_BDBB01000028.1, forward strand.
CGCGCAGCCAGGTTGACGAACCGGACAAATCGCGGAGACAATCGGCCGACTTGTCCAACCGGGGGTCGGAGGTATGCCATGCGCACCAAAACGGATATCCGATTCTTCGTCGATACCGATCCCGAACAGGTCATGGATGCCCTGACAGCCGTCGAATCGCTTCCGGAATGGTCGTCCTCCTACAGCGACGTGCGGGTCGCCACCCGCGACGCCCGGCGCAGGCCGCGGCGCGTCTTCCTCAAGGCGGAACTGCTCGGCAGCTCGGATCTTCAAGTGCTCGAATATGATTGGACCGACGACCGATCCTCCTGGGTTGTCGCCGACAGCACCCGGGGCGTCCGGGGCGGCGGCTTTTTCGAAGTGTCCGACAGCGTCGACGGCACGCACGTCTGGTACCACGTCGAACTCTATCTACCCCTCCCCGTTCCCGGATTTCTGCTGAAACGCACTTTCCGCAAGGCCAATGAAGTGGTGGCGGAGTGTTTCATCGATTTCGCCGAGCGGTTCCCCGAAACGGAGACCTACCAGCCCGTGTAGCCGCGCTGTGCTCTGCGCGAAATCGGCGGGCGGGCGCGGCAGCGAACCGGCGCCGAACCGATCGGGGTGCGACGATGAGCGGCATGATCGGTTCCAAACGAGTGCGGTTCCAGCCGATGGCCGCAGACGCCTCGGTGACCCAGCTCGAGTTGTTCTTCGACCTGGTGCTCGTCTTCGCGTTCACCATGGTCACCGGCTTGGTCGCGGACGACGCCAGCGCGAAGAACGCGTTGCGCGCGGCGCTGGTGCTCGCGGTGATGTGGTGGCTGTGGATCGCCTACTCCTGGCTCGGCAATGTGGTTCGCGCCGACGAGGGCATCGCACGGGTGGCGATGTTCGCGGCCATGGGTGGCGCGTTCCTCGCCGCGCTCACCATCCCGGAGGCGTTCGACGACAAGACCGGCGGATGGTTCGGGCCGCTGGTCTTCGCCATCGCCTACCTGGTCGTGCGATTGGTGCACTTCGGGATGTTCTGGCTGGCCAGTGCCGCTGATCCGCAATTGCGCGGCCAACTGCTGCGCTGGGCGCTCGGTTCGATCACCCTCGGCACCACGCTGCTGGTCGTCGCCGCGCTGACCACCGGCAGGGTGCAGATCGCCCTGTGGATCGCCGCGATCGCCGGCGACTACCTGTGGACGTTGTTCGCCGGCACCGATTGGCGGTTGAATTCGGCCAGGCATTTCGTCGAGCGCTACGGGCTGATCGTCATCGTCGCGCTCGGTGAATCGATCGTCTCGATCGGCATCGGGGTGGCCGATCTGCCGATCTCTTGGCCGATCGCTCTCGGCTCGCTATTGGGCCTCGCCGTTTCCGGTCTGCTGTGGTGGGCGTACTTCGACGTCGCCGCACTGGCGGTGGAGCACGAACTCGTCCATGCCGAGGGCAGGCGGCAGATCAAGATCGCGCAGGGTTCCTACACCTTCTGGCACTTCCCGATGATCGTCGGGATCATCGCGCTGTCACTGGGGCTGAAGAAAGTTCTCTACTACGTCGGGGATTCCTCGCACCACACCCTGAAGGACGCGCTGTACGGCATCCCGCTGTACGCACTCTACGGCGGCGTCGTTTTGTATCTGATCGCGCTGGTGGGATTCAAGCACTTCGCCACCGGCACCGTCACGATGCCCCGCGTGGTCGCCGTGGCGGTGCTGCTGGCGCTCATCCCGTTGGCCTGTGCTCTGCCCGCGCTGGCGTCGCTGGCCCTGCTGTGCGTCGTCCTGATCGCGCTGATCGCCTGGGAGACCGTGCGTTTGGCGCAGCCGCGGGACGCGATCAGGCACGCGGTGCCCGAGTGACGCGATGCCGCACGCAGTCCTCGTCGGGTGTCGGCCCGTACGCGGACGGCGGCACCCGTGCACCGTCGCGGACCGCGTCGCGGATCTGATCGATGTTCTCTCGCAGGACGTCCGCGACGAGTTCGTCGGTGCGCGGATCCTCCAGCACCTGGAACACGATGCGGAAGGTGGTGTCGGCGATCAGCCGGATGATCTCGTCGTGGAAGGGGATGTAGCGCACCCGGCCCGCCTGCGGGTCCTTCTTGATCAGCTCGAGGATCATCTCGTCGAGCTCGGCGCGGTTCTCCTCCAGGGCGGCCGCGATGTTGCGGGTGTAGTGCCCGGTGCGCAGCACCTGCGCCACTTCGTCCATCACCGCGATCGTCATCGGACGGCGAATGGTGTCGACGATGGTGGCCACGAACCGGTTCACCACCGCGGCCGTCACCCGGTCGCCGAACAGGCGATCGGCCACCCGGGCGAGCCGGACGACGATCACCACGAGCCGCAACAACCGGAAGCCGCGGAAGAACAGGCTGGTCACCGGGATCATGCCGAGGACCTCGTACCAGTACACGAGCGGGAAGGTCCACGGCCAGCCCGCACGGCGCCAGCGCCACAGGAACTCGATCGCGAACACCGCGCACAGGGACCAGTCGACGACGACGACCACGTGGTAGGTGTGCCCGGAGACCGGGAAGAAGGTGATCCAGGCGACCAGCGCCACGGACACGACGGCCAGCGCGAGCATCACGAAATCGGTCCACAGCATCGGCGGCTTGCGCGGATAGTCCTGCGGCTGTGGCGATTCCCGCAGGCCGTATCGATCGGCGGAGGAACTCTCGATGCCCGAGCTGGAAGCGGGAGCGGACACTGCGAATCCCTTCGACGCCGAACGGTGCCGCCGACATTAGTACGCCGAAAGCATGCTCGGCACGGTTGGCGATACTCCCGGACGCACCGCCCGGAGGCCTACGTGCTCAGCGACCGGCGCGAACGATCGCCTCGATATTGCGTTCGGCAAGCGCGGCGATGGTGAGCGACGGATTGACCGTCCCCGTGCTGCCCGGTATCGCCGCGCCGTCCACCACGTAGAGGCCGGGATGACCGTGCACGCGGCCGTAGCCGTCGGTTGCCCGCCCCAGCACCGCTCCGCCGAGCGGATGCGCGGTGAACAGCGCGTTCGCGTCGTAGCCGAGGGCGCTGTACTCGACGAGGGCGTCCGCGCGTTCGGCGATCCGGTGGTCGACCGCCCTGGCCGCCGCCACGGTGTCGTCCCGGTTCTTGACCGACCAGCTCAGCCCGACCCGGTTCGTGGCCCGGTTGTAGCCGAACCGCGTACGGGTCGGGTCGAGCACCATGCCGAGCGAGGCCAGCGCGCCGGTCTCGAACGGGATCCCCGGGATGTACCAGCTCTCCAAAGTCAGCGGTACGCCGGATTCGTCGAAGATCCGGCTCGCGCTCGGCACGCCTTGGCCGTGACCGGCCAGCGCGCTGGCGCCGCGGGCGAGCACCACGTCACCGTTGGTGCCCCAGCCGTCGCCGACGTGCTCGTTCAGGTTCGGCAGCGCGCCGGTGGCCTGGGCACGGACCAGCAGTTCGGAGGTGCCGATCGATCCGGCGCCGAGGAAGAGCCGATCGCAGGTGAGGGTGCGGGTGGACAGCGCATCACCGGTCGGCGACAGCTTCGTCACGGTGACCGCGTAGCGGCCGCCGGACTCCTGCGCGATGGCGTCCACCCGATGGCCGGGGAAGACTCCGCACCGTCCGGTGCCCTGCGCGTACGCCAAGTAGTTCTGGTTCAGGTCGAACTTGGCGCCGTTGGAGTTGCCCAGATTGCTCCTGGCCGCCGTGGCCGACGGCTTCGCACCGCCCGCGAGTTCGGCGCGCAGGATGTCCCAGTTGAAGATCGAGTCGTTCGGCTGGGGCTGGTAGCCGGCCTTGCGCACCTGGTCGTCCCAGGCGCGGGAATGCGTGAACGGCGAGGAGTTGTAGATGTCCGCCGGCATCGGGCTCAGCCGCAGCATGTCCCGCACGCGCGGATAGTAGACGCGCTCCATCTCGCCGTAATCGACGGTGCCACCGAAGACGTGGTCGAAGAAGCGGCGCTGCGGGGCGATCATGGCCCCGCTGAAGATCACCGAGCCGCCGCCGACCGCGGCCGCGCGCCAGACGTCGATGCCCGGATACTCGGTGCAGTCCAGCACGCCGCCGAAACTGGCGAAACGCATCGGCACCTTGGTGACGCCGGTGAAGTGGGTGCGGTGCCAGAAGCCGCGGCCGTCGGGCAGGTCGTCGCCGGTGAAGATCTCCCGCCACGGGTCGTTCGGCCAGCGCGAACCGCGTTCCAGCACGGTGGTGACGATCCCGGCCTCGGCCAGGCGCAACGCGGTCACCGCGGCGCCGAAGCCCGAGCCGATGACGATCGCGGGCGAGTGCTCCGCCGGGTCGGGAATCGGGGCGAAGATCTCCGGCACCCAGGCGCGGAACAAGGCCTCCCACATCGGGTCGGCGGACGCCGTGCTCGTCCCCGTCATCGTCCCCACAGCACCGAGCAGGGCGGCGGTGCCCGCCGCCTTGAACAAGGCACGTCTACGCACCGGTCACCTTCCATCATCAGGCTTAGCGTGCGCAGATTACCGGTATTCCCGTTTTGTGAACAGATATCCGTTTTCGCTATCGGTCGAACGGCAGCTCATCGGGGCGGCAGGTCGCCCCGGGAGCGGGTAGCTGTAGGTCGATGAGATAATGCTCGCGCAGCTTCCGGGTGCATTCGTTCAGCGGGGTGTGCCCGTACCCGTCCTCGACGACGACCAACCGCGCGTTCACCAATTCCTGCTGCGCGCGCCGTGCGCCGCTGAGCGGAGTGGCCGGGTCGAATCGGTTGTCGACCAACACGGCCGGGGTGTCCGATCGCAGGATCCACGGCCCGGTATACCGCTGGGCATACCCCTCGGGCGGGGACGGCCAGAAGGCGCACGCATGGAGCAACGACAACCAGAACGCGCCGTAAGTCGGGCTGACGCCCGCCAGATCCCGCGCCATGCCGGGCCATTGGCCGGGATCGCGTGGAAAGCTGTTGTCCGCGCAGGAAATCGCGATGAAAGAGTCCAGGAAGTCGTCCGGTTGCGCCGTCGCCGAAAGGATCTCGCCCACCGCGTCGGGGTTGCCCGCCGATCCGCGTTCCAGTTCGGCGAGCAGTTCGGCCAGGGCGGGCCAGCCCCGCTCCGGGTCGTACAGCAACAGCGCGTGCGACGACAGCACCTCGGCATAGGTGACCGTCCGCGCCCGCTCTCCGGCCCCCACCACGAGGGGACCCTCGCGAAGGCGTTGCAGCACAGCGTCATTGCGGGTGCGGAGGTCGGCGGGGCGGACGGGAGCGCCCGCACCTCCACTCACGACGGCATCGCCCTGACCGCCCGGCGCGGCGAAGGCGCAGCGCTCCCGTCCCGCGTCCGCGCACAGCCGCAGGAATTCACCGAGCACTTCTTCGGTTCCGGCCGCGCGGTTCTCGATGGCGCGTCGCGTGTCGTTGGTGTAGGTATCCGGGTCGATCACCGACGCCAGGTGCAGCGCACGCACCCGATCGCCGAACAGCGCTCCGTACACCTGGCCCAGGTAGCTGGCGTAGGAACCGCCTTCGTAGGTCAGCTGCGGATCGCCGACGGCCCGGCGCAGCAGGTCCAGGTCGCGCGCCGCGTCCACGGTGGTCAGGTGGCCGAGCAGCGCGCCGCCGTGTGCCGCGCAACCGGCGGCCAGCTCACGGCTCGCCGCGTCGGCCGCACGCTCCTGCTCCGGATTCACCGGCGCCAACACCGCGCCGGACCAGAACCGGTGCTGCTGTCCGGCGTCCGCGAAACACCGCACCTGTCCGCTGCGGCCGATCCCGCGCTGGTCGAAGGTGATCACGTCGAAGCGGCGCGCGAGCTCGCCGCCGAGCAGTTCCCCTTGCTCCGCCCAGCGCAGCCCCGATCCACCGGGACCGCCGACAGCGGAGAACAGCGTGCCGATCCGCCGCTGTGGGTCGGTGGCCTGCTGACGCACCACCGCCAGCCCGAGGGTCGGACCGTCCGGATGCGCGTAGTCCACCGGCACCTGCGCGGTCGCGCATTGGAACCTGTTCAGCTTCGGCTCCGCGCACGGCGCCCACTCGAGCAGCGGCGTCGGCGCAGCGTCGGCCTGCGCGGCCAGTTCCGCGACCGCCGACTCGTGTCGGCTCGGCGGGCCGCCGCAGCCGCTCACCGCGGGCAGCGCGGCGGCGAGCGCGGCGGCGATGACGATCTTCCAGCTAGGCACGGCACTCATCCTGTGCCCCGCGCGGGCGGGCGTCGTCATCCTGAGGATTGACATCCGACCCTGAGATTTCCGCGGCAATACCGGTTCGTACGCATCGTTGCCATCCGCCCCGCTCTAGGACGCCATCAGGCGGATCACCGCGATGACGCCGACCACGACGATGACCGCGCGCAGCGCGACCGGCGGCATCCGCCTGCCCAGCCGTGCGCCGAGCTGCCCGCCGATGATCGAGCCGAGCGCGATCAGCACCGCCGCACGCCAGTCGACATCCGCCACGGCGATGAAGATCAGCGCGGACACCGCGTTCACGATCAGGGCGAGCGCGTTCTTCACTCCGTTGAGGCGCTGGATGTCGTCGTGTACGAAAACGCCCAGCAAACCGATCAGCAGCACGCCCTGGGCGGCTCCGAAGTACCCGCCGTAGACACCTGTGGCGAAGATCGCGGCGAACAGGACGGAGCCGCCGTGCGCGGGCGCCGGGGCGCCGTCGTTGTCCCTGCGTCGCTTGACCCAGCCTGCCAATCGCGGCTGCACGACCACCAGCACCAGTGCCAGGATGATCAATATGGGCACGATCGCCTTGAACGCGTCGGCCGGTAACACCAGCAGAAGCACCGCGCCGGTGATGCCGCCGAGCAACGACGCGGTGCCCAGCCGCACCAACCGGTCGCGCTGGCCTGCGAGTTCCCTGCGATATCCGTGCACACCGCTGATGGAACCGGGGACCAGACCGATGGTGTTGGAGACGTTCGCGGTCACCGGAGGAAGGCCGAACGCCAGCAGAACGGGAAACGTGAGCAGCGTGCCGGAGCCGACGATGGTGTTGATGCCGCCCGCCGCGATGCCCGCACCGAAGACGGCCAGTTGCTCCAGCCACGTCATAGCCAATCCTTCGACGTCCCGTCGGACCCCCGGCCCGTACAAGCGTTGTCCACTGCCGGACCGAACGGTAGCCGGGTCGTCGGATCACCCGACGACGGACCTCCCTTCCCGCCCGGACAGCGGCACGGTAAACTCGCGGACATCATGCAGCGGGCACTTCTTCTCGACCGCCGCGACGGGGTCTGATCGGACCGGCTCCCGTCGCGGGGTTTTGCCGCGCCGGTCGACCCAGCCCATTGGGAAAAACGACATCCTCGGGAGAAACCCCCATGTCCCCTGCTGACGCATTCGTATCCGCCGCGCGCACCATCACCGCGCCGAGCAAGCCCGCCCCCGCCGACCAGCCCGGGTGGAACAAACAGAAGAACTCCTCGATGCCGACGTTCCGCTACCGGCCGTTCGCCGAGGAGGTCGAACCGATCTCGCTGCCCGACCGCACCTGGCCGGACCGGGTGATCGATCGGGCGCCGGGCTGGTGCGCGGTCGACCTGCGCGACGGCAACCAAGCGTTGATCGACCCGATGAGCCCCGCCCGCAAGCGCCGCATGTTCGACCTGCTGGTGCGGATGGGCTACAAGGAGATCGAGGTCGGGTTCCCTTCGGCGAGCCAGACCGATTTCGACTTCGTCCGCGAGATCATCGAGGACGGCGCGATCCCCGACGACGTGACCATCCAGGTGCTGACCCAGTGCCGCCCGGAGCTGATCGAACGCACGTTCGAGGCATGCGCGGGCGCGCAGAGCGTCATCGTGCACTTCTACAACTCCACCTCGATCCTGCAGCGGAAGGTGGTGTTCCGCGCCGACCGCGAGGCGGTGAAGAAGATCGCCACCGACGCCGCCGCGCTGTGCCTGGAGATCGAGCAGCGCTACCCGGACACCTCTTGGCGCTACGAGTACAGCCCGGAGTCCTACACCGGCACCGAGCTGGAGTACGCCAAGGACGTCTGCGACGCGGTCTCGGCGATCATCGCGCCGACGCCGGACAAGCCGCTGATCATCAACCTGCCCGCCACCGTGGAGATGGCCACGCCGAACGTCTACGCCGACTCGATCGAGTGGATGAGCCGCAACCTGGCCCGCCGCGACTCGATCGTGCTGTCGCTGCACCCGCACAACGACCGCGGCACCGCGGTGGCCGCCGCCGAGCTGGGCTACCAGGCGGGCGCCGACCGGATCGAGGGCTGCCTGTTCGGCAACGGCGAGCGCACCGGCAACGTCTGCTTGGTCACGCTGGGGATGAACATGTTCTCCCGCGGCATCGACCCGCAGATCAACTTCTCCGACATCGATGAGATCCGGCGGACCGTCGAATACTGCAACCAGCTGCCGGTGCACGAGCGCCACCCGTACGGCGGCGACCTGGTCTACACCGCGTTCTCCGGCAGCCACCAGGACGCCATCAACAAGGGCCTGGACGCGATGAAGACCACGGCCGACGCCGCCGGGGCGGATGTCGACGACATCGTCTGGGAGGTGCCCTACCTGCCGATCGACCCGAAGGACGTCGGCCGCACCTACGAGGCGGTCATCCGGGTCAACTCGCAGTCCGGCAAGGGCGGCGTCGCCTACATCATGAAGACCGACCACGGGCTGGCGTTGCCTCGGCGGTTGCAGATCGAGTTCTCCCAGGCGATCCAGAAGATCACCGACGGCGAGGGCGGCGAGGTGACGCCCAAGGAGATGTGGGACGTCTTCCACGAGGAGTACCTGAGCCCGATCCGCCCGCTGGAGCGGATGCGCCAGAAGGTCACCGCGTCGGAGACCGACGGCGGGGTCGACTCCATCGTGGCCGTGGTGAAGGTCGACGGCGTCGAGCAGGAGATCACCGGCAAGGGCAACGGACCGCTGGCGGCGTTCGTCGACGCGATCGCCGCGGTCGGTTTCGAGGTCGAGGTCCTGGACTACTCCGAGCATGCGATGTCCGCGGGTGACGACGCGCAGGCCGCCGCCTACGTGGAGTGCGCGATCGGTGACCGGGTGGTGTGGGGCGTCGGCATCGCCACCTCGATCACGACCGCGTCGCTGCGCGCGGTGGTGTCGGCGGTGAACCGGGCGCACTGACAGCGCATTCCGGAAGGACTCGGACGGGCGTCGCGACGGTTCCACCGCGCGGCGCCCGATCCCGCTGGCGCAGACCGGTTGTGGGCCGCGCCGCTCCCCACGTCCGGCACGCCTACCGCGACACGGCGTAGCGAACCCCGTGCTAGCGTGGGATTCGCACTCCAAGCGCCGAGCTCTCTGCTCGAATTCCCGAGCAGATGGGGGAACCGTGACACCAAACGACCACAATCCGACCTCACCGCCCTGGCTGCAGAGTCACTCCGTGGATACGGCCGAAGTCAGCGACACGGAGTCCGCGGCCACCGATCCGTCGGCCGAACCGATCGGCGGCGAGGAAGCGAAGGAATCCGACGTGGCGGATGGGCCTGCCCAGCCGGACGCGCAGCCCGAACGGCCGGAGCCGCAAGGCTCGACGGAGCAGACCACGGTCTACCCGCAAGCGGACGCACCGGCGCAGGCTTGGGCTCCCCCGCAGGCCGGACCGGCCGAGCCCTACGGTTCGTACGCCCCGCCGAGCCCGGGCCCGTATCCCCCTCCGTCACCGTTTCCGGGGGAGCCGTTCCCTACCGGGGCATTTCAGCCGCAGCCGAGCCACAGCGGTAGCCACCCGATAGCGACACCTCCGGAAGGGCCCCATCCCGGTTATGGGGAGTACCGCCAGGAGATCGGCGGCGACGGCTTGGTCCGGCGAGTTCCGGTGGATTCCGCGCAGCCCGGATCCGGTGCGCCGCAGCAGGATCAACCCAGCGGCCCGATCTACAGCTGGGCTCCGCCGCCACCACCGGTGACGCATCAGCCTCCGCCGCCCCCTTATCAACCGCCGCCCCCGCCGCCGATCGGGCAACCGCAGGTGCCGAGCTGGCAGGGCGGTCCGCCGCATCTGTCCGCACCGCCGTTCCAACCGCAGCACGTGCCGCAGCCCGGCCAGCCGGGGCATTCGGTGAACGATCTCAACCTGCTCAGGCGGGCTCGCAGGGCGCCGCGCAGCGGTTGGCGCCGTGCCGTGCACAAGGCCTCCGGCGGCATGATCAACCCGGGCGAATCGGCGGCCGACATCGTCTACCAGGACCTCGTCGACCGGGTGAACCAGCCGGTGCGCGGGGACTACCGGATCGCGATCCTCTCGCTCAAGGGCGGCGTCGGGAAGACCACCACCACGGTCGGTCTCGGCTCCACCTTCGCCTCGCAGCGCGGCGACCGGGTCATCGCGATCGACGCCAATCCCGACCTGGGCACGCTCGCGCACCGGGTGCCGCGGCAGACCCGCTCCACCGTGCGCAACCTCCTCGAGGACCAGCACATCACCAGGTACTCCGACGTGCGGGCGCACACCTCGCAGGCGCCGAGCCGTTTGGAAGTGCTTGCCAGTGAACAGGATCCGGCGGTCTCCGAAGCGTTCAGCGAAGCGGACTACCGCAAGGCGATCGGCATTCTGCAGTCGTTCTACAACATCATCCTGACCGACTGCGGCACCGGCTTGATGCACTCCGCGATGGCGGGCGTGCTGGATATGGCGAGTTCGCTGGTGCTGGTCACCTCGCCCGCCATCGACGGTGCGCGCAGCGCGTCGGCCACGCTGGACTGGCTCGACCACCACGGCTACGGCAAGCTGGTGGAACGAACGGTCGTGGTGGTGAACGCTTCCCGGCGCGGCGCGTCCACCGTCGATCTCGACCAGCTGCGCAAGCTGTTCCTCGACCGCACCCGCGCGGTGCAGGTGGTGCCGTTCGACGACCACCTCGCCGAGGGCGCGGAGATCGATCTGGAACTGGTCAGCAAGCCCACTCGGCGGGCGCTGCTGGAGCTGGCGGCGATGGTCGCCGACGACTTCGGCTACGTCAGCTCGCAGGCACAGCACCCCTACCGACACCAATCGCCGCCGGGATTCTGATCGGTTCGCCTGCCGACTCGGCGCCGCCGCCCGGAGTTATGCCCCGGTGGCGGCGCCTTTTCCGGGCGGCGTCCCGGAATCGTCTGTCGCCGACGCGGCGGCCGATTCGAACGCCGCGAGCACAGCCGCGATCGCCGGACGGGCCTCGGCCCGGGGCCGGGTGGCCAGTTCGTACATCCGGGCGGCACGCACACCGGACAGCCGCAGCACCGCCAGGTCCGGGTGGCCTACGGCATAGCGCGGCATGAGCGCGACGCCGTAGCCGACGGCGACCAAGGTCTCGATAACGCGAAAGTCGTTGAGGCGCTGCGCTATACGCGGCTGCACGCCGGTCACGGTGGCGATCGAGCGCAGCACGTCGTCGACCGGGAATCCGCCCCGCACGCTCAGCCAGGTCTCGTCGGCCAACTCCTCCGGCGCCACGGCCGAGCGGCCCGCGAGCCGATGCGTCGGCGCCGCGACGACATCGATCGGCTCGCGCATGAGCACCCGCGTCGCGACGCGTGGATCGGCGATCGGCGCGGCGCGTTCGTCGCGATGGGTCAGGACCACGTCGTAGTCGGCGAGCAGTCGCGCCACCTCCGACGGTGGCACATCCTCATCCCGCGCAACCACCTCGACACCGCTGTCCACCATGCCGGGCAGCACATGCGGCAGCAGCAGGGCGCCGCCGGAGGGAAACACCGCGACGCGGACCCGTCCGCGCGGTGAGCCGCGATAGTGCGCCATCTCGGCGACCGCGCGATCCATGGCCGCCAGCACTTCGTCGGCCCGCACCACCAGGGCGCGGCCCGCGTCGGTGAGCCGGACGCGTCTGCCATCGGGCTCGAGCAGGGCCACGCCCGCTTCCCTGGCCAGCACCTTGAGCTGCTGGGAAACGGCGGAAGGCGTCATCGACAGCGCCCCGGCGACGGCGGCCACGGTGCCTCGATCGGCCAGTTCACGCAGCACGCGCAGCCGCTCCAGCGCCATGGGCGGACCGGATGTGACAGGATCATCCATTAAGATAATTTACATCATTGGTCCAATATTATTCGATTGTTCTGATGATTAGCGCGCCGCACGATGGAGTGCGTGACCAACCGTGACCGCCTGCTCGGCTTGACCGTAGTCCTGCTCTGGGGCTTGAACTTCCTCGCCATCCGGGTAGGGCTCGACCACTTTCCACCGTTCTTCTTCGCGGCGCTGCGCTTCGCGGTGCTCGCGGTGCCCGCGCTGCTGTTCGTTCCGCGCCCTCCGGTGCGGATGCGCTGGATCCTGCTGTACGGCGCCGGGTTCGGCATCCTGCAGTTCGCGTTCCTGTTCACCGCGATGCGGGTGGGCATGCCGACCGGTCTGGCCTCGCTGGTCCTGCAGTCCTCGGCGCCGTTCACCGTGCTGCTCGGCACGCTGCTGCTGGGTGAGCGGATTCGCCCGGCGCAGGTCGCGGGGATCGGCGTCGCGGTGGTGGGCATGGCGGTGATCGGCTGGGACCGGCTGGAACACGCCACCCTGCTGCCGGTGCTGCTCACCTTGGCGGGCGGACTCGGCTGGGCCTTCGGCAACATCGGCGCGCGCCTGGCGGGCACCGAGACCCCGGGCGTCAACCCGCTGCATCTGATGCTGTGGACCACCGCCGTTCCGCCGCTGCCGCTGTTCGCGTTGTCCCTGGTCGCCGAAGGGCCGACCACGGGCGCTCGCGCCTTGGCCGACTCGCTCACAGCCGAAGGTTTGCCCGCGCTGCTGGCCCTCGCCTACATCGCCGTTCTCGCCACCGTGGTGGGCACGGGCCTGTGGACCTACCTGCTCGGGCGCTATCCCGCCGGGCTGGTCGCGCCGTTCTCGCTGCTCGTTCCGGTCGTCGGGATCGCCGCCGCCTGGACTGCACTCGGCGAGACTCCGACTCCGTTGTCACTGGTCGGAGGCGTGGTGGTGCTGGCAGGCGCGTTCGCCGCCACGTCGAGCAGGCCGCGTGCCGTGACGACCGACATCCGCACCGGGGCGCCGAGCGCGCCCGCACTGGCGGACTCCGCCCGCCCGGCCTGACGGGCGGTCACGCCCGGATCCGCCGGCGACGACGGCAGCGACGCCGGGCCGGAGGGGCCCGCGCAACCCGATCGACGCCGACCCCCGAAGACGCCGAAGCGCGCGCCCGCGTGTGCTCGGCCGCACGAGTTCCGTACGTCGCACCGATCGCTTCGCGGGGTCGGTGCGAGATCCTCGAATCGCCGTCTTACAGTAGTGCCCGGCGTGGAAGTTGGTCCCGGTTCTAGCAACAGAGCGGCGCATGGCAGAAAATCGATGGACCGTATCGCGAAGAACACTGCTTCGTAACACGGTCGCGGCGGGAGTGGCAGCGGGTGCGCTGGCGGCGGGTGCGGCGCGACCGACGCCGGGCGCGGCGAATCCCGGCGGCAGACGGGTCGCGGTGCTGGGCGGCGGCGTCGCCGGTCTCACCGCCGCGCACGAGTTGGCCGAACGCGGATTCCAGGTCACCGTCTACGAAAAGCGCGCGTGGGGCGGCAAAGCCCGCAGCGTCGGCGTACCGGGCACCGGAGCCGGGGGACGACCGGACCTGCCCGGTGAACACGGCTTCCGCTTCTTTCCGGGCTTCTATCAGCACGTGCCCGACACCATGCGCCGAATCCCGTTCCCGGGCAACGCTAACGGCGTATGGGACAACCTCGTCGCGGTACCGGAGGCGCGATTCGCCCGCCGCGGCGGCGACGACTTCCGCGTCCCGCTCGGTCCGCGCTCCCGCGCCGAATTCTCGCCGGACAGTTTCCGCGAAACGCTCGGCGCGGCGCTGTCGACCGCGCTGAAGATGCCCCCCGACGAGGGCATCTACTTCGCCGAACGCCTGCTGGTCTTCAACACCAGCTGCGATGCCCGCCGCGTCGGCCAGTGGGAGCGCACCTCCTGGCACGATTTCGTCGGTGGCCACGCCCGCTCGCACGAGTTCCGCGCGCTGCTGTCCCGCACGCTGACCAGCATCATGGTCGCCGCGAAGGAGAACGTGGCGAGCGTGCGCACCATCGGCACAATGGGCGAGCAGTTCCTCGGCAATCCGTTGGGTATCGGCAACGACGGCGGCTTGGACCGGGTGCTCAACGGCCCGACCACCGCGGTCTGGATCGAGCCGTGGATGCGGCGGATCCGTGAACTCGGGGCCGAGTTCGCGCTCGGCACCGAGGTGCGCGAGCTGGAGGTGCGCGACCGCAGGATCGTCGCGGCCCGCGTCGTCGCCGAAACCGGCGCGCAGCGCACGATCGAGGCGGACTATTTCGTCGTCGCGCTGCCGGCCGAACGAGCGCGCACCCTATGGTCGCCGCAGGTGCTCGCCGTCCAGCCGGAATTGGCGGGGATGGACAACCTCGTCACCGACTGGATGAACGGCATTCAGTTCTATCTGCGCAGGTCGGCCGACATCTCGCGCGGCCACACCGCTTATATCGACGCGCCGTGGTCACTCACCTCGATCAGTCAGAACCAGCTGTGGCGCCGCAAGCTGACCGAGTTCGGCGACGGCACTGTGCGGGACTGCCTGTCGGTGGATATCTCCGACTGGAACACCCCCGGCATCCTTTTCGGCAAGCCTGCCAAAGAGTGCACGCACGAGGAAATCGCGCGCGAGGCGTGGGCACAGATCCGGGCGCACCTGGACGACCGCGGCGAGGTGCTGGGCGACGCCGACCTGCACTCCTGGTTCCTCGACCCGGGCATCTCGTGGCAGGAGGGGCAGCGGCGCAATGCCAACGCCGATCCGCTGCTGATCAACACCGCCGGGTCCTGGCAATACCGTCCGCAGGCGCACGGCGCCCTGGAAAACCTCTTCCTGGCAGGCGACTACGTGCGCACGAATGTCGATCTTGCGACCATGGAGGGCGCCAACGAGTCCGCGCGCGCCGCGGTGAACGCGCTGCTGGACGTGGCCGGTTCGAACGCGGAGCGCTGCCGGACGTACACCCTCTTCCGCGCGCCCGAACTGGAACCGCTGCGCCGGATCGACGCCGACCGCTACGCGGCGGGACAGCCCAATATGTTCGACCTCCCGGTCTGAATCGCGATCGATGGACGTGGCAAGGTGAGAGATCTGCATGAGGAAGAGGGGAAACTCCGCCGCTGAACCCGATCCAGCCGTCCTCGAATTCACAGCGAATTCTGCATATCGCGCGTATCCGGATACTGTCGCAAAGTTCACCGGCCAGGTGGGCTACAGTTCGAACAATTTCGCATGGTCGTTGAACCTACTGTCCGCGACTCAAAACGTTGTGTACATACCTCCTCCATTCGAGCGCTACGTAGTAGATGCGATTTCAAGGTGCTGACCGATACCGGAATGCAGCCGGGAAATGCGGAAACGGCTGTCGACTTCATCGCCAGGTGATCGAGACCCCTGACCTCGTCAGGATCTCCGAGCCGACCGGCAGAAGGGGGTACACACCTGGAATGCGGCCCACAGCTGAAGGCCACACTGTGTGAATCCGTGCGCCGGATCGACGCGACCGGACAGCCGAACACGTTCGACACCCCGGTCTGAACCGATGTGATCGATCTCCCGGTGGCGGAACCGAATTCGATCGCCATCGCCGCGGGGACGGTGCTTGAATCGAATCATGAGCGAGATCACCGACCCGGCGGATCTACGGGCGTTGCTCGGCGAAGTCGCGCCGCGCACCGCCACCAAGGAGCGGGCCGCGCTGCACGCCAGGGACCGGGAGTGGATCGCCGCCTCCCCGTTCCTGGTGATGAGCACCAGCGATGCGAACGGCAACTGCGACGCCTCCCCGAAAGGCGATCCGGCCGGGTTCGTGCGGGTGCTCGACGACACCACCCTCGCCGTGCCGGAGCGCCCCGGTAACCGGCGCGCCGACGGCTATCTCAACATCCTGGCCAACCCGCATGTCGGCCTGCTGTTCGTGATCCCCGGCCGCCGCGAGACGCTGCGGATCAACGGCCGCGCCCGGCTGGTGCGCGACGCGCCATACTTCGACGACATGGTGGTGCGCGGTCATCGCCCGATCCTCGCGGTCGAGGTGGATGTCGACCAGATCTTCTTTCATTGCGCCAAGGCATTCATGCGCAGCCACCTGTGGGAGCCCGAGCAGTGGCCGGAGGACACCTTGCCGAGCGCTGCGTGCCTGGTCAAAGAGGTGCAGACGAACGTGACCGAGACGGTGGAGGAACTGGAGCGCTACTACTCGCCGGAGAACTACGCGGCCAAGCTCTACCGGGACTGAGCCGCGTGGCCCACGCCACCCGACCGCGGCGCGCCCGGAGCGCGGGGCGAACATAGACTCGCGACGTGGCAGACATATCGGTGCGCGGACGGCTCGCGCTGGCGGCGGCGGGAGCGGCGTCCTGGGCCTCGCAGAAGGCGGGTCGCGGCAAGGGCTCGATGATCGGCGGCTTGATCGCGTTGAAGATCGATCCGACCGTCATGGACCAGTTGGGGCGGCGGCGGCGCACCGTGCTGGTGACCGGCACGAACGGCAAGTCCACCACCACGAGGATGACCACCGCCGCGCTCAGCACCCTCGGCGCGGTCGCGACCCAGGCCGACGGCGCGAACATGGACGCGGGCATCGTCGCCGCGCTCAACGCGCACCGGGGCGCGCCGCTGGCCGCGATCGAGGTGGACGAATTGCACCTGCCGCACGTCACCGATTCGCTGAACCCCTCGGCGGTGGTGCTGCTCAACCTCAGCCGCGACCAACTCGACCGGGTCGGCGAGATCAACATGATCGAGCGCAAGCTGCGCGCCGGGCTGGCCCGGCACCCCGCCACCGTCGTGGTCGCCAACTGCGACGACGTACTGGTCACCTCCATCGCCTACGACCACCCCAACGTGGTGTGGGTGTCCGCGGGCAGCGGCTGGGCGATGGACGCGACCAGCTGCCCGCGCAGCGGTGAGCCGATCGTCTGGGAGGGCACGCACTGGCGCAGTACCGGTGCGGATTTCCAACGCCCCGAACCGGATTGGTGGCTCGACGGGGATGACCTGGTCGGGCCGGAGGGCGCGCGGTTCCCGCTGCGGCTCGCGCTGCCGGGCCGGGCCAATCGCGGCAACGCGGCACAGGCGGTGGCGGCCGCCGTCGCGCTGGGCGCCGACGCGGAGCAGGCCGTCGCGGCCGCGGGCACGGTCCGCGAGATCGCGGGTCGCTACCGCACCGTGCAGGTCGGTGAGCACGACGCGCGTCTGCTGCTGGCGAAGAATCCGGCCGGCTGGCAGGAGGCGCTGTCGATGATCGAGCCGACCTCCGCGGGGCTGGTAATCGCGGTGAACGGCCAG
Organism: Nocardia arthritidis NBRC 100137; assembly: GCF_001612765.1. GTDB lineage: Bacteria > Actinomycetota > Actinomycetes > Mycobacteriales > Mycobacteriaceae > Nocardia > Nocardia arthritidis. Next base: position 62,677 of record NZ_BDBB01000028.1, read on the forward strand.
GTGCCCGACGGCGAGGACCTGTCGTGGCTGTGGGACGTGCGGTTCGAGCACTTCGAAGGCGTGCAGGTGGTGGCCGCGGGCGAGCGCGCCACCGACCTCGCGGTGCGGCTGACCTACGCAGGCGTGGAGCACACCTTGGTGCCCGATCCGGTGCGCGCCATCGCGTCGTGCCCCGCCGGCCACGTCGAAGTGCTGGCGAACTACACCGCGTTCCGCGATCTCAATCGTGACCTCGAGGAGCAGGCATCATGAGTTCGACCTTCCGCATCGGCCTGGTGCTGCCGGACGTGATGGGCACCTACGGCGACGGCGGCAACGCCCTCGTGCTGCGCCAGCGACTGCGCATGCGGGGGTACGACGCCGAGATCGTGGAGATCACGCTGTCCGACCCGGTGCCGGATTCCCTGGACGTCTACACCTTGGGCGGCGCGGAGGATTCCGCCCAGCGGCTGGCCACCCGGCACCTGCAGCGCTATCCCGGCTTGCAGCGCGCCGCCGCGAAAGGAGCTCCGGTGCTCGCGATCTGCGCGGCCATCCAGGTGCTCGGCCAGTGGTACGAGACCTCTGTGGGCGAGCGGGTGGACGGCGTCGGCCTGATCGACGTCACCACCTCGCCACAGACCGAACGCGCGATCGGCGAGGTGACCACCGCACCGCTGCTCGACGGGCTCACCGCGCCGCTAACCGGCTTCGAGAACCACCGGGGCGGTACGAAACTCGGCGGTGAAGCGCACGGGCTGGCGCGCGTCACCCGTGGCGTCGGCAACGGCGTCGGCGACGGGCTGGAGGGCGTCGTCCAGGGTTCGGTGATCGGCACCTACATGCACGGCCCGGCGCTGGCCCGCAACCCCGAACTCGCCGACCTGCTGCTGATGCGCGCCCTCGGCGTCACCGAGCTGGCTCCCCTCGACCTCCCCGAGGTCGACCAGCTCCGCCGGGAGCGCCTGCGCGCCTGAGTTCGGCGGGTGGGCTCGCCTGAGTCCGGCTCCGTGAGCAGGTCAACGCGACCCACCGCCGCGGCGCGCATCGCGACGTGATTACGGGTGTGCGGCCAGGCATCGGACGGGGACAGGCTGTGGGCGCGTTCCACACGCGTCCACAGCTGCGAGGTCGTGGTGGCAGGGGCACGCATTTCTCGGTGGTAGCGGGCGCGGGCCTGTGCCGCATACGGGCACCGCGCGTTCGCTCGTGGGAGCGTCAGTCGCAGCAGTCGCAGCCGCTCGCGTCCGTGGCGCTGGCCGGGGCCGGGCAGCAGGTGTCACCGCGCCAGGCGTTGACGCCTTCCTTGACCGCGATGGCGGCGATGACCAGGGCGGCGATCGGGTCGGCCCACGACCGGCCGAGCACGCTGTCGATCAGCAACCCCGCCAGCAGCACCGCCGAAAGGTACGTGCACAGCAGAGTTTGCTTGGAGTCGGCGACTGCGGATGCGGATCCGAGTTCGCGCCCGGCGCGGCGCTGCGCTGCCGACAGCACCGGCATGATCACCAGGCTCACCGCCGCCAGGGTGATGCCGACCGGGGAATGCACAGCCGCTCCCGCACCCAGCAGTGCGCGCACGGAGTCGACGACCACGTACGCGGCGAGGGCGAAGAAGGAGAACGCGATGATCCGCAGCGCGATCTTCTCCCGCGCCCCGGGGTCGCGGCCGGCGAACTGCCACGCGACCGCGGCGGCCGAGGACACCTCGATCACCGAGTCCAGCCCGAACCCGATCAGCGCGGTCGATGACACCCGCGCCCCTTCGGTGAGCGCGATGACCGCCTCGATCACGTTGTAGGTGATCGTCCCGGCGACCAACCAGCGGATTCGCCGGGCCAGCAGCTCCCGTCGCCGCGACGGCTGATTCGCCGCGGCCGGGAGCGAGGGGATGCCCAGGGGCGCGGACATCAGCAGCAACCCTCGATATCGGCCTCCGGGCAGCACGCCGGATCCACCGCGAGCACCAAGCCCAGCAGATCCGCCAAAGCCGCGGCTATGCGCGGATCGGCCAGTTCATAGCGGCTGCGCCGCCCCTCCGCAACCGCGACGACCAGGCCACAGCCGCGCAGGCAGGCCAGATGGTTGGACAGGATCTGCCGCGTGACCCCGATCCGTTCGGCCATTTCCGACGGGTAGGCCGGGGCCGCACGCAATGCGAGCAGGATCCGGGTGCGGGTCGGGTCCGACAGGGCGTGTCCGAATCGGGCCAGCGCGTCGGTGTGCGGCAACGTCTCCACACAGTAAAAGTACATCAGAATCTGTATTCATAAACCAGTGAATCGTCAAAGTGGTCCCGCGTGACTCGAAGCGCTGGCGAGCGGGCCCGATTTCGCTGGTCGGGGTTGCATCCCGTACCCGGGTACAGGCTTACCGTGGCCACATGATGATCTCGCCTTCCTCTGGGGATCGGGTGCCGGAGTCATGCACCTTGCCCACTGTCGAGCAGCCTGTCCGGGTCGCGGAGTTCGATCGGTTCTTCGCCGGGTCGGTGATGCACATCGAGGTGCCCGAGACCCGGATCGAGGTCCTCGACGCGCTCGCCACCCGGGTGGACGCCGATCGGACTGGACGCGCTCCCGCGCCTCGGGTGCTGCCGGCCCCCGTCCTGATCGCCGCCGGAGTTTCGGCTGAATGATCACACTGGGGAGTCCGTCCTGGCTGGAACCGCCCGGGCCGCCGTCGCGCCGAGATCGGCTACGCCTGCTGGTTGCGGCGCAGGGTGGTTCCGAATCGGCGCCCGTCCAAGTGTTCAGAGCCCTGCCGACACAACGAGTTCGTGGGACAATCGCTTGATTCTCCAGATGCAAGGGGGGACTGTTGCGTTCGGTGCCACTGCTCGTCGCGTTGGGTTTAAGCCTGGTCGCCTGCGGCACACCCGAGCCCGCTCCCAGCCCGGCAACCACAACTGTGCCGACGTCATCAGCGGCGGCGCCGCCCATATCGACTACCGAACCCGTACCGTCGTCGGCGGACCAGCCGACGGTAACGGTGATCCAGTCTCAGCCGGCCCGAAACTCCAGCTCGGCGAACGTACCCCAAACCTCGGTATCACTCACAACCGTCCCGTTGACCGAAAGCTTGCCGACGACAGCCGATATCGGGGCGACCACGCCCGACGAAGGGGCTCGGCTCACCACGCCCCCGACATCCCCCTTCACCAGTCCCCCTGCCACTACGCCGTCACGATGAGCAGCGCGCGCACCGATGAGATGTCACCGTCTCGGCGCGCGATGGCTTTCGCGGTGGCGACGTCGGAAGCGACCCTGACCCTGGCGGTCCTTTACTACGTCGGGTCGGTATACACCCGCTCCTGGTACGGGCATTTCGGAATCGACGCTCGTCTGCTGGACTTCAGTGTGTCCGACTACGTCATCAAGAGCCTCGACGGCGCCTTCTTCCCGGTCGTGCTGGCGTTGTTGATCGCTGCCGCGGTGATCGCACTACGGCAGGTTCCGCTCGTCGCGGTCATGCGCACTCGACGGCCGCGGCGGGCGCTGCGGCTGTGGGTGCGGGCAGTCACTGTCGTCGGGGTGCTGCTGTGCACCGGGGTCGCGGCAGGGCTTGTGCTACGTAAGCATTTGCCCAGCTGGATGAGTCTGGGCCTGCCGCTGACGCTCATCACCGGCGTCGCATTGATCTGGTACGCCCAGGAACTGTCCACCACCTACCACCGGTTGCTCTACCGGCGACCCGGCGACTCCCCACCCCGTCGGTCGGTACCACTGCTGGTCACGTTATTGGGTTTGGCCTTCCTCGCCGGATTCTGGGCCATCGGGTACTACGCCAGCGTGCAGGGCAGCCGTAGCGCAACCGAGGAGGAGAACCATGGTCTGGGGCATCAGCCCGCGGTCGTGGTGTTCAGTGTCGACCGACTCGCCATCGCAGGCGGAAGGTCCAGAATCGACGCAATCACGCTGCCCGACACCAGATATCGCTATCAATACAGCGGACTCCTGCTGCTCGCTCGCGCCAACGACCGATATTTCCTGATCCCCGCCGACTGGGACAAAGAACGCGGTGACCGGGTCTTCGTCATCACCACCTCCGACAACATCCGCATCGACCTCGCACCACGACGCGCCCCGAAACAACCCGATCATCCGTAGCCGCGCACTCCGATACGTGTCCGGCGAATCGCCGCCCGAATGTCGAACTCACGTCGGCCGGTCAGATTCCGACCTCGATGACGTCGACGGAGACGGTGATCGTGCTGTCCTTGGCGTCGGTGTAGATGATGCCGCGCAGCGGAGGGACGTCCGCGTAGTCCCGGCCCCACGCGGCGGTGATGTAGCGCTCGCCGCCGAACTGGTCGTTGGTGGGGTCGAGGTCGAGCCAGTGGCCGGTGCGGTCGGATTCGTGCGCGGCGGGTGTCCACACGGCCGCCCAGGCATGCGTGGCGTCGGCGCCGACCATCCGCTCCTTGCCCGGCGGCGGATCGGTGGCCAGGTAGCCGGACACGTAACGGGCGGCGAGACCGTGCGACCGCAGGCAGGCGATGGCGAGGCGGGCGAAGTCCTGACAGACGCCGGCGCGTGCGGCGAACACGTCGGCCACCCGGGTGGACACCGTCGTGGCGCCGGACCGGTAGGCGAAGTCGTCGTGGATACGCGTGTTCAGCTCGGCCACCGCCTCCAGCAGCGGCCTGCCCGGCGGGAAGGATTCGGCCGTGTACGCGACGATCTCCGCAGTGATCTCCGGCGGGTGCAGGTCCAGGGCGAACTCCACGGCGAACGGTCCGTTCGCACCGGTCGGCCGCGCTTTCTCCCAAGGCTCGGCGGCCGGGCCGACGTCGTCCAGAAGGGGAGCGTCGAGTTCGACCAGTGATTGGCCGACGACGGTCAGAGCACGATGTTCGGTGGCGACGTGGAAATAGGAGGTGATGTTGCCGTACACGTCCGCGCCGACCGACCGGTCCGAGGGAGCCGGGTCGATCCGGATGTCGTGGGACAGCAGTCGCTGGCCGGGCAGGTCACGTGGCGTGAGGTACGCGCGACCGTACGAATTGGTGACCTCCCCGGAGTACGAGTACTTGGTGCGATGCTCCACTTGATAGCGGCGCACCGCACCGCCCGGACCGGTCATTCGACAACCTGCGCGCTACCCCACAGCGGCTGGATGCCGACCGGCAGCGACAGCGTCGTGGTCTCGAAGGACTCGGATACCTTGCGCAGACGCAAGTGCACTCCCTCCAGCAACTCCGCCAGTTCGGTGCGCCGATCGTCCGCGTCGGTGACCTCCAAGTCGTCGGGGTCGAGGCGGCGCAGCATGCGGCGTGCGTCCGCGAGCAGCCGCTGCGGACGCGAGGAGGCCGAAGCGCCGGGCAACGCGTGGAAATCGGCGTGCAGCCGCTCCAGCTGGTAAGCCAGTGATCGCGGGTTGGCGGTGTCGAACAGCAGGAGTTCGGCGACGTTCGACAGGCGCACCGAATCCTGATGCCGCCGACGGTAACTCACGGAGGACTCGGTGGCTCGCAACACCCAGTCCGTGACTTCTCGCTCGGTCTGCTCCGGATACCGCTTGGTCAGCGCGGCCGAGAGCAGCGCGGTCATGGCGAGACCGCGCTCGATGCGCTTGCCGATGTCCCTGACGTGCCATCCGGTGTCGCGGATCAGCGACTCTGCGTCGATTCCGGACAGCGCGAGCAACCCGGCCAGGGTACGCGAATGCACGTCCGACAACTCCGCCTCCAGGTCGTCCACCCCGGCCGGATAGCCGGCCAGCGCGCGGTCGACCGCACCGAGGATCATCCACGTGTCCACCGACAACTGGTCGCGCACGGCGCGCGCGGCGTTGCCGTACCGGTCGATCGCGAAGGCCAGCGATCCGGGCAGCTCCCGGTCGATCGTCAGCGCGACGAGGTAGTCGTGGCCGGCGCGGGACGCGCCGGGCACCGGCGGCGCGTTGTCCTCCGCCGCGCTGGTCGTCTCGTCGCTGTCCGATCGCCCGGCGACGGCCTCGACGCCGGCCGCGACCGGATGCGCATCGGCACCGGCAACGGCTTCCTCGCGAGCGCCCCCTCCCGCACCGGGCAGTGCCGGAACGGGTCTCGGCTGCCCTTCGGCATGCGCGGTCGAGCCGGCCCCGGCGTGTGCCCGCTCGTCGCCGTATCGCGCGACTGCCCCGTCGACGGCGACGCCCGGCGCGGGCGTGCCGCGATCGGCCGAACTCTGCTGCGGCGCAAGGGCTCGCACTTCCGGGCCGAACAGTCCCTCGGTCGGAGCCGCGGTGGCGGTGACCCGGCCGAGGGCGGCCAGCAGGATCGGCAGCGCCTCGGCGCCTTCCAGCCAGGGGCGATAACGGAACTCCTGGTAGCGCTCGTGGGTGGCGATCAGCAGACGGGCGGCATCCTCCGCGCGCTCGCCGTAACGGCCGATCCAGAACAGGTCGTTGAGCACGCGCGGTGAGCTGATCGCCGCCACGGTGGGGGCGGTGCGCCGTTCGCGCTCGCGGGGCGGCTCGGTGCTGATCGCGGCGGCGGGCGTCGGCGCGGCCCGCACCCAGATGTCCTTGGCGGCGACCTTGCGCGCGGCACGATCAGGCGTGCGCTGACGCAGCTGGCCGAGACCACCGGACATCACGGTGTAGCCGCCCCGGTGGGCGAGCGAGAACAATCGCATGCCGACGGGAGCCGCGCCGATGCCGCCGTGATCGCGGATGGCGGGCGTGACGGAGAACTGCGCCGGTTCCTGGCCCACCCACTGCCACCCGTGCGCATCGATCCTGGCCTTCAGCTCCGCGCGCTGATCCCGGCTCAGCTCGGGGCCGAACACCGTGGCCCCGTCGACCGCGGAGCGGAGGATCAGCTTGTCCAGCTTCGCGATCAAGTGCTCGCGTTCCCGCTCGTGCCCACCCCAGTACGACGGCACGCTCTCCAGCAGCAGGTCCTCGCCCAGCAGCGCGCGGGACAAGGCGGGCAGGAAACCGGCCAGCGCGGGATTCTCCAGCAGCCCGCTGCCGAGCGTGTTCACCACTGTCACCGCACCGCGCCGCAGTACCTCGACCAGTCCCACCACGCCCAGTCGCGAATCCGGCCGCAGATCGAGCGGATCGGAGAATTCGGCGTCCACCCGGCGCAACACCACGTCCACCCGCTTCAGCGTGCCCAGCGACCGCATCCACAGCGCGCCGTCGCGCACCACCAGATCGGCGCTCTCCACCAGCGGAAAACCGAGCGTGGAAGCGAGATACGCCTGATCGAACGCGGTCTCGGAGTGCGCTCCGGGGCTGAGCAGCACGACCACCGGCTCGTCGTCGTCGGTCGGCGCCGATTCGATCAACATCAATCGCATCGCCCTGGCGAACGGCGTGAGCGGACGTGGATTGGCGTGCTCGAACGATTCCGGGACAGCGGTCGACACCACCCTGCGATCCGCCAGCGCGTATCCGGCGCCCGCGGGCGCCTGCGTCCAGTCGGCGAGCGCGCGGAACCGCCCGTCGCTCCAACGGCTGATATCGCAGGCGTGCAGCAAGAGCTGGTGCCGCCCCGGCACCGTGATGCCGTGCGCGGCCCGGACATAGCCGCGGTTGCCGAACACGGCCTCCGGCGCGAGCAGTCCCGAGCCGAGCGTCCTGCGCGGCCCGTAGATATCGGTGAGCACCTCGTCGAACACGCGAGAGCGCTGCTCCAACCCGGCCTCCAGCCGGGTCCAATCGTCGGCGGCCACCAGCAGGGGAATCGGGTCGAGGCGCCACGGCGCCGGGGTTTCGGCCGCTGCGCCGGCCTCGAGGTAGGTGATTCCGTCGTCATCGATCAGCCTGCGCACCCGGCTGTCGAGCCTGCCGAGGCCGTCCCCGCCGAGTTCGGCGAAGTCGGCGGACAGCTCCGACCACATCCGGCGCACGTTGCCGTCCGCGTCGACCAGTTCGTCGTAGTAACCCGCGACGGGCGCACCGCATTCGTCGTAGGCGGCGCTTTCGGCGCCCTCCGAACGGTAGCGCGTGAACTGCTCGCGCACCGTGGCGCCGGTCGCGGGCTTCCGCCGCTCATCGCGCAACATCACCGCGCCGACCTCGCTTCCGCGCCATCCGTACCAACGGTCGTCGAACGCTCCGGGCGGTCCGCGCCCGGCGGGCTGTGTGACCATTTTCGCATGTCGCGGTCCCGGCACCGGGCGAACCGGCAGCCCGCGCGGCGTGGTCGCACCTGCGCCGGACACGGCGACACACGGGCCGAGGTCCCACCGCGTCCGGCGAGCCGGTGGTATCACCGAACCACGACAACGATCTCGTCAGGAGGTCATATGCGTACACCAGGTTGTTCATCGTGTGAATCCGCGTTCGACCACTGCCACGGAACCCTGATCGTGCACGCGAGCCGGATCGCGGAATGCACCGACGAGCAGTGCCTCGAGCTCAGCCATGACCGGCACGCCTTCGTCCTCGATTGCCGAGACCTCGCGGGCGGCTGCCGGTGCACCGACGACACGGTCCGCCGCCGCGCCTGAACGGTTCCGTACCCTGGCCCGGTGAGCTATGACCACGTGTTGCTGCCGTCCGGTGTCGCGTCGTCGATCGCGGAGGTCGACGCCTACCTGAGCACCCAGCAGGGCGCCCCCGAATCGGGGACGGTGGCGCGGATCGCGGCCGAACTGAACAGACGCAACGCGGAACTGCCCGAGGAAGACAGCTTTCTCAGCACCGTGCCGGTCGGCGGCGCGGCCACCGGCGCGGTGCTGCACGTGCCGTGTCCCTACGACGCGATCGGTTTCGTCCGCCACCTGCTGTTCGAACTGGCCACACCGCTGAACTACGCCGTCTACGATCCGCAGCTGGCCTGGCTGATCGATCCCGCCGGGCACGTCAGGGCCATGGTCACGCACGGTGGCGCGGGCGAGTTCCCATACCTGACCGAAGCGCTTGTCCACCGGTGGATCCCGGAGCTGAGCCCGCCCAACCCGTACCTCGTGGTCGAGCGCGGCGACCAGTTCTACATCCAGACCTACCGCGACAATTCCGGCGCGTACACCGTGGAATACCGGGATGGCGATCCCGACAGGCATTTCGGCACCACCGTCTCCGACCCGGCCACCGTGGCCGCCCTCATCTGGGGTTGGGCCAACGACGACCGCAGCCGTTTCCCCGGCCTACCCTGGTCTCGCGTCGATCTGTAGCGCCGATCACTGGTTCTGGATGGCCAGCCGGCCTGCCAGCGCGAGGAACGAGGCGCCGAAAACCCGTCGCGTCCAGGTGACGACGGCGGGCCTGGAGACGACCTGGTCGCGGACGGCGGCCGCGCAGGCGCCGTAGACCGCGAACACCACGAAGGTCGCGAGCATGAAGATGCCACTCAGCTCGAGCATGCGCGCGACCGCGTTCGGCGCGCCGCTGGGCACGAACTGCGGGAGGAACGCGAAGAAGAAGATGGTCAGCTTGGGGTTGAGCAGGTTCAGCAGCACCGCCGAGGTGATCACCTTCCGCACCGAGGGCGCGGTGTGCCCGGTCTGTTCCGGCACGGCGAGCGCGCCCTTGTCCCGGAAGGTGCTCCAGGCCATGTACACCAGATAGGCGACGCCGAGGTACTTCAGCGTCTGGAACGCGACCGCGCTGGCGTTCAGCAGCGCGGCCAGTCCTGTGATCGCCGCGATCAGGTGCGGGACGGTGCCGAGCGTGCAGCCGAAAGCCGCGATCACCGCGGCCCGCACGCCCCTGGACAGTCCGGCCGCGAGCGTGAACAGCACACCGGTTCCGGGGGTGGCGACGATGACGAGCGTCGTCAGCAAGAATTCGATGCTCATCTGCGACACGGTAACCCACGCCGGGCGCGGCGCAATCCCGCTCGCGAGAGCGTTTGCGCCTGCTACAGCGCGCGCCGCCCGGACAGCGCGCGGCCGAGGGTCAGCTCGTCGGCGAATTCGAGGTCGCCGCCCATCGGCAGGCCCGAGGCCAGCCTGGTCACGCTCAGGCCGGGGAAGTCACGCAGCATCCGGACCAGATAGGTGGCCGTGGCCTCGCCCTCGGTGTTCGGATCGGTCGCGATGATCACCTCGCTGACGTCGACGCCGTCCTCCTGGCTTCCGATGCGCGCCAGCAACTCCCGGATGCGCAGCTGGTCGGGACCGATGCCGCTGAGCGGATCGAGCGCGCCGCCGAGCACGTGGTAGCGACCGCGGAACTCCCGGGTGCGCTCGATCGCCTGCACGTCCTTGGGTTCCTCGACCACGCAGATCATGGTCCGGTCCCGGCGCGGGTCGGCGCAGATACGGCACAGCTCTCCGTCGGAGACCGTCCCGCATGTCACACAGAACTGCACACCGTCACGCACCTTCTGCAGCGCGGCCTGCAACCGATCGATCTCCGGCGGCTCCACCCCGAGCAGGTGAAAGGCGATGCGCTGGGCGCTCTTCGGACCGACGCCGGGCAGCTTGCCCAATTCGTCGATCAGATCCTGGACCGGACCCTCGTACAACTGCTACCCCGGCTCAGAAACCGGGCAGCGAACCGCCGCCGAGGCCACCGGACAGCGGTCCGAGCCGTTCCGCGGCGACGCGCTGCGCGTTGGCCATCGCGTCGTTGACCGCGCCGATGACCAGGTCCTGCAAGGTCTCGACGTCGTCGGGATCCACGGCCTTCGGGTCGATGGTCAGCGACACCACCTCACCGCTGGCCTTGATGGTGACCCGGACCAGGCCGCCGCCCGCCTCGCCTTCCACCTCGGTCGCCGCGATCTCTTCCTGGGCTTCCATCACCGCCTGCTGCATCTGCTGCGCCTGGGCGAGCAACTGTTGCATGTCGAACTGGCCACCTGGCTGCACGGGAGGGTCCTCTCTGGAGAAGGTGTCATCGGCCAGCCTAGTCCTGCCGCACCGTGTCCCCGGCGCGGCCCGACGGGTCCGATGTCGCGGCGCATGGTGGATAACAGGTTGGGTAGTTCCGGTGGAGACCGACCGAGCGCGCCTTACCATCGACACCGAGTCGGGGCCGGTGTGCAAATCTGGAGACAAAGATGATCGCAGTTCGTGCACGTTTTCTGAGCACCCTGGTGTTCACGCTCGGTGTTCCCAGCATCTTTCTCGGCGCTACGGCGCCAACGGCGTCCGCGGACACGGAGATCATCGATGCGACCGAGGTGATCGATGCCCAAGAGGTCATCGATGCCGAAACCACCCCGGCGGTCGCGGACTATGGGGACGGTTGCGTCCTCTATCCGGACGACAAGGCCGCGACTCTCGATTCGCTGCGCTTCCGGTGCTCGGCGGAGCAGCAGGACGCCATCTTCCGCGCCGCGCCGCTGGGCGCCGTTCCCTCCGGTGTGAAGTCGGGCTGGGTCACTCGTCCGCCGGTGATGCAAACCGTCGCGCCCCCGCTGTGGATCGGCAAGACCTTCTACACCGGACCGGACGGCGGCTATCTGATGAACCGCCTCACCGGTGCGGGCATCGAGGGCTGGCGCGCCGACGTCTACGCGGCGCCCGCCCTGACCGACGGGCTGCCTGCCTGGGCCCTGAACTACGCGCCATCGCCGACGCCGCCGGTCTACGACGAGATCCGGGAGGTCACCCCGGGCGTGTGGTTCGGCTATTCGTGGTGGCGCGGCGCATTCCAGACCACCCTGCTGCTGACCTTCGCGCTCGCCTGAACACCGGGTGTCGTTGACCCTCCCGTCGCTGGAGGGTGTTGGCTGGTGCCATGACGGCCACCGTCCCCATCGGGGAGTTCTCCAGGCTGAGCAATCTCAGCGTGAAGACGTTGCGCTACTACCACGAGATCGGCCTGCTGACTCCGGTCGGCGTGGACGCCGGTTCGGGCTATCGACGGTACGCGACGGCGCAGGTCACGCAGGCACAGTTGATCCGGCGGCTGCGCGAGCTGGACATGCCGGTCCCGGAGATCCGCGCAGTCCTCGCCGCGCCGGACGACAACGCCCGTGACGCCACGCTGCGCGGGCATCTGGAGCGCATGGAGGCGGAGCTGATCCGCACCCGTGCGGTCGTGGCGTCGTTGCGCTCGCTGCTGACGCCCGCACCCCCGATCGCCGTGGAGTATCGCGTGGTTCCCGCGTTCCCGGCCGCGGCGATCGGCGCGACGGTGGCGCGCGAACACATCGACGAGTGGTGCGCGTCGACGTTTCCGGCGTTGTACGAGGCGCTGGCCGCCGCGGATATCGCACCCGCGGGGGTCGGGGGCGCCACCTACAGCACCGATTTCTTCGAACAAGACGAGGGCGCGGTCGTCGCGTTCGTCCCGGTCGCCGGGGCCGATATCGTCTTGCCCTCAGTACTTTCGGCGATCGAGTTACCCGCGCGCCGGTTCGCCGTCACCGTGCACGAGGGACCGTTCGAGGATTTCGACCGCACCTACGGCGCGCTGGGCAGTCATGTGGCCGAACACGATGTCGCGTTGCCCGAACCGATCCGCGAGTTGTACCTGCTCGGACCGGATGTGTCCGACGATCCCGCCACCTACCGAACCGAAGTGTGCTGGCCCATCGCCCAGCCGTGAAGGAGACATCCATGACGCTCTCTATCGCCCACGTCACCATCGACTGCGAGAACGCGGGCGCGCTCGCCGAATTCTGGTCGCGATTGCTGGAGACGCCCGTCGATCCCGGCCCCACGCCGGAATTCGCCACCGTCGGCCGGACCACAGGCGCGGCGACCGCGCTGATGTTCCTCCGGGTGCCCGACAAGAACCCCGGTAAGAACGTGATCCATCTCGACCTGCTCGCCTCCGACCGGGACGAAGTCGGACGCGCGATCGACCTCGGCGCGAAGCACGTCGGCGACTTCGACGAGTGGGGCACGAAGTGGACGACGCTGGCCGACCCCGAGGGGAACCTCTTCGATATCGCGGCCGAGTAGGCCGCTCGACACTGCGGCCGAGTAGGCCGCTCGACACCGCGACGACGGCCCGCACGGACCGTCGTCGCGCCGTCCGATCAGGCCAGTTCGCGCTGCAGGTTCCCGAGCACCTCGGCCTGGATCTTCTTCAGGCCGAGCGGCGCGAAGATGCCCTCGAAAATGCCCGCGACGCCGCCCGCGCCCTTCCAGGTGGTGCGCAGCGTGACCCGCGCGCCCGCGCCCTCCGGCGTGACGGTCCAGGTGTTCACCAGCGTCGAATTCGAGTCGCGCTCGGTGACAATGGAATCGGATACCGAGACGACCGCGTGCACGTTGCGCGAGCGCTTCTCGGTGGCCTGCAACGTCCACTCCGCGACGGTGCCCGCCCCCTTGCCGCCTTCGACCACCTTGTAGTCGCGGTAGTGCGACGAAAGAATGCGCGGACGCACCGTGTCGTAGTCGGCGATGGCCTCCAGCGCGCGCTGCGGATCCGCCTGCACGTCGATCGAACTACTGGCGCTGACCTGTCCCACAATGAGCTCCTTGTCCGGATGCGATGTCTCGACCGATCTCCATCCTGCCCTGTCGGCGCCGGAGGAAAGCGCCGAGGGTGCGGCGAACTACTCCAGACAATTCGGTATTCCATTTCGCAACATATGCGTGACATTTCTCCGCCACCGTGCCCGCGCGGTGGCCCCGCCGTTTGGTCCGTACTAGCGTCGAGGGGTGGCAGTGAGTCTGTTGGGGAAGGCCGGACACGCACCGGCCGCACGCGAATCAGGATTTGCCGCGCATCGAGCGGGCGTGGACCGTCTTTTGGCGAGCTACCGCGCGATACCCGAGCACGCCAATGTCCGGTTGGCGAAGAAAACGTCGAACCTATTCCGCGCCAGGGCGAAGAACCCCGCGCCCGGTCTCGACGTCTCCGGACTGACCCGGGTCATCTCCGTCGACCCGGTCGCCAAGACCGCCGATGTCGCAGGCATGACCACCTACGAGGAGCTGGTCGCCGCCACCCTCCCGTACGGGCTCGCGCCGCTGGTCGTCCCCCAGCTCAAGACGATCACGCTGGGCGGTGCAGTCACCGGCCTCGGCATCGAGTCCACGTCCTTCCGCAGCGGCCTGCCGCACGAGTCGGTGCTGGAGATGGACGTGCTCACCGGCACGGGCGATATCCTCACCGCCACGCCGCACAACGAGCACGCCGATCTGTTCCGCGGCTTCCCGAACTCCTACGGCACGCTGGGCTACACGGTGCGGTTGAAGATCGAGCTGGAAGAAGTGCGGCCGTACGTCGCGCTGCGGCACGTGCGGTTCCGAGACCTGCGCGAACTGGAGGCGGCCCTCGCGACGATCGTGACGGACCGCGCCTTCGAGGATGAGCCCGTCGACTACCTCGACGGCGTCGTCTTCTCCGCCGAGGAGAGCTACCTGACGCTGGGCCGCCGCACCGACGAGCCCGGCCCGGTCAGCGACTACACCGGAATGGACATCTACTACCGGTCCATCCAGCACGACGGCGACACGCCCAAGCGCGACCGCCTGACCATCCATGACTACCTGTGGCGCTGGGACACCGACTGGTTCTGGTGCTCACGCGCCTTCGGCGCACAGCACCCGAGGATCCGCCGGTTGTGGCCGAAACGCTACCGGCGCAGCAGCTTCTATTGGAAGCTCGTGGCGCTGGACCACAAGTACGCCATCGCGGACAAGCTGGAGGCGCGCAAGGGCAACCCCCCGCGCGAGCGGGTCGTTCAGGACATCGAGGTACCGGTGGACCGCACCGCCGACTTCGTGGAATGGTTTCTGCGCGAGATCCCGATCGAGCCGATCTGGCTGTGCCCGCTGCGTTTGCGCGAGAGCGGCGACCCGAATGGGCCGGGCGGACGCACCTGGCCGCTGTACCCCCTGGAGCCGGACCGGACCTACGTGAATGTCGGATTCTGGTCGGCCGTGCCCACCACCCCGGGGCAGCGAGAGGGCGCGGCCAACCGCGCGATCGAGCGCACGGTGACCGAGTTCGACGGTCATAAGTCGCTGTACTCGGATTCCTTCTACGACAAGGATGAGTTCGCGGCGCTCTACGGCGGAAACACCTATACCGAACTGAAGAAACGCTACGACCCGAACCAGCGCCTGCTGGATTTGTATTCGAAGGCGGTGCAACGCAGATGACGACATTCAAGGACCGTTCCGATGTCTTCGCCGATCTCGGGACCAAACTCAGCATTGCCGAGATCTTCGAGACCCTCGTCGAGGGCGAAGTCCCGATCCGCTTGACGGCCTACGACGGCAGCGCGACCGGACCGCGGGATTCGGAGTTCGCACTGGACATCCGTACCCCACGCGGCATCAACTATCTGGCGACGGCCCCCGGCGACCTGGGCATGGCCCGCGCCTACATCTCCGGCGACCTGACCGCGACCGGCGTGCACCCGGGTGATCCGTACGAGATCCTGAAGGCGCTGGACGGGTTGAAGTTCCGCCGTCCGTCCGCGCTGGCCCTGGTGACCATCGCGCGCTCGCTGGGCTGGGAGCGGCTCAAGCCGGTCGCCCCGCCGCCGCAGGAGACCCTGCCGCGCTGGCGTCGGATCGCCTTCGAGGGCCTGCGCCACTCCAAGACGCGCGACGCCGAAGCCATCCACCACCACTACGACGTTTCGAACGCCTTCTACGAGTACGTACTCGGCCCGTCGATGACCTACACCTGCGCGGTCTACGGCGACGAGAACTGGACGCTCGAGCAGGCACAGGAGAACAAGTACCGCCTGGTGTTCGAGAAACTCCGGTTGAAGGAGGGCGACCGGCTGCTCGATATCGGCTGCGGCTGGGGCGGCATGGTGCGTTATGCCGCCAAGCGCGGCGTCAAGGTGATCGGCGCGACGCTCTCGGCCGAGCAGGCCGACTGGGCGCAGAAGAAGATCGCCGAGGAAGGCCTGGCCGATCTGGCCGAGGTGCGCCATTCCGACTATCGCGATGTGCCGGAGGGCGAGTTCGACGCGGTGTCCTCGATCGGCCTCACCGAGCACATCGGTGTGCACAACTACCCGTTCTACTTCGACTACATCAAGAGCAAGCTGCGCGACGGCGGCTTGTTCCTGAATCACTGCATCACCCGCCCGGACAACACCCGCACCACCAAGGCGGGCGATTTCATCGACCGCTACGTGTTCCCGGACGGGGAGCTGATCGGCTCCGGCCGGATCATCTCCGAGATCCAGAACGTCGGGCTCGAGGTGCTGCACGAGGAGAACCTGCGCGAGCACTACGCCCTGACCCTGCACGAATGGTGCAAGAACCTGGTCGCCAACTGGGACGCCTGCGTCACCGAGGTCGGCGAGGGCACCGCGAAGGTGTGGGGCCTGTACATGGCGGGCTGCCGGCTGGGCTTCCAGCGCAACGTGGTTCAGCTGCACCAGGTGCTGGGGGTCAAGCTCCCCGCCGACGGTGACTGGACCGTGCCGCTGCGCCCATGGTGGCAGCCGTAAACCGGTTCGTTCAATAGGCCTGACTGCCCGCCTCGTTCAGGAGTTCATCCAGGAACGGGGCGGGCAGTTCGATGTCACCGACCTGGGCCGAGGCGGGTAGGTCGGCGCGCAGCACGCGCAGGATGCCGACCACGCCGGGGCCCGCGTCCAGCAGCGGCCTGGTCCAGCCGAGGCCGGCGCAGGTGGTGACCGCGGGCAGCAGCAGGTTGGTGGCCTCGCCGACCCAGCCAGCGGTCGCCAGGCATTCCGCGAGGAGCAGCGCGGCGTCCAATTGGGCGCGCGGACGGTGCTTTTGCAGGGTGTGGTCGTAGAGCGCGCGAGCGCGGCGAACGGCCCGGTCGTCGGAGCCGGGCCGGTGCTCGGCGAGCAGCGCGCGGATCGCGGCGAGTTCCTCCGCCTCGGCGGTGAGCAGGGCTGCGCCGGTCAGCCGATGCCCTACCTGCAGCGGCGTGGACTCGCTGAGATCGGTGTAGCGGCGCTCCCCGGCCTCCAGCGGCAGCCCCAGCCGCAGCCGTTCGGCGCGGATGTGCGCGGCCAGTCGGGCCAAGCGGTTGTCGGCGGCGATGCGGGCGCCCTCGTCCAGCCGCGTGGCCGCGGTGAACAGATCTCCGCCGACCGCCTTGACCCGCGCGCCGACGACGAAGGTGGAGATCAGGAAGTCCACCGGTCCGACCCGGGTGACCAGCTCGTGGCTTTCGTCCAGCAGCCGGTCGGCGGTCTCCAGATCACCTCGGCGATAACTCGTTTCGCCGAGCAGAGCGGCGGCCACGCGCACCGCGTGCGAGCGCGGTCCGGAGCGCTCGCGCGCGGACTCCCACGCCTGCTGGAAACAGCGGGTGGCGGTGGCGACGTCGAGTTGCTCGTAGGCGGCCGCGCCCTGGCCGCAGCGGCCGAATACCAGCCCCAGCGGGTCTTTCGAGTCCTTGTGGTAGTCCTCGGCCCATTCCTGGATCTTCCTGGCGCCCTCGAAGTCGAACCCGCACAGGCGCACGAACGTGGTGAGGTTCGCCGCGGTCGAGACCGTCCACGCCGGTAGATCGTCCGGCTCCTGCAGGCAGTCCGCGACCCGATCCAGCACGCCCTCGGTGTGGTCGCGCGCGATCTGGTCCGAAGCGGCGAGCACCGCCGCCTGACAGCGCTGCACGCGCACATCCGCGTCGCCGGTGGAGCCGCGAGCCAGGATGTTGGACAGTCTGCCCAGCGCGTTGCGCGCCGCGCCGGACTGCTGCAGGTTGACATTCGCCCTGGCCACCGCCATCAGTAACTTCGAGCGCGAGGCCACCTGCTGCATCGGCAGTTTCGACACGCTGCCCAGCAGCGTGGCGAGCCGGGATCCGTCGATCAGATCCATCCCGCCGCCCTCGAGCAGGTCCAGCGCCATCTTCAGATCGGTCGCGGCCAGTGCGTGGTCGACCGACTTGCGCAGCAGCTGGTGTTCGGCGTACCAGCGCGAGGCCTTGCGGTGCAGCGACTTCGACTTCCCCGGGTGAACGCGATCGAGCCGGGTCCGCAGATGCTCGGCGAACAACGGTTGCATCCGGAACCACTCCGGATCGTGCTCGATGCGCCGCAGGAACAGCTCACGTTGCTCGGCCTGCTCGAGCAGCTGTTCGGCGTCCGGCTCACCGGACAGCGCCGCGGCGAGCGAGCCGCAGACCCGCTCGGTCACCGCGATCGACATCAGGAACTCGAGCATCTTGGGTTCCAAGGTGTCCAGCACATTCTCGGCGAGGTATTCGCGAATGCCGTGGTTGCCCTCCGACAGCGTGGCGATCAGCTGAGCGGGGTCGGCGTTACCGCGCAGGGACAGTCCGACCAGCTGGATGGCCGCGGGCCAGCCGTCGGTAGCGGTGTGGATTTCGGTCACCTGCTCGGGAGTCAGGTCGAATCCGTTGCGCTCGACGAGGATCTGCCTGGTCTCCGCCTCGGTCAGGCGCAACGCGGCCGAGCCGATCTCGACCAGTTCGTCGTGCACCCGCATCCGGCTCGTCGGCAGACCCGATTGCTCTCGGCTGGTCACGACGAAACGCAGGTGGTGGCAGCCGTTGTCCAGTAGGGCTTCCATCGCCCGATGCGCGCCCGCGTCGGTGATCCGCTGCCAGTCCTCGACGATCACCACGACCGTCTTGCCCGCCGCGTGGATCTCGTCGATGAGCGTGGGAATCACGAACGCGGCGGCGTCGGCGGGCCGCTCCTCCAGCACTTGGTCCAGACCGGCGCCGACCTCGGGGTGCACTCGGCGGATCGCCTGGATCAGGTGGGCGAGCAGCCAGATCTCGTTGTCGTCGTCGCGGTCGATTCCGATCCAGGCGACGGCGGCAGAGCCTTCGGTGAGTTCGGCGCGCCACTGCGCGGCCAGTGTGCTCTTACCGAATCCCGCGGGCGCGTGGATCACCGCGAGTCTGCGCCGCCCGCCCCCGCGCAGGATGTCCAGCAGGCGCGGCCGCGGTATCGGGTCTCGCGTGGGCGTGGGGGGACGGAATTTGGTCACGGCCGTCGGCGGGGCCGTCGTCGAGGTCGCCGAATGCTGCGAGACGGCGGGCCGCAGCGTCAACGGCCAGCTGCGCCGCGCGGTGACCGCGGGACGGGAACCGGTCCACGCCACGGTCGGTATGCCCACCGCGGTCGGAATCGTCGGTTCGGGCTCCGGCGTGGTGTCCAGCAGCGCCATCTCGTCGGGCAACTGGCCATGGCCGCGCTGCACCTCGCGCAGCATCTCGCCGAACTCGTACGCGCTGGCGGGGCGATCTCGCGGACTCGGAGCCATCGCGTGTTCGATGACGGTGGCCACATCCGGCGGAATGGCCTGTTCGCGCAGGTCCGGCACCGGCTGGGTGGTGATTCGCAAGAACTGCGCCACCACCCGCTCCCCCGCCTGCCGCTCGAAGGCCGCGTGCCCGGTGAGCAAGGCGAACAGCGTCGAGCCGAGGCCGTAGACGTCGGACCGGATGGTCGGCTCGTCGCCTTTGAGGACCTCCGGCGCGGTGAACGCGGGCGAGCCGGTGATCATGCTGCTGGACGTGCGGAACCCGCCCGGGATGCGGGCGATGCCGAAATCCGTCAGCTGCGGTTCGCCGTAGCCGCTGAGCAGGACGTTGGCCGGTTTCACGTCACGGTGCAGGATCCGGGCGCGGTGCGCGCTCTCGATGGCGCCCGCCAGTTTGACCCCGGCTCGCAGCGAGTCCGCCCAGGTCAGCGGGCCCTGATCACGGATGAGCTGCTCGAGCGACCCATGGGTGCAGTACGGCATGACGATGAGCGGCATGCCGGTCGCCGTCACGTCCACCTGGAGGATGTCGACGATATTCGGGTGGCCGGACAGCCTGCCCATGGCTTGTTCCTCACGCAGGAACCGCTCCCGGCTCTCCTGGTCGATCTCCGAGGAGAGCACTTTCACCGCGACCACCCGATCCAGCGAGGTCTGCACGCAGCGATACACCACGCCGAATCCGCCCCGGCCGATCTCCACCGCACCGGACAGGCCCATCACCTCCAGCTCGTCGGCGATGTCGATGGGCGCCTCCCGCCGCGTGTCCGTCTCGGCCGCAGTCGATTCGGCGCGCACCCGGCCCGAACGCGTCTGTGGATTCATGTGATCACCTCGAACTCACATCGAATCGGCGACCAATCTCCGCGCCGACCCCGGACGCCGTGTCCGATATGCCTGCGCATACTCCAACGTAGCGCGGCCCGGTATCAGGTGGGTGACGTTTCCGAACAGGACGACTCGTGCCGCCGAACCATGTGATCCGCGCCGCTCAGCGCCCTGGTCGGGGCTCGATGTCCGGCGCGAAATGGGCTCTCGCGCTCACCTTTGCAGGTGCCGCCTCGGCTCGTGACCTCCGCCACGCCTGGTCCACCGGACGAATACCCGAGGAGGAGCCGGCCAACCGGGCCCATGAGCTACCCCTCGCGGAGCGATCAGCGCTCCTGGGCGGGACGTGTCGCTGGAGTGAACCAGAAGGTCATGCGCTCCATGAGCTTCCTGCGTTTGGTGTTCTGAAAAGCGGCGATGCGCCATCGGCCGTCCCTGTGGGCGACGGTGTAGGTCTGCACCTTGGCCGGCGCGCGCTTCGGCGATCCCTTGTAGGTGTCGCCACGGCTGGTGACCACGGCGACGTGCGGACCGTAAAAACGAATGTCCAGCACCTCGTCGGCCAGGCGGGTGCCCTTCAGGACGCCTGCGAACAGGGCTCGGTGCGAAGCCACGATGTCCGCGCGGCCGCGGTAATGGGTGCCGAGGTAACTGGTGTAGGTGGCGTCCTCGGTGAAGACCTCGCCGTACGCCTCGGCGTCTCCCCGGCCCCAGGCGTCTGTCAGCTCGGCGAGAACGGCCAGGATGCCGCGCCGGTCGATGCTCTCGTCGCCACTCATGATGGTGCCTCCATGGTAGATTACTTCTTGTAAGAGCTTTCTTCTTAGAAGAAGTCTCTTCTTCTAAGAAGAGATTAGGAATGGAGGGATCCTGTGTCAACACCCGAGGCCGCGTCGCATGGCCTTCGACCGGACGCCCATGAGGTCTACCGGCGCTATCTGAGCGCGGTCATGCTGCACGGCCAAGCCGGGGCGCGGGCGGTCGATCTGGGCGCCACCGACCTCTACGCGCTCAACATCCTCGGACTGACGGGACCGATGACGCCGGGCGAACTCGGCGCTCGCAGCGGCCTGACCACCGGCCCGACCACCCGGCTGATCGACCGGCTGGAGGACGCGGGCTACGTCCGGCGCGCGCCGGTCCCGGGCGACCGGCGCAAGGTGATCGTCGAACTGGTCGGCAAGCCCGCTGATCTCGACGAGGTCCTCGCCCCGGCGCGGCGGCGCATCGGCGAGATCATCGGCGGCTACTCACCCGAACAGCGCGAGGTGCTGTTCGACTACTTCGCCAGGGCCGCCGCCGCGTACCAGGCCGCCGCCGAGGAGTTGCGTCCCGCGGACTAGGCGACGGCGAGGACGATGACCTGGGTGATCTGGCGGCTGTCGAAATTGTCGTCGCTGACCAAGACCAGGGTTCGCTCGCCGGAAGGCAGCCGGGGACCCCACGTCATCCCCTCCACGTTGTCGACGGCGGCGAGTCCGACGTCGTCGAGGTCCACCAGCAGCCGCTTGGCCGCCGGGTGCGCGGCGCCGATCGGTGCATCGAGGATGTCGGTCGCGCCGCTCAGGTCGGCCTCGTAGACGCGGATCTTGTTGGCCGTGCCCGGGGAGAAGGACCGTTCCAGCACAAGAAGTTTCATGGGGTCGAGCGGATCGGCGGCGAGGACGGACGCGATCCCGGTGCCGCCGCGGCCGGGTTCGGGCCGCGACTCGGCGAAGACCGGCTCCATCGGATACGCGTACTGGGCGAGCAGCGGGCCGGATCGAGCCTGGACGGTGATGCGCGCCAGCGCTCCACTGGTCGTGGTCGCCGCCGGTCCGTCCGGTAGCAGCGGCCCTTCCGTCGCGGTCGCGAACAATGCGCCGGCGGCGAGGAAGGTCGCCGCCTCCAGCGCCTGATTCTGCCGCGGACCGGAGCCGGGACGCATCCGTTCGTTCTCCGGAATCAGCAGCTCACCGGCATAGGAGCCGTCCTGGTGCGCGATCCGCACCGATGGGTCGGCCAGTAGGTCGCCGTCGCGTTCGCCTTCTTGGGTCCAGTAGTAGTCGCCGGTCCACGGGTCGACCCGGATCTCCTCCGGGTCCACCGACATCGGCGGGTAGGCAGCGCCCGTCGCGGTCAACAGCGGCCGGGTGCCGGTGATCGTCACCGGTCCAACGCCGCGCTCGCCGACCTCGACGCGCGCGGTGTAGTACCGCGCGGGGTTCTTGCTCGACCGATCGTCGCTGATCACCACGAATTCACCCGTACGTGCCGAGTAATCGATACCGGAGAGGCCGCCCACGGTGGTGCCCTCGAAGTCCAGGCCCGACGCGATCACCTGCTCGCCCAGCAAGCGCACCGAGGGCGCGGGCGCGGAATCGGCGCCCGCCACCGGGACCGATACGAGGACGAGGGCACAACTGGCGATCAGAACATGGCGACTACGTCTCGGCACGGCTGCCAACCTATCCGGCCGGAAGGAGGCGAACATGCACAGGCTGGGAAACGACGGAAGCCCGCCACCGCGAAAAGCGGTGACGGGCTTCGCCGCCCGCGTTCCGGCCCGAGACTACTTACGCAGCGAGGCCGGGACCTCGAAGCGCTCGCCGTAGTTCTTGGCGAGGTAGTCGGCGCGCTCCACGAAGGCCTCCTGGCCACCCGGGTAACCGACGATGAACTGGTGCACACCACCGGTCCAGGCCGGGAAGCCGATGCCGAAGATCGAGCCGATGTTGGCGTCGGCGGTGGAGGTGAGCACGCCCTCGTCGAAGCACTTCTGGGTCTCGATCGCCTCCGCGAACAGCATGCGGTCGATCAGATCCTGCAGCGGGACGCCGAAGTCCGCCGAGGTCTTGAAGTGCTCGCGCAGGCCGCCCCACAGACCGGTGCGCTTGCCGTTCTCGTCGTACTCGTAGAAGCCGGCCTTCTCCAGGCGACCCGGACGACCCTCGGACACCATGTAGTCGATGACGTCCTGCGCCGGGTGCCGCTTGACGCCCAGGGTGGTGTCGCCCGCTTGCGCGGCTTCCAGGGTCTCCTTGGCGATCTTCTGCATGAGCTTCATGTTCAGCTCGTCCGACAGCTGCAGCGGCGCGGCCGGGTAACCCGCCTGCAGACCGGCCTGCTCGATGGTGGCGGGCTCGATGCCCTCCTTGAGCATGGCGATCGCCTCGTTGACGAAGGTGCCGATCACGCGCGAGGTGAAGAACCCACGGCTGTCGTTGACGACGATCGGGGTCTTCTTGATCGCGAGGGTGTAGTCGAACACCCGGGCCAGCGCCTCGTCCGAGGTCTTCTCACCCTTGATGATCTCGACCAGCGGCATCTTGTCGACCGGCGAGAAGAAGTGGATGCCGATGAAGTCCTCCTGACGCTTCACGCCGGTCGCCAGACCGGTGATCGGCAGGGTGGAGGTGTTCGAGCCGAGCAGCGCGTCGGGGGTGACGATGTCCTCGATCTCCTGGAACACCTTGTGCTTGAGTTCGGTGTTCTCGAAGACGGCCTCGATGACGAAGTCGACGCCGGCGAAGTCGGCCGCGTCCGCGGTCGGCTTGATCCGGTCCAGCAGCGCCTTGGACTTCTCCTCGGTGGTCTTGCCCCGGGAGAGGGCCTTGGCCTCGATCTTCTCGGAGTAGTTCTTGCCGCGCTCGGCCGCCTCGATCGAGACGTCCTTCAGCACGACCTCGTAGCCCGCCTTGGCGGAGACGTACGCGATACCCGCGCCCATCATGCCCGCGCCGAGCACGCCGACCTTCTTGATCTCCTTCTTCGGCACGTCCTTCGGACGCGAACCGCCGTTGTTGATCGTCTGCAGGTCGAAGAAGAACGCCTGGATCATGTTCTTCGCGACCGGGCCGGTGAGCAGGTGCACGAAGTAGCGGGACTCGATCAGCGACGCGTTGTCGATGTCGACCTGCGAGCCCTCGACCGCGGCCGACATGATGGCGCGCGGGGCGGGCATGTTCGCGCCCTTGATCTGCTTGCGCAGGTTCGCCGGGAAGGCGGGCAGGTTCGCCGCGAACGCGGGCGAGGACGGGGTGCCGCCGGGGATCTTGAAGCCCTTCTTGTCCCAGGGCTGCACGCCGCCCTCGGGGTTGGCCTTGATCCACGCCTTGGCGGCGGGAACCAGCTCCTCGATCGAGCCGACCAGCTCGTCGACCAGGCCGATCTCCTTGGCCTTGGCCGGCTTGTTGCGCTGGCCCTGCAGCAGCACCTGCATCAGGGCGTTCTGCAGGCCCAGCATGCGCACGGTGCGGATGATGCCGCCGCCCGCGGGCAGCAGGCCGAGAGTGGCCTCCGGCAGACCGATCTGCGAACCCGGCACGTCCGCCGCGATGCGGTGGTGGGTGGCCAGCGCGATCTCCAGGCCGCCACCCAGCGCCGCGCCGTTGATGGCGGCGACGACCGGCTTGCCCAGCTGCTCCAGGCGACGCAGGGCGCTCTTGATCTCGCCGAGCTCCTCCATCAGCGCCTGGGCGTCGTCCGGGCCGACCTTCATCATGTTCTTCAGGTCGCCGCCGGCGAAGAAGGTCTTCTTCGCGGAGGTCAGGACGACACCGGTGATGTTGTCCTTCTCCGCCTCGAGCCGGTCGACGGTGGCGGTCATCGACTTCTTGTACAGCTCGTTCATGGTGTTGGCGCCCTGGTTCGGGTCGTCCATCGTCAGTACGACGATGCCGTCCGAATCCTGCTCCCAACCGATCATGTTGGTTTCGCTCACAGCTCTGTGTCTCCTAGGTGAATTAGCGGCGTTCGCGGCCCCGCGTGGTTACGCAGGCTGCCGCCTCCGGGCCTGACGCTCACGCCGCCGTGAATTCTCAGCTGTCGGTTGGGGCTCAGACCCGCTCGATGATGGTCGCCACGCCCATGCCGCCACCGATGCACAGGGTGACCAGCGCGTAGCGGCCGTTGCGGCGCTCCAGTTCGTCGACCATGGTGCCGGTGATCATCGCCCCGGTCGCGCCCAGCGGGTGGCCCATCGCGATCGCGCCGCCGTTGACGTTCAGCTTCTCGTCCGGGATGTTCAGATCCTTCTGGAACTTCAGCACCACGGACGCGAACGCCTCGTTGATCTCGACCAGGTCGATGTCGTCGAGGGTCAGGCCCGCCTTGGCCAGCACCTTCTTGGCGGCCGGGGTCGGACCGGTGAGCATGATGGTGGAGTCGGCGCCGCTGGTGGCGGTCGCGACGACGCGCGCACGCGGGGTCAGACCGGAGGCCTTGCCCGCCTCTTCCGAACCGATCAGCACGAGCGCGGCGCCGTCGACGATGCCGGAGCTGTTGCCGCCGTGGTGCACGTGGTTGATCTTCTCGACGAAGTGGTACTTCTGCAGCGCCACCGCGTCGAAGCCACCCATCTCACCGATCACCGCGAAGGACGGCTGCAGCTTGGCCAGGTCCTCGGCGGTCGTGCCGGGGCGCATGTGCTCGTCGGAGTCCAGCACGACGATGCCGTTCTGGTCCTTGACCGGGACGATCGACTTGGCGAAGTAACCGCCGGTGGTGGCCTTCGCGGCCAGTTCCTGCGAGCGCACCGCGTAGGCGTCGACATCGTCGCGGCTGAAGCCCTCGATGGTGGCGATCAGGTCGGCGGAGACGCCCTGCGGGACGAAGTAGGTGTCGTAGTTGGTGGCCGGGTCCAGCGCCCAGGCGCCGCCGTCGGAGCCCATCGGCACGCGCGACATGGACTCGACGCCACCGGCGAGGACCAGGTCGTCGAAGCCGGAGCGCACCTTCTGGGCGGCCAGGTTGACCGCCTCGAGGCCGGACGCGCAGAAGCGGTTGAGCTGGAACCCGCCGACAGTGTCGGGCAGGCCGGCCACGGTGACCGCGGTACGAGCGATGTCCGCACCCTGGTCGCCGACCGGCGCGACCACGCCGAGGATCAGGTCGGAGATCCGGTCCTCGTCGAGGTTCGGGAAGCGGCCGCGCAGCTCCTGGATCAGACCAACAGTCAGGTCGATCGGCTTCACCGAGTGCAGCGAGCCGTTCTTCTTGCCACGGCCACGCGGAGTACGGATGGCCTCGTAAATGTAGGCCTCTGTGGTCATATCGGAGTGTTCCTTCCTCAATGTGCGGCGGCCGGACATACGTCCGTCCGAGCGCTTCTGTGCGGCCGGGCCGGACATGCGTCCGTCCGAGCGCTGATGTGCGGCGACACCGCGGGTGCGGCGTGGCTGCGGCTGACCTCGCCGACCGGCCTTGCGGCCGACCGTTCCTAACGCTGTACAAAACCAGGCAGGCAAGAGCGATCGCACATCACGGTCGCCCGTACGCCTGGGCATACCATAGAACGTCGGCGTACCGAAGCTCCCGGCTACCCGTACATACTACCGCGGAGTGCGAACTCCGGTTAACTTAACGTCGTGAGAACCGTGGTTGTCAACCATCCAACCGTGTGGCACCCAGCTCACTCTTCAGCAATTCGAGGGCGACCTCGTCCGGGTCGCGCCGGTCGCCGGGAGCCACCGGATCGGCCGCGGCGGCCATCATCTCCTGCTCCTCTTCCGGCGTGGAGGCGGGGACGACGCCGTCTTTGCTCCAGCCCCGGCCGCTCGCGGCGTCGCTTCCGCTCGGTGCGGCGTCGTAGGGCGGCGGATAGTCCGCGGGGCCGGGATCGTCCGGCAGGTCGGGATAGTCGGGCGGGGGGATGTCGTCCTCCGCGGGAAATGGGCGCGGATCGGCGCCACCCGCGCGAGAGCGACCCGCGTTACCCGGCTTCTCGCCGCCCGCGGTGCGCGCCTGGCTCGGGCGGGAGAACCTCGGCGGGGCGGCGGCATCCGGAGCACGGCCTGTCGCGTTGCCGGATTCACGTCCGGGCTGGCCGGCCGCCTGTCCGCGGGCACGGTTCCCGGTACCGCCGGCCCGTGGGGTCGCTGCGGGCCGTGTCGCCGCGCCGCCCGCTTCCCAGCGCACCTCGTGATCGCGGCCGAGCACCGCCCGCACCGCCGACCGCACCGCTTCCAGATTCCGCGGATCGGACAGGCGCTGGGCCAGCGGCGCGTGCTGATGCGCGAAGACGATGACCTCGCCCTCCACCCGGGCGACCGACGCACCGGCGAGCATCGCCTGCACGGCCGCGCCGAACTCCCGCACTTTGGCGCGGATATCGGCCCAAGCGGCTTCCACCTCGCGCAGCAGATCACCGCTCGGCGCCGAGGAAGGAGCAGCGGACTCCTGCGCGGACGCGTGGGGCGGCGGTGCGTCGGATCGCCCCAGATCGCCCTGACCGACGGCGGACTCCTGCACGCCGGGCGAATCGTCGGCCCCGCGATCGCGCACGAAACTCCGCGTGGCAGTCGAATCAGCCCCGGTAGCGTTCCCCCCGGCCGCCTCAGGATTCGGTTCCGACGCACCTGCCGTCCCGGCCTTCGAAGTACTCGGCGCGGCGATCGCGCTCGGTCCTCCCGCCGGCATCGTTCGCGCCGACCCGCCGTCGGGCACAACGGCGGCGTCCGGTTCGGCAACCGGCGCAACAGGATCCGCGCCGCCTTCCGTGCCCGGCGCCGACGCATTCGTGGACGACTCAGCACCGGCGGGCATCGGTCGATGCCCGCCGCCCGCGGATTCCCCGTGGCCGCCGCCCGGCGCGGCGACAGTGGAATCCGCCGCACCGGAAGTCGGGCTTCCCCCGCCGCCGATCGGCCCGGGGCGATCAGCTGTTCCGGCACCGGCGGCAGGCCCCGCGGTGTGCGCCGAACCGCCGGCGGGATCGGCCCCACCGGCTTCGGCAGCGTCCTCCGAGCGACCACCCCCGCGGTTGTCGCGACGAATCGCGGCCAGCGCCTCGGCACCTCGGCGACGCGGTGACTCCGACGGCGACCCGGCCCCGGCCGTGGGCTCGGCGGGAGCGGGCGCCGGAGACGCGGCGGGAGCGGCGGTGAAGGAGCCCCCGGCCATACCGCGCTCGAGCCGTTCCAAGCGTTGCAGCGTGGCGGATTCCGCGTCGGACGCCGTGGGCAGCAACATGCGCGCGCAGACCACTTCGAGCAGCAGTCGCGGCGCCGTCGCGCCGCGCATCTCGCCGAGCCCCTCGTGCAGCAGCTGGGCGTAACGGGTCAGGGTGGCCGAACCCAATCGCTCGGCTTGGTCCCGCATCCGGTCGAGCACGTCACCCGGGCCGGTGACCAGGCCGCGTTCGGTGGCGTCGGGCACCGCGCGCATGAGGATCAAGTCACGGAAGCGGTCGAGCAGGTCGGCGGCGAATCGCCGCGGGTCGTGGCCCGCCTCCATCACCCGGTCGACGGTGCCGAACAACGCGGCGCCGTCGTCGGCGGCCAGCGCCTCGACCGCGTCGTCGATCAGCGCCACGTCGGTGACGCCGAGCAGCGAGACCGCGCGGGCGTACGTGACACCCTCGGGGCCCGCGCCCGCCAGCAACTGATCGAGCACGCTGAGGCTATCGCGCGGCGAACCACCGCCCGCGCGAATCACCAAGGGGTACACCGCTTCTTCGACCGGCACGTGCTCCTGCTCGCAGATCCGCCCGAGCAGTCCGCGCATCGTGGCGGGCGGCAGCAGCCGGAACGGATAGTGGTGGGTGCGCGAGCGGATGGTGGGCAGCACCTTGTCCGGCTCGGTGGTCGCGAAGATGAAGATCAGGTGGGCAGGCGGCTCCTCGACGATCTTGAGCAGCGCGTTGAATCCTGCGGTGGTCACCATGTGCGCCTCGTCGACGATGAACACCCGGTACCTGGACTCGGCGGGTGCGTAGAAGGCGCGGTCCCGCAATTCCCTGGTGTCGTCGACGCCGCCGTGGCTCGCGGCGTCGAGTTCGATGACATCCAGGTTGCCCGTACCACCCGGCCCGAGCGCCACACAGGACGGGCAGGTGCCGCAGGGCGTCGAGGTGGGACCCGACACGCAGTTCAGCGATCGGGCCAGGATGCGCGCGGAGGACGTCTTACCGCAGCCGCGTGGACCGGAGAACAGATAGGCATGACTGATCCGCCCCGTGTCGAGCGCGATACTCAGCGGGTCGGTGACGTGCTCCTGACCCACCACCTCAGCGAACGTTGCCGGTCGGTACTTCCGGTACAGAGCCACGGCCAGAGGTTACCGGCGACCTCCGACAAAGGACATGCCCGCCCGCTGCGCCGTTCGCGGGCGATACACACGCACAAGTGTGAGCCAAGTCACAACATGCGCCACGCCTTCTTCGGCGACCACCCCTCGCACGCACGATAGCAACCCTTGAGCTATCGCTCACGCTGCACGAGCGAAGTCCGGACACAGCCGCCACGGCACCCCGCGCAGGCCGGAGAATATGGACCCACACCCCGATTTACCTCGACTTTTCGGAGATAACGAAACCGCAACCATGGGTGACATCGATGCAATCGTCTGGCTAACGTGGCAGTCGGCAACTTCGGTAGCCAAACCTTCATCAGGTTGGTGACCCCGGCCGGTCCCTCATCCCGACCGGGGCACAACCTCAGAGCACCACGGGTGAACAGCGCCAATTCCCCCACTTCCACCGGAGGACCGTCCACCGTGTCGTGTGACGACATCGCCGCCGCCTGGCTGTCCAGCACCGATTTCGCAGGCGACCGCTCCGCCGTCGCCCTCTTGAGCCGCGCCATCAGCCCGCAGGAGTTCGCGATCAAACGCGACTCGCTGCCGGTCACCGCGGCAGCCGATCCGGCCACCGCAGCCGCCATCCTCGAACTCCTCGAACGCGGCCAGGTGCCCACCATGGCCGCGATCCGCACACTGACCGCGCAGAACGAGATGCGCCGCGAGGCCGAGCGCATCGAACGTCTCGGCCGCCGCGCCCAGCGCAGCATCGATGACTTCGGCCGGGTGCTGGCCAAACTGGCCGACGCGCACTGGACCGCGCACGGCTACGGGCCCACCCGCCGCGACGTGCTGTGCACCGAGCAGATCATGACGCTGATCCGCACCCGCGTAGGCAACATCGCCCCATCGGCGGTCAAACACCTCTGGCTGATCGAGCGGGCCCAGCGCGCGGGATGGATCGCCTCCAACGCCAATCCCCGGTCTCTGTGCGCGGCCCGCCGTTTCTACGCGGCCCAGTACGGCAACCGGGTCTCGTTGCGTCCGGTGAACACCATCGGCACCGCGATCGCGGCCTATCTGGCGGATTACCTCGACGAACACGGCCGCGCGCCACGCTGGTCGGTGGTCGCGCAAGAACTGCGCGACGACCGCGGCCGCCGGATTTTCCACAACACCGCCGATGCCCGCGCCCAGCAACTCTGGTTGACCACCGCGGAGTGGGTGGAGATGCGCGACGATCTGCCCGTGCCCGGACGGAGGGGATTGCGGGCCATCCGTAAGTCCCGCGGCTGACTCGGGCGCCTCCCGCGGGCCCGACACCTTGGTTAACGACGTTATCCTAACGCCGTTAACCTATCGAGTGGAGCCGCGATGCTGACCCGGATGGCCCGATTCATCACCCGATCTCCGCGCGCGGTGCTGGCCGCGGCGCTCGCCGTCGCCGTGCTGTGCGGCGTCTTCGGCGCCACCGCGCCCACGCACTTGAAGTCCGGGGGGTTCACCTCTCACGACGCCGAATCCGCCCTCGTCAATGAGCTGATCGCCGACAACTTCGCCGGCGCCGCGCCCAACTTCGTCCTGCTGGTCGGTTCGGACGCCGGCGCGGACGATCCGGCCACCAAGGCGGCGGGCATCGGGCTGGCCGACTCGCTGAAGGCCCGCGGCGACGTGCGAGGCGTGCAGTCCTACTGGACCACGCCGCAGCCGCTGGCGAACGCGTTGCGCAGCGCCGATGGCAAGAGCGCCCTGGTCGTCGCCTACCTCGACGGCGACGAAACGCAGGTCCAGCAGACCGCGAGTGAATTGAAACGGCAGTTCTCGGGCGTCTCCGACGGCATCACGGTCCGCCAGGGCGGCATCGCCGCGATCTACCACGACGTCACCGAGCAGACGACCCGCGACCTCACCCTGGCCGAGGGCGTCGCGGTACCGCTGTCGATGATCGTGCTGGTCCTGGTGTTCGGCAGTTTGGTCGCCGCGGCCCTCCCGTTGACCATCGGGATGTTCGCCATCCTGGCGACGCTGGCGCTGCTGCGCCTGTGCACGCTGTTCACCGACGTCTCGATCTACGCCCTGAACATGACGACGGCGATGGGACTGGCGCTGGCCATCGATTCGAGCCTGTTCATCGTCAGCCGCTTCCGTGAGGAACTGGCGCGCGGCTTGGATCCGGCCGCCGCTACCATCCGGTCGGTGCAGACCGCGGGGCGCACCGTGCTGTTCTCCGCACTCACCGTCGCGCTCTCGCTGGCCGTCTTGAGCGTTTTCGACCTGTACTTCCTGAAGAGCTTCGCCTACGCGGGCGTCGCGGTGGTCGCCGCGGCGGCGGCCGCATCGATCGTCGTGCTGCCCGCGGCGCTGGTCCTGCTCGGGCACCGGGTGAACTCCCTCGACCTGCGGGCTCCGTTGCGCCGCCTGTTCCGCCGCAGCGCGCCCGCACCCGGCCCGCGGGCGCCGGAGGACAGCGGCTGGTATCGGCTGGCCGGCGTGGTGATGCGGCACGCGGCGCCGGTCGCGATCGTGATCATCGCGCTGCTGCTGGCGCTCGGCTCACCGTTCCTGTCGGTGAAGTTCGGTTATCCCGACGACCGGGTGCTGCCGGTCAGCGCCACCAGCCGCCAGGTCGGCGACGCCCTGCGCACCGAGTTCCCGCAAGCCGATCCGGTCGCGAGCACCACGATCGTGCTGGACGGCTACCACGGCGACAACGCGGCGCTCGGCGGGTACGCCGCCGAACTGTCGAAGGTCGAGGGCGTGCCCGCGGTCCTGTCCGCCGCCGGGGTCTACGCGACAGGCGCGCGAGTCGCGCCTGCTCCGCCCGGTATGGCCAACGACACCGGGACCTACCTGAATGTCGCGACCAAGCTCGATCCCTTCTCCCCCGCCGGGGACCGTCAGCTGACGGCGATCCGGGCGGTTCCGGCCCCGGGCGATGCGCTCTACGGCGGCGCCGCGGCGGCCAACGCCGACTCCCTGCAGGCGCTGGCCGCCCGCCTTCCGCTCGCGGCAGCCCTCATCGCTCTCACCACCTTCATCGTGTTGTTCCTGTTCACCGGCAGCGTCGTGCTGCCGATCAAAGCCTTGGTGCTGAACACACTGTCGCTGGCCGCCGCCTTCGGCGCGATGGTGTGGGTGTTCCAGGAGGGCCATCTGTCCGGGTTGCTCGACTTCACGGCGGTCGGCTATCTGGTGCCGACCATGCCGATCCTGATGTTCTGCCTTGCCTTCGGCCTGTCCATGGACTACGAGGTGTTCCTGTTGTCGCGGGTGCGCGAGGAGTGGCTGGCCACCCACGACAACACCCGTGCGGTGGCGGTCGGCCTGGCTCGCACGGGCCGGATCTTCACCGCGGCCGCCGCGCTGATGGCCATCGTGCTCGGCGCGCTGGTGACCGCGAAGGTGTCGTTCATGCAACTGCTCGGCCTCGGCCTCACGCTGACCGTGCTCGTCGACGCCACGATCATCCGCGGCCTGCTCGCGCCCGCGCTGATGCGCCTGCTCGGTCCGGCCAACTGGTGGGCGCCCGCACCGCTGGCCCGCCTGCACGCCAAGATCGGGCTGACCGAAGACGAGCCGGACGCCGCCGCGCGCCCGCTGGAAACCGCGGGGCGCGCGTGATCGGTGACAGGCGCCCGCGATCGCCGCGCGGCTCCGGCGCCCAGCTGCGCGAGGAGATCCTGCGGGCCACCGCCGAACTGCTCACCACGACCGGGCATGCCGACGCCGTCTCGATCCGGGCGGTGAGCAAGCAGGTCGGGGTGAGCGCGCCGTCGATCTACCGGCACTTCGCGGACAAGGACGAGCTCATCGACGCCGTTGTCGCCCAGGTCTTCGAAGACCTCGCCGAGGCGATGCGAGCGGCCACCGACCCCACTACCTCTCCGGTGCACCAGCTGCACGATCAAGGCATGGCCTACGTCCGCTTCGCGCTCGAGCATCCCGAGCAATACCGGCTCGCGACCGCGCCCACCGAGACCGGGGGCGTGGTGGACGAAGTGCTCACCAGCGGCGCCTTCCAGCATTTCACGGCCACCGTACGCAAGTGCATGGACGACGGGACGATGGCGCAGCGCGACCCGTTGCCGATCGTGCTGGAACTGTGGTCGGTCGCCCACGGCATCGCCTCCCTGCTGCTCGCCAAGCCCTTCCTGCCCTGGGCCGACGCGGAAGCCGTCGCCTCGCGCGTGATGGGCGCGGCATGCCTCGGCTACAGCGTGCTGGACCTGGTGGGCGCGGACCCGCCCACACCGGACACGGTGACGGCGTGGCTGCGCCGCGTCAGGAAGGGCCCGTCCCCGGCCTGACCGCCTTTCGACCGATCGGCTGTCGGCCCCCGAGCGACCATTCGGTAGCTTCCTCGCAGCGCACGCGCGCGGAAGGAGTGAACCCGTGTCTTCAACCATCGACCCCGCGGCTACCGCCTGGCTGCTGGTCAGCACGGCCCTCGTCCTGCTGATGACCCCGGGCCTGGCCATCTTCTACGGCGGCATGGTCCGCTCGACCGGCGTACTCAACATGCTGATGATGAACTTCATCGCGATCCCGCTGGTGACGGTGATCTGGCTACTTTTCGGCTACAGCCTGGCGTTCGGCGACGACGCGGGCGGCGGCCTGATCGGCGGCCTCGGCCACCTCGGCATGGCGGGCATCGATCCGACCTCGGTGCGCGGCTCGGTGCCTGAGCTATTGTTCGCGACGTTCCAGCTCACCTTCGCGGTCCTGACCGCCGCGCTGGTCAGCGGCGCCATCGCCGACCGGGCCAAGTTCGGGGCGTGGATGATCTTCGTGCCGCTCTGGGCGCTGGTGGTGTACGCGCCGATCGCCCACTGGGTGTGGGGCCCGGACGGCTGGCTCGCCTCGTTCGGCGCGCTGGACTACGCGGGCGGCCTGGTGGTGGAGATCGCCTCCGGCTCGTCGGCCTTGGCCCTCGCGCTGGTGCTCGGCCCGCGCATCGGGTTCAAGGTCGATGCGATGCGCCCACACAACCTGCCCTTCGTGCTGCTCGGGGCGGGCCTGCTGTGGTTCGGCTGGTTCGGCTTCAACGCCGGTTCGGCGCTGGCGGCCAACGGCCTGGCCGCGGCCGTCTTCCTCAACACCTTGGTGGCGGGCTGCCTCGGCATGCTCGGCTGGCTGGCGGTGGAGCAGATCCGCGACGGCAGGCCGACCACCTTCGGCGCCGCGTCCGGCGTGGTGGCCGGTCTGGTCGCCATCACTCCGTCGTGCGGATCGGTCAACACCCTCGGTGCGCTGCTGGTCGGGCTCGCGGCGGGCGTGCTGTGCTCGTTCGCGGTGGGCTGGAAATTCAAGGCGGGCTACGACGATTCGCTCGACGTGGTCGGCGTGCACTTCGTCGGCGGCATCGTCGGCACCGTGCTGATCGGCTTGCTCGCCACCGAGGTGATGACCGGCGGCGTCGAGGGCCTGTTCTTCGGCGGCGGGCTCGCTCAACTCGGCAAGCAGCTGGTGGCGGTGCTCGTCGTCGCGGCCTACGCGTTCGGCGTCTCGTTCGCGCTCGGCAAGGGCATCGACCGGCTCGTCGGATTCCGGGTCAGCACGGAGGACGAGACCGCCGGGATCGACTTCGCCCTGCACGCCGAGACGGCGTATGCGGAAGGAGTGCACGGCCACGCGCCGCGCCGCCTCGGCGAGGGGCATCTCGGGCGCCCGCACGCCCAGCGCCCGCTCGACGACGATCCGACGGCATGAGCGCTGCGTCGCGCCTCAGCTCACCGAGCTCGCCGACGCGGTGAACGTATTGCACTGGGCCGCACGGTTGTTGTCCAAACCCGTCTCGAACCACTGCCCGCCGTTCTCGGACGACCCGTGGTCGCGCATGTCCCCGGCCTGGTCGCCGCGCCCGTAGGCGTCCTTGCGGGCCAGAGTGAGCTGCGGGTCGGTGAGCGAACCGCCCTTCGACGACGAGGAGAGGTACATGCCGTCGAAGCAGTTGGCCTGCAATTCGACTCGGCGTGACAGCTCCAGTCCCTTGGCGCTGCGCGGCCCCACGTCGGCCCGCTCGCTGTTGGCCTTGCGCAAGATGCCGGACATCGCCTGCACGTGATGTCCGTACTCGTGCGCGAAAACCGACAGGTAGACCACCCAGTTGTCTTTGAAGTAGTCCGTCTGCAACTGGCTGATCGGCATGTAGACGGTCTTGTTGGCCGGGCAGTAGAACGCGGCGAAATTGCTGGTCGAGCCGGTGCACGGGGTGGTGATGCCCGTCGTTGTCGCGCTGACGTTCAGTGACGGCGGCTGGAACGGCAGATTCGCCTTGCGCAGCACCGGTTTCCACGCCGCTTCCAGGCAGGACGCGGCGCTTTCGAAGAACTTGCGGGCGGCGTCCACCTGGGTGCCCCACGGCGAGTAGTCGCACTGCGCCGGAATCAGCGTCGCGTCGGGGTCGGTCAGCAGCGGGTTGTTGCCGGTTTCCGATGGTCCGACCGAGCCGTCCGGCTGCGTGTCGAACGTGAAGCTCGGTTGCGGACCGGACGCGTCGCGGCCCACCGAGATCGCGTTGCGTACCAGTCCCGCCGCTGCCAGGAATACGACGACGACCAGCAGCACGACCCATCCGCCGCCTCCGCGTTTGCGTGGCGGCGGGTAGGGCGGGCGCCCGGGCGGGCCATAGGGCATCGGCGGTGGGACCGGCGGGCTGTAACCCGGTGGCGGACCGTAGGCAGGCGGCGCGTATCCCGGCGGCGGGGCGTATCCGGGAGGCGGACCGTACCCAGGCGGCGGGCCGTAATTCGGGCGCGGGCCGTAGGGCGCACCGTAGCCTGGCGGCGGAGGCACCGGACGCCCCCCGCGCGGGACCGGTCCGTGTCCGTACGGTGGTTGTGTCACGCCCCCGTACCCCCTCGTCTCAGTGATCGCCGACAGCCGCTGACGCAGGATAGCAAGCTGTCTAGAGTAGGCAGCCATGCTGACTTTTCGGGGGGCCGCCCTAGGCGCGCTGCTTCTCGCCATCGCGGGAATGTTCGCGACGGTCCCGGTCACCCAGGCCCAGCCCGCGCCGGACGGCGTGACCATCACCGCCGATCTGAAGCTGAGCCGCGAGGGCGTCCTCGAAGTGGTCGAACAGATCTCGGTGCCGCCGGACGGCTCGTTCCGGATGTCACTTCCGCTGCGGCTGCGGGTGAGCGACGACGCCGAGCGCGTCTTCCGGGTCACCGACGTGGACACCGAGGGCGCGGGCACCGCGACGGTCGCGAACGACCAGTTCACCATCGAGGCCCGGCCCGGCGAATCCACCTTCCGGTACTCCGTGCAGAACACCGTCAGCGACGCGCGGGGCAGCCAGGTCTTCCATTGGCTCGGTGTGCTCAGCACCGACATCGCGTCCATCAGCGCCTCGCTGATCAGCCCGAGCTTCGAAATGGGCATCGTGGACTGCAAACTCGGCCCGCCCGGTAACACCCGCCCGTGCGCCGATGTCAAGATCGAGACCGACGGCGTCCTCTTTCTCGAGCAGACCGACCTGCACAAGGGCGACGCGATCGATCTGACGCTGCAATTGCCGCCCGGCACCGTGCCGAGCAATGCCGACGTCCGCGACAGCGGCGACGCGGGCCCCTTCGCGATCACCACCCCGGTGCTCGTCGCGTTCGGCGTGCTGCTGCTCGCGCTGGCGGGCTTGGCCGCCTTCGTGCTGCGCGCTCGCCGCCTGGACGCGATGGTGGGCGGCGGTTCCGCGACGATCGATCCGCTGCTGCGCGAGGGTGATCGCGTGCAGTTCACCTCGCCCGAGGGCACGCTGCCCGGTGAGGCCGGGCTGCTGCTGGACGGACATGTCGATCCGGTCGACATCGCCGCCACCGTGGTGGATCTCGCGGTACGCCGGTACATCCGGATCACGCCGCTCAGCGACAGCGACTGGCGGATCACCCGGGTGAACACCCTCGACGACCAACTGCGCGACTACGAGAAGACCGTCTACCAGGCGCTGCTGCCCGAAGGCGCCGACGCGGTGACATTGGGCGAGCTGCGCAAGCCGGGGCGCGTGGCCTCCGAACCGGTACGCGCCGCACTGGTCGCCGACGCCGTCGCCCGCGGCAACTTCCTCGATCGCCGCCGTCCCGGCCTCGCCCTGTGGCTCGGTGGGGCGCTGGTGATCGCGGGTGTCGCGGCGACCGTGGCGCTCGCGCTCACCTCCGGCCATGCCCTGGTCGGTGTCGCCATCGCGCTCGGAGGTGTCGCGACCCTGCTCTCGCCGAAGTACCTGCCGATGCGGACGGCGCGTGGACTGGAGCTCGCCAGACAGATCCGCGCGCTGCAGCGCGGCCTGGAAACCACTCGGCGCGAACAGATCCCGCCGATCGACCAGGAGACCGTGTTCTCCCGCGCCCTGCCGTTCATGGTGCTCGGCGCACGCGCCGACAACTGGATCCGCGCCTTCCGCGACCTGGACCCCTCGGCCGACGCGCAACCCGGCCTCTACTGGTTCGGCGGCTTCGAACGCGACCGCAACCTGCAGCGCTTCGCGGGCCACTTCCCGTTCTTCATCACCGCCCTGGAGGGGCTTTTCGCCATCGCGGGCGATCCACACCGCTAGCGTCACACGCACGAGAAAGGCGATCGGCCGCTGCGGCCGATCGCCCTTCGTCGTATTACTCAGTCGTGCAATGCGGTTCGCCGTACCGCGGCCAGCGGATCGGCGTAGAGGACACTCAGCGAGGTCACCACCGCGGCGTATTCCTGCACCTTGCCGCCGAAACCGCTGATCCGGATATCGGTGGGCGGCAGTGTCGAACCCTGGTTGAACGCCCGCGCCACATGCGCGACCGCGGGGCGGTAGCCGGTGAAAGCCTGTCCGCCGAGGATCACCCGATCGGGGTTGAGCATGTCGCGCACCATCGCCACGGTGTGGCCGAGGATGGTGGCCCGCTCGGCGAGCAGTTCGCGCGCGGACTCCGATCCGGCTTCCGCGGCCCGGTACAGGTCGGCGATGGTCGAGCCCGCGGTGCCGTTGTGCGCCGGGATGATGCCGCGCCCGACGGCCCTCGAGTGCAGTGACCGATCACCGACGGTCACCTCCAAGCAGCCACGCCGTCCGCAGGTGCATTCCACGTCCGAACCCGTGGGTAGATGCGCGATCGATCCGGGTCCGTTGCTCGGGGTGTGCACGCGACCGTCCAAGGTCACCGCGACACCCGCGGTCTCACGCACGTAGAAGTACAGGCTGCTGCCCCGCTCGAGGCGGGCTTGGTCCTTGGGCTCGCCGGTGGGCAGCAACAGCTCCGAGCCTGCCATCGCCTCCACGTGCGGCGCCACGGAGACGGGCAGCTCCAGCACCTCGCCGAGGACCGAACCGACCTGCGCCCCACGCCATTCCAGTTTCGGATGGTCGACGACGCCGGTCAGCGGATCGACCCGGCCGCCGATCGCGACGCCGGCCCACAGCGCCTTGCGCCGGTGCCAGCGCTGCAGGAACGCCTTCGCGCTGCGGGCGACGGTGGTGGTGGCGAATTCCTGTCCGGTCTGCGGGGTGGCGATGGCCAGGCCACCGAGGATGCGGCCCCGCAGATCGGCGGCGACGATCTTGGTGACCGCGGCGCCGATGTGGATGCCGATGGTGAGGTAGGCGTCGTGGTCGATTTCGAAGGGGACGCGGGGGCGTCCGACCGCGCCCGAGGCCGTCAGGTCGGGGCGTTCCCGCAGCAGGCCGGCCGCGAGCAGCGCGGAGACCTGGCGGTTGACCGTGGCGATGCTCAAACCCGTTGTGCGCGCGGCGTTGTCGCGGGAAACGGGACCTGCGGTGGCGGCGCGCAGGACCGCGGCCGCCGGGTTGTCGGCGAGGCGCAGTTCGGGAGCGACAACCGGACGCTGGACGCGGGCGCGGCCGTTGGCAACCCTGGAGACGGATCGTTCAAGGGTAGGAAGGGGCATTGTGCGGATCCTTGCTGAAGTCCCGTAATCGACGGGGCATGCCTACATGGGCGGCGAGGCAGCAAATGAGCAGGAAAACCCGCTCAGCTGCAGCAAGAGAGGCGACACAGTTCGCGCGTCAATGGCAGCCGCAGACCCAGCGCGGCGGTCACGTAAGTGACGCGCAGGAGGTTCGATCGGCCGGCAGACATGTCATCAAAATTAACACCGATTTCCGCGACGCACCAACCCTCGACGCGCCGTTGTGCGCACAGGCACATTGTTTTCGCAGGTCGCGGGCACGCGAAAAGACCCCGCTGCCCGGAGAGCTCCACAGGGGCGGGGTATTTTCGCTCGGAAGGATTACTTCGGAGCGTTGAACGGCTGATTGATCGTCGTGAAGTACTGGATCGCGGCGCCGATCGCGACCGGGGCGGTGACCAGTAGCTGACCCGCGAGAGTGCCGAGGGCGCCGACGGCGACGATGCCGCCGAGGCAGCCGATGGCGGCGGCCGGGATGAACGCGCCGAACAGGCCGACGATCGCCGCGGAGGCGACGGTGGCGCCGGCGATGCCGCCGAGCACGCAACCGACAGCACCGCCCGCGATGCCGCCGACGAGCGTGCCGATAGTCGCACCGGCGGTGATCGTGCTGGTCAGGCGGGTCCAGGCGGCGACCTCACGGTCGTACTCGGTCTTCCACGGCGCCTTGTCCTCGTACGGCAGCGCGACCGGCCTGTAGACCGCGTGGTCCCGGTCGAACAGCGGCGTCAGCGTCGCGCTACGACCGGAAATCTGTGCGGCGATCGGGAATTCGAAGTCCTCCAGCTGAAACCGCAACGGCTGTGCCGCGAGCACGGTACCGTTGGATGCCTTCACTTCGAGCACCTCGTCCTCGACGGCGAGTGAGCCCGCGTCGGTTTCGATGATCGACTGGGTTTCCGTCGCGTACGCGGTGAAATTGATTGCGCTTTCGGCGCTTTCTTCCGCCGGCGTGGCACCGGATGTTCCCGCCGCCACTCCGGTCGCAATGGTAACCAGCGCCGCCACCACGGCGAGTTTCCTCATCCTCATGTTCCTGCTATCCCTCATCTCAGGTGGAGCCGTTCCAGGAAAAAGCATCAGGCACCGGCTGTGCGAGAACGAGGAAAAAACGCAGGACGATTTCAAATAGGCAACCGGAGAGTTACAGTTGCCGTATCACTTCGCTTTGGCCGCCGCTTTCGCCTGCTTCTTGAATTCCCTTACCTGCGCGAGAGATTCGGCGTCCGTCACGTCGGCAACCGATCGGCGCGACCCCTCGTCGCCGTACGCGCCCGCCGCCGCGCGCCAGCCTTCCGGCTGCACGCCCCGCTGCTTACCCAGCAGGGCCAGAAAGATTTTCGCCTTCTGCTCGCCGTAACCGGGGAGGTCCTTCAGCCGGCGCAGCACCTCTTTCCCGTCGGGGTCTCCGGCCGTCCAGATGTTCTCCGTCTTGCCGTCGTAGTGCTCGATGACATAGCGCGCCAATTCCTGCGCGCGCCGGGCCATGGACCTACCGTAGCGGTGAATCGCGGGCGGCGTCGCGGCGAGCTCCTCGAATTCCTGCGGGTCGGCCTCCGCGATGCGTTGGATGTCGAAGCCGCCCATCCGGTCGGCGATCTTCTTCGGGCCGCGGAAGGCGTGCTCCATCGGGTACTGCTGGTCCAGCAGCATGCCGAGCAGGGTGGCGAAGTGGTCCTCGGTCAGCAGCTTGTCCGCCTCGGCGTCCTGCGCCAGGCATAGCGTGCGAGTCATCGCCTACCTCCTGCTCGGTGTGCTGGGACTGGTCGATCATCTCACCGGCCTCGAGGGGCGGGAGGGCGCGGGTCGTCGCCGCCCAGCGTAAAGAGTGACTCACCTCACACTGCGTACGCGCGGGTAGATGACCTGCCGCGTAGGCTCCAGACCATGCCTCAGATGACGGCGACACCCACCAAGACGACGGCAACGGCCAGGGATGGACACGGGCCCATGAACACCTACGCATTGCGCCCCGACCGGTTCGACCGAGCAGGCCAGGATCAGCTCGTAGACGTGCGCGACCTACAGGCCGCGCTGCCCGGTATCCGGCGCTTGCGCACCTGGGCGCACGAAGCGCTCGCGCTGCGGCCCGGCGAGCACGCCCTGGACATCGGCTCCGGCACCGGGACGGAGGTGATCGCCTTCGCCGAAGCGGTGGGCCCGGACGGCAGCGCGGTCGGGATCGAGCCCGACCCGCATCTGCTCGCCTCCGCCGAGCGCCGCGCCGCCGAGGCCGGCTCGACGGCCAAATTCCACTCCGGGGACGCCTACGGCGTGCCGTTCGGCGCGGACAGCTTCGACGCCGTCCTGTGCGAACGAGTCTTCCAGCACCTGACCGCGCCCGCCCGGGCGGCCAACGAGATCGCGCGCGTGCTCCGGCCGGGTGGACGCGTCGTCGTAGTGGACAGCGACTGGGGAACGGCGATCATGCACCCCGGTGACCGGCAGGTCGTCCGGGAGGTGATCGACACTCTCGTGTCGGCCACCACCAATCCGTTGTCCGGCCGCCGGCTCCCCGGACTGCTCACCAAGGCGGGCCTGGTGGTCGACGACATCGGTTCACATGCCTTGGTGCAGGACCGCAGCGTGGGCGCGGGATCGTTGGTGACCAGGGTCTCGGCGATGGCGGTCGCGCGCGGCGCGATCACCGAGGCGCAGCGCGAGCAGCTGCTCACCGACTTGGAGGCGGGCGCCGCCAACGGCGACATCCACCTCTCGGTCACCATGTTCGCCGTCCTCGCGCACAAGCCGCGCTGACCCGCCGATGGCCGTCGATGTGCTCACCGACGTCGTGATCGACCGCTCCCGCGAGCTGGTCGCGGCGTACGCGGCCGATCCGGCGCACGCTCCGGCCTGGTATTCGCGCATCCACAGCGTCACCTGGGAAACGGAGCCGCCGCTGGGCGCCGGCTCGCGCATGGCGTTCGTCGCGCACTTCCTCGGCAACAAACTGACCTACACCTACGAGGTGGTCGCCTACGAGCCCGGCATACGGCTGGTGATGCGCACCGCGCAGGGGCCGTTTCCGATGGAGACGACCTACACCTGGGCGGACACGCCGGAGGGCGGCACCCGCATGACGCTGCGCAACCGCGGCGAGCCGAGCGGATTCGGGAAACTCGCCGCGCCGGTACTGGAAGCAGCGATGCGGCGGGCGAACCGGGGGGATCTGGCGCGGCTCAAGGAACTGTTGGAGACCGGGTAGGCGGCTGTCGCGGCGGTACCACCTTTTCGGCGTCGGATCGAGCGCAAAACATCGATCGCCCGGCACGGATCCGTGCCGGGCAATCGATGTTTCTCGATCTGCTGCTACTTGCCGAGCAGCTTCTCGGTGGCGGCCAGCAGCACGCAGGTGGCCAAGCCGTCCATCGCCTTCTCCAGCTCCGGCAGCTTCGGAAAGCTCGGGGCGATCCGGATATTCTTGTCCTCCGGGTCGTTCTTGTACGGGAAGGCCGAACCGGCTGCCGTGAGCGCGATACCCGCCTCCTTCGCGAGCGCGATCACCCGCGCCGCGGTGCCCTCCAGCACGTCCAGGCTGATGAAGTAGCCGCCCTTGGGCTCGGTCCAGGACGCCACCTTGGACGCGCCCAGGCGGTCCTCGAGGACCTTCAGCACCAGGGCGAACTTCGGCTCCAGGATGGCACGGTGCTTCTGCATGTGCGCGCGCACGCCGTCGGCATCGCCGAAGAAGCGCAGGTGACGCAGTTGATTGATCTTGTCAGGGCCGATGCTCTTCTTCGAGGCGTGGCTCAGATACCAGTCCAGGTTCGCGGTGGAACCGCCGAGGAAGCTCACGCCCGCTCCCGCGAAGGTGATCTTCGAGGTGGAGGCGAACACCAACGGGCGGTTCGGGTTTCCGGCCGCGGCGGCCAGTCCGAGCACGTCGATCACCGGCGCGGCGGTGTCGGTGAGGGGGTGTACCGCGTACGCGTTGTCCCAGAACAGCCGGAAGTCGGGGGCTGCCGCCGGCATCGAGACCAATTCGCGGACAACGTCTTCGGAGAACACCACGCCGGTCGGGTTGGCGTAGTTCGGCACCGCCCACAGACCCTTGATCTGCGGGTCCTTCGCCAGCAGCTCGGCGATGGCGTGGGTGTCCGGGCCGTCGTGGCGCATCGGGATCGGGATCATCTCGAAGCCGAGGGCCTCGGTGATCGCGAAGTGCCGGTCGTAACCGGGGGCCGGGCACAGGAACTTCAGGGTGTCCTCGGCGGCCCAGCGGCGCTCGGAATCATTGGTGCCGTACAGCATCGCGTAGGTGATCACGTCGTGCATCAGCTCGAGGCTGGCGTTGTTGCCCGCGAGCAGATTGTCCACCGGGATGTTCAGCAGCTCGCCGAAGATCGCGCGCAACTCCGGGAGACCTTGCAGGCCACCGTAGTTGCGGCAGTCGGTGCCTGCGCCGTCGCGGAAATCGCCCTCGCCGGGCAGGTGCAGCAGGGCGGCGGACAGGTCGAGTTGCTCCGGCGAAGGTTTTCCCCGGGTCAGGTCCAGCGTGAGCTTCTCGGTCTTGAGCGTCGCGTAGTTCGCGGTCTGGGTGTCGTGCTCGAGCACGAGCTCCTCATGGCTCATCAAACCGATCTGCGTTTGCCGGGGCATCCTGGGCAGCCTTTCAAGCAGCTAGGGGACGATGGTCTGGCCGGACCGATGGGCGGCGACCGAACAGTTGTCCATGCAGACGCACGTGCATCCACGGACGGTGTTCACGTTACCCGTGTG
The DNA here is from genome assembly GCF_001612765.1 of Nocardia arthritidis NBRC 100137. GTDB lineage: Bacteria > Actinomycetota > Actinomycetes > Mycobacteriales > Mycobacteriaceae > Nocardia > Nocardia arthritidis. Next base: position 106,143 of record NZ_BDBB01000028.1, read on the forward strand.
GTGCCCGGAATTGGAGGCGTTATCCGCCGACGGACGGCGGTCCGCCGGAACCGGGGGCCACGCCCAGTCCGCATCGATCGAGCGAAGGCTCGGCGACCGCGCATCCTCCGCGCGAGCCGTAGAATAGGGGACCCCGCGCACCCGGCAGAGCCCGTTGACCCTTGCTGCCTTCCGGCCCTGGGGGAGTTCACAGGATGCGCGCCGCGCGGGATCCGTCGGCCAGTGTAGCGCCTCCTGCCCGCAACACCACCTTCCGGGTCCATCGCCCCACCCGAGCAGGCATTCACTCCCCTTCCCCCACCCTGTTTGGCGACCGACGGGGGGCTACCGGTATGCTGCTCCACGGAGGATTCGCCTAGTGGCCTATGGCGCTCGCCTGGAACGCGGGTTGGGTTAACGCCCTCAGGGGTTCAAATCCCCTATCCTCCGCCACGAAAGGCCGGG
>NZ_BDBB01000029.1 GCF_001612765.1 Nocardia arthritidis NBRC 100137
ATTCAGCGACTTGGCCTGGCTGTGATGTGGGCCACTACCCCCCACGCGGGAATCGACGCGCCGTAGGCGTTCGCCATTCGATGGCTACGGGTTCGCGACGCGGCAGGTCCACGGAAGTCGAGAGGCCGGTGCCGACCCACGGTGTCCGGCAGCGGGGCGAGCACCGTTCGTCCGATCTAGGCTGTGCGACATCCCATTCCGATGGAATGATCGTCCCCGTGACTCAGTGGCTCCCGCTCTTCGGTTCCCTCATCGTCGCCATGGCGGCATTGGTCGGCGTGCTGGTCAACAACCGCACGAACCGGGCGGCGCTCACCGCCGCGGACGAGCGAAACCGGGCCACTCTGGACGCGGCGCAGCGCAGCGTGGAGTCGACCAACGCGGCGGCCGAGCGGCGCGAGCACGACAAATGGCGGCGGGAATCGGTGCTCACCGCGGTGTCCTCGGTGCTGGCCATCTCGAGCGACGTACGCCAGCAGTTGTTGCGCTGCGAACGCTGGGAGGCCGACGAACTGGATCAGGTGGACGAGGAGATCCGGCAGATCATCACCGGCTCGCGAGGTTTCATCAGCAGCTTGCGCGTCGTGGCGCACCGCAAGATCCCCAATCGCTGCGAGGACCTGATGCGGACGCTCACGGCCGCGCTGAACATCAGCTTGCAGCGGCGCAGGATCGAACTCGACGGCGAGGCCGTCGCCGAGGAGATCACCGAGATCCAGGCGCTGTGGTCGCGGGCGATCGAGAACACCGTCGAAGAGGAACGCTCGGTCATCAACGCCACCCGGCTGGAACTGGAGATCAAGATCTCCGCCGAGGTCCACCAGTCCGCCCCCCAGCACGCCCTCGTCCGTTCCTGACCGGCGGACCTGCGATCCTCACGCCGGAGCGGTGTCGACCCGGGTGTGGTGTGTTTCCAGCAGCGCGGCGCGGAGGTGGGCGGCGTAGGCGTCGAGATCCGGTAGGACCGCCCGGTCGGCGTGCAGCGAGATGGTGACGGTGTCGCCGAGGCCATGGACGCCGTGGGTGAGGTGCATGACGGAGCCGAGCGCGGGGAACCCGGCCGTGAAACGCACCTCCCCGCCGCCGAAGGACAGGTCGGCCGGGCCGCGGTCGACACTGGAGACGACCGTGTGCCCCGCTATCGAGTCCGGAACGGTGTCGAGGGGGTAGCGGTCGACGTCCCGGCGCAGCAGCGGGGCCGGGATTGTCGCGGTGACCAGGTCCTGCGCCGACAGCAGCGGGTGCCGTGCGCGGACACGCCGGTCGGCGAGCGCGGCGGCGATCTTGTCGGCGCGCAGGCTCAGATCGGGTTCGTCGACGAAGAGATCGACGCCGAGGCTGCGATAGTTGTTGCGGGGGCGGTCGACCTCGGGAAGGGCCATCGGGACCTGCGCACCGAGACGCTCCACCGGCTCGCCCCGGTCGGCCAGGTAGCGGGCGAGCGCCAGCGACACCGCGGTCAAGACTACGACCGTGACGGTACGACCGGGCACCCGCAGATCATCCGCCGGGAACACCAGCATCCGAGCTTCGTGCCGCGAGATCCCCTCCGCTGCCGTCCGATTCAGCGCGCTCGGCGGGTAACCCTCTCCGGGCGGCGGCGCTTCGCCCGCCTCGGTCAACTCCGTCAGCCGCTGCTGGGCTCGGAATGCCTGGTAGCCGCGCACGGCCGTCGCGGCAAGCCGAACCGGCACGCGCAGCAGACCGACAGCCGAATCGACCAGCACACCGATCGGCAGCACGCTCGCCGACACCGCATCACCGATCGTCCGCCCACGCACCCTCACCGAGCCGACGCGCACGCCCATGGACGACACGCTCGCCGCCACCGTGCGATCGTCCACCCCACCGAACAGCGCACGCGCGATCGCCGAGGCCCGGCGCCCATCGGCCAGCGCATGGGACATCTGCAGCACCACCACCAGCGCGGGCTCGCCTTCCTGCCCTGGCGCGTCGGCGACCGCGCGGAAGACGTGCAGCCGCCACGGGTGCACGGCGGCATCGACGCCGGTGCCGAGCAGCTCGCCGAGAACGCGCAGCAGGTGCGACCAATTACGCTCCGCCAGTTCGTGTTCGACGAATTGCTCGGCAGCGAATTCACACCGCGTCCAGAACGGGTAATCGACGTCGGCGGGCAGTTCGCGCAACCGGACCCGCAGGTCCGCGATCCGCGCACTCCGTTCGGCGACGGCGGCGCGCAGTTCCTCGGTGGGCCGTCCGCGGTCGGCGAAGCAATACAGCAGAAAAAGGTCGTTGCGCGTTCGTTCCGACAGCCAATACATCGTCGCGTCCTGCGGTGCCATGGCGCTCACAAGTAAAACGATATCGACTCGGATCGGGCGACGCCCGGCGAGCCGGACAAAAGTGAATGATCTTGTTCCACAATTCTTCCGGAGAACCCATCGATTCCGGCAGACAGCTCTGCTACCGTCTGTAGTAGGAACGGATATCACTCACCCAGGGCGGGGTGTCGGCCATGGCAATCGATCCAGCTCGCAAAATCGCCAACCAAGCCGATGAGGCGGACGAGCGGTATAAGGCCGCCGCGTTCGTGAAGCGGTCGATCAACAAGGTCTTCCCGACCCATTGGTCGTTCCTGCTCGGCGAGATCGCGCTCTACAGCTTCATCATCCTGCTGCTGTCGGGCGTCTACCTGACCCTGTTCTTCGACCCGTCCATGACGGAGGTCGTCTACAACGGCTCCTACCAGCCACTTCGCGGTGTCACCATGTCGCGGGCGTACGAGACGGCGCTCAATCTCTCCTTCGAGGTGCGTGGCGGCCTGTTCGTGCGGCAGGTGCATCACTGGGCGGCCCTGCTGTTCGCCATTTCCATCATCGTGCACCTGTTCCGGATCTTCTTCACCGGCGCGTTCCGCAAGCCGCGTGAAGCGAACTGGGTGATCGGTTCGCTGCTGCTGATCCTGGCGATGTTCGAGGGCTTCTTCGGCTACTCGCTGCCCGACGACCTGCTGTCGGGCACCGGCCTGCGGGCCGCGTTCTCGGGTATCACCATCGGCATCCCGGTCATCGGCACCTGGCTGCACTGGCTGATG
>NZ_BDBB01000030.1 GCF_001612765.1 Nocardia arthritidis NBRC 100137
GCCAGCGGGCGTCGGCTTCCTCCGAGCGGCGCAACGCCGTCGCCGACTTCCGGTCGCGCCGCTCGGCGGCCAGCTCCGCCTCGATTTCCCGGCGCCGCTGCTTGCGCCGCTGCGCGCGAATCCATTCCGCGAGTTCGCGCTCAGCGGTGATCTCGCGTTCGGACAGCACGTCCAGCAGTGCCGGATCCGATTGCAGGGGCAATTTGCCGCGCGCGGTCTCGACTTGCTGTGCCAGCGCGGCAATCTCGGAACTACCGTTCGAGGGTTCGTCGGGCATCGCGAGCCTTCCCGGGAGCAGGTGTCATGTCGGGTGGTGGAGACATGAGTGCTCGAACATATGTGTGATCGGAGTGAGACTAAACCGACCTCTGCCCGTGGTCAATGCGATGCACACTGGGCCGGCGGCGACACGCCGAGCTGCCGAAATTCGCGGCGCGCGTCGAATATCCGGGTGAGCGGCTCTTTTGTCGACGTGCCCGCGTGTCGAAAGTGAGTTCGATTTCTCCCTGCGCCGACTTTCGCCGCTCCGGGCGGTCGTCGATTGATCGACCGCGCAAGGCGGTTCCCCGCGCGAGCGTTTTCCGCGGCCCGGAAGAACGCGAAGGCAATCGTCCGTCCGAAATCCAGGTCAGCTCAATGTGGTGTGCCAGACGATGGCGGCGGCCAGGGCTCCCGCGCCGTTGACCGACCAGTGCAGGGCGATGGGGGCGAGCAGGCTGCCGCTGCGGTGGCGCAGCCAGGTGAACACCACGCCCGCCGCGGCGGTGGCGAAGACGGCGAGCAGGATCCCGATGACCTGTCCGGCCACGCCGCCGCCGACGACTCCGCTCAGGCCGCGGTTGCTGGAGGTAAGCCCCAGGGAGGAGGCGATGTGCCAGAGACCGAAGAGGAGCGAGCCCGCCGCGAATACGCCGCGCGCACCGTAGACGCGATCCAGCGTGCCGTACAACACACCGCGGAAGGCCAGTTCCTCGGGAATCACGGTTTGCAGCGGGATGACGATCATCGAGGCGATCATCGCGCCGGAGATGGTGGCGTAGCGATCGGCCAAGAAGAACGGCCGGGTCAAGGGGAGTGTCGCCCCGATCGCCACGACCGCGATGACCAGCGCCGCCGCGCCGAGCGCGTAGAGCGAACCACGCCGCCAGTGCCGGGGCGAAAGGCCCAGCTCCGACCAGCCGAGGCCGCGCCTGCGCATCAGCGCGAGCAGTGCGATCGCCGCGACCGGAACCGTCACGATGCTCGCCCACACGGTGGTGAAGTGCGCGATCAGATTGGTCCCCGCCAGAACGAGCACGACGACGGCGACGTCGAGGTAAGCGCGCGCTCTCTGGCGTTGCTGGATGGGTGCTGCGAGGTCGGGTTGAGCCATCCCGGACCAGTCTACGGATCTGAAACAGGTTCACTGCGCGCGGCCCGGCGCCGTCAGCCGGCCCACCCGTGCGGATCGGTCCAAGCCTGCAGGGTGCGCGTGGTCTGGAAGCGGCGCGGCTCGCGGGTGACCGGGTCGGTGAACTCGAGCGAGGCGGCGAGCAATTGCAGCGGCCTGGTGAAGTCGTCGACGGGCTTGTCGGTGAGCACCGGGTAGAAGTCGTCGCCGAGGATGGGAATGCCGAGGCTGTTCATGTGCAGGCGCAGCTGGTGGGTCCGGCCGGTGTGCGGGCGCAGCCGGTAGCGGCCGAGGCCGTCACGGTGCTCGAGCAGTTCGATCTCGGTTTCCGCGTTGGGTTCGCCCGGCACCTCCTGGGCGGCGAGCACCTGCTTCTCCTTGATGATCCGGCTGCGCACCACGCGGGGCAGTTCGAGGCCGGGATCGTACGGGGCGATCGCTTCGTACTCCTTGCGCACGGTGCGCTTGTGGAACATGGTCTGGTACGCGCCGCGGCGGGCGGGGTTGACCACGAACAGCAGCAGGCCCGCCGTGACGCGGTCGAGCCGATGCGCCGGGATCAGGTCGGGGAGGTCCAGCTCCCGGCGCAGCCGCACCAGCGCGGTCTGCAGAATGTGCTGACCGCGCGGAATCGTCGCAAGGAAGTGTGGCTTGTCCACCACCAGCAGGTCGTCGTCGCGATGCACGACGGGGATGTCGAACGGGACCACCGTCTCCTCGGGCAGGTCGCGGTGGAACCAGACCGCGCCGCCGGGCACGTACGGCGCGTCATGGGGGATCGGCCCGTCCAGGTCGACGATGCCGCCCACGTGCAGCAGTTCATCGATCCGCGTCGCGGGCACCCGGGGCAGACGCTCCACCAGGTGGTCCCGGATGGTCGCCCAGTGGCCCTGCTCCGGTAGTCGCAGCCGGGCCGGGTCCAAGCCGTGCCGCTTGGGCAACGGCGGTTGTTGCCGCCTTCTCATCGGTATCGACCCTAACCGGAGGCCGGACCCGCGATAACCGAGGCCGTGCCGCGCCGCGCGCTCAGTGGGCGCGAACCGCTATACCCGGGTAATCCAGCACCAAGCCGGACTTGTCGTAGTCCAGGGTGCAGGTGAAGTCGAACTCCGGGGCCTGGTAGCGGAACCGCGGTCCGTGCGCCCCGTCGGCGATGCGGGCGTAGCGCTGTTCCAACCGGGCCACCGCGGCGCCGGAGGCGTACACGTAGGCCGCGGGGGCGGCCGCGCCGTCGCCGATCTCCCACGCCGACCGGTGCACCGGGAGGGCGTTGGTCAGTGCGGAGGATTCCAAATCCACGTCCAGGCAGCCGTCGAGCAGCGGCGCGGGCATGCCGTCCAGCAGCCAGGACCCCGCGCCGTCGGACTCCAGCACCAGCGTGTTCCAGCCACCGGGTTTACGCACGCCCACCTGGGCCCGGCACGTCCGCCATTCGGTGTCCAGCGCGATCCGGTAGTCCACCACCCACGCCGCGCCGTCCTCGACGGCCGTCGTGCAGCCGTCGATCAGCACGCCCAGCTCGGTGACCCGGAAATACGCCACCTCGAATCCCTCGCGGGCGATGCGGTGCCGCCACGCGGCGGTGGGCGGCGGCGGCTCGAACATCATGGGATCAGAATCCGCGCAACCGGTCCGGGATGACGCGCAGCACGACCGAGTACTCGGCATAGAACTGCTCGTCGGTCAGGCCGATCGAGCGCAGTCCGTCGGCGTACTTCTTCGTGAATGCATCGATCTCGTCCGCACCGGGACGTTGGTCGACCACGCGCGCCGTGCCGGTGAGCACGACGACGTCGCCGCCGTGCTCGGTGCTGTTGAGGTTCAGCGAGACCCGGGGATTGCGCTGGATGTTGCGCACCTTCGGCTGGCCGGGCTTGCTGAAGATCAGGAACTCGCCGTCGCGCCACTGGAACCAGACGGGGTTCGGCTGCGGTGTGCCGGTGGGGCCGACGGTGGTCAGCCAGAGAACGGACTCGCGGCCGAGTCGTCCGGCGACTTTCGCGCCGAATTCGGTCTCGGTATCCACGACGGGGGCGGCGGATCGATCGGATGCCGTTGCGGTCATGGCAGGGTCAACACTGCGGCCCCCGGCTGGATTCCGCTCCACGCACAAAAGTCACTCCGGTGCGTGCGAGTTCGTCGCCGTCCGCACCGGAGCCGAGACCTGAGCGCCGTGCGTCCATCGCGGACGCCACTACGGCGTGGCCCGTTCATCGAGCACCATCAGACGAGCCTCGACCAGCGTCCTGCGTGCGCGCCGCCGGACCCGGCACGATTCGACGCTGCAATCCAGGTGCACCTGCATTGCCGTGTGCGCTCGGCCCGCGGTCAGTTCGCCGGGATCTTTCGCGCAATTGGTCAGAACCGAAAACATCTCCGTGCCACACATATTCGAAACTCCTGCGTGTCCGATGGTTTGCTTTCGTCGAAGTTAGCGATGCGCACGGGCTATCCGGCCAGGATGGGCCGCCGTTCACGGAGGATTTCCCGGCCCGTCGGGAGTTCGAAAAATGCTGGTCCCAAACAATTTTCGCACATTGGCGAAATAAGTCGGGAAGGGCAACTGTGTACGCACGCCGAGTATCCGGCGCAATGCCGTTGCGAGACTCGACGCGACATGAGGGCGTGGGAATTGCCGCACGAGTCGGCGAGCTCGTCGAGGTTGCGGTGCGCGTGGCCGGATCTGTCGGAGCCGATGCGTCGAGCGCGAAGCGATGAAGAGGCCCCGGACGAGGCAAGGTAACTTAGGCTAACCTTCCTTGCTGAGCGTTCCTGTGTGAGGATGGGGCGATTCCAGTGACGGATGCCGCAAGGGTGAGAGACGAGGGTCCAGATGACGGTAGAGGTCGCGCCGCTGCCCGCGGCGCAGACGGGAAACCGGCCGCCGAAGACGGTGCTGAAAGAACGCAAGCAGCAGGAGGCGCGGGCCCGCAAGGAGATTCTCGCGCCCGTACGCGGCCCGTTGACCGTCGCGAGCGTCGTCATGGCCGTCGCGTCGGCGTGCGCGGTCGTGCCATTCGTGCTGATCGTGGAGGCCTGCCGCGAACTGCTCCGAGACCATGTGGACACCGATCGGGTATGGCGCCTGCTGACGATCGCGGTGCTGGTCCTGGTGGCCCGCGCCTTGCTTCAAGCCGCCGCGCTGACCTGGACGCATCTGGTCGACGCCGGATATCAGCTCACCGTGCGCCGGGCGCTGGCGGCCAAGCTGACGAGGGTGCCTCTGGGCTGGTTCGGCGAGCGCACGTCCGGTGAGGTGAAGAAGTATCTGCAGGACGACGTGGAGGCATTGCACTACCTGGTGGCGCACGCGCGCCTGGAGTTCGTCGGCGCGCTCACCGTTCCGCTGATCACCCTCGGGTATCTGTTCACCGTCGAATGGCGGCTCGCCGTGGTCCTGCTGCTGCCGGTCCTGGCGTACGCCGTGCTCTACAGCCGGATGATGGACCGGGACGGCCGTGACCGTTTCGTGGTCTACACGCGCTCCGAACAGGCCACCAAGCAGGCGACCATCGAATTCGTCGACGGCATCCAGGTGGTGCGCGCCTTCGGGCAGGCGGGCAAGGCGCACAGCGCGTTCCAGGACGCCGTCGAGCACCAGGCGCGCAGCGTCCACCGGCTGAAGATGCCGATCCTGAAGGTGCAGGCGGCCTCCGACATCGTCGTCACCCCGGTGTTCGTGATGCTGGTCGTGGTCTTCGGCGGACTGGCGGCAGTCGGGCTGGACTGGGTCGAGCCCCTTGATGTGCTGCCGTTCCTGTTGGTCGGCCTGGGGCTGGGCAGCTCGTTGCTCAGTCTCGGCTACGGCGCGCAGGCGCTGCGGGCGGCCGCGGTGGCCGCGCAGCGCCTGCACGATCTACAGCAAACCCCCGAACTGAGCACCGGGGCTCCGGAGGCCGCCGAACCGGCATCTGCGCCCGCCGGACCGGTCCGGTTCGAAGGGGTCGGCTTCGGCTATCGCTCCGGCCACGACGTGCTGCGCGACATCGACCTCGAACTCGCTCCCGGCACCATCACCGCGCTGGTCGGCCCGAGCGGATCGGGCAAGTCGACGCTGGCCAAACTGCTTCCGCGCTTCTACGACGTGGGATCGGGCCGAATCACCATCGGTGGCCGCGACGTCCGCGACTTCCCGAGCGAAGAGCTCTACCACACGGTCGGATTCGTCTTCCAGGACGTGCGGTTGATTCGCGGCAGCATCCGGGAGAACCTGCGCCTGGCCCGGCCCGACGCCGACGACGCGGCGTTGGAGCGGGCTGCTCGCGCCGCGCAGATCCACGATCGCATCGTGGCGCTGCCGCGTGGCTACGACTCCGAGCTCGGCGTCGACGCGACCCTGTCCGGCGGCGAGGCGCAGCGGCTTTCCATCGCGCGCGCCCTGCTCGCCGACACCCCCGTCCTCGTACTCGACGAAGCGACCGCCTTCGCGGACCCGGAATCGGAAGCGGCGGTGCAGGACGCGCTGGCGGTGCTGGTCGCGGGCCGCACAGTGCTGGTCATCGCGCACCGGTTGCACACCATCACCGGGGTGGATCGAATCCTGGTGCTCGAACGGGGACGACTGGTCGAGCAGGGTGATCACGCGAGTCTCGTCACCGCGGGCGGCGCCTATCAGCGGCTGTGGGAGATCAACGAAGCGGCGCTGGGCCAGATCGCCCTCGTCGACAGTGCGGAGGGTGTCCGATGATTCGCAAGGTGCTGGGGTTGGTTCCGGATGAATTCGCCCACCTGACCCCGAAACTGTTCGCCGTCATCGTGGCGCAGGCACTCAGTCAGGCCGTGGCGTATCTGCTGTTGGTCCCGGTGCTGACGGCGCTTTTCGACGATGACCTCGGCCGCGCCTGGCTCTGGGCGCTCGGCATGCTCGCCGCCGTCGCGGGCGTGGTGGTGTTCGGCTACCTGCAGGCGGCGATCGGGTTGCGCGTCGGCATCGGCATGCAGCGCGGGTTGCAGACTCGGCTCGGCGACCACCTGAACGCGCTGCCCCTGGGCTGGTTCGAGACCCATGATGCCGGGCCGCTGGGCCGGTTGACGGTCGACAACGTGCGCGAGCTGCAGGGCCTGGTCGCCTATCTGCTGGCGAGGATTCTCACCGGTGTCATCGTCCCGCTCGCGGTCGCGGTCGGCATGCTGGTGGTCGACTGGCGCATCGCGCTGGCCATGCTGCTCGCCGCGCCGGTGCTCTACCTGGTGAACGGCCTGGCCAACCGCGCCTACACCAGCGCGGACCAGCGCATGCACGCGGCGGCGGCCGAAGCCGACTCGCGCGTCATCGAATTCGCCCAGGCCCAGCCGGTGCTGCGCGCGTTCGGCGCGGTGGGCTCGGGAAATCGGGCGCTCGACGCCGCCCTGGCCGGGCAGCGCTCGGCGGGCTCGCGGATGGTGTTCGCCAGCGTGCCGGGGCTGATTCTGTTCGCCCTCTTCGTGCAGGCGGTTTTCCTCGTCCTGGTGTACGTCGCGGTGGCGCGGGTGACCGACGGCGCCATCTCCGCCGCCGTCGCGATCGCGCTCATCGCGGTGAGTTCGCGGTTCATCGAACCGCTCAATCAAGCCGCGCAGCTGGGCAGCGCGCTGCGTTCGGCCGGTTCGGCCGCCGACCGCATCACCGAGCTGCTCGACGAACCGGTGCTGCCGGAGGCGGACGCACCGGTCACACCGGGAACGCCGTCGGTGGTCTTCGACGATGTGAGTTTCGGATACCGTCCAGGTGAGCCGGTGCTTTCGGGGGTGACCTTCAGCGTGCCCGCGGGTACCACCACGGCCATCGTCGGGCCCAGCGGCGCGGGCAAGACGACTCTGCTGCGGTTGGCCGCCCGGTTCTACGACGTGGATTCCGGCCGAGTGGTGGTGGGCGAGCACGACGTGCGCGATCAGCCGTCGGCGACGCTGCTCGATCAGCTGTCGCTGGTCTTCCAGAACGTGTACCTGTTCGATCAGTCGGTCGCCGACAACATCCGGATCGGCCGGCCGCAGGCCGATGACGCAGAGGTGCGTCGTGCGGCGGCCGCGGCCAGGGTCGACGAGATCGTCGAGCGCCTTCCCGACGGATTCGACACCCGGGTCGGTGAGGGCGGCGCGGCGCTGTCCGGCGGTGAGCGCCAGCGCGTCTCGATCGCCAGGGCGCTGCTGAAGGACGCGCCCATCGTGCTGTTGGACGAGGTGACCAGTGCGCTGGATCCGCACAGCGAAGCGCTCGTGGTGCGCGGGATGCACGAGATCACCAAGGACAAGACGGTGATAGTCGTCGCGCACCGCCTGGCCACCATCGCCCACGCCGACCAGATCCTGTTCGTGGACGGTGGACGGATCGTGGAGCGCGGTACGCACGCGGAACTGCTCGAGCTGGACGGCCGCTACGCCGCGTTCTGGAACGAGCGATCCCGCGCGGCGGGTTGGCATCTGGAACCTGTTGCCACATAGCGGTTCTCGGGCCGACGAAACGCCGCACCGCGCGGGGGAGCGGTGCGGCGTGGGAGAAAGACCCTACTTCCAGTAGGCCTGGGATTTGATCGCGGTCTTGGGCAGGTTGTGCGTCGTCTTGAAGCTCTTCACGATCGAGCGGGTGGTGTGCCCGTCGCAGGCGACCCAGGCGAAGGCGTCGGCCGGGCAGGTGAGTTCCTGGGCCGCTTCGCGCAGCAATCGGCCGTCATCGACGCGTTGCAGCCACGTCACCTGGTGGTGCGGTTTGTTGCGCAGCGGGATCGTGGTGTCGGATTCGTGCTGCCACTCCAGCCAGACCCGCGCCGGGGTGTCGCCGATGGCATCCAGCAGCGAGTTGATCGCGGGCAGCGAGGCGGTGTCGCCGAAGATGAGGTATTCGCCGGGGGTGGATTCCGGCAGTTGGAAATTCGAGCCGAGCACCGACACGTCGAGTTCGTCACCGACCGAGGCGTTTTGTGCCCAGCGGGCGGCGAGCCCGTCGTGCAGCGCGAATTCGATCGCGCAGCGGTCGCCGTCCGGGTCGGGGTCGACCAGGGTGTAGCCGCGCTGTTGCAGCTTGCCGCTCTCGCCGTCGGGGAACCAGCACCGAACCCACTGGGTGGGGTGAACCGGGTGATCGGCGAGTAGCCCGCCGGCGGTGAAGCCGAGTCGCACGTACTTGTCGGTGATGTGTTCGGTCGACGTGACGGTGAGCCGGTAGTCGTTCCCACCCCACGCCTTGACTAACAGACCGTTGAAGCCTTTGCCCATGATACTAAGGTTAGCCTAACGAAAGTTTAATGTCGCGTGATGCTTTCGCTCGCGCGGCGACGCCGAGGGGTGTACCCCCGGGGCAGCGCCCGGGGTTACACGGATTCGAGATCAGCAGGACAGCGCGAGCGCCGAGGCGAGGCTGCACTCCGCCTGGCGGGTCAGCTTCCAGTGGCCGTCGATCTGCTTCCACGAGACGTCGTAGGTGAAGTCTGGGTAACCCTCGGTGGTGACCAGCAATTGGGCATCGATCCGGTCGCCGGAGGTGGACGGGTTGGCCACGCTGTAGCGCAGGCTCGGCGGAGCGGCCGCGAGCAGGCCTGCGATCTTGTCCATCGTCGCGACGCCCGCCTCGCCCGATTCCAGCTCCGCCGCCCGCGCGCTGCGCGAGGCGCCGGTGTTGATCGCCACGCGCAGTTTGGCGGTCAGCTCGCCCGCGCCGGGGACCTGGGCGTGCAGGGGTGCGACCATGGGCGCCGCCACCGCGGGCGCGACGGTAACCACCGGGCCGGCGAGTGCGGCCGCGAGCGCGAACGCCGTTGCGGCGAGCCTGGTAATGGCGTTGTTCGAAGTCCTGGTCATTTGTTCATCCAATCGTTCGCGGGTGTGAGTGTCGCCGCTCTGGTCGGGTACGAGTGTGCAATATAAGGTAAGCCTATGCAAACATGATCCGGACGGGTTCTGGTTGTCGGCGCGGGAGTATCCCCGTGCACCCAGCGGGAAGCCGCGGGACGTCGGAGAGAGTGGAGAACCGGTGGAAACGCTTCTGGTGATCGGAGCCGGCCCGAAAGCCCTTGCGGTGGCCGCGAAAGCGCACGTGATGCGCGAACTCGGCTTGCCCGCGCCGCGGGTCGTCGTCATCGAGGCGCACGCGGTGGGCGGGAACTGGCTGCCGAGCGGCGGCTGGACCGACGGCAGGCACCGGCTGGGCACGAGCCCGGAGAAGGACGTGGGCTTCCCCTATCACTCGACCTGGGCTCGCGGGCGCAACCAGGAAATCAACGCGGCCATGATGGCTTACAGCTGGACGTCGTTCCTGATCGAGCAGGGCACCTACGCGGAGTGGATCGATCGAGGTCGTCCGAATCCGGCCCATCACGTCTGGGCCAAGTATCTGCAGTGGGTGGCGCGCCGGATCGATCTCGAACTCGTCTCCGGCACAGTGCGATCCATCGGCGCCGCCGCCGACGGCTGGCTCGTCACCGCGACGGATCCCGACGGCGGCACGATCCGGCTGGACGCGTCCGGGCTGATGATCACCGGTCCTGGCGTCAGCACCAAGGCCCTCGCCGACCATCCGCGGGTGTTGAGCATCGCGCAATTCTGGGATCTGGCCGGGCGGCGCAGCCTGCCCCTCGCCTCCCGTGTCGCGGTGATCGGTGGCGGCGAGACGGCGGGCTCGGCGTTGGACGAGCTGGTGCGCCACGGCATGCTGTCGATCTCGGTGATCTCGCCGATGGCGACGATCTACACGCGTGGCGAAAGCTATTTCGAGAACTCGCTGTTCAGCGATCCGGTCAAGTGGGCGGGACTGACCGTCCAGGAACGGCGCGACGTCATCCGCAGGACCGACCGCGGCGTCTTCTCGGTGCGGGTGCAGGAGAGCCTGCTCGGCGACAGCCGGGTACATCACTTGCAGGGCCGTGCGGTTCGCGTCGCCGAGCAGGGTGACGGGGTGGCGCTGACGCTGCGCAACGAGCGGCGTCCGGATCAATCGCATACTTTCGACCTGGTCATCGATGCCACTGGCGGCCAGCCGCTGTGGTTCCTGAACCTTTTCGATCAGGACGCGGCTGACCTGCTGGAGCTGGCGGTCGGCGGCAGGCCCACCCAAGAGCGGATCGAGGTATCGATCGGCTACGACCTCGCGGTGTCGGGGATGGAGACCAAGCTCTACCTGCCGAACCTGGCGGCGGTCGCGCAGGGGCCCGGGTTCCCGAATCTGAGTTGCCTGGGCGAACTTTCCGATCGCGTGCTGCAACCGGTCACCCGGCGGTCCGGTGCGCACCTCACGGGCGCCGCGCGGGCGCTCGGATGAGTGCCCACGCTGTCGACGCCGCGTGCCGCGCCGCACTACTCCCGCACGGTCGGGATGTCCGCCGGGGTGCGCGGCAGATAGTAGAGCGTGATGCGGCGGTCCGGCCGGATGTCGAATTCGCCGAGGTTGGGAACGCCGAACCGCTCGGTCATGCGCCGCACCGCGACATTGCGGTGATCGGGTTCGATCAGGATGCGACGGCAGTTCGATTCCGCGAAGATCCCCGCCAGCAGGCCGCTGACGAAGGCGAACATGATGCCTCGCCCGATCGCCTCCGAATCGGCGGTGGCCAGGTGGAAGGCCACGTCATAGGGGTCGGCGTGGTAGATCCTGGCGATCTCGTCCTTGGCCGGGCGATACAACTCCAAGTAGGCGATGTCGCGCCGGCCCAGTTCCGGCCTGCCCGCGGCGGCGAAGTCGTAGCCGACGATGCATGGGCGGGAATAGGTTCCGGCCAGCTGCGCGCGCAGATTCTGCCTGCGCAGTTCGACGGGCCACGGCTGCTCCCACGACTCGATCAGATGCGGTCGGTTCATCCACTCGGTGAGCAGCTCGGCGTCGGCGCCGTCCGCGTCGACCGTCCGGATGTCGAACGGAGCGGGCAGGGCGGGCAGTGGCGGAGCGGGCACGGCCCGCAGTTCGTCGGAGATGTCGGTCAGCTCGCGCGCGATGACATAGGGCGTTTCGGTGGGGTTCATCGGTCGTCGAGCTCCGTTCGGTAGTGGCCCTGCTGGATGAAGGTAAGGTTACCCTATGCTAACCTCTCGTGGTCGGCGAGGTCCGGCCGTTCCCCGGGGGCGGCGCGGGGCAGCGTGCCGCGGCCGAATCCATTTGTCCGCGGTGTCTTTTCGCTGACACCGCGTTATGTGTAGGAGCTGTTGGATGACGAGAAAACCCGGGTGGATTCGGAAGTTCCACAAGCCCGCCGCGGAAACGCTGCCGCCCCTGGTGCTGTTCCCCCACGCAGGCAGTGGAGCCTCGACCTACCGCACCATGTCCAAAAGGCTCAGTGCGGATTTCGACGTCGTCCTCGTGCAATATCCGGGACGTCAGGACCGCGCCGCCGAACCGATGCCCGCCAGTCTTTCCGAACTCGCGGCAGGTGCGCTCGCGGAATTCCTCGAATCCCCGTATCACCGCGGTATTCCGATCACGGTATTCGGGCACAGCGTCGGCGCGATGGTGGCCTTCGAGTTCGTCCGTCAGGCCGAGGCCGCCGGGGTGCCGGTGGCGCTGCTCGGCGCGTCCAGCGCGGTGGCGCCCGCCTTGGTGGCCGACAGCGAACCGCTGCCGACCGAGGAGGAGGCGCTGCTCGACCGGCTCGCGGCCTTGAACGGCACCGGCGCGGATGTTTTGGCTGATCGCGACATCATGCGGATGACACTGCCCGCCCTGCAAGCCGACTACCGCGCCTTCGATGCCTACGTGTGCGAGCCGGATGTGCGGGTCGGCGCGCGGATCGAGGTCGTCGGCGGCGCCGACGACGACTTCGTCACCATCGCTGATCTGCGCCCATGGCTCGCGCACAGCGCTCGGGGTGGCTCGGTCACGCTCTTCGACGGCGGGCACTTCTATTTGTACGACCACATCGACGGCATCGCGGAATTGCTTTCCGCCGCAGCCGCCGACGCCGGACAGTCCGCTCTTTCCAGTTAGGTTCAGCATGTCAGGATCGGCTTCGGGGGACGAAGACCATATCGTCGTCGTCGGAATCGGGGTCGAGGCCCCCGGCGGGATAAACAGTCCACAGGAATTCTGGTCGGCGCTCACCGACTCGAAAGAACTCATCGGCCCGCTGCCGCGCGACCGGGAATGGCCGATCGAACAGCTGCTCACTCTCGGCCGCAACGACGGCTGGAGCGATGTTCGCGATGCGGGTGGTTTTCTGTCCGAAGCAACGGAATTCGATGCGGCGTTCTTCGGGATCACGCCGCGGGAAGCCGTCGCGATGGATCCGCAGCAACGCGTGGGATTACGCGTGGCGTGGCGGGCGGTCGAGGACGCCGGACTGAATCCCGGCGCCGTCGACGGCGCCGACGCGGGGTGCTGGATGGGCGTCACGCCGTTGGAGTACGGCCCGCGGATGGCGAGCGTCAGCGAGCACAGCGGCTATCGGATGACCGGCACCACGCTCGGCGCGGTGGCGGGCCGGATCTCGCACAGCCTGGGGCTGATCGGGCCTTCGATCAGTGTGGACACCTCCTGCGCGGCGGGTTTGACCGCCCTGCATCAGGCGGCGGCGGCGATCCGGGCGGGCGAATGCGACTGGGGCCTGGCGGGTGGCGTGTGCGTGATGGGTTCACCCGGCATGTTCGTGGAGTTCGCGAAGAACAACGCGCTGTCGACCGACGGCCACTGCCGCGCGTACTCCGCGGGCACCACCGGGACCCTCTGGGGCGAGGGCGCGGGAGTGGTTGTGCTGGAGAGGGAATCGCGGGCACGGCGGCTCGGTCATCGAATCTACGCGCGACTGCTCGGCTCCCGGGTCAATCACAACGGCAAGGGCGCTCCGCTGGCCGTGCCCAGCGCCGACGCGCAGCAACGGCTGATCCGCGCGGCGCTCACCGCGGCCCGCGTCGCCCCGGAACACATCGGACTCGTCGAGGGGCACGGCACCGGCACGTCGGTGGGCGACCCCATCGAACTCACCGCGCTCATGCGGATGTACGGCGCGCCCGAGCGTGCGCGGGGCGCGCTGCTGGGATCGGTCAAGTCGAACATCGGTCACACGCAGGCGGCGGCGGGCATGCTCGGCCTGATCAAGATGCTGCTGTGCGGCGCGAACGGTCACGTCGTGCCGAGTCTGTGGGCGGAGCACCCGACCGACGCGGTCGACTGGGAGACCACGAGTCTGCGGCTGGCCACGAAATACGCGCCGTGGGAGCCGATCGATGGCGTCCGCTACGGAGCGGTGTCGGCATTCGGCGTGGCGGGGACCAACGCGCACGCGATCGTCGGGATGCCCGATCTGGAGGAGGACAGTGATGCCTGAGTACCGGCTACCGGACGGCACCACCCCGGTGCTGCTCTCCTCGGACAGCGCCGCCGGGCTGCGTGCCGAGGCCGCCGCGATCCTGGCCTATCTGGACACCCACCCGCGGGTGGACCCCGATCGACTGGCGAGCCATCTGTTGCGCACCAGGATCGCCCGCAGATATCGCGCGCTGGCCATGGTCACCACACGCGAGGAGTTGCTCGACGCGTTGCGGTCGGTCGCGGCGGACGCCGCGCACCCCGCGGTGGTGACCTCCGGCGGCGCGGTCGCGGCACGCCGCGTCGGATTCGTCTTCCCCGGCCAGGGCAGCCAGCGCCCCGGCATGGGCAAGCCGTACTACGACTTCTCGCAGGCGTACCGGGCCGCCGTGGACGAGTGCGCGGCCGTGCACGAGGAGCGATACGGCCATGCGCGACCGGTGCACTATCTGCTCGCGGCCGACGAGGAATACGGCGAGACGCTCTGGGAAGTGCAGCCCGCCAGAATGTTCCACCTGATCAGCTTGGCCGCCATGTGGCGGGCGGCGGGCGTGCGTCCCGCCGCCACCATCGGGCACAGCCAGGGTGAACTCGCCGCCTGCGTAGTCTCCGGGGCGCTGACGTTGCGCGATGCGGTGTCGATCGTCACGCATCGGGCCGAACTACTGGAGCGGGACCTGTCGGACGGGTACGCGGTGGCCGTGCTCGGCGCCGACCGGGAGGAATGCGAGGAGCTGCTGGCCCGGAATTCGGGGTGGGCGGAGGTCTCGATCGTCAACTCGCCTCGTCTGATCGGCGTCTCCGGCCACGAGGCCGCCATCGCGGAACTCGTGGCGACCGCGACCGCCAAAGGGCTGTTCGCCAGGCAGATTCAGATGTCCTTCCCGTCGCATACCTCCGCGATGACGCGGTTGCGGAGCGAATTCCAGTCCGCGCTCGAGGAACTGAGCAGCAAGACCTTCGCGATCGGCGAGATCGCCTGCTACGGAGGCACGCTCGGTGCAGCGATCACCGCCGAGTCGACCCATCACGACTACTGGTACTGGAATCTGCGCAACCGCGTTCGCTTCGACCGCGCGATCGTGGCGGCGGCCGAGCACGTGGACACCTTCATCGAGATCGCCGAGCATCCCACGTTGCAGCCGGCGTTGCGGGAGAATCTGGCCCACGTCGCGGCCGAGCCGGGGCGGGCCGCCCGTGAGTTCCGCATCGCCGGGACCTCACTGCGCACCGCGGACGGGCTGGGTGAGTTCACCCGGAATCTCGCCGAGGTCGCGGTCCACGACCTGCACTACGACTGGCAGGCACTTCGCACCGTATCGGAGCAGCGCCCGCCCGCGCTGCCGTTGCGCGACTTCCCCGCCACGGTGATGAATCAGAAGAGGCTGTGGGCGCCGTACCAGTCGGGGGCCGAGGCGCCGGTCCCGGTCGCCGTGCCGCCCGTGCGGTTGCGCGAGGAGTGGACCAAGCTGTCCCGCTTCGCGCTGGCCGCACCGCGGAGCGTGCTGCTCGCTGATCACGACGGTCGCGCCGACGAACTCGCGGCGGCGATGCAGGCGCGGGCCCCGCGCCACGGCGCCGCTATCTCCGACACCGAGACCCCCGCCGATACCATGGTGCTGTTGCTCGCGCCGAGTGTGGCCGCGAACGAAGAAGGCGCGGTCGCGGAACTCGCCGAGTTCGCTCGCACTGCCGAGCAGCTGACCGCCATCGCTCCGGGTGTCACCGAATGCTGGCTGGTGACAACGGGTGCGGAGGCCGCGACGCCGGAAGATGACCCGTCCCTCGCCCACTCGGCGGCGAGCGCCGCATATCGCAGCCTGGGCCTGGACCATCTCGGCATCGCCTTCCGGCACCTCGACTTGCCGCCGGATGCCGCGACGCTGGACCCGACCACGGTGGCCGACAAGATCTTCGAAGCCATTCATGTGCTGGGCGAGCCCGAACTCGCGCTGCGGAACGGAAAGTTGCACGCGAAGCGTCTCGTCCGCGCCGAGCCGGGCGGTGCGTCGACGCCTCCGGATCTGCGCGAAGTCTTGATTCTCGGTGGGACCGGATACGTCGGCCTCGAGTTCTGCGCGCAGTTCGTCCGCGACGGCGCGCGCCGGATCACCCTGGTGAACCGCACCGGGGAGACGAGCGCGTTCACCGAGCGGCTGCGGGCGATACGCGAACTCGGCCGGACCGAGATCGACTTGGTGGCCTGCGATATCACCGAAGCGGCCGCGGTGGCCGACCTGGCGCGGCGTTTCGCCGATCGCCCTGTGAGCGTGGTCGTGCACGCCGCGGTCCGATACGCATGGACCCGGTTCGAATCGGCCGCGGTCGCCGAGGCAGCCGCCGCGAAGGTGCTCGGACTCGCCGGGGTGCTGCGCACGCTGCCATTGGCCGCCGACTGCACCGTCCTGTTGTGCTCCTCGTTCGTGGCCACGCTCGGTGGGCGCGAGCAGGCGTTGTACGCGGCCACGAACCGCATGCTCGACAGCCTCGCGGTACGGCTGCGGGCGCAGGGCGGGGATTGCGTGTCGGTGCAATGGGGCCTGTGGGGGCTGTCCGGTGCGGAACACGCCGCGGTGGAGGCCCGAATCCTCGGTGCGGGTTTGCAGCCCATGCCCGCCGCGCCCGCGATCGCGGCGGGTTTCGCCGATCGCACCGGGAACGGGGTGGTGCTGTCCGCGGACTGGGAGCGGTTGCGTCAGACGGTCGAGCTCGCCGGCCTGACAACGGTTTTCGCGCCCGCGCTCCCCGCTCGCGAGCCTTCGGTGCCCGTGGCCACACCGTCCACGCCGCCGTCGTCCGCCCTCGAGCGGGAAGCGGACGTGACAGACGATCTCGCGGAGATCGTCCGGCGCGAACTCGGACAAGTGATGCTCCTCGACGGCCCCGACCATATCGACGGCTCGGTTCCGCTGGTCGCGCTCGGCTTCGACTCGTTGCAGGCGGTCGATCTGCGCGCCCGGTTGAAGACGACGCTGCACCGCGAGCTGCCGGTCGCGGCCATCCTGGGCGGTGCGTCCCTGGATGACGTCGTACTGCTCATGTCCGGGAACCGAGGCTGATGGTGGCCGAGAACACAGGCTCAGGAGGCCGCTTCATGTCGGAGAACACGCAGGCGCCCATGCCGGAGATCGAGGACGTGCTCGCGCTGAGCCCGTTGCAGGAGGGCCTGTTCTCGCTGGCCAGGCTGGCCGGAGAAGGCGATCTGTACGCACTGCAGTTCGTCTACGAGATCGCGGGACCCGTCGATGTGGCACTGCTGCGCCGCAGCGTCGAGACGATCCTGCGGCGGCACGCGAACCTGCGCGCGTCGTTCTGGGATCGCGACCTTCCCCGGCCGGTGCAGATCGTGCCCGTCGCCGCGGAGCTGCCGTGGGCCGAACGCGCGATCGACCCGGCCGAACTCGACGCCGCAATCGCCGCCGAAACGCGGGCGCCTTTCGACCTGGCCCGCGGCCCTCTGCTGCGCGTGCTGCTGCTGCGGTTGCCGGACGACACCTGGCGTCTGGTCCTGACCGCGCACCACATCCTGCTGGACGGCTGGTCGCTCGGCGTGTTCTTCCGGGAACTGTTCGCCCTGTACCAGGCGGGCGCCGCGGCCGACGCGCTGCCCGCACCCCGGCCCTACCGGGACTACATCGGCTGGCTGTCCGCCCGCGACAACGAAACCGCGCTGCGCGCCTGGCGGGAATACCTCGGCGACCTCGATCCGCTGATCATCGCCGACCGCGGCGATTCGACGGTCAACACCATCGTGCCCACGATCGACACGCTGACGCTGGACGCGGTCGAGACCAGCCGGTTGACGGCATGGGCGCGGGCGAACGCGCTGACGATGAACACCGTCGTGCAGTACGCCTGGTCGGTCGTGCTCGGCAGGCTGACCGACCGGAGCGACGTGGTCTTCGGCACCACCGTCTCGGGACGGCCGGACGAGCTGTCCGGTGTCGAGACCATGATCGGGTTGTTCATCAACACCGTCCCAGTCCGCGTCGCCGTCGGTGCGGGCAACGTGGTGCGCGACTGCGCGCGGCTGCAACGCGAGGCGGCTCCGATGCGTGATCTCGCCTACGTCAGCCTGTCCGCGATTCAGCGGTCGGTGGGTTCCGGCACGCTGTTCGACACGCTGTTCGTGTACGAGAACGCGCCCATGTCCGATGTGCTGCGCCCCATCGAGGCGGCCGACGGTGTTCGGTTCCGGCCGATCACGTCGGAGAGCCTGACGCACTACCCGCTCGCGGTGACCTCGTTCCTGTACGAGGGACAGCTGGTGGTGACGGTCGAGGCGGTGCAGGCGGCGTTGCGCACCCTGTCCGGTTCCGACGTCGCGGCGCGGTTGATCTCGGTGCTGCGGCAGTTACCCGAGATCGGCGAGCGCGGGCCCGACGCTCTGGACGTGCTGCTACCGGGCGAGAGCGCGCGGCCACCGGCAGCCACCGCCGAAGACGTGCGCGGCGCGACCGTTTGGGAGCTGTTCGCGCGCCAGGTCGCCGCCACGCCGGACGCGCTCGCGCTCAGCACCGAGCACGATCGGTACACCTACCGCGAGTTGTCCGATGCCGCAGTGCGTCTGGCGGGTGTCATCGCTGCCTACGGAGCCGGTCCGGAAGATGTCGTCGCCCTGGCCTTGCCGCGGTCGGCTCAGTCGATCGTGGCGATCCTCGCCGTGCTCGCCACCGGCGCGGCCTATGTGCCCGTCGACATCACGCTGCCCGCCACCCGCGTCGAATCGATCGTGCGCCGATCCCGTCCGCGACTGATCCTGGTCGACGCCTGGGGCCTGCCCGCGGTCCACGAGATCGGGGACAGCCCGCAGATACTGCTGATGGACCAGTTCTCCGAGAATCTGCCTGCGTTCACACCCGTGCCCGGCCGCCGCCCCGAACAGGCCGCCTACCTGATCTTCACTTCCGGTTCCACCGGGGAACCAAAAGGCGTTGTGGGCACCCACTCCGCGTTGGCCGCCTACTTCGCCGACCACCGCGACCGGGTCTACCGGCCCGCCGTGGCGCGGCTCGGGCGGCCGCTGCGGATCGCGCATGCCTGGTCGCTCAGCTTCGACGCCTCCTGGCAGCCGCTGATCGGACTGCTCGACGGACATGCCATCCACCTGTTCGACGTCGAGGAGATGCGCGACGCGCGACGTCTGGTCGACGGCATCATCCGGCACGGACTGGACATGATCGACACGACCCCCTCGATGTTCGCCCAGCTCGCCGTGGCCGGGCTGGTCGACGCGGGCGCCACGCCGCTGTCCGTGCTCGCGCTCGGCGGCGAGGCCATCGGCGCTCCGCTGTGGAAGCAGTTGTGCGCGCTGCCCGATACCGCCGTGCACAACTGCTACGGCCCCACCGAGACGACGGTGGAGGCGGTGGTCGCCGCTGTGGTCGACGGCGATGCCGAACCGGCCATCGGGGCGCCGGTCACCGGGATGACCGGATATGTCCTGGATTCGCGGCTGCGGCAGGCGCCGGTTGGCGTCGTGGGCGAGCTGTATCTCGCCGGCGCTCAGGTCGCCCGCGGTTATGTCGGCATGCCGGGAATCACCGCGGGCCGGTTCGTCGCCGATCCGCACCGCGCGGGCGAACGGATGTATCGCACCGGTGATCTGGTGCGCCGCTTGCCCTCCGGCGATCTGGCCTACGTCGGCCGGGCGGACGACCAGGTGAAGATCCGGGGCTACCGGATCGAGATCGGCGATATCGAGACGGCCTTGCTCGCGCTGCCGGGCGTGCAGGCCGCCGCGGTGGTCGTGGTGCGCCGAGCGGGTGGTCCCAGCCTGGCCGCGTTCGCCGTGGGTGACGGTCTCGACGCGGTGGAGTTGCGCGCCGCGCTGACCGAGCGGCTGCCCGGTTACATGGTGCCGAACCGGATTCTGGTCGTCGAGCAGCTGCCGGTGACCAGCAACGGAAAGCTCGACGCGAAGCGGCTCGCGGTGCTCGCCGAGGATCGGGCCGCCGGTGCGGGGGCGGCCCCCGCGCGCACCGGCACCGAACGCCGGCTGTGCGCCGCGGTGGCCGAGCTGTCCGGCGGTCCCGTCCCAGGTATGGATGACGACCTGGTCGGCCTCGGCATGGACAGCATCGTGGCGATCTCCCTGGTGAATCGACTACGGCGCGACGGACTTTCGATCAGCCCGAAGGCGGTCCTGAGCGCCTCGACGATCCGGGATCTCGCCGCGCGGATCGACGCGGAAGCAGGCCGCGAACGGGCGTCGACATCCGAGGGCTACGGCCCGGTCGGTCCGACGCCGATCGTGTCCTGGATGCACGAGTACGGGGCCTACCGCAGGCTCGCCCTGAGCAACCTGCTCGAGCTGCCCGGCGGCATCGATCAGGACGGGCTCACCGCCGTATTGCAGGCGTTGCTCGACGGCCACGACATGCTGCGGGCCCGTTTCGAGACCACCCCGGAGGGCTACGAACTCCACACCCGCGCTCCAGGTAGCGTACGCGCGCAGGACATCCTGTCCCGGGTCGACGAAGGCGACGACTTCCACGCGACGCTGGCGGCTCGCGGCCATGCGGTCGCCGACGAGATCGATCCGTTCATCGGCGATCTGGTGCGCGCCGTGTGGTTCGCCAGATCCGGCGCCCCTGACGTCCTGCTGCTCACCATCCACCACCTGGCCGTCGACCCCGTCTCCTGGTACATCATCTCCGCCGACCTGGAAGCGTGCTGGGCGGAGGTCGCCGCGGGACGCACGCCGACCCCGGCCGTCGAGCACACCGGCTACCGGCAGTGGGCCCGGCTGCTGCGCGAACGGGTGGGCTCCGAGGCGGTTTCGGCTCAGCGCGACTACTGGACGCGCCAGGTCGCCGCACCGGATCCGGTGCTCGGCGCCCGGTTGCCCGACCCGACGTCGGACACCTGGGCTTCCTACCGGGTCCACCCGGTGCCGACCTCGGCCGAGACGAGCGCGGCGATCCTGGACAGCCTCGGCGGTGGCGCGGCCGGGGTGCGCGAATTCCTGCTGGCCGCATTGACGATGACGCTGGCGAGCTGGCGCGCGGAACGCGGTCAGGACCCCGCCGCGGGCGCGTATGTCGCGCTGGAAGGCCACGGCCGGGAGGACGAGGTCCTCGGCGCCGACGTCGACAGCGCGCACTCGGTGGGCTGGTTCACCAGCATCGTGCCCGCCCGGCTCGGCGCGGGCGCCGAGAGCGTGGATGTGGCGACGGCTCTGGCGGATCCGGTTCGTGCCGCCGCACTGCTCGAGCACATCGCGAAGCACCTGGCCGAACTGCCGAACGGCGGTGTGGACTTCGGCGTGCTGCGCTACCTCGACCGAGCGCCCGAGCTGGCCGGCGCGCCGCAGCCGCAGGTGCTCTTCGACTACCTGGGCCGGTTCGACATGGCCGGTGCGGGGCGGCCATGGGCGCCGATCCCGGACCTGGCGTTGCACGAGTGTCTTCCGCTCGTCGCGGAGCCCGACTTCCCGCTTCGCTACGCGCTCGATGTCGTCTCGGCGGTGCGAACCACCGCCGACGGGCCGCAGCTGGTCACCGTGCTCCGCTGGAGCGAGGCGGTGTTCACCGCCGCCGAGGTGGCCCGGCTCGCCGAGCTGTGGCACGACGCCGTCGCGGCGCTCGAGCGCGCCGTGTCCGTGGTGACCGTCGGCGCCGACTGACCGCGATCTCCGCGCCACCCAGCCCATACGAATTCCCAGCCTGAAGGACCCCCATGTCAGACGAGATCCTCGAGCGGCGCAAGCGGCTGCTCCAGCAGCGACTGCGTGAACAGCACCTCGCGCCCGCCCAGGCGACACCCGAGCGCGGCAGGCGCCCCGGCGAACCGGCTCCGCTCTCGTCCGCGCAGCAGCGGATGTGGTTCCTGCAGACGGTCGCGCCGGAGGACACCACGCTCAACGTCTGCGTCGGCTACCGTCTCGACGGTCCGCTGGACAGCGCGCGACTGCGCGCCGCCTTCGACACCGTCGTCGCGCGGCACGAGATCCTGCGCACCACCTACCACGCAGGCGCGGACGGCGACCCGTATCAGGTCGCGCACACCGATCTGGGAATCGCCTGGCAGCAGCACGATCTCACCGACCTGTCCGAGGAAGGGCGAGGCAGGCGGCTCGAAGTCCTGGCGAGGCGGGAATTCACGCGTCCGTTCGACCTGACCTCGGAGTCTCCGCTGCGGGTGACGCTGGCGCGCACCGGCCCGGCCGAACACGTGCTGGTGCTCACGATCCACCACATCGGCTGGGACGACGATTCCTGGTCGGTCTTCTTCGCCGAGCTCAATGCCGCCTACCGCGGTGACGCGCCGGCGGAGATCCGGTCGCAGTACGTCGACGTGTCGCTCGCCGAGCGGTCCGCCGACGACGACGCCGACCTGGCGTACTGGCGCGCCCGGCTGACTCCGCTGCCGGAACGACTCGAGTTGCCCGGCGCGCTCGGCGCGACCGCGGCCACGCGCAACGCCGACAAGTGCGTGCTGCCGTTGCCGCCCGAACTGCTCGACCGGGTCACCGAGGTCGCGCGCGAACGGTCGGCGACCCCGTTCATGGTGCTGCTGTCCGCTTTCCAGGCGCTGGTCAATCGGTACACGGCGGCGACGGACTTCCTCGTCGCGGTGCCGGTGACCGACCGCAGAGGCCGCGACGCCGAGGCACTGATCGGCTATTTCGGCAACACGCTGCTGTTGCGGGCCCGCATCGATCCGGCGGAGACGTTCGCCGGGCTGGTCGACGCGACGAGGGACGCCGCCCGCGACGCGTTCGCGCACCAAGGCGTCGGCGTCGAACGGGTCGTCCGCGAGGTGAGCTCGGACCGCATCGCGGGCAGCGACGGCCTGGCCCAGCTGGTGCAGCTGAGCTTCAGTGTGCGCGGCGGGGCGAACGGCTTCGATCTCGCCGATGTCGGATCCACCGAGCTGCCGTGGGGAAGCGCGGTCGCGCAGGAGCCCCTCGGCCTGATGGTCGTCCTCGACGACGCGGGCGCGCGCGTGGAAGCCACCTATCTCGTCGACGAGCTGGACCGGTCGGTGGTGGATCAATTGCTGCGGCACTACCTGGCATTGCTCGCCGGCGCGGTGGGCGATCCGGGGCAACCGGTCCGCGCGATCGACATCCTCGGCGCCGCCGACCGCGCCGAGATCATCGCGGCGTCGCACGGTCCGCTCGTCGACGCAACGGCGACCACCTTGGTCGACCTGGTGCGGCGGCAGGTGGCGGCGACCCCGGATCGCGTCGCGGTGGTATCCGACGACGCCGAACTCACCTACGCCGAGTTGAAACGGCGGGCGAACCGGCTGGCGCACTGGCTGATTCGCCGCGGTGCCGGACCCGAGCAGCTCGTCGCGCTGCGCATGGCGAACTCCATCGAGTTCATCGTCGCGAGCCTCGCGGTGCTCGAGTCGGGCGCCGCGTACCTGCCGATCGATCCGGCCTATCCTCCGGATCGCATCGAATATCTGCTGTCCGACGCCCGGCCGACGCTGTCGTTCGACGCCGACGCGATCGCCGCGGCGATGACCGCGGCGGCGGCCTTGCCGGACACGGACCCGACCGACGCCGAGCGCACCGCACCGCTGCGCCCGTCGAATATCGCCTACGTCATCTACACCTCGGGCTCCACCGGCCAGCCCAAGGGCGTGCCCGTCCCGCACGACGCGATCGCCGATCACCTGGTGAATTTCGCGGCCGACTGGGACGCGAGCATCCCGGAGCGGGTCCTGCAGGCGACCTCGGTGAGCTTCGACGCGTCGCTGGCCGACATCTTCTTGCCGCTGATCGCGGGCGCGAGCATCGTGGTCCCGAAACCGAACGCCTACCGGGACATTCCCTATGTCGCCGAACTGATCGCCCGGCACGGGATCACCGTGCTGCACATGGTGCCCTCGCTGCTGGCGACCTTCCTCATGCTGCCCGAGGCGAACGACTGGCGGGCGTTGCGGCACGTGCCGGTTGGCGGTGAGGCGCTGCCGGGGGAGATCGCCGACCGCTTCGCCGCGCAATTCGACGCCGATCTGCGCAACCACTACGGCCCCACCGAAGCGGTCGTGTGCTCGACCTCCATGCCGGTCGACGGGCCGCAGGGCACCAGGATCGTGCCGATCGGATTCCCGAACCGCAACGTCTACGTCTATCTGCTCGACGACTCGTTGCGGCTGGTGCCGCCGGGCGTGCTCGGGGAGATCTACCTCGGCGGCCGTCAGCTCGCCCGTGGCTATCTGGACCGGCCCGCCCTGACCGCGCAGCGGTTCGTCGCCGATCCCTTCCTGCCCGGCGGCAGGCTGTATCGCACCGGTGACCTCGCCCGGCGCACCGCCGACGGCGAGATCGAATTCGTCGGCCGCGCCGACGAACAGGTGAAGGTGCGCGGATTCCGGATCGAGCTCGGTGAGGTGGAGGCGGCGGTCGCCGACCACCCCGGCGTCGGGCAGTGCGTCGCGATCGTCACCGACCACGAGCGGCTCGGCCCGATCCTGGCCGCGTACCTGGTACCGGCCCCGGGAGCCGAGATCGATCTGCAGCAGGTGCGCGCGACGGTCGCTGCGACGCTGCCCGAGCACATGGTCCCGGCGGCGTTCGCGGTGATCGACGAGGTGCCGCTGAGCGCGCACGGCAAGCTCGATCGCCGCGCGCTGCCGGAGCCAATGCTGGCGAAGACCCATAGCTATCGCGAGCCCGAGTCGCCCACCGAGATCCGGCTCGCCGCGCTGTACGGCGAGCTGTTCGACACCGAGCGGGTGGGCGCCGACGACTCGTTCTTCGAACTCGGCGGCCACTCCCTGCTCGCGGCCCGGCTGGTCGCGCTGGTCCGCGATACCTTCGGGGTCGACATCGACGTGCGCGCGCCGTTCGACACCCCGACGGTCGCGGGACTCGCCGCGCATCTGGTCGCCCGGTATCGCGATCAGTTCGGCGAGAATCTCGACGAGGTCACGCCCACCGGCCGCGCGGCGGGCGACGACGCCGCGATCCCCGCGAAACAGCTGCGCCCCGAACGGGTTCCGCTGTCGTACTCGCAGCGCGCGTTGTGGCTGCGCCGCAAACTGGAGGGCCCGTTCGGCTGGGAGAACTTCCGGTTCGCCATCCGTTTCGACGGTGCGCTCGACATCGACGCGCTCCGCGACGCCCTCGCCGACGTCATCGGCCGCCATGAGTCGCTGCGCACGAGCTTCCCGGAGCACGAGGGTACGCCGTATCAGCGGGTGGCCCCGGCCGGCCCGGTCGAGCTGCCGCGCACTGTGCTCGACGGCGACCCGGACGCGGTGGCGGCTCGGCTGGAGGAAGCCCTGGAAGCCGAGGCGAGCCACGTCTTCGACCTGGCGGCGGAGTCGCTGGTCCGGTTGCGCCTGTTCGTCCTGGACGAGCAAGCCCATGTGCTTTCGGTGCTGGCGCATCACATGGTCACCGACCGGGAATCGTGCCGGGTATTCATCGAGGATCTCACCGTCGCCTACCGGGCGCGGATCGGCGGCGCCGCTCCGTCCTGGCCGGAGCTGACACTGCAATTCGCCGATTTCGCGGTGTGGCAGCGCGATACCTTCGACCACGCGCCCGGCCGCGACGGTCTCAGTGAATACGGCCGTAGGCAGCTCGACTATTGGCGTGGCGCTTTGGCGGGGTTGCCGGTGGAGATCGCGGTCGCGCACGATCGCCCCCGTCCCGCGCGGCTCGGCCACACCGGCGTGAGCGCGACCCGCATTGTTCCCGCCGAGACATGGCAGGCATCGCGATCGCTGGCCGAGACGTCCGGCGCGACGGAATTCATGCTGTGCCAGGCGGCGGCCGCGGTGCTGGTGCACACGCTCGGCGGTGGTGACGACGTGCCGATCGGCGCGACGGTCGCCAACCGGCCCGGGCGATCGGTGGACCGGCTGATCGGGCTGTTCGCCGACATGATGGTGTTGCGCAACGACCTTTCGGGCGAACCGACGCTGCGCACCGTGCTCGAGCGGGTGCGCGAGTCGGCGCTCAGCGCCCTCGGCCATCAGGATGTGCCCTTCGAGCGGATCGTCGAGACGCTCAACCCGCCGCGGGTGCTCGGCCGCAACCCGCTGTTCCAGGTGATCATGCAGTTCGGGCACACCGCGCCGACGGTCGATTTCGCCGCGCGCGGGGAAGCGACGCTGACTCCGCTCACGCCGCAGTACGACGCCGCGTTCATGGACTTCCACCTGGACTTCCTGGTGCAACCCGGTGGCGAGCTGCTGGTGCGGGTCGTGGTGAACTCCGAGCTCTACGACCCGGCCTCCGGCGAGGTCTTCGTCGACACGCTGGTGCGGATCTTGACCGCGTTCGCCACGAAACCCGATACGGCGGTGCGGGAATCGAACCTCGCGCCGGAGGGCTGGGACACCGCGCGCACCGTGGTGCGTTACTCGACCACGGAGGTCGCGGTCGGCGAGGCCGAGCCAGGCCCGCCGCAAACCGAGACCGAGCGCACGCTGGCCGCGCTTTTGGAGGAATTGCTCGAGATCACCGACGTGGGCCGCACGGACGGATTCTTCGCGCTCGGCGGCGACAGCGTCATCGCGATCCAGTGGGCGGCGCGAGCAGGCGAGGCGGGCTTGGCGCTGACCCCGCAGATGATCTTCGAGTACTTCACCCTCCACGAGCTCGCTGCGGCGGTGGACGCGGCCACCGATCAGGCCGCGCAGGGAGCGCGGACGCCCGAGGAACATCGCTACGAGCCGATGTCGGCCTCGGGGCTGTCCGGTGACGCGTTGGCCATGCTGCGCGAATCCTGGTCCGCGCAACGATGATCCGAGAGAGCCGGTCGCGGTCGGCGGACCGCGACCGGCTCGCGATCGGCCCGCCGGGCCGCGGCGACTAGGGTCTACGGCGATGGATTCTGTGCCTGCGTGGTTCATGTTCCCGGTCATCCTCGCCGTCGCGGCTATCGCGGCCGGGCGATGGTTTCTCGTCGCGGACACCATCACCGATCGCATGATCAACCGGGCATGGGCGTGGAATGTCGGTGGCCTCGCGCTCTATGTCACCGTCAGCGCGGCGGGATTCCCCGTACTCGGGCAGCGGCTGTTCCTCTGCTGCGGATTGATGACCACCGCCGTCGTCTTGGTGCTCGCACAATTGGTCGTGGGCTCGCGGCCCGAGGTGGCACTGCGACGGCAGCGGACCTACAGCGCCGTCGCCGCCGTGGCTTCGGCGGTGACGCTGGCGATTTCGCCTGCCGCCCGGGACGTGCTGCACGTCGATCTCGACGAGATCGTGTGGACGCTGTCCGAGCTGCCCATGGCGGCCAGCGGGTGTCTGTTGGCGCAGGCCAGTATTCGGGAGCTGCGCACCGCCGCGCTTTCGGCGAAGGAGAAGCTGACTTATTCGGTTCTGCTGTTCCTCGCGGTGTATTGGGCGGTGGCGGCGCTCCTCACTGTCGTCCGCGCGATGAATGGTGTGCCGCCGAGTCATCCGGGGAATGTCCTGGCGGTCTCGTCGTTCTTCTGCCTACTGGTCATCGCGACACTTACGGCGATTCCACTGTTCACCGCCGTGTTGGTGCGGGCGGGGCTGGATCGAGCAGGCCGGCGTTGCCGCCGCCTGCATCCTCTCTGGTGTGACCTGACCGCTGCCGTCCCCGAAGTCGTCTTGAGCCAGGAGGGCAGCGGCGCGGCGTCACGGCTCTATCGGATGACGGTGGAGATCCAGGACGCCCTCCTGCATTTGAAGCCTTACATGCCGTCCCCGGCGCCGGGACGCGAGATCGCCTCCGGTCCTGACGCAGGCGATCATGCCCGTCGGATCGCCCATGCCGTCCGGTCCAGAGCCGCCGGGCTCCGACCGGTCGCGCAGACGGCCCCGTTCGCCGCGCTGCCATCCGGTAGCCCCGATCGCGCCCACGGTCTGCGGCAGCTACTCGAATTGGCTCGGGAATGGCCGAAAGCACGCGCGAATGTAGGTTAGGCAAACCTATTTAAGCTCGGCTAAGCTATGCCGCAGCAGTCTCGGTCCGCGGATCCGGCGGCAGACAAGGAGTGGCAGCGCGATGGAGTCGACACAGCGTCGGGCAGAAGGAACGGTGGACATCGGCCTGGAGGAGATCCGGGCCGCCGTGGCCGGTCAACTCGGCCTCACCGCCGCGGACATCGCCGATCACGACGACCTCATCCAACTCGGGCTGGACTCGATCCGCACGATGAAGCTCGCAGGCGGCTGGCGCAAGCGCGGCGCCGACATCAACTTCGCTCAGTTGGCCGCCAGCCCCACGGTGGCTTCGTGGCACGGTCTGCTGGGCGCGAACGACGCTGCCGGACGATCGGCAGATCCGGTGCCGGTCGAGACGGTGACACAGGTCGCGGGCGCCGACGGCGAGTCGGCTCCGTTCCCCCTGGCCACCATGCAGCATGCGTACTGGATCGGCCGCTCCGACGAGCAAGAACTCGGTGGAGTCGCCGCGCACCTGTACGTCGAATTCGACGGCGGCCGCATTGATCCCGTGCGACTCGAGCGCGCGGTGGCCGAGCTTGTCGCCGCACATCCGATGCTGCGCACCAGATTCCTTCCGGATGGCACCCAGCAGACCATGACGGCCCCGGGCAAGCCGGTGTTCGCCGTCGTCGACCTGCGCGATCGGTCGCCCGAGCAGACCGAGGCCGCCTTGACCGAGCTGCGCGAGCGCAAGACCCATCAGCGCCTCGCCATCGAAGACGGCCAGGCCATCGACGTCACGCTCACCCTGCGCGACCCGGACCACAGCAGGCTGCACCTCGATGTCGACATGCTCGCGGGCGACGCCATGAGTTATCGCGTGCTGATCTCCGATCTGGCCGAGCTGTACCACGGGACGACGGTGCCCGCCCCCGGCTATACCTACCGTCGCCACCGCACCGAGCATCGAGAGGACCTCACCGCTCGCGAGCGTGACCGGCAGTGGTGGCAGGAGCGGATGCCGGAATTACCGGGAGCGCCGGAGCTTCCGACCGTTCCGGTCAGCGAGCGCACCGACCCGAATCGCACCGTGCGTTACGACCACTGGCTGCCGCCGGAAGCCAAGCAGCGGTTGCTCGCCGCCGCGCACGAGCGCGGCATCACGCCGGCGATGGCATTGGCGGCGGTGTTCGCCGAGACCATCGGCGGCTGGTCGGCGCAGAGCCGTTTCCTGCTGAATGTGCCCCTGTTCCACCGTGATCCGGTGCACCCAGACATCGATCGCGTGATCGGCGATTTCACCTCCTCGATCATGCTCGAGGCCGACGTCACCGAGAGCATGTCGGTCACCGACCGCGCCCGCGCGCTACAGCGCGGCATACACGAAAGCGGCGCGCACACCGCCTATTCCGGGCTCGAGGTGCTGCGCGATCTGGGCAGGCAGCGCGGCGAGCCGGTGCTGGCCCCGGTCGTCTACACCAGCGCACTGAACCTGGGCGAACTGTTCGCCGACAAGGTCACCGAGACCTTCGGAGAGCCGGTGTGGATCATTTCGCAGGGACCGCAGGTGCTGCTCGACGCGCAGGTCACCGAGGTCCGCGGTGGGCTGCTGCTGAACTGGGACGTGCGCGCGTCGGCCTTCCCCGAGGGCCTGATCGACGCCATGTTCGCCTGGTACTGCGCGGCCATCGGGCGGCTCGGGGAAGGCGCGGCAGGGTGGAACGCGGAGGCCGCCGTGCGGCTGCCGGTCGCCCAGGCCGAGGTCCGCGCCGCGGTGAACGCCACCGACGGCCCGATCAGTGGGCGTTGCCTGCACCAGGGCTTCTTCGAGCACGCGGCGGCGAATCCCGGTGCACCCGCGGTGCTGTGGGGCCTCGGCGACGAGCGAGGGGCGTGGAACTACGGGGAATTGGCCGCCCGGGCGCTGGCCGTGGCGGGCGCCTTGCGCGCCGAGGGCGTGCAGCCCGGCGACGCGGTCGCGGTTCAGCTGCCGAAGGGGCCGGAGCAGGTCCTTGCCGTGCTCGGTGTGCTCGCCGCAGGGGCGACCTACGTCCCGATCGGATTCGATCAGCCGATCGGGCGACGCGCGGAAATCCTGCGTACCGGCGGTATCACCGCGGCGCTGACGGTCGAGGGCGCGAACCTGGGGGCGCCGATCGCGTGCCTGTCCATCGACGCGGCCCGCGACTACCCGCAGCCGTTGGCCGCGCCCGTCTACCCGGATACCGGCGACATCGCCTACGTGCTCTTCACATCCGGATCGACCGGCGTGCCGAAGGGTGTCGAGATTCCGCACCGCGGCGCGATGAACACCATCGACGCGTTGAACGAATGGTTCGAGGTCGACAGCACAGGTCGCGCGCTCGGGCTGTCCGCCCTGGAATTCGACCTCTCCGTCTACGACATCTTCGGCTTGTTCGCGACGGGCGGATCGGTCGTGACCGTCGATCCGGAGCAACGCGCCGATCCGGCCACGTGGGTGGAACTGCTGCGCACGCATCGGGTATCGATCCTCAACTGTGTTCCGAGCATGCTGGACATGATTCTGGACATCGGCGGTGACCAGCTGGGCGATTCGCTGCGCGCGGTCATCCTCGGCGGGGACTGGGTCGGCGCGGATCTGGCCCGCAGGCTCTCGGTCCAGGTGCCGGGTTGCCGCTTCGCCGGTCTCGGCGGCGCGACCGAGACCTCCATCCACACCACCATCTGCGAGGTGAAGGGCGAACCGCCCGCACACTGGGCGACCGTGCCGTTCGGCGTTCCGTTGCGCAATGTCAGGTGCCGCGTCGTCGGTCCCGCGGGCCGGGACTGCCCGGATTGGGTGCCCGGCGAACTGTGGGTCGGCGGTGTCTGCGTCGCCGCGGGCTACCGCAACGACCCGGAGCGGACCGCGGAGCGTTTCGTCGAGCACGACGGTATCCGCTGGTACCGGACCGGTGATCTGGCCAGGTACTGGCCCGACGGCACGATCGAATTCCTCGGCCGCGCCGACCATCAGGTCCAGATCCGCGGGTACCGGGTGGAGCTGGGCGAGGTGGAGAGCGCGCTGCGCGCGGTGCCGGGCGTGCGGCACGCGGTCGCGGCGGTCGTCGGTGCGGGCGCGCCCAAGCTGGTCGCCGCCGTCGCGGGTGACGTGGCCGAGATCGGCGACATCACCGCGGCGGTCTCGGATCTGCTGCCCGGCTACATGGTCCCCGCTCGCGTCGAATTGCTCGCGCGGATGCCGTTGACCGCCAACGGCAAATTGGACCGCCGCGCCGTGGTCGGCCTCCTCGAACCGGAGGCCGAGGAGGATCAGGCCACCGCCCCGCGCGACGACGTGGAGGCCGCGCTGGCCGATATCGTCGCGACTGTGCTGGGGATCGGCGCGATCGGCGTGCACGACGACTTCTTCGGTCGCGGCGGCGATTCCGTGCTCGCCACCACTGTCATCGCCCGGGTACGCGAGTGGTTGCAAGCCGACCAC
This sequence comes from Nocardia arthritidis NBRC 100137, assembly GCF_001612765.1. Lineage (GTDB taxonomy): Bacteria > Actinomycetota > Actinomycetes > Mycobacteriales > Mycobacteriaceae > Nocardia > Nocardia arthritidis. Next base: position 30,896 of record NZ_BDBB01000030.1, read on the forward strand.
GCACTGGTCGCGGACCTGTTCGCCACCCGTACCGTCGCGCGGTTCGCCGAGCGGCTACAGGAACGCGAAGGCAAGGACGGCAGGCTGCCCGCGGTCGCCCGGCTCTATCTGGAGGTGGCGTCGATGACGGACGAGGAGATCCTCGCTCAGACGTAACGAGGGGCCGGCTGAGCCGCGGAGTCGGTCACGGTCCGACGATCGGGCGGCGCGCCAGTCGACTACATTCCGGTTACCGTCGGTGGCGTGTACGCACGGATATCAGGGATAGGTCCTAGTGGCGGGACCGGAATGCTCTCCGGATCACGGCGTGCTCGCCGAGCGTGGCGCGGAGATGGAACCACAGAACGGGCAGGCGCCTACCGCTGGTGGGAGTTCGTCGTCCTCCGTGTACGCGTCCGCGACCAGGAATCCGCACCAGTGCAGGTCGTCGGCGAACTGTGTTTTGACGGCGATCGGCACGTCGGCGTCGGCCGCGCCGAGCCCGTCGAGCAACGCCAGCAGCCGCGGGTCGTGGATGCGCAGATCGCACCACGCCCGTGGGTGCTCGAGCACGAAGCCTTCCGAGTCGCGATGCAGGACGGCGAATTTCGACAGCGTCGCCGACCAGGAGAGCGGGGTGCTCGGTCGCGGCGCGGAGCGCGTGAACGGGCGGATGGTGTAGAGGTCGCGTCCGCCGTCCCGCATCGTGATCGACAGCCAGCCATCGTCGGCGAGCCTGCCCATCAGTCCGGCGACATCGTCACCGCCCGTGGTCATCTCCGACAGGGCCGCCGGCCCGCGGGTCAATGTTTCCAGCGCGCGGAGCTGACCGGCTGCCAGGCCGGTCAGCTTCTCCTCGCGCGGCGGATCGGTCAGCACCGCTCCCGCCGTACCGGTCAGGCAGGTGACGCCGCGCCGGAACGCGAATCTGGTCTGCTGTGGATATGTGGCGGCGGGCAAAGATCGCATATCTCCGCTTATCGGATCGAGCTGACGGGCGCGTCGCCTATTTCGCCGCGGCGGCGAAGGCGGGTTCCAGCTTGTCCAGGATGTAGGGCACCGAGAGCGCCGTGGGCGTGTTCACGGCGCTGATCTCCTGGGTGGTGAGGAAGACGACCGAACCCTTCTCGACCGCGGGCAGGTCGGCGTATCCCGGTAGCTGCCGGTACTTCTCGTCCAGGCCCGGAGCGTAGCCGGCCAGCAACAGATCGGCGGTCAGCGCGTCGATCCGTTCCGGGGACAGGGCCAGCCTGCCCTGGTTGGCGGGCAAGTCGGTGAGGTTCTTCGGGATGCCGAGACCCAGTTGGGTGAACACCTTCGACGACCCGTCGTCGGGGTCGGTCAACACCATCAGCTGTGCCGGGCCGGCCAGCCAGGTACTGGCGAACGTCTTGCCCTTCAGGCCGGGGTTCGCCGCGGCGATGGCGGCGATCTTGTCGTCCACCTTCGCAATCACCTTGCTCGCCTCGTCCGCCTTGTGCAGCACCTTGCCGAGGGCGGTGACCTGGTCCTGCCAGGGCGCCACCGACTCTTTGCTCAGAGCGGGCAGCGTCGGCGCGACACGGGACAGTTCGTCGTAGGTCTTCTGGTCGGCGATGAACGGGTCGACCAGAATCAGGTCCGGCTCCAGGGTCGCGACCTGTTCGGCGATATTCCCGGTGGTGGTGAGCGCCTTCGCGGATTCGAGACTCTTGGGCTCCCACGGCGGCGTGCTCTTGGACGCCACCGCGACATTGTCGAGGTATCCGACCGGGACGACACCGAGCGCGAGCGTGGTGTCCAGCCACTGGTTGCCGAGGGCGACGATCTTCTTCGGGGTGCCTTCGACGGTGGTCTCGCCACGGGCGTGGGTGATGGTCACCTTTTCGCCGCCGGACGCCGAGTCGTCCTCCGAGGATCCGCACGCGGCGACGGTGAGGACGAGAACTCCCGCCATCAGAGTCAGCGCCGCCCGCGGCCAACGGCCGCGCGTCCGAACGAGCTTCATCGTCGCACCTTCCTTCAAAGCAAATCAGCCAAGGCTAACCTATCTTGCTCTGCGGCGGGTATCGGCGCGTCCTGCGAGGGGCATGCGGGGACTCTTCGGTTGATGGTTACATCGGCTAACTATATAGTTCGCGGTGGTAACTATCTGGTGAGGGGCTGCCGTGACGAATCCATCCATCGAAGTCGATCCGGGCGATGTCCGGACCATCCGGCGCCGGTTGCGCTACGACCGGGATCATCCGCGCTACAAGTGGATCGTTCTGACCAACACCACGCTCGGTGTCCTGCTCACGGCCGTCAACTCATCGATCGTGCTGATCTCGCTGCCCGCGATCTTCCGCGGTGTCGGGCTCAACCCGCTCGAGGCGGGCAACGTCGGATACCTGCTGTGGATGCTGATGGGTTACCTGCTCGCCACCGCCGTGCTGGTGGTGATGTTCGGGCGGCTCGGCGACATCTTCGGCCGGGTGCGGGTCTACAACCTCGGCTTCACCATCTTCGCGCTGTCGGCGGTCGCGCTGTCGTTCGATCCGTGGCACGGGGGCGCCGGTGCGATGTGGATCATCGTCTGGCGGGTCGTCCAGGGTGTCGGCGGCGCGATGCTGACCGCCAACTCCTCGGCGATCCTCACCGACGCCTTCCCGGCCGGTCAGCGTGGCACCGCGCTCGGTATCAACATGGTCGCGGCGGTGGCCGGTTCGTTCTTCGGCCTGCTCATCGGCGGCGTGCTCTCGGAATGGGATTGGCGCGCGGTGTTCTGGGTCAGCGTCCCGATCGCCGTCCTCGGGGCGGTCTGGTCCTACCGCTCGCTACACGAGGTCGGCATCCGGACCGCGGGCACGCTGGACTGGGCGGGCACCATCACCTTCGGCCTCGGCCTCACCGCGCTGCTGACCGGCATCACCTACGGCATCCAGCCCTACGGCGGCCACGCCACCGGCTGGACCAGCCCGTGGGTGCTTTCCGCGGTGCTGGGCGGCATCGTGCTGCTCGCGGTGTTCTGCGTGGTGGAGATTCGCGTCGCCGACCCGATGTTCCATCTGGGACTGTTCCGGCACCGCGCCTTCGGGCTCGGCAATTTCGCCAATCTGATGGTCTCGATCGGACGCGGCGGCATGCAGTTCATGCTGATCATCTGGTTGCAGGGCATCTGGCTCCCCCTGCACGGGTACGACTTCGAGTCCACCCCGCTGTGGGCGGGCATCTACCTGTTGCCGCTGACCATCGGATTCCTCGCCGCCGGACCGATTTCGGGCTGGTTGTCCGATCGCTACGGGCCCCGACTGTTCACCACCGGAGGCGCGTTGCTGACCGGCGCGACGTTCCTGCTGCTGCTGATCATCCCGGTGGACTTCGACTATCGGCTGTTCGCGCTGATCACCCTGCTCAACGGCATCGGCAGCGGTTTGTTCTTCTCGCCGAACACCGCCGCCATCATGTCCAGCGTCCCCGCCGCCCAGCGCGGCGCGGCCTCCGGCATGCGCGGCACCCTCTTCAACGGCGGCAACGCGCTGTCGATGGGAATCTTCTTCTCCCTGATGGTGGTCGGGTTGGCGGCGAACCTGCCGTCGGCGCTGGACTCCGGGCTGCGCGCGCAGGGCGTCTCGGCGGGGGCCGCCGCCGAACTGGCCGCGATGCCGCCGGTGGCCAGCATGTTCGCCGCGTTCCTCGGCTACAACCCGATCCAGGAGTTGCTCGGTCCCACGGGGGAACTCGGCAAGCCGGGCGTCGACGCGCAAACCCTCACCGGTCAGGAGTTCTTCCCCCATCTGCTCACCGGTCCGTTCCATTCCGGATTGGTCGTGGTGTTCGTCTCGGCCGCCGTGATGATGTTCCTGGCCGCCGTGGCGTCCTGGTTCATCGGTGCGAAATACGTCTACGACGAGGCGGCCGAACTCGCCGAGGCCGCACCGATGTCGGAGGACGTGAGCGCCGCGGTACCCGTCCGCTGATCGGAGATCGGCGCAACGGGTTCGCGCCGGGCTGGCCTCGCGCCGCGCGAGGACATACCGTCGATCGAGATGAACGCTGTTCCGACTCCGGTGGTGCTGTCGGTTGTCGTCTTCGTCGCGCTCATGACCGCGGGGCGGTGGCTGCTCGTCGACGAGACGGCCACCGATCGGCTGATCAACCGCACCTTCAGCTGGAACCTCGTAGGTCTGCTGCTGTACGAGGTGGCCATCGCGTTGGATAGTCCCGATATCGGGCCGCGCGTCTACCTCTGCGGTGGTCTCATGGCACTCGCCAGCTTCTACGGGCTGGCCAGGCTCGTCGACGGCGCCGACACGGCGGCCGTTCACCGGCGTCAGCGGCGATACGATGCGATGGCGGTCGCTGTCGCCGTTTCGCTGATCGTCGCCACACCGATCCTGCGGTGGGCGTGGCGGATCGACTATGTCGAAGTCGTATGGACGCTGTCGGGGCTTCCCGGGGGCTTCTGTGCGTTGTTTTTCGCTCGTGCCTGCGTTCGCGAACTGCGCTCCCGAGGCGTTTCGATCAGGGAGAAGCTCACTTTCGCGATGTTGCTCGCGTTCGCGATCTACTGGTTTATCTCGATGACGATCATGGTCGGTCGCGCGCTCGCCGGTACGCCGCCGAGCGAGCCGGGAAAGGCGTGGGCTGTCGCGGCGGTCCTCATGTTCTCCGCCATCACCCTGTTCACCATGATCCCCCTGGTCACGGCGCTGCTGGCGCGGGCGGGCCTGGATCGCGCCGGGCGCGCCTGCCGCAGGCTGCGGCCGCTGTGGCGGGATCTCACCGCCGTGGTGCCGGAAGTCGTCCTGGCCGAAGACCTTTCCGCCCCGAGGGAAGCCACGTCCAGGCTCTATCGGATGACCGTCGAGATCTGGGACGCGCTGCTGCACCTGAAACCATATGCGCCCGGCTCTCCCGCCGGGACCTACACCGACGCGCGTCGCTACGCGCTCCAGGTCGCGCTGGCCGTGCGAGCCAAGCGCGGTGGTAGCGCCCCGGCTTCGGCCCCCACCGCCGCGGGCGTAGCGCAGGCGGAGGCACGCGATCGTGCGGCGGAATTCCGGTTTCTGCTCGAATTGGCCCGTGCATGGCCGGAGGCTGTTGCGGCCGTCGACTACCGGTCCGATGCGTTACAGACGGCCACCACTGCCGCGGTATCCCAATAGAAGGGCCGCACCTCGGCGATGCGGCCGTCGGCGAAGGTGATCGTCTGCAGGATCGGGAAAGCGAGTTCGCGGCCCGTCGCGCGAGCGCGAGCGTGGACTTCGGTATGCACCACGACGGTCTCGGCGGCCGGGAGAAAACGCTGTTCGAGCATCTCGAATGCCTCCCACGTGGCGCTCATCGCGCGGAAGAACCGTTCCATGCCATCGTGACCGCGCCAGATCCCGCCGTAGGGCAGGTTCTCGGCTTGACGGAGGACCACCGATGGATGGAAGAACGGCGCGAGCAGGTCGAACGAGGCGTTGCCCGGCCCGCCGGCCGCCAGGTATTCCGCTTCGGCCGCGTACATTCCGGTCAGTACGGTCATCGGGTCGGTCGTCGATGGCGTCATGCGGCCAGTCTGACCGCCGCGAGCGGGCGGGACCGGCGGTATTCGGACGTCGCGATGACCGCCGAGGCGGTTCCCGCACACGCGCCGCGGCACGGGAACCGAAGGACGGATCACTGCGCGGCGACAGGGTCCTGACGGCTGTCGTGGCGCAGCCCGATGGACATGATGTCGGACGGTTCATCGAGTTCGATGCGATGCCAGCGGTTTCTAGGGACCACGAAGGCGGTGCCAGAAGTGAGACGGACCATCGTCTCGTCCTCACCCGCGTGCTCCGGTCGCAGATACAGGCGCAGCGCGCCGGTCAGGCAGCACACCGCTTCGTCACTGCCGGGATGGACTTCCCAGTGGTCGGCGTGCACGTCGGCGTCGGATTCGACGTGGAAGGCCGCGAGCTGCCAGTCGCCGTCGCCGGTGGCCATCCGGCGTTCACCGGCCGCTACCGAACCGTCACTGCCGAAATTGATCGCTCGGCGGAACAAGTCGATCGAGTTCTGGTTCATGTTGTGTCCCTTTCGATGTGATGGGTGGGGATAGTTTTCGGCTCTTCGGTTTCGAGGTATCGTGCTGCCGTCGACGTGTCCATCGAGCCTGACGAGGCGTCTTCAGGTGCGCGTGGCGGAGAGTTCCGCGGCCTTCTCCCTCTCCGCGTCGTTCGGATCGTGCGGCGCGTCGCAGGCAGCACGGTCGCGGCGACGATGCTCGCCAGGGCGAACAGTCCCGCCGCGCAGCAGAGCGCCAGGGCGTAACCATCGTTCAGAGCCGCGGGCGCTGTGCTGTTCCCGGTTCTCGTGGCCGCGATGGTGGCGAGCGCGGCCACGCCGACGCAGCCGCCGAGCTGGCGCGCGCTGTTGAAGACGCCGGAGGCCATGCCCGCTTCATGGGGCACGACGCCCATGGTCGCCGCGGCGGCCGCCGGGGCCAGGCACAGTCCGAGGCCGAAGCCGCCCAGCAGTGAGGGGCCGAGGACGTCGGCGAGGTGGCCACCCAGGCCAGATCGACCGGCGCGAAGCCCAGATCTCCCCGGATGGCGGGCAGCGCGACGTTCACCACCGCGAGGTCCAACGCGACCGTGAACTGCGCGACGGCCACCGCCGTCAACGCCACGCCCGGCCGCCCACGTAGTTTTTATACATGTATAAAAACTAACCGCACGGGTTGCCCCGTGTCCACACCCGGTTCGGTGGATGGGCGAAGATGGACCCATGCCGAGCTCGTCGTCGCAGCCTCAGCGCACCGGCCGACCCGCGCGCATCTCCCGCGGGGACATCGTCGCGGCGGCCAACGCGGTGATCGAGGCCGAGGGCGTGGAGAAGCTGACCATGCGCCGCCTGGCCACCGAACTCGGTTGCACACCGATGGCGCTCTACCACCATGTCCGCGACAAGGAAGACCTGCTCCGGCTGCTGCTCAACGACCACGCCGACCAGGTGGTGTGGCCGGATCTGCCGGAGGATCCGCGACAGCGCGTCCGCGTCGCGGCGCGGGCCATGCACGATGCGCTCGTCGCGCGCCCGTGGGTCGTCGAGATCCTCGCCGCCGACGACCTTCTCGGTGTCTCCGCGCTGTGGGTGACCGAATCCATCGTGGACGGGTTCGTCGCCGGCGGCCTATCGCCGGCGCGGGCCGTCCAGGCCTACCGCGTCGTCTGGCGCTACACGGCGGGCGATCTCATCGTGCGCGCCCGATCCGCACGCCGGGCCGCGGAGGGCCGTCCCACCTTCCGCGCGCAGGTCTTCGCCGACCTCGACGCAGAGGCTTATCCCCGCCTGGCCGCCCTCGGCTCCGACTACTTGTCCCTCGCCGCCCAGGACACCTACGAACTCGGCCTCGACGCTCTGATCGATGGTCTGCTGCGGACGCGCCCGCAGAAATCGAGTGATTCCTCCGAAAGGCATTGAGCGGCCGATTCACCGCGCTCTACGGATAATCCGCCTTCGCGGTCCGGCATACAGTTCGAGCCCGCCACGAAGGGCGGGCTCGAACTCGCTTCACGCTCGGTCGCACACGACCGGCCGACTCAGAACGTCACCCGCTGATCAGCGGGCAGAAACAGCTTGTCGCCTTCCTTCACCTCGAAGGTCTTGTAGAACTCGTCGAGATTGCGGACGACCTGATTGCAGCGGAATTCGTTGGGGGAGTGGGTGTCGATGCTCAGGTAGCGGACGGTGAGTTCTTTTGTTTGCTTCTCCCGCCAGCTGCGGGCCCAGGACAGGAACATGGTGCGGTAGTCGGGATTGTCGATACCCCGGCGCTTCTCGGCGATGCGGAAAGCCGCCAAGGTGATCTGGAGTCCGCGCAGATCGGCGAGGTTCTCGCCGACGGTGAGCTCGCCGTTGACGTGCTGGTTCGGTTCCAGCCCCTCCGGCACGAGCGCGTTGTACTGGTCGACCAGTTGCTTGGCCTTGGCGTCGAACGCGGCGCGGTCCTCGGGCGTCCACCAGTCGCGGCGATTGCCGTCCCCGTCGTACTTGGAGCCCTGGTCGTCGAAGCCGTGGCCGATCTCGTGCCCGATGGTCGACCCGACCGCGCCGAAATTGACCGCGGGCAGCGCGTCCTTGTCGAAGAACGGCGGCTGGAGGTAGGCCGCCGGGAAGACGATCTGATTGGAGTTCGACGAGTAGTAGGCATTCACCGTCTGCGGCGACATCCCCCATTCGTCCTTGTCGACCGGCGTGCCGAGTCGCGCGAACGCACGCTTGACCTCGAAAGCGTTGATGGCGAGCAACGACTCGATCAGTTTGCCCCTGGTGATCTGGAGCTTGGAGTAGTCGACCCACTTGTCCGGGTAGCCGATCTTGGGATCGATCTTGTCCAGTTTCGCCAGCGAGGCCGCCCTGGTCGCGGGTGACATCCAGGTCGAGTTGGTGAAATTCTCCCGGTAGGCCGCGACGACGTCGGCGAGCATCTCCTTGGCCCGTTCTTTCGCCTCCGGGGGGAAGTGCTTGGCCACATACAATTTTCCGAGTTGCTCGCCGAGCTTGTCGTCGACGATCGAAACCCCGTACTTCCAGCGTTCGGGCCGCTCGTCCTGCCCGTTGAGCACTCTGCCCTTGAAATCGAAGTTCGCGTCGTTGACGGCTTTGGGCAGGTAGGGCGCGAACTCACGCAGCACGTAGAGCTTGAGGTAGTCCCGCCAGGTCGCGATATCCACTTCGGTCCACAACTGGCCCGCCGCCGTGATGTAGGAGGGCTGGTTGACCACCATCGTCGCGAACAACTCGCGCGGGCGGTCGGTGTTCCCGGCCAGCCACGGGTCCCAGTCGAAGCCCGGAGCCAGGGCGGTCATATCGGCCCAGCTGTACACGTTGTACGTCGCGTCGGTGTCGCGGTTGCGCACGTTGTCCCAGTGCGCGGGCGCGATCCGCTTTTCCAGGTCGAACACCCGCTGCGCGATCCCGGCCGGATCGGCGAACCCCGCGCCCGCGGCGATGCGCTCGAGGAAGACGCGATACTGCGCGAGCACCTCGGCGTACTCCGGCTTCCGGTAGTACTGCTCGCCGAGGCCGAGTCCGGCCTGCCCGACCGAAGGGATGTAGGCGTTCGAGTTCTTCCGGTCGACGCCGATGCCGAGCCCGATCAGCCCGTCGAGCGGCAACTCGGCCATCACCTTCGCCAGGTCCGGCTTGGTGGCGGCGCCATCGATCTTGGCGAACAGCGGCGCCAGGGGCGTCATGCCGAGCCGTTCGATCTCGTCCCAGTCCACCCTGGCGTCGTAGAGGTCCTTGATCTGCTGCTCTTCCGAACCGGGTTTCGGATCCCGGATGCCGTCGATGATCTCCCGCAACTGCTGTTCGGTGCGCTCGCCCGCCTCACTGCCCGAGCCGTAGCTGACCTTGTCCGGCGGCAGCTGGTAGTCCCGCAGCCACTTCCCGTTGACGTGCCGGTACAGGTCGTCCTGCGGCCGGATCGTCTCGTCCACTCCGCTGAGATCGACGCCGGTGAGCGTTCTGCTCGCGGGTTCGGTGTCATCCGAGCACGCGACCAGCGCTGCGGCGGCCGGAACGGCCCCGAGGGCGATCAGGAAGGCACGACGATCCAGCTTCGCTGGCCGACCGGTAGATGTCACGAGAATCCTCTCCCCGACGCGGCGGTGCCGCAGATGTACGAAGGCAGCCTTGCAGGACACGAGGCTACCGGCGCGGCGCCGGACCGGCCGGGATTGGGGAAAGGGGCACCGCCGTGTGGGTCCGATTTGGGAACGACCTGCGGGTTCCCATACACTAGACCGGTTGCCTGCGGGAGCTATGCCCGCAATCCGGCAGTGAACCCCCAGTGGTTGGTTCCGCGTTTCTTGCTCGAATCGAGGAAAACCGCTGGCAGGCGCGCGTCCGGAGGGCAACCGACCATGCCCGTCGGGTCGGCAATCCGGCGTGCACATACGTCCAGGTCAAGGAGGACGCTGAAGTGATTCAGCAGGAGTCGCGACTGCGCGTCGCCGACAACACGGGCGCGAAGGAAATCCTTTGCATCCGCGTTCTCGGTGGTTCGTCGCGTCGCTATGCCGGTATCGGCGACATCATCGTCGCTACCGTGAAAGACGCCATCCCCGGCGGCAACGTGAAGCGGGGTGACGTCGTCAAGGCCGTCGTCGTGCGCACCACCAAGGAGCGCCGTCGTCCCGATGGTTCCTACATCAAGTTCGACGAGAACGCGGCCGTGCTCATCAAGGCGGACAACGACCCGCGCGGCACTCGTATCTTCGGCCCGGTCGGCCGCGAGCTGCGTGACAAGAAGTTCATGAAGATCGTGTCGCTGGCTCCGGAGGTGCTCTGACATGAAGGTGCACAAGGGTGACACCGTGCTCGTCATCTCGGGCAAGGACAAGGGCGCCAAGGGCAAGGTCATCCAGGCCTACCCGAAGGAGAACCGGGTCCTCGTCGAGGGCGTGAACCGGATCAAGAAGCACGTCGCGAACTCCGCCAACCAGCGCGGCGCCTCCTCGGGCGGCATCGTGACCCAGGAAGCCCCCATCCACGTCTCGAACGTGATGGTCGTCGACTCCGACGGCAAGCCGGCCCGTATCGGCTACCGGACCGACGAGGAGAGCGGCAAGCGGGTCCGGATCTCCCGTAAGAACGGGAAGGACATCTGATATGACCACGACGGAAAAAGTGCAGCCCCGGCTGAAGCAGCGCTACCGCGAAGAAATCAAAGACGCGCTGAACAAGGAATTCGGCTACGCCAATGTGATGCAGATCCCCGGCGTGGTGAAGGTTGTCGTCAACATGGGTGTCGGTGACGCCGCCCGCGACGCGAAGCTGATCAACGGCGCCGTCGAGGACCTGGCCCTGATCACCGGTCAGAAGCCGCAGATCCGCAAGGCGACCAAGTCCATCGCGCAGTTCAAGCTGCGTGAGGGCATGCCGATCGGCGCCAAGGTCACCCTGCGCGGCGACCGGATGTGGGAGTTCCTGGACCGCCTGGTCTCCATCGCGCTGCCCCGTATCCGCGACTTCCGCGGCCTGTCGCCGAAGCAGTTCGACGGCAACGGCAACTACACGTTCGGCCTGAGCGAGCAGTCGATGTTCCACGAAATCGACGTGGACCGGATCGACCGTCCGCGTGGTATGGACATCACCGTGGTGACCACCGCGACCAACAACGAAGAAGGCCGTGCCCTGCTCAAGCACCTCGGCTTCCCGTTCAAGGAGAACTGAGCACATGGCAAAGAAAGCACTGGTCAACAAGGCCAACGCCAAGCCGAAGTTCGCTGTCCGCGCCTACACCCGCTGCCAGCGCTGCGGCCGCCCCCACGCGGTCTACCGCAAGTTCGGCCTCTGCCGCGTGTGCCTGCGCGAAATGGCGCACCGCGGCGAGCTGCCGGGCGTGCACAAGAGCTCCTGGTGAGCTGACGCTCCTGGTGAGCGCACCCGGATAACCGAACAGCGAGGGCACGGACTCAACCGAGACCGTGCCCTCGCTGTCTCCAGGAGTTTCTCTGCTATCTCATCGCGGCCGCGCTCGCGGCGCGCCCGCTCGTCCCGCACAGCTGAGGGTCGCGAGTGCCCAGCGAGACCTATGCGGTGGTGTTGTCGAGGTACCGTCGGCGTGCCTGGTGCAGTTCGCGGCTCCACGTTGTTCCTTCGTCGGCCAACCGGCGTTGGAGCGTCCGTGGCCCGACCTCGAGGAGTCGGGCGGCCTCCGCCAGCGAGGGCGCACCTTCGGTGAGGGCGGCCTTCAATGCGGTGCCCACCCGATCCGACCATGTCGGAGAGCACACGGGCGGCGGCATCGTGGCATAACGGCGCCCGGCAGCCGGGGGAACCCCGGCTGCGTGGTGCGTTTCGAGCGCAGCTGGATGAGGTCCGTCAAGGCCCGACACCAGTCGATCGGTCAGTTCCCTCGATCGGCGCCTCTGGAAATCTCGGGGCGTTTCGCCGTAGCGTGCCTTGAACGCCTGGGAGAACCAGGTTTGCGTGAAACCGCAACGTGCGGCCACCTCGCTGACAGTCATGTACTTTCCCGGTTGGGAGAGCAGGTCGCGCGCGGCGCGCAGCGCCTCGTCCTGCCGCACGTCCCGATAGGTAGTTCCGCTCTGCTGGAGGGCGAGCCGCAACTGCCGGGGCGACCAGCCCAGAGCCGATGCCACCGCAGGCAGACGCAAGTCCCCGACACCGACGTGCTCCCGCACGTACTGTCGAACGGCTGCGGCCGTTTCAGCCAGATGGCTTTGTTGCGGGCCCATATCGCCGAGCAGCATCAAGCAGATCAGCTCAGTGATTCGATCGCAGACGGCGTTGAATTCCCAGTCCGCGAGGTCGGATCGCTCGGCGTGCGTTTCGCGGATCATGCTCTGCACGATCCGGCCCAGGCCCGATTCCATGTCGAGCGTCATTTGCGGTGGTCTGGCGGACGACAGTCGATTGTCGATATCAGCACGCGGTATGCGAACCGCGTTCGTCACCATGCGTGGCATGTAGTACCGAAACGGCTGATCTGGGCTCAATAGCATTGCATTACCGGGAGTTACGCGCATAACCGTGTGATTCATTTCAAAGGTGTTGACTCCCCCCACAGCCCGCTGCGGCACGACCAACCAATAGTCTTTACCGCCCTGCCGGGTGTGTGACGGGGTCCGCCAGGCTAGACGCTCGCTGCGTTGGTCGAAGCGCAGGAGGGTGTGAGCAACAGTGTCCTGAACGGTGGCACGGATCCACCAGTTGCGCGGATCACGATACCGGGACTCGGACGGCAGAAAGCTGTCGCTGAGTGCTTCCCACTCGTCGATGTCTTTCGTAACAAGCTCGGTGTACATCATGATGACGCCTTGGCAGGTGTGTTAGTCGGGACTTACAATTCAACATCACCCGGGAGGGCCTGTAGCTGTCCGGCATATCCCGCTGTGAGAAGGGGATCAGCGGGAAACGCTGCGAACGATCGGCGTGACCGACGCTCGATCGCAGCGTCGATCACGGGCGTCACTCCGTCGGCTACGGCCGCATCGAGCCTCGAAAAGCGCGAAACTCCCCGGCTGTGCCGAATTCACTCCGCACTACGCGCTGGGTTCGAGCAGCACTGGAAGTGTGAGGGGCCCGCAGGTGATGAAATTCGGGCCGTAGATCTGGGTGGGGTCACCAGCCAGGTTCAATCGCGGGAACCGGTTGAACAGCGTGGACAACGCGATGTGGCTTTCCAGCCGGGCCAGATGAGCGCCGAGGCAGACATGCGGTCCCCGGCCGAACGCCAGCTGGTCTCGGTGATCGCGGTCGATGTCGAAGGTACCGGCGTCCGGATAGCGCTCCGGGTCCCGCCCGACGCCGCCATACCACCCCACCATGGCTCCCGCGGGAATGTCCACGCCGGCGATGGTGATGTCTTGCAGCGCATACCGAGTGGGAAGAATCGCGGCCACCGAAGAGCGGAAGCGCAGCATCTCCTCCACGACGTCCCTCCACCGGTCTTCGGCCTGGGCTTTGGCGAGCTGCTCGGGATGGGTGCACAGCGTGACCACCGCGTTGCCGAGCAGGTGAACGGTTGTTTCGTGTCCGGCCATGAGCACCAACCACAACATGTTGACCAGTTCGGCGTCGGTCAAACCGTTCGATTCATTGGCCTCCAGCAGAGCGGAGGTGAGGTCGTCGCCGGGTGCGCGCCGTTTGCGGTCCAGGAGTTCGGCGAGGTAGCCGAGCATATCCGCCATCGCGGCCTGAATCTCGTCGCCGGTGCTCAGATGCGACATGACCGTGGACGCCCAGATCCGGAATTGTTGTTGTTCGGACGCCGGCACACCGAACAGTTCGCCGATCACCCGCACCGGCAGGGGGGTGGTGTAGCTGGAGGCGAGATCGATTTCGGTCTTGTGGTCGGGAATCTCGTCGAGGAGCTCGGTGGCGATCTGCTGGATTCGGGGCTCGAGCGCGGCGACCCTGCGTGGGGTGAACGCCTGGCTGATCGTTTTCCGCAGCCGTCGATGATCCTGACCGTCCATGTTGATCATGTGGTCGATATCGGTGAGCGCGCGCAAGGGCCAGTCGGCTGGAATCGTGCCGTCCTGCAGCGCAGGACAGTTGCGCGGATTCTTGCTCAACACGGTGCCGTCTCCGGCGAGGACTTCGCTCACCGCTTCGTGGCTGACGGCGAACCAGGCCACGACATTGCCGGGCAGCTCGATCGGAACGATCGGTCCACTCCGCCGGATCCTATCGAAGGTATCGAAAACCAACTCGCCAGCGGTAGGCAGCTGAGCGACGGGCTCGGTCATGATGTCTCCCATGGTGCGTTCGGTCACACGGATACGGCCGACGTGTGCCCGCCCAGTGTCGGCCGCAGCGACGCACCGAACCACCGGATCTGGGAATCGCTGCCTCACAACGAAAGTGCGACGCAGAAGAACGAATATGGGAGCGAGATGTGCCACGACGTCGATACCACGAAGGGCGCTGCGGCGGATCATCTCCGCCGCAGCGCCCTTCCCGATTTTAGTCAGCAGGTCAATCGCTGATTGTCAGGGCAGCACCTGCGGTATGACATCGGGCGCGATCTGGTGTCGGCAGTTGGACTGCTCGGCGTGTGGCGCCCTCATCACGAGCCGCGAGCCGGGGCGTCCGATGGACTTGCGGCCGAGCAGCAATACCACCGGCTGTCCGAGGATGTCGCGCGTGAAATCGACCCTTCTCTGCGCCGATTCGGCGATGGTGGAAGAGTTATCGGATCGCCTCGAGCACACCGGTTGTGAGTTCTTGGAAGCCGAACGGCGCTGCTGGGGGCGGTTTCGGGCCCAGCCGGACGGCCACCACGTTTTCTTCAGGCACCACGGCGACGATTTGGTTGTTGAAACCCAATGCCCAGAATGTGTCGCGCGGAGCGGACGGAACCAGCGGTCCCGTACGGGTTTGCCGATCGCCTCGACCGGTGACGGCGAGCGCGGGTGATGCTACGACTCCCTCGGCATTCACCCACCACAGGCGCCCGTAGCCTCGGTTGTGGTCGGTGCTCGGCGTAACCGAGGCCCGTATATAGTCGGCGTCCACGATCTGCATGCCCTTCCAATTCCCATTGTTAAGCATGAAGACTCCGAGGCGAGCAAGGTCGAGGCAGGTCGTGTTCAGGCCCATGAACGTCATCGCTCCGCCCGAGAGATCCCGGCCGAGTCGGGAAGCGTCCATCCCGAGTGGGCCGAAGATGTGCTGCTGCGCGTAGTCGGATGGATGCACCCCGGTTGCTGTCTGTATGACCTTCGCAAGCACCTGCACCGCCGAGTTGTTGTATATCCACTCGGTCCCTGGCGCGGCGTCTTGGCCGAGGCCGATCGCGAACGCCGACTTGTCCGCCGCCCTTGCTGCCATCTCCCCGTAGTCGATTGCAGCATCCCATTGCCGACCCGATGTGTTGGTGAGGAGATGTTCTATCGTCACCCCCGCCGAGGGCGTATCACGCCACTGCGGTATGTAGTCGGCAACTCTGTCGGACAAAGACAACTCCGCACGCCTCACCGCGACACCGACCAGAAGCCCGGTCAACGACTTGGTCACCGAGAACGCTTCTCGAGGATGCATATCCGGACCCGGCCCGTGCTCATCGACCACGATCTTGCCATCGCGCACAACCGCCAGACACGACGAGCCGGCTGCCGCCGCCTCGGAAACGAGGGTAGACAACACCACAGGGTCGAAACCTGCGTCGGTGGGGTTCACCCGCTCCCATCCCGAACCAGGGAAGACCGCTTCGGCATCCGTTGCCTCCGGAGAAACATCAGATGATGTGGGAGGCGCGGAGCAGGCCGCCGCAACGAAGGCGGCGAAAGCCGCGGCGACCACACGCCGCCACCGCGCCGATGACGACCGGCCGGTTGACTCGGCCGGCGGGCTACCTATCTGGAGAAGCCGGTATCGCACGAAATCCATGGCTCAGTTCTCGATCCTTCGTTTCATCTGTCCGACGCACGTGACAACTCCAATCAACGGCGGGCCAGGGGCGCATGAGCCTCGCTCTTACGCACGAGGCTGCCTGGGCTGGCCCGCGACCAGGCCCGCCCTTGATAGTATAGACAAGGTACTTGCCTATACGATAGGAAAATGTGCCGATGTGTCGATCTACAAGGGAGAGTTGTCTTGAAAATACTAAAGCGCCTTGCTGACATCTGGGTCGAAAGCGTGTCGCCGAGTCGGCGCCCTGGTGTACGGTCGGCGGTTTTGGTGGCGCTCCTGGGATGCGCGACGGCCGTACCGGCTGCGATGGGGCCTGCCCCCGCTCCTGCCGCTCCCGACAGTAGTGCCGCGGATAACCTTGCATGCGGCTGGAGCCCGCGGATCGGTGCAGGCACGGTCAACGCCGCCTTCCCGGACACATTCGCAAACTATTGGACGACTATCCTGCCGGCGATTCCTGGGGCGAGCCTGACCATCCGTGGCGCCTTTCCCCATGCGCGGTACATGTCGTTTACGGCTTACTCCAAGAGAGAGGTAGTTGCAGCGCTCAATGATCAGGTCATCACCGCGGATGGCGGCAGCGTCAACCCGTTTGGCAGCGGCGCCGATCGCGATGCCTCGGCGCGCGAGTACACCGTTCGCGTCGTAGTGGGCGCCCCGCCTCCGCAGCCGGAGGCCAACACCCTCTACTTGGGTGAGGTCACGGGCATTGTCCCCGTCGCCTACCGGGTCTACCGGCCTGACGCGGGGCTCGATTCCACGGGCGGCACCGGACTGCCCCGCCTCGCCTTCGCTCTGCCCGATGGTGTGGAGCACGAACTGTCCGACTGTACCGCTGAGAACACGATCCACGACCCACACGCTCTGTATCCGCCCGGACCGGTTCGACTGCCCGCCCGAAGGACATCACCGCACGAATCGGACTGGAAACCGGCCGCAGGCGGCGGCTACTACCCCAACCCGGACAACAAGTACCTGGCCACCCTCCTCCAACCGGGCCGAGTGGCGGTGATCCGGGGAAAGCTGCCGACCACCCCGGCTACGTACCAGAAGCAGTCGATAATGGGCTCGGGGCAAGTGCGGTACTGGTCGCTGTGCAGCAACAACCCCGTCTCGACCGCCGTTGCCGCATGCGTCGTCGACGACGAGACGGCTGTGGATACCGACGGCTTCTACACCATCGTTGTGTCGCCCTCGAACGAGCGACCAGCGAACACCACCGGCGGCTGCGGCATCGGATGGCTGCCCAACGACTCCGGATCGGACCTGCTGATCATGCGGAATATGCTGCCTACCAAAGATTTTCGGCACTCGATACAGAACGCTGATCCCGCGGACCCGAAGTCGAGCATGGGGCCGTATTACCCCGAGATTCGTTACGCGTCCAAGGCCGAAGTAGAGGCCGCGGGCTGCCCGGCTCGGTAAGCGGCATAGCCGCGGCGCAAAATCCGCAGGTTGACACACACCATGACGGTGAACAGCGGAACTCCTGCGAGTAGGTGCGCGATCCCGAGAGCGACCACATTGTTCGCGAAGTACAGCGGTATGTGCACCGCCGTCCGTAAGCCGATTATGGCCGCCCAGACGGCGGTGCACTGCCGATAAGCCCGCAGCAAGTTCCGGTCCTGACGCCAGGCCGTCCCGCCGACCACCGGCCCGACGAGCACACCGACAAGAGGGCGGCGTCCCAGCAGCGAGAGCAGCAGAAGCACTCCCCATACCATGCCGCGCAGCATGTGCGGCAGATAGAAGTCGACACCGCGGCCCGTCGTGAGGGCCAGCAGCCCCGACAACACTACGAGTGCGAGTCCGCCGACGGCTTGCCGTTTGGGCTGCCCGAAGATCATCCGAGCTGATACCAGGCCACCACCCCAGATCAATGCCGACCACACCGAAACCGGAACATCCTGAGTCACGGCATACGCCACGCCATACAGCAGATGCGGCGACGCCACGTCCAGCAGACCACGTTTACCAGGGACGACATCCGACAGCGACACCTCAGGCGACGTGATCAGCGCGGCGAATCCGATACGCAGTCGCGCCACGCGGACTGCCCCCGCCGCACGAAGAGCCGCGATCACCATACGACCGGCAGTCTGCGCGGACCGGGCGCACCGCTGCCAGGCTTCGCTGGCGACCCCGGCGGGCATTCACCCGACACACGCGAGCATCGCGATCGACGCCAGCGAGTCGAGGGCGATCGCACGGCCGCGGTCTGCAC
Source organism: Nocardia arthritidis NBRC 100137 (assembly GCF_001612765.1). Taxonomy (GTDB): domain Bacteria; phylum Actinomycetota; class Actinomycetes; order Mycobacteriales; family Mycobacteriaceae; genus Nocardia; species Nocardia arthritidis. Next base: position 48,981 of record NZ_BDBB01000030.1, read on the forward strand.
TCTGGTGCGCGATTTTGAAGGACTTCCGAGTGAATACTTCGTGAAATGCATGATCGACCATCCATTGGGGGCCTGCGGAGGAGCGCGGAACGTGCCACTGCGGAGTCGCGATTCATCCTGGCCGCCGCCCGATTATTATGCAAGTAACCTGTCATATCGCAGGTGGCAGAATACGCAGGGTGAGCGAACCTCCCACCAGCCCTCCCTCGGCCGCGCCACCAGGCTTGGTTTACCGCCTTGCCCGTTTGAACAGCGTGAAACTGTCTGAAGCGTTCGCCGAGAACGGCATGCCCGATCTACTCCCGCGGCACGCCCTCCAGTTGCTCCCTCTCCTGTTGGGTGGTGGTGTGCGGGCGTCGGATCTGGCGGCCAAGCTCGGAGTGACGCGGCAAGCCGCCGCGCAGGTCGTTGGGACACTCGAACGCGCAGGCTACCTCACCCGTATCGACGACCCCGGCGACCGCCGCGCCAAGCTGGTCTGCCTCACGCCACGCGGCCGCATGGCCACCCGCGTACTGCACCGCAGCATGCGAGCACTGGAACGAGACTGGGAGAGCGTTCTCGGCCCAGAGCGGATGGCCGAACTGCACCGCACCCTGACCATCCTGGTGAACAAACAGGACTGAACTGGTCCGGCCTCGCACCGCGATCGATGTGCCGACACCTAGCTGTCGTGCACTCGAGAACTGTGCCAGTCGATATCACGCGCCACTTCACGTAGCTTATCGGCGGCGCCGCGAACCTCGTCCACCGCAGTTCCGAGGGTCCTGTCTATGGCGTCGACCAGGTCTGCCTGGGTTTGGAGCGGAATCCTGTTTCCAGCGCCAACGGAAGCGGATTCCAACTTCTCGTTGAGCGACCGAACGGAGTCCTCGATGCGCCCGAGCGACTGACTGAGGAAGGCCGACATCTCACCTTTCGTATCGCTCACGGCCTCGGAAGAATTGGCGATCAACTCCCTTACGCCCTCCGCCCTTCTGACCACATTCAGATATCTGTGGTAGACGAGCGGATGTCCATTGATCTCGTCCAGCCTGTCCAACCGCAACTCGTGCCGCTGCACGAACACTGGCTGGGAGGGGTTGGCCGGGGTGCCCGGACGCAACAGGTCCGCGAGCCTGTCGATCGTCAACTCGCCCGTACTGATAGCGCATCTCAGGAATTCCGAATATTCGCCGGTCGGGAGATGCAAAGGCAGCTCAATATCGCGAGTGATGTACCTGGGGAAAGATGTCGCCTCATCAGTCACGGCCGTCGATCCCATCTGTGCGACGGCGGTCGTATCCGGTGCTAGCCGGTGTCGATGCCGTCCAGTTCGCCGATTCGCCGCGCCGCGCCATGCCGATGACGTCGATTCGAGTTCCTGGTTCACCGGAGAGCTTCGCTGAGAACCCACCGATGAGGGTCGCGCCGATGACCGCATGCGTCGCGACTGAGCCCACCGACCGCGCACCGGATCGGCAGGGGCAAACGGCCGTGGCCGGAGCCGAACAGCCGACAAGGCCCTTGTGCTTACGCACAACCATCTCCTTCGTGCTTACACACAGTCATCCTCGTGGGAACGACTGCCGGAATCGCCATCTATCGCAGTATAGACAAGTATCTTGCCTATACGCTATCCGTCTATGGCATCACCTCCGCCGTCTGTAACGCGGCGCTTGGACCGGCCTCGCCGGCTCGCCTGCGCTCTGTCCGGCGGTGCGCTTCCATGGGTGTAAGACTGTCGAGGATGTGGTAGCACCACGGCGCTGGTCCCGAGTTGTCAATGCCGGAAGCCTGCGGCAACTTCCGGACGGGTTCGTACGACGGAAGCAAGCTCCGCCGAGTGAATGTCTAAATGTCGCACTTGGCGCGAACCAGGCTGTCCGCGGAATTTGGGGGGCGCTGCACGATCGATCGATATGCGGACGTTTCGATGATCTCGGGGCCGATAGGGGTGTGGGCCGGTTCGATCAGTTTCTCGGTGACCGGAATCTGCAAATTACAAGCGTGTGCAGGAAACGTGCTGTACGCGTCTTCTCACCCGAGACGCGGGTGAAGTGGAGTGGTACCAAAAAAGGCGCTGCGGCGGATAGTCTCCGCAGCAGCGCCTTTCGCGCATTCGGCTCAGCAGGTCAATCGCTGACTGTCAGGGCAGCACCTGCGGAATGACATCGGGTGCGACCGTACCCACGATCGCGCCGATCACAGCGCCCAGGATGGCGGTGGTCACCACGCCGACCACGGCGCACAGCGCGTAACCGACGACGAAGACCGCCAGGGTCGGAATGCAGGTGATGAGGGCCGCGACCGCGCCGACGCCCGCGCCCGCGGCCGCGCCGTTCATCACCGGATCCGGGTACTGCGCACCCGGATTGGTCGCGATGTCCTTCAGCTCCGCACCCGTCGCCGCCGAGACCTCGGGTGTGGTCACCGACAGCGTGCGGCCGTCTTCGGACACCTTGGCATCCAGCGCGATGGTGGTACCGGACGGCGTGACCAGCGCGCGCGGAAGCTCGGTAACCGCTGCGCCCGCCTGGTTCACGACCTTGATCGATGCCTCGCCGAGCTGGAACGTGCCTGCGTCCAGCGTGGTGGAGACGGTGCGCAGGTCCGGCGCCACCGTGGCGCGGTAGCCGACGTCCGCCGACGTGCCCGACGTAGAAATCGCCTGCGCCAACTGCGCCTGCTGCTCGGCGTAGTTGGTGGCCGATGCGGCTCCGGCACCGGCGAACGTAGTCGCAACGGCCAGCGGCAGCGCGCCGATGAGCGCCTTACGACCGACCTGAATTGCAGCGCGATAGAACATTGAATTAATTCTCCTCCCCGACCCCGACACCCCCACGTGGACGAATCGAACGTCGTATCGTGCGATGTGAACGCACTATTGGTAGCGATTGCCCGGCCATGAAGGCAAGTCTTGTGACATTGCCGACAATGTGGAACCGATTGAGCAGCAGGATATTTCAGTCTGAGATGGCATTCGGCTAACCAAGAGCGAATGCTGTTGCCTGCCCAGCCGCGGCATCGGGCAACCGCCAGTCGTCGACGACCACAACCTCGGCCAGCCAAGCGCCCACGCAGCCGAGCAACCATCCGGGACGCTGTCCTCGCCTACACCACGCTGCCAGCGGTGCGGTTCCCCGCACGCGGTGTACGCAAGTTCGGTCTCTGCTCGTCTGCCTCCGTGAGAGGCGCACCGGGGCGAGCTGCCGGGCGTGCACGGCTCCTGGTGAGCTGGGGCGCTCTGCTGAGCGCCGCAGCTGAACCCGAACGAGGGCACGGGCTCCACCCGAGTCCGCGCCCTCGTTTGCGTTCATTTTCGGATTCGAGACAGGTCAGCGGCGTCGGTGTCCGGGTCGAACGCGAGTACGGTGCGGCGCGGGTCGAACGCGCGCGACGCATGGCTCGCATTGCGGAGGTTCGCGACAACCTGCTCGTGTTGGCGGATGCCAGATCCAATGAGTGACGGCGGATGTGCGACTGGGGTAGATTCGTCTGAATCGTTCGCCGGTAGAGGGGGACAGAGGCGTGGCGGGGGAACAGCCATCACTGTCGATCGACGCCGCTGAGGTCAAAGCATTGAGCCGCTTGGCGTTCGATGTCGCCACTCAATGCCGGGACGGGTACTCCGCGCTGGAGACCGACGTGCGAGACATGTTGGAGAGCTGGACGGGGAATAATTCAGGCGCTTTCACGATCGGGTGGGAGGAGTTCCACCAGGGGGCGGTGCAGGTCTGGGATGCGTTGTTCGAGCTGGCGGAGAAGCTCGGGGTCACCGCCGACACCGTCCGTGAGACCGACCAGGCTTTCGCCAGCGGCAGCGCCCTGTATGACATCGGCTTCACCCATGCCCAAGCCGACGCCTCCGTGAAGGGCGCGCCGCAACCAGCCCGGCCCACGGACGCCGGTATGCCCGTCTTCGGACCCTTTTCGGTCCCCGCCTCCGCGGGCGGCCCTGGCCAGGGCATCGTGGACCAAGGCATCAATATCATCAGCCATATCGGCATACCTGTCCCTGATGGCGACACCGGCAAACTCGCCAAGGCGGCCGACGCGTGGGACCGTCTCGGCACGATCTACCAGAACACCAATGCCCGCGACAAGATCGCGATCGCGGCGAGCTTGTTCGACAGTGTCACCGCTGATGACGCGGGCTACATCCAAGACGACCTAAAATCCCTCGCGAGCTCGATCGATCAACTGCTGACCGCCTGCACCCAGATCAGCCAGTCTTGCATCGCGTACAAGGACGCGCTGACGGAACTCCGCGACGAGATCAAGGGCTTCCTGAAGTCTCTAGCCCAGGACCTCGCCATCGACGCCGCGATCACCATCGGCCTTTCGCTGATCAGCTTCGGAGCCGGAGCGGTCACCGCCGCCAAGGCTCTGGACACGGTGCGGAGATGGGCGGGAAAGATCAAAGACGGCATCGTCGCTTGGCGCGCACGCAAGGCGTTACAGATCGCCGGTGTCCGCCAGGAGGCGAAGGACGCCGCTCTCAAGGCCCGAAAAGTGGTTACCGACCTACGCGATCGATTGCGCGGGAAGAGTGGCGACGTCAAAAGGCCTCCGGTGAAGTCGCTCAAGAACGATCTCGACAACGCGCAGACATGGACTGGCGGAAATCTACCCACCCAGGGAGGGCCGCCGAACGGGTACCTGGTCAAACGCGATCCCCAAGGTAATATTACGAACTATTCGTACTATGATAGTGACGGGGTCGCGACGAAGCGGGTCGATTTGACAGGTGATTCGCATTATAACAAGGCGACGGGTCAAACCATTCCAACGCCTCATGTGGTGGAAATTCAAAAATATGTCAAACCGGAGACCGGCGAGATCTTCGCTCGCACCGATCGAAACAATGTCCGGGCCGCGCTACCTGAGGAGATTCCATAGTGGACACCGGTGATGCCGATGCCGAGCTGTCGTCGATATTGGCGCGCTCCCGAAGTAGTGATAATTCTACAAGGATAGAAGCGATACCTGATCTCGGACGTAAAATCCAATCCAGCAGTGCGCGAGAACGACTGCAAGAGATAATGATCGATGACGAGATCGTAACCATGCGAGTCGACGCGGCTGAGCAACTCGTCCGCGCCGGCGGGGAAGACGGATTGCTGGCGGTTCTGACTGAACTGGGTCGGCGCCGAAGCGATCCTGACATCGACTACACCGCCTATATGCTGAGCGAGCTCGACAACTTCGGGGAGTTTCCTGTCCTTCGCACCGCTCTGTCTATCGATCAGTCCAGATTGTCGCCTGACGCGAAGGTGGGTCTGAGTAACCTGCGTGAACTGATGAATAAATGACAAGCCGGATTTTATGTCCGGTGTAGCGGAGTCGTCGCATGGGCGCGCTGACCGGTCCACGGTGAAGGGCAGCGGGTATCGGTGGTAAGGCTGGGGGTCGCAGTCGAGGCCGCGATCGAAAGCCATCTCCTTTGGGTCAGCGTTGCTGCGTAGGGGATCTGGTCGGTGACACGGTCCGGCCACCGCGCGAGCTGGTGAAGGTGCCTATCGGGGTTGTGGGCTTCTGCTTCGGTTACAGGTCGAGACGTCGCATCAGAGCGATGCCCGGTGAGGCGTCATTGCGGCGGGGGTATGGTCTTCACCATTTGGCAGTAACCCCTCGATCGCCGGTGGGGTGATCACCACGACCTCGACCTGGGACGGGTTCAACGCCACGGTGGACGCGGTGGCCACGTCGGGTGCGGCTGCTAATCCCACACATCGCGCGTGCTGCGTCGTCTTCCGACCCGCGCCGGCCGAAGCCGTGACCACGCCGCGTCACGAGCCCGCGTTCACCCGAAAATCGAACGCCACCCCCGTCGGCGGACCGCGGAGGTGGCGTCGTCGGTAAAGCAGCCGAATCAGCTACGACTTAGCGCCTGTGCCCCTGTAGTTCCCATTTTTGAAAATAAGGGAGATAGTTGCAGCTCCATTCCCTGAATTCCCCGGAGAATTTACCTACATTGGCTCTGCCGAAGTTGTCGCATGCGCCCTTGGAATCGAATTGATGCGATCGTCCATCGACATAGATGGCAAGCCATGTCTCGATATCGGCGGATGCGGCGCCCGTAGCTCCGAAAGTCAAGCCCAGGGCGAGTGCTGCGCCACCGATCAGCTTTGAAATCATTTCCTCCCCTTACCTCTCACGGCCTAGCTGCCGCGATCTCAGAGTACATGATGTCGCCTCTGTCGCAACAGTATTGGATCTGCAACTTCCTTCGCGGTAATCGATGACGCACTACCTCGAGAAGGTGGTGAACGCGCTGAGACGCAACGGCCACCGGCGAAAAGTAGGTCGCCGATCAACGCTTGAAAGGAGCAGTGCTAGATCGCGCTATGAGTTGAATCACAATAGTTGATGGAACCACCTGCATTTCCAATGCGTCAATAAGTGGTGTGGGGATCGAATGCATCGAATCAGACCCTGTCTACCCTTTCGGAGCCCGGATGAAGCCCCCTGGCGCGGTCAGAAGTCCAACTCCGACCACGGGATATGGATCGGGAACGGGAAGTCGATGGTGATGGCGTCGGAATTCTCGGGTGACCACTTGCCGATCAGGAGGTAGTTGGCCGGATAGAGCGGGTGTACGCCGGGTGGGAGCTTGCCAGGGGTGGTTTCCAGGGCGTATGCGCGGACCAGCGCGACGGTGCTCTTCTCGCGTGCGAGCGTCACTTCCCAGTACCAGGGAACGCCTGCATCGGCGTAGCGCCTCTGCTCGTCGTAAGGATCGGTAGCGGCGCTCCACGGCGAATGGATTCGTCCTGCCAGGATCACGTCTTGGGCGCGGATGTCCTGGTAGGGGGCATCGAGGCGGCGGTAGACGAGGACATCGGGGATGGCGAAGTCCGACTTGCCGGTGGTGCCGAAGAAGACGTTGGTTTCGAAATCCACGCGCCACCAGCTTTGCGGCTGCTCGGCCATGCCATCGCGGGCGCAGCGCTTGAGTGCGCTGGTCAGCGCGAAGGTGAATGCTTGATGTTCGGCAGATTCCCGCTGTCGCCAGACGACGCGCCCGTTCCGCAGCTCGATCTGTGCGGCGATCTCCTCGGGTAGCTGCTCGAGCTCCTCCCAGGTCATGAACTCCGGAAGATCGGGTCGTTCGACGCCTGGGCTCGACATAGCCTCATGGTAGACCGGCGACAGCTCATTTCCGCTGGTCACAAACCGGATGAAACGCCGTGCTCACAGACCCGGATTTTGCCCCGGTGAACCCCTTGCCTACACTAGAGCGGTTGCCTGGGCACCTCCATGTCCGCATGCGTGCGCTCGGGCGATCGAACCTCCTCCGGTCGGCAAGTGTCGGCCGGACCATCCGAATTGTCGTAGGCCCACCGCTGGGCATGCCGATGTGCATGTCAGCGCTGTATGGGAACCGCGGCGAGAAAGGTGTCTAGGTCGAACCATGACCATGACTGATCCGATCGCAGACTTCCTGACACGTCTGCGCAACGCCAACTCGGCGTACCACGATCAGGTGAAGGCTCCGCACTCGAAGCTCAAGGCGAACATCGCCGAGATCCTCAAGCGCGAGGGCTACATCGCCGATTACCGGACCGAGGACGCACAGGTGGGCAAGACGCTCATCGTCGACCTCAAGTACGGCCCGAGCCGTGAGCGCAGCCTCGCAGGCGTGCGCCGTGTCTCCAAGCCCGGTCTGCGCGTGTACGCGAAATCCACCAACCTGCCCAAGGTGCTCGGCGGCCTCGGCGTGGCGATCATCTCCACGTCTTCCGGCCTGCTGACCGACAAGCAGGCGGCCAAGCAGGGCGTGGGCGGCGAAGTCCTCGCCTACGTCTGGTAAGGGAGGTCAGGACAATGTCGCGTATTGGTAAGAAGCCCATCGCAATCCCGGCCGGTGTCGATGTCGCCATCGACGGCCAAGACATCTCGGTGAAGGGGCCCAAGGGCACCCTGTCGCTCACCGTCGCCGAGCCGATCACCGTCGCCAAGGGCGAGGACGGCCAGCTCGAGGTCGCCCGTCCGGACGACGAGCGCCGCAGCCGCGCACTGCACGGCCTGACCCGCACCCTCGTGTCGAACATGGTTGTCGGCGTGACCCAGGGCTACGAGAAGAAGATGGAAATCTTCGGCGTCGGTTACCGCGTCGCGCTGAAGGGCCAGAACCTCGAGTTCGCCCTCGGCTACAGCCACCCGGTGCCGATCGAGGCGCCCGAGGGGATCACGTTCGCGGTGGAGTCGCCCACCAAGTTCTCCGTGTCCGGAATCGACAAGCAGAAGGTCGGCCAGATTTCGGCGGTCATCCACGGCCTGCGCAAGCCCGACCCGTACAAGGGCAAGGGCATCCGCTACGCCGGCGAGGTCGTTCGCCGCAAGGTCGGAAAGACGGGTAAGTGATCATGGCGCAAACCGAAAACCAGAAGGCCAAGCGCATCCCCCTGGGCAAGGACGTGTCGACCCAGCGCCGTCTGTCGAAGACGCGCCGTCACTTCCGTCTGCGCAAGAAGGTGGAAGGAACCACCGAGCGTCCGCGCCTGGTGGTCAACCGCTCCTCGCGGCACCTGCACGCGCAGCTGGTGGACGACTCGGCGGGCAAGACCATCGCCGCCGCCTCGACCATCGAGGCCGACGTGCGGGCGCTGGACGGCGACAAGTCGGCCAAGAGCAAGAAGGTCGGCGCCCTGCTGGCCGAGCGGGCCAAGGCCGCCGGTGTCGAGGCCGTCGTGTTCGACCGTGGTGGGCACGACTACCACGGCCGGATCGCCGCACTGGCCGATGCCGCTCGCGAAGGTGGGTTGAAATTCTGATGCGTAGCCTGCGAAGCATCCAGGAAACACAGCTGAGCGTTCAGCTGATCATGAACGGAAGGAACGTCTGATGCCGGGACGTCAGAGGCGTGACGGCGGAAGCGGACCCGCCGGACAGAATGGCAGCGCCCCCGAGGGCGGCCGCGGCGACCGCCGCGGTGGTGGCGACCGTCGGGGCGGCGGCGACCGTCGCGACAACGCCGCCGAGAAGAACCAGCTCGAGCGGGTCGTCGCGATCAACCGCGTCTCCAAGGTCGTGAAGGGTGGTCGTCGCTTCAGCTTCACCGCCCTCGTGATCGTGGGTGATGGCAACGGTCTGGTCGGCGTCGGCTACGGCAAGGCCAAGGAAGTTCCCGCGGCCATCCAGAAGGGTGTCGAAGAGGCTCGCAAGAACTTCTTCCGCGTCCCGATGATCGGCTCCACCATCACGCACCCGGTTCAGGGTGAGGCCGCGGCCGGTGTGGTCATGCTGCGCCCGGCCTCGCCGGGTACCGGTGTGATCGCCGGTGGCGCGGCTCGTGCCGTGCTGGAATGCGCCGGTATCCACGACATTCTGGCGAAGTCGCTCGGTAGCGACAACGCCATCAACGTCGTGCACGCGACTGTCACTGCCCTCAAGCAGTTGCAGCGTCCGGAAGAGGTCGCGGCCCGTCGTGGCCTGCCGCTCGAGGACGTCGCCCCTGCCGGCATGTTGCGTGCGCGCGCTCAGGCTGCCGGAGGTGTCAAGTAATGGCAGATCTCAAGGTGACCCAGATCAAGAGTTCGATCGGCGCCAAGCAGAATCAGCGGGACAGCCTTCGGACCCTCGGCCTGCGCGGTATCCGCAAGACCGTGGTCCGCGAGGACAATGCCCAGAACCGCGGGCTGATCAACGTCGTGCGCCACCTCGTGACCGTTGAGGAGGTCTGACATGACCATCAAATTGCACCACCTGCGTCCGGCTCCCGGCGCCAAGACCGAGAAGATCCGCGTGGGTCGCGGTGAGGGCTCCAAGGGCAAGACCGCGGGCCGTGGTACCAAGGGAACCAAGGCGCGCAAGAACGTCCCGGCCGCCTTCGAGGGCGGGCAGATGCCGCTGCACATGCGGCTGCCCAAGCTGAAGGGCTTCACGAACCCGTTCCGCACGGAATACCAGGTCGTGAACGTCGGCGCCATCGCGAAGCTGTTCCCCGAGGGCGGCGAGGTCGGCAAGGCCGAGCTCGTGGCGGCCGGCGCGGTTCGCAAGAACCAGCTGGTCAAGGTCCTCGGCGATGGTGAGATCGGCGTCGCGGTCCAGGTGACCGTGGACAAGGTCACCGGCTCGGCGAAAGAGAAGATCACCGCCGCCGGTGGCACCGTCACCGAGCTGGGCTGACGGTACTCTGCATGACAGCGGCACCGGACGAGTGAACGGCTCGTCCGGTGCCACTGTTAGAGTTCAATTGTTGTCTGCCAAGCCTCGTCGTGGTTTTCGGCGTCCCTTCTGTGTCGAGCAGGGACATCGCTGAACATCCATGTCATGACCATGTCGTTCGCCAGGAGGATCAGTGCTTTCCGCCTTCGTATCGGCCTTCCGGACTCCGGACTTACGGCGGAAGATTCTCTTCACGCTGGGGTTGATCGCGTTGTACCGGCTGGGTGCCTCGCTGCCGTCCCCCGGCGTCGACTACAAGGCTGTCCAGGAGTGTATCGACCTGGTCTCCGGTGGTGAATCGGGCGGCATCTACCAGCTGATCAACCTGTTCTCCGGTGGTGCGCTGCTGCAGCTGTCGGTCTTCGCGATCGGCATCATGCCCTACATCACCGCGAGCATCATCATCCAGCTGCTCACCGTCGTCATCCCGCGGTTCGAGGAACTGCGCAAGGAAGGCCAAGCAGGCCAGACGAAGATGACGCAGTACACCCGATATCTGTCGATCGCCTTGGCGATCCTGCAGGCCACCGGTCTGGTCGCACTGGCGGCCCGCCGCCAGCTGCTGCAGGGCTGCGAGAAGGACATCCTGGCCGACACCAGCATCTTCGGCATGATCATCATCGTGCTCGTGATGACTGCGGGCGCGGGTCTGGTGATGTGGTTCGGCGAGCAGATCACCGAGCGCGGCATCGGCAACGGCATGTCCCTGCTGATCTTCGCCGGTATCGCCGCCCGCATCCCGAGCGAGGGCAAGGCGATCCTGGACAGCCGGGGCGGCCTGGTGTTCGGCCTGGTGTGCGTCGCCGCGCTGGCGATCATCGCCGCGGTGATCTTCGTCGAGCAGGGCCAGCGCCGCATCCCGGTGCAGTACGCCAAGCGTGTGGTCGGCCGCAAGATGTACGGCGGCTCCTCGACCTACCTGCCGCTGAAGGTGAACCAGGCGGGTGTCATCCCGGTCATCTTCGCCTCGTCGCTGCTGTATCTGCCGAACCTGGTTGCGCAGCTGACGGGCGCGCAGAACAACCAGAACCCGAGCTGGTGGCAGGAGATCATCCAGAAATACCTGGTGAACCCGGGCAACCCGGTGTACATCGCGATCTACTTCAGTCTGATCGTGTTCTTCACCTACTTCTACGTCGCGATCACCTTCAACCCGGAGGAGCGCGCCGACGAGATGAAGAAGTTCGGCGGCTTCATCCCGGGCTACCGGCCCGGCAAGCCGACCGCCGACTACCTCAACTTCGTCCTGAGCCGTATCACCCTCCCCGGCTCGATCTATCTCGGTCTGGTCGCTGTGCTGCCGAACCTGTTCCTCGACATCGGCGCCTCCGGTGGTACCCAGAACCTCCCGTTCGGCGGTACCGCGGTGCTGATCATGGTGAGCGTCGGTTTGGACACCGTGAAGCAGATCGAGAGCCAGCTGATGAATCGAAATTACGAAGGGTTCCTCAAGTGAGAGTTGTACTGCTCGGTCCGCCGGGCGCCGGTAAAGGCACCCAGGCTGTCCTGCTGTCGGAGAAGCTGGGCGTTCCGCACATCTCCACCGGGGACCTGTTCCGCGCGAATATCAGCCAGCAGACCCCGCTGGGCCGCGAGGCGCAGAAGTACATGGACGCGGGCGACCTGGTGCCCAGCGACGTGACCAACCGCATGGTCGAGGCGCGGGTCAACGAGCCCGACGCCGCCAACGGGTTCGTACTCGACGGATACCCGCGCACGGTGGACCAGGCCGACGCGCTGGAGAAGATCCTCGAGGACATGAGCACCAAGCTCGACGCGGTGCTGCGCTTCGTCGTGCCGGAGGACACCGTGGTCGAGCGGATGCTCGCCCGTGGCCGCACCGATGACAACGAGGGTGTGATCCGCAACCGCCTGCGGGTGTACCGCGAAGAGACCGAACCGCTGCTGGAGCACTACGACGGACTGGTCGTCTCGGTGGACGGCGTCGGCGAGGTCGATGACGTCAACGCGCGGGCACTGCGCGCGCTGGGCCACTGAGTCGGTTCGCGATGGAGCGCTGAGGCGGGATGGTCTTCAACCGCAAGAAGAAGGTCGTGCCGTTCCGGACGGCAGGCGAACTGGATGCCATGGCGGCGGCCGGCGCGATCGTCGGCCGCGCCTTGGTGGCCGTGCGCGCGGCCGCCAAGCCCGGGGTGTCCACCCTGGAACTGGACGAGGTCGCCGAGCAGGTGATCCGGGACGCGGGCGCGGTGCCATCGTTCAAGGGCTACCACGGCTTCCCCGCGTCCATCTGCGCGTCGGTGAACGATCGCGTGGTGCACGGGATCCCGACGGCGGAGGAGATCCTCACCGAAGGCGACCTGGTCTCCATCGACTGCGGGGCGATTCTCGACGGATGGCACGGTGATTCGGCCTGGACTTTCGGTGTGGGCATGATCATCGAGGCCGACCGCCTGCTCAGCGAGGCGACCAAGTCGTCGATGGAGGCGGGTATCGCGGCGATGCTGCCCGGTAACCGGCTGACCGACGTTTCGCACGCGATCGAGCTGGGCACCCGGGCGGCCGAGAAGGAGCACGGGCGCGCCTACGGCATCGTCGACGGCTACGGTGGGCACGCCATCGGCCGCGAGATGCACCTCGACCCGTTCCTCGCCAACGAAGGCGAGCCGGGTAAGGGCCCGAAGCTCGTGGTCGGGTCGGTGCTCGCGATCGAGCCGATGCTCACGCTCGGCACCACCCAGACAAAGGTGCTCGACGACGACTGGACCGTGATCACCGTGGACGGCAGTCGTGCGGCACATTGGGAGCACACTGTCGCCGTCACCGAGGACGGACCCCGGATCCTGACGCTGCGTCCGGAGTAGCGGCCGTCGGGCGGCCCGGTTCGGTAACACTGCGCGGCGAGGAAACGAGCCGCACCGACGCCAGTCTTCCTGGTCGATCTCGCCGCGTCTCCGCGTGCCGACACCTTGCGCCGACACGCCCATCGGGCGATACCCAGCTTTCGCTGGATCGGTGACGTCGTTCCTTGCACCCGCGTCCTGCGCGTTGAGCCGAAGCGGTGCGCCCGGGGCGGTGCCCGTGCGGGGTGGAACGGTTACTTTCTCCTTGGTTCGATACGGTTCTGAACGATGCCGTCAGCGTATGGCCGGGAGGGTCACCCGCACGTGAGTAGGCCGCTACTCGAATTGGCTTGGCGCGGTCCGCAGTTCGATGCGATCGGGCTCGTTCGCCGCCTCCGCCTTGGCGACGGGAGCGTTGTGGCCTGGGCGTTTCGTCTGCGTAAGTAGCCGTTCAGTCCGCGGTGCGCAGGGTGGCTCGCGGTGCCGATGTGATGATGGGCAGGTCGAATTCGCCCTCTGCTGTCTGCGGCCGCGTGCGCAGATAGTTCATGATCCGGTCGAGCAATTCGGCCCGTTCCTCGGGCGGGATCACCAGTGTGTGCGATTGCGTGCCGATCGTCGCCGTCAAGGACTCGGCCGTGCGCCGATGCCGATGCGGGAACGTCGATCGTTCGAACTCGTGCTCATCGAACAGCGGGTGCGTGGGCAGAACGATTTGTCCGCTCGGTGGCTGCGCCGCCGACACGCTCGACCGGTCTACCTCTTTCAGCCCGGCGACCCACTCCACCGAGTCGTCGGCGGTGTTCCACAGGGCCGCGAGAGCGCCGCCCGGCCGCAGCACCCGGAGGAATTCTGGATAGGCACGGTCCAAGTCGAACCAGTGGAACGCCTGCCCGGCGACGATCGCGTCCACCGAACCATCCGGGAGCGGGATTGCTTCGGCCTACCGATGTGGGCGGTGACGTCCGGGAACCGGCGGATCAGTTCGGCGAGCATGTGCGTGTCGGGTTCCACCGCGATCACCGACGCACCGGTGGCGAGAAGCCCCCGGGTCAGTTTGCCGGTGCCCGCGCCGAGATCGAGGACGACGGGTGGTCTCCGATCGGCGACGCGAGCCAGAGCCCAGCGGATGGCCGCGGCCGGATAGTCGGGCCGGTGCTGCGCGTAGGCCGCGGCACGGGCGCCGAAGGAAACCGCCCTGCTGTTGTGCAGGGCGAGCGCCTCATCGGCATGGTCGTCCGGACTCCCCACCCGTCCCAGTTTACGGATGGGGAGCCGCGGCGGAACCTACGATGCGCCAGGGAGTCTGCGCACGCCCGCGCAGACCTCGGCGGCCAGGTCGTCGTAACCGACGGCCAGCTCGGCCAAGCGCTGCCAGGCGTCCCACAGATCCCATTCCGAGGCGCTGGCCAGCGCCGCATAGGCGTTCGCGGTGAACTGGGCCAGGCGGTCGATCACGGCGCCGACGGTCTCGGTGTGCACGTGTGCGGCGCCGTGCGCGGGCGGCAGCTGCACGGTGATCCAGCGATCTATGTCACGAATCAAGCTCGCGCGCAACGCGTCTATCTCGTCGAGCGAATCTTGCGCCGCGCCGAGCCTGCGTTCGTGCAACGTGGTGAGTTCGTGCGCACTGCGCAGCAGCGGGTTGCTTTCGGGCAGTTCGCCTCGGCAGGCTTGCAGTACTTGATGTTTGGCGGGCAGTGCCCCGGTCGTCATCGTGCAGCCGTTCTCGTGCAGGAACGGACGGCATCGACGATGGACGAGCCGGAAGGCCGGAAACCGTTCTGCGGAGCAACGATCCAGTGCCGGTAATCGGAATCGGCAGCGGCGGGGGAAGGTAGGGCGATCTCACCGCCGCTGGGCACGATCGAGACGTTCAGGCGGAACAGCTCGGCGAACAGCCGGACGTCGTCGGGTAGGTCGGGGCGAGTCAGAAAGGTCCACCGTTTGGACCGGACGTGCGAGATGATCGGACCCAGACCGATTCGGCGATGGGTGAGATCGTCGCGCACTCGCTGCCCCAATGCGGCGGGCATCGTGATCGCGCCGACGAATCCGGCGCGTAAGACGATTCGGCCGATCTCCGGATGAACTCCGGCGGGCAGGTCGCAGGTGTGTCGATAGAAGGCGCATCGGGCGGTCGGGGTGTCCGCCAACGCCAGTTGGTCCATGGGGCCCTCGGGTAGCTTCGTGTGACTTTTTCCAAGCCGCTCGGACGATGCTGCGGCATCAGTGCTGTGATCCGGTACACCGTGCGAGCGTTGTTTCAGTAGAGCACTCCATGGAGCGGATCAAACATTCCGTTCAATTAGTTCTCCAAAAATTGGTTTTCGTGCTGGTTACCGGCGGGTGCGGTGACCGGCCGGGGGCGCGGCACAGCTCCCCACCCACTTCGGCAGATGCATGACCTGGTCGAATTACCTGTGGCGACGCGGGGTGGGACGCCGGGAATTTTGTTCAGCGCCGCCGCGGCGACATGTGCTACGTTGCCGCAAATCCGTGCCGCGACAGGCGTATCCGGAGTCGGCCTCAGGGTGTCGTACGGAAGAACAGCACGCGGTCGCCGTGCTCGGACAGCGGCGTGTCGACACTGATCTGGCGCAGGCCGCAGTCCGGCAGATAGGTGAGGTTGGCGAACACCTTGGTGTTGCCGAAGGCCGCGCGCAGCTTGCTCTCGGTCGCCCGGTCGGGGTTGTACAGAGCCAGCGTTTCGAAGTTCAGTGGCGCGAGCGGCTTGTCGAGGGGCGCTTGCCCGGCCGGACGGCCGAGCGCGGCGTACTGGGTGGCCGCGCCGTGCTCGTACCAGCACAGCTCATAGGCCACGTTCTCGGTGACCGTGATCGCCGCGACCGGCCAGTCCTGGGACAGGCGTAGCGCCAGCGGGTTTTTCGCCACCGGCGTGAGTTCCCAGTTCAGGCTCATGACCGTCACCCAGCCGCCGTAGGGCTGATCGATCAGCACGATGTCGTCACCGAGGGTGGGCGAGGTGTTCAGCTCGGGCTCGCGGATCTTCCACTTCGACTCGTGCGTACCGAGGTAACTCTCCCGGTCGAGAGGGTAGGCGTCGTCAACGGCATAGGCCGCGATGATCGCGGCACGTACCTGGGCTATGGCGTCCCGTGCCGGCAAGTACACGCTCAGCGCGCCGAAGGTGGAGCCGATCTGCACGGGCGTGGCCGGCTGATCCTGTTCGGTCCCCGGCGCGAGCGGGCGCAGGCCGACCAGGGCCAGTTTCCAGTTGATCTCCTCGACGGTCGACAGGTCGCCGGAGGACTTGAACATGACCTGCTGCTGGGTGAGCCGTCCCGCCTGTTCCAGCGTTCGGCAGCCGAGTTCCACCAGCGCCCGGTGCGACTTCGGGGTGAGGTCGAGGTCCTGGATACCGCACGCGCGCAACCGGATCGACATGGTGGTCGAGGTGAACGCGGCGTACCGCTCCCGGTACATGGCGATGGCCTGCTTGCGCGACCGGCCGACCATGAGCGTCCGCAGCAGCGTGCTCAAACTGGCCAGGTACTTGCCGGACAGTTCCGGGTTCGCCGCGGCCAAGGCGGCGCGGATGCGGGCCGCCTCCTCGGTCGCGGCCACGGCGGCGTCTTGGTCCAGCCTGCCCAGCCAGACGCCGCATTTGGACAGGCCGTCGGCGCACGGGCCAGCGACCTCGGGATGCTCGCGCGCCACTTGACGGTAGACGTCACAGGCACGACGGATCGTCGTGGTGGCCAGTTCCCTGCGGCCGCTGTGCCGTGCCGCCTGCTCGAAGGAGCGCAGCGCGTCGTTCAACTCACCCGCCAGGCGGGCGGTCAGCACTTGGCCCCTGGACAGCAGGCGCAAGCGGATCGCCACCGCTTCCTCGGCGGGCGCCAGCGCCTCCCGCGTGCGATCGCGCATCGAACCATTGGTCTTGGTGGCGATCAGTCCCTTGGCGAGTTCGCCGAGGGAGGTGGCCAAGCGCAATTCGGATTCGACCGTACGGTCGAGTGCCGCATATCGATCCGCGGCGATCTGGCGCTCCATCGCGTCCAGATCCATCGCGCTCCTCGTTTCCAGCATGATCCTCCGCCAACGCGCGGCAACCGCGCAACATAACCTTCTGCGCACCGAGTTTGTCACGCTTGCCGCCTGCGCGCACCTGTATCCGGCCAGGCTGGCGGGGTCGTTCGGCAGACCGCCACCCGTGCGGCGGCGACTGCCGCAGCGGCAGGCATGATCGAGGGTTGTGCGAGCCCTATTGCAGCGCGTCAGTTCGGCGCGGGTAACCGTCGACGACCAGGTCGTCGGCCGGATCGACCCGTCGGCCGACGGTATACCGCACGGCCTGGTCGCCCTGGTCGGTGTGACGCACTCCGACACCCAGGCGACCGCGACGGCCTTGGCCGACAAGGTGTGGCGGTTACGCATCCTCGACGGCGAGCGCTCGGCCGCGGATGTGCGCGCCCCGATCCTGGTGGTCAGCCAGTTCACGCTGTACGCGGACACGAAGAAGGGCAGGCGCCCGTCCTGGTCGGCGGCTGCTCCCCGAGCGATCGCCGAACCGCTGGTCGACGTCTTCGCACACGCGCTGCGCGAACTCGGCGCAACAGTCGCTACGGGGCGATTCGGTGCGCACATGCACATCGACTTGGTGAACGACGGCCCGGTCACCGTCATGCTGGAGTTGTGAACCGGAGCCGCATTGCCCCGAGAATTGGGGTCCTGTGGCCCGAGGGCACGAGGACCAGATGTGGGCCTCGGGCGGAGACCGGCGCACCGCCGCGAGCGAGTCGCGCTCGGTCATCCCCGATATCGGGGCGGCGCACGGCTTGTCGTGCGGCATCCACCTGATGATCGCCGTGCCGCCTGGACTCCGACTCCGATCCGGGCAGTATGGCCGACGGTGTCGCGCGAGCGCGGGCCGGACTCGAGCAGCAGTACCCGCGCATTCGAGTCAGTTGTTCGGGCGTGGCGTGCGCAGGAACGGCGAGGGTGCCGCGTGCGCCACCGCCGAAACCGGCACGGGCAGTTCGTCGTCCCAGCTGTCGACCCGCCGTTCGAACAGCGCGCGAGAAGGCCCCACCGCGAGCGGCCCCGCGATGCGCACCAAGCGGAACCCCGCCGAGCGGTAGTAGTCGTGCAAGTCGGCATTGGTGGTCCAAGCGTCCAGCCGGACCCACTCGCGTTGCTGGTGGCGGGCGAGCATGCCGGCGTGGGCGAGCATCCGGTGACCGACACGATGGCCCGCGAAGCGCAGGTCCACGATCATGAAATGGACGATCACCGCCCCGTCGAGTTCCCACCGCGACCACAGACCGGCGTCGGCGCGGTCGTTGACCGTGATGGTTCCCGCGGGCTCGCCCGCGATCTCGGCGATCCAGGTCTCACCGGCGTCCAGCGAGCGTCCGACGGCGCGGGCGAAGATCTCGATGGGTAAGCCGCGTCCGGCGACCGTCCACTGGTCGGAGCCGCGCGCCGTGAGCCATGCCGTGCGCTGCACGCGCAGGCGGCAGATCATGCCGAGATCTCCTATTGTGGCCTGGCGCAGCACGATCGTCATGGGCTAAGCCGAACCGGACCCGGGCGGATTGGCCAGCGTGGTCCGGATGACCGCGGTGCCTTCGGCATCGCCGAGTTCGTAGGCGAGCCGGTTGCCGGTCGCCAGCGAG
Source organism: Nocardia arthritidis NBRC 100137 (assembly GCF_001612765.1). Taxonomy (GTDB): domain Bacteria; phylum Actinomycetota; class Actinomycetes; order Mycobacteriales; family Mycobacteriaceae; genus Nocardia; species Nocardia arthritidis. The sequence goes on from NZ_BDBB01000030.1 coordinate 67,579, forward strand.
CGATGCCGCGTGGCCCGGGTGACCCGCTCGTGGGTGGCGCCGATACGTAGGTGGTCGAGCAGGATGGTGCCGGTGGCGACGCCGAGCACCAAGGCTTCCTCCGCACTGGCGGGCCGTGCGACGAGGGTGTCGCGGTGCGCGGTCTCGGCATGCCCCCGGTCGGCGAGGCGGCGGGTGGTGCCCTCCGGAATGTCGTGCGGAGAGTCGATCCCGGTGGCTTCGGCCAGGTCCCGGGGATAGAAGCTGACCTCCCACGACCACGGTTCGTGGTCGAGGAACTGGACCACGGTCCTGGCCAGCACCCACGACTCCGGCGGTATACCCAGCCAAGTCGCGACTTCGGGGCTGGCCGGCTCCATCTTCGCGCTGAACTCCTTCGACGGTTCCCGGCCCGCGGCCCGCGCGATCTCCTCGAAGATGTCGTGCGGTGTCTGCGGCCGGTCAGGACGGATAGAGTCGGTGACCACGGATTCCAGAACTTCTTGGTTTCGAACGATCGTCCCGCGGGAAGTAGCTGTATAGACCAGATTTTCGGTCACCAGGACCTGGATCGCGTTGCGGGCGGTGGTTATCGAGACCTGCATTTGGTCGGCAAGCTCGGAATGACTGGGCAGTCGGTCACCCGGTTTCCACTTCGCTGCGCGGATCTCCTCGCGGAGGAGGTCTGCGATCCGGTGATACGTCGGACCGTCCGCCATCATGCTCCTCGGTTGGTCATGCAGGTAACGAAGTGTACTCTTCGTGACTCCCTACGGCCGGGTAACGCTTGACAGGTGCCTTCAGAGGTTTATTGTAATGAAGTCCTGATCCGGTGTTGTGCGGCGATGACGGCGAGGCAACGTGGCAGGTTCGGATACAACGGTCGTAATGGCCCTCCCCGGCACACCAAGGTGTGTCGATCCTTCGGTGCGCTCTCCGGCACCGGGATTGCTTCCCACGTCCGACCTATTGGTTCGGGCGTGTCGCGGGCACCGGGTAGTCGGTGGCCCGCTCCTGTGGTTCGCTCGTGATCTGGCAGTGCTACATGAGCGCCGCCTGGTCGGCCGCGGTGGATCGGTGGATACCGCCGTGGCGGTGATCCGCGAAATCGAGCGTCGCAGAGTCGAATTGGTGATGGCCATCGATGACTGGGTGATGCGCAGCGTGCCGCAGCATCGGCTCGGCGCCACGCTGCACACCGAAACGGTGGGCGCGGTGATCGATCGCCTCGCCGAGTCGTCGGTGCGCGCGCACCACGCGTTGATGACGCTGAACGCGCACGACGAGTTGTTGCACAACGCTTGGCATCATCTCGCCGAACTCGCGGACGCCTACGACGATCTGGTGCGCGACGTCATGGCGGGCAGGCGGCGTCTGCCCGAGTGGTGAGCGGCTGATCCGTTCGCCCTTCTTGCCCGCCGGGCCACGGCCCGGCGGGTGTCAGGGGTGGTAGCGGCGGTGATCGGTGGCGAAGTCGTCGGCGACGGTCGCGGCCAGTTCGACGTAGGCCCGCTTGGTCTGCTTGTGCAGCCGGTGCAGATCGATCTCCGCGCCCTCGGACATATGCGGGTCGAACGGGATGATGTGCACCGCGCGGCACCGGGACAGGAAGTACTCCCGTAGTTGCTGGATACCGACATTCGGCGATCCGGCCCGCGGGGAGTTGATCACCACCACCGCGTTGCGCACCAAGTGGTCGTGGCCGTGCAGCGACAGCCAGTCCAATGTCGCTGCGGCGCTGCGCGCTCCGTCGATGGCCGGCGAGGAGATCAGCACCAGCGAGTGCGCCAGGTCCAATACGCCTGCCATGGCCGAATGCATGAGTCCGGTACCGCAGTCGGTGAGGATGATGTTGTAGAACCGCTGCAGGATCCGGGCGACCGCACGGTACTCGTCTTCGCTGAACGCCTCCGACGCAGCCGGATCACGTTCGCTGGCCAGCACTTCCAGACGGCTCGTCGCCTGCGAGGTGTGCCTGCGCACGTCCGAATAGCGCTGGATGGACGAATCGAGGAGCAGGTCGCGCACGGTGGACCTGGTTTGCAGCGGCACCCGCTGCGACAGTGTGCCGAAGTCGGGATTGGCGTCCACCGCGATCACCCGGTCACCCCGGATGGAGGCGAAGATGGAGCCGATACCCATTGTGGTGGTGGTCTTTCCGACGCCACCCTTGAGCGAGAGCACCGCGATCCGGTAGTCGCCGCGGACGGGCTGCCTGATCCGCGCGACCAGTTCCTGGAGTCTGCGCTCCTCGGCGGACATGCCGGGGTTGATCGAGCCGCCGGACACGTGGTGCACCGCCTTGCGCCACCCCGATCCCGGCGCTTTCTTGGCGCGGCGCAGCGGCACGTTGTCCAGCGAAGGCTGCTGGAACGGCGCGCCCGGCGGCTGCGTGTGCGGCTGCGGGTAACCCGGCGGCGCGCCCCACTGTCCGGGCTGCGGTGCGGGTTGTCCGGCGACGCGATGCTCGGGGTGATACTGCGGAGGCGCGGAATGCGGGCCTGCCGGACCCGATTCAGGCGCAGGAGCCGGTGCGGCGGCATTGCCCCACTGGTCGACGGGGGCCTGAGGTGGGATACCCGGCGTCTGACCGCTCGCGAACTGTGTTGGCACACCGGCGGGTACGCCGCTCGCCGCGTGCGGGCCGCCGGCGTTGTAGGCGGTCTCCGGCTGGTGCTGCGGAACCGGCTGCTGGTCGGCATTCGGTGCTTGCTCGACCGGTGCCTGCGGAGCCGATGGGTCGCTGGACTCGGCGGACAGCCGATGCCGCCCGCCACCGGCGACGGGTCGCATCGACGCCGGACCGGCTTCCGTCGTACTGATCCAGCTCGGTGCGGAGGCCCCCGGATCCCCTTGCGCACGAGTCGTGTTCACCCACCCGGCCGGATCCGGCTGCGCGTCGGTTCCCGGCGCAGGGACGGAGACAGGCGCGGCGCCGATCGCGGAGGCGCTTCGGGTTGCGGGCGAAACCGGGACGGCCTCGCCCTGCGGGACGGTCGCGGAGGGGGCGAGGAACGGTTTCGTAACACCGTGATCGGCGGGCGCTTGATGCGATGCAGGTGGGGAATCGACAGGCGGATGGGGTTCGCGCGTAGCGCTGTCGGCCTGTGCGACAGCCTCGTTCGGTGCGGGCGGGAGACCGGGCCGACTCGGACGACCGGTCTGTTCCGACGCGGTGTGACCGAGCCAGGGTGGCGGCCCGTTCGTACCGCGCGTCGGCCGGTGCTCGTCGTGCGCCGGAGCCGTCGCGGGCGTGCCGGACCCGCCGCTGTGCGGCCGCTCGTGCGGCGCGGGCGGATCGGGCAGTGGTGGAAGACGAGGTGCGTCCGTCGCGGATGCCTCGGCCTGTGCGGGCTGCGGCGCGGCGAGCCAGGGCGGCGGCCCGTCCGTCGTCACCGCGGCGGGCCCGGCCTGGGCGGCCTGGGGTGCCGGCGCCCGACGATCACCCGGGAGCGTCCGGTGGGCATCGATCGGCGGCGCGGCGGTGTCGCGCGCGTCCGGAGTCGGACCACCCGTCGGTGTCGTCGGAGGCTGAACCGGCGGCGCGCTCGACTTCGGCACAGCAGCGGTGTTCTGGTCGCGCGCCTGCTCGGCCGGGCTTTCGCCGCTGGGCGGCATCGCCGGGTCGACGGCAGGCGGCGGCGCGAATTGTTGCGCGCTCGTCGGCGGGGGTCCGCTCTGCCGAGCCGTGGGGTCGGGGGCCGACTGGTCTCCGACCCGGGGCGGCGGAGCGGACGGGTCGCCGCCGGTCGGAGCGGTCGGCTGGTTGCCGGTCGGCCACGCCGAATTCGGGCCGGTCGCCGGTGTCGCCCGGGGGTCGCTACCCGGCTGCGCGGGCTCGACCGGGGCCATCGGTGCGGCGGCGGCCTGGCCGGGCGGTGTCGAGGTGGGCCATTGGCTCGGCCGCACCGCCGATAGCGCGGCGTCGAGCCGAGGGTTGCCCGTGGACGGCCATCCGCCGATCTGCGGTCCGAACGCAGGTCGGCCGCCACCGGCGACCTGGGCGCTCTCGCCGCGCGAGGGCGGAACGGGCTCGTCGTTCGGTGCCCGACCGGGCTGCTCGTCGGCCGATTGCCGCGGCGGCGGTGGCGGGAGATCCGGCCTTTCGGGCTGCCGGTGCGTCGGCTGGTCGTTCGATACGGGCGGGTTCGCGGCCCTGCTGCCCAGCGGCTGGAAACCGGGGGAGGGCTGAGAGGGGTTGCGGGTGGGCAGGCTGTGCTGCGGAGTGTTGTCGCGCTGCGGGATGTGGTCGCGCTGGGGCGGTGCCTGCCACGAGTTGTCCTGCGCCGGTGGTGTGCGGTCGTAGCCGGGGTGCTGCCAGGTCTCGGGTGGGAGCTGAGCCGGTGCGGGCTCGTCCGGGACCGGCGCCGGCGCGCGGCTCGCCTCGCTCTGCCGCTGTTCCTCGTCGGCGGCCCCCTCGTGCTTGTCACGGCGCCAGCCCTTGCGGCGCTTCTCCGGGCGCGCGGCGTCCGGGCGGTCCGCCTCGGGCGCGCGGTTCTTGAAACGCCCGCGCCTGCGGCCGGGGGTTTCCTCGATGAGTTCTTCGTGCGGAAGGTTCTGTACCGGCGCTTCGTAGCCGCTCTGGCCGACCTCGCTCTCCGACAGCCAGGGCGGCAGCATGGGCAGGCCGTCGTCGCTACGGCTCACGACTGCGCCTCGCTGCCGCTCGGCGTGCCGACGACTCGCTCGCTGCGTTCACTCACGACTTCCCTCGCTGCCGCTCGGCTCGGTCGTGGCCAGGGGCGCTCTGCCGGTGACTCGCTCGCTACGCTTACTCACGGCCTCGCCTCCCTGCCGCTCGCTTCGACCCTGACCGAGGGCGCCTCCGCCGGTGGCTCGCTCGCTGCGCCGGCTCACGCATCCCCCTCGATCTGCTCGACCCAAATACCTGGACAGCGGCCAGTTTACGCGACAACCCGGCCCGGTCGCGGCGCAGCGTCCGAGGCCCGCCAGGAGTGGGAAGGCGGCTGCGGAACACCAGGCGACACGGGTATACAGGGAGGCATTTTTGCCCGATCCGGAACGGATCGGTAAGCTGGAGCGGCGGTGCACCTACGCGCCGCCTGTTTGTGTGCGAGCGGTCCGCTCCGGCGGTCGATCCATTCGAGCAGACTCAGGCAAACAAACCAGGTTGAGCGTAACCGGGATCGCGGAGGACATGGCGAAGAAGGACGGGGCCATCGAGGTCGAGGGTCGAGTTGTCGAACCGCTGCCCAATGCGATGTTCCGGATCGAGCTCGAGAACGGGCACAAGGTTCTCGCGCACATCAGTGGGAAGATGCGGCAGCACTACATTCGCATCCTCCCCGAGGACCGTGTGGTCGTCGAGCTCTCGCCCTACGACCTGTCGCGCGGCCGGATCGTCTACCGCTACAAGTGATCGTGCCCGGCGCGATCGGGTCGGTGCGAACCCGGCAGTCCCGGCGTGAGCCGGGGCCGAGTCGAAAGACTCACTACAGAACTTCCCCAGTCGCCGACTGGGGAAAAACTGTGTTCACACCCCTGTGAACCACAACAGATTGGACGGACGTGAAGGTTCAGCCGAGCGTCAAGAAGATCTGCGAGAAGTGCAAGGTGATCCGCCGTCACGGCCGGGTCATGGTGATCTGCGACAACCTGCGCCACAAGCAGCGTCAGGGCTGAGCGGAGGCGAGGGAGACCTCGTCCCACCCGCCCGAGGCTTGCCGAAGGCGCCGCTCGACGCAACACCAGCCAAGCACCGAACCGCAGTTCGGATTGGCAAGAAGAACTCCCAGCACCAGCCGCACGCTGCGGATATCAGGGTTCGCCCTGGGCGTGTGCGCCTACCACCGGTTCGGAGGCCGGTGCCCCACCAAGACGAGGGGACGGACAGGGAGCAGACCTCCGCAACGATTAAGGAAGCTGCCAGATGGCACGTCTCATGGGCGTCGACCTCCCGCGCGAGAAGCGCATGGAGATCGCACTGACCTACATTTTCGGCATTGGCCGTACCCGCTCCAAGGAGATCCTCGACGCCACCGGCGTCAGCCCGGACCTGCGTTCGAAGGATCTCAGCGACGACGATCTGACGAAGCTGCGTGACTACATCGAGGCTTCGGAGTTCAAGGTCGAGGGTGACCTGCGCCGTGAGGTGCAGGCCGATATTCGCCGCAAGATCGAGATCGGCTGCTACCAGGGTCTGCGCCACCGTCGTGGCCTGCCCGTGCGTGGCCAGCGCACCAAGACCAACGCGCGCACCCGCAAGGGCCCGAAGCGCACCGTCGCCGGCAAGAAGAAGTAGGGATAACCGATGCCTCCGAAGTCCAGGGCCTCCGGCCCCAAGAAGACCCAGAAGTCGCGTCGCCGGGAAAAGAAGAACGTCCCGCACGGCCACGCGCATATCAAGAGCACGTTCAACAACACGATCGTGTCGATCACCGACCCGAGTGGCAACGTCATCTCCTGGGCGTCGTCGGGCCACGTCGGCTTCAAGGGTTCGCGCAAGTCGACTCCGTTCGCCGCGCAGCTCGCCGCAGAGAACGCCGCCCGCAAGGCGCAGGAGAACGGCGTCAAGAAGGTCGACGTGTTCGTAAAGGGCCCCGGTTCGGGCCGCGAGACCGCGATCCGCTCGCTGCAGGCCGCAGGCCTCGAGGTGGGCACGATCTCCGATGTCACCCCGCAGCCGCACAACGGCTGCCGTCCGCCCAAGCGGCGTCGCGTCTAGCGGGAAAGGAATAGCGAACAATGGCTCGTTACACAGGCCCTATCACCCGCAAGTCGCGTCGTCTGCGCGTCGACCTCGTCGGAGGCGACCAGGCGTTCGAGCGTCGCCCCTACCCGCCCGGCCAGCACGGCCGCGCGCGGATCAAGGAGAGCGAGTACCTGCTCCAGCTGCAGGAGAAGCAGAAGGCCCGCTTCTCCTACGGCGTCATGGAGAAGCAGTTCCGCCGGTACTACGAAGAGGCCAACCGCCTCAAGGGCAAGACCGGTGACAACCTGCTGCGTCTGCTCGAGACCCGGCTGGACAACGTCGTGTACCGCGCCGGTCTGGCGCGTACCCGCCGCCAGGCTCGCCAGCTGGTCTCGCACGGCCACTTCCTGGTGAACAACAAGAAGGTCGACGTTCCCAGCTTCCAGGTCACCCAGTACGACATCATCGATGTCAAGGAGAAGTCGCTGGGCACCCTGCCGTTCCAGGTGGCGCGCGAGACCGTCGGCGACCGCCCGGTGCCGGGCTGGCTGCAGGTGATCCCGGGCCGGCTGCGGATCCTGGTCCACCAGTTGCCGGAGCGCGCCCAGATCGATGTGCCGCTGCAGGAACAGCTGATCGTCGAGTACTACTCGAAGTAATCGGCACGTGCTGCTGGTGTGTGGTCGCCCGGACACGGGCGGCCACACACAACCCCTGAGACGAGGCGTCAAATAGCGGGCGCCCAAAAAGGAGGATGATCCTAATGCTGATTTCACAGCGTCCGACGCTGACCGAAGAGGTCGTCGCCGAGAACCGCTCGAAGTTCACCATCGAACCGCTCGAGCCGGGCTTCGGTTACACCCTCGGCAACTCGCTGCGGCGTACCCTGCTGTCCTCGATTCCGGGGGCGGCGGTCACGAGCATCCGCATCGACGGCGTCCTGCACGAGTTCACCACCGTCCCGGGCGTGAAGGAAGATGTCACCGACATCATCCTGAACCTCAAGGGCCTGGTCGTGTCCTCGGAGGAGGACGAGCCGGTCACGATGTACGTGCGCAAGCAGGGTCCGGGCACCGTCACCGCCGGTGACATCGTCCCGCCCAGCGGCGTCGTGGTGCACAACCCGGACATGCACATCGCGACCCTGAACGACAAGGGCAAGCTGGAGATCGAGCTCGTCGTCGAGCGCGGTCGCGGCTACGTCCCCGCCGTGCAGAACAAGGCCTCCGGTGCGGAAATCGGCCGGATCCCGGTGGATTCGATCTACTCGCCGGTGCTGAAGGTGACCTACAAGGTCGAGGCCACCCGCGTCGAGCAGCGCACCGACTTCGACCGGCTCATCCTGGACGTGGAGACCAAGAACTCCATCAGCGCGCGGGACGCGCTCGCCTCGGCGGGCAAGACCCTGGTCGAGCTCTTCGGCCTGGCCCGTGAGCTGAACGTCGAAGCCGAGGGCATCGAGATCGGCCCCTCGCCTGCCGAGGCGGATCACATCGCCTCGTTCGGCCTGCCGATCGAGGACCTGGACCTCACCGTCCGGTCCTACAACTGCCTCAAGCGCGAGGGTGTGCACACCGTGGGCGAGCTGGTCGCCCGCACCGAGTCGGATCTGCTGGACATTCGCAACTTCGGCCAGAAGTCCATCGACGAGGTCAAGGTCAAGCTGCACGCGCTCGGCCTCTCGCTCAAGGACAGCCCGGCGTCGTTCGATCCGTCCAGCGTGGTCGGCTACGACGCGAGCACCGGCACGTGGAGCGACAGCGGCACGTTCAGTGACACCGATGGCGGCGAGCAGGACTACGCCGAGACCGAACAGCTCTAGGCCGCCGGGAAGGCCCCCGGCCCGGCCTCAGCCCGCGGCGTGAGCGACGCGCCAGGAGGCGGTAGCAGAGCGTAACCACGCAGGGCGCCGGGAGCGCCGCAAAAGACACACAGGAGAACACCACAATGCCCAAGCCCAAGAAGGGTGCCCGCTTCGGCGGGTCGGCGTCGCACCAGAAGGCGATCTTCGCCAATCTGGCGACGGCGCTCTTCGAGCACGGCCGGATCACCACCACCGAGGCCAAGGCCAAGGCCGTGCGCCCCTACGCGGAGAAGCTGATCACCAAGGCGAAGGGCGGCACTCTGGCCGACCGTCGCGAGGTGCTGAAGGTCATCCGCAACAAGAACGTCGTACACGAACTCTTCGCCGAGATCGGTCCGTCGTTCGAGGGGCGCGAGGGTGGCTACACCCGCATCACCAAGACGCTGCCGCGCAAGGGTGACAACGCGCCGATGGCGATCATCGAGCTGGTCCGGGAGAAGACCGTGACCAACGAGGCCGATCGCGCCCGTCGCGTCGCCGCGTCGAAGAAGGCGGAGGAGGCTCCGGCCGCCGAGGTCGTCGAGGAGGAGGCCGAGGAGGCCACCGCCGAGACCGCCGAGGCTCCGGCTGCCGACGAGGCCGCCGAGGACAAGAAGGACGCCTGACGCTGAGCGTCCGGAGTTCGCGCACGAGCCCGCCACCCGCCCTGGGTCGGCGGGCTCGTTCGTTTCGACCGGAGGATCATGTGACCGTGGAGGAATCGGTGGGACCGAGTGCGGGCCGGCCGCCCGAGGACGTGCCGGAAACCGGCATGTCGCGGGTCCGGCTGAGCATCGCCTACGACGGCACGAATTTCACCGGCTGGGCACGTCAGCCCGGTCTGCGCACCGTGCAGGGCGTGCTGGAGGACGCGCTGAGCAAGGTGTTCCGCGAGCCGATCCAGCTGACCGTCGCGGGGCGAACGGACGCGGGCGTACACGCCGAGGGGCAGGTCGCGCATTTCGACACGTCCGGCGAACTGGACGCGGAGAAGCTGGTGCACAGAATGGCGCGATTCCTGCCGAAGGACGTGCGTATCACGGGGGCGCGCCCGGCCCCGCCCGAGTTCGACGCCCGGTTCTCCGCCGTCCGCCGCCACTATGCCTATCGGTTGACCACCGCTCCGTACGGGGCGGAGCCGCTGCACGCGCGCAGCGTGGTCGCTTGCCGATCCGGTGTCGATGTCGGGGCCATGCGGGAGGCTTCGCGAACACTGTTGGGGCTGCACGATTTCGCCGCGTTCTGCCGCCGCAGGGAGGGCGCGACGACGGTCCGGGAGTTGCAGCGCTTCGACTGGGTGCGCGAGGGCGATCTGCTGGTCGCCTACGTCAGCGCCGACGCGTTCTGCTGGTCGATGGTGCGCAGCCTGGTGGGCGCGGTGCTCGCCGTCGGCGAGGGGCGGCGCACTGTGCCATGGGTCGCCGCGCTGCTGCGGGAGACGGAACGCTCCAGTTCGGTCGCCGTCGCTCCCGCACATGGCTTGAGCTTGATCGGCGTCGACTACCCGGCCGACGGGGAACTCGCCGCCCGCAACGCGCAGACGCGGGAGATGCGGTCGGTCCCGGTCCCGCAGGCGGGTTGCTGCGGCGACTGAGCTGCGCGGCTGCCCGCACCCGTGCTCGGGTGCGGGCAGCGCGGCGCTCACTTCGATGATTGCGGGTACTGCTGGGACTGCCCCTGCTGCTCGGCCTGCGCCGGCTGTCCGGAACGACCCGTTTGCGCTTCGATCGTCCTCGGTTCCTGGGACGCCCCGGAGATCTGGATGCGCCGCGGCTTCGCGCGCTCCGCGATGGGAATCGTCACCGACAGCACACCGTTGTTGTAGGTCGCGCTGATGTTCTCGACGTCGACGTTCTCACCCAGCGACATCTGGCGCATGAAGGTGCCCGCGAAGCGTTCCGAGGCGATCCACTGGACGCCTTCCTCGCTCGGCACGGTGCGTTGGGCCCGCAGGGTGAGCGTGCCGTTGTCGACGCTGACGTCGATCGAGCCGGGATCGACGCCGGGCAGGTCCGCGTTCAAGACGTAGTGATCTCCCGCCTTGAACAGATCCATCGGCATAAATCGCGGTGCGCGACCGGTTCCGGCGCTTTCACCGAGCAATTGGCGGGCGATGGTGTCGATGTCATGAAATGGATCGAATCTCAGCACAGCGATCACCTCCATCTCGTAAATGGTGACGCCTACCACGGCGGCGGGCGCCATAGCTGTGCAATAGCCACAGTAGCCCTTCTGAAGCGGGAGAGCATCAAGCCCGACGGGTCCGCGACCGCGGGATCCGCCGGCCCGGAATAGCCGCCCCCGGGCACGTGTTGGCTCGGGACATGGCATTCGACAGTCTCGGACGGTTCGGTGTGTGGCGGGCGTTCAACGGGTTCGGCCCGGAGGACGCACGGGAATTGGAGCAGCTGGGCTACGGCGCGCTGTGGTTGGGGGCCTCGCCGCCCGCGGATCTGGCAGCCGTCGAACCGCTGCTGGAGGCGACCGAAACGATCACCGTGGCCACCAGCATCGTGAACATCTGGGCCTCGCCCGCGAAGGAGACGGCCGACTCGTTCCACCGGATCGAGGCGCGCTTCCCCGGCCGGTTCCTGCTCGGTATCGGTGCGGGACACCCGGAGCACACCGGCGAGTACCGCAAGCCATACGACGCGCTGGTCGAATACCTCGACGACCTCGACGCCGCCGGTGTGCCCGCCGAACGCCGCGCGGTGGCCGCACTCGGTCCGCGGGTGCTGAAGCTGGCCGCCGAGCGGTCCTTGGGGCCGCTGCCGTACTTCGTGCCCGCGGCGCACACCGCGAAGGCTCGCGAGATCGTCGGCCCGGACGCCCTGCTGGCCACCGAGCACAAGGTGGTGCTGACCGATGACGCCCGAGCCGCGCACGCCGTCGCCGACGGGACCGTCGAGTTCTATCTCGGTCTGACCAACTACGCGTCGAACCTGCGCCGGTTCGGCTTCACCGACGCCGACCTCGCCGTCCCGCCCGGCGACCGCGTGTTCGACGCCGTCATCGCGTACGGCACACCGGAGCGGATCGCCGCCCGGCTGTCGGAGCACCTCGACGCCGGCGCCGACCATGTCGCGGTACAGATCCTCGGCGACAACTACCTCCCCGCGCTGCGCACCCTCGCCCCGCTGCTGACCGCGAAAGCCTGACAATCGGCGCGATCGCCTCCGGCCCCGGCCTCTTGCCGGGGCCGGAGGTGTTTTCCGGTGATCGTCCTAAGGGACTGTTAGGAAGCAGCGAGAGCCATTCCGCGAGCTTGTGACTGTCGCCACACTGATCTGCGACGACGTGATGAGGCGTCGGAGGAGGAGATCTTGTGACTACGACACAGCCCGTGAGTGAGCGCCGGGTGGTCGCCAACGTGCTACGCGGATCCATCGGAAACCTGGTCGAGTGGTACGACTGGTATGTCTATGCCGCGTTCAGCGTGTATTTCGCGAAGACGTTCTTCCCCAAGGACGATCCGACGGCGCAGCTGTTGTCCACCGCCGCCGTGTTCGCGGTCGGCTTCCTGATGCGCCCGATCGGCGGTTGGGCGCTGGGCCGGTACGCCGACCGGTTCGGCCGGCGTTCGGCGCTGACCCTGTCGGTGACCGTGATGGCGGCGGGTTCACTGTTGATCGCGGTGACACCCGGCTACCAAACCATCGGTGTGGCCGCGCCGGCTCTGCTGCTGGTCGCCCGGCTCCTGCAAGGTCTGTCGGTCGGCGGTGAATACGCCACCAGCGCGACATACTTGTCCGAGGTGGCCTCGGCGGGCAGACGCGGGTTCTACTCGAGCTTCCAGTACGTGACCCTGGTGGCCGGCCAGCTCGTCGCGCTCGGGGTGCAAATCGTGCTGCAACAATTCCTCGACGCCGACCGGATGAACGCCTGGGGCTGGCGGATTCCGTTCGTGATCGGCGCCGCCGGTGCGCTGATCGTGATGTGGCTGCGGCGCGGCATGGACGAGTCCGAGCAGTTCCGCGCCGAAGCCGGGCAGGCGTCGCAGAAGAAGGCGGCGGCCGCCGAAGCAGGGCAGTCACGTGGTTCGCTGCGGATCCTGTTGCAATACCCCCGCGAGTGTCTGCTGGTGGTCGGCTTGACGCTGGGCGGAACGGTCGCGTTCTACACGTATACGACCTATATGCAGAAGTTCATGATCAACACCTCCGGCATCTCCAAATCGACGGTGGCGTGGATCAACTTCATCGCGCTGCTGGTCTTCGTGGTGCTGCAACCGCTGGCGGGCGCGCTGTCGGACCGGGTGGGCAGGCGCAGATTGCTGATCTTCTTCGGCGTGGCGGGCACGCTGCTCACCGTGCCGATCATGACGGTGCTCGCGCACACCACCAATCCGGTCGCCGCGTGGGGCCTGATGATGGTTGCCCTGCTGATCATCACGGGGTACACCTCGATCAACGCGATCGTGAAGGCCGAACTCTTCCCGACGAAGATCCGCGCGCTCGGTGTCGGGCTGCCCTACGCCCTCACCGTCGCCATCTTCGGCGGCACCGCGGAGACGATCGCGCTGGCGCTGAAGAAGGGCGGCCACGAGTCGCTGTACTTCTGGTACGTCGCGGGCTGCATCGCCATCTCGCTGGTCACCTACTACTTCATGCGGGAGACCTCGGCCTCGTCGCAGATCGACAGCGAGCCCACCGGCGCCGCGGCGGCCGAGCCGGGACGGCGGATGGCCACCGTGCGTGACTGACCGTCCGGCACACGCGCCGGTCCCCCCGCTGTGGGAGGATCGGCGCGTGCGGCTTGCGGTGGTCGAGGATGACGACGGCGTGGGAGACGCGCTGGTCGAGGCCTTGAACGCCCGCGGTTACCGCGCCGAGCGCATGCGTCGCGGAGCGGATCTGCTGGTCGCGCATCGCGACTTCGACGCCGTGGTCCTCGACCTCGGACTGCCCGATGGCGACGGCCTACAGGTGTTGCGCAGACTGCGCGAGGTGAGTTCGGTTCCGGTGCTGATCCTCACCGCGCGCAGCGACGAACGTTCGATTGTGCGCGGTCTGCGCGGCGGTGCGGACGACTATCTGGTCAAGCCGCCGCGGATCGCGGAACTCGTCGCGCGGCTGGAAACGGTCACCAGGCGGGCGGCGGCCGCAGCGCGGCAGGCGCAATCGGTGGTCGTCACCGGTGACGTGCGGGTGGACCTGGGGGCCCGCGTGGTGGAGGTCGCCGGGGCGCCGGTGCCGTTGACCCAGAAGGAGTTCGAATTGGTCGAGGCGCTGGTGGAACGGCCGGGGGCCGCGGTGAGCCGCCAGCAGTTGATGGATCGCATCTGGGGTGACGCCTTTGTCGCGGTCTCGCGTTCCCTGGATGTGCACATGACCGGTCTGCGGGCGAAGCTCAACCGGCCCGGCCTGATCACCACCATCCGCGGATATGGGTACAGGTGGGGACAGTGAGCGCGGTCCGGGGGGCCGGAGGTATGCCATGCGGCGTCGCTTGCTCGTCGCGCTGACGTTGTTCGCGGCCATCGCGGTGCTGGCGTTCGCGGTGCCGCTGTCGCTGACCGTCGCCACCAGCCGCACCCAGCAGCTGGTGCTGGCCCGGTCCGGGGACGCCGACCGCTTCGCCACCCTGGCCGACGACGCGGTCACCGCGGGAGACAGCCGCGCGCTGGCCGACGAGGTCCTGCGCTACCACGACCTGTACGGCGAGAACGTGCTGGTGGTCGACGCCAGGGGGGCGACTACGGTGAACGCGGGCGCGGACGTGAACGATCGCGACGTCGACGCGGCGGTGGCGGCCGCACGCCGCAACCAGCGCCCGCACGCGGCGGACAAGCTGACGCCGTGGGGCGCGCCGACCATGCTCGTCGCGCGGCCGGTCGGCACCGGCGTGCAGGTGAACGGCGCCGTGGTGATCGAGGCGTCGACGGCGCGTGCCCGCAGTGACATCGCGCGGGCGTGGGCGGTGATCGTGTTCGGCGGCGTCGTCGCGATGGTGCTGTTCGTGCTGCTGGCGGTGACGATCGGCCGCTGGGTGCTGCGGCCGCTGGCGGCGCTGTCGCAGGGTGTGGCGGAATTGACCGCGACGCTGCCCAAGCCGCGCGCGGGGACAATCGCTCCGGTGTCGATCGCGGGCCGCTACGGCGGGCCGCCGGAGATGCGCGCGCTGGCGGAGTCCTTCGACGCGATGGCTCTGGCGGTCGCCGATTCGGCGGACGCGCAGCGCCAACTGGTCGCCGACACCGCACACGCGATGCGCAACCCGCTGGCCGCCCTGACCATTCGCCTGGATTCCCTGGAGCCCGCGATCCCGGCGAGCGCGGCGAGCACCTTCCGCGGCGCGGGCGCCGAGGTCGACCGGCTCACCGCGTTACTCGACGGCCTGCTCAGCTTGGCCGTCGCCGAGACACCCGCGGCCTTCGACATCGCGCACACCGCCGAGGGCGACAACCAGTGCGATGCCGTGCAGGTGGCCGCCGACCGATTCGACGCCTGGTGCTCGGCGTTCGAGGCGGCCGGACAGCGACTGCGGGTGCCGCCCATGACCGAGCGCGCCGACGTCGCGGTCCCCGCCGACGTGCTCGCGCAGATGCTCGACGTACCGTTGAGCAACGCCACGCGCTACGCGGGGGCGGGCGCGCACGTCGATCTCGTTGTCGCGACGGAGCCGGGCTGGGTCACCGTGACCGTCCGCGACGACGGCATCGGTGTTCCCCCCGACGAGATAGACAAGCTGACCACGCGTTTCTTTCGTGGTTCGTCCGCGGGGACCGGTGGCTCGGGGCTGGGCCTGCCGATCGCCGCGGCGTTGGCGCAGGCGCGCGGTGGCGTTCTCACCGTCGTGGCGACGCGTCCGCACGGTCTCGCAGTGAGTGTGCGATTGCCTGCGGCGGAGGCACGGTGACCGGCCGCGAGTCGATCCTCCGGCGCGGCATCGATCGGCGCGGCTTTCTCGCGTTGGCTGTCGCCGCGGGTATAGCAGGCTGCGCTCCGAGCGGCGGGGAAGCCGTGGTGCGGCTGGCCTCGGGCGAGGTCGGCGGCTTCTATCACGCCTTCGCGGGGTTGCTCGGCCTGGCCGCCGAGAACATCGGAGACGTGCGGATCGAGCGGGTGGCCACCTCGGGCTCGCAGGCCAATCTGGCTTTGCTGGCGCGCGGCGAGGTCGATGCCGCACTAGCGCTCGCGGACTCGCTGCGAGACGACGCCGACCGGGTGTGCGCGCTGGGGCGGGTCTACGAGAACTACCTGCAGTTGGTCGTGCGCTCGGACAGCACGATCGGCTCGGTGGCGGATCTGCGCGGAACCCGGGTGAGCCTGGGTGCGGAAGGGTCGGGCGCGGCCCTGACCGGCGAGCGGATCTTGCGTGTCGCGGGGCTGGACCCGCATGCCGACGTGGCGATTTCGCACCGCCCCTTGGCGGAGGCGGTGGCCGCCCTGACCGCAGGCGAGGCCGATGCGCTGTTGTGGGCGGGCGGCGTCCCGACCAGGCTGCTCGCGGTGCCGAGCCGGATGCGGCTGGTGGACATGGGCGACCTGGCCGCACCGATGCGAGAGCTGTTCGGGCCGGTGTACGACCGGGTCGCGATCCCCGCGGACGCCTATCCGGGCGGTGTCTCGGTGCACACCATCGGGGTGGCCAATCTCTTGCTCGCCGCCCCCACCATGCCCGAGGAAGTGGCCGCTTCGATCGTCGAACTGCTGGTATGGCACGCCGACGCGCTGGTGCCCACCGAAGCGGCGGGCACCCAGTTCCTCGACGGGCGCTCGCTGATCAGCACCGGCTCGATTCCGCTACATCCCGGCGCGGCCGCGGTCTACCGCCGCTGGCACGGCTAGCGACGTCAGGACCGGACCAGGCGGGCGATGGCGTCGGTGGCCTCCTTGATCTTGGCTTCGGCCTCCGGGCCACCCGCGACGGCCGCGTCGACCACGCAGTGGCTGATGTGGTCCTCCAGCAGGCCCATCGCTACCGCTTGCAGGGCTTTCGTCATCGCGGAGACCTGGGTGAGGATGTCGATGCAGTACTTCTCCTCCTCGACCATCCGCTGCAGACCGCGCGCTTGGCCCTCGATGCGCCGAAGCCGTTTGAGGTAGTCGTCCTTGGCGGTGATATAGCCGTGCGCGGCGTGCTCGGCCGCCGTGTGGTCGTGGGGGGAATCTGCCACCGATGTCTCCTCGCTGCCTGCCGGTCGCCGAAACCGGTTCAATACCCCCCTAGGGTACAGTTTTCGGGCTGTCTTGTCAGGTCGGACCCGTGTGACGACCACCCGGCTGCCGACCGCAACAGTCGATGAGCCGCTCCGAAGCAGGGTAACGCGCAGCCCGCCGCGCGACGGCCGTCGCGGGACGAGACAATCGGAGTATGAGTTCGCACCCCCGGCCCGCGCTCGCCGTCATCGGCGGCAGCGGCTTCTACGATTTCTTCGACAACGAGGCGACCACCATCGAGGTCGAGACTCCTTATGGCGCCCCGAGCGCGGGGATCGCCGTCGGAGAGGTGGAGGGCAGGCCGGTGGCGTTCCTGCCGCGACACGGCAAGAACCACGAATTCGCGCCGCACACCCTGCCCTACCGGGCCAATCTGTGGGCCCTGCGCTCGCTGGGCGTGCGGCGCGTCTTCGCGCCCTGCGCGGTCGGCAGCCTGCGGGCGGACTGGGGCCCCGGCACGGTCGCGGTGCCGGATCAGCTGGTCGACCGGACCTCCGGCCGTCCGCAGACCTACTTCGACGGCGGCGGCATTCACGTGTCCTTCGCCGATCCGTACTGCGAGGAACTGCGTGCCGCCGCCATCAAGGCCGAGTCCGACGCGTTGCACATGATGCACGCGGGCACGATGGTCGTGGTCGAGGGACCACGCTTCTCCACCCGCGCCGAGAGCCGGTGGTTCGCCGCGCAGGGCTGGGACCTGGTGAACATGACCGGTCATCCGGAGGCGGTGCTCGCCCGCGAACTCGAAATGTGCTACGCCGCCGTCGCTCTCGTGACCGATCTGGACGCCGGTCTGGAGGAGGGCGAGGGAGTGCACGCCGTCGAGGTCTTCGCCGAGTTCAAACGCAACCTCGCGCCCTTCAAAGAACTCATTCGCCGCGCGGTGGCCGGGGTGGACAGCACCGACACGTGTGACCGCTGCCGCATCCACGCGGGAGTGTCGCTGCCGTTCGAACTGCCCTGAGTCCGATGGTGGTCACTGCGGCGTTCGGCGGGCTCTGACCGGCTTCCTCGCATCGAATATCGCTTCGGGACGCCTGTTCACGCTCTGGGCGAGGTGCTCTCGACCATGCTGCGCTTGTGGCGGTCCCGCGCCCGGCGTGAATAGCTGTACCGCATCGGTGACGCCCGGTATCGGCTCGGCCGGAAGCCGTCAGCTCGGTGTCGGCGCGAAGGCTTCGGCGTGGTCGGTCGCCCACTGTTCGAAGGTGCGCGGCGATCGGCCGGTCACCTGCTCGACGGTCGGGTAGAGCGTCGCCTCGTCCAGCGTGCCCTCGACGAAGAAGCTGAGAAACGCGTCGACGTACTCCCTCGGCATGGTGGCGGCCAGTTCGGCCTCGGTCTCCGCGTCGCCGAGTTCGTGCGCCACGAGCGGCCGGTTCAGCACCGCGGCGAGCACAGCGACCTGTTCCGCCGGTCGCAGCGCCTGCGGGCCGGTGAGCTCGAGCACCTGCCCGGCGAGTCCGTCTCGTGTGAGCGCCGCGGCCGCGACCGCCGCGATGTCTGCGGGGTCGATCGCACCGACCCGGACTCCGGGAAACTGCACGCGGACGACGTCGCCCGCGGCGAGTTGCGGCAGCCAGCGCAGCGCGTTCGACATGAACGACCGCGGGCGCAGCAAAGTCCAGTTCAGTTCGGAGGCGCGCACCGCGTCCTCGGACAGCGTCATGTAGCGGGATACGGCGTTGTCCATCTCCCGCAGCGCGGCCGAACCGCCGGAGAGCAGCGCGACCCGGCGCACCCCGGCCTTGTTCGCGCGTTCCAGCAGGTCCGGCAGGTTGTCGTAGCCGGGGAGCAGGAACATTCCGTCCACGCCGTCCAGTGCGTCGGCCAGCGTCTCCGGGCGGTTCAGATCGCCGGTGACGGCCTCGACGCCCGGTGGGAGCGTCGCCTTGGCGGGGTCGCGCACCAGTGCTCGCACCTGCTCGCCCGATTCGGTGAGGGTCCGCACCAGTTCCGCGCCGACATTGCCGGTGGCGCCGGCTACCAGGATCATTTCGTCTCCGTCTTCGTCTTCCAGCTCGGCGGTGCACAGTGTTCGCGGCCCGCTTACGGTGAGCCGGGCCGCGAACGGGCAATGCTCGGCTCGATGGACATGGTTGGGCCGACGTCGTTGCGTGGGGGATATACGCGGGATCGAACGCCGGCTGGTCCAGTTGTGTAGTCGCCTTCAGCGCCTGCTCAACGCTGTGCTCGTTCGGGATGTCTACAGCCGCGCGAAGGGTAGGGGTCTGATCGGCCAAAGCGTATCCACTGTCACGGGGCCGGGTATTCGCCGCTGCCGGGAAGCCGGTTCGCTGCAACTCTTCTGTGTACGTCCGTGCCGGGCCAATTGCGACTTGCGTATCGGTACTCAGTGGTGGCCCAACAACGGTGGCAAGCCCGGCTCGCGGGGTTGTTCCGCGCGCGGCGGTGCCCGGCGGTCGACAGGTCCCGAGTTAGGCTCGCGCGGTGGATACTCCGTTACGGCTCGAGGTCATCGTGGCCAGTGTGCGTCCGGAGCGGTTCGCGCCGGTGGTCGCGGACTGGTTCCTGCGTACGGTGCGCGCACATCCCGAATTCGACACCGGTGTCATCGATCTCGCGCACACACCGTTGCCGGTGGAACTCACCGAGAACGACGAGACCGTGGCCTATCGCGCGCGTCTGCGGCAGGCCGACGCTTTCGTCGCCGTCACCTCCGAGTACAACCACGGCTATCCGGCGTCGCTGAAGACGGCCTTCGACACAGCGAAGCACGAGTGGCGCGCGAAACCCATCGCTTTCGTCTCCTACGGCGGACTTTCCGGGGGGTTGCGTGCGGTAGAGCAACTACGCCAGGTCGTCGCCGAAATCCACATGGTGTCGGTGCGCGAGACGGTCAGCTTCCATCAGGCCAAGAAGTCGTTCGATGAAACGGGCGACACTCGTGACGGCGCCGCCATCGACGCGGCGGAACGAATGTTGCGCCAATTGAGCTGGTGGGCGCGCACTTTGCGATCCGCCCGCGCTGCTGACCGGTATCCCGGTTGACCGCTACCCGGCTCGGCCCGACCGATGTGGTCAGCTCGTCGGAAACCGATACCAGCGCCAGGTCGGCCTGCACGGTGCCGGTGCGTAGTACCAAGTGGTTGCCGATCACGCCGAGTCGGTGGATATCCGGATCGGCGCGATCGGCAGGCCGTTCTGTCAGGACACTCGTCAGAGAAACCGCGGACGAGTCCGTATCACTTCATTCACATTCACGACTGAAGATCGTCGCCACCGGGTATTTCCGTTGTACGGCGCACCTTGACCGGCGGAACGACTTCGGTCGATCACAGGCAGGTGAAACTTCCGGCGTGGATCGTTTGTCGCAATGTGAGCCGACGACTACCAGTTCGCCGACCAAACGTACTTGAATTTTTCCTTGTCCGGCTGCTGGGAATAGCAGCGGCTGATCGACGGATGCTGCTTTTTGAGTTCCGAGCGCGCCGATTCGCAGTCCTTCTTGGTCGTGCAGCTGACACCGAAGCCTCCGGTGTGACAGCCGGACGGCAGCGCGTTCGCGACGCCCGGATTCAGCACCGCCGAAGCGATGCCGACGGTCAGCAACGACGTGAAGACACAGGCCGATACCCTCATGAATTTCCCCTCCTGGAACTCCCGACCAGGACGGCCCGATCTCGAGCCGCCTTGCCAGACATTAGCTTTCCGATTTTGGGGCGTCAAACGAATGTCGCCACCGGGTGAGTCGGCGTCGAATTCTTTCGGGCACGGAGACTCGCGCTGTCTACTGCGGTTGCATTGCCCGACGGCCGCGCGGATGACCGATGTAGGTGGCTTCGCTGGGAATGGACACTAGGGTCAGATCGACCTGCGCGGTGCCGGTGCGCAGCACCACATGGTTGCCGATCGCGCCGGGCTGGTGGATGGCCAAGTCGGGACGGCTGGCGGGCCAGCCCATCGGATCACCCGTGACATAGATGGTGGTGACGCCCGCGTGCGGGGCGGGCGCGAGTACCCCGTCCACCACCGTGGCGGTGAATCCCGCGTCGGACTGGTGTGTTTCGGCCGCGATGGTCAGTCGCTCCGGATTGCCGATCGTGGTGACAAGGTTCTCCCATGCCCGCGCCCGATCGGTGCGGATCAGGATCCGTTCGCCGACCGCGAGCGCGCGGAACACCAATTGCTGCGCCAGATACAGCTCACCCGCGACATACACCGTCGAGATGCCCGCGCCGACGATGCGCACCGCCACGCCGTTCCCCTCGTCGTCCGACCCGATCAGCTGGCCGCAACCGGAGGAGGGCAGGTGCAGATCGTCGACGATATCGATCAGGTGCTCGATCATCGGGACGGTGTCGTCCACACCGGGAACCGCGAGCGGCAGGTGGGCCAGCAGCCCGTCGCGATGGCGTCCGTTCATCGAGATCATGCCCGGCAACTCGGACCGTTCCGGCAGCTCCCGCGCGGTCAGCCGCCACGCGGCGCCGATGCTCACCGACTCGGCCGAACTGCCGGGACGCAGCCGCACCGCCACCGTCGTTCCGCGTGAGGGAGCCACCCACAGCTGGGCGAGCAGGTCGGACTCGAGCCGCTTGGGATCGACGGCGCTGCCGATGTTCACGTTGTTGCCGACTTCGGCATAGCGCCAGCGGTGTTCGAGCGTGCGCGGGTCGTAGCCACCGGTGATCTGCAAGACCGCTTTGCGAATCTCGGGCGCCGTCAGGATGCGGGCGTTGCAGTCGGCGTCTTCGAGTGTGCGCATGATCCGCTGGGTGGCGATGGTGACCGCGCGCGAGGCGCCTTCCGCTCCGCCGCCGCGCCGGTCCGCGGCCTCCGGGCAGGCCACCGCGTCGAAACCGATCGCGAGCCACACCGTGCGGTGGGCGGTGGCGGGCAGCGGGCCGAGCAGCGATTCGTAGATCTTGCCCGCTGGTGTGCCGGAACGGCTGCGGTGCCCGTGGCTGATGATGTCGATGCCGCTGAGCAGGATGTCGTGCTGGTTCAGGCATTTCGCCAGCTCGGCGAGCGGAAGCAGGTGCGAGGCGTGCACCGTGGTGCGGGCGATCCTGGTCAGCCCGCCTGGCGGGGGCAGCACCTCGACCACCGTCACCACGCGGCTGCCGTCCCAGTACAGGCCGAGCGAACGGCCGTCCGTGCCGCGGAAGTCGACGGTGTCGCCGAGCTCGTAGTCACGATGGGTGAGATAGCGCCAATACGTGGCGATCCAGTCCAGCAGGGTGCGTTTGGCGACGGGAATCAGCGGGATCAGCGCGACGACGACCGCCGCGGCGAACGCGGGAAGTCCCGGCAGGCCGGCGAACAGTGCGACGACTCCGGCGATCAGCCCGATGATCTGCGCGATCAGCAGGTTCTGCATCGAGACGCGCCCGAGAAGCGGTCGTGGTGCCGCGCCTGCCGGTTCCGCCATCCTCGTCCCCCAAAGTACCCGATATCGGCCGGTTCGCTGTGGCCGAGCTGAACAAGAGTCCTCGGGAACTGTACTGTGTTCCGCGAACGTGAGCACTGTTCGGGGGAGGAATAGTGCCTTCGAAATCCACCACACGCCGGCAAGCGGCTACCGCTTTCTCGTCCGGCGGATGGAGCACGCCATGGTGCGCCGGGACGTGCGAATGCTGCACGACCCCATGCGATCCCAGTCCCGCGCGTACGCGCGGGACTGGGTGAGGCGGCCAAGCCCGCCACCGTGAAGGAGTCCGAGCTCGGCAAGAAACCGCGCGACCAATTGATCGGCATCCCAGCCGCTCCCGGGTCGCTGCACTTCGACGTCGCTGCACTTCGACAAGGAGGGTGAGGGGCGGGCCTGGACGGTGTGTGACTCGTTGAAGACCGACGGCACCGACGACCGAAACGCCTCCGTGTTGATCGGCGACCTGGAACTCGGCGACAAGGCGTCGGCGATGGGTACGGACAAGGCGTGCGCTGCTGGTGAAGGGCAAGGACGCGACTTGCCTCATCTGGAATAAGACACGCGCTCGTGTAGACATGAACGAACCGGCCGTCACAGGCGCCTCGGGGATCCGCGGCATGACCCCGCGCCCGATCGGTGAAGGTCTGCTGAACGCGATTCCCGAAGTCGACGCCATCGTGCCGCAAGCCGCTGCATTCTGGACTCGCGCACTGGAAGGTGCTGTCGCATACCATGGCTCAGTAGAAGCGTAATCGACAAGGGGCTCGGTAATGGCTGAGCCCCTTGGCCCATGTCCCTATGAGCAAGAGTGTTCGAGAACCGCTCCCCGCCCGCTACGTATCGTCCCTGCTGATGCCGAATCTACGCCGGATGGGGAATGACGCGAGCATTCCGAGGACGAGCAGCGCTGCAATGGCTCCACTCCCGATGAGCGCGACGTCGCGCGCGCGATGATTCGGCGGCGGTGCCGGCGCTGGTATCGGAAGCTGAACAGCCCTGGCCGGGGACGGTCGCTTCGGTGGCAATGCACTGCCTACCTCAGCGGTCAACGCCTGTACTGGATCGACGGCGCCATAGCCGACGTAGGGGTTCCATCCCTCCGCAGGGGCGTGGGCGGTGGCCTCGATGCGCTTGATGACCTCTAGCGCGCTCAACTCCGGAAAACGTGCTCGCACCAGGGCGGCTACGCCGGATACCAACGGGGTGGCAAAGCTGGTGCCCTGAATCGGCCCCAGCTTTCCTGATTGCTGCACGCTACCGATTTGGACCGCGGTTCCTTTGCTGTTCGCATCATTGAAGAGTGGATCCAGGGAAGTGATGTTCTCGCCGGGCGCCGCCACACCCAGCCATGGCCCAGGCACTGTGAACGTCGACGGCTGCCCGTTCCCGTTGATCGAACCCACAGTGAGCACATAGTCGTCATAGCGCGCCGGCGACACGTTCAGATCTACCTTGCCCCATGGGTCGCCAGCGGGATCGAGAGGATCGATGACCGCGTTGGAGCCCTTGCAACCGTCGGCGCTCTCGCCGCTGTTGCCGGCTGCTACCACCACGACCACGTCCTTCTCGATCGCGGCATACCGGACCGCAGCACCCAGATCGGTATCTTCGAAAGGCTCAGAAGTCGGCTTGCACGCGACTTCGGATACATTGATCACGGTAGCTCCCATGTCCGCCGCGCGACGGATCGCCGACGCCATGGTGCGAGTGGTGCCGTATCCCTGGGGTAGCGCATCGGGCCCTTTGTCCCGATTTGCGCCCTCTTTCTGGTAGAGCTTGCTGGTCTGGCGGATAGTGAGGATTCGCGCCTCCGGGGCGACTCCAGAGAAGCCCTCTCCGTCGACCTCCGTCGCCGCTATCAGCCCCGCGACCAACGTCCCATGCGCATCGCAGTCCTCGGTTCCGTCACTATTGCTCACATAGTCGCCGCCCGCGATCAATCCCGGTAGGCGCGGATGACGCGCGACACCGGTGTCGATAACGGCCACGAGTTGGCCTGCGCCCTTGGAGAATCGCCAGGCGTGCTCCAGGCCGAGGGCGCGTTGTGCCTCTGGCGTCGATGGCCCGTTGCCTCCGGAACCGGTACTGACGCATGGAGTATTCGACGCCCGCTCGGTCTTGTCCGGCGGAGCGGCCGGCTCACCCGGCGGCGGTGGCGTATTCGGGCTCACGGTGGGCTTGTCTGCCCGTGCATGCGGGATTCCGGCGGGTGCGCCGAGCCCGACGGAGACGCCGAGCGCCAGCACGCATGCTGCCGTCCCGAACCGAACCGCCCGGAAACAACTGTCGTGCCGCTGTTTCGAACTCATCGGCGCGAGCTCACAGCCCGCGGACGAGGGCGTAGAGATCCGTCACCCAGAAGACCAGCGGCAGCACTGCGGCGACGAACGTGTACTCCAGCAGTTCGACGCCACGGCGCATCGGCGGGGTGGCCGACTGGTTCGGAATGATGATGCCGAGGATCAGCGCCGCGACCAGGACCACCATCGCCGCGCCGAAGACGGCCAGCGGCTGGCGCATCGCGAAACCGGCGCCCACCAGCATGATCAGCACGATGCCCGCGCCACCGGCGATGAGCACGACGGCCTGCTCCGCGCCCGCGTAGGTGCGGCTGCGGAACATCAGCACCGCCGCGCAGACCAGTGCGAGCGCGATGCCCTGCCAGTACGGGTCGTCGGAGGACGGGTCGGTGGCGGCGAGCGCGCCCGCGGCGGTGACCAGCGTGGTCGCCGCGACCAGGCCCGCGAGGTACATGCGGGCGTGTTCCGACTTCAGCCGCAGCGCCTCCATGGTCGGCAGCGCGCGGTGATCGTCCGGGTCGTCCTCGGTGGGATCGATGGGGGTGCCCGGCGAAGGAACCGGCGGCAGCGGCAGTTTCGCCAGCAGCATGGACACCCGGGGCGCCAGGGAGAGCCCGCCGAGGCCGAGCGCCGCCGCGCCCGCGCCGATCGCGCGCTCCGGATGGTCGGTGAGCAGGCCGACCAGCGCGGCGGGCGCCGCGTACGTCGCGAGCGTGGCCACGCCGATGAACAACGCGAGACCGACGCCGATGACCCGCCAGGCCAGGATCGCCGTCGCCCAAGCGAGAACCGATCCGAGCAGGATGTGCGCCCAGCCGTAATCGTCCGGCACGAAAAGCATGCCCGCGCTGAACGCCGGGGGCAGTGCGCACCCGCCGAGCACCAGTGCGGTACCGGTGTCGCCGTACATCCTGCTCAACACCATCGCGCTCACGACGAGCAGAATCGCGACCACCAGCGCGATCGAGCCGCCCACCCCGATCGGCAGCGAGCCGGGGGACAGCAGCAGACCCAGGCAGCCGACCATCATGGTGACCGCCGCGAGCACCGAGCCGGTGATCCGCGCGATCCGCGGGGTCCAGCTGCGGTAGTGGTCGGTGTCGGCGATCGCGACGTTGTACATGATGTCGTCGAACAGCGGTGTCGGCGCGGTGTGCGAGGCGCTTTCCAGCATCAGCAGTTCGCCGTCGCGGACGCCGTGCTCGCCGAGGCTGAGCGAGTTCGAGAACGGCGGATGGCCGATCCGGGCGAGTACCCATTCCGCGGGCTCGTAACGCTCGCCCTCGTTGTCGAAATCGTTGCTGCGGCTGTGCTGGGCGACCATGTCGACCACACTCGGAATCACCAGCGCGACCGGCACGTCGACCGGTATGGCCATGTCGACCTGAGTGTGCTTGGCCAGAATCGTCACCCGGGCGAGATCGGGAGCGCGGACGATCCCCCGCGAGGATTCTTCGTCGATGTGGTCAAGTCGCGCGTGCGTCAAGCTTCCCCCAACTCGGTCTTCTACCTCGTGATTCCGCGGCCCCGCAGGCCGGGGGCGAGCTTGCGAACCCACGGTCCGGGCAGCAGAATGCTGGTCGAACTGTACGACATGTCGGCTGTGACCTCTACACTGAGGCCGGATCACAGCTGGCCGAAGGGGGAATCTCGTCGATGAGCACTGTCCGCTTCCAGCGCCGTGCGCGCCGCGAGATGCCTCGAACACCCGGTGGCGAGGTCACGCTGCAGCCCCCGCCCGAAATCCCCCGGGTCACACCGGGAAACCTCGTCATGAAGCTCATGCCCGTCGTGATGGTGATCGGCATGGTCGGCATGATGGCGTTGTTGTTCACCCAGGGCGGCGGTATCGCCTCCAACCCGATGAGCATGATGTTCCCGCTCATGATGATGTTCTCGATGGTCGGCATGTTCGCCGGTCAGGGCGGAGGCAAGGGGCAGAAGGCCGCCGAGGCGAACGAGGATCGCAAGGACTACCTGCGATACCTCGACCAGGTTCGTAAGGACGTCGACGAGACCGCAGCGCAGCAGCGGGCTTCCGTCGAATGGAGCCACCCGGAGCCGGGACTGGTCTGGATGCTCGCAGGCACCAGCCGCATGTGGGAACGACGGGCGGGGGACAAGGACTTCTGCCACGCCCGCATCGGTCTCGGCGGGCAGCGCCTGGCCACCAGGCTGGTCGCCCCCGAGACCGGTCCGGTCGAGGAACTCGAGCCGATCGCCGCCGTCTCGCTGCGCCGCTTCGTGCGCGCCCATTCGACCGTGCCCGACCTGCCGACCGCCATCGCGGTGAAGGGCTTCGCCACCATCGCGCTGGACGGCGACCGGGCACAGGCGCGCGACATGACCCGCGCGATGCTGGTGCAGCTGTGCATGTTCCAGGCGCCTGACCAAGTGCTCGTCGCGGTCGTCTGCGGACCGGACACCGCGCCGGAGTGGGAGTGGACCAAGTGGCTCCCGCACACCCAGCATCCCGACGCGCAGGACGGCATCGGCACCCAGCGCATGTTCTACGGCTCGATCCGGGAGGCCATGGCCGGGTTGCATCCGTTGCTCGGCAATCGGGTCCGATACTCGCGCAACCAGCCCGCCAACGCGAACATGGTGCATATCGTCTGCGTAGTCGACGGCGGTCTGCTCGAGGCCGAGGACGATCAGCTGCGCGAGTCCGGCTACGAGGGCGTCACCATCATCGACCTGTGCGGCTACGCCCCGCGCTTGGCGGTGTCGCGCGGCATCAAGATGATCGTCGAGAACGGCGAGTGCGTCGGCCGTGGCGCCACCGGCAATCAGGAGCGCTTCGCACTGATCGACAGGATCAGCCCCGAGCAGGCGCAGCAGGTGGCGCGCAGGCTCGCGCCCTACCGTGCGGCCACGCAGCGCAGCAGCGACGTGGAAACCGACGACTCCGAGGTGATCTCGACCTGGAGCCAGCTGATGGGCCTCGGCGACATCGGCGCGTTCAACCCGGAACACGCGTGGCGGCCGCGCTATGGACGGGAACGCCTGCGCGTGCCGTTCGGGGTGGGCGCCGACGGCCTTCCGGTGGAGCTGGACATCAAGGAGGCCGCCGAGAACGGCATGGGCCCGCACGGTCTGTGCATCGGCGCCACCGGTTCCGGTAAGTCGGAGTTCCTGCGCACCCTCGTGCTCAGCCTGCTGGCCACGCACTCACCCGACCAGTTGAACCTGGTGCTGGTCGACTTCAAAGGCGGCGCGACGTTCCTCGGCTTGGAGGGTGTTCCGCACGTCGCCGCCGTCATCACCAACCTGGAGGAAGAGGCCGACCTCGTCGACCGCATGAAGGACGCCCTGGCCGGTGAGATGAACCGCCGCCAGGAAGTGCTGCGGGCCGCGGGCAACTTCGCCAACGTCTCCGAGTACGAGAAGGCCAGGGCGGCCGGCGCCGACCTGGATCCGCTGCCCGCGCTGTTCGTGGTGCTCGACGAGTTCTCCGAACTGCTCACCCAACACCCGGATTTCGCGGAGCTGTTCGTCATGATCGGCCGCCTCGGCCGCTCGCTGCACGTACATCTGCTGCTCGCCTCGCAGCGCCTGGAAGAAGGCAAGCTCAAGGGCCTCGAGGCCCACCTGTCCTACCGCATCGGCCTGAAGACGTTCTCCGCCAACGAGTCCCGCCAGGTGCTCGGTGTGCCGGATGCCTACAACCTGCCGAACAATCCCGGTGGCGGCTACCTGAAGGCGGACTCCGGCGAGATCCAGCGCTTCCAGGCTTCGTATGTCTCCGGCCAGTACGTCGGCGGTGGCTCGCAGCGCGACATGATCGTGGCCACGCAATCCGGCGAGATCGATGTCAAGGCAAGGCCGTTCACCGCGACCCATGTCGACTTCCGCGCGGCGGATCGCGTGCCGCTGCCGCCCGAACCGAGCCTCGAGCCGGAGCAGGACGAGGACGGCGAGCAGCTGTCCAACCTGAACATGCTGGTCTCCCGGATCCGCGGCCACGGCCGCCCGGCGCACGAGATCTGGTTGCCGCCGCTGGACGAGGCGCCGACGCTCGACCAGCTCCTCCCGCGCTCCATCCTCACCGGCGAATACTCCGCGGTGTCCACGCTGCGTGCCCCGATCGGCATCGTCGACCGGCCCTACGACCAGCGCCGCGACCCGATGGTCATCGACCTGTCCGGCGCCCGCGGCAATGTCGCCATCGTCGGCGGTCCGCAGTCCGGTAAATCGACGGCGCTGCGCACCCTCATCATGGCGATGTCGTTGACGCACACCGCCGAGCAGGTGCAGTTCTACTGCCTCGACTTCGGCGGCGGCACCATGTCGAGCCTGCAAGGTTTGCCGCACGTCGGCTCGGTCGCCAGCCGATTGGACGAGGACCAGGTCCGGCGCACCATCGCGGAGATGACCACCATCGTCCGGCAGCGCGAGGCGCGCTTCCGGCAACTCGGCATCGAATCGATGACGGACTTCCGCAGACTGCGCGCGATGGATCCGGCCAGTAGTCCGGGCGCCGCGGGCGCGCACGAGGATCCGTTCGGCGACGTGTTCCTGGTGATCGACGGCTTCAGCTCGATCCGCCAGGACTTCGAGATGCTCGAGCAGACCATCATGAACCTCGCCGTGCAGGGTCTGTCCTACGGCGTGCACGTGGTCATCGCGCTGAACCGCTGGGCGGAGGCGCGGCCCGCGCTGAAGGACCAGATCGGCACCAGGATCGAGCTGCGCCTCGGTGATCCGATGGACTCCGATCTGGGTCGCAAGTTCGCCTCGCTGGTCCCGCAAGGGCGGCCGGGCCGCGGTATGACCCCCGAGTGCCTGCACATGCTGACCGGCCTGCCCCGCATCGACGGCACCCCCGACCCGACCAACCTCACCCAGGCCGTCGCGGACGCGGTCGCCACCATCGCCAGGCTGACACCGGGCCGTCATGCCCCGCAGGTGCGCATGCTGCCCGAACAGCTTCCGCGCGAACAGCTGCTGTACCTGGCCGGCGATTGGCCCTCGCAGGTCGACCCGAACGCGAAGTGCCTGCGAATCCCGTTCGGTATCAACGAATCCGAGCTGGCACCGGTGTACATCGACTTCGCGGAGAGCCCGCACTTCATCATCATCGGTGACACCGAATCGGGGAAGACGACGCTGTTGCGCTCGCTGATCGAGGGCATCGCCGCATCCAACACCCCCGACAAGGCCCGCTTCATTCTCGGCGACTACCGGCGCAGCATGCTCGGGCTCGTTCCGGAGGGGTACCTCGCGGGCTATGGTTCCACGGCGCCGCAGTTCACCCAGAACATGAACGACCTGGCGGCCTATGTCAGCAAGCGCACTCCTGGCTCGGATGTCACGCCGCAGCAGTTGCGGGATCGCTCGTGGTGGAGCGGTCCGGAACTGTACGTCATCATCGACGATTACGACTTGGTCGCCACCTCCGCGGGCAACCCGGTACAGGCGCTGCTCGAGCACTTGCCCCATGCCAGGGACCTCGGCTTCCACGTGATCATCGCCCGCCGTTCTGGTGGTGCGAGCCGGGCGATGTTCGAGGCGACGCTGGCCAGGATGCGGGACCTGGGCTCGGCGGGCCTGATTCTGAGCTGCAGCAAGGATGAAGGCGTCCTGATGGGCACCAAGCGGCCGAGTCCGATGCCGCCGGGTCGAGGCACCTATGTCACCCGGAATATGGAGGGCCTGGTGCAGACGGCGTGGATGCCGTCGCCCTGATGTCCGAGGTCGAGCTCGTCGTCACGGAAGCGCGTATCTGGGCGCGCGGCGCCGACACGCACTGGGACATGCCGCCGTCGGTCGTTCTGGGCAGCAACGATTTCGACCTCGTGGTGGGGCAGTCGCTGACGCCGCCCACCCAAGTCGGTTCGGTGATCCATTTCGTGTCCGCCGACGCCATCGCCCTGCCGCCACGCACGCCTTCGGTGGTGGACGCGATGGGCGCTGTCTTCGCGGGTCTGCTCGAGAATCTGCGTGTCGCAGCCCCGTGTGCCCGGATGACATTGATCTGCCCGACCGAATGGGGCGCCGGCCGTCGCGGCGTGCTCGACCAGGCGGCGCGCCGCTACGCCACGGACGTCGTGTTCGAGGACATCGCGGTGCGTTCGGTCGCGTCCGACGAGGGCACCAGCCATAGCAGGCGAACCCTGGTACTGGAATTCGGAACGCTGGCCACCACGGCCTCAGCGGTCATCCGCAGCCATCGCGGCGTGCATCTCGAATCCTGTGAATACGAGCCGACCCTCGCGTTGTCCGAAATCTGCTCGGACTCAGCGGGATACACCGGTCTGTGCGGCCTGATCGCTCGGCTGCTGGACAGCGGATCGATCGATCTCGTGCAAGTGGTCGCTGTCGCGGACCCCTCGAAACTCGCCCTGCTGCGTGCCGCGATCGATCAAACCGCGGGCACGGGCGTCGAGCTACGCACCGTCGCCGGTGCCGATCTCGTCCAGGGCCGTCGAGTCGAGCCGAACGACCGACACGAGGCGTCGACCGCGCCCACCGAATGGATGCAATCACTCCGGGAACGCGCCGCTGCCCAGCAGCCTCGACACAGCACAGCGCGTTTCGCGGTCGTCGCGGTCGCGGCATTGGCGGTCGTCGCTCTGATAGTCGCCGGCGCCGTTATCTTGTCCGTTCGCCGAGGTGCGGAGACGGCAGCGGCGCACGGAACGGGAGTGGTATCGCCGACCGCCGCGCCGCCGTCGGTCGGCCCACCGGATGAGGCGCCACCGGAAGCGTTCGGCCGCCTTCGGTTCCGCGTCCCGCCCGGCTGGCGCGTCGCTCAGTCGCCCGATACCGGGCGTGCTCGTCTCGATCTGGTACCCGAAGCCGGTGCTCGGCAGCGAATCACGGTGATGCAGGCACCGCTGACGGCGTCGTCCAGTTATGCGCAGGTCGCGGCGAAGCTGGAGACACAGATGGCCCAGCGGCCGCCGGGGGTACTGACCGACTTGCAGCGCGACGTCATGTTCGGTGGCCGTTCCGGCTTGGCGTACCTGGAACATCCGGGAGACGGATCAACCGTTCACTGGCATGTCCTGCTGGAGTTCGGCATTCAGGTCAGCGTCGGCTGCCAGTACGCGGGCGACGAGTGGGGGCAACTGGAGGCCCCGTGCTCGCATTTCGGAGACACCGTCCGCGTCGTCCCGTGACCTGCGCGCCGTGTGTAATCGAATATTGCTCAGTGCAAAATGATTCGAGCCCCCGATACCGAGGTACCGGGGGCTCGAATCAGCCGAGACGGGATCTCAGAAGAGGCCCGCCAGCGCGGTGTCGGTGCCCTGCAGGTCGGAGTTTCCGCTGCTGACCATCTTGCCCGCGCTTTCCAGCGTGGTGTTGAGCTGCGTGACCTGTGTGTTCCACTGGGCCTGCAGCGAGGCGAACGCGTCGTTCGCGTCGCCCTTCCAGTAGTTCGTCACGAAGTCGGTGACCTGCTTGTGGAAATCCTCGAGCATGGTCATGACGCTGCGCGCCTCGGCCACGATGGCCTGGGCGCCCGCCTCGACCTCGCCGAAGTTGGAGGCAATCCGACCGGGATCGTTCGCTACCATGTGGAGCTCCTTGTTGTCTGTGGTACGGCTATCGGATCAGGGAAGGTCCAGGCTGGAGGCCTGCGCGGCCACCTGCTGGGCGAACTGCTGGTCCTGATCGGCGAACTTCCGTCCAGCGTGGGCGAGCTTGTCCGACGTCTGATCCAGCTGGTCGTTCAGCTTCCGCGCCTGGGCGAAGTAGCTGTCCATGAAGGTGTCGAACGCCTGACGCGCCGCACCGCTCCAGGTGGCGGTGGTCTGATCCGACTTGCTGTTCAGTGCGGTGATCGCGGTCTGCAGATCCTGGTGCCGCTGCCGGCAGTTGTCCACAAACTTCGAGATCGCCTCTTCACTCGCTTCGAGCTGTCCTGCCATTTCGGCTCCTTTCGGTTCCCGTCTCGGCCAACGGCGGAAGCCTCAGTTGGCCTGTACATCTGGTTGGACGCGGTGTGGCTCTGATCGGTTCCCTCCGACTCGAGAAAGTTCGGCATCACCCCACGGGATCAGGGCCCTGCGCCCTTCGGCCCGGCTCGTCCGTGATTTCGGCGGCCGCGTACGGGCCTGCTCGGAAGACCACGACGCAATCCGGGTCCGCATGACTTGTAACGCCAGCGCTCGGCTCCCCTCCTTCCCCCTGCTCGCTGCTGTAATGATCGGCGAGTGGGCTGGCTGCGGTACACCTTACCGAACGCCTAAGTTCGCCGCTACCAGCAGAATGGCGAAAACCAGTGGCCGCGGAATTCGAAAAGCTCACGAAGCCTTCGCTTCAGCGAAGGTGGCCGAATCACTTCACGCGATTGCGCAGCACCGGTACCAGACGGTCGAGCAGGGTCTGTTCGGAGGATTCGCTCCAATTGCGGACGGCGGCGACGGCCGCGGGATCGTCCAGCGGAATCACCGTGGCGCGCGTGCCCGCCACTTGGTAGGGCAGACCGAGCAGTCCACCGCCACCGGCCTTTTCGTCGCTGCGCACGGCCAGCACGTAGCCGTCCGCCGCGGCCTCCAGCCTGGTGGAGCCGGTCAGTTCCCGAGGCGATGCCTCGTCGCCCTGACGTGCGTAGTTGAGGTTGTAGACGAATCCGAGATCCTCCAGGAATTTCGTCTGCGGGGTGCCACCCAGGAAGATCGAGACCTGCGAGCCGCGTGGCACGTCCACCATCGTGATCGTCTTGCCCCGGAACACCGGATTGTCCGCCCGCGCCCGGTCCAGCGGCGCCAGGGCGGCCGTGCTGCTCGGCGTGGCGGCCGCGGACACGGGGCCGGACTCGTCCCGGTTCAGCGCCCAGATGCCGATTCCCGCGGCGAGGGCGACGGCCACGATGCCGGCGGCCGCGGCGAGCAGCCAGTTCTTGCGCGGGGGCGCAGCGGTCACCTGACCGGAGACGGCGACTCGGGGATCGGTCCCCGGCCGCGGATCGAAGACCTGGACCGGATAAGTGGGGGAAGTGTTGGTTGCGACGGGGTTGTAGCCGGGAGTGAGAGCGCTCGCGGCGGCGTCGGTGAATTCGCGGCAGCTGGGGAATCGTTCGGCCGGGTTCTTCGCCATTGCTCGGGCGAAGACGTGGTCGATGGCCTGCGGAAGGCCGGGGCTGACCGCGGTGACCAGCGGCGGGGGCTCGTGGAGATGGCCCATCATCACCAGCGCGGGTTGCGTTCCCGGGTAGGGGTTACGTCCGGTGAGCAGTTTGAAGAACGAGCACGCGAGGCTGTAGACATCGGCGCGGTGGTCGAGCGGGCTGCCGGTGAGCTGCTCGGGTGGGGCGTAGGCGATGGTGGCGACGAAACTGCCGGTCTGGGTGAGTTCGGTGGTGTCGTCATTGGATTTGGCGACGCCGAAATCCGTGAGCAGGACGCGTTCTTCTTCATCGTCGGCGGGGGAGGAGAGCAGGAAATTCGCCGGTTTGACGTCACGGTGCAGCAGGCCCTTGCGGTGCGCGTAATCGAGTCCTTTACCGACCTCGGTCGTAATACGCAGGGCGCGTAGCGGATTCATCGCGTGCGGATCACGGGCCAGTTCGGCGGCGGCATCGGTGCCGTCGACGTATTGCATGGCGATCCACAACTGGCCGTGTTCCTCACCGCGGTTGTAGACCGAGACGATGTTCGGATGGTCGAGCCCGGCGGCGAGATTGGCTTCGCGTTCGAAACGGGTGCGGAACTCGTAGTCGCGGCTGAGTTCGCCGCTGAGCACCTTCAGCGCGTCGGTTCTGGGCAGGCTGGGATGTTTGGCCAGATACACCGTGCCCATGCCGCCCGCGCCGAGCACCCGCAGGATGCGGTACCCGCCGACGATGGTCCCGGGGCTCATCGGCATCTTCACGATCTCCTGACTCCACGCGGGCCGCTGGCGTTCGCCCCGCAGCATACTCGACCCGATGTGCGACGAAAATGCGGCATTATCGGCTGTTCGCGAAAACGGAATATTGTGCGGCAGCGCGCTGCTGAGCGTCCAGCAGTTGATTGGCCGCGACGAATCCGACGTATTCTTTGTACGCGACGACGCAGGTGAATCGCCGGTCGTCGAAAAGTCCGGACCGGTTCTCCACACATGCCGAATCGGGCAGACGCTGCGGCGGATCGGCCGGACGGGCAACCACCGTGGGCGTGATACGTTCCGTGACGACCCGCCGCGCCGTCTCCGCATCAGCGGTTCGGATCACCAATGTGTCGCCGTTGGCCGCGAATTTCTCGGCGCCCATCGCTGTGAAACGTTGTTTCGCGTAATCGAGGTCTTCGGTGTAATGCATGATTCCGCGCAGACCGAACAGCGCGTTCGAATCGTCGTAGCTCGGAGACTGGACCTCGGCCGGATTCAGGGTACGGCTCAGCAGATGGTCGGGATCCCAGGGCAACCGCAGCATCTCTTCTTCGGTCAGCGCCGGGAGCTGGTCGAGCAGGGGCAGCTGAACGTCGTACGCCTTCTCCGCCAGCGCGACGAGGGCGGCGCGGTCGGGAGCGTTCGCCGAAAGGAGGAACGCCACTACATAGGAACCGTGCGCGAGCATCGTGCGCAGGAAAGGCGAGCCGGGACGCCAGTGCGCTCGCGCCTGTGGCTGCCGTGGCAGCGTGACCGGCTCGTTCTGCTCGCGGTAGGCGCCGAAATCGGCGTCGTAGAATTCGGTCGCGGCCTGCCGGGCGCGCTCCGGGTCGGGGAACTGCATGACGATCGTGGCGACCGTCGTGGAATTGGGCCGGGGCTTGGTCGGCCACCCCGACGCGATCAGGCTGATGTTCTGATCCGAGCCGTTGGTGTGGAACCCGAACATCATCCGGTTGCGTTCCGCGATCGGCTTCAGGTCTACCGGGTTCCCGAGTTCGCCGGGGAGCGTCCCTTTGCTGATGCTGGAGGGCGTCCAGCTGTACTTCATCCTGGGGTCGATGTCGTAGGCCGACGCGACGTGGTCGGCCAGCCGCATCGCGGCGACCTTGTTCATGTCGATGAACAGCGGCTGGTAGTCGTCGTCGTGCGCGTTCGGCGGCTCGGTGGGGTAGTTGCCGGTGTCGAGATTGCGAATGTCGATCTCACCCGGCTGCGCGGTCCCCGCCATCGTCGAACCACAGCCGGTGAGGATCGCGGCGGCCACCGTGCACGCGAGCGCGGCGACGGCGGTGCGGAATTTCGTCATGCGGCATTCACCAACAATGCGTACTGGGCGGAGATGCGTTGTTGCGCATCGAGCAGCTGATGCGACCACGCGAACGCCGTGTAGCGGTCGTAGGCCACCGAGCAGTAGAACCGGACGACCACCGTCTTGTTGCCGATGTATTCCTTGCAGTGCGCGGCGGGCAGGCCTTTCGGCGACTCGGCGGCGCGGAATTTCTTCGACAGCCCGCCGCGCTGCTCGCGCAACTGGACGGCGGCGTCGGCGTCGCGCGTGCGGAACAGATCGGTCCCGTCGGTGGCGTACCGATCGACCCCCGCGGCTTCGATGATCCTGCGGTCCTCGGCGGAATCGGTGGTGAAGTGCAGGGCGCCTGCGCCGGTGTACGCGCCCGGCGGGTCGATCCAGGAGTCTTCCCGGGGTCGCGGCAGAGCCCGGTTGAGCATGCCGTCCATATCGATCGGCGCTGTCATCAGCTGATCGACGGGGGTCGGAGTGAACCGGCCGATCGCCGGGACGACGGTGTCGAGGCTCTTCTCGACCAGGGTGAGCAGCGGCGGGAGGTCGACCTTCTCCAGGAAGATCTTCATGTAGTCGAAGACCCAGGTGTAGACGACGAATTTGCCGGTGGCGAACCACGACCCGATCGACTGTTCCTGCGGCTGCCAATGGGCGTGCGCGGCGGGGTACTTCGGGATCTGCACCGGCGTGTTCCGGTTGTTCGCCTCGAAGTCGACGCGCTCCAAAGCCGCTGCTGCGGCCGCCGCCTTCTGCTCGTCCGGGAAGATCAGCACGGCGTTGACCAGGTCGATGCCCCGGTTGTCCGGCGCGCTGCCCGCGCTGCTGAGGAACCCGGCCACGAAATCCGGTGCGGCCTCCGCGAAGCGGGATACTTCCATGATGCGGCCGAGTGAACCCTTCGGATCGATGAACACCTTGGCGATGGACGGATTCGCGGAGACGAACGCCGGGTCGATATCCGACGACAGCGGGATGAAGTTCGCCAGCCGCTCCGCCTCGATCATGCGCGCCTGCTCGGGATTCTTCGCCGTAGCGAGCGCACGCGGCGTCGTCGGGTAATTGCCCACGTCGAGCTGAGCCAGATCGACGGGCTGCGCGGGCCGCTCCGTCGCGGCCTCGGAGCCGTCGCACGCGCCGCCGCCCAAGGCGACGGCGCCGGCCAGCACCAGGGCACAGGCGGTTCGAATCGGTCTGGACATAGCGCCGTGCTGCACTCTTCCCTCCCCTGACTGCGGTAGTTGCGCCGGATCCTACGTGGGCCGACCCGTGGCCCGGGATCGCGAAGGCGCCGGGCGCCTACCGCTGCTCATCTCAGAAACTGTTCGCCAACAGCGCGTACTCCGCGGCGACCTTCTGTCGTACGTCCGGTTCCTTATCACTGGTGACGACTCCGACGTACCGCTTGTACGCGAC
This sequence comes from Nocardia arthritidis NBRC 100137, assembly GCF_001612765.1. Classification (GTDB taxonomy): domain Bacteria; phylum Actinomycetota; class Actinomycetes; order Mycobacteriales; family Mycobacteriaceae; genus Nocardia; species Nocardia arthritidis. The sequence goes on from NZ_BDBB01000030.1 coordinate 104,448, forward strand.
GTAGCAGCGGTACTTGTACTCCCGGTCCGGGTCGCCCTTGCTGTTGAGCTGTAAACACTTGGCACCGGGGACGTCCTTGGGAGCGCCGAGGGTGTCGTAGTGCGCGCCTTCGCTTTCCAGCAGGCCGGTGACCAGCTTCTGGGCCGCGGCCGCGTCGCGGGTGCGGGCGACGTAGCTGTCGTCGACGAGGCCGATGTGGTCCACGCCCGCGTCCTCGATCAGGCGCAGGTGTACCGACTCGTCGTCGGCGCGGTGCACCGTGTGGTATCCGCCGTACACGGCGAAGGTCGCCGGGTCGGGCGCGCGGTTCTTGCGGTCGGCGACCGCGACGCGGGCGAGCAGGTCGTCCGGGTCGGCCTTCAGGGTGCCGAGTTTGCTCACCGGCGTCGCGGTGAACTTGTCCAGTTGCGCGACCTGGGCGGCCAGCGTTTTGTCGACCCACTTCACCAGGTCGTCGCCATCCGCAACGGGACGCTGGATGAACAACGAGATGACGAATTCCTTGTGCGCCATGAAGGCACCGACGTTCGGGACGCCCGGCCGCCAGTGGATGTAGGCGTCGGCATACTTCGACGACGTCAGTTTGCGGTTGTCCGGCGAGACGGCGATGTCGACATCCTCGAGTTCGCGGGCGGCGAGTTCGGCGGCGGCCTCGTCGGGAAAACGGAACAGGGCGTCGGTGACCGCGGTGGCTTCCGGCGCCGGATTGGTCTGGCCTGCCGGATCGGGGCGGTCGGCGCCGCTGGCCGCGTATCCGACGACCAGTTTGCGGTTGTCGAAGACCGGCCTGGACACCTTGGCCACGAAGCCCAATGCCTGCTCGACATCCGCGACGACGGTGCTGCCGCGACCGAACTTCAGCACGGGGTCGATGCGCACGGTGGGGACCACGGCGTCCGACATCCGCATGCCCTCCAGCAGTGCGCCTTTGCCGCCCGCATCCTGGCTGTACTCGTGCTTGTCGACGGGATAGGTGCCGACTTCCAGCGTGCGTACGTCGATCTCGCCCGCGGTCGGCGTCCCCTGCACGCCAGAGCAACCGGCCAGCATCCCTGCCAGTGCCAGACATGACGCGGTGAGCGCGATGCGTTGCGTCCGAACCATCTCAGGCCCCTCGTTCCTCCCGTTGCTGACACTGAAGTTACCCGACAGACGCCGGGGACGGGGACCGATGGCCTTCGTATCGCAATACCCTTTATCGGTACCCTTGTCGGTGTGACGACGACCCCGAACCACACCTCCGGCGGAGGCCGATACCGGTGAAGGATCGGCAGGTCGAGGTCGTCGTAGGCAGCCACGCCGTGGCCCGGGTCGCGGGCGCGGTGGTCGTGGTCGCGCACCGCAAGCCGGGCAGGCCGACCCAGGACTCGCCCGCCGTCGTCGCCCTCGAGTCACTGGCCGAACTGGTGCGCGACGCTACCGATCGGGAGCCGGGCGGCCCCGGTGCCCTGGTGGCGCGGCAGGCGACGCGCTGGCTGATGAAACACGCCGAGCAGATCAGCCCGGGTGAGCCGATCGACTTCGGCATCCTCTCCGCCGCCGAGAACGGGGGCGTGGCGATCTTCCTGCACGGCGCGATCACCGCCGTGCTGGCCGGCGACGGCGTGCTCGAGCGATATCGCGGCAGCGACGCGGCCTTCACTGTGGATCGGGTCGCGGCGGTCCCGGCGCGGGCCGTGGCCCTGTTCGTCGACGACGGGAAGGGCCGCATTCCGGACCTGCCGCCCGAGCGTGGCATCGGCATGCTGGTCGAGGGCATCGCCCAGGCGGGTGGCGCGATCGTCTGGTCGGAGGGCCCCCGCGCGCGGGTATCCGGTAACGGCAGCGAGTCCCGATCAGCGGGCACGCATCCCCGCCCGGAGACACCGTCGCTGCCGACGGCGCGCGTGGAACACGAGCCGCCCGTCGAAACCGGACGGCGGGAGCCGCCCGAGCCGCAACCGCAGCCCGTGGCCGGGCGCCCGCGGTATCCGACCGCGCCGTCGACCGCGATGCTCGACGCGGAGACCGAGCAGACCCCGATCGATCCCCACCACGCACCCACCCAGGTGGGCGGCACCAATCCCGCACCGCGACCCGACCCGGAACTACAGCGCAGGCTGGAGGCGACCGCGAAGGCCACCGTGCTGACCGTCAAGGTGATGGGGTTCAAATGCGCGCGTGCGCATCCCAGCGATCCGCGGGCGGCGTTCTGCACGGTCTGCGGGATGCCGGTCGATCAGACCCAGGCACTGATCGAAGTGGTCCGCCCGCCGCTGGGCATGCTGATCCTCGACGACGGGATGACCTACATGCTCGCCGCGGACGCGGTAGTCGGTCGCGATCCGGAGCGGTCCCCGGCCGCGGAGAGCGGACTCGTGCCGCTGCGCGTCGATGACGCCTCCGGCGGCATGTCCAGGGCCCACGCCGAAATCCGCCTGGTGAACTGGGATGTCACGGTGGTGGACTGTGGTTCGACCAACGGCACCCGCACCCGCCTGCCGGGCTACCGCGATTGGGTGCACTTGGCGCCGCACCAGTCCATGGTGCTCGTACCGGGCACCGAGATCATGCTCGGCAACCGCGTGCTGCGCTTCGAACTCGCCGCGCCGCCGCCGTTCGGCCGCTGAGCCCACGCTACGAATAGCGCGCGGCGCAGACGCTCTCGCCGTTCAGGACTCCCGCCCGGAACGCCTCGACGCGCGAGAAACCACTGGGCACGGTTCTGCCTTGGGCGTCGCTCGCGGCAAGGCCGTCGGTGAGCAGACCCGAGACCGCCTCGTCCAGATCACCGGTGGCGAGCTTGATGTCACCCTGACTGATCGGCCGCCCGGATTCGGCGAGCTTGCCGGTGACCACTCCGGACAGGCAGGCCGCGCGCAGCCCGGTCTTGGCGCCGACCAGGCTCTCGCCGCGACTCTGCTGGACGGCCAGGGTGTAGCGGGAGATGAATACGACGTAGCCGTTGTAGTCGCCGCTCACCTTGAGCGGTAGGGGGTCGTCTTCACCGGAATTCGACGTCCCCCGCTCGGCGAGGCCGGGAATGTCGGTGGCGATCGTGTTCTTCGCCGGGCAATACGACACCGGTTCGGTGACCACACCGTCGCGGCAGTCGATCTCGGCCCGGGAGTAGTCGTAGGTCGGCTCCTCGTCGATCGGCAGAATGGCTTCGAGCGCCTTGGTGAGTTCGATCAGCGTCTCCTTCGTGATCGGGAACTCACCATGCCCTTGGTCGTCGCTGAAACTCTGCGGCAGATTCGCGCGGCGCTGGTCGATCTCGTCCTGATCGATGCCCTTGCATCCCTTTGGGCCGTCGGTGAAACCGATCTGCACCGCGGTGACGCGTTCGAAGGCCGAGCCGTGCACGCTCTCCGGATCGTCGGGGTCGGAGTCGCGGATGGCGACGGTGGCCGCGAGCACCGAGTTGAGGCCGTCGGAGGTGTTGATCGTGAAATGCCTGGACTTGCCTTCGGCGACGTGCCGCATGAACGCGCCCGCGAAGCAGTCCGCCTGCTGCTCCTTCACGATCACCGGGTCCTTCGGGCCGACGATCTTGGCCATGGTTTGCACCGCGTGCCCGTACTCGTGCGCGAGCACCATCACCACGGACATCTTCCCGAAGGCCTCCTCCATGGTGGGAAGCAGCACCGACCGATCCCAGCCGATGGAATTGTCCAGGCGGCAGTAGGCGGCGTTCACCAAGCGGTAGGTGGTCTCCTTGCAGAACTCGACCGCCTCGCTGCGCCCGGACTTCGCGCTCCAGGACAGCAGCTTGTCCACCGGCTTGAACTCGCCCTGGAACTCCTTGCCGAACTCGCCGCGCCAAAAGGTCTGGATGTCATCGATGGCGTTGAGCGCCAGCTCATCCATGGACCCGCCGTCACCGTTCGTCGCGGTGAGCGTGCTGTCCGGGACGCCGGTGCGCGGGCCGCTCGGGCCGCTCGTGGTGGGCAGTCCGGCGACCTTGAACGGGTCATCGTAGATGGAGACGGCCCGGCCGTCGACCACTCGGACACAGCCCCCGACCAGCGCCAGAATACTGAGCAGCGCCGCAACAAGCACGGTCGCACGGACTCTCGGCAAGGCTCCCCCTCGTCGGCCGCTATACGTTCACATCGGTCGCCGGATCGGGGCAATTGGCGCATCGGGGGCACCGCCGATGTCCGGGTGATGGAATAGTATCCGCTGCATGTCTTCACCGGGGGCGCAGACCATCACCGTGCGCCATGATGGAAACGAACGAGTATTCGATTCGAGCCAGCAGGTCACGATGGGCCGTGCGCCGGAGGTGACGCTGTTCGTCGACAGCCCGCTCGTTTCGCGTGTGCACGCGACGCTGGCCTGGCAGGGCAGCGCCTGGGTGTTGACCGACAACAAGAGCACCAACGGGGTGTTCGTGGACGCGCGCAGGTTGACCCAGCCCGTGTCGATCGACCGCCCCACCCAGGTCAGGCTCGGTGACGCGATCAGCGGCCCGCTGTTGCACCTGCTGCCGGCGAACCCGCAACCACCGCAACGGCCCTCGGCGCGCCCGC
>NZ_BDBB01000031.1 GCF_001612765.1 Nocardia arthritidis NBRC 100137
GGCAGGGCCCGGCGCCCCGCCGCGGCCGCCCGAGGCGGTTGCCGAACCGGCAACCGCCTTGGTTGCCGAACCGGCAACGATATTTGCCGATACGGTCGGGCCGGTGGATGGTGGGACGCATGAGTGCGACACACCACCACCAGGACCGGACCGCGCCGACGACGACGGTCGAGTACTGGGAGTCCTTCTACCAGGAACGCGACCAGATCTGGTCGGGACGGCCGAACTTCCTGCTGGTGCGGGAGATCGAAGCGGTCGCCCCCGGTACGGCACTGGACCTGGGCTGCGCCGAGGGCGCCGACGCCATCTGGCTGGCCGAGCGTGGCTGGCGGGTGACGGCGGTGGACGTCTCGGAGACCGCGCTGGCCCGCGCCAGGGCGCAAGCGGCACGACAGCAGCTGCCCAGCGAAATCGATTGGCAGCGGCACGATCTCGACCACACCTTCCCGTCCGGGCGGTACGACCTCGTCACGGCGCAGTATCTGCACTCACCGGCGGCCGAGGACGGTGAACGGACGCGAATCCTGCGCCGGGCCGCCGAGGCGGTGGCGCCCGGCGGGCTGCTGCTGATCGTCGGGCACGCGCAATGGCCCAGCTGGGTGCTGGAACCGCCCGCCGACGTGCACTTCCCGACCACCGCCGAGGTTCGCGCCGGCCTCGCGCTCGACCCGGCCGAATGGCAGGTGGAAGTGGAGGACGAGGTCGAGCGCGAGCACGCGGGGCCGGAGGGACAGCCCGGCACGCGCAAAGACAACATCCTGCGAATTCGCCGCCGCTGATCCGAGCCCGAACCCCGCTCGACGCCGTCGGCCCGCACAGCGCACTCCCAGGTTTGCCCCAGGTTGCGGGCAGGCAGCCTTCCTAGCCTTCGAGGAGAAGTTCACACGGAAGGAAGGCGAAGATCATGGCGTCGACAACGAGCGTCCCGCCGGACGTGGAGGCCGTCGCGAGACCCGTCGGCGCCCATCGCGCCCCGGCCCTCGAGCGATCACGGGCGGATCGCGCGTTCTTCGGGCCCGCGACTCAACCGCGGTGGGCGCGCCCGGCGCTGTTCGCGCTGCTGGTCGCGACCGCGGTGCTGTATTTCTGGAACCTGACGGTCTCCGGGTGGGCGAACGAGTATTACGCCGCCGCGGCGCAGGCGGGCACGCAGAGCTGGAAGGCGCTGCTGTTCGGCGCGCACGACGCGGGCAACGCGATCACGGTGGACAAGCCGCCCGCGGCGCTGTGGGTGATGGGGCTGTCCGGGCGGCTGCTCGGATTCGGTTCATGGTCGCTATTGGCGCCCCAGGCCTTGATGGGCGTCGGCTCGGTGGCCCTGCTGTATGGCGCGGTGCGGCGGTGGAGCGGCCCCGGCGCGGGCCTGTTGGCCGGTACTGCGTTAGCGGCCACTCCGGTGGCCGCGTTGATGTTCCGCTTCGACAACCCGGACGCCCTGCTGACGTTGCTGCTGGTCACGGCGGCCTACTGCACGGTGCGGGCGATCGACGCACCCGGGCTGCGCTGGCGTTCGGCGAGCACCGGCTGGCTCGCGCTGGCCGGTGTGGTCATCGGATTCGCGTTCCTGACCAAGATGATGCAGGCGTTCCTGGTCCTGCCCGCGCTGGGGTCGGTGTTCCTGGTCGCCGCGGCGGGAGGCTTCTGGTCCCGGATCGTCAAATTGTTCACCGCGTGCGCGGCCATGGTGGTCGCGGGCGGATGGTACGTGCTGCTGGTCGAGCTCTGGCCCGCGGATTCGCGCCCCTATATCGGCGGTTCGACCGACAACAGCCTGTGGGAACTGGCGCTCGGCTACAACGGGATGGGCCGGCTGCTGGGCGGCAGCGGCAATCCGAGCGGAGGCTCGGGCGGACCCGGTGGCGGCGGCATGGGCGGCGCGTTCGGCGGCGACACCGGATTGGCCCGGCTGTTCAGCGGCAGCATGGCGACCGAGGTGTCCTGGCTGCTTCCGACGGCGCTGATCGGCCTGGTCGCCGGGCTGTGGCTGAGCCGCCGCGCACCGCGTGCCGATCGGCTGCGGGCGGCGATGATCCTTTGGGGCGGGTGGCTGCTCGGCACCGGCCTGGTATTCAGCTACATGAGCGGCATCATCCACCCGTACTACACGGTGGCCTTGGCGCCGGGCATCGCCGGTGTCGCCGCAATCGCGGTGACGCAGTTGTGGCGGCGGCGCGGGCACGCGGCGGCCAGGATCACGTTGGCGCTGCTGTCGGCGGTCACCGGCGGCTGGGGCTTCGTCCTGCTGGACCGCACACCGGACTGGTTGCCCTGGCTGCGCTGGACGGTGCTGGTTTCGACCGCACTCGCGGCGGTGGGCCTGCTGGTAGGCGCGCACCGGTCGCGCGGGATCGCCGTGACGATCGCGGCGGCCGCGCTGCTCAGCGGAGTCGCCGGGTCCACGGCCTACGCGGTCGAGACGGTCACGCACGCGCACAGCGGCGGCATCCCCACCTCCGGGCCCGCGCAAGCAGGTTCGATGGGCGGGCTCGGAGGTGGGCCGGGCGCGGGAGCGGATGGTCCGCCGACCGACGGCCGCACCGGCTCCGCGGACGGCACCGACCTGCCGACGGGAGACACCACTCCCGCCGGTACCGAGCTGCCGATCGGAGACACGCCCGCCGCCGGCGACGGCCGGTCGACCGGCGACGCGGGTGGACCGGGCGGAAGCGCCGGCAACGCGGAGCTGGACGCCCTGCTGGAGAACACCGACAGCCGGTGGTCGGCGGCGAGCATCGGCTCCGGCACCGCCTCGAGCCTGGAATTGCGCACCGGCACGTCGGTGATCGCGATCGGCGGCTTCGGCGGTGGCGACGACGCGCCGACGCCGGCGCAGTTCCAGCAGTATGTGGCCGATGGCGAGGTGCACTACTTCGTCGCGCAGGGGCAGGGCATGCGCCCCGGCTCCAGCGGGGAGAAGTCGGCGGCGGACGAGATCACCGAGTGGGTGAAGGCGCACTACACCGCGAAGACGGTCGGCAACATCACGGTCTACGACCTGACCGCACCTACCGGCAACTGATTGCCCGGAATTCGACCGCAGGAGTATCGCCGCGCCGCACGGTGCGGCGATACTCCTGCCGCGTGTTCGGCGGCAGCGCCTCGACACCGCCGCCGGCCCTTCGAGTTCGGCGCGGCACTGGCAACCACCGGAGGCGGCCGCCACAGATCGCCCGCGGCGAGGGCGCACCGAGGCGTATGGCGAGCCCACCACCTGATCAGCTCGCCGGTCCGGCAATCGCCACGAACCATGGGGCCGAAGCCCAGGGGCACACACCATCGCGGGCAGTGATGATCCGCGGTGCGGCGCACAGCATGCCGATCGGCTGCCCGCACAGACCCCTTGCTGACGCACGATCGCATCGCTTGTCGCCGACGAGCCCGGGCACCCGGATCGGACACCAGGCGCAGGCAGCCGCACCGGGCATGGTGGACGCGAAGGACGGTGAACAGCGCGCCCGGCCAGTGGTGCGCTCCCAGGAAACACCCAGCTTGCTCGCAGGTTGCTCCGTGCCTGCGAGGCAATCATGGACTCATGACCGGCACCGAACCCGAAGCCCGCGTCCTCATCGTGGACGACGAACCGATGATCATCGAACTGCTCGCCGTGAGCCTGCGGTTCCAGGGGTTCGAGGTGGCCGCCGCGCTCAGCGGCACCGAGGCACTGGATCGGGTGCGCGGATTCCGGCCGGACGCGTTGATCGTGGACGTGATGATGCCCGGTATGGACGGATTCGGGATGCTGCGGCGGCTGCGCGCCGACGGGGTGACCGCGCCCGTGCTGTTCCTGACCGCGCGCGACGACGTCGACGACAAGTTGACCGGACTCACCCTCGGCGCGGACGACTACGTGACCAAGCCGTTCAGCCTGGAGGAGGTCATCGCGCGACTGCGAGTCATCCTGCGCCGCAGCGGCCTACAGTCCGCTGACGAGGGCGTCAACCGGATGACGGTGGGCGATCTGGTGCTCGACGACGACAGTCACGAGGTGTGGAAGGCGGGTGCGCCGGTGTCGCTGTCACCGACCGAGTTCACCCTGCTGCGCTACTTCATGGTCAACGCGGGCAAGGTGCTGAGCAAGCCCAAGATCCTGGACCACGTCTGGCGCTACGACTTCGGCGGCGACGCGGGCGTGGTCGAGTCGTATGTGTCGTATCTGCGGCGCAAGGTCGACACCACCGAACCGAAACTGCTGCACACGCTGCGCGGCGTCGGTTACGTGCTGCGCGAACCCCAGGCGAGCCGGAGGTGAGCGTACGAACGGAACTCGCGCGGCGGATATCGGCGGTCCCGCTGCGGGTGGGACTGGTGATCGTGCTGCTGCTGCTGACGGCGGCGGCGCTGTTCGCGTCGGGTGCGGCGGTGACCTCGGCGCTGAGCCGATCGCTGACCCAGCGTACCGACGAGCAGCTCTACGACGCGGCGCGGTCCTGGGCGCAGCCGCGTCCGATGCGGCGGGTGATCACCGGTGACGGTCGCACGCAATGGATTCCGGCGGATCTCCCGGCCGCGCCGGTGCAGCCGAGATCGGTGGGCGAGCAGCCGCGCCGGTTCTTCGAACTGCGCACGGGAGCCGACGGCCAGGTGTATTCGGACCCGCCCGGAGGCAACAGCGCCGCGGGGGCCCCGGACCTGGGCGGCGCGAGCGCCCAGACGCCGAGAACGGTGGACTCCTCGGACGATTCGCCGGTGCGCTGGCGGGTGCTGACCACGACCAACGAATACGGTTCCACCACCATCGGCCTGCCGCTGACCGACAACCAGGAGACGGTCTCGCGGCTGATCTTCTTCGAGGTCGGCACGGGGGCAGCGGCTCTGCTGGCCCTGGGCGCCGTCGGCTACCTGGTGATCCGGCGCAGCCTGCGGCCGCTGCGCGAGGTGGAGCAGACCGCGGCGGCGATCGCGAGCGGCGACCTGCACCGGCGGGTGCCGGTGCGCGGCGTCGACACCGAAGTCGACCATCTGGCGCGGTCGTTGAACGAGATGCTCGCCCAGATCCAGCACGGCGTGGCCGCGACCGAGGCCTCCGAGGAAGCCGCCCGACGCTCGGAAGCGCGGATGCGCCGCTTCGTCGCCGACGCCAGCCACGAACTGCGCACGCCGCTGACCACGATTCGCGGTTTCGCAGAGTTGTACCGGCAGGGCGCCAGTACCGATACGGGAATGGTGGTCGGCCGGATCGAGGCCGAGGCCGAGCGCATGGGTGTGCTCGTCGAAGATCTGCTGCTGCTGGCGCGGCTGGACGAGAAGCGCCCGCTGGAGCGCAGACCCGTAGACCTGCTCGCGCTCGCCGGCGACGCCGTGCACAACGCGCGGGCCATCGCCGCCCGCCAGAAGCCGTCGCCCGCCGCGCCGGACCGCTCGATCACCCTGGTGATCGGCGAGGGCGAAGGAACCATGGATGTCGTCGGCGACGAGGCGCGCCTGCGCCAGGTCCTGGGCAACCTGCTGGGCAACGCGCTCACCCACACTCCGCGCGAAGCGGCGATCACGGTGCGGCTCACAGCCGCGCCCGATCGCGTCCGCGTCGCCGTGATCGACACGGGCCCCGGCCTGTCGCCCGACGCCGCTGCGCGGGTATTCGAACGCTTCTACCGTGCGGACGCCTCGCGCACCCGGACCAGCGGCGGCACCGGCCTCGGCCTGTCCATCGTGCAAGCGCTGGTGACCGCACACGGCGGCCGGGTCTCGGTCGACAGCGAACCGGGCCGCGGGGCGACCTTCACCGTGGTGTTGCCCCGGGAACCCGCCGATAGCCTGCCCGTAGGAGAGTGGGCTCGGTCCGGGTAGCACGGGGTCCGCTCAGCGCGATCCCCGACGGAAACCGTCGGCCTGCGCCGCGCCGGTGCGCGGCGCCCCAGGGACGCCGAGCTGTCGGACGGCCTGGCGGTGCGCATCGGATCGCCGATGGCGTAGGCGGCCGCCGCTCAGCGTGGCGCGGGTAGGAAGATGTCGTCGAGCGGGGTCCCGGAGCCGGGGGTAGCGCCTTCTTCGGCGAACCATTCCCAGTGCATCACACGGGCGAGGACCGGGTTGGGCAGGCGCAGGAGCACTTTCGCGATGGTCGCGAAGCGGCTGGAGCCCTCGATGATCGAGCGGTGGGCGGCCAGGGCGGTTTTGCGTTGCGCGGCATGGGCGGCGACATCGATCCGATGGGTGATCGCCGAGCGCGGACTGAACAGCGTGGCGAGGGCCGACGGGTCGTAGCGGAAGGGGACCCGCAACCGCTCCAGCGAACGAACCAGGCGCGTGTAACCCTCGCGCGGCAGGGTGGCGTCCAGGACGCGCGACACACCGGCGAGTTCCGCCGCGCGCTTGCCCACTCGGTGCACACGGACGTGGTCGCGGTGCCCGTATCCGCCGTTGCTGTCGTAGCTGAGCAGAATCTCCGCGTGCTCCTCGCGAAGGATCGCGGCCAACCGCCGCGCCGCCTCCTCGGGATCCGCGCGGGCGAATCGCATCCGGTCCGGCGGGTCGGCGTACAGCACTGCGCCGTGTCCGCTGTCGGCGTAGCCGAGGTGCACCACCCGGTGCACGCCGAGGGCGGCGGCGCCGGCCTCCAACTCGCCCAGGCGCAACGGCTTGCGGCCATCCAGATCCTCCATGTGGCCATCGGTGGCCACCACGATCACCGTCCGGTGCCCGGCGGCGGACAGCTTGGCCAAGGTCCCGCCGGTCAGCAGGGTCTCGTCGTCCGGGTGCGCGTGGAATGCCACAACGGTCGCCATCGCACCAGTGTGCCAAAGGCATTCACCACAGATCCCTGGCCAGCCGGGTCGCGCCGACGAGCATGTAGCCGCCGGTCAGGGCGACCATGGCGACCGCGGCCGGGCGCGGGGCGTCACTGCGCAGGAGGCGCACCCCGCCGTGCGTGGTGTCCAGGATGTCCACGAGCAACGCCAGACGCTGCCAGCGTGGCAGTTCCTCGGCGGGGGCGGTCAGATACCCCAGGCCCAGCGCGATCGCCCGCGCGCCGAAGATCCGGGTCATGTAGTCGAGTTCGGGCGTGGGACATACGCCGAGCGCCCTGGTCAACGTCCGTGGCGCCACGAGAGCGGCCGACCCCAGCGCGACCCGTCCGAGCGCCAGGCCGCGCAGGGCACCGGCCAGTGGGGAGCGGGTTTGCCGCATGCTGTTCGTCACCATGCCCCGAGCCTCGCCCAGAACGCCGATCAGGTCGATTACCTGCGAGGTAATCGACCTGACGACGGTATGGGCGAGGGACTCAGGGCAGCGGAACCCACTGGTCGAAGAACCAGAAGCCGTGCGGGCTGGGCTGCGGGTCGCCATGGTGCTGCTGCTCGGGAGCGTGGTCGCGGCCCTGGTCGCGATCGTTGTGACCCGGATCCGCGCTCGCGACACCCGCGCCCGCGCCGACCGCGGCCAACGCGATACCCCCGGCCACCGCCGCCTTCGCCACCTTGGACTTCAACACCTTCATACTTGTCTCCTCGATCCGGCCCGTCGGGCTCCCGGCCGAACTTCGACCGCGGAGACAATCCTCGGTGCGCGATCTCGAGACACTCCGATACTGCGCTGGGAACCTCCTGGCAACTCGAATCTGCTCCTACAGCGAATCGACAGCTTCGAGAAAGCCTCCGGCGCGCCGGGCGTCCGCCAGGGACTACCCTGAGGTCCTCCGCCATCCGCCCACCAGGAGAGGACAGCCGTGAAGCTTCTCGTCACCGGCGGCGCCGGTTACATCGGCAGCGTCGTCGCCCACCAGCTCGTCGACGCCGGCCACGAAGTGGAGATTCTCGACGACCTGTCCACCGGCTTCCCGGAGAACCTTCCGGCGCGCGCGGCATTCCACCAGCTGTCGATCCACCGTGTCGCCGACGTGCTCACACCCGCGTCCGGTTTCGACGGCGTGCTGCACTTCGCCGCCAAGATCGAAGTCGCCGAATCGGTCGCGAACCCCGAAAAATACTGGTGGAACAACATCGAAGGCTCGCTCGCCTTGCTTCGCGCCATACGCGCCGCCGGCATCCCGCGACTCATCTTCTCCAGCACCGGGTCGATGTACACCGGCGACGGAAGCACGCCTTTCGACGAGAACGCGGAAGTGCGTCCGGCCAATCCGTACGCGGCGACCAAGGCGTCCGTGGACATGATGATCGCGGGCGAGTGCGGCGCGAGCGAACTCGGCGCCGCGTCACTGCGTTATTTCAACGCCTCCGGCGCCGTCGTCGCGCACGACATGCGGCTGGGCGAGCGCCACGACCCGGAGTCGCATTTGATCCCGATCCTGCTGCAAGCCGCGGCGGGACAACGTGATTCGTTCACGCTCTACGGTACCGACCATCCCACGCCGGACGGCACCTGCATCCGCGACTACGTGCACGTAGCCGACCTCGCCGCCGCTCATCTGCTGGCGCTGGAGGCCATCCGCCCCGGTGAATACGAGGTGTACAACCTCGGCAACGGCAGCGGCTACTCCAACCGGCAGGTGCTCGACACGGTGCGGGAGGTCACCGGACGCGACTTCCCGGTCCACTACGGTCCGCGCAGGCCGGGCGATCCTGCCGTCTGCGTGGCCGCCAGCGGCAAGGCGGGCGCCCGGCTCGGCTGGAAGCCACAGCGACCGGATCTGGCCGACATCGTCTCCGACGCATGGCGCTTCCACCGGTCGGTGTACGGCGACTGATCGACCGAGCAAATTTTCGGCGTATTCTCACGTAGTCCCGGGCAACCTCCATCCGCGCGCCCGGGAATCGCGAGTCGATCAGAGAATGAACAGAATCAGCGCCTTCTGCAGGGTGTCCATGATACGGCCGATGGTGATCGCGATTTCGACGGTGCCCACGACAGGCCCCTTTCCTCGGACATGGCAAATCCTCGACACATCAATTCAAGCGCGCGCGAACGCGATTCGCCAAGCGCGCGCCGGGTCTCGTTCGGGCGGATCGGCGAGGTTCATCCACGGTGCCCCGCTCGTCGAATCATCTGTGTCGCGAGACCGGTCGCGACAGCGGGGCCGATCAGCGCACCGCACAGGCATTTCGATCCATCGACAGGAGCACAGGTGACGTCGTCGCAACCGTTGGTCCGGGAGGACTCGCACGACTGTTCTCGGCATGCGGCCGACACGGTAGGGCAAGCCGCGGCGATACTCGGCATGCTCCATCGAATCCCCGCCGACCACGCGGAGGTATCCGCGCGCCTGACGCCGCTCGCCGATCGCAGTGCGGACATCGCGTGCGAACTGCTCGGCGAGTCGGCGGGCCGGTGCGCGCTGGGCCGGGCGCTGCACAGCGTCGTCATCCATCTCCGGACGACGGCCGAGCTCGCGAACCGGCACCGCGTGACAGTGCTCGCCGACGAACTCGTCGAGATCATCGGCATCGTGCAGGAGTGCGGGCAGAACACGGCCCGATCGTTCGCGGCGCCGCTGGACTCCATGTGGGCGGCACACTACCGCGCCGAGATCCTGCGGCTGGCCGACGACGCCGACGACGCTTTCCGCCGCCTGTTCGCGCGGTGGTACTTCGACACCGACGACCTGACGACAGTGGCCGGTATGCGGGAGGTCGGCGACGAACTGGAGAACGTGGTGCGAGCCTTCGAGTCGGTCGCCGACGCCGCGGTGGCCGCGGACCGGCCGGGCGAGCTGGTCGGGTGACCGCTCGCGGCCACTACATTCCGACGAAATCGATGATCGGCGCCGGGTAGTCCGCCGGATCGACCTGCTCGCGCCACGGCCGGTGGACGCGCGCACCGGGGAGGTGCGCCAACTCGGGAATCCAGTGCCGGACGTACGCGCCGTCCGGGTCGTAGCGCTCGGCTTGGCGCAGCGGGTTGAGCACCCGATTCGGCCTGGTGTCGGTCCCCGTCCCCGCGACCCACTGCCAGTTGAGCTGGTTGTTGGCCAGATCCCCGTCCACCAGCCAGCGCAAGAAGTGCTCCGCCCCCACCCGCCAGTCGACGCGCAACGACTTGGTCAGGAAACTGGCCGTGATCAGCCGCGCCCGGTTGTGCATCCAGCCCTCCGCGTGTAGCTGCCGCATGCCCGCGTCCACGATCGGATGCCCCGTGCGCCCCTCCCGCCAGGCGTCGACGGCTTGCGGGTCCTCGCGCCAGCGGATCTCGCGGGCACGGTAGTCCGACCAGGCCGCGGATGGGCGGGCGGCCAGCAACTGGTGGTGGAAGTCGCGCCAGGCCAGCTGCCGGGCGAACGCGCGCCCGCCCTCGGTGGACATGTCGACCCGGTGCACCAGCTCCACCGGAGACACGCAGCCGAAGTGCAGATACGGCGACAGCCGCGAGGTTGCGTCGGCGGCGAGGTCGTCGTTGTCGCGCGCGTAGTGCTCGACCGGCCCGGACAGCCAGTCGCGCAGCATCTTTCGTCCCGTCGTCGCACCGCCCACCGCCAGCCGCGGCGATGTCCGGCCCGCGCACAGCTCCCCCGCGTCCGGCAGCGGCAGGCTCGACACCTCCGGCACCGTGAGGCCGCGCGGCGTGCCGAGCGGTGTGCGCCGCGGCGCTTCGGACCAGCGTCGGAAATACGGGCTGAAGACGGCGAAGTGGTCGCGCCCGGTGGCGGGCAGCAGCGTTTGCGGATCGGCGGCGGTGATGGTGGCGGGATGCGTATGCAGCTGACAGTCGCGGCGCGCGAGTCGTTGGCGCAGAGCGCGTTCCCGGCGGCGGCTGTAGCCGCTGACGTCGGCGGCGACGTGCACGCTCTCGGCGTGCACCTGGGTGACCACGCGATCGACCTCCGCGGCCACGTCCCCGCGGCGCAGGACCAGGTTGCCGCCGAGTGCGCGCAGTTCGTCGTCCAGCTCGGCCAGAGCCGCCGCGAGGAACCGCGCGCGGTTCGGCGCGGCGAAGCGGCCGGAGAGGATGGCGTCGTCGAGCACGAACAACGGCACTACCGCGGCGCCCTCCCGGTGCGCGGCGGTCAACACCGGGTTGTCCCGCACCCGCAGGTCGCGGGTGAACAGAGCGATCGCGACGGTCATCGCGCACCCACCCGTCGTACGGCGCGAATTCTCATCCTCGGGCCTCCTTGCCGGACGGTGGAATCGTGCTCGGCGCCCATGAGGGCCGCGCCGGCGCGGCATCGGGCGGCTCAGCCACACCGCCGACGACGCGACCCTCGCGGGTGCCGAGCATCCCGGTCACCCCGCGCAGAGCGGGACGATGCGCGACTCACCGCCCGTCGTCGGCGAGGTCAGGTACACGCACGTGTTCTGACCGGCCGCGGTGATCGCCGCGCGCACCTGCTGCCAGGCATCCGCGTCCAGCGAAACCTCGCGAGCCAGGACGAACCCGGATATCCGGCTCGGGTCGGTGACCACCGCCCACGAATAGTCCGGGCCGAGCGCGGTGACGATGTAGTTGGTCGGCCCCTCCCTGCGATCCTGGGTGGGCACGCCGGGGAAGCTGACATGCAGCTGCGCCCCGGTCTCCCGGTCGTTGACAGTCGCGGTGCCGTTGATCTCGTTGCGCGTGTTCGCCCACGTGGTGCAGGTGTTGCGCACCGCGATGTCGCCCTGCGGATCGAGTGTGTAGTTCGCCTGCGTGTCGCGCGCGCAGTTCAGATTGAAGTATTGCGGGATGGCGGCGAGTTGACGCCAGGTGCCCAAGTACCGCTCCAGCTCGAGCCGCGGCACCGGGGCGGGCCCGTCGGCCGGGCTGAACGCCGCGGCGGAACCGCCCGCCGCCAGCGCCGTCACGGACAGCGCCGACACCACCCCGGCGAGCAGGCGGGTCGACGTACGCAGCAGATTGCGACGATGCACGCTAACTCCTAGAAATCGGCGACGCTGTCCACTCTAGCACAGAACGATGCATAATTGATGCAACATATTTCGTTCCCGGAGGATCGATGACGCGGCGGACAGCGCACCGGCATCGGGGGCCGCGCGACCGTCGGACACGGGCGCGCTCATCCCGCGAACCACCGTCCCGCTCGGGCCGCTCGGCGACCCGTGATCGTCGACCGCGCCGTAACCGGCCACCGAGGTGCGTCGAAGCGACGATTTCGCGAGTCCGCGGTTCCGTCTCGATGCCGACTCGCTCCGCGAATCGCCCGCCGCGCGCCGGGCAGTCGCTCCGCTCGGATGCCGTCGCGCCGCGGCCGCCGCTGCTCACCGCCCTGGACGCCGGCGCCCGGCACTCGCCCACCCGTGCTCGGACCGCACGGCGGCCCGCACGGAACGTCGGGGCACGAAATCGAGGATGACGTGGCGCCATCGCGCGGACCCATCGACAACCCGGGCGGGAATGATCCCGTCGGCGGCGACGGGCACAATAGGGCGATGCCCGCCGGTCCTGTCCCTGTGTCCGACGCGGCCGGATATACGGTGCGCGCGGTCGCCGAACGTCTCGGTATCCCGACCGCGACGCTGCGCAGCTGGAATCGCCGCTACAACATCGGTCCACCGCAACACCGCCCGGGTAAGCACCGCCTGTATACCGAGGCCGATATCGCCATGCTGGAGCGGATGCTGACGCTGATCCGCGCGGGTGCGAGCCCGGCGGGCGCGGCGGCGGCGGTGCGCGGACCCGCGCCCACGCTCGGGCACCGGGAATCGCTGCTGGCCGCGGCTTTCGCGCTGGACACCACCGCGGTGTCCAGCCAGCTCGAAGCGCACGTGCGCGCGTTCGGCGTAGTGGACACCTGGGACCTGCTGTGCCGCCCCGCTTTCGCCGACATCGTCGATCGCCAGCTCGGCGGCGAGGGATGCATCGATGTCGAGCACCTGCTGTCCTGGTGCGTCATCTCGGTGCTGCACCGGACGAGCCCGCCGTCGGCGGCCGACGGCGCGACGCCCGTGGTGCTCGCGTGCACCAGCGGAGAGACGCATTCGCTTCCGCTGGAGGTGCTGCGCGCGGCTCTCGCCGAACGCGGCGCCGGAGCGCGGATGCTCGGCGCCGACGTGCCCGCCACCGCACTCGCCGACACCCTGGCCCGGTTCGACCGTCCCGCCGCCGTACTGCTGTGGTCGCAGCAGGAGTCCACGGCGTTGACCTCCGCCGTCCGCGCCTGCCTCGGCGCGGGCGCGCGCGTGCTGGTCGGCGGCCCCGGATGGGAGGCGGTCCTCCTCCCCGAGGGCGTGGAACGAGTCGACAGCCTGCTCGACGCCGCCGACCGGCTCGCCTGAACGCACGGCTCGGGTAGCTCGCTTCACCCCTCCATGATCGATGCGAAATTGATGCATCTGCAATGTGGAAACCGGTGCGGCGGCCGTCGCAGCAGAATGAGCCGCAACTATCGAGCACCAAACTACCGATGTCCCCGTTGGCGGTATCTCGCCTACGCCGATGCTGGGTACCGCATCCGCTACCGCAACGGGAGCGCCGGGGGCCCGGCCGGGACCAGGGCCTCCCACGTCACCCCGCGGGCCTGCCGAGCAGATGACGCAGCGCCGGTTCCAGGGCGGGGGTGCGGAATCGGTGACCGGCTTTCGTCAGCCGGGTGGGAACGACGCGCTGACTGGCGGACGCCACTTCCCGGTTGCCTTCGCGGCCCAACAGCAACGCGGGAGCGAACCCGGGTACGGGGAACAGCGCCGGACGGTGCAGCACGCCCGCCAGGACCTTGGTGTACTCCGCGTTGCGAACCGGGTGGGGGGCAACGGCATTGACCGCCCCGGACAGTCCGGTGTCCCAGAGCGCCCGATGGTAGACGTCGATCAGGTCATCGATCCCGATCCACGACAGCCACTGACGACCGTCGCCGATGCGCCCGCCCAACCCTGCCGTGAACAGCGGGCGCAACAGCCGCAGCGTGCCTCCGCGCGGAGACTGCACGATCCCGGTACGCACGCGCACCACCCGCACACCCGCTTCGGCGGCGGGCACCGTCGCGGCCTCCCACTCCTCGACCACATCGGCCAGGAAGCCGTCGCCGCGCATCGACTGCTCGGTCAGCGTCTCGTCGCCGCGATCGGCGCCGTAGTAGCCGATCGCGGAGGCGCTCACGAAGACCGGCACCGCCGCCCGCGCCGCTACTTCGGCGAGTCTGCGGGTCGGCCCGATCCGGCTGTCCGCGATCGCGCGCTTGTGCCCGGCGGTGAATCGGCCCGCGATGGAGG
Source organism: Nocardia arthritidis NBRC 100137 (assembly GCF_001612765.1). Classification (GTDB taxonomy): domain Bacteria; phylum Actinomycetota; class Actinomycetes; order Mycobacteriales; family Mycobacteriaceae; genus Nocardia; species Nocardia arthritidis. The sequence continues at coordinate 14,040 of NZ_BDBB01000031.1, forward strand.
CCCCGGCCAGATGCACCACCGCGTCCACGCCGTCCAGCAGATCCGGCGCGGGATCCGCGGGGTCCCATCGTCTTTCGTCCGCGGCGCGCGGCGCGTGCCGGACCAGCCGCACCACACGATGCCCGCCGGTGGACAGGAACGCGGTCAGCGCCGAACCGACCAGGCCGGACGCTCCGGTCACCGCGACGGTCCTGGACACGAAACCCTCCCCCGCCGCCCGCGCGTGCGCAGCGAGGTCGTCGGCGAGCTGCCGGTGGCGGTAGGCGAACATGGGCCGCAGGACCGTGGCGGGCACCGGCGCGTCCACCCGGTCGATCACCCGGGTATGCGTCCGGTCGACGACCTCGAAATCGTGGGTATGCCGCCACGGCAGCAATCCGGCCGGCAGCGAGCCGACGCCGTCGACGGTGACCGCGTCGACGAACCGGCGCGGCGGGTCGTACTCGCCGGGATCGTGCCGGGCCACCCAGCGCAGGCCGCCGGGCAATCCGAGCACCGCCTGCCCGTCGGACAGCGAGTCCGACTCGGCACGCGGTGACACCGGCTGCCACGGCGGCGCCAGGCGGGCCAGCGCGCCGGGGCGGGCGTGCCAGGCGAACACCTCGGACCGGGGTAGATCGATGACGCTCGCGTACTCGATACCCATGACCCGACTGTAGCCCCAAACCGACCCGATGCAGCGTTTCTGCATCGTTCTTCGACTCACAATCTCATAAACCACAGGAAACGGTCGATGAACAGGACGTCCGATGCAATTTGTTGGCTCGAAATCCCCCCGACCGGCAGGGTCGCGGGGTCAGACGACGAAGGGGATCAACGCTTTCCGGTCCACCGGATACGCAGCGAACTTCTCCCGGTACCACTTGTGCGTGGCGAAGGCGCGCGGGACCAGATTGCCCGCCGTGATCAGGAAGATCACCACGCCGGCCAACGACCACGTCGCCAGCGCGAAGCCCGCCCAGGCGATCAACTCACCCAGGTAGGCCGGGCTGCTCACGAACCGGAAACCCGCGCCGTAGGGAATCCGGTATTCGGCGGCGCCCGGATCGTTCTTGTCGCGCAGGTTGCGCACGATCGACTCCGAGCGCACCAGCAACGCGAACCCGCCCAGATAGAAGACGAGCCCGAGCAGGAACCGCGGATCGGTCAACCACGCCGGTCCGTATTGATCGAGATAGTCGTGACCGAACAAGCTGCCGTTGAGATAGCCGTGCAGCGCCGTGACGAACACGCCCGCGGCGAGCACCGAGATGTTGAAGCTGCTCCGCTTACCGGGCATCTGCCGGATGGACAGCGGGAAGAACCAGCCGCGATTGCCATAGTGCAGTACCCAGATCGCGGCGAGCGCCGAGGAGGTGGGCTCGAAGCGGTTCGGGCCCGCGAGATAGCAGATCGCGAATACCACCGTCGCGGGCATCTCCATCAACCACCAGCCCAGCTTGGGGTTCAGATTGAAACCGACCTCGGTCGAGGCGAACCGCCCGTAGGGACTCTGCGCGAAGAAGCCGCCGAAGACGACGAACGCCGCGAACACGAAGCCGATCGTCAGTACGGTGTCGTAGGCGGTGTTCCCGGTATACCAGTCCATCGAGACCCCTTGCCGTGCGGAGGCGACCGGCGTGACACCGGAACGCGACGCCAAAACTAGAACTTGTTCTACCATGTGTCCAGTCCCGGCTCGCATCAACGGAGGTATTGCCCATGCCGCTGGATCCCTCGGCCGCGGCGCTGCTCGCGGCCGTCGAGGCGTCGCCGCGCGCGGTCGGCGCGCACGACAAGTCCGCGTGGGTGGGACTGTTCGCCCCCGGCGCCGAGGTCAACGATCCGGTGGGATCCCGCCCGCACGTCGGCCGCGCCGCCATCGAACGGTTCTACGACACCTTCGTCGGGCCGAACACCATCGCGTTCCGGGTCGACCGTGACCTGGTCCATCCGCCGACGGTGGTGCGCGATCTGACCATCGTCACCACGATGTCCACCGGCGCCACCGTCTTCGTACCGATGCATCTGCGCTACCGGCTGGTCGAGCGGGACGGTGCGTGGCGGATCGCCCACCTGGCCGCGCATTGGGAGCTGGCGGGCATGATCTGGCAGCTGCTGCGCACCGGGCTGCCCGGGTTCGCCGCCGCGCTGAAGCTCGGGCCGCAACTGATCGTCAACCAGGGCGTCGGCGGGGCGCTGGGCATGCTGCAGGCGCTCGGCGGCGTGGGTCGCCGCGGGAAACGCGCCACTACGGGGCTTTTCGCTGCCGCGGCGAGCACCGACCTCAGCCGCGTGCGCGAGTTGCTCGGGCATCGGGCCTATCTCGAGCTGCCCGCGGGCACGCCGGTATCGGTGGAGGAATTCACGAACCGGGTGCGCAACATGCGCTGGAGCAAGGTGATCGCCGCGGGCCGCACCGTCACGGCGAGCGTGCGGCTCGGCGCGGTCGCCGGAGTCGCGATCGTGGAGTTCGCGGCCGGCGGCGACAGCATCGCGAGTGTGACGTTCTATCTCGACGGTGACTGACGCCGGATCGTCCGCTGCCGCACCCGGCTACCACACCGCGTTCAGGACGTGAGCTGTCCGGCGCGTTCCACCGTCCGGCCGGTTGTCGCAGCTTCGACCACCGCGACCGGTGCCGCATGCTCGGTCCAGCCGGGCGGACCGAAGACGTATCCGAGCCGCCCGCGCCAGGTGCTCGCACCACGCACGTCGCGGATCAGCGCGGCCAATTCGTGATAGTTGACCTTCAGCGGGTTGTCGGTGCCGATGTTCTTGGTGAGGCCGTAGCGGACCGGTTCGGATTCGGCGGCGAAGCTGCCGAACATGCGATCCCAGATGATGAGGATGCCGCCGTAGTTCTTGTCGATGTAGGGCTTGTTCGAGCCGTGGTGGACACGGTGGTGCGACGGGGTGTTGAACAGGAACTCGATCGGGCGCGGCAGCGTCCGGACGCGCTGGGTGTGGATCGGGAACTGGTACAGCAGCCCGATGCCCTGCAGCAGGAAGATCATCCAGGCCGGAAACCCCAGCAGCGCCGCGGGCACCCACGCCAGCCCGCGCAGGATATTGGGGACCGGATGCAGCCAAGAGAGCCGGATCGCGGTGGAGAGATTGAAGTACTCGCTCGAATGGTGCACGTTGTGCGCGGTCCACATCAGCCGCACCCGGTGGTCGGCGCGATGCGCCCAGTAGTAGCAGAGATCCGTGACGATCAGGCCGAGTACCCAGACCCACCACGAGCGCGGCGAAAGATGCAGCGGGGTGATCGCGGCGGCGGCGACCACCGCCGAGAACGGCACCAGATACTGCATCAGCGGTTTCACCAGCCGGCCCAGGGTGAACGTCGCGATGTTGGACGCGGTGTCGCGGGCCGACCCGCTGGTGCCGGATCGGTCGGGATCGCGCCGGTAGGAGATCCACTCCACCAGCATGAGCACCGCGAACGCGGGAATGGCATAGCTCAACAACTCCACACGGCCCATGAGTTCTCCTTCATCGTCCGCCGTCGACATCGACGCTACGGCTGCGCGGCCTCGAGAACATCGCGCCGACGAGGGATCGCGCGTCCCCCGCGCGGGGGACGCGCGCGGCTCGGTCGGCGGGCACAGTGAGTGGTCGGCGCTGCCGGGCGCGCTCGCTAGGATCGCCGCGTAACTCGACGCTGAACCGGACGGAGGCGGTGGCGAACTGTTGGATGTGAGCAGGTCGCTGGCGCGGCAGTCGGTGGTGGTGGCCGTGGCAGCGGCCCTGATCGACGCAGTGGTGCTGGGGCTGTGCGGCGTATTCGCCGTGGCCCCATGGCAGACGGCCGCCGCGATCACCGCGATCGTCGCCGCCGATCTGGCCTTGGCCGCGCCGCCCCGGACCGCCGGGGTGGTGGCGGTGGCGCAGGTGCTCGTGCGATTGCTGGCCGCGCTGCTGCTGCACCGCCACGGGTTCCCGGTGCGGTTCGCCGACGTGGGTTTCCTGGTGGCCGGATATCGCGCGGGGGCATGGCTCGCCGGGCCGAAATCCGTGCTGACCATGCTGCTGCTGTGCGCCGGCGTGGCCTCCGCCCACGCGCTCACCGCAAGCAATGCCGCCCAGGACTGGCGGCTACTGCTCGCCTCCACCGTCTCCGCGGGTTGCGTGCCTTGGCTGGTCGGCCGTTACACAGCCGCGCGCGGCGCCTACATCGCCGACCTCGAGCAGCGTGCCCGGTTGCGACAGCAGGAGCACGGGGTGGCTCTGGAGCGGGCGGTCACCGACGAGCGGGCGGCCATCGCCCGCGACCTGCACGACGTGATCTCGCATCACGTCAGCGCGATCGGCATCCACGCCGGCGCCGCCAGGCTGGCGCTGGGCGGCACGGCGAACCCGGCCGCCGCCCGATCACTGTCCGCGGTGGAGTCCAGCAGCCGGGCCGCGATGGTCGATCTGCGCCGCCAGCTCGATCTGTTGCACGGACGCGACGACGACGGGCAGCGCCAGCCGGGACTCGCCGACATCGACGGGCTGATCGAGCACGTCCGCGCGGCCGGCCTGCAGGTCGAGACGACCGTGCGCGGCGACGCGGTGGAACTGCCCGACTCGTTGAACATCACCCTGTATCGCATCGTGCAGGAGATGCTGACCAACGCGCTGCGGCACGGGGACGGCACGCACGCGCGGCTGGAGGTGGAGTACCTGCCGAAGCGGGTGGTGCTGCGCGCGACCAATCCCCTCGCCCGTGAACCGGCCGCCGCCGACACCTCGGTCCCGCGCGGCCTCAATGGGATCCGCCGCCGCGCCGAGCTGTTCGGCGGCGAACTGGACTACGGCAGCGACGCCGCGCAGTGGCACACCACGGTGTCCGTGCCGATCGGAGGATCGTGAACCCGCCCATCCGTATCCTGATCGCCGACGACCACAGCATGTTCCGCTCCGGCCTGCGCGCCGTCGTCGACAGCCAGGCGGACCTCGATTGCGTCGCCGAGGTGAGCGACGGCCGCGCCGCCATCGCCGAGACCGCCCGGCTGCGACCGGATGTCGCGATCCTCGATGTCCGGATGCCGAAGCTGGACGGGCTGGCCGCCACCGGCGCGATCGTCGCCGCGGGCGGAACGCACGTCCTGGTGCTCACCACCTACGACAGCGACGCCAACCTGCATCGCGCCTTGCAGGCGGGCGCGAGCGGGTTCCTGCTGAAAAGCCTGCCGCCCGAGGAACTGGTCACGGCCATCCGGATCGCGGCGCGCGGCGACGCGCTGATCGATCCCTCGATGACCCGCCGCCTGGTCTCCCGCTTCGCGAGCACGCTCGCGCCGCCGCGCACCCCGCCGGAAGTCCACCAGCTCACCGCTCGTGAACTCGAGGTACTGCTCCTACTGGCCGACGCGCACAGCAATGCCGAGATCGCCGCGCAACTGGGCGTCGGCGAGGAGACGGTGAAGACCCACGTGTCCCGCGTCCTCGCCAAGCTCGGCGTGCGCGATCGCATCCACGCCGTCGTCTACGCCCATCAGCACGGGCTGGTCACGCCGTAATAGGCGCGCTCGGCCGCGCCTCTCAGACGCGGGGCCACCCAACTACTCATCGACGCCGAGGCGCACAGTCGCGAGACCTCCGATACGGAGTAGTCGAGGATCCGTAGCGGGCCGCGCGACGCACCCGCCCTTGCTCCACCTTCGTGCGGCGAGACGACCCGTCGGCGGAGCGGCGCTCACCTCGCCGCTCCGCCGACACGGCTCAGGCGCCGCTCGGCGGTTCGCCGACGGTGGTCGTGGGATCGATGATGCCGAAGACCTCGCCCTGCGGGCCCTGGACGATGCCCATACGCCCGAAGGGGCTGTCGTCGGGTCCGGACATGACGGTGGCGCCGAGATCGCCCGCGTCGGCCAGCGCCTGGTCGGTGTTGTCGACCTGGAACCAGGTCAGCCAATACGACGGGTTGTCGCCCGGCATCTTCGTCGAGTCGTTGACGCCGCCGACGGCGTCGCCGTCGGGCGTCAGGCTGAAGGTGGAGTAGACGAAGTGCTCGCCGTCGCCGATCTCGGCGTAGTGCCAGCCGAACACCTCGGCGTAGAACTCCTGGGCCTGCTTGTAATCGCTGGTGTGCAGTTCGTTCCAGCAGTAGGCGCCGTGCTCGTTGTAGATGCCCGCGCCCGCGTGGGCCTTGGCCTCCCAGACCCCGAACACCGCGCCGGTGGGGTCGGCGCCGACGAACATGCGGCCGACATCGAGCACGTCGAAGGGTTTCATCATCAGCGCACCGCCCGCCGCGCTGACCCTCTCCCCGATCGCGTCGGCGCTGTCGGCGGCGAGATAGGTGGTCCACACAGACGGCATCGGCATGCCTTCCGGCTTGGGTCCGATGCCCGCGGCCGCGCGGCCGTTGCGCATCGCCATCAGATATCCGCCCGCCTCGGGCGGGCTGTCCTCGATCTCCCAGCCGAAGAGGGCGCCGTAGAATTCGCGGGCGCGCGCCGGATCGTCGACCTGGCAGTCGACCCAGCACGGCGTTCCCTGCGGCCAGCTTCCGTCATGTGTGGGCATTGCGAGTGCCTCCTGACACGGGTTGCCGATGTGCGGCCGAGACAGCCGGCACACGGCTAGTCAACCACCAGCATTCCGTGGAAGTGAGCCGATTCGGCCGACCGCTCGATCGGGTTCGCGAGCGTTGGAACTCAGGAGAAAGACCCCTTACACAGATCAGTCCCCGGTAGTCTCGCCGAAACCGTGAGCGTCGGTCGTCGCTGACGACTCCGGTGTTTCGACTGGCTTACCGGGGGCCTAGCCGGATCCTGGGTCGGTGTCTTCACTGCCTGCCGACGTCTCGGCTGACCGTGCGCTCACCTACCGGTGCTCCGGTGTAATGACTAGTCTCCTCCACATTTTCCGCTAGTCAAGAGGTCGAACCGCCGATTCTCCGAGCCGGTGCGCGGCCGCGCCGCGCACCGCGGACATCCTTCAGCAAATCGATCTTGACGTGTACTCTTGGCAACCGAACCATGCGATTGTGACTGGGGTCACACCCCGTCGCCCGACTGCTCCCGTCTGCCCGATGACCGGGCAGACCGTCCCGTTGGAGTCCCCATGGCGCTCGTCGTCGGTCCCGCCTCGACGAGTACGCACGTGCGCGCGCACATCCACCGCAACTGCCCCGCCGGAGACACCGCATCCGTCGCTACGGAGGCATCATGAGCGCACCGAACCGATTCGACGAGTTGCAGCAACGCGTCGCGGACCTCGCACCGGTCTTCCGCGAACCGCTGGATTCGCCCTACGAGATCTCCAACGAGTTGTTCGCCGCGCTTCGGCACGTTCTGCACGACGTCGGCGGCCAACCGGACATCCCGGTCGAGTACCGGGAGAAGGAGGAAGAGCCCTGGGAGATGAGCACCTACATCACGTGCGAATGCCTCGGCTGGCGCGGCGTGTGGAACTCCGAGGAACGCAGGCGAGCGGAGAACGACCTCGGCGCGACGCTGTACTTCGGCCTCCCGTACTACGCGCGCTGGGCGACCGTGGCGGCGAAGACCTTGGTCGCCAAGGGATTGATCACCCCCGACGAACTCTCGGCCAAGTTGGACGAGGTGCGCGCCCGCAGAGAGGCGCGGCCATGAGCAGGAAGTATCGGATCGGCGATCACGTGCGGGTGCGCGACGCCACCTCGATGTTCCACACCCGCACCCAGGCCTACACCCGCGGGCACACCGGTGTCGTCGTCGAGTACCGGCCGGAGTGGATCATCCCGGAGGACGAGGCGTGGGGGCGCGAGGACGGTCGCGTCGAGCCGTTCTACGTCGTGCGATTCCGTCAGAAGGATTTGTGGCCCAAATACACCGGCTTCGACGCCGACACCTTGGAGACGGAGGTCTCCGAGCGCTGGCTCGAGCCCGCAGAGGAGGACGCCCAGTGAGCCGGACCCACGATCACGACACGCACGCGCCGATCCGGACGAGCGACGAGATCAGCGAATTCGAAGTGCTCGAGACGGCGGTCCGCGAACTGGCCATCGAGAAGGGGCTCTTCTCCCAGGAAGACCACCGCAGGTTCGCCGAGTGGGCAGAATCGGTCGGTCCGCACGGCGGATCGAGACTGGTCGCCAAGGCGTGGACCGACCCGGACTTCAAGGCACGCCTGCTCGCCGACGGGACCGAGACGTGCAAAGAGGTCGGCATCGACTGGCGCGATCCCACCGGATCCGGGACGCCGAGCGACTACACCTACTTCTACGTGCTGGAGAACACCCCGCAGGTGCACAACGTCATCGTGTGCACGCTGTGTTCGTGCTATCCGCGACCGGTTCTCGGGATGTCCCCGGACTGGTATCGCACGCCCAATTACCGTCGCCGCCTGGTGCGCTGGCCCCGCGAGGTACTCGCCGAGTTCGGCTTGCACTTCCCGCCCGACGTCGAGATCCGGGTGCACGATTCGAACCAGAAATCCCGGTTCATGGTGCTGCCGATGCGCCCCGAGGGTACCGAGGGCTGGACCGAGGAGCAGCTGGCCGCCATCGTCACCCGCGACACCATGATCGGAGTGGCGCTGCCCCAGGTCGACTGGACCGCGCAGCAGCCGCCGAACCGAGTCGAGACCGCACCGAGACAGGAGGGACGCCGGTGACGAGCGGTCCGTACGAAGTCCTGCTGAACACGCTGGGACCCGCGCCACGCCGGGAGAGAACCCTGCCCGACCTCGATCGCAAGCCCGACCCATGGGAGTCCAGCATGCAGGCCATGTGCGAATGCCTCTCCTGGCGCGGCGCCTTGGACAATCTGGAGCGCCGCCATGCCGAGGACGAGCTCGGCGAGACCATCTACCAGGACTTCCCGGTCCGCACCCGCTCCGTGGTGGTCACCGCGCACGCGCTGATGGACCTCGGCGTGATCAGCCCGGAGGAACTGCGCGCCCGCATGGACGCCGTTCGGGAGCGGTTCCACCGGCAGTAGACCCACCAGAACGGGCGGACATCTCCGAAGACTGCCGAACCGGAGCATCGAAAACGAAAACGAAAAGGCCCGGAACCTCGTGGTTCCGGGCCTTTCGCTAGTAGCGGGGACAGGATTTGAACCTGCGACCTCTGGGTTATGAGCCCAGCGAGCTACCGAGCTGCTCCACCCCGCGTCGGTGAACACAACATTACACACGGGTTCACACAGTCTGCAAATCGCCAGCTCAGCAGCGGTTTCGCCGCGGTAGACGGACCACTGGAGCCGTCGACAGGAACATGCGCGCGACCCCGAAGGCGCGACGACAATCCCGGCGACAAGCACATTCAACAACGCGCGCGCAAGATTTGCCACACGTTGGCCACTTCAAACGTGACCTAATTCACCATTTCGACGTGATCTCACTCACATAACGATGCGATAACTTACCTCCGCACCGGCGTGTTGATGCCGTTTCCCACCTGGAAAAACGGGGATATTCCCGTTATTCGCTTCATGCAATTCCGGCGTTATCCAGATGTGATCTGCTGAGATTTCTTCGTTACCGTCAATCCACGGCCCGGATCATCCGAGACGGGCTCGAACTCGAACCGCCGAACACCGGCAACCCTGTCCCGCGGTTCGAGGATCCCCGACGACCTGGGGACAGGGACGCGGCGCAGTTCCATCGCCGTGCCGGCGGGCGCAGGGAGGGAAACGACCATGACTGAGAACCGGAAGATCAGCACCCGCGCCCTCGGCCTCGCCGCCATCACCGGCGCTCTTGTTGCCGTCCCGTTCGCATTCTCCACCGCTTCCGCCTCCGCGGCGTCCCACGACTGGGACGGCGTCGCACAGTGCGAGAGCGGTGGCAACTGGGGGATCAACACCGGAAACGGCTACTACGGCGGCCTGCAGTTCTCGCAGAGCACCTGGGCCGCCAACGGCGGCAGGGGCTCCGCGCACAACGCGAGCAAGGAAGAGCAGATCCGGGTGGCGGAGAACGTGCTCGCCACCCAGGGCCCCGGCGCGTGGCCGGTGTGCGGCCAGTACCTGCGCCCGGGCACCTCCGAGCCCGAGCCCCTCGTCGAGGCCGAGGAACTGCCCGCCGTGCCCGAACCCGCCCAGCCCGCCGTCAGCGCCGCGCAGTCGGCGGTCGAGCAGGGCCGGTCCGCCGCGGACGAGCTCGCCGAGCAGTACGGCGTGAAGGACCAGCTCCAGCAGATCCTCAGCCAGAACAGCGCGCTGATCGACGCTCTCGGTCGCTGACCCGTCCCGCGTCACGAACACCGAAGACGCCGCCATCGTGAACGATGGCGGCGTCTTCGGTGTTCGGGGCTGTTCGAACGGCGTCGCTATTCAGCGACCCGCGTCCTGGTACGCCTTGACGGCGGCTTCCAGCTCGTCCAATGCCCGGCCGAAATCTTGGAAGTTGCCGCTGCGCATGGCATTTCGCACATTCTCGATCTTCCGGTTGAGTTCGGCCGCCGCGGCGTCCTTGGCGGTGGACGATCCCGCCGTGGGCGGCGAGACCGACGCGGGCGGCGGCGTCGCGGCAGCGCCGGTCCCGTTGTTGCCCTGATCGGCAGGCGGCGGAGCGGTGCCGGGCTTCGGCCTGGTGCCCGAGTCACCGCCGAACGGCGTCGCCAGCGCCCCCGCACCCGGGATGACCTGGTTCAGCGCGTCCGCCAATGTCGAGGCGTAGCCCACCTTGACGTTGCCCGCCTCGTCCCGATAGCTCACCAGCACGCGCAGCAACTGCGGGAAGGTCGCCGTGTTCGGCCCGGTGTTGCGTTCGTTGTAGAACGGCTCCACATAAAGAATGCCGCCGTCCGCGACCGGCAAGGTCAGCAGATTGCCATATTTGATCTTGTTCGAATTCGACAGCAGCGTTTTCTCGCGCGATACGTCCGGCGAGGTCGTCATCCGGTTCTGCGTCTGCTGCGGACCCAATGTCTGTGTATCCGTGGGCAATCGAAGAATCGTGAATTTCCCGTACCCGTCCGGATCGGAGCGCACCGAGATGTACGCCGCGAGGTACGGCCGGTTGTAGCCGGTCATCGCGCTGGTCAAATTGAACGTGGGCTTGTTCGTCTTCGAGTCGCCCAGCAGCACGTAATACGGCGGCTGATTCGCGGTGGTCCCGCCCTCGGTGGTCGGATCGGCGGGCACCGACCAGAAGGCGTTGTTGGTGAAGAACTCCCGGGGATCGTCCACGTGGTACTTCGACAGCATTTCGCGCTGGACCTTGAACAGATCCTCCGGATAGCGGAAGTGCGCCCGCAGTTCCGGCGAGATCTCGCTCTCCGGCTTCACCGCGCCAGGGAACACCCCGCGCCATGCTTGCAGCACCGGATCCGAGGAGTCCACCTCGTAGAGGGTGACGCTGCCGTCGTACGCGTCGACCGTCGCCTTCACCGAGTTGCGGATGTAGCTGACCGACTTGCGCGGCAGCAGACGTCCGGTCTTCTTGTCGATGCTGTCCTCGACCGCGCCCTCCAGCTCGGTGTTCTGCGCGTACGGGTAGTTGTCCAGCGTGGTGTAGGCGTCCACGATCCAGACGATCCGTCCGTCCACCACCGCGGGGTAGGCGTTCCCGTCGGTGGTCAGCCAGGGCGCGACCTTCTGCACCCGCTCGCGCGGGCTGCGGTTGAAGATGATCTTCGAGTCGTCACCGATGGCCGAGGAGAACAAGATGTTTCGCTCGGCGTACTTGGCCGCGAAGGCCAACCGGTTGAACCAGTTGCCGATCGGCACGCCGCCCTTGCCGGTGTAGGTGAATTGCGCTGTGTCGGAGTCGTACTCGCGCGGACGCTGGCCGTCCATCGCGCCGACGATCGCGTAGTCCGGGTTCGCCTGTGAGATCAGCTCGCCGAAATACACCCGCGGCTGGTCCACCCTGATCCGCTGCTTGTCCGCGGGCGTGAACAGATCGCTCACCATGAAGATCGGGTAACCGCCGTCGCCGCTGCCCCCGGCGGCGTTGGGATCGTCCGACGGCGGCTTGTTCACCCGGTTGGCGGGGGCGGCGACGAAGCCGTTGCCGTGGGTGTAGACGGTGTGCCGGTTGATCCAGTCGGTCTGGTTGCCGCTCAGCGCCGCGGGCGAGAGCTCCCTGGCGGCGACGATGTAGTCCTGCACGTCGCCGTCGAGGTTGTAGCGGTCGATGTCCAGCGACTCCGGGAAGCCGTAGAAGTTCTTCAGCTGGCGCAGCTGAGTGAACGTGGGCGAGAGGATGTTCGGATCGAGCAACCTGGCGTTGCCGATGGTGGCGGCGTCCACCGGCACCTCGAGCGGGTTCTTGTTGCTCTCGCCCTTGTAGTCCTTGTAGTCGATCCTGTCATCGGTGATGCCGAACGCCTGCCTGGTCGCGGCGATGTTGCGTTCGATGTACTCGCTCTCCTTGTCCGCGGCGTTGGGACGCACGGAGAATTGCTCGACCACCAGCGGCCACACCGCGCCGACCAGGATCGACGACAGCACCAGGAGCGCGGCGGCCATCGCCGGCACCCGCAGATCGCGCAGCACGATGCCGGCGAAGAAGGCCAGCGCGCAGATCACCGCGATCGACAGCAGGATGAGCTTCGCGGGCAGAACCGCGTTGATGTCGGTGAACGAACCGCCGGTGAAGGTGGGTTCCTTGCGGCTGCTGGAGAGCAGCTCGTAGCGGTCGAACCAGTACGCGATCGCCTTGAGCAGCACGAAGGTTCCGGCCAGCAGCGCGAGCTGGATCCGCGCGGCGCGGGTGAGCGTGCCCTCGCGACCGGTCAGGCGCAGTCCGCCGAAGACGTAGTGGGTGACCAGGCTGGCGAAGAACGCGATGACCACCGCGACGAACAGCCAGTTCAGCACCATGCGGTAGAAGGGCAGGTCGAAGGCGTAGAAGCCGACGTCGAGGCCGAACTCCGGGTCCTTCTCGCCGAACGAACCGCCGTGGAGGAACAACTGCACCGTCACCCAGTTCGACTGCGCCACCAGGCCCGACAGCAGGCCGAGCAGCACCGGGATGCCGACGCCGAACAGCCGCAGCCTGCTCATCACGGTGGTGCGGTAGCGCGCGATCGGATCGTTCGGGCCCGCCACCGGCACGAACACCGGCCTGGACCGATAGGCCAGCAGCAGCGCCAGCCAGACCACGAGTCCGACGAATGCCGCCACGACGAGGAATAGCAGGACCCGGGTCCGCAACACCGTGAGATACACGTTGCGGAAGCCGACCTCGCCGAACCACAGCCAATTCGTGTAGGTGTCCGTCAGCCGCGGCCCGAGCAGCAGCAATGCCGCCAGGACGATGGCTGCCACCAGCAGCACACGGCTGCGTCGGGACAGCGAAGGTAAGCCGGTGGGGGGCCGCATGCCCACGATGCCACTCTCCAAGGTCCGGCGACGCTCGCACCGATACGCCCGGCCGATGCGCCGCAGTCCGATGTTGCGGGTGGTCCTTGCGGACCGTCCCGGCCCACTCTACGGAAATCGGACACCATGCAGCTGGCAGGGTTGCGATCGCCGCGCCGGGGAACCGATCGCACGGGTTTCCGGCTGACCCCGTCGGCCGTTTGATTGGATGTTCGCGTGACCCCAGACCTGCACGCCGAACTCGTCCTTGCCCGATCCGTCCGGGAGGTGGCGGAATTCGTCGACGCCGAGGGGTGGGGGCGTCCCCCGCAGATGTTCGCCTTGGTGCCGACCGCGGACCTGGTCGCGGCGCAGCCGGAACTGGAGGAGCAGCTCGACGAGGGCGACGAGCTGACGCCGGTCGCGCAGGAGGCTTTCCCGGACGACATCACCGGCGGCTCGATCGCCTTGGACGAATTCCTGGCCACCACCAGCTGGCCTCCCGCCGTCCGCGGTTGTGTGCTGGTGCAGGAGATCGTGGTGCTCCCGCCGGACGCCGAGTCGACGCTCGACGACGCGCTCGCGCCGCTGCTGGCCGATCACGACGCCGCCGACGCGGCCGCGCGCGCCGCCGCCGAGGCGCACCCGGAGCGCCGGGAGGCCCGGTTGTTCGCCGCGGTGCTGCGTGACGGCGCGTCGCTGTGCCTGCTGCAACTGCGCCCCGAGGACGACGCCGACGATTTCGGCGACCTCGACCTGCGCACCTATCCCAACCTGGCGCCCAACCTGGTCGAGGCGCTGCACCATACCCTCGAGTGAAAAGACCCGGCCAAGCGCTCGGCCGGCTCGCCGGCGAGGCGCGCTGACACTGACCTCGGCCGCCCGCCGGAACCCGTGGGCACAGCGGCGCTGTCGCCTGCCGCAATCTCGGATGCGGGGCTGGAGCCGCCGGAGAGCGAGATCCTGCTGCTGCTCGCCGCACGGGAAGCCGCCCGCGTGCCCTGCTACGCGCACGCGGTGCGCACCCGGACCGGGTCTCGCGGCTTCCGGCCGGGGTCACCGGCCTCGCGTCGCGACGTCAGCCGCAGCTGACCGGTTCCTTGCCGGTGTTGATCTCGGTGAGCGACTGCACCGCGCCGGTGAGGTTCTCGACGCGCACCAGCCGCAGGCCGTCCGGGGTCCGCTGCTTGGCCTCGTTGCAGTTGGCGGCCGGGACCAGGAAGGTCTCCGCGCCCGCGTCGCGCGCGGCCATCATCTTGTACTGGATGCCGCCGATCGGACCGACCTTGCCGTCCTGGTCGATGGTCCCGGTGCCCGCCACGAATTTGCCGCCGTCCAGCTCGCCGGGGGAGAGCTTGTCGATCAGGGCCAGGCTGAACATCAGTCCCGCGGACGGTCCGCCGATATCGGCGAGGTTGAAGGCGACCTGAAGCGGCGGCCGGGCGCCCTCCCCCGGCGTCACGCCGAGGTAGCCCTTGGCCGGGTCGTCGGGGCGCGCGCCGAGGACGATCGTCGCGGTCTGCTCGGCGCTGTCGCGCCGGTACACCACGGTCAGCGTGCTGCCCGGCGCCTGGGACGAGACCGCGGTGACGACGTCCTTGGGCGCCGTCACGGGCGTGCCGTTGATGCTGATCAGCTCGTCGCCCGCGCGCAGCACGTCGTGAGCGGGCCCGTCGTCGGTCACCTTGCGCAGCAGCACCACCGTGGGCAGCCGCAGGTAATGCAGCGCGGCGACCTCGGCGTTGCCCTCGGAGTCCTTGAAGTCCTCCTGGTTGGACTTGTCGATCTCCTCGCGCGAAACGCCCGGCGGGTAGACCTCCGAGCGCGGCACCAGGCCGTGCTTGCCACTGGCCCAGAAGCCGAACGCCTCGAAGATGCTCAGCCCGTCCCGCACCGACACCGTGGTCATGTTGAGATGACCCGTGGTCGGATCGACTTCGGTGCCGCGCACGTCGACGACATCCTTGCCGTCCACCTCGCCGAGAGTGTCGAAGGTGGGACCGGGCCCGAGTGCGACGAACGGCACAGTCAGCACACTGCCGAGGACACCGAGCACGAGCACCGGGATCAGAGCGGCCACCAGGGTGAGGATCCGACGATTCACCCGGACCACAGTAATGACAGCAGGCGACGCGAGGCGCCGGAGGCGGTCATTTTCCCCGGGCGCGCCGCCGCCGGTTTCGCGCCGCGCGAACATCGGGACGCTGTGCTACGCGCGTAACGTGAAGGGCATGAACGACCTCCCCTTCGGATTCTCGAACCGCGACGACGACGATCGTAAGCGCGGTGACGAGCCGGGCGGTCCCGGTCCGAACGACCCGCTCGGTTTCGGTATCGGCGGGTCCGGCGCGGGCGGATTCGACCCGGCGCAACTCGGGCAGATGCTGACCTCGCTCGGCCAGATGCTCAGCGGCATGGGGCAACCCGGCTCCGCGCAGGCCGGGCCGGTGAACTACGACGTCGCCAAGCGACTTGCCCGCCAGCAGCTCGGCTCGTCCGTCGCCCCCGTGTCCTCGGGCGCCGCGAGCGCGGTGGCCGACGCCGCGCATCTGGCCGAACTCTGGCTCGACAGCGCGACCACCCTGCCCGCGGGGGCCACCAAGACGGTCGCCTGGACCGCCAACGACTGGATCGAGCAGACCCTGCCCACCTGGCAACGCCTGTGCGACCCGGTGGCCCAGCAGATCTCGGGGATGTGGACGTCTGCGCTGCCCGAGGAGGCCAAGCAGTTCGCCGCGCCGATGGTCGGCATGCTGGGCCAGATGGGCGGCTTGGCCTTCGGCTCGCAGCTCGGCCAGGCGCTCGGGCAGCTCGCCAAAGAGGTTTTGACCTCCACCGACATCGGACTCCCGCTGGGCCCCACCGGCACCGCGGCGCTGCTGCCCGCGGCGATCTCGGAGTTCAGTGCGGGGCTGGAGCAGCCGGAGAGCGAGATCCTGGTGTTCCTCGCCGCCCGGGAAGCCGCCCACCAGCGACTGTTCGCCCACGTGCCGTGGCTGCGCCAGCAGGTGCTCGGCGCGGTCGAGGACTACGCGCGCGGCATCCGGATGGACTTCTCCGCGCTGGAGCAGGCCGCGCAGGGCATCGATCCGATGTCGCTGACCGATCCGGCGAAGCTCGAGGAGATCCTGGCGCAGGGCACCTTCGAGCCGCAGACCACCCCGGAGCAGAAGCAGGCGCTGGAACGGCTGGAAACGCTGCTGGCGCTCATCGAGGGCTGGGTGCAGGTGGTGGTCGCCGAGGCCGTCGGCGATCGGTTGCCCGGCGCGGGCGCGCTGGCCGAGACGCTGCGCAGGCGGCGCGCCACCGGCGGGCCCGCGGAGCAGACCTTCGCGACGCTGGTCGGTCTCGAATTGCGTCCGCGCAAGCTGCGCGAAGCAGCGGCACTGTGGCGCAGGCTCACCAACGATGCCGGCATGACCGCGCGCGACCGGGTCTGGGCGCACCCCGACCTGCTGCCGGACTCCGACGATCTGGACTCCCCCGCGGGCTTCATCGACTCGGTGATCGGCGGCGGCGCGGCCGTGTTCGACGATCCGCTCGCGCAACTGGCCGAAACCGAAGCGCGCGAGCAGGCCGCGCGCGAGCACAAGGATGACGACGCCGGGCCCGACCTGGGCAAAGAGGGCGGCGCATCCGCCTGATCCGCCTTGTGGATGAAGTGAAATCCTGTGGATAACTGAGGATTTCGGAGCGAGCCGCGCACCCTGCGATCCGCATACTGATGACATGACAGCGATATGTCGTGGTCCTCGATTGCGTCCGAGGGTGACCGTGCTGGTCCGCCCGACCGGTGTCGTCCAACTCGGGTGCGATCCGGAAACCGCGGTGGTGCTCGGCCCGGAAGGCATGGACGCCGAGACCGTTCTCACCTTCCTCCGCCTGCTCGATGGTCTGCGCACCAAGCCGCAGATCATCTGGCGGGCCGGAGAGTGCGGCATCGATGCCGAACGGGCTGTGGCATTGCTCACGCTGGTCGACGAAGCCGGGCTGCTGGACCACCCGCAGGACCGAGCCGGCCAGGTTCGGGCGGTGCGGGTGCATGGGCTCGGCCCGCTCTCGGACGCGGTGTCGGCCGGGCTGCGCGCGCTGGGCGTGCGGCCGAGCCGTTCCCGGGACTATCCGTCCGGCACGGCGACGGTGCGGTCCTGGGGAGCGGACCTCGTCGTACTCGCCGACACGCTGATGCCCGATCCGCGGCTGGTGAGCGCCTTGGTACTGCACCGCATTCCCCATCTGCAAATGCGCATCCGGGACAACAAGGGCGTCATAGGGCCCTTGGTGCTGCCCGGCGTGACCAGCTGTCTGCGCTGCGCGGACCTGATCCGCTCGCAGAACGACGCCGATTGGCCGCATCTGGCGGCCCAACTCCTCGGCCGTGTCGGACACGCCTCACCCGCCGGGATCGCGGCGACGACGGCGGTCGCCCTCAGCGAACTGGAGGCGATCATCGCCTGCTCACCGCGGCGCACGCCGGCCACCCTGGACGCGACTCTGGAACTGGATCTCGATTCACATGTCCTCGATCGGCGCGGATGGGACCGCCATCCCGCATGCGCGTGTGCGCGCATTTCCGCAGGCCTCGCCGCCGCAGCCCGGGCGTGATCAAGATTGCCGTGGCAGATCGGCCGGTCCGTCCGCCATGATGGGTACGTGTCTGAGATCGTGCGCCGTCGCTCGTCCCGCAACGCCAAGTTGGCCAAGATTCCGCTCGGCATCGCCGGACGGGCGGCGGTGGGGTTCGGCAAGAAGCTCGCCGGAGGCGACAAGTCCGAGATCAACGCGCAGCTCAATCAACGCGCCGCCGAGCAGCTGTTCACGGTGCTGGGCGAGCTCAAGGGCGGCGCGATGAAGTTCGGGCAGGCGCTCAGCGTGATGGAGGCCGCGGTCCCGGAGGAGTTCGGCGAGCACTATCGGGAGGCGCTCACCAAGCTGCAGGCCGCCGCGCCGCCGATGCCCGCCGCCACCGTCCACCGGGTGCTCGACCAGCAGCTCGGCACCCAGTGGCGCACCCGCTTCCGCGAGTTCGACGACATTCCGGCCGCGTCAGCCAGCATCGGGCAGGTGCACCGGGCGGTGTGGTCGGACGGGCGGACCGTGGCGGTGAAGGTGCAGTACCCCGGCGCCGACGAGGCGCTGCGCGCGGATCTCAAAACCCTGTCCCGCATGTCCGGTCTGGTCGCGTCCGTGATCCCCGGTGCGGACGTCAAGCCGATCCTCGCCGAGATCACCGAACGCACCGAGGAAGAGCTGGACTACCGCAACGAGGCAGCCAACCAGCGCGCCTTCGCCAAGGGCTTCGACGGGCACGCCGAGATCGTGGTGCCCAAGGTGGTGGCCAGCGCGCCGAAGGTGATCGTCACCGAGTGGCTGGACGGCGTCGCCGTCTCGACGATCATCAAGCAGGGCGCCGAGGATCCGGCAGGCACCCTCGCGCTGCGCAATCGCGTGGCGGGGCTCATGGGCCGGTTCCACTTCTCCTCCCCGGAGGTCGTCGGACTCCTGCACGCCGACCCGCACCCCGGCAATTTCATGATGCTGCCCGACGGCAAGCTCGCGGTCATCGATTTCGGCGCGTGCGCACCGATGCCGGACGGCTTCCCCGTGGTGCTGGGCCGCATGCTGGCCCTCGCGGTCGAGCAGCGCTTCGCCGAACTCACCGAACTGCTGTACGACCACGGCTGGGTGATCCCTGGCCGAGTGGTCACCCACCAGGAGATCGCCGACTATCTGCGGCCGTTCACCGACCCGATCCAGGCCGACTCGTTCCACTTCACCCGCAGGTGGATGCAGCGGGTGGCGGGCAAGGCGTCGGAGTTCGCCAGCCCGGAAATGAAAACAGCGCGGGCACTGCAACTTCCGGCGGAATACGTGATGATCTTCCGCGTCCTCGGCGGCTCCGTCGGCATTCTTGCGCAACTCGACGCCGAGCTGCCGTTCATGGAACTCGTCCGAACCTGGATGCCCGGCTTCAGCGAGGAGCGCACGGCCTCCTGACCCCCGGATCAGTGTGCATTGCACTCCCAGCCCCGCCGAGTGCGAGTCTTACGAGCACTGTTCGCGGCCCGGCTTGTCTCCGTGTGGCGAAACGTTTGCGCCGCAGCCCAAGAGTCGCGGTCGCTCGTACACGAGCCTCAGGAGGGCCGCGGCCCCACGGTGCCGTAGGCGCGGCAGATCAGGCAGAGCGCACGTTCGCGGTCCGGCTCACGTGCGAGTGACCGAAGTGCATGCGCCGCAGGCGCGAGTTCGGTCGCTCGCAGGCAAGACTTCCCGGGACCGCCCGCACGCGGTGCCATGGGCGCCGCACATCGAACATCGACGCAGACCAGCCGCCCACCGGGCGACGGTGGGCGGCTGGTCTGCTTTCTCGTTCGTTGGCTCGGTCCGTGCCGGGACCGACGGAATCGAGCACATCGACCGGAGGGAGGGAAATCACTCCCCGGCTCATGCCGGGACCGCGACCTTGCGCGGACGGCCGCGGGGACGCTTGCGGGCGATCACGACACCCTGGTCGAAGATCTCGCCGCCCCAAACACCCCATGGCTCACGACGATCCATGGCGGCGCTCAGGCAGCCCTTGCGGATCGGGCAGGTCGCGCACAGCGCCTTGGCCTGCTCCAACTGGACCGGGCTCTCGGCGAACCAGAGGTCCGGGTCTCCAGCACGGCAGGGCAGGACCTTGGTGATCTCCTGGGTCCGGGTAGTCGACGCCACGGTTCGGCATGTCACGTCAGTAGTGGCCTGCGGCCAACCCTGTGCGGTGAACACGTCGTTCTCCTTCAGCTCGTTGCAGCGGTTCGTTTGTTGTGGCGAAACCGGTGCCGGTCGGCTGAAGGGCCGGAGAATACTGGCCACGGTTTCGCTGTCGTGCGATCCGTGGCCAGGAGGTCGGGGAGGAGCTCCCTACCTAGGTCGACATCTGTGTCGAGTCCTGAACACGATCGCTGGGTGTGCGGTGCGGAGGCGTGCTGCCAGCGGATCCGCCGGCTCGAAGCCGGCTTCAGCCGCGAAGACACCGACTGCTGCCTCGGCAGCCGCCGGGTGCCAGCCCGCGCTGGGCTTGCCCTGGATCTCGGTGCGGATAGACGTGTGCATCGCAACGGAATTCACTTGCATGCACGACGTGCCGAACGCACCGATTCCGGACACACCGATCCCCTGCAAGGCGAGGATCCCCCGGGAGGCCGCCATGGGCGCATAGACCGCAACGCCACTGGCGCCGAAGTTCATGATGTTGTCCACTGCTCTGCCTCCCTCCTGTACTCGTTGTGTCGCTAACTGTGCGCGCCGAGATGCCCTCCCGGTGCGTAAAAACACCATAGGCAAGATCTTCGAGCGCGACAACCTATTTTCTACCTGCGGTTTTGTGATATGGATCGAAGCCGGGACGCCACGATCGCGAGCACGTCGGCCCCGAACTGGTCGATCTTCTTCGCACCGATGCCCGCGATCGCGGCCAGCGCGGCGTCATCGGCGGGCAGTTGTTCGGCGATCGCGGTGAGTGTGGTGTCGGTGAACACGACGAATTCGCGGACTCGCAGCGCCTGCGCCTTCTCCGCGCGCCAGTCCCGCAGTGCCGCAAGCAATTCCGCGTCCAGTTCGGCCGGGCAGCGACGGCAGCGGCCGAGCATGGTGGCGTAGGTGCCGATCAACGGTTTCGCGCAGACCCGGCAGGTCGGGCGGACGCCGTTCGAAGCAGGCGGCGAGGCCGCGATCCGCGAGGCGGGCGAATCGTCGGGGACGAGGCCGTTGAGGAATCGCGAACGCCGCCTGGAGCGCCTTCCGCCCTCGTTCCTGGCCAGCGCCCAGGACAGCCGCAGATGTTCGCGCGCTCTGGTGACGCCGACGTAGAGCAGCCGCCGCTCCTCCTCGAGCGCCGCCTCGTCGGCGACCGAGCCGTCGTCGGCGAGGACGTGCGCGATCGGCATGGTGCCGTCGGACAAGCCGACGAGGAACACCGCATCCCACTCCAGACCCTTGGCGGCATGCAAGGAGGCCAGCGTGACCCCCTGCACCGTGGGTGGATGCCTGGCCTCGGCGCGGGCCGCGAGTTCGCGCAGCAGACCGGTCAGGTCGAGCCGGTCGTCGTGGCCGACCAGTTCCTCAGTCAGGCGTACCAAGGCGATCAACGAGGACCACCGTTCCCGCGCCTGCGCGCCCGCGGGCTCGGTGGCGGTGAGCCCGAGCGGGGCGAGCACCGCGCGCACCAGCGAGACCAGGGCATTGCCACTGCGCGCCTGGTCGGGTAGATCCTCGCGCGACGCGGCCTGCCGCAGCGCCTGCACGGCCTGCCTGACCTCGGCACGCGCGAAGAAACCCTCGCCGCCGCGCACCTGGTAGGGAATGCCGCGCTCGGTGAGCGCCTGCTCGTAGCTCTCGGACTGGGCGTTGATCCGGTAGAGCACGGCGATCTCGGCGGCCGGTGTGCCGGCCTCGATCAGCCTGCCGATCGCCACCGCCACCGCCGCGGCCTCCGCGGGCGCGTCGTCGTATTCGGCGAACACCGGCTCGGGTCCGTCGGCGCGCTGGCCGATCAACTGCAGCCTGGTGCCCGCGATGCGCCCGCGCGCCGCTCCGATCACCCGATTGGCCAGCGACACCACCTGCGGAGTCGAGCGATAGTCGCGTTCCAGGCGGACCACGGTGGCATCGGGAAAACGACGGGAGAAGTCCAGTAAGTAGCTCGGCGTGGCGCCGGTGAACGAATAGATCGTCTGGTTCGCGTCGCCGACGACGGTCAGATCGTCGCGGTCGCCGAGCCACGCGTCGAGCACGCGCTGTTGCAGCGGCGTCACGTCCTGGTACTCGTCCACGACGAAGCTGCGGTAACGGCCGCGGAATTCGTCGGCCACCGCCGGATAGTCCTCCAGCGCCGCCGCCGTGTGCAGCAGCAGGTCGTCGAAGTCCAGCAGCAGCCCGTCCGGCGTCGCCTTGAGCTTCTCGTAACCGGCGTAGACATCGGCGACCCGCAGTGCCTCGTAAGGCGTCTCGCGCCGCTGCTTCGCGACCGCCGCCACGTAGTCCTCCGGTGCGATGAGCGAGCCCTTCGCCCACTCGATTTCGCTCAGCAGGTCGCGGACGCTGTCGGTGGCCGTGGACAGCCCGGCCCGCTGCGCCGCCTGCGCGACGATCGGGAACTTGGCATCGATCAGCCGCCACGGCACGTCACCGACGATCTGCGGCCAGAAATACTTCAGCTGCCGCAACGCCGCCGCGTGGAACGTCCGCGCCTGCACCTGGGTCGCTTCGCCGCCGAGGCCGAGCGCGCGCAGCCGGGTGCGCAACTCGCCCGCAGCCCGCGCGGTGAACGTGACCGCGAGCACCTGATCGGCCTTGACATGCCCCTGCGCGATCAGATGCGCGATGCGATAGGTGATGGTCCTGGTCTTGCCGGTCCCCGCGCCCGCGAGCACGCACATCGGACCGCGCGGCGCGCGCACGGCGGCGGCCTGCTCGGGATCGAGGTCTGCGAGGTCGAGAGCGGGCACGCGGTCCATCATGACAGCGCCCACCGACACCCACCGTGCGGGCGTCCGCCCGAGCCCGCACCGACGTCACCGCGGACAATCGCACCGACGAACGGTGCGGACCGACCGCTGTCGAGGTCATCCGACACCTCATGATGTCGGCGACGCAGCTGACAACCGCGATCCATCGACATCACCAACACATCGGACTCGGCCACCTACATCACTGCCGACGTGCCGCGCTTCGAGGCGAGTGCGGCGCCGTGTTCCGCGCCCCGGTGCGGAAGGCCCAGGGACCGCGGCTTGCCCACAGGCGTGGTAGGCCACGGCTCTGACCAGCGGGCGGGCGCCGAGCAGGTGGACAGCCCCCAACCGATCAGCGGTCGCGCAGTAGCTGTAAGTACCGGAGAAAAACGCCGCCCGATGCACCGAGCGGGGCGAAGTACTCCGCGTCGCACGCCTCGACCGCGACGATGGCCCGGTTGACCAGTGCCACCCCTGCTTCGGTGGCGACCAGGGCCTTTGCCCGTCGATCGCTCGGGTGGTCGCGGCGTTCCAGCAGGCCCTTCTGCGCCAGCGTGCGCACCACCTGGGAGGTCATCATCGGGTCGGTAGCGGCGTATTCGGCCAGGTCACGCTGCCGCACCGGGTCCGCGCGACCGGCGGCGAGATAGGTCAGCGAGGCGAGCAGCACGAACTGCACATGGGTCAGATCGAACGCAGCGAGCGCCGCCCGCTGCGCCGCCTGCCAGCGATTGGTCACCTGCCACAGCAACAGGCCGGGGCTTTCCTCGGCCGTGTGGAATCTGGAGCGCAGCCGCCCGTCGTCCGCCTGCATCGGCCTTCCACACTCCTCGGTCATCGCCCGCGCGATCAGCGCGTAATCGTGCGGGCTGAGTTCTATCAGGCGGCGTTCTATCAGGCGGCGTTCTATCAGGCGGCGTTCTATCAGGCGGCGTTCTATCAGGCGGCGTTCTATCAGGCGGCGTTCTATCAGGCGGCGTTCTATCAGGCCGCGGCGCAGAACGTGCCCCAATTCGGCACGCTGGTGAATTCCAGATCGGCACGCAACTCCTCGATGTCGGTGGGTACTTCGGCCGACGCTCGCTCACCACGACGATCCGCCGGTGCGGCGGGCGTCCGCCGCGAGCCTTCGCCGAAGGTCTCGGCCACTCACGCCGCGATCCCCTCCGCGACGGCGACCAGCGCGTCCAGGTCGGGCTGTACGGATTTCGCCAGCCCCGCGCCGAGGATCTTCGTCCACAGCCGTCGCAGCGGTCCGTCGATCGAGACCGTCACCGTGATGGTGGTGCGGCCGTCGGCGACGGCGACTTCATGAGCGAAAGTGAGCCGCGCGCCGAGCAACTTCGACACATCGATGAACTCGCGGTCGGTCAGGCGCTCTATCACGAATCGGACCTTCGGCCCGCCTTTCGGCCGCAACGTCCCGGTCGAGCCCTCGGCGAACGGTCCGTCCAGGCGAACCCACTCGGTGTCGGTGTTCCATTCCGGCCAGGTCGCCATGTCGGCCCAGCGGGCGAAGAAGGCGGTGGGCGGAGCACTGGAGCAGGCGTGCGCGGTGGCGATGAGCGTCATCCATTTAGTATGCGCGCATACTAAATGAGAGGCAAGGCGCGAAGAAGTTCGAGTTGGAACAGTGGGCAGCCGTCCAGCGTTGCAGTGTCCGTGACTGACGCGAACCCCACTTTGACGATGTACTCGACCACCTGGTGCGGCTACTGCCGCAGGCTCAAGAAGCAGCTGGAAGAGGCGGGCATCACCTACGTCGAGATCGACATCGAGCAAGATCCGGTGTCGGCCGAGTTCGTCGGCAGCGTGAACGGGGGCAACCACGTCGTGCCCACTGTGAAGTTCGCCGACGGCTCCACCGCGACGAACCCGTCGCTGGCCGCCGTCAAGCAGGTCCTCGCCGGTCTGTCCTGATCAGCCGCGCGCGGGTCGCATCGGCCCGCGCGCGAGTGCGTCAGTCGATCGCGGCCCAGGATTCGATGATGGTGCGCGCGATCGAGATCGAGCCGGGCAGCAGCAGCTGGGCGCCCTCGTCCCGCTTCGACCAATCGCCCACCGCCAGAGCTTCCCGCACCTGCGCGCGGGTGAACCAGTCGGCTTCGACGATCTCGCCATCGGAGAAGATCAGCGGCTGTGCGGGATCGGCGACCGCGGCGAAGCCGAGCATCAGCGAGCGCGGGAACGGCCACGGCTGGCTGCCCAGATAGCTGATCTCGCGCACGTCGAGACCGACTTCCTCACGCATCTCGCGCTCCACGCAGCGTTCGAGCGACTCACCCGCCTCGACGAACCCGGCCAGCAGCGAGAACAGCGATCTCGGCCAGCTGTTCTGGCGCGCGAGCAGCACCCGGTCGCCGCCGTCGTGAATCAGGCAGATCACCGCCGGATCGATCCGTGGGAACTCCTCGTAACCGCTCTCGGTGACGCGCGACCATCCGGCCTTCGACGAAATGGTCACCGTGCCGTCCGCGCCGTGGAAGCCGGCCTTGTCGTGCCAGTTCAGCAGCGCGATCGCGGTGGACAGCAGCCCGGCGGTGCGGTCGTCGACGGTGCCGCCGGCCAGCGCGCGCAGATCGGTCAGCGTGCCCTCCAGTTCCGGATCGCGCACGGCCCACAGATGGATGCCGTCCTCGACGCCGAGGAACACCGCGGCCGGACTGGGTTCGGCGGACAACTCCAGGGCCGCGTCCAGGACCAGAACGTTCCCCTCGAAGCGCACCTGCCCGCGACGGTTGACCCGCAGAAGCTTGGCGTCGGCCCAGCCCTCCTTCAGAGCCTGGGCATCACCTCGGATCTGCTCGGCCCGATCGATGACGGTACGGGAGAGCAAGGGAACACCATTGAGCTGAAATGCCGGCACGGTTCGAGACTATCGCGCCCGAGCTACCACCCGGTCCGCGCCGGGGTCACTTGCCCGCCCGGCGGATGTACAGCAGTTTGTCGCCCGCCTCGACCGCGTCCACTTCCGGCTCGCCGACCCGGTGGAGCACCCCGTTGCGCACCACGCCGAGGACGATATCGCTGAGATGCCGCGGCGAGCCGCCGATCTCGGACGACTCCACCTCACGCTCGGCGACGGCGAAGCCCTCCTCCGGGGTGAGCAGGTCCTCCATCATCTCCACGACCGTGGGGGTGGTCGTCGCGATGCCGAGCAACCGGCCCGCGGTCTCCGAGGACACCACCACCGAGTTCGCGCCGGACTGCCGCACCAGATGGGTGTTCTCCGCCTCCCGGATCGACACCACGATCTTGGCGGCCTTGTTCAGCTCGCGGGCGGTCAGGGTGACCAGCACGGCGGTGTCGTCCCGGTTGGTGGCGACGACCACCGACTCGGCGTTCTGCGCACCGGCCAGCCGCAGCACGTCGGATTGGGTGGCCGAGCCGTGCACCGTGACCAGCCCGGCGTTCGCGGCCGCCTCCAAGGCGATCATGTCGGTGTCGACCACGACGATGTCGGCGGGTTGCACCCCGTCACCGAGCATGGCGTCGATCGCGGTCCTCCCCTTGGTGCCGTATCCGACGACCACGGTGTGATTGCGCACGGTGTGCCTCCATCGCTGAATCTTGAAAGCCTGCCGGGAACGTTCGGTCAGCACGCTGAGTGTGGTTCCGACCAGGACGATCAGGAACAGGATGCGCAGCGGCGTGATGATGACGATGTTCGCCAGCCGCGCCTCGGGCGTCACCGGGTGGATGTCGCCGTATCCGGTGGTCGACAGCGACACCGTCGCGTAGTAGAACGCGTCCAGGAACGACAGTTCGCTGGCCGAGTTGTCGTGGTAGCCGTCGCGCCCGATGTAGACCACCAGCGCGGCCAGGAACAGCAGCGCGGTCGCGAACAGCACCCGCCTGGTCAGTGAAATCCATGGACTGGTCTGCACTTCCGGGATGCGCAGCACGCCGACCAAGGCGAAATCGGGGCGGCTGGCCAATTCCAGTTTGCGCGCTCGCTCACCGAACACAGGGCACACCCGTCATCTCGTCGCCAGCGTCGGTCATCCCCGGCATTCCTCGTCCCTCCGGCACAGCAGGGGAGCCTACTGTGTTTGTTTTTCCAGCGCCTGCGGCGCTGGGTGTTCGCGGCCCTTTTACGGCCGGCGAACGGCGCATACTCGGTCCCGCTTCGCTCGAAACCGGGAGTCGAGGTGCGCGGGCCGCGTCGTCAACGGACGATGCTCGCTACGGGCGATTGCCGGTCTCCCGCCGACGGGACCATGCGGGTTTCGGGCCTGCGCGCCGTTCGAGACGCGGACAATCGGGTCCGGCTCGGAGCGACCCGGGCTCGACGCGAAGCAGCCTGGATGTAAGGGTTTCCTCATGGCTGAAAACACGCTGACATCCGTGTCCGACGGCGGGCGGCGGCCTGCGCTGGCGCTGGCCGCCCTGCTGTTCGGCGCGGGGGTGTTGCATTTCGTCCGGCCGAAGCCTTTCGATTCGATCGTGCCGCGCTTCCTGCCCGGACGCGCTCGCGACTACACCTACGCTTCCGGCGTGGCCGAGATCGGCGTCGCCGCCGCGCTCGCGATTCCGCGTACCCGCAGCATCGGCGGACGCCTCGCGGCGCTGCTGTTCATCGCGGTGCTCCCGGCCAACGTGCAGTTCACCGCGGACATGCTGGCCAGCGAGAAGGCGCCGCGGCTGGTCAAGATCGGCTCGGCGCTGCGGCTGCCGTTGCAGATTCCGCTCGTCACTCAGGCGCTGGCGGTGAGCCGGCGGGCGCGGCGTTCCTGATCAACTCGGCCAGCTCCTGCGGACCGGCCAGGTTGACCGGCGCGATGGTGCGACCAGTGCGCACGTAGTGGAACGCGGCGCCGATCCGGTCCAGCATCTCGTGCTCGGGCCGTCCCTCGCGCGCGGCCATCAGCCGCGCCCACGCCAAGCGATAGACGGCCAGCTGCATGGCGACCGCCGCTTCCTCGGCGGCGCTGGGCTCTGCGCCGGTCTTCCAGTCGACCACGGTCCACCGCCCGCCCGGTTCGGCGAACACCGCGTCCATCCGGCCGCGGATGACGGTGCCCGCGATCGATGTCTCGAACGGAATCTCCACCTCGATCGGGCTGCGATCGGCCCACCGCGAGTTCAGGAACGCCTCCTGCATCGCGGTCAGCTCCGCGTCCAGGCCCGCGTCGGCCGCACCGCTGTCGGCCGCACCGGGCAGTTCGTCCAGACCGAGCAGGCGCGTGGAGCCGAACCACCGCTGCACCCAGGCGTGGAAGGCGGTACCGCGGCGGGCCAGCGGATTCGGCGGGTAGGGCAACGGGCGACGCAGGCGGGCGGCGAGTCTCGCCGGGTCGGCGCGCAGCTCGACCAGGGCGGTCGCCGCGATCTGACCGGGTAGCTCGACCTCCTCGGCGGCGACCGCGGCGGCCCGGTGTTCGGTCAGCAGGGCGTCGACGTCGGCGGCCCAGCCTTCGGGATCGCCGGGGTCGGGCGCGGGCTGGGTGTGCTCGGGCCGGAACCGGTCCTCCGGCGGGGGCGGAGCGAAACCGGTCGCGGCGAATGCCGGCTCGCCTGCGGACAGGTATTCCTCCACCGGGTCCGGCGCCGTACCGAAATAGGGTTCGACGTCCGCGTAGGGGTCGGCGTATTCGGTTGCGATGACTTCGAAGTCATTCGCGAACTCGTCCGGCGGGTACTCATCGTCGGGCGGGTAGTAGTCCGGTTCGTACGCGAGATCCGGCTCGTCTTCCGGCGGCGGGGGCGCCATCTCGACACGGTCGGGTCCGGGGCTGCGGTCCGCGGCGGCGCCGGACGAGTCCGGGCCGTGGCGCTCGGCATCGGGGGGACGGGCACGCAGTTCGGCCAGCGCGGCGCGGACCAGCGCGGCGCCCTGTTCGATGGGGTCGCGGCGGGTGCTGAGCGGGTCGCGCGGCCACTCGGCGGTCGCCGGGTTGTCAGTGAAGGGGTTGACGGCGTCGGCGGCGGGCGGGTCGTCCCAGCGGTCGATCGTCAAGACGTCGTGGGCTGGGCTTTGCGGGTCCTGGTGCGCGTGCTTCAGTTCCAGCAGGAAATCCGAGGGTCCTTTCGGGGAACTGCCGGTCTCCGCCCAGTGGTGGGCCGAAACCAGCAGGACGCGTTCGGTTCTGGTGAGCGCGACGTAGAACAGGCGGCGTTCCTCATCGATCCGGCGGCGTTCCAGCGCCTCCTTGTGCGCTTTGATCGCGCGGTCGAGGTCCGCGCGGTCGTACAGGTCGGTGAGATCGAGTACGGGCACGCCCTCGGCCGCGTCGTCCTGCTGACGGTCACCCCGCAGCGACGTCGGCAGTTCCGCCAGCGCGCCCAGCCACGTACCGGAGCCGACTTTGGACGGGAACACGCCCTCCACCACGTGCGGGACCGCGACGATCTCCCATTCCAGGCCTTTCGCCGCATGCACGGTCAGTACCTGCACGCGGTCCTTGGCGACCTCGACCTCGCCCGGCTCCAGACCGTTCTCGACCTCCTCCGCGGCGGCGAGAAACGCGAGCAGCCCGCCGAGCGAGGCGCCGGTGTCCGCGGCGTACCCGGCTACGACTTCGGCGAACGCGTCCAGATGCTCGCGTCCGGCCCCGGTACCCGCCATGGCTCGCCGCGTCTGGGTCTCCACACCGACGCCGATGGTGCGCTCGACGTCGGCGACCAATTCCGCCAGCGGTTGACCGCTGCGTTCGCGCAACGCGGCCAACTCCCGGCCCAGCGCCTCGATACGGGCGAACCCGGCGGAGGAGTACTGGTCCGGCGGACCGGGGTCGGCGATCGCGTCGGCCAGCCCGGCCTGTTCGGCGGGTTCCGGCGCCACCTCGCGCAACGCCTCGTCCAGCGCGGCACCGTCGGCGATCTCGGCCGGACCCTGGGAACCGGGACGCCGGATCGACAGGTCCCTGGCGCGGCGATCGAGGGCGGCGATGTCGGCGACGCCGATGCGCCAGCGCGCGCCGGTCAGCACGCGCATGGCGGCGCTGCCCGAGCCGGGTTCGGCGATCAACCGCAGGGTGGCGACGACGTCGGCGACCTCCGGCGTGGCGAGCAATCCGCCGAGCCCCACGATCTCCACCGGAAGCCCTTGCGCGCGAAGGGCTTCCGCGAGCGGTGCGGCATCGGCGTTGCGCCGCACCAGTACCGCCGAGGTGGGCGGGGGCTGTTGCGCCGCGCGCCGGGCGGTCCACTCCGCAGCGATCCGCTCGGCCACCCAGTCACGTTCGGCGGCGACGGTGTCGGTCAACGCGAGCGCCACCAGCCCCGGCCCGGCGTCGGGCTTGGCGCGCAACGCGTCGACCGTCACCCCGCCGCCCTCGATAGCCTTGCGCCGCAACGGTTCCGCGACCAGGTTCGCCAGCGCCAGCGCTTCCGGCGGATTGCGCCAGCTGGTCAGCAGCGCCAGCGTGGGTGCGGGAACGCCCGGCGCAGTGGGGAAATCGGTGGCGAACCGGGGCAGATTCGCCGCCGAGGCACCGCGCCAGCCGTAGATCGACTGCATCGGATCGCCCACGGCGGTCACGGCAAGGCGTTGCCCGTCGTGCGGTTGCGAGCGCTGATCGCGCCGCTGGGCTGGGGCGTGCGGGTCATGCGCACCGGCGAACCGCGGTGGCCCTTCTCCCCCCGTGTCGACGCGCCGCATGCCTGGCGCCGAGTCGCCGGGACGGGCGCCGGCGGTCTGCGAAGACTCGTTGTCCGGCATCTGGTCCGGCTCGCGCTTTCCCATGCCGGACTGCGGGGCACGGCTGCCCTGTGTGAGCCGGTCGGCGGCCGGATCGCGAGCATCGTCCACCGACGCCCCCCGTTGCCCCGTAGATGGATCGAGATGCGTCTCGTCGCGCGCGGAGTTGAAAGCGCCTCCGCCCGACACATCCGGGCTCCCACCGAGGCCGTGTGGCTCGCGGGCCGCCGTGCTGGCGTCCGGCTGATCTCCATCCACCCTGGGCCACTGTGGATTCAGCTCGCCCGGCTCGCCCGCGCCGCCGCGCCGCAGATACCCTTCCTGTCCCGGCGAATCGGCGTGCGCGGCCGAACTGGGCGACACATCGCCCGGCGCCGAGCCACCCCAGAGCGGCTGGCCGACATTCTGCGGATGCGCGCCGGGGCGCACCACCCGCTCGGAATCGGTAAAGACTTCTGCGCGTGGCGAATCCCGGCTTCCGGCGGTGGCGCAATCACCATTCGCTTCCCGAGATACGTCGGGTGCGTCGACCCTGTGCGTCGATACCTGGTCCGACGCACCCTCCGGCGCACCGCCGAACAGGGCGGCGAGCAGGACGCGCTGGGCGTGGCCGGTGTCCTGGTATTCGTCGAGCAGCACCAGGCGGAACCGGGCGCGTTCGGCGGCGGCGACCTCGGGGTGCTCGGCGGCCAATCGCGCGGCCAGGGACATCTGCGCGCCGAAATCCAGTGCGCCGCGGCGGCGCAACGCCTCGCTGAGCTGTTGCACCAGCGGCAGCAGCGCGACCCGCTCCCGCTGCACCTGCACGATGTTGAGCAGCGTTTGACTCGGCCCGCCCCGCTGCCGCGGACCGGCGGGCAGCGTGTGCACCAGCTTCGCCAGTTCGGTGTGCGCCTCGGCCAGTTCCTCCGGCTCGACCAGATGCTCGGCGAGCTGTCCGGACAGCGCGAGCACCGCCTCGGTGACCGACACGGGGGTGCGTTCGGTCTCCAGGTCGCCGTCCCAGGTGCGGACCACCTGGTGGGCGAGTTGCCAGAGCTGGGTCTCGGTGAGCAGGGCCGCCGAGGGTTCCACCGGAAGCAGCAGGCCGTGTTCGGTGAGCAACCTGCCCGCGTACGAGTGGTAGGTGCTGATCTCCGGTTCCGCGCCGGTCAGCTGCGCGCGCAGCCGGCCGCTCGGGTCGAGTTCGCGCAGCAGCGGCGCGCCGGCCAGCCGGGCCAGCCGGG